>CAVSCN010000041.1:0-95208 GCA_963726425.1 uncultured Actinomycetota bacterium | reverse complement strand
TCCCGATCATCAGCGCCGCGTGCCCGGTCTGGCCGGGCCGGGTGTGACGCGGCGCTGACGGCGCTGCCGGACTTGCGGCCCGCCTGCGGCGCCACCGGCCGGGCCCATTCTGACCGGGAGCGCACCGGGGTCGCCAGACAGCCAGCACGGTGACCCTGATGCGCATAGTCCGGCGCTCTCGATCTGTCGCTGACGGCGTGATCGGTCAGGGAGCGGTGCCGCGCTTCGCGTGGCCGGGCTGCACCGGGAAGACCGCGAGCAGGGTGCTGCCGGGCATGCTGCTGGCGCAGGCCTGGAACGAGTGCGGCAGGAAGGCAGCCGCCTGGGCGCGCTCAAGCGCGACCCGCAGCCCGCCTGCCTGCACCGGCTTGCACCGGCTCGCCGGGTAGCTGGCCACATCCGCGATCTGCCGCCAGGCATGCGCCACCGCGCCGGGCGCCAGCGTGATCCCGGCCGAGCGCGTGTCCTGCTCGGCGACCGCCTCGGTGCCGATCTGGGGGCCGCCGGGAGCCGTCGCGAAGGCGACGGCGGGGTACCCGGATACCACGCACTGGCGGCCGGACTTGTTGGTGAACTCCAGCGGTACATACGAACTGCCCCCGGCCGCGGCCGCGGCGCTGGCGTCGAGCGTCACCGTCACGTCCGCGGTCCGGCCGGCCCGCGGCCGTGCCGCCGGCCGCGGCGGCACTGGCCGCGGTGGCTCCTGGTGCCGTGTTACCGGAGCCCGTGTTACCGGACACTGTGGCCGAACCGCAGGCGGTGAGGGCCGCCGCCGTGCTGGCGAGTACGACGGCGCCGACGGGCATCCCGACGAACTGCCGCAGGGCATGCATCAGTTGCCTCCAGCCGAGGGGGAAAGCAGCCTCTGCCTAATACGACGCAGCCGCGCCCGTGAGGGTTGTTCGGGCCGCGCCGCTGGCCTGCGGTTACGGCCCGGTTGCACCCGCCCTGACCACGTAGATCCCGAGCGTCGAGCCGTCGCCGACCCGGCCCGTGCAGGTTTGCGCGGTGAACGCGACGAAGAGCGCCGCGTACTCGCCCGGCGGATACACCTGCAGGAAGTGCCCGGTGGCCGGCTTGCACTGCGCCGGGGGATAGTTCTGCGCTATTCGCACCTGGAGTGACGCGTGCGCGACAGCGCCGGGCGCCAGCGTCACGACCTCCTTAGGGAACGTAGCGTTGCGCATCGCGGCCGCGCCGACCACGCCGCCGCCGGGCTGGCTGACCAGGGCCACGCCCGGGTAGCCGTACATAGTGCACGTGGCTGACGACGTATTGGTGAACAGCAACGGGTAGTAGAAGCTGCCGGCGGCGCCGTTCGCCGGGCCGACCGTCACCCGCAGGCTGCCGGTCGTGCAGACCGGCAGTCCCGCCGCGACCGGTTGTGCTGGCGTGGTAGCCCGCGGCGCGGCCGGCCCGGTGGAGGCCGGTGTCGTCGGGGTGGCCGGTGCCGTCGGCGGCGCGGTGGCAGGCGGCGCGTGGCTGACACTGGGCCGGGCGTGTCCGGCCGGCCTGCCCCCGGCCGCGGTGTGCCCGCCTGTGCAGGCGGCTACTAGGGCGGCGGTGGCGAGCCCGGCGGCTGCGAGCGCCGCCCGGGCTGCCCGCGAGCGGACAACGGACATCGGTGTCACCTTTCTCCGCCGGCGGCGCGGCCGCGGGGCCGCTCCGCCTGCGTCGCGGCCCGCCCGGTGCAGGCCACTCACCAGTTAGGACGCAGCAGCGGCCCGGATGGTTATTTTCTGGCCGGCTAGAAAGAACTCGCCGCGCCCGCGTGCATGGCCGTAGTGGTCATGAACTTCTCGCCGGGCCGGGTGCACACCTGCGCGCTGAAGGTCAGGAACAGAGCGCCGCGGTCACCGGGCGGATAGATCTGCAGCAAGCTGGCCGGGCCGGGCTTGCAGGCCGCCGTCGGCAGGGCGCCGGTGTCGATGATGCCGGTCAGCGCGCTCGCCGCCTGCCCTGGCCGCAGCGTGATGAGCGTGTCGGGGACCAACGAGTTGCGGCTGGCGGGCGCGCCGATGACGCTGCCGCCCTGACCGGTCACAAACGACACGCCGGGATACCCGTACAGCGTGCACGCCGATGCCGAGACGTTGGTCAGCACGATGACCCGGTAGAACGTGCCCGCCGCGCCCTGGCCCGGCCCGAGAGATGCCTTCAGCGCCGCCGGCTCGCACGTGCCGGGCCCGGCTGGCGCCGGGGCCGCCGGCGTCGTGGTCGCGACCGGCACGGCCGGCGCCGTCGGCTGGGTGCTGGCGGGCCCCGTGGTGGTCGGCCCCGTGGTGGTGGGCGCCGTCGTGGTGACCGTCACAGTCGGCGCGGCCGCGGGGTGACCACTGCCGCATGCCGTCAGCAACCCGGCCGCGCCGCCCGCGACCACGACAAGGCCGGGCTCGCCGGGCCAGCGCGGCTGCCCGCGCGTCAGCAACTGAGAACATGATGAACCCTCCCTTAGCGGTGCCAGCGCACCGGATACGTGCCACCTAAGACGCGGGCACTGGTGTCCCGGTTGGAACCAGATAGCGTCAGATCGCAGTGAACGCATCGAATCGGAGGGCATGCATGCGCGGCGGGCAATTCACGACGCGACCGGAGCTGGCCGGGACGTTCGGCATGGTCGCGTCGACCCACTGGCTGGCCACCGCCGCGGGCATGGCGGTGCTGGAGAAGGGCGGCAACGCCTTCGACGCCGCCGTCGCGGCCGGCCTGGTGCTGCAGGTCGTCGAGCCGCACAACTGCGGGCCCGCGGGCGAGGTGCCGATCATCGGCTTCGCCGCCGGCGCCGACGCGCCGTTCGTTCTCGACGGCCAGGGTCCGGCGCCGGCCGCGGCCACGCTGGACGCGTTCGCCGCCCTGGGTCTCGACTTGATCCCCGGTACCGGCCTGCTGGCCGCGTGCGTGCCAGCCGCGTTCGGAACCTGGCTGCTGCTGCTGCGGGACTACGGCACGCTGCACCCGCGCGACGTGATGGAGTACGCGATCGGCTACGCCGAGCAGGGCTACCCGGTCACTCCGGTCGTCAGCGCGACCATCGCCGCGGTGGCCAGCACCTTCCGGACGGACTGGCCCACGTCGGCCGAGGTCTACCTGGCCGATGGCGTGCCCGAGCCCGGCGCGCGGTTCGCCAATCCCGCGCTCGCCGCGGTCTACCGGCGCATCCTGACCGAGGCCGAGCAGGCCGGCTCTGACCGCGAAGTGCAGATCGAGGCGGCCAGGCGGGCGTTCTACGAGGGCTTCGTCGCCGAGACGATCGCCACCTATCTGGCCACGGCCGAGGTAATGGACGTCAGCGGGCAGCGACACCGCGGGCTCCTGACGGGCGCCGACCTAGCGGGGTGGCGGGCCAGCACCGAGCGGCCGGTGACGCTGGACTTCCGCGGCCTGACCGTGTGCAAGACCGGGCCGTGGGGCCAGGGACCAGTGTTCCTGCAGCAACTCGCGCTGCTGGACGGGCTCGGCATCGAGGACATGGAGCCCGGCAGCGCGCAGTACGTGCACACGGTCGTCGAGGCGGCCAAGCTTGCCTTCGCCGACCGCGAGGCGTGGTACGGAGACCCGCGGCACGTGCCGGTGCCGCTGGACGACCTGCTGTCGCCCGAGTACTCCGCGGCCAGGCGGCGGCTCGTGGCCGAGCAGGCGTCCGGCGACTTGCGGCCAGGCGCGCCCGGCGGCGCCCGGCCGCGGCTGCCGCGATTCGTCACCGAGGTGTTCGGCGACGGGCCGCCGCCGGGCGCAGGCGAGCCGACGATGGTGAGCGCGCGCGCCACCGCGGCCGAGCTCGGCCCCGGCGACACCTGCCATCTGGACGTCGCCGACCGGTTCGGCAACCTGGTGGCGGCCACGCCGAGCGGCGGCTGGCTGCAGAGCTCGCCCGTCGTCCCCGGCCTGGGCTTCTGCCTGGGCACCAGGGCGCAGATGTTCGCCCTCACGCCTGGGCTGGCCAGCAGCCTGGCACCAGGAAAGCGGCCGCGCACGACCCTGACGCCGGGCCTCGCGCTGCGCGACGGCCAGCCGTACCTGGCGTTCGGCACGCCCGGCGGCGACCAGCAGGACCAGTGGGCGCTGCAGTTCTTCCTCAATCACGTGGTGTTCGGCATGAACCTGCAGGAGGCCATCGACGCGCCGGCGTTCCACACCCAGCACTTCCCGTCCTCCTTCTGGCCGCGCAATTCGGTGCCGAAGTCGCTGCTGATCGAGGACCGGGCGGGCGAGCGCGTCATCGCCGGGCTGGCCGAGCGCGGCCATCTGGTGGACGTGCAGCCGGCCTGGTCGCTGGGCCGGATGAGCGCGGTGTCCAGGTCCGGTGGCCTCCTCTACGCCGGCGCGAACGCGCGCGGCATGCAGGGTTACGCCGCGGGCCGCTGAGGCGCGGGCCCGGCGCGGCCGGCAGCCAGATCAGCGCTGCCCCGGCCCCGTTCCCGGCAAGACGAGCGCGACGACGATCACCGTGGCGACGACCGTGACGGTGGTGGCGACGAAAGCAGCCGGGCCGGACGGGTGCCCTGGCAGCGCCGCCGCGCCGACGGCGAGGGCGAGCAGGCCGAGGCCGGCCGCGAGTAGCGGCAGCTGGCCGCGCAGTACCCGCGGCGTCGCCCTGGTCTCCGCCAGGTGCGTCGCGAGCAGGTACCCGAGCAACGCCAGCCCGAGGACGCCCCTGTGCCAGGGCCGGGCCGGGTGCAGCGCCTCAAGCACGAGCACCGCCACGAGCATGCCCTCGGCCCAGGGCACGGCGCCGACTATCTCGGCCGCCGAGTCCGCGGCTTGCCGCGCGGCCGAGGCCAGGAACGGGACCGTGAGCCGCGGCAGGCCGGCGATCGCGAGCCGGAGGACGCTGAGTGCGGCAGTGGCGACGGCGACGATGAGGGCGACCTCCGTGCCGGGCCCGCCTCGGTGCACGGGATACGCGGCCCAGGTGACGCAGCCGGCGGCGAGGACCGCGGCGACGGCGATCGTGATCCGGCGGGCTCCGGTGGCGCTGAGGCTCGTCATCAGTGCCGCACCACGATCTTGCGCCGCAGGTACGGTGCCAGCGGCTCGTCCAGCGGCGCCCGGCCGTCCCAGTGCGTCACCGGCACGCCGATCTGGGTCAGCGAGTAGCGCATCGCCTCCTGCTCCAGCTTCCACAGCCGTGCGGTCAGCGCGGACAGCGTGCTGGAGTCGTGCTCGGGCAGCGAGCTGAGCACGTCGACGATCAGCACGCTGAAGCCGCGTTCGCGCAGGTCACGCACAGCCTCGATGAACCGCGGATCGAGCAGCGGGCTGAACGCGACGATGAGCGAGCCGGGCGGCAGCGCGGCCCTCGGCAGCCGTGCCAGCGTGTCGGGCCGGGTGCCGGTCGGACCGCTGACGAGCAGTTGCATCAGCCGTTCCAGGTGCAGCCGTCCCTGGCCCGGCGCGACCCAGCCGACGCCGTTGCCGTAGCTGACCAGGCCGATCCGGTCCCGGCTCGCGGTGTAGCGGCCGATGACGCCGGCGGCGCCGCGCAGGGCCAGGTCGTGCGTGCTCATGCCGAGCGCGCCGATGTCGAACGTGACATCCGCGATCACGACGACGTTCTGGGTGCGCTCGGCGGCGAACGTGGTCAGGTGCAGGGTGCCGCGGCGGGTGGTGGCGGCCCAGTTGATGCGGCGCTGGCGGTCGCCCGGCACGAACTCGCGCACGCCGTCGAACTCGCCGCCGTCGCCGGCCACCCGAGCCGCGTGCTCGCCCAGCCTGCTCTGCAGCTTGCTGAGCAGGATCGCGCCGTCGAGCCGGGCCGACAGCGGCGCGCAGTCAAGGTGGGCCAGCTCGACCAGCACCGTACCTTCCGCCAGCCGGGCCCGGTCCCTGAGCACGATCTCGAGCGTGCCCGGCCGCCGCCGTCCCCACCGGGACGCACGAAACCGCACCCGGACCGTCGCCGGCCGGTCCTGCGGGTCGGCGGGCACGATCACGGTCGGGCCGGCGAAGATCTCGGCGACCGGCAGCAGGGTCAGCTCGGCATCGTGCTCACCCTGGCCGGCGAGCGACACCAGCACGGCTACCTCGTCTCGCTCGACCACCCGGCCGTGCGGGCCGTCGAGCCCGAGGCTGAGCTCGGCCGGGCGGTCGGTGCGCCAGGTGGCAAGCAGGATGAGCGGCGGCGCGGCCAGGCCGGCGAATTCGGGCCGCCGGGTGAAGATGGCCAGCACCAGCGCGCCGATGGCGAGCGTCAGCAGCCGGCGGGCGTGCGCCGACGGTGCCCAGGTGACCGGGACCGGGCGCCGGTCCAGGCGCGGGTCAGCCAACGGACGCCGCCGGGTCGGTGGCCGGGACGGGCACGCTGTCCAGCAGCCGGGCCACGACGTCGTCGGACCGCACCTGCCGCACCCACAATTCCGGGCGCAGCGTGATCCGGTGCGCGAGGGCGGGCACCGCGACCTTCTTGACGTCATCGGGGATCACGTAGTCGCGCCCGGTGAGTACGGCCTGCGCCCGGGCGAGCTGGACGAGGGCGAGACTGCCGCGCGGGCTGGCGCCGACCTGGATCTGCGCGTGCGAGCGGGTCGCCCGCACGATCGCGACGACGTACTGCAGCAGGTCCGGCGAGATCTCGATCTGCTCCAGTGACGCCCGCATCGACAGCAGCTCGGTCGCGGTCGTCACCCGGCGCAACTGGGCGGCCTCGTGCCGCCGGTCGATCCGGCGCTGCAGCATCGCGGTCTCCTCGGCGGCCTGCAGGTACCCCAGGCTCAGCCGGAGCAGGAACCGGTCGAGCTGCGCCTCCGGCAGCTCGTAGGTTCCCTCGTACTCAATCGGGTTGTCGGTGGCCAGCACCACGAACGGCTGCGGCAGCTTGCGGGTGATGCCGTCCATGCTGACCTGGCTCTCGCCCATCGCCTCCAGCAGCGCGGCCTGCGTCTTGGGCGGGGTCCGGTTGATCTCGTCCGCCAGCAGCAGCTGGGTGAACACCGGGCCCGGCCGGAACACCATCTCGCCCGTCCGCTGGTCGTAGAGCGGCGCCCCCACCACGTCCGATGGCAGCAAATCCGGAGTGAACTGGATCCGGGCGAAGTCCAGGCCGAGCACGGTCGCGAACGACCGGGCGATGAGCGTCTTGCCGAGGCCGGGCAGGTCCTCGAGCAGGACGTGGCCGCCCGCGAGGATGCCGCTCAGCACCAGCTCGAGTCCGCGCCTATGGCCGATGACCGCGCGCTCGACCTCGGCCAGCACGGCCGCGCAGCGAACCTCGGTCTCCGTGGGCGTGAACACCCGGAGGGATTCGGTTGCTTCAGTCACAGGTGCTCCAGTCTGTCGATGATCGCGGCGAGGGTACGGGGCGGGATGCCGCCGGTGGTGCTGGGCGCTGGCTGCCGCGCCGGGTCAATCCAGCGCCAGAGATCGTCGTGCCTGCTACCGCCGAGCAGCTCTCGGGCCCGCTCCGGCTCGGCGTACAGGCTGATGCCGTGCCGCTCCGCTAGGCGGGCGGCGAGCAGGTGCTGCAAGGTGGCCCGCAGCTCGAAGTCGTAGTTGCCGTTCCCCGCCGTCGCGTCGTTGACGATGCCGCGCTTGCGCCAGAAGCCGGCGATAACCGAGCGCCCGGTGTTGTGCCACTCGGCCTGCGGGACGGGCGGCTTGCGGTCTGGCTCGGCCAGCGCGCGCAGCAGGATGAGGAACACCACCGCACTGGCCGCGAGGACGACGGCCGCGGCCGCCGACCCGGCCCAGGCATAGGCCGCGATGGTCACGACGAGCACCGTCCCGGCCGCGAGCTGAACCTCTGACCGCGCGGATCGCCAGCCGTGCGGCTCGGCGGCGGCGGGCCGCTGACCTGATCGGCCCGGCGGCCGCTGACCGGGCCTGCCCGCAGCGGCGGCCGGCTGGCGGCCGGCCGTCACGACGGCACCGCCGCACCGCCCGGCCTGGGCTTGCCGCTCCCGCCGCGTCCGCTGAGATCGGCGAGGATGACGTTGAGCGCGGCCAGCGCCCTGGTCCTGGCCGACTCGGGAACTTCGTGCCGGGAGAAGCGAGCCGCGGAGAACAGCTCGGTCAGTTCCGCGGGCGACTCGCCGCGCAGCAGGCCCGCGGCCGTCGCGCGCGCGAGCAGCTCGTCCGCCGTCTCCGCGGCCGCGCGGGCGGTGCCCGCGTCGCCGAGGCTGCGCTCCATGGCCAGGTAGCAAGCAATGATCGCCAGCCGGGCGTCGCTCACGCCGGTCAGCGCCGTGCGGCCCGCTTCGACGGCCTCCCTGACGACGTCGGCCTCGTCGGCCTCGACGATCAGGCGCTCCCGGCGCACGATCCGGCGCAGCCGGCCCACCAGGTACACCATCGCGATGATCAGGCTGATGATGACCAGTGCCAGCACCGTGTACTCGATGGCCGTGGCGATGGCGGGGGAGAACAGCCCGCGGTGGATGCCGGACGCCTTGAAGGCCGGTGGGGCGGGCGGCTGGGGCCGGTGCCGGAGCGGATGCAAGTGAAAGTGCGGCAGCGTGATGAACCGCAGCAGCGCGACGCCGCAGCCGATCATGGCGGCCGGGATGAACAGGGTCAGCCAGGCCCGCAGCCGGCCCGCCAGCCAGCTGGTGTTCGGATGCCGGCTGCGGAGCCGGAGCAGCGCGCCGAGCAGGGCGGCGAGCGCTACCTCGGTGCCGATCGCGACCGCGGTGCCCTGGTCGTGCCAGGGACCGCGCCAGCTCTGGTACCAGGCGGGCGCGGGCAGCGCGCGCACCCCGAAGATCGCGATCAGGATCAGCAAGCCGGTCAGGAGCAGCCGGGCTCTGGTCGGGTCCGGCCGGATTGACCCGGGCCGGACCGCGTCCGGGCGGGAATGGCCGGAACCGGTGACCGCCGGGCCAACTGCTTCCGGGCCCTTCGGGCCGGGTCCGGCTGCGTCCGGGCGGGCGGCATCGGGGCGGGGACCTGGCCCCTGGCGGTCGGCCTCCGGCCGTCCCGTTGCAGCGCTTGCCCCGTCGGTCACGCTAGGCAGTCCCTTACTCGCCGCCGGCTATTGCCCCTAGTCCCGGCATCTGTACCAAACCATACCTGTCTCGGGCCCACGGCGGAGGTAGCACGCAGCGCGCTCCGCACTACCTCCCCAGGGGCAGACGCAATCAGTCTGCGGGCTGATGACGTCTTCGCCGACCGGCTGTCAGTGTGGTGACCGCACGACAAGCGAGTGCCCAGGGGGCTCACAATGCGCATGCTTGATGTGGTCGCCGCCGGCTTGATCCAGGCGGGGCCGGCATGAACGGCGACGGCATGGCCGGGACTGGCGCGGCCGGGACTGGCGTGATGACGGCGCCCGGCCAGGCGTGGCGGCCGGCCGGTGACGCCGTGATCGAGGCGGCCGCGCTGACCATGCGCTACGGCGCCGCCGTGACCGCGCTGGATCAGCTCACCGTCGCGGTGAAGCCGGGCGTGACCGGCCTGGTCGGTGCCAACGGCGCCGGCAAGTCCACGCTGATCAAGATTCTGCTCGGGCTGCTCGAGCCGACCGGAGGTCATGCGGCGGTGCTCGGGCACGATTGCGCCACGGACGGCCACGAGATCAGGACGCTCACCGGCTACATGCCCGAGCACGACTGCCTGCCGCCGGAGGTGAGCGCGACCGAGTTCGTCACGCACCTGGGCCGGATGTCCGGCCTGCCCGCGACCGCCGCGCGGGAGCGGGCGGCTGACTCGCTCCGGCACGTCGGCCTGTACGAGGAGCGGTACCGGCAGATCGGCACGTACTCCACCGGCATGAAGCAGCGGGTCAAGCTCGCCCAGGCTCTCGTCGGCGATCCGCGCCTGCTGCTGCTGGACGAGCCGACGAATGGTCTTGATCCTGCCGGGCGCAGCCAGATGCTGGAGCTGATCGAGCGGATCGGATCGGAATTCGGGATCTCGATCATGGTCGCCTCGCACCTGCTCGGCGAGATCGAGCAGATCTGCGATCACCTGGTCGCCATCGACGGCGGTCGGCTGCTGCGCGCGGACACGATCAGCTCGGTCACCCAGGCGAGCTCGGTCTTGCTCGTCGAGGTGGACGACGGCACGGAACAGCTGCAGGCCGAGCTGGCCCGCCGCGGGCTGGCCGCCGTCGCCTACCAGCGCGGCCTGCTGCTGGAGGTTCCGGGACCGCAGGCCTACGACACCATCCGGGACGCCATCGCCGACCTCGGGCTGCCGCTGACCCGGATGGAGCAGCGCCGGCACCGGCTCGAAGAGCTGTTCCGCGCGGACCCGAGTCTGACTGAGATGACAGGAGCTATCAGTGTCCAGTGACGCTGCCGGAGTGCAGCCAGTGGCCCTGACCGGGGCAGGCGGGGTCATTCATGACATCGGCTACCGCCAGTACGGCGGCCAGCGGTTCGGCCGCCCGCAGATCGTCCGGGCGCTGGCCATCGACGGGCTGCGGACCTCGTTCGGCTTCGGCCGCGGGGTCAAGGCGAAGATCTTCCCGGTGCTGCTCTTCGCGATCATGTGCCTGCCCGCGGTGGTGAGCATCGCGGCGATGGCGCTGAATCCGAACAACGGCCAGCTGATCAGCTATGACACGTACCAGGCCACGCTGCGCCCGCTCGTGCTGCTGGTGTTCGTGGCCCTGCAGGCGCCGAACCTGGTGTCGGGCGACCTGCGCTACCACACGCTGCCGCTCTATTTCGCCCGGCCGATCAGCCGCTCGGACTATCCGGTGGCCAAGCTCATCGGCTTCACCATGGCCTGCCTCGCTCTGGTCGAGATCCCGCTGCTAATCCTGTGGGCCGGGACGATCTCGCAAGTGCACGGCGCCAGCGCCGTATGGCACCAGACGACCGCGTTTGGTCCCGGACTGCTATACGGCGGGCTCTGGGCGCTGCTGCTGGCCAGCATCGGCCTGGTGCTGGCGTCCGCTACGGGCAAACGGGTATTCGCCATCTGCGCGGTCGCGATCCCGTTGTTCGTGACCTGGGTACTGGCCACCGTGCTTAGTCACATCGGACTGCAGACGTTCCAGGCCGTGGGTGGCGGCACGCAGCCGCCCGCGCTCGCGAGCCTGGCCGGGTTGATCAACCCGTTCACCGTGCTCAGCGGCTTCACCGACTGGCTCGGATCGGCCCCGAAGGTCTTCATCGGCGGGTTCGGCGGCGGCGGCGGGCCGATCGGGCGCCAGGCGCACCTGGTCGGGCACTTCGGGCCGCTGTACGGCGTGATGCTCGCGGTCATGCTCGCGGCGGCGATCGGCGGCCTGCTGGCCAGGTACCGGAAGGTGGGAATCGCGTGACCGGGATAGAGGTACAGGGTGTCTCGCGCTGGTACGGCAACGTGGTGGCGGTCAACGACATCACGATGTCGATCGGGCCGGGCGTGACCGGGCTGCTCGGGCCCAACGGCGCTGGCAAGACCACGCTGCTGCACATGATGGCCGGTTTCCTGCCGCCCTCGCGCGGCGAGATCAGTGTTGGCGGGCAGGCGAGCTGGCGGAACCCGGAGATGTTCCGCACGGTCGCGCTGGTGCCGGAACGAGACTCGGTGTACGCGTTCCTGACCGGCGCCGAGTTCGTTCTGGCGACCGCGAAGCTGCACGAGCTGCCGCAGCCGGAGGCCGCCGCCCGCGCTGCGATCGAGATGGTGGAGATGACCGAGGCGCAGGACCGTCGGATCTCGACCTACTCCAAGGGCATGCGCCAGCGCATCAAGGTCGGGGCCGCGCTGGTGCATGACCCGGAGATCGTGCTGCTGGACGAGCCGTTCAACGGCATGGACCCCCGGCAGCGGCTGCACATGATGGACCTGCTGCACGCCGAAGGCGAGAGGGGCCGGGTGATCGTGTTCAGCTCGCACATCCTGGAGGAAGTCGAGCGGCTGTCCGGCACTATCCAGGTCATCGTCGGCGGACGGCTAGCGGCCTCCGGCGACTTCCGCGCCATCCGCCGGCTGATGACTAATCGGCCGCACGTGTTCGTGGTCCGGTCCTCCGACGACCGGTCGCTGGGCGCGGCGCTGATCGGCCGGCCCGCGGTGCGGGCCGTCGAACTCACCCCGCAGGGCCTGCAGGTGCTCGCCTCCGACTACGGCACGTTCACCAGGGAACTGGCGGGCATCAGCCGCGATCACGGCATCCGGCTCACCGAACTGCTGCCCGCCGACGAGTCGCTGGAAAGCGTCTTTACCTATCTGCTGGCGGCGTGATGACCGGCCAGCATGCGCAGCTAGCTCCCGGTCCCGTGGCCGGCGCGACGAAGAAAGCGGTGGTTCCGGTGTCGGGCCTCATCAACGGCGTCATCGTGCGGATTACGTTCCGGGCCACGCTCAGCCGCAAGCGGGCGTTGCTGCTGGCCCTGCCCGCGATCCTGCTGATCGGCATCTCCGCGTTGCTGACCGCCACGGCCGCGCACAGCCCCGTGTGGCCGCCGCAGATCCTCGGCACTTTCGGCTTCACCGTGGTGCTGCCGCTCACGGCGCTGATCATCGGTACCAGCGTGCTCGGCGCCGAGATCGAGGACGGCAGCATCGTGCACCTGCTGGCGACGCCGGTGCGGCGGGCCAGCGTGATCGCGAGCAAGTACGTCGTGGCGGTCGCGCTCACGATCGCGCTGGCCGCGATCCCGGAGTACCTCGCCGCGGCGATCGCGACCGGCGCGGGCAGCAAACTGAGCATCGGCCTGCTGGTCGGCGCGATAGCGGCGTCCTTGCTCTACAACGCGCTGTTCATCTTCTTCAGCGCCGCGTTCCGGCCGGGCCGGGCGCTGGCGTTCGGGCTCTGCTACATCGTCTTGTGGGAGGGCCTGCTGTCGAACCTGGTGCCGGGCGTGGCCCTGCTGTCCATGGGCCACTACGGGCTGGCGATCGCCAACGCGTTCGCCCACGACGACGCGCTGCACGCCTACCTCGGCGCGGGCACCGGCATCGTGATGGGCATCGTGACCGGGGCGCTGCTGATCGGCTTCGGCATCAACCGGCTCGCCGCGTTCACCATCAAAGGCGACGTGGCCTGACCTTGTCGCTGACCGCCAGGCTCGGCTGGTCCGCGGGGGCGGCCAGCCCGGCCCGGCGGGCGGGTTAGCGCGGGGTGGTGTCGTCCGGCACGAACGCCGGACCATGGCCGGGGATGATCACCGCCGCGACGCCGAGGACGCGGGCCCGGCTCGCGGCCAGGACGCCGGGGTCGGGCGCGAACGGATCCTGAGCCGGGCCGGCGGCGGCCCACCAGGCGTGCGTGCAGGCGTGCACGCCGTCGGCCGTCGCGGCCAGCGTGGTGATGTCCTCGGGTGTGTGCCCCGGCGTCGCGATCAGCCGGACCGACGGGCTCAGCTGCGCGCCGTCCGCCTCCCGGCTGATCCAGCGGTCGCCGTCGTAGATCGCCCAGTGGTCGTGGATCCTGGCCGCGGGGAAGAGCGCGGCGTTGACCGTGTGGTCGGGGTGGTGGTGGCTGAACACGACGTCGGTGACGGCCTCGGGCCGGACGCCGTGCTCCGCGAGCGCGGCCAGCAGGCCGTCGCGCGAGGCGACCATCCCCGGGTCCACGATGATCGTCACGTCGCCGTCACGGATCAGCGTGACCGTGCTGCCGACGTGCTCGCCGTCGGCTTCCGCACGCGCGTAGCCGGGCTGGAGCACGTGCACGGTCGCGGAGCCGGTCCGCGGGAAGTCGTCCGCCGGCGCGGGCACTAGCTGGCCGCCTTCGCGGCGGCCTTCATGTCCTTCTTGTACGCGCGGACGGCGGAGAGCGACTCGTCGTCGACGATGTCCGCGACCGAGTAGTGGGAGCCCTCGGTTCCGAAGTGCCCGGCGGCTTCCCGCCAGCCGTCCGGCTGGACCCCGAGCTGCTTGCCGAGCAGGGCGGCGGTGATCTGGGCCTTGTACCCGCCGAATCCCGGCAGCCTGGCCAGCCTGGCCACCAGCTCCTTGCCAGTGGTCGCGCCGGTCCAGACGCTCGCCGCGTCGCCGTCGTACTGCTCGACGACCTGCCTGGCCAGGTCCTGCGCCCGCGCCGCCATGGCCTTCGGGAACCGGTGCAGGGCGGGCCGCTCGGAGAAGATGGCCGCCAGCGCGTCCGGGTCGAAGCCCGCCAGCTCGGCCGCGGTCGGCTCGTGCCCTAGCCGCAACGCGAGCTGGTACGGGGAGCTGAACGCCTTTTCGAGCGGCACCTGCTGGTCCAGCATCATGGCCAGCAGCAGCGCGAACGGGCTGCGGGACAGCAGTTCGTTGGCCGCATCCTCGACGGGCAGGTTGAGCGTCATAGGGGAACCTCCGTGGTCAGCGAAGCCATCATCCACCATCGGGTGAGCTACCGGGTATTCTGCCGGCTCAGACCCATCACGGGCAGGCCGGGGGAACTATCCGGCAGGCCAGGTGAGTTAATACTGGTAGGGGTTGGTACCCCGAAAGAAGGAGTCCGCATATGACACCGCGCGTTAGGTATGGCCTCTTCGGCCTCATCGGGGTCATCGGGCTGATCCTGCTGATATCGCACCCGCTGATCGGCATCATTCTGATCGCCGCCGCGATCGCTATTCCGGTCGTCGCCTACCGGGCCCTCAGCCCGTCACAGCGGCGGAAGCTGCGCGAGAACCGCAGGCGCAGGCAGATCGGCGGCTAGCCGCAGACTTACTCGCACCACCGGGCGTGCCTGGGGACGCTATAGCGTCCCCAGTCACGCCCAGTTGGTGACTGACGGCGGTTCAGCCGGCCGCGGTCACGCCTGGCCGGGGTGCCAGTAGGCCGGGAACTCGCGCGGCGCCTCCGGGCCGACGTACGTGGCGACCGGCCGGAAGATGCGGTTGCCCTGGATCTGCTCCAGCACGTTGGCCATCCAGCCGACGACCCGGCTGCACGCGAACGTCGCGGTGAATAGCTCCCGCGGCAGGCCCGCCGCCTCCAGTACCACGCCCGCGTAGAACTCGACGTTCGCGTACAGCTCGCGGCCCGGCTTGAGCTCGGCGAGCAGCGCGACCGCGGTCTTTTCCACGTGCTCGGCGAACCCGACCCGCTCACTGTGCAGCTCCTGAGCCACCTCGTGCAGCAGCTGCGACCTCGGGTCGATCGTCTTGTAGATGCGGTGCCCGAAGCCCATCAGCTTGTCGCCGTGCTCGATGGCGTGCCGCAGCCACGGCTCGGCGGCCTCCGGCGTGCCGATCGCGTCCAGCATGTCGAACACCCGGGCCGGCGCCCCGCCGTGGAACGGCCCGGACAGCGCCGCGATCGCGCCACTGATCACCGCGCCGAGGTCGGCGCCGCTGGACGCGATGACGCGGGCGGTGAACGTCGAGTTGTTGAAGCCGTGATCGATGGTGAGCATCAGGTAGCGTTCGACCGCGTAGACGCTCCGTTCGTCCGGCTCCTGGCCCGTGATCATGTACAGGTAGTTGGCCGCGTAGCCGAGGTCGGCCCTGGGCTCGACTACCTCCTGACCGGTGGCGAGCCGGTACAGCTGGGCCGCCAGCGTCGGCATGACGGCGCTGATCTGCTCGGCCTGAGCCAGGGTCACCTCCGGCGTCTGGTCGGTCCACGGCTTGCACCCGATCGACTGCGCGGCGAGGGAGAACGCGGTCCGCAGCGACTCCAGCGAGCCGGGCTTGACTTAGGCGCGCGATGGCCGGCAGCAGCTCGCCGACCCCCGCGGGCAGCGGGCGCAGCGCCGCCGTCTCCTGCCGGAACGCCGCTCGCTGGTCGTCGGCCTGGCAACTCACCACGCAGCATCAGGTGCCAGGCGTCCTCGAAGCAGCCCCGGCGGGCGATGTCGACCGCGTTGTACCCGCGGTAGTGGTAGAAACCCAGGCGGCCGAGCACGTCGGAGACAGCTGTCCGGGCTACCGATACGTCGGCCAGGCCCGACTGCGCCTGATACGGCTCGCTCTTGGCCGCGGTACTGGCCACGGCGTTCGCTGGGGCGCTCATGTTGTCTCCTTCAGCAGCGGGGATCCGGCCCTCACTACAGGGTCCGGCAGCTCATCTATTATTGGTAGATACTGTACTGAGCTGTCAATGTTGATCAAAATCAACTATGCTCCTCAGGAGCGAGTGCGGCATCCGGCGGCGTGCTGAGCCGGAGCACCCGCCGGCCGGGCGGCCCCAGCGGGTGCGGCCGGAGCAGGACATCACCTTGTGGTGCCCGGTGCGCGGCGCGGCACGCTCGCGCGGACCGGTATTCGCGGCGGGCGGTAAGACGACCAGGGCCGAGTGGAAAGGGCGGCGGGGTGACGGAGTGGATCGGCGCCGCGGAGGCGGCGGACCGGCTGGGCATCAAGCCCGCGAGCCTGTACGCCTACGTAAGCCGCGGCGTCCTCACCCGCCGCCGCGACGCGGACGGCCGGGCCAGCCTGTTCGACGCCGACGAAGTCGCCCAGCTGGCTCGGAAGGGCAGGCCACGCCGCCCGGGCGGCGGCTCTGAGCTGATCATCGAGTCGGCGATCACCGAGATCACCGACGGCACGCTGCACTATCGCGGCCTGGACGCCACCTGGCTGGCCCGCAACCGGGCCTTCGAGGACGTCGCTGGCCTGCTCTGGACGGGTGAGCTGCCCGCTGCGGGCGCGGGCGATCCGCCCGGCCAGTGGCAGGCCACGCCCGCGGCGCTGGCGGTGGGCGGTGCCGCCCAGTCGGCCCTGCCCGCTGGCACGCTGCCGCTTGAGCGGTTGCAGGTCATCGTGCCCGCCCTGGCCGCGACCGACCAACTCCGGCTGCACCTGGACCGGTCCGCGGTGATCGCGGCGGGCAAGGCGCTGATCGCCGGGATGGCCGGCGCCCTCCCGCGCGCCGAGGGTAAGGCCGCCGGAAGTAATGCCGGAGGCGGTAAGGAAAGGACCGCGCCGGGCGACGGCCCCGAGGCGGATGCCGCGGCCGCGACCGCGGGCCAGGCCGCGACCGACGCACCAGCGGCCGACGGGGTGGCCGCATCCATCCCCCGGCGGCTGGCCGGACGGCTTTGCGCCGGGCCGGTGCCGGCCGGGCTGGAGGCGGTGCTGAACGTCGCGATGGTGCTGCTGGCCGACCACGAACTCGCCGCCTCCACGCTGGCAGCCAGGGTCGCGGCGTCGATGCGGGCAGATCCGTATGCGGTCGTGGCCACCGGCCTGGGCGCCATGGGCGGTGCCCTGCACGGCGGGGCGGCGCTCGGTGCGGAGCTGATGCTGGCATCGGCCGACTCGCCGGGGGAGGTGCCGAGAGTTGTCGGTGACCTGCTCAGGCGGGGGGAGCGGCTGCCGGGATTCGGGCACTTTGTCTACAAGGACGGCGACCCGCGGGCCAACCTGCTGCTGCAGGTCGTCCGGGAGTACGCGGCCGACTCGCCGCGGCTCGCGGTGGCCTCCGCCGTGGTCGCCGAGGTCCGGCGGCGCTCACTGCCCGAGCCGAATA
This sequence comes from uncultured Actinomycetota bacterium, assembly GCA_963726425.1. GTDB lineage: Bacteria > Actinomycetota > Actinomycetes > Streptosporangiales > Streptosporangiaceae > JAJYUU01. The sequence continues at coordinate 77,928 of CAVSCN010000041.1, read as the reverse complement.
TCGAGTTCGCCCTGGCCGTGCTCGCCGCCGTCGCGGGCATGGTCCGCGGCGCGGGCGAGGCCATCTTCGCGGTTTCGCGCACCGCAGGCTGGATCGCGCACGCTCTCGAAGAGTATGACCGGAACATTCCGATCCGTCCCCGCGGCGTCTACGTCGGCCCGATCCCCGCGGCAGTAGCCGAGTAGCGCCCGCGGCACGTGTGCCCGGCAACGAGGCGGGGCACGGAGGTGGTGAAGTGATCGAGATCATCGGCATCGACACGCTCACGCTGGGCGACCGCGGGTACCTCGCCACCGACGGCGAGGTTGCGCTGGTGGTCGATGCCCAGCGGGACTTCGACCGGGTCACGGCCGTCGCCGCCGACCGCGGCGTCACGATCACGCACGTGGTCGAGACGCACATCCACAACGACTACGTCACCGGCGGCTACGCGCTGGCCCGTGCGGTCGGCGCGCAGTACCTGGTCAACGCCGCGGACCCGGTCACCTTCAGCCGGACCGTCGTGCAGGACGGCGACGTGGTCGAGGTCGGCGGGATGCGGGTGCGCGCGATCAGCACGCCCGGCCACACGTTTACGCACCTGTCCTACGCGATCAGCGCGGCGGGGGACCCGGATAGCGCCGAGGCGGTTTTCACCGGGGGCTCGCTGCTCAACGGCTCGACCGGCCGCACCGACCTGCTCGGCCCGGATAACACCGAGGAGCTATGCCGGGCTCAGTACGACTCGGTCCGGCGGCTTGCCCGCGAGCTGCCGGGAACCGCCGCGGTCTGCCCGACGCACGGCTTCGGCAGCTTCTGCACTGCCTCGTCCGCTACCGCGGCGCCCGCAACTGGCACGGCGCCGACGATCGAGGCCGAGCGGCACTCGAACCCGGCGCTGACCGGCAGCAAGGCCAGATTCGTGGCGGACCTGCTGGCCGGGCTCGACGCGTACCCGGCCTACTACGCGCACATGGCGTCGGCCAACATCACCGGCCGGGCGGAGCCGGACCTGACCCCGCCGCGGCGGGCCGATCCGGCCGAGCTGCGGGCCCGGATCGAGGCCGGCCAGTGGGTAGTTGACCTGCGGTCGCGCACCGCGTTCGCGGCGGGGCACCTGGCCGGAACACTGAACTTCGAGGCTGCTGGCAGCCTCGCGACGTACCTGGGCTGGCTGATCCCGTGGCAGTCGCCGCTGACCCTGCTCGGTCCTAGCCCGGACGTGGTCAGCCAGGCCCAGCGCGAGCTGTGCCGGATCGGCATCGACGAGATCGCCGCCGCGGCGTACGGGACCGCTGGCGACTGGGCCGCGGGCGCCCCGCTCGCCTCCTACCGCGTGGCCACCTTCAGCGACCTGTCGGCCGGGGCCGGGACCGGGGAGTTCGCCGTGCTCGACGTGCGCCGCCGCAATGAGTGGCGGGCTGGGCACCTGGACGGGGCCATCCACATCCCGCTGCATGAGCTCGCCGGCCGGATGACAGAACTGCCGGACGGCGAGATCTGGGTGCACTGCCAGGGCGGCTACCGGGCCGCCATAGCGGCCTCCATCCTCGCCGCCCGCGGGCGGCGGGTCGTGCTCGTCAACGATCGGCTGGACGCCGCCGGGCCAGGCCTCGTAGCGGAATCAGAACGGCATGGCCCGCATTATGACTACACCAACCGCGATCCGGGAGAAACGTCATGGCAGTACGCCGGCTCAATCACGCGGTCCTGTACGTGCGGGACCTGGCCGCCAGTGTTGACTTCTACACCGACGCGCTGGGTTTCGAGGTCCGCATGGAAATTCCCGGCCGGGCCGCGTTCCTGCGCGCGCAGGGCACCGCGAACGACCACGACCTGGGACTCTTCGCGGTCCCCGAGGGCAGCCTGCCGGACGGGCCCTACATCGGCCTGTACCACCTGGCCTGGGAGGTCGGCACGCTGGCCGAGCTCGCGCAGACCAGGGACCGGCTGGCCGCTCGCGGTGCCCTGGTCGGCGCGAGCGATCACCGGGTCTCCAAGTCGCTGTACGCCAAGGATCCGAGCGGCATCGAGTTCGAGGTGATGTGGCGGGTGCCGGCCGAGGACTGGGACCGGGAGACGAAGTCAGGGGCGATGATCGCGCCGCTGGACCTGGACGGCGAGATCGCCCGCTGGGGCGACCGGGTCACCGGCGCGGCCGCGGGCTCGGTGACCTGAGCGGCGGCCGACTCAGGGCACGTGCCTCAGAGCAGCCGACTCAGGGCAGCGGGATGACGGTGCCCTCGTCGGCCAGCAGGATCTCGCCACCGAAGCAGGCCGCCGCGTCGGCCTTGCTGGCTTGCCGGTCGTTGCCCGGCCAGAAGTGCGTGAGCAGCAGCCGCCGCGCGGCGGCCGCCGCCGCGGCCTGGCCAGCCTGGGCCGCCGTCAGATTGAACGCCGGGCCGCCGTCCGGCTGGTGCCGCTGCTCCCAGCTGGTCGCGTCGGCGATGTACAGATCGCAGTCCCGGCCCAGGTCCGCCAGGGCCGCAGCCGGCCCGGTGTCGCCGGTATAGGCGACGGTCAGGCCCGGTGCGGACAAGCGCACGCCCGCGTTGGGCACGTAGTGCGGCAGCAGCACGCTGTCCAGCCGGAACGGGCCCGCGGACTGCGCCGGCGCCGGAATCGGATGCCAGTCGAAGACCTGGCTCACCGCCGTGCGGTCACCGTCCTGCAACTCGGTCAGCCTGGCTACGACCCCGTCCGGAGCGAACAGCGGGATCTTGGCCGCGCCCGGCCTGCCCATCCACCGGGCCCGCATCAGCGCGTGCAGGTCGACCATGTGGTCGGGGTGGTGGTGGCTGATGATGACCGCGTCGAGCCCGTCCGCCTCGGCCGAGTCGAGCGCGGCAAACAGCCGGGCTGCCGTGCCGTAGCCCAGGTCGATCGCGATCCGCGCGCCGTCGTGCTCCAGCAGGAACCCGGCACAAGCCCGGTTCGGCTCCGGCCACGCGCCGCAGCCGCCGAGTACGGTCAGCTGGCTGTGCATTTGCGGCGCGCTCCTTCGGGCCCGAAACACATTGCCGGTGGTCGGCCGCGCCGCTGCCTGCGCGCTGCTGCGAGCGGGACGCCTGCCGGGTCAGACTCGGCGTGCTGGTGACTGCGAGCCTGGCAGCTCGGGTCCGCCCGGCGGCCGCGTGCTCACCTCAATTGTGCCCTTGTACGCGATCCCGCGCACGTGCACGACCGGCGCATCGGCCGGCAGCAAGGCCTCTAGGTCCTCCGCGGCGGACCAGCCCTTGCTCACCCCGAAGCCGTCCAGCTCGACCCGGACGCCCGGCGGGACGAGGACGTCGACGTGCGACTTGTACGCGATCACGGCCATCGTGGTCGCCGGTCCGGCCAGTTCGGCCGCCCGCAGGTCGAGCCGCCCGCTGCCCTTGTAGATGACGCAGCGGAACCGCTGCGGCACGCGCCACCGGCCGCCGCGGCGGATCGAGCTCTTATACGCCATCGCCAGCTTGCCCGGCCGCGGGCCGTCGGCCGTCCGCGCGATCGCTGCCGGGCGCGGCGCGGCCGCGGGCAGGTCGGCGGTGAGCACGTCAAGCTCGGTGCTGACCTTGGCGGTCAGGGCCGCGCGCATCCGCTGGTCGAACTCGTCGTCGTCCAGCCTGCCCTCGGCGAACGCGTCCTGCAGGCGGTGCGCGGCGGCGTCGCGGTCCCGGTCGCCGACCCGGATCGCGGGTGGCTGGCCGGGGTCGGGCTCGTTCGGCGGCTCCATGGCGTTGCGCTCCCTCGGGAATCAAGATGTATCTTGACTAAGATACCGGAACCGCTTCCTGCCGCGCCGGCGTGTTTCGTCCGGGGCCGCTGCCCTTTGCGCCGGGGTCTTTGTCGGGAACTGGTGCCGCCGCGCCGCGGTGTTCGGCCGCGCATCGCGCGGCGTGAGCTAGGTCAGCCAGCGCCGGCTTCGCGAGGCCTGCGTACAGGTCCGCCGTCTGCGCGGCGATCGAGTCCCAGCTGAACTCTTCGACCGCCCGGGCCCGGCCGCGGGTGCCGAACTCAGCGGCTCTGGCCGGATCGGCCAGCAGGGAGTTGATCGCCGCAGCCAGCGCGGGGTCATCATCGGCGGGGACCAGCAGGCCGGTCTGGCCGTCCTGCACCACCTCGGGGATGCCGCCGACGGCCGAGGCCACCACGGCGGTGCCGCAGGCCATCGCCTCCAGGTTCACGATCCCGAGCGGTTCGTACAGCGACGGGCAGGCGAACACGCTCGCGTGGCTCAGGATCTGGATGACCTCGGGCTTGGCCAGCATGCCAGGGATCCAGATGACGCCGGACCTGGTCGCGCTCAGCTGGTCCGCCAGAGCGCTGACCTCGGCCTGCAGCTCCGGCGTGTCGGCCTGGCCCGCGCACAGCACGAGCTGGGCCCGCGGGTCCAGCCTGGTCGCCGCGCGCAGCAGTACCTGAAGTCCTTTCTGCCTGGTCACCCGGCCCACGAAGACCACTGACGGGCGGTCTGGATCGATGCCGTACCTGGCCAGCACCGCCGTCTGCGGATCGGGCGCGTACTGGCGCGCGTCGATGCCGTTGTAGATCACGTGCACACGGTCGGGCGGCACGTTCGGATAGGTCATCAGGATGTCCGCGCGCATGCCGCGGGACACGGCGATGATCGCCGCCGCCGACTCGATCGCGGTTCGCTCGCACCAGCCCGACACCGCGTAACCGCCGCCGAGCTGCTCGGCCTTCCACGGCCGCAGCGGTTCCAGCGAGTGCGCCGTCAGCACGTGGGGTAGCCCGTGCAGCAGCGCGCTGAGGTGGCCGGCCAGGCTCGTGTACCAGGTATGCGAGTGGACCACGTCCGCGTCCGCCGTGGCTGCCGCCATCGACAAGTCGGCGGAGATCACCTGGAGCGACTGGTTCGCCTGCGCCAGGTGCGGCCACGGCCGGTGCGCTACCGCGTCCGGGCGGTCGGCCCCCTGGCAGTGCACGGTGATGTCCACGAGCCCCGCCAGCGACCGGGCCAGGTATTCCACGTGCACGCCGGCGCCACCGTAGACCTCCGGCGGGTACTCGCGGGTGAGCATCGCGACCCGCAGGCCCCGGCCCCCACCGCTCACAGCTCTACTTCCTGGCCCTTGCCGACCACGGTGATGCCGCCTTCGGACACCACGAAGCCGCGGGCCCGGTCGTGCTCCTTGTCCACGCCGACGACCGCGCCGTCGGGCACGAGTACGTTCTTGTCGAGGATCGCGTTCTCGACGATCGCGTGCCGGCCGATCTTCGTGTTGTCCAGGATCACGGCGCGCTCGACTCGGGACCAGCTGTTCACCCGGACGCCGGGGGACAGCACCGAGTTGCGGACCAGGCCGCCGGAGACGACTACGCCGTTGCTGACGACGCTGTTGAGCGCCCGGCCGATCCGGTCGCCGCTGTCGTGCACGAACTTGGCCGGCGGCTGGGACGGGACGTGCGTGAGGATCGGCCATCGGGCGTTGTAGAGATTGAAGACGGGGTGCACGGCGCACAGGTCCATGTTCGCCTCGAAGTAGGCGTCCAGGGTCCCGACGTCCCGCCAGTAGCCGGCGTCGCGGTCCTCCGCACCCGGGACCTCGTTCTTCAGGAAGTCGTAGACCTGAGCCGCGCCGTCACTGACCAGCATCGGCACGATGTCGCCGCCCATGTCGTGCCGGCTGCCATCGTCGGCCGCGTCCTTGCGCAGCGCGTCCACGAGCACGTCGGTGCTGAAGACGTAGATGCCCATCGACGCATAGGCCAGGTCGGGCTGGCCGGGCATGCCCGGCGGCTCCGGCGGCTTCTCCAGGAACGCCTCGATCGTCCGGCCGTCGGCGGCCGCCTGGATCACTCCGAACGCCTTCGCCTCCTCCCGGGACACCGGGATCGCCGCCACGGTGACCCCGGCCCCGTGCTCGATGTGCTGCTGGATCATCTGCCGCGGGTCCATCCGGAACACGTGGTCCGCACCGAATACCGCGACGATATCGGGCTGGTCATCGAAGATAAGGTTCAGCGATTGGTAGATGGCGTCAGCGGAGCCGGTGTACCAGTGCGGGCCGAGGCGTTGCTGCGCGGGCACCGGCGTCACGTAGTTGCCGAGCAGGCTGGACAGCCGCCAGGTGGTGCTGACATGGCGGTCCAGGCTGTGGCTCTTGTACTGGGTCAGCACGCAGATCCGCCGCATGCCAGCGTTGACGAGGTTCGAGAGCGCGAAGTCGATCAGGCGGTACAGGCCGCCGAACGGAACCGCAGGCTTGGCCCGGTCCGCGGTCAGCGGCGCCAGTCGCTTGCCCGCACCACCGGCGAGCACCATGCCGAGTACCTGCGGGTCAGCAGTCACGCTCCGTCCTCCCTCGGCCAGTCTGCCCGGATGCCGCTACGGCAACCAGTGTGGTGGGTGAAGCCGGAGAAAGGTACCCCGCAGGTTAAGCCGGGCGGATCAGTCGGATCTTGGACTGCTCGTGCCCGGTCTGCTCCCAGTCGGCCATGTACTGCGCTTCGAACCCGTAGCCGCGGGCCAGGTCGAGCAGAGTCTCGGTGCGGTAGTAGAAGTCCTCGCGCAGTACCTGATGCTCGCTGCCCCGGGTGGCGTCGAAGGTGAAGTCGAACATCCCGCCGGGAACCATGACGCGGCCGACGTGTCGCAGGCATTCCTCGATGACCGGCAACGGGGAGTGGGAGAACACGCTGTGCGCGTGCACGACGTCGAAGTGGTCGTCCGGCAGGAACTCCAGCCGCAGATCGCGGACCAGGCCCAGGTACGGCAGCTTGCGCTGCAGGCCGTACTGGCCGACCGTCTCGTGCGCGGCGAGCAGGATGTCGGGGGAGATGTCGGTGCCGTAGTAGTTGCCGGAGTCCAGGTAGTCGATGAACAGCCGGCCCGCGCGCAGGTTGCCGCAGCCGATCTCCAGCATCCGCATGTCCGGCTTGAGGCCGTGCTTGATCAGGTACTCGAACTGCAGCTGCCCGACGCGCAGCCACGATTCGCGGCTCTTGCTCCCGACGGCACCATCACTGCTGCGGGCAGCGTCCGATCGCATCACCGCCCGGTAGTACTGGACGTGATCGCGGGTCGTGAGCCACAGCCACGTATCGCGGCCGCGACGACGGGCGTAGCCGGTGATTCGGTCCGGGTGCTGTAGGGCGTAGGTCAGCTTGTGCGCCAGACGCGAACGGTCCTCAGAATGCACAGCCCAACACTAGGCCAATCGAGCGCCAGGCGAGGTTGGCCCCGGCGTCGTGACCAGCGCGGTGCTCTCTCTTTGCCCGCGCTATACCTGCGCAGGTCAGACCGGAGGTCCGTTTGTGCCCTTCTGACCGCGGCTGGCGGTGAGCCTGGTCGCCAGCATGCGGGCGGTATGCACGCCCGCGCCCAGCACGACGCCCCAGACCAGAGCCTCGCGCAGGGCGACCTGCGGGTCCTCGGGATGCTCTGGCGGTTCCTTGCCGGTCAGCTTCGTCCAGGCGAAGAAGAGCACCTTGCGTGCGACGAACGCGGCCGCGGCGCCGGCCACGGCGCTCACTATCTTGGCGCCGGCCCCAGCCCGCTTATCCGACATGCGCTGTCCCTCCTCGGTGTCCGGGCCCGTGGTTGCGATTACCGTCCGGCCGGAGCTGTCCTGCGGGGCTGTGCTGATCATCTCTTGGCTGATCATCCCACGGCGGAATCCGCGCGGCCGGCCGCCCTGGCCGTCTCGATGGCGGTCACCAGGTCGGCGGGCCGCCGGGTGAACAGGAGCCAGTACGGCGCCGCGACATCGGCCGAGCAGACCTCAATGTAGACGGCCTTGCGCAGATAAGGCCTGATCAGCAGGTTCGCGCGCGGATCAGCCCGCGGCCCGCGCAGCGCCCTGGCCTGGGCCTCGGTCAGCTCGCGGACCTCGCCGGTCGCGGCTAGCGGCAGCTGCTGGCCGTCGGCGAGCAGCTCAGGGCCGCGGATCTCGATCGCGGCGCGACCCCAGTTCAGCAGGAAGGCGGCCGTGATGAGGAACAGTGTCGCGTAGGTCACTACCGCCGCCCAGAGCGGGAAGCCGAACCAGACGATGGACCCGAACGTGAACATAATCAGCATCCCGTTGACCCACCAGGACACTGGCGCGCGCAGGCGCTCGCGGTAGCTGTGCATGGCACCACGGTAGTTGGTTACATGTACTCCATGACCGGGCGATGGGCTGGAGCAGGGGCCGGCGTGTCAGGCGAGGAGCCGGCGCCCGCGGGGCTACGCGCGAGCATCCGGCGGCTCTTCGCCCGTGGTCCGGCCGAGTCCGCGGCCAGCCCGGCGGCCGATCCCGAGCAACCCGAGGCGGAGCCGGACGGTGCGGCCGCCGCCCCGGCCGGCACTGCGCAGACTCCGCGCTGGCTGCAACTCGCGGCCGGGTGGTCGTGGCGGCTGCTCATCGTCGCGCTACTGATCTACGTCACCTTCCGGCTGGCCGTGGAGTTGCGCCTGGTGGTGCTGCCGTTCATCGCCGCCCTGCTCCTGACCGCGCTGCTGGAGCCGCTGACGTCCAGGATGAAACGCGTCGGGATGGCCCCGATGCTGGCCACCTGGTGCACGTTCCTGCTCGCGATCATCCTGATCGCGGGCGCCATCTTCCTGTTCGCCGACCGGGTGAGCGCGGACTACACGACGCTGGTATCCGAGGTCACCAGGACCGCGCGCCAGGTGCAGCATTCGCTGGCGGGACCCCCGTTCCACCTCAACGCGAGGCGGCTGCAGACCTACACCGATGACCTGGCGAACTACCTGTCCCAGCACAAGGCGCAGATCGCCGGCACCGTGCTGGCCGGCGGCAAGTATGCGCTTGAGCTGCTGACTGGCCTGATCCTGATGCTGTTCATCTCGTTCTTCCTGCTGAAGGACGGGTCGAAGATCTGGACCTGGCTGATCAAGGGGCTGCGACCCGAGCCGCGCAAGCGGGTGGACCTGGCCGGCGAGACCGCGTGGCGGACGCTCGTGGCGTACGTGCGCGGCACCACCCTTGTGGCCGCGATCCACGCGCTGTTCATCGGCCTGGCCCTGTGGCTGCTCGGAGTGCCGCTGCTGGTCCCGTTCATCGTGCTCGTGTTCATCGCCGCGTACGTGCCCCTCGTCGGCATCCTCGTGGTCGGCGCGCTGGCGATCCTGGTGGCGCTCGCCACGAAGGGCTGGGTCGCCGCGGTCATCCTGCTCGCCGTGCTGCTGGGAGAGAACCAGATCGAGAGTCACCTGCTGCAGCCGCTGGTCGTCGGCCGGCTTGTCCGGCTGCATCCGCTGTCGATCATCCTGGTGCTCGCCGTCGGGGGCATCATCGCGGGCATCCCTGGCGCGATCGTCGCGGTTCCGTTCACCGCCGTGATCACGTACGCGTGGCCGGTGCTGAGGGCGGGCAAGAGAGCCGGCTAACCTGCCGCGGTGCGCGGCCGCCTGGTATCCACGCCCGCAGCCGCCCGTCCCGGAGGTAATCAGCATGATGAGCGAGGGTTACCCACCCGGCCCAGTACAGATCCTCATCAGGAGGCTGGACCCGGACCTGCCGCTCCCCGGCCAGGCCCACGCCGGTGACGCCGGCAGTGACCTGTACGCCGCGGCCGACGTCGACCTGGCGCCGGGCCAGCGCGCCGTCGTCGGCACCGGGGTTGCGATCGCGCTGCCCGCTGGGTACGCCGCGTTCGTGCATCCGCGATCCGGCCTCGCGGCCGAGCACGGCGTGACGATCGTCAATGCGCCGGGCACTGTGGACGCGGGGTACCGTGGCGAGATCAAGGTGATCGTGCTGAACACCGACCGGCAGCGATCCGTGCGGCTCAGGCGGGGCGACAGGATCGCCCAGCTTGTCATACAACGCGTGGAAACCCCGGTATTCCTGGAAGTCGACGCCCTGCCAGGATCCCAGCGCGGGGCCGGCGGTCACGGGTCGACCGGGGGGTATGTGAAGGCTGACCGCTGATCAGCGGGCGGCAACGAGCTTCGGGCGACGGCAGCCGCGCCGCCCGGAAGTTAGGAGCGAGCGGTGTTCCGACGGCGAGGCCGCGCGGGTGCGGATCCGGCCGCACCTGACGGCATTGAGGACGAGTACGCGGCCGACGGTGAGCTGGGCGCGGACGACGACGACTACGAAGACGACGAGGAGTACGACGAGCCCGAGCCGGTCGAGGCCGACGCTGCCGGCGAGGACGGCGAGGACGGCGAGGACGGGGAGGACGGCACGACAGCGACCCGGCCGGCACGCCAGGACCGGGCGAGATGATCTCAGCGACCCGACCACCTGGACCAGGCTGCGCGATTCCGCGGTGGCCACGCCGGCGCACACCCGGTCTGAGGGTCCGTGGGACAGCTCGGGCGACTATCCCGAGGCTGAGCGGATCGATCTTGGCTGTCTGCTGGTGCCCGTCCGAGAGGGCTCCGACGTGCAGATCGGGGTCTCCGAGGAAGCGGGGATCTCCATCGCCGTGGTAGCGGGCGACAGCGCGCTCCAGCTGCTGCCGTTTGCCGCTCCGCGCAGCAGCGGGCTGTGGCACGAGGTGCTGCCCGAGATCGCCGACGAGGTCGCGAGCGCCGGCGGACGGAGCGAGACCCAGGCCGGGCAGTTCGGCCCTGAGCTGCTCGCCTGGATCAGCCCGCCCGCGCCTGACGGCAGCGGGATGCTGCCGCCGCAGCCGCTGCGATTCATCGGCGTCGACGGTCCCCGGTGGTTCCTGCGCGGGCTGATCAGCGGCCCGGCCGCGGTGGACGCCGCGCTCGCCCAGCCGCTGGAAGAGGTGTTCGCCGAGGTCGTGGTCGTCCGCGGGGAGCACGCGGTGCCGCCGCGCCAGCCGCTCGAGATCCGGCTGCCGCAAGAGGCGCAGCAGCTGCTTGAGGGGCAGCTCGAGGCCGAGGGGCAGCTCGACGCGGAGGGGCAGCCGGACGGGATGCCGACGAACCCATTCGAGCGCGGCCCCGAGATCACCGAGACGCGGTAGCGCCGCCCACGCCCGCGGTCAGCGCCCGGCGAGCAGCCTGGCCAGCTCGCCTTCGACGTCCTGGCTGGTCACGAACAGCAGCTCGTCGCCGGTCTCCAGCGGATCTTCCTTGCTGGGGACGATCACCCGGCCGTCGCGCAAGATCGCGACTAGCGCCGTGTCGGCCGGCCATTCGATGCTGCCGACGTGCTGGCCCGCCAGCGGAGCGTCTTCCGGCATTGTCAGCTCGACCAGGCTGGCCTCGCTCTGGCGGAATGTCATCAGCCGGACCAGGTCGCCGACGCTGACGGCCTCCTCGACCAGCGCCGACAGCAGCCGCGGGGTCGAGACCGCGACGTCCACGCCCCAGGACTCGTTGAACAGCCACTCATTGTTGGGGTGGTTGATCCGGGCGACCACACGCGGCACGCCGTACTCGGTCTTCGCCAGCAGCGAGACGACCAGGTTGGCCTTGTCGTCGCCGGTGGCCGCGATGACCACGTTGCACCGCTCAAGCGCGGCGTCATCCAGCGCGCTTATCTCGCACGCGTCGGCCAGCAGCCACTCGGCGCGCGGCACGCCGTGCACCTTGATTGAGGCCGGGTCCTTGTCGATCAGCAGGACCTCGTGCCCGTTGTCGAGCAGTTCCTTGGCAATGGACCGGCCGACCGCGCCGGCCCCGGCGATCGCGACTCGCATCAATGCGCCCCCCGTCCGGGCGCCGGGTTGGCGAACACGGCGGCGACCCGGCCGAGACTCTCTTCGTCAGTGATGACGTGGACCACGTCGCCTTCCTGCAGCACCAGCCCCGGACCGGGGACGATGGCCTCGCCCAGTCTGGTGATGAACGCGATCCGGATGCCCGCGGTGCTCTCCATGTCGCAGACCTTCTCGCCGATCCAGCCGTCGGCGTAGGCGACCTCGGCCAGCACCACGCCGCCGGACGGATCCCGCCAGAGCGACTCGGCGCCCTCGGGCAGCAGCCTGCGCAGCATCTGATCGGCGGTCCAGGCCACGGTCGCCACCGTCGGGATGCCCAGCCGCTGGTACACCTCGGCGCGGCGGGGGTCGTAGATGCGCGCGACGACCCGCTGCACGCCGAAGGACTCCCTGGCCACCCTGGCGGCGATCACGTTGGAGTTATCGCCGCTGCTGACAGCCGCGAACGCCACCGCCCGCTCGATGCCGGCTTCGCTTAGTACGTCCCGGTCGAAGCCGATTCCGGTGACCTTGGTCCCCTTGAAACCGGACCGGAGCTTCCGGAAGGCCTCGGGATCCTGGTCGATTACGGCCACCGAATGGCCCTGATCCTCGAGGCTGTGGGCAATGCTCGAGCCGACCCGCCCGCATCCCATGATGACGATGTGCACGTGCCTTCCTCCAGCCAGCCAGAGCGGTGCAGTTCAACGTATTCCCTCTGGCGCGCCGCTGCCAGACTGGTACCCCGACAAAGCTCCAGCGCACCGCCAGGGCAACATGTAGCCCGTGACCACCAGTCCTGCTCCCGGCGAGGTGCTGGAGCTGGCCGTCGGCGAGGTGGTGCACGGCGGCTGGTGCGTTTGTCGGCAAGATGATACGGGCTGGGTGATATTCGTCCGGCACGCCCTGCCGGGCGAGCGCGTCCGGGCCCGGATTACGCAGGTGACCTCCCGGTTTGCCCGGGCCGACGCGATCGAGATCCTGGACCCGTCGCCGGACCGGGTGGAGCCCCCCTGCCCGTACGCGGGCCCCGGCCGCTGCGGCGGCTGTGACTGGCAGCACGCCAGCCTCCCGGCCCAGCGCAGGCTCAAGGCGGCAGTGGTGCGCCAGCAGCTCAGCCGCCTGGCCGGCCTGGACGTGGACGTCAGCGTGGCGGCTGTGCCGGGAGCCGATGACGGCCTGGGCTGGCGGACGACCGTCGACTTCGCGGTCGACCGAGAAGGCGCTGCCGGGCTGCGGCGGCACCGGTCGCACCAGATCGTCCCGGTGTCCGAGTGCCGGATAGCCCATCCGCTGGTCACGGCCGCCGGGGTGACCGGCAGGCGCTGGCCGGGGGCGCAGGCCGTCGACGTGGACGTGGTGCCGGAAACGGAAGAGCGCGGCATCCTCGTGCACCGCCAGGGCCGGGCCGGTCCCGCGGACCTGGCCGGACTGGCCGGGCTGCCCGCGGACTCGGTGCTGGTGGCCGGGCGGCGCGGGCGCACCCCGGTCCGCGGCCGCGGTTATCTGATCCGGCGCGCAGCCGGCCGGGACTGGCGCGTCACCCTCGGCGGGTTCTGGCAGGTGCACCCGGGTGCGGCCGAACTGCTCGGAGCCGCGGTGCTCGGCGCGCTCGACCCGCAGCCCGGCGAGATGGCGCTGGACCTGTACTGCGGGGCCGGCCTGTTCGCCGGGCTGCTGGCCGGCGCGGTGGGGCCGACGGGTTCGGTCCTGGGCATCGAGGCCGATACCGCCGCGGTCCGGGACGCCCGCCACAACTTGCGCGAGTGGCCGTGGGCCAGGGTGACGAAAGGCGACGTCGCGAGCGTGCTGGGCCGGGTCGGCCAGCAGAGGGCGTCGATCGCCGTGCTCGACCCGCCGCGCACCGGCGCCGAGCCCGCCGTCATCGACGCCCTCTGCCGCCCCGGCCTGCGCCGCATCGCGTACGTGTCCTGTGACCCGGCCACGCTAGCCCGCGACCTCCGGCTGCTGCTGGCCGGCGGCTGGCGGCTGTCCGGCCTGCGCGCGTACGACGCCTTTCCGATGACGCATCACGTGGAGTGCCTGGTTACTCTGACCCGCGAGTAACCGGCCTCGCGGCGAGCGCGCAAAGATGTGCGTATGCGACTGCGAATCTTCACCGAGCCCCAGCAGGGCGCCGACTACGACGACACTGCTGGCCGGTCGCCAAGGCCACCGAGGACGCTCGGCTTCGACGCCTTCTTCCGGTCCGACCACTACCTCAAGATGGGCGACGTCAGCGGCCTGCCCGGCCCGACCGACGCCTGGATCACGCTGGCCGGCCTGGCCCGCGAGACTACGCGCATCCGGCTCGGGCACGCTGGTCAGCCCGGCCACGTTCCGCTATCCGGGCCCGCTGGCGATCAGCGTGGCGCAGGTCGACCAGATGAGCGGCGGCCGGGTCGAGCTCGGGCTCGGCGCCGGCTGGTTCGACGCGGAGCACGCGGCCTACGCGATCCCGTTCCCCGCCCTGGGCGAGCGATTCGACCGCCTCGAGGAGCAGCTGGCGATCATCACCGGCCTGTGGGAGACGCCGGAGGGCGAGCAGTTCAGCTTCGGTGGCAAGCTACTACACGGTCACCGACTCCCCGGCGCTGCCGAAGCCGTCCAGCAGCCCGCGGCCGCCGGTCTCGTCGGTGGCGGCGGGCGCCAAGCGCACGCCCCGGCTCGCCGCTCGCTACGCCGACGAGTTCAACGTGCCGTTCCACGGCGTCGAGGACACCGCCACGGCCTTCGGGCGGGTCCGGGACGCGTGCGCGGCGGCCGGCCGCGACGCCGGCGTCGATGATCTACTCTGCGGCACAGGTGGTGTGCTGCGGGCGCGACGACGCTGAGATCGCCAGGCGTGCCGCCGCCATCGGCCGCGAGCCGGACGAACTGCGCGCGCAACGGTCTGGCCGGCTCGCCTCGCGGAGATCCGGGACCGGATCGGTGAGTTCGCCGATGCCGGGCGCCGCGACCATGTACCTGCAGGTACTCGACCTCAACGACCTCGACCACCTGGAACTGCTCGCGGAGCTGATCGACTAGCCATCCTGGAGACGCCGTCATGGCCCGACTGCGGCCGCGCCGCCTGGCCATCTGGCTCGTGGCCGCGGCGGCCGCGGTCGCCCTGCTGGCCGTCGGCGGGGCGTTCGTCTACATCCACTTCATCTCCGGGCCGGCGCCCGCCCCGCTCGGCTTGAAGGCCGGCGCCTCCCCGTCGGCGACCACGCCGCTGACACAGACGGAGCCGGCCGCCAGTTCCGGTGCGCTGGCCGGGAGCTGGCGGGTGGCGGCGGGGTCGGTTGTCGGCTACCGCGTCAACGAGGTGCTGGCGGGCCAGCAGAACGTCGCCGTCGGCCGTACATCCCAGATCAGCGGGAGCATGACGATCACCGGCGGCTCAGTGACGGCGGCGCAGTTCACCGTCCAGATGGCGACGATCCGCAGCGACGAGAGCCAGCGGGACGCGCAGTTCAACGGCCGGATCATGGACACCAGCGCGTTCCCGACCGGGACGCTGAAGCTGACCGGCCCGATCGCGCTCGCCCCGCTGCCCGCCGCCGGCGTGATCAAGTCCTACCACGCCGCCGCGGACCTCACCCTGCACGGCCAGACCAGGCCGGTGACCTTCGCGCTGCAAGCCGAGCGGACCGGCGGCGGGATCGAGGTCTCCGGGTCAATCCCGGTCGTGTTCGCGAACTGGGGCATCAGCAACCCGAGCTTCCCGCCGTTCGTCACCACGCAGAACCACGGCGAGCTGGAGTTCTTGGTGAAGCTCGCGTCCGGCTAGCCGCCGCCCTGGCCGAGCCACTCGGTCCGCGGGTCGTAGTCGACCTCCAGCTCCTCCTGCGATGGCCGCATGTCTTCGGGGACGTGCCGCAGGTTCAGCCGGATCCTGGTCCAGGTCGACGACCGGCCGCGCATGGCGTCGACCAGGATGTCAGCCGGCTCCAGCAACTCCGCGGCCGCCGGGTGGCGCGCCTTCCACCGGTCCAGCCCGGCCAGTGCGTCGTCCTTTTTCTTCGCCCGGGCCACCTCGATCATCGGGATGGTGGTGGCGCGCGGCCCGCGGGACCGCTGGACTTGCCCGGCGCGGGCGCGGGCACCGCCCGCCGCTTGGAGGGCTGCACCCGCGGCTGCTCGCCCTCCTGCTTCTCGAAGTGCGGCGGCCACGGCGCGTCCGGCAGCCCGGCGGCCTCGTCCGCGGCCGCGAGTTCGAGCAGGGCGGTCAGCGAGCCGACCGCGTCGTCGATGCCCGCGCCGAGGTCACCGAGCCGCGCGTACCGCCCGGGCATGGTGTCGATCGTGAACGCGGCCGGGTCGCAGTCCGGCACCTCGTCCCAGCGCATCGGCGCCGACACGCGCGCATCGGGCGTGGGGCGGACCGAGTAGGCGGACGCGACGGTCCGGTCCTTGGCGTTCTGGTTGTAGTCGACGAACACGCCGTGGCGTTCTTCTTTCCACCAGCGCGCGGTCGCGTCCTGCGGCGCGCGCCGCTCGATCTCCCTGGCGAGCGCGACGGCGGCGCGCCGCACCTCGGTGAACGTCCAGCGCGGCTCGATCCGGCTGTAGATGTGGATGCCGCGCGAGCCCGACGTCTTCGGCCAGCCGGTCAGCCCGAAATCCGTCAGCACGTCACGCGCGACGAGCGCGACGCGGACGATCTGCGGCCAGCCGATGCCCGGGATCGGATCCAGGTCGACGCGCAGCTCGTCCGGATGGTCGATGTCGTCCGCGCGGATGGGATGCGGGTTGAGGTCGATGCAGCCGAGGTTGGCCACCCAGGCCAGCCCCGCGGCGTCGGTGACGACGATCTCCTCGGCGGTGCGGCCGGAGGGGAAGCTGAGCACGACGGTCTCCAGCCAGTCCGGCCGCGAGCTGGGTGCGCGCTTCTGGAAGAACGCCTCGGCCTCGGCGCCGTTGACGAACCGCTTCAGCACCATCGGCCTGCCGCGCACGCCGGTCAGCGCGCCGTCAGCGACGCTCAGGTAGTAGCGGACCAGGTCCATCTTGGTGTGCCCGGTGCGCGGGAAGTAGACCTTGTCGGGGTTGGATACCGTCACGGCCCGGCCGGCCACCTCGACGGTCTCCTTGCGATCCGGCATGGGGTCCACAGTAATTCGCGGAACCGGCGTCCGGCCCGCGGCGTCACAGTGTCATGCAGACAAGCTGGATTTGCGCCCCGGTTGCAGCGCTCTGCCTGCTCGCGGCCGGCTGCGGCTCGGCCGTCGCGCCGCCGGGGACGCGGGTGACCTCGCACCGGGCCGCCGCACCGACACTGGCAGGGAACCGCAGGCTCGCCCGCGCCGAGGCGGCGCGGCTGCTCGCGCTCGTTCAGGTGCCGGCCTGCGCGCGGCGGCTGCGCTCGGCGCCGGCCAGCATGCCGATGCCGGTGCTGGGCGAGCCGGGGGTGGCCGGCCTGGTTGATGCTCAGCAGTCCTGGCACCTGAACCTGCCGGTCAGCTCGGCCGCCCGCTGGCTCGGCGCGCACCGCCCCGCCGGGCTGAAGGAGACCGGCTGGGCCAACCCGCCGCCGCCGACCGGATATAGCTTCGCCGGACCGGCCAGCGCCGCCTGGGGCGGCGCCGAACTCGAGATAGGCGTCGCCCCGGACGGCTCGAACGCCAGTTTCCTGCGGGCCGACGGCCTGGTCGCCTGGCTGGACCCGGTCCCGTACCGGGACACCGCGACCGGGCCGCGGCTGCGCGTACTGGCCTCCGGCAGTTGCCCGGCGACCGACGCGCACATCGCCGGCGTGCGCAATCCCGGCGCACACCTGACCCGCACCGTGCTGCCGGCGGGCCTGGCCACCGCGCTCCGGTGCTCGTACTACGGCGCGAACGGCAAGCCGTTCAAGCTGAAAGCACAGCAACGGCTCGGGCCAGCCAGGGCCAGGGCGCTCGCGGCCGCGATCGCGCGGATCCCGGTGAGTCATCTGGTCGGCGGCACGACCAGCTGCCCGGCCGACGACGGGTCGGCGGTGCTCGTGGCGTTCGCCTACCCGGGTAGCGGCAGTGTGGACGTGTGGGCCGAGGTCACCGGCTGCGCCACCATCAGCAACGGTTACATCTACGCCGGCGGGGAGTTGCCGTAGGTCAGCCAGGGCCGGTTTCAGCCGCGGCGGGAACGGCTCGCAGTTCGGCCGGGCGCGGCGGTTCGGCCGGCCGGTCAACCCTGGCGTTGCGGCCGACCGCGGTGACCACGATGACGGCCACCGCCGCGGCCCCCGTCAGCAGGCTGACATGCTCGCCGAGCAGCAGCGCCGACCAGCCGAGGGTGAGCGCGGGCTGTGCGAGCTGCAACCTGCCGATCCGGGCGACGCCGCCGCGAGCCAGCGCCTGGTACCAGACGAAGAAGCCCAGGCACATCGACACGGCGCCGAGGTAGGCGAACGCGAGCACCGACCGCAGCAGGATGTGCTGCGGCGGGCTGGCCACCCCGGCGGCGACCGACACCGGCACGCTGATCGGCACCGACGCGACGAGAGTCCAGCAGATCACCCGCCAGCCGCCGTACTCGCGGGCCAAGATGCCGCCCTCGGCGTAGCCGGTCCCGCCGACGACGATCGCGACCAGCAGCAGGATGTCGGGTCCGCGTAGCCGGCCGCCGCCCTCGGCGACGGCGAACCCCACCACCACGGCCAGACCGAGCAGCAGCGCGAGCCAGTAGCCGGGCCGCGGCCGCTCGCCGGCCCGCAGCACGGCGAGCCCCGCGGTCGCGGCCGGAATCAGCCCGGTGAGCACGGCGCCGTGCACGCTGCTCACGTGTCGCAGGGCGAGCGCGGACAGCAGCCCGAAGCCGACGCCGACCGTCGCCACGACGATGAGAAAACTGCCCAGCCGCTCCCGCGGCGGCAGCAGCCGCTCGCGCTTGGCCGCCAGCACGGCGACGGCGAGTACCGCGCCGAGCACGGAGCGGCCGACGCCGACGAGCACCGGGCTGAACGACTCTTCGGCGAGGGTGGTCGCCGGGAACGTGACGCTGAATGCGAGCACCCCGAGCAGACCGAGCAGGACCGGAGACGCTTCCGTTGACAAGCCAGAAGTGCTTCTATTGGCTCTCATGAACGACGATAACAGTGATGGCCCGGCCCTCGCCAGCCTAGAGGCTCTGATCAGCGACCTTCCGCCGGATAGCAAGCTGCCGTCCTATCGCGCTCTGCAGCAGCGCTATCGTCTCAGCCCGGCTACGGTGCAGCGGATGCTGGCCGACCTGGCTCGCCGCGGACTGCTGGTGACCCGGCCCGGCAGCGGCACGTTCACCGCGCCCTGGCGGCCGCCCCGGCACCCGGCTGACCTGTCCTGGCAGACCCTGGCGCTGGGCGCGCGGGCCGGGCTCGGTCCCGACCTGGAGCGGCTGGTGGATCCGGCGCCGGCCGACTCGATCGGGCTGGCCAGCGGCTTCCCGGACGAGCGGCTGCAGCCGGTCGGGCTGCTCGCGGCCGCGACGGCCAGAGCGGCGCGCCGACCGCACGCCTGGAGCAGGCTGCCCATAGCCGGGCTGCCCGAGCTGCGCAGCTTCCTGGCCGCCGAGGCGGGCGGCGGTCAGCTTACCGAGCAGAACGTGCTCATCGCGTCCGGCGGCCAGGCCGCGCTGTCGGCGGTCTTCCGGCACCTGTGCGCGCCTGGCGACCCGCTGATCGTCGAGTCGCCGACGTACGTCGGCGCGCTGGCCGCGGCCCGCGCGGCCGGCCTGACGCTGGTGCCGGTGCCCGGCGACGCCGACGGCGTGCTGCCGGACGCGCTCGCGGACGCCTTCGCCCGGACCGGAAGCCGGCTGGCGTACCTGCAGCCCCGGTACGCCAACCCGCACGGCTCGGTGCTCGCCCCGGAGCGCCGCGAGCCGGTGCTGCTGGCCGCCGCCAGGGCCGGCGCGTTCCTGGTGGAAGACGACTGGATGCGGGACTTCGATCTCGGCCCGCCCTCGCCGCTACCGCTGATCGCGCAGGACGATGACGGTCACGTGATCTACCTGCGCTCGGTGTCCAAGCCGATCGCCGCTGGGCTCCGGGTGTCCGGCCTGGCCGCGCGCGGCCCGGTGCTGGCCCGGCTGCGACGCGGGCGGATCAGCGACGACCTGTTCGTGGCGCCAATGCTGCAGCAGATCGCGCTGGATGTGCTCACGTCGCCGGGCTGGCCGCGGCACCTGGCGGCGGCCAGACGGCGGCTGCGTGAGCGCCGGGACACGCTCGTCGCCGCGATCGCCGAACTGCTGCCCGGCTGCCGGCTCGACCTGGTGCCCGGCGGCGGGATGCACCTGTGGCTGCGGCTGCCCGAGGGCAGCAGCGACTCGGACGTGGCCGAGGCGGCCACCGCCCGCGGCGTCATCGTCAACCCGGGCCGGGCCAGCTTCCCGAGCGAGCCGCCGGCGGCCTACCTGCGGCTGAGCTTCGCCGCCGAGGAGCCGGCCGCGCTGCGGCAGGCGATCCGGCTCCTGGCCGAGGTGATCGAGCGCGGCTAACCGGCTAGCTGGGTCAACCGGTTAGCTCGGCACAGGCCTGCGCGAACACTTGCGTGTGCGCGTCGGCGTCCGCCTCGGTCGTGGCCGGGCACATCAGCGCCATGTTGTGGAACGGGGTCAGCAGGATCCCGCGGTTGATCAGGTACAGGTGCAGGTACTCGTCCAGTTCGGTGTCGGCCGCCGCGGCCGACTCGCCGCCCGTGCGCGGTGGCTCCGGGCAGAACCGGTACTCGGCCCTGGCGCCGAGCTGGACGATGTTCCACGGCAGGCCGTGGCCGGCGATCGCGTCGCGGACGCCGGCGGTGTAGCGCTCGGCCACCGAGATCATCTGGGTGAACGCCGCGTCGGTGAGCACGTGCCCCAGCGTGGCGCGCATCGCGGCGACCGACAGCGCGTTGCCGGCCAGGGTGCCGCCGACGCCGCCGGTGTCCTCGATGTCGGCGGCCGGGTCGGACAGGATGCGGTCGGCCAGGTCCGCCGAGAGGCCGTACGCGCCGGCCGGGATGCCGCCCGCGATCGCCTTGCCGATCGTGACGATGTCGGGCGCGAGCCCCCAGGCCTGCGTGCAGCCGCCGGGGCCCGCGCTGAACGTGTGCGTCTCGTCGTTGATCAGCAGGCTGCCGTGCGCACGGGTGAGTTCGCGGACCGAGTCCAGGTAGCCGGGGGCCGGGAGCACGACGCCGATGTTGGTCAGCGCCGGTTCCATCAGCACGGCCGCGACGTCGCCGTGCGCCAGTTCCCGCTCCAGGGCGGCCGCGTCGTTGAACTCGCAGACCCTGGTCGTCTCCCGCGGGTCGACCGGCGCGCCCACGTTCCCCGCCCGCGAGCGCGGGCCGTCCGGGGTCGCGACGATGAAGGACTCGTCCACGCTGCCGTGGTAGCAATACGAATAGACGAGGATCTTCGGCCGCCCGGTCAGCTGCCGGGCGAGCCGGATCGCCCACCGGTTGGCGTCCGTCGCGGTCAGCGTGAAGCTCCAGCAGGCCGGCCCGAAGCGGCGCGTCAGCTCCGCCGCCACCCAGGCCGCGTCCTCGGTCGGCAGCATCGTCGTGGCGCCGCCGAGCTCGCCGTACCTGCGGGTGACGGCCTCGCGCACGGCCGGCGGCGAGTGACCGGCCATCGCGCCGGTGTCGCCGAGGCAGAAGTCGATGTAGGTGTGCCCGTCGATGTCGGTCAGGCGGGCGCCGGCTGCGGACTCCAGGTACAGCGGGAACCCGCCCGACCACATCCCCATCCAGGTCATCGGCACGCCGCCGAGTAGGTGCGGGGCCGCCGCGGCGAACGCGGCGGCCGAGCGCGGACGGTCAGCCAGGTAAGCGGCGCGTTCCCGGTCGATGAGGCGGGCGAGGAGCGAACGCTGGACCGGCATTGCGCGACAGTACCAGCGCCAGGTCAGCGCTTCCTGGCCGGCTTGCGCTCCTTAGCGGGGAACGTCCGGACGTAGTCCAGCGCTTTGGCCACCCAGTCCGCAGCCGTCTCGGGCTCAGCCCGCCAGCTGGCGGGCAGGCTCAGGTAGCCGCCCATCGGACGCTCGGCCGGACCGAACGGAGCCGGAGCCGGCCACCGTCGCCAGCGCCGCGCGGTCCTCGTCGCGCAGTCGCACGCCGACCTCGGGCCCGAAGAGCCCGGCGAACATGTTGCCGTGCACGAAGGCGCCCAGGTTGCCGAACATCGGCTTGATCTCAACGTCGGGGTCGGCCGGCACCAGCGAGCTGAAGTAGTCCTTGTCGTCCTGCGACGGCTTCGGGATCTGCATGCCCGCAAGCGTCTCACCCGCCGCCAACCCTGGCATGGTAGACAAGCAGGCGATCTTCCGAACTGACCCGCAGGAGGCGGCTATCAACGACCCGAATCTGACGCTCGGGGACATCCAGGCCGCGGCGGACCGGCTGAGCGGAGTCGCGCACCGCACTCCGCTGCTCACCTCGGCCACCCTCGACGCCGCGTGCGGCAGCACGGTGCTGCTGAAGGCCGAGTCGTTCCAGCGCGGCGGCTCGTTCAAGTTCCGCGGCGCGTACAACAAGCTGAGCCAGCTATCGGCCGACGAGCGCGGCCGCGGCGTGATCGCCTACTCGTCCGGCAACCACGGTGGCGCGGTGGCGCTGGCCGCCCGGCTGCTCGGCATCCACGCGGTCGTGGTGGTACCGGCGACCGGATCGGCCGCCAAGCTCGCCGCGATTGAGGGCTACGGGGCCGAGCTGCGCCGCTATGACCCGCAGACCGAGCGGCGCGAGGAGGTGGCCGCGCAGATCGCGGCGGAGCGGTCGCTCACCATGGTCCGGCCGTTCGACGACTACGCGATCATGGCCGGGCAGGGCACATCCGGGCTCGAGATCGCCGCGGACGTGCCGGACCTGGACCGCGTGCTAGCGCCGATCGGCGGCGGCGGGCTCATCGCGGGCGTGGCCACCGCCGTCCGCGGCCTGCAGCCGTCGGCCGCGGTCATCGGGGTGGAACCGGCCACCGGGGCGGACACGCTCAAGTCGCTCCGAGCCGGCCAGCTGGTGAACATCGGCGAGCCGGCCACCATAGCCGACGGCCTGCGCGCCAGTCAGCCAGGTGATCTCACGTTCCCCATCAACGCCAGGTTGCTCGCGGACGTGGTCACGGTTCCGGAGGAGGCGATCGTGGACGCGATGCGGTTCGCGTTCGCTCGGCTCAAGATCGTGTTGGAGCCGAGCGGGGCGGTCCCGCTGGCCGCGCTGCTGACCGGCGCGGTCCCGGCGGGCGGTCGCACAGCGGTGGTGCTGTCCGGGGGCAACATCGATCCGGCCGACTTCGGGGCGCTGGTGGGCGGGCGCCGCTGACGGTCCGCTGCCCGGCGGCCCGGGCCGGTTAGCGCCTGGCGCCGGCCAGGCGCAGGGCCATCTCGACATAACGGTCCTGCAGGTCCGGTAGCGGGAGGGGGTAGTTTTCCTGCGTCCACTCGCTGATGTCGGCGCAGAGCGTGGCGATCGCGGTGGCGGTCAGGGCCGCCGCCATCCGGTCCTGGCTGCCGGGCAGGGCGAACTCCCCGGCCTGCGAGCCGGCCAGCAGGATCTCGGCGAACCGCCCCCGCATGCGGCGCCGGATCGCCTTGACCTCGTCCCGGCTGTCACGGGGTAGCCGGGCGTACTCGCGATTGGCGACCCTGGATTGCTTGCGCGAGCCGGCCGCCCGCCACACCATGAACCGGACGGCGGCGGACAGCTGGACGGACGGCGACGGCTCGGCGCCCGCGATCGCCGCCGCCAGGCCCTGTTCAGCGAGCACATGGATGTCCCGGATCAGCACGTATAGCAGTTGTTCCTTGGAGCTGAAGTGGTTGTAGAGCGCGCCGGGGGTCAGCCCGCAGGCCGAAGTGATGTCGCGCACACTCGTCGCCGTCGCGCCCTGGCTGTAGAAGAGCTCGATCGCGGCCTCCGCGATCCGGCCCTGCAGGCTCGTCCCGCCGATGGGCAGCCGCGGACTGGGCGGGGGCGGGATTTCGGCGGTCATGGCCGGGAGTGCCGTCCTTGGGTACGTCGCAGGTATGTAGGTACTTGACGCGCTCTCCGGCGAGAAGGTTGTCAGCTAAGCCTTGACAGCTGCGGGGCCGCAAGCGTACGACTATAGAGCTGTATGAACGCTTGTTTACGTTCATTCAGTTTTGGCGCGTCCGCTGTGACGGCCGCGGAAGCGTGCCAAAGACCCGGGCCGATACCCCTCCTCCCGGCCCGGGTCCGGCAGCGCTTCGAAATCCAGCCCCTTACCTCCCGACCGGGAGGCCGGCCAGCGCGTCCTCGATGACCTTGTCGCTGAGCTGCAGATCCTTCAGCTCGCCGGTCATGTACTCGCCGTAGGCGGCCAGGTCGAGCAGGCCATGGCCGCAGAGCGCGGTCAGGATGACCTTCTCCTCGCCGGTCTCCTTGCACCGCAGGGCTTCCTCGATGCAGGCGGCCACCGCGTGCGTGGGCTCAGGCGCGGGCACGATGCCCTCGGTGCGGGCGAACTTCAGCCCGGCCGCGAAGCACTCTGACTGCGGCTTGGCCACGGCCTCGATCAGCCCCAGCTCGTAGATGTGCGAGAGCAGCGGTGACATCCCGTGATAGCGCAGACCGCCGGCGTGAATGGGGTCAGGCACGAACTCGTGCCCGAGCGTGTGCATCTTGAGCAACGGGGTCAGTCCGGCCGTGTCGCCGAAGTCGTAGGCGTAGATGCCGCGGGTGAATGACGGGCACGCGGCGGGCTCCACCGCCCGGATGACCGGGTCCATCCGGCCCGCGAGCTTCTCCCGCAGGAACGGGAAGGCCAGGCCGCCGAAGTTCGAGCCGCCGCCGGTGCAGCCGACGATCACGTCGGGCGTGTCGCCTGCCTGCGCGAGCTGCTTGATCGCCTCCTCGCCGATGATCGTCTGGTGCATGAGCACGTGGTTGAGCACGGAACCGAGGGCGTACCTGGTGTTCGGGTCGGCCGCGGCGCTCTCCACCGCCTCGCTGATCGCGATGCCGAGGCTGCCGGGCGAGTCGGGGTGCTTGGCCAGCACGGCCCGACCGGACCCGGTGACTTCGGACGGGCTCGCGTGCACCGTCGCGCCGTAGGTCTCCATCAGCAGTTTGCGGTACGGCTTCTGGTCGTAGGAGGCCCGGACCATCCATACCTCAAGCTGCAGCCCGAACAGGGCGGCCGCGAACGCCAGCGCGCTGCCCCACTGGCCCGCGCCAGTCTCGGTCGTCAGCTTGGTCACACCCTCCGCGGCGTTGTAGTACGCCTGCGGCACCGCGGTATTGGGCTTGTGCGAGCCGGCCGGGCTGCCGCCCTCGTATTTGTAATAAATCCGGGCCGGCGTGCCCAGATCCTTCTCCAGCCGGCGAGCGCGGAATAGCGGAGTTGGCCGCCATAGCCGGTACACGTCAAGTACGTCAGTAGGAATATCGATATATGGCTCAGCCGACACTTCCTGCGCGATCAGCGCCATCGGGAACAGCGGCGCCAGGTCGTCGGGGCCGACCGGCTGCCCGGTGCCCGGGTGCAGCGGCGGAGGCTGCGGTGCTGGCAGATCGGCGGTCACGTTGTACCACTGGCGGGGCAGTTCTGACTCCTGCAGGAGGTACTTGACCTGGTTCTCCATCGGCTTCTCCGCTCACGAGGAAGGCATTCGGAAGGGCGGGGGAAAACGTCCCGGAAGCAGTAACGGTAGCGGACAACTATCCGGGGCTGGAAGTGCGCCATATGTCGCCCTGGAGCCGCCACTCGAGGCTACCGACCGGCCCGCGCGGGGTACCAGAAGCACCGAAATGTCACGCCGTAGCCAGGCGGTTTGGCCGTCGAAGACGGGTTGCGGCGGGTAAGCCTGCATGCGATGGTTGGCCGGTGGGCTCCTGTGCGATCGCAGCCCAGCGCGCCACCGCGGGCCCGTCACTGATCTTCGCGGCCGCTCGCCGGCAGGCTGCCAGCGAGCTGGCTGCCGGTCGTGTCTGGCGGTGGCTGGTAATGGGGGAGTGGCGGCAGAAGTGAGGTTCGGCCGTAAATCCGGCGACGGGCGGGATGACCCAGATCGCCACGAGCCCAGTGCTGAGGAATGGCTGAGCGAGTTCCGTCCCGTGCGCCCCGACAATCTCACCGCCGCCGATCGCGACGCCGGTCCGGACGAGCGTTCCCGCGCGGACGGGCGGGCTGAGCCGGATGGGCGGGCACGCCCGGACACGCGGTTCCCCGGCCGCGGATTCCAGGGCAGGGAGCGCGGTTGGCCGGACCGGGCTCCAGGCGCGCCGCCGCCCGCGGAGCCTGACACGGCGGCCTGGCTCGCGCAACCCGATCCGCGACCGCGGCGCGGCGAGCTGCCAGCTCATGCTCCGGCCGATCCAGGACTGCGCCCTGACCCCCGGCAGCACGCCGGCTCCGGCCGCGCGCCGGCTCCGGTCCGCGCGCTGGTGCCCGGCCGTCCGCCGATCCCGGTCAGCCTTCGCGGCCTTATCCCGAGCCCGCTGCCGGCTCTGGTCAGCGTGACCGGGGCCGCCAGGCCCATCCTGGCCAGCAGCGCGCTCCGGACGATCGCGCTCCGGACGATCGTGCTCCGGACGATCGTGCTCCGGACCTGCGTGCTCCGGACGATCGTGCTCCGGACCTGCGTGCTCCGGAGCAGCAGCGACCCTCCGATCGGCGGGGGTATCCCGATGAGCGGGGATATCGCGATCGGCCGCGGTACTCCGACGAGCGGGGACCAGGTCGGGCCGTACCAGTATCCAGACGATCGCGGCCAGGTTGGGTCGCTGCCGCCAGCGGCGAGCATGGGCAGGCTGGGCAGCGCCCGCACCCGGACAACGGCGGCCGTGCCGCGCGGCCGCGGTATCCAGATCAGCGCGGGCAACCACTGCCGCTGCCGCAGCCGGGCGAGCACGGGCGGCTTGAGCCGCTGCCGCCGCCGGGTAATCGCGGGCAGCTTAAGCCGCTGCCGCTGACGGACGGGCCCGTGCAGTCCGAGCGGCGCTCGTACCCGGATGAGGGCGGATATCCCGAACGGCAGCGGTACCCCGACCAGCGCGGGCAGCTTGAACCGCCCCGGTACCCGGCCGACCGCGGACGGGCTGGACAACGGAGGTACCGGACCGGCAGCCGCAGGACGGCTCGGTTGACCCCCCGCGGCCGTCCGCGGACGACGGGCAGCCGCGCGGCTACGCTGCGCCCGCGCAGTACCAGCCGGCGACTCTCGACGGCTACGCCCGCGATCAAGATGCCCGACGCGACGAGCGCTCGCAAACACCTCCCGACGTGGTCGGCGAGCCGGCGGACTATCGCGGCCCGCGGCCGCACGATCGTGATCCGCAGCCGGACCAGCGCGGAAGCCAGGTGGGCCACCGTTCCGACCTCGATCAGCGCCCGGACGTGCTGCCCGGCCGGGATGTCGACCGGAGCCAGTACCGCGACTACCGCCGCGAGCGCGACTTCCGCCTCGCTCAGCGCGACGCCAGGTCGGAGCAGCCGAGCGAGGACGGCTGGCACCGGCCAGGCTCGGCGGCCGCCGGGGTCCCGGCTAGCGCTGGGTTCGGCGCGGACGGGCCGGGCGCCGGATCCACGCCCTGGCCAGCGGTTGGCGGTCCGACGGCCCTAGGTGACATCGGTGTGGTCGCCCGGCCAGAACAGCGAGCGGCGGCGTTCGCGCCGCCGCCTGGGCTCGCCGACGCAGGGCCTGGCGGGTACGGGCAGGCCGGTCCCGGTACACCGGGCGCCGCCGGACCTGCAGCGCACGCTCTGGCTGGGCACGGCCCGGCCGAGTCGGGCGCGGCAGCGTACGGGCCGGCTGATCCCATGCCAGCCAGCGGCAGCGAGCCCGGATCGCCGGCCGCCGACGCCCGGGACGAGGACGCCGAGACGACCAGCCCGCTACCGGTGATCCTGCCGGGCGCCGCGGCCTTGCCCCGCCCGGCCCCGGTCGAGGCGCCGCGCGGGTTCTTCGAGGCTGCTCGACCCGTGGCCGCGCCGCCAGAGCCGCGGCCGGTCAGCGCCACCGGCGCGGTACCGCTCCCTCCGCCCGAGGCGGTCGGATCCGGGCCCGGCCTCTCGCGCTCCACAGCGCAGCCTGGGCCATCGCCAGCCGATCGCGTCGGCTCGGCGCCGGGATCGGTGGCTAACGGTGGCTACTCCGCGGCCCCGGTGCCAGATCCGCCAGCTGCCATCGAGCGGGAAATGTCGCCAGCTGCTACCGCGAAACTAGAGCAGTTGAAGGATCTGTATCTCACCGCCGAAGCCATCGGCGAGGAGGCCCTCGACAAGCATTTTGAGCAGGTCAGCGAGCGGCAGCGGCAGCTGATCAGGGAGTTCTTCGATCGCTCGGGCCCGGACTCCGGGAGCGCTTCCTAGCTCGGCGCCTCCGAGCCCTGCCGGTATGGCAGCTCCGTCCGCCGGCGTGCGACTGTGGTAATCGAGGGCCGCTGGAGGACCCCAGATTCCCGCGGTCGGGGGACGGCTTCAGCCGGAGTCGCGTCGTAGCGACGCATCCTGATCCGCCGAATACTGCATCAGCAGGGTGTCGATCCAACGGCCGTGCTTGTAGCCGACGGCGGTCAGCCGCCCGGCCGACCGGAAGCCGAACCGCTCATGCAGGCGCACCGAGGCCGGTTCCCCGGTTTCCGCGATCACGGCGATCACTTGCCGGGCTCCGGCCGCCGTCGCCGCCAGTAGCAGTCGTCCAAGCAGTTCGCGTCCGGCTCCCGGCCGGCCATGCCCGGCGCGACGAAGATCGAGTCCTCCACCGTGTGCCGGTAGGCCGGCTTCTGCCGCCAGGGCGCGGCGTACGCGTACGCCGGCCACCTCGCCGTCGGCGTCGGCAACCAGGAACGGCAGCCCGAGTTCGGCCAGCAGGTCATGTAGTTCCCGCCACTGGTGCACGGGCCGCGGAGCTTCCTCGAAGGTCGCGACGGAGTGCGTGGCGTACCAGCCGAAGATTTCGGCCACCGTGCTCAGATCGGCCGCCGTGGCCTGCCGGACGAACAAGCTCAATCGGGCCGGTCCCAGCGCGCGCCGAACGTCTCCCGCAACTGGGCCGCGTCATCCGCGGTGATCCGGACGAGTTCCGCGCCGAGGTCGCCGTACTCCCACTCGACGATGGCCGAGTCCGCTGCCCAGGTCAGGTCGCGGCGCAGCGTCTCGTCGACCGGGCCGTCCGGCTCATAGATTCTCCTGGCCAGTCCGGACGGGGACCGGGTACTGCCGCCCGTCGCCGCCATGGCGTAGTACTGCACCTCCGCGCTCACCGTGCCCCCCGGCCGAAGTCTGAGATCTCAGCACAGCCCGGCGGCGCCTTGGCGACTGCGGCCGCGGCCACCTGCCGGGACCGGAGCCGGGCCCGGTCGGCTGCCGACATAGCCGGATCAGTGATCCGGACGAAGGCCTCGTGTGTGCGCTGCACGATGTCCCAGCTGACGCCCGTGTGGAACTGGACCTCGAACGGGAGGCCGTGTGCCGGATCGCGCCAGCGGGTCCAGACGCCCTTGTACTCGGGGCTATCCCAGCGGTTCCTCCTGGCCTCAAGTTCGAAGCCATACGCCTTGAGCTTGCGGTGCACCAGCCAGGTGCCCTCGGTGTAGTAGTCGGGGTCGAACGTGAACGTGTACCTGATCCCGTCGCCGATACCCGCCGCCAGTTCTTCCGGGCTGCAGCCGGGATGGCGAGCGACGAGCCTGGCGAGCTTGGCGGCCAGGCGTTCCGGCGACTTCAGCGCCTCGGTGGCGGGCGCGAGCCCGCCACGCGGGAGTTGCGCGGCGATCCGCCGCATCGCCGGGGTTAGGCCGCTCTCGCCGTACTCGCCGCGCGGGCTCCTGCCCTCGGCAGTCCGGTATGCGGCCAGCATTCCCGCGACCAGGTCAGCCTGGTCGTCGCCGGACCACCGGCTGGTGCGCGCGGCGCGCGGGTGTCGTTGCCGTTGCGCCGCTCAGCGGGGGCGCCGGCCTCGGGTCCGGCCCCTGGCCAGGGACCGAGCGACAGCGCATCGGCGGCCGGCCGGTGGTCGGGGCCGCTATGGCCGTTGGCCTGGCGAGGCGGGGCGGGTGAATCCGGCCAGCCCTGGTCACGGCGCAGCCGATCATCCGGTGGCACCGGGCCCGCACGATGTGCCAACCCCTGGTCGCCGGCCGAACGCGGATCAGGTCGCGGTTCGGGCCGGACGCCAGTCTCGGGCCCGAGGGCGCCGTAGGTCCCGTCGGGGGGCTCAGCCGTCTGACTCGCGTCGTCGGTCGCGCTGGCGACGCTAGGGACGACCGGGCTGGTGCGCTCGATCGCCGGACTGCCGAAACCGGCCAGCAGCCCGGACTCGACCGGCTCGCGCTCGGGCGCGGGCAGCCCGAGTTCGAGCTGACGGAGTCGGTGCGGCAGTGGCTTGGCCAGGCCGCCATCCTCGTAGGGCGAAGACGGGTGCCCGTCCGGCAGGCGGTCGAGCCGCGCGAGCAGATCGCCGATCGAGCCGGCCGCGGGCCGGCCGCTGGCGACCGGGCGGCCGGTTCGCCGCCGGGCCGCCGGGGGCGAATTCCCTGGGCCATCCTGGGTCTGCGTCCGATCGGCGGACTGGTCCGCCGCCGGCGAGGGTGGCAGCTGCGCCGATAGCTGGTCCCGCGCGGGCGGGCCGATCTCGGCCCTTGCGGGCGCATCCAGGCTGGACGGCGCGGCCGGGCGCGCGGATGGTGCGCCGGGTACCGGCGGCGCGGATTCGGCTGACCCGTAGTCGGCCGGTGCGGTGCCGGCCGCGAGCACCGCCGGGTCAGCTGGGACGGTCGGCTCGGCAGCCGGAGCTGACGGCATGTGCTCCGTCTCCCGTGCTTGGCGGCACTGTGCTTGGCGGCGCTGTGCTCAGTGGCCCCGTGCTGGACGGTATCGTGCTGGGCCGTACCGTGCTGGCCGGCCGGGCCGGATGGGCCGAACGAGCCGGGCTGGCCAAGAAGGCCGGGCTCGCCGGAAATGCGCTGCTCGCCGGCAACGTCGTGCTGGCTGAGGGTTCGCTGCCGAACTGGCTCCCTAGGCTGACCCTCGGGTCCGCGCTGGCCGGTCTGCCGGGACCGGCCGCGTCCGGCCAGGCCGGCGTGCTGAGGCTCGGAAGTTGCGAGGTGATCGCCGGGTGCACCGCGCTGTCGCGGCCCAAGCCGGCGCGGGCCGAGCTGTCGCGGCCCAAGCCGTCGCGGGCGTCTGCTTCGAGCGCACCACTATCGCGAGCCGCGAGCCGGTCGCCGTCCGCTGGCGGCGCCGGCCGGAACAGGCTCCCCGGTTCGCGGTCGTCGCCGGCCGACTGGGCGTACGGATCACGGCCGGCATACGGATCGCGGCTTGCGTCCGGCCGGCGGCGCGGCAGCGGTTCGGGCGGGAGCGGTGCCCCGTACGGCGGCGGCGCGGTCGGGCGCGAAGCCTGCCCCGGATGAACGCCAGAGTCCCGCCGGGGCAGCCGGCCCGGGGCGGTGCGATCCGGCGTGCTGAGGTCCGACGGCAGATCGGCTGACGGCGGCCGGCCGGCTGGGGGTGGTGGCACTCCGGGCCGGGGCGGCAGGGTGCGGGACTGGTCGCCGAGGTGCCGTGACGAGCGCGGGCCGTTCTCCGGGGCCGGGTGCCCGGTGCCGAAACCGGCCAGGTCGATGCGCGGCATGTCCACTGTCTGGTCGCGCGGGTCCTCTGGCTGGTCCCACGGCTGAGGCGGCCCTGGCATAAGCACATTCTCCCGCCTTCTGGCGATCCGCTCAGCGTAATGGCAGTTCGGGCCGCCAGACCCTGGCCTTGAGCAGGCCGGCGCTCAGGCTGGCGTGGCCGGCAGAATGCAGCCCATGGCGCTGCCGAGCCCGATCCTGGTGCCGTCCGGCCCGACCGCGGTCGCGGAAATGGTCAGCTCGTCGCCGTCATGCAGCCACTCCCGGCTGGATCCGTCAGCGAGCTGGATCGGCTCACTCCCGCTCCAGCCCAGTTCGATGAGCGAGCCGCGCTGGCCGGGCTCGGGCCCGCTGACCGTGCCCGAGGCGTACAGATCACCGGACCGCAGCGACGCGCCGTTGACGGTCATGTGCGCGAGCATCTGAGCCGGGCTCCAGTACATGGTCGCGTATGGCGGGCGGGAGAGGAGATGCCCGTTGAGCCGAACCTCGAAGTCGATGTCCAGTCCCCAGTCGGCGGCCTCGGTGAGGTAGCTGACCAGGTCCGCGTCCCGCGAGGGGGGCCGCACCCGGGCGTGACTGAGCGCCGCCAGCGGCAGCACCCACGGCGAGACCGTGGTCGCGAACGACTTGCCGAGGAACGGGCCGAGCGGCACGTACTCCCAGGCCTGGATGTCGCGGGCGGACCAGTCATTCACCAGGCACACGCCGAACACGTGCTCAGCGAACCTGCTGGCGGGCACGGGCTCGCCGAGGTGGCTGTGCGCGCCGACCACGAAGCCCAGCTCGGCCTCGAAGTCCAGCCGCGCGCACGGCCCGTACGACGGCCTGTCGGCTCCGGCCGGCCGGGACTGACCGCACGGGCGGCGGACCGGGGTGCCGGAGACGACCACGGTGCCCGCGCGGCCGTGATAGGCGATGGGCAGGTGCTTCCAGTTCGGAGTCAGCGGCTCGGCATCCGGCCGGAAGATCCGGCCGATGTTGCTGGCGTGGTGCTCGGACGCGTAGAAGTCGACGTAGTCGGACACGGTGAACGGCAGCCGCAGGGCGACGTCGCCGATGGGGACGAGCAAGTCCTCGATGGCCGGCCGGCAGGCGTCGTCCGACAGCCAGCGGGTGATCTCCGCCCGCACCTGGGTCCAGGCGCCGTCACCGGCGGCCAGGAACTCATCCAGGCTGCCCGACCGGAAGAGGTGTGCGCGGGCCGGCAGCAGCCGGTCGGCCGCGGTGGTCAGGTCCAGGACGCTGTCGCCGATCGCGACCCCGACCCGGTAGACCTCCGCGTGCTTGGCGGCGGTGTACGAGCCGTACGGGAGCGCGGCGATCCCGAACGGGTGGTCCGGCCTGACGCCGAGCCAGCCTGCTGCCTGTGTCATGGTGCTCCTTTGCCCCCCGTCAGTCCCCGCTGACCAGGCCAAGCGTAACGAGGTCGGTCACCGGCTCGTCGGTGCTGCAGGTACCGAACGAGGTGAACAGGCCCCGGACCTCCGCCGCCCGATCGTCGTCCAGGTCCGCGACGGCGCGCGCCACCTGGCCCGCGTCCTGATCGGCGAGCACGGCCGCGACGTCGGCCTCGCTCCCGCCGTCGAGCGCCGCCCTGACCGCGAGCAGGACGTTGAGGAAACCGTGATGCTCGAAGCCGGTGTCGGCGGCCCGGTGCCGGATCGCGTGGTGCAGCCCGGCGGTGCACTTGAACGGCTGCCGCGCGTCCGCCAGCACCGTCAGGCTACGGGCCAGCGTCGCCTCGTCCGGGAACGCCGCCGCGTCGACGCCGCCGGTCCGGAGCTTCACCAGGTGCCGGTGGTCCGTGATTACCTGAATTGCGCGGGCGTCGACCTGCGCGATGGGCATTTCCAGGAACGAGCTAGCGCCTTGCAGTGGCGTCACGTCGACCGCGGCGACCACATCGGCGGCCGGGTCGGTGCCGACCGGAAGCTCGACGGCCCGCAGCCGGAGCCGGGGGTCGGCGAAGACCGCGTCGGCGGCGGCGGCGAGGTCGCCCGCGCCGCCGGGCAGCACGAGCGCCAGGTCCAGTTCCGCCACTCCGGCCGCGGTCAGCACCACCGAGAGCTGGCCGAGCCGGGTGTCGGGGCAGACGAACGGCCCGGACATCGAGCCGTACCAGGCCGCCTGATGGCGCACGTGCCCGGCCACGGCGTCGACCATCGTCAGGGACGCGGGCGGGAACAGGGACGCGTCGTCGAACAGCCCGCGAAAGGTGTCAGCCGTCATGGCTCCCAATCTTCCACGGTCGATCGGCGACTTTTCACGGGCATCGGTGCCACAAAACTACCTAAATTGACCGCCCGGCAGTTCGTTGGCCGTGAAGAGTCGGCACGGCGGCCTGGGATGTCTAGTATCTGGTCATGACTGAACGATCAGACAGGACCGCGGACGGCGGTAAGCTGCCGGCCCGGGCGCGGGTCGTCATCGTCGGCGGCGGCGTCATCGGCTGCAGCATCGCCTATCACCTCGCGCACCTGGGCTGGACCGACGTGGTCCTGCTGGAGCAGCACCAGCTGACGGCGGGCACCACCTGGCACGCGGCCGGGCTGATCACGTCGGCCGGGATGACGGACGAGACCGCGTTGTTCTTCAGCCGGTACTCCCGCGACCTGTACGCCCGGCTGGAACAGGAGACCGGGCACTCGACCGGCTTCCGGGCCGTCGGGCACCTCTCCATCGCGACGACGCCGCAGCGGCAGGAGGCGCTGCGACGGGAGGCCCAGTGGATGCACGGCTTCGGGGTCGAGGACACCGAGATCTCCGCCCGCGAGATCGCGGAGATGTGGCCGCTGGCCCGCACCGACGACATCCTGTCCGGCTTCTTCGTCGCCGACGAAGGCCGGGCCGACCCGGTGGGGGTGGCCACGTCGCTGGCCAAGGGCGCCCGCCAGCTCGGCGTCACGGTCATCGAGGGGGTCGCGGCGACCGGAGTCGAGACGAAGAACCGCCGGGTCACCGCCGTGCTGACCGAGGCCGGCCGGATCGAGACCGAGTTCGTGGTCAACTCCGCCGGGATGTGGGCCAGGCAGTTCGGCGCGCTGGCCGGCGTCTCGGTCCCGCTGCAGGCGGCCGAGCACTACTACCTGCTGACCGACACGGTGCCGGGGATGGACCCCGACCTCGCCGTCATCGAGGACCCGGACAACTACGGCTACTACCGGCCCGAGGGTGACGGCATGCTGGTCGGCCTGTTCGAGCCCGAGGGCGCGCCCTGGTCGCTGGACGGCGTCGCCCGCGACTTCTCCTTCGGCAAGCTGCCCCCCGACTGGAACCGGATGGAGCGGTTCCTCGGTCCGGCGCTCGCGCGTATCCCGTGCCTGACCGAGACGGGCGTGCGCACGTTCTTCTGCGGCCCGGAGTCGTTCACCGCCGACGTCAGGCCGCTGCTCGGCCCCGCGCCAGAGCTGGACGGCTACTTCGTCGCGGCCGGTCTCAACTCGCTCGGCATCCTGTCCGGCGGTGGCGTCGGCAACGTCGTCGCGCAGTGGATCGTCGACGGCGTGCCGCCGGTCGACACCGCGGCCATCGCGATCGACCGGACGCACGTCTACGAGTCATCCCGCCGCTTCCGCAAGGAACGCACGGTCGAGCAGCTGGGCGTGCTGTTCGGCGACGCGGTGTGGCCCGGCTGGAAGCCGTCGACCGGGCGCGACATCCGCCGCTCGGTGCTGCACGACCGACTCGTCGCCGCGGGCGGACACTTCGCCCAGTCCGCGGGCTGGGAGTTCGCCGAGTGGCACGCCTCGCCCGGCGAGCACCCGGTGCCGACCGTGGGCTTCCGGCGGCCGGCGTCGCACTCGATCGTGGCTCGCGAGCACCGGCTGGTCCGCGAGGGGGTCGGCGTCCTGGACATGAGCCTGATGGCCAAGCTCCTGGTCCAGGGCCCCGACGCCGCCGCGGTGCTCAGCCGGCTGTCGGCCAACGACGTCACCGCGAGCGTCGGCCGGATCGTCTACACCCAGTGGCTGAACGGCGCCGGCGGCATCGAGGCTGACGTGACGGTGACCTGGCTTGAGCCGGAGAAGTTCCTGGTCGTCGCCAGCGACGTCATTCACCGCCGGATCGAGCCGATGATCCGCCGGGCGGGGCGCCCGGGAGAGGTCGTGACCGTCGCCGACGTCACGTCCGGCACTACGCTGCTGTCCGTGCAAGGCCCGGCCAGTCGTGAGCTGATCAGCCGGCTGACGGACGCTGATCTCGGTAACAGTGCGTTCCCGTACCTGAGCGCGCGGCAGATCTACGTGGGGTACGCGCCGGTGCTGGCGATCCGCGTGACCTATGTGGGTGAGCTCGGCTGGGAACTGCACGTGCCCGCCGAGTACGCGACCGGTGTATTTGATGACCTGATGGCGGCGGGCCGGGACCTGGGCTTCGGCCCCGTCGGCCTCGCCGCGATGACGAGCCTGCGGCTGGAGAAGGGCTACCGCGACTTCGGTGTCGACATCGATAGCACCGACAACCCGGTCGGCGCCGGGCTCGGGTTCGCCGTCGCCTGGGACAAGCCGGGCGGGTTCACCGGGCGGGACGCGCTGCTCGCCGTCCGCGCGGGCGGCCCGCCGCGGGACCGGCTCGTCGGACTGCTGGTGGACGACCCCGATCTCGACCTGTTCGGGAACGAGCCGGTGCTGGCTGACGGCGCGTGGGCGGGCTACGTACGCGCCGCCGCCTACGGGCACACGGTCGGCGGCGCGGTCGGCCTGGCGCAGGTCAACTGCCCGGACGGAGTCACCGCGCAGTGGCTCGCCGGGCAGAAGTTCCGGGTCAGGTCCGGCGCGGGTGAGGTGTCGGCCCGGCTGCAGCTCGCCCCGTTCTACGATCCGCAACGCCTGCGCATCCTGGCCTAGCCAGGCTGCAAGGCGTCGCCGTGCCCCAAACCCCCGCGGGACCGCATCCTCGCGTAGCGGCCGTCAGCGCGAGGCGTACACGGCCACCTCGAAGTTGATGTACATCTCGAACGCGGCCGGGTCGGCGAGCGGCAGCGTCTGCGAGTAGATCGCGCCGGTGATGCCGGACTCCCGGTCGACCCAGAAGTGGGTATTGAACAGGCCTGACCACGATCCGCTCCAGGCCGCCCGCATGCCCGGGAACGGGGCCGGGTTCAGCAGCAGGCCCCAGCCCCACTTGAGGCCCGGCCCGAGGTTGACGGGGCCGCTCAGCTCGGGATGCGCAGTCGGCATCTCGGCCGGGAACTCCAGGTCGCCGATCTGGTTGGCAAACGCCGCGTCGACGATGTCCGCCGACAGGATCCGGGTGCCGTCCAGCGCGCCGCCGCCCAGCAGCATCCGCTGGAACCTCAGGTAGTCGCGCGGCGTCGAGTACAGGAAATGGCCGCCGCCCCAGAACTCCGGCTGCTGCGCCCAGTCGACGTCGGTCGCCAGCCACTTGCCGTCCTCGCCGCGCACGTGCACCGGCGTCGAGTTGGCGCGCTGCTCGGCCGACATCCGCGCGACGGTGTTCGGCATGCCGAGCGGGCCGGTGATGTTCTCGGCGATGTAGGCGTCGAGCGGCTGCCCGCTCACCGCCTCGATGACCCGGCCGAGCCAGTCAAGGTTGATCCCGTACTGCAGCCGCGTGCCTGGGTCGAAGACCATCGGCGCGGTGAACGCGTCCAGCGTGCCCGGCATGATGTTCGGCGTGCCGGTGACCTGCTCGTACCGGTCGATGTCGGCGTTCCAGATCCAGTATCCGAGGCCCGCGGTGTGGGTGAGCAGGTTTCGCACGGTGGCGCGGCTGGCCGGCGGGCGCAGCCGTGGCGTGTCGCCGTCGAATCCGTCAAGCACCTGCAGGTCGGCAAACTCGGGCCGGTAACTGTCGACCGGCGCTTCGATGTCCAGGCTGCCCTGCTCGGCTAGCTGCAGCGCGGCGGTCGTCGTCACCATCTTGGTCATCGACGCGATCCGCATAACGGTGTCTGGGGTGATCGGGTCGGTGTCGCCAGCGGCGCGGACGCCAGCCGCTCCCTCGTACACCGGGCCGTCCGTGCTGGCCGCCATCGCTACGACGCCAGGCACGACGTCGTTGTCAACCGCCGACCGCAGCACCGCATCAATCGAACTGGACACGGACAACTCCTCCCGCTCGCGGACACATCGCGACAGCGCTCATGTTCCGCCCGCGAACTGGCCGGCGTCGATGACGCCGGCCAGTTCGCGGGCGGGCCCGTCAGAGCCGGGTGAACACGTCCGCACCGAACGAGTGCACCTGCGGCTGGTGCGCGTCGCCGAGCAGCTTCAGGCCGAAGATCTGCTCGATCGTCCGGAGCATCGAGTAGTGGTTGTAGTCGAGCGTGCTGACGGTGCCGCCCTTGATGAACGGCGACAGCAGGACGGCGCCGACCCGGCCGCCGCCAGGCCCGAACAGGCCCGGTTCGTTGGTGTTGGGGTGCGACGGATCGGCGTAACCGAGGCTGTCGTGCTCGCCGCAGCACGCGCCCGCGTTCGTGTCGTCGCCTGACTCGTCCATAGTGACGATGATGAGCCCATTCGCCTTGTACGCGGGGGAGGCCGTGATCCGCGGAATCCAGGTGGCGAGGAACTTGTCCGCCTGTCCGAGCCCGCCCTTGGCGCCGTTCTGGCAGGCCGGGGTGTCGTGTGCGTCGGCGCACGTGTCCGGCGTGATCCAGGAGTAGTTCGGTGTCGTCGCCGCGGACGTCAGATCGGTCGCCAGCGGCTGCAGCGTGACGACGTGCGTGTCGCAGTAGGCCTGGTTGCCGATGATGCTCTGGAAGTACACGAACGGGTTGTGCCGGGTCGCGTAGCTGTCATCGGCCGGGCCGGTGACGTCGGTCTGGTCGATGGTGCCGAGCTTGGGGTGACCGCAGGCGGGTCCGTGCGCGGTCATCGTGGTGCCGTCTCGCTTGGCGTTGACGCCCATCTGCTCGTTGTAGGACTTCCAGCTCAGGTGCTTCGCGGTCAGCTGGGTGGCGACGGTCTGCACGTACCGCGGGTAGACGCAGCCGTCGCCGGAGAGCTGCCCGTCCTTCGTCCACTGGTCGAAGGTCTCACCGCCGAACTGGAGGAACGGGCTGAAGTACTCGCAGTCCTGGCCGGTCTGGAAGTCCGGTGCCTGGCCGGAGATCTCCGCGACGTAGTTGTCGAGGCTGTCGTGCCCGATGCCGTAGTAGTCCTTCAGCAGGGCGCCGTGGCTGGTCAGCACCCGCGCGATCTCCGGATCGGCCTTCGGGTCGCCGAACGACTGCTGGTAGGACTGGTTCTCCAGCTCGATGATCCAGACGTGCCGGATGCGATGCAGCGGGACACTAGCCTCCGCCCGGCCGCCGCCGGCCGTGCCCGCCGCCGCGCCGGTGGCCGCTGCCCCGGCGGCGCTCACCGCGAGGCCGGTCAGGGAGATCGCCAGACCGGCCGTGACGACACCCGCCAGCAGTCGCCGCGGCCGCTGTGGCGGCCGCCGGCCGGCCTGCTGCCCTTGATCCTCGACATGCCTCATCCCTTCGCCGCCAGCACCTCGCGCGCCGCGAGGCTGCCCAGATCGTGACGGGCGCCGGTGAACCGGCACCGGGGCGGATGTGAATGGACGGCATACCGCCGGTTAATCTGCCGGCTGGCGTGCGGCCGGGCAGCTCAGCGGCATCAGAGATAGCTTGACGTCGAGATAACCCGGCGCTAGCCTCGGATCGAGATAACTTGACGTCGAGATACTTTGCCGGGTCTCCATGGGCACTCGCCCGCGGCCAGGGCGAGTGCGGGAAGATTTACGACAAGGCCGCAGGCGTGGCCGGGCAGGAGAACGAGGAGACATGACCGGAAACAGCTTCGGCAGCCGTGCCACCTTGGACGTAGCCGGGACCAGATACGAGATTCATCGCCTGGACGCTGTGCCGGGAGCGGGTGACTTGCCCTACAGCCTCAAGATCCTGCTGGAGAACCTGCTCCGCAATGAGGACGGGCTGAACGTCATGACCGACCACGTGACCTCCCTCGCGCGGTGGGTCGCGCAGGCGGAGCCGGACACGGAGATTCAGTTCACGCCGGCCCGGGTCATCTTGCAGGACCTCACCGGCGTGCCCGCCGTGGTCGACCTCGCGGCAATGCGCGAGGCCATGCAGGCGCTGGGTGGCGATGCCGGGAAGATCAACCCGCTGGTACCGGCCGAGCTTGTCATCGACCACTCCGTCATCGCCGACGTGTTCGGGCGCCCCGACGCGTTCGAGCGGAACGTAGAGCTTGAATTCCACCGCAACAAGGAGCGCTTCGCGTTCCTGCGCTGGGGCCAGGAGTCGCTGCGCCAGTTCAAGGTTGTCCCGCCCGGCACCGGCATCGTGCACCAGGTCAACATCGAGTACCTGGCCAGGGTCGTCATGACCCAGCAGGCCGACGGCGAGACGCTGGCTTACCCCGACACCTGTGTCGGTACCGACTCGCACACGACGATGCAGAACGGCCTTGGCATCCTCGGCTGGGGCGTCGGCGGCATCGAGGCCGAGGCGGCCATGCTCGGCCAGCCCGTCTCGATGCTGATCCCGAAGGTGGTCGGTTTCCGGCTGGCGGGCGAGCTGCCGTCCGGCGCGACCGCGACCGACCTGGTCCTCACGATCACCGAGCTGCTGCGCAAGCACGGCGTGGTCGGCAAGTTCGTCGAGTTCTACGGCGAAGGCGTCGGCGCGGTGCCGGTAGCCAACCGGGCCACGATCGGGAACATGAGCCCGGAGTTCGGCTCGACCTGCGCGATCTTCCCGATCGACGCGGAGACGCTGACCTATCTGAAGCTCACCGGCAGGCCAGCCGAGCAGGTCGCGCTGGTGGAGGCGTACGCGAAGGAGCAGGGCCTGTGGCACGACCCGGCCGGGCACGCGCGCTACTCGGAGGAGCTTGAGCTGGACCTCTCTACCGTTGTGCCGTCACTGGCCGGCCCCAAGCGCCCGCAGGACCGGGTAGCGCTGAGCGACGCCAAGGCGGCATTCCGGCAGTCGCTCGGGTCGTATGTGCAGCTGGACAAGCTCGACGATGACATCGCCGGCACGTTCCCGGCCTCGGACCCCTTCACCGCCGACAGCGAGAACGGCGGCGAGACGCGCCAGCCGGCCAGGACGGCGCCGGCCGGCCGTCGGCACCCGCCGAGGTGACCCTTGACGACGGCACCACGACGGTCGTGGATCACGGCTCGGTGGTGATCGCCGCGATCACCTCCTGCACTAACACGTCTAACCCGTCGGTCATGATCGGAGCGGCGCTGCTGGCCAAGAAGGCGGTCGAGGCCGGGCTGGAGCGCAAGCCGTGGGTGAAGACGACGCTGGCCCCTGGCTCGAAGGTCGTCATGGACTACTACGAGCGGGCTGGCCTCACGCCGTACCTGGAGAAGCTCGGCTTCAACCTGGTCGGCTACGGCTGCACGACCTGTATCGGTAACTCGGGCCCGCTGCCCGAGGCGATCAGCGCGGCCGTCAGCGAGAACGACCTGGCGGTCGTCTCGGTCCTGTCGGGCAACCGGAATTTTGAAGGCCGGATCAACCCGGACATCAAGATGAACTACCTGGCCTCGCCGCCCCTTGTGGTCGCGTACGCGCTGGCCGGGACCATGGACATCGACCTCGACAACGAGCCGATCGGCACCGGGTCCTCGGGCCAGGACGTTTACCTGCGCGACCTGTGGCCAGCCCTGGCAGAGATCGAGGAGATCGTCGAGAGCGCCGTCGCGGCGGAGATGTTCACCAGGGACTACGCGGACGTGTTCAGCGGCGACGAACGCTGGCAGGAACTGGACGTCCAGCCGGGCGATACGTTCGCCTGGGCGGCCGATTCCACCTATGTGCGGCACCCGCCGTACTTCGCGGGGCTGGAGCGAGAGCCCAGCCCGGTGACCGATGTGCACGGTGCGAGGGTGCTGGCGATGCTGGGCGACTCGGTCACGACCGATCACATCTCGCCGGCCGGCGCGATCAAGACCGACAGCCCGGCGGGCAAGTACCTGACCGAGCACGGCGTCCAGCGGGGCGACTTCAACAGCTACGGCTCCCGGCGTGGTAACCACGAGGTGATGATCCGCGGGACGTTCGCCAACATCCGGCTGCGGAACCTGCTGGCTCCGGGTACCGAGGGCGGGGTCACCATCGCGCTGCCCGGCGGGGAGCCGATGTCGATCTACGACGCGTCCCGCCAGTACCTGGACGCAGGCACGCCGCTGATGGTCCTGGGCGGCAAGGAGTACGGCTCGGGCTCGTCCCGCGACTGGGCGGCGAAGGGCACGGCGCTGCTCGGCGTGCGGGCGGTGCTGGTGGAATCGTTCGAGCGCATCCACCGCTCCAACCTGATCGGGATGGGCGTGCTGCCGCTGCAGTTCAAGCCCGGCGAGACCGCCGAGTCGCTCGGCCTGACCGGACACGAGATCTTCGACGTGACCGGGATCGAGGCGATGAACTCCGGCGCTACGCCGCGCGAGGTCACGGTGCGGGCGGACGACAAGGAGTTCACCGCGGTCGTGCGGATCGACACGCCCGGCGAGGCCGAGTACTTCCGGCACGGCGGGATCATGCAGTACGTACTGCGGTCGCTGCTCGGCCAGTCCTGACCCAGCCGCGGTTCGGCGGCCGGCGGTTGAGCCGGGCCTCCGGCTGGCGGTTGAGCCGGGCCTTCGGCTGCGTCCGGCGATAAAGGCGGCAAACGGGTTACTGTCAGGCGATGAAGATCGCCCCGGCAGCCGTCTCGCTGGCCACGCCCGGCCTCTGGCTGACCGGCGCGGAGCGGGGCCTGCTGCTGGCGGGCCTCGCCGTCGCGCTCGGCGGCCTGGCTGGCCGCGGGCTGTCGCGTCAGTACAAGGGCGAGCGCGGCGGGCCGCTGCCGCCCCCGTGGGCACTGCGCGGGGCACTGCTCGGACTGACCGCGAGCGTCGCGCTGGCGCTGACCGCGCTCGCGGGGCCCGGCCTCGCCGCGCGGCTGGCGGTGCCGGCGCCGCCCGGTCTGCCAACTGGCGGCACCGCGAAGATCGCGGTCGCCGAGGCAGTCCTGTTCGCGGTCGCTGCCATCTTGTTGCGAATGCGCCGGCCGGGCGGGGCCGGGACCGTGCTGTGCGGCGTCGTCCTCGCGGAGGCCATCCGCTCGCACCCCGAAGGGGTGATCCCGGTGGCCGGCGCGCTGGTTACCTGTTGCCACCTGCTGCCGGCCGTGCTGTGGGCCGGAATGCTGGTGTACGCGCTGCGGGCCGGGCTGGCCTGGCGCGACCGGCCGGCCGCCGCCCAGGGCATCGTCGGCCTGTACGCCACCGCGGCTGCGTGGCTGTTCGCGCTCGTGCTGATCACCGGGGTGGTGTCCGCGCTGGTGCTGGTGCCGGTGGGGGCGTTGCTGCACACCGCGTACGGGCTCTTCCTGATCACCAAGGCGGCGCTGGTGTGCGCGGCCGCCGGTCTCGCGCTGGCCGGCCGCAGCTGGCTGCGGCGCCGGGCGCCGCGGCCCAGGGCCGCCGGCGGTGACGAAGTTCGAGGTCTGCGCGCTGGCGGCGGTGCTGATGCTCACCGGCGTGCTGACCGTGCTGACTCCGCCGGACCGGGCTGGCGCCGCCGGGGCCTCCGCCAGGCCGGCCGACGGCCTGCGCGCCGGGGCTGGCTAGGCTGCCGGGAGGCCAGGGCCCGCGGTGTGCGGTTGCGCGCGGCGGGGGGTACGGTTCGCCTGGCCGGGCAGACGAGGACGCGATGCACGCATGAAGCGCAGCCAGGCCGCTGGCGGCGCGGTGCTGGTCACGGGCATCCTCGTGCTGGCCTTCAATCTCCGGACGATGATCACCGGGGTACCGCCGGTCTTTCCCGAGTTGCAGACCGTGCTGCGCGTGTCGTCGGGCAGCCTCGCGGTGCTCGCGGCCGTGCCGGTGCTCTGCTTCGGCATCTTCTCGGGCAGCGGCGCACCGCTGAGCCGCAGGTACGGCGAGGAACGCGTGCTGGCCGCCGCCCTGCTGCTGATCGCCGGCGGCCTGCTGATGCGGGCCGCGGCGCCGTCCGCATTGCTGTTTCCCGGCACGATCGTGGCGGGCGCGGGCATCGCGCTGATGAATGTGCTGCTGCCCAGCCTGGTCAAGCGCCGAGCGCCGGACCGGGCGGGCCTGCTGATCGGCCTGTACCTGCTGTCGCTGGCGGTCGGCAGCGTCGTGGCCGCCGCGCTCGCCGTCCCGGTCTTCAACGCCGCCGGCGGCGGCCTCGGGGCTGCCCGGCTGATCCTCGGTCTGTGGGCCGGCCCGGCGCTCGTGGCTGTCGTCCTCTGGGGACCGCAGCTGCGTTTCCGGACGCTGCCAGAACGCGGCGCCCGGACGGGCGCCCTGGCACTGCGCAAGTCCGCGCTCGCCTGGCAGGTCACCCTGTTCATGGGTCTGCAGAGCCTGTCCTACTACGGCACACTGTCCTGGTTCCCGACGATGTTCCGGGACCGGGGGGCCAGCGCCGCCTACGCGGGCACGCTGCTCGCGCTCATGAACGTCGGGAACGCGATCACGGCGATGGCCGTCCCCGTGCTGGCGCACCGCTACGCGGACCAGCGGGTGCTGGCCGTCGCCGCGATGCTGGTGACCGCCCTCGGCCTGGCCGTAGCCGGTTTCGGGCCCTACGGCCTCGCGCCGGAGTCCATGGTCGTGCTCGGGCTCGGTCAGGGCGCGAGCCTGGGGCTTGGCATCTACTACACGATGGCCAGGGCACCCGATCCCGGCACGGCGGCC
This sequence comes from uncultured Actinomycetota bacterium, assembly GCA_963726425.1. GTDB lineage: Bacteria > Actinomycetota > Actinomycetes > Streptosporangiales > Streptosporangiaceae > JAJYUU01. The sequence goes on along the minus strand of CAVSCN010000041.1, from coordinate 34,189 downwards.
TCGCTGTCCGCGTTCGCGCAGGGCATCGGCTACCTGATCGCCAGCCTGGGTCCGCTGGTCATCGGGTTCCTGCACACGGCCACTGGCGGCTGGACGGTGCCCCTCATCGTGCTGCTCGCGGTGGTCACGGCGCAGCTCCTCACCGGCTGGCTGGCCGGGCGGGCCCTGACCGTGCCGACCGGGCCAGCACTCAGCCGGGTAGCGCCGGGCGGGTAGGACGCCTGCGCAGCAGCCACTGCCACAACGTGCGTCGCGGCGGCCGCGGCGGGCTGGCCTTGAGCACGCCGCTGCCGACCCGGCCGGCGACGACGACGCGCAGGACCACCGGGACGGCGGGGCCCTCCGGCCGCTCCACCTTGGCGATGCCGCTGCCGGTGCTGACGTCGTCCAGGTCCACCTCGATGCCCGGCTTGGTGACCAGCGCCAGGACGCCGCTGCGGACGTCGGCGTCGATGTGCAGCTCCGGGCCGGCGATGATCGCCTCGGTAAAGTCCAGCTGGACTACGCCGCTGGTGACCCGGATCTCCATCCGCTGCGGCACCAGCCACGGCCCCTCGCGGCGGGCCACGCTGCTGCCGCAGTCGATCCTGATCAGGTCCTTGGCCGGGCCGGCCGTGACGCTCGCCGCGTGCGCCGGCGATAGCGGCAGATCAGTGGTCAGGATGGCCAGTTCGCCCAGCGTCTGCGCCGTGAGCGCCACCTCCAGCCGCTGGTCCAGTTCGTCGGCGGTGATCCGGCCGTCGCCGGCCGCGACCCGCAGCACCTCGACCACCCGGTCACGGTCGGCGTGCGAGGCCCGCAGTTCGCCCGCGCCGCCCGCCGGGGACAATTCGCCAGTCATGGCACACCACCTTAGACGGGGACGCCTGACGGCGCCGTCACCCTCTGGGCCGACCCGCACCATACGATGGAATTCAAGCTGATTAGCATAATTTGCAGGCCAGGGCCGGTTCTGGCCCGGCGGATAGGCGGATTGGCTGCCGTGGTGCGCGGGCCGGACCAGGCAGAAAATAGACTCGACGGATCCGGCGGGTCCCTGCCGACACGAGGAGCAGACCTAGTGAGCTTGTTGGAGAGCATCCGGAGTCCGCGCGATCTCAAGGCTCTCGGCAGTGCCGACCTGCCCCAGCTGGCGGTGGAAATCCGTGACTATCTGATCAAGGTGGTCACCGCGAACGGCGGCCACCTGGGCCCGAACCTGGGCGTCGTGGAGCTGACGATCGCCCTGCACCGGGTGTTTGACTCGCCGGTGGACCGGATCGTCTTCGACACCGGCCACCAGTCCTACGTGCACAAGCTGCTCACCGGCCGGCACCAGGGCTTCGACGGGCTGCGCCAGCGCGGCGGGGTGTCCGGCTACCCGAACCGGGCCGAGTCTGAGCACGACCTGATCGAGAACTCGCACGCATCGACCAGCCTGTCCTACGCCGACGGCCTGGCGAAGGCGTATCAGCTGCGCGGCGAGGGGCACCGCAGCGTCGTCGCCGTCATCGGCGACGGCGCGCTGACGGGCGGCATGGCCTGGGAGGCGCTCAACAACATCGCCGCCGCGCGCGACCGCCGGCTGGTCATCATCGTGAACGACAACGGCCGGTCCTACCAGCCCACTATCGGCGGCCTCGCCGAGCACCTCGCGTCGGTTCGCGTCTCAGCGCGGTATGAGCAGGTGCTGGACTACATCAAGAGCTCCCTGTCGCACACCCCGCTGGTCGGCCCGCCGCTGTTCGAGACCCTGCACGGGATCAAGAAGGGCCTCAAGGACGTGCTGCAGCCGCAGGTGCTGTTCGAGGACCTGGGGTTGAAGTACTTCGGTCCGGTCGACGGTCATGACGAGCAGGCGGTGGAGCACGCGCTGCGTCGCGCCCGCGACTTCGGGGGCCCCGTGCTGGTGCACGTCATCACCAGGAAGGGCTTCGGCTACCCGCTGGCCGAGGAGAACGACGAGGACTGCCTGCACCAGGTCAGCCCCGCCGGCGGCAAGCCGGGTAAGGCCAAGGCCGATCCGAGCACGGGCATGCCCAGGTCGCGCCCCTGGACCCAGGTCTTCGGAGCGGAGCTGGCCGAGATCGGCGCCAGCCGGCCAGACATAGTCGCGATCACCGCGGCCATGCTGCATCCGACCGGGCTGGCGCAGTTCGCTGCCGCGTTCCCGGACCGGGTCTTCGACGTGGGCATCGCCGAGCAGCACGCCGTCACGAGCGCGGCGGGCCTGGCCATGGGCGGACTGCATCCCGTGGTCGCCATCTACGCGACGTTCCTGAACCGGGCCTTTGACCAGGTGATGATGGACGTCGCGTTGCACCGGCTGCCGGTGACGTTCGTACTGGACCGGGCCGGGGTCACCGGCCCGGACGGGGCTAGTCACCACGGCATGTGGGATGGCTCGATCCTGCAGCTCGTACCCGGCCTGCGGATCGCGGTGCCCAGGGATGGCAGCCGCGTCGGCGAGCTGCTGCGTGAGGCGGTCGCGATCGCCGACGGCCCGACCGCGCTGCGCTTTCCCGGCCGTCTCGCGCTGCCGGACGTGCCGGCCGTGGCCAAGCTCGGCCGCATGGACGTGCTGCGCGCGCCCGGTGATGGGGCCGCGCGCGACGTGCTGCTGCTCGGCGCGGGGCCGATGGCAGGCGTGTGCGTCACCGCGGCCGGCCGGCTGGCCGATCAGGGGATCGGCGTGACGGTCGTCGACCCGCGCTGGGTGAAGCCGCTGGATCCGGCGCTGGCCGGCGCCGCCCGCGAGCACGGGCTCGTGGTGACAGTCGAGGACAACGGCCGGGTCGGCGGATTCGGCGACGCCGTGGCCAGGCTGCTGCGCGACGAGGAAGTCGACACCCCGGTCCGTACGTTCGGACTGCCGCAGGAGTTCCTGGAGCACGGCGAGCGCAACGACCTGCTGGAGGACGCTGGCCTCGCCCCGCAGCACATCGCTCGCGTCATCACCGAGCTGGTCGCCCGCCGCTCGCCGAGCCTGGCTGATCACCAGCAGGCGTGAGCCTGCGCCTCCCGGGCTGAGCGCCTCCGAGCGCTGATTGCCCTCGGGCAGCTAGTGCTGCTTCTTCTTCTTGGTGCCGACGTTTTGGCCGTTGCCCTCGCTGAAGAAGTCGCCGCCCGCGGGATAGCGGAACGACGCCACGGTCGGGCCCAGGTCGGCGTGGTCGAAGGTCATCTGCCAGATCTGCCCGGCGTTCGCGCCGAACACCGATCCAGGACAGTCCTGGCCGCCGCCGGCTGAGCGGAAGCAGGAGGCGTAGCCGATCATCGGGTGGCTGACCGGGCCGGCCGGGTTGAACATCGACACGTAGCCCGCCAGCCGCGGCGTGTACCCGCCGAACGCGGCGAACTCGAAGTTGTTGGCCGTTCCGGTCTTGCCGGCCGCCGGGATGCCCACCCCGGCCTGGCTGATGCTGTCGCCGGTGGCGGTGCCGCTGGTCAGCACGCCCCGCAGGATGTAGGTCGCGGCCTCGGCGACGCTCGCCGACATGACCTGGTGACAGCCGGCGAACTGCACCGGCAGCTTCGCGCCGCCGATGCCGGTGATCGCCCGGATGGCGACCGGCTTGCAGTAGATCCCGTTCGCGGCCACGGTCGCGTACGCGGCGGCCATGGTCATGGGCGAGACGTTGACCGAACCAAGGGTGAAGGACGGCAGGTCGTCGGCGGGCAGCTGGTAGCTGGCCGAGCCGGGCTTGCCGACGGCCTTCAGCAGCGAGCTGCCGTCGGCGCGGTGCACGCCGAGGCTGACCGCGGTCTTCACCACGTTGCACAGCCCGACCCGGCGCTCCAGGTGGGCGTAGAAGACGTTGATCGACTTGGTCGTCCCGGTGTACAGCGAGTACGTGCCCTTGCCCGCGCCCTCGGCGTTGGCTACCGGGAACGGCCCGGTCGGCTGGCCCTTGCAGTTGTAGAAGCCGCTCACCACGGTGGGCGAGGAGACCGACTCCTTGAAGCCGAACGGCGTGCCCTCCTTGAGCGCGGTGAGCAAGGTGAACAGCTTCGAGGACGAGCCGGTCTGCACGCCCGCGCCGCCGTTCTCCGCGGTGTCCACCGCGTAGTCGATGCTGTCCTGGTTGCGGCCGGTACCGTACGGCCGGTCGACCGCGATGGCCCGGATCCGGCCAGTGCCGGGCTGGATCAGCACCTCGGCGGCGGCGTTCCCGGCGGGGTTCCAGCCGGACGGCGGGCCGGGCAGCATGTAGCTGACCGCCTGCTGGGCCGCGCGCTGGTCCCGCGCGTCCATGGTCGTGTAGACCTTCAGGCCGCCGACGGTGGTCAGCTGCTGGTAGGCCTGCCGGTAGACCGGATTGGTCCGCATCTCCGCGATCACGTAGTCGCAGAACCAGGCCGAGTCCGGTTCCTTCGTGCCGTTGCAGCCCTGCTCCAGCGACTGGACCGAGTAGTGCAGCCCGAGCTTCTGCTTCTCGGCCGCGGCCGCGGCGGCCTTGGACACGTAGTGCAGCTGCGCCATCCTGGCCAGCACCACGTTGCGGCGGGTGATCGCCGCGGCTGGCTCAGTCGTCGGGTCGAACCGGGCCGGGTTCTGCACCAGTCCGGCCAGCAGCGCCGCCTGCGGCAGGGTGAGCCGCGCGGCCGTGGTGGAGAAGTAGCGCTGCGCGGCGACCTCGACGCCATAGGCCTCGTTCTCGAAGTAGGCCACGTTCAGGTAGGCGGCGAGCAGCTGGTCCTGGGTGAGTTCGTGCTCGACGCTCGCCGCGATCCGCAGCTCGCGGATCTTGCGGGCGGCGGACTCCGCCGTCGCCGCGTGCTGCTGCTGCGAATCGGGCGCGGTCAGCACCAGCGCGTTCTTGACGTACTGCTGGGCGAGCGTCGATCCGCCCTCGACCTGACCGCCGGTGAAGTCGGTGACGAGCGCGCGCAATGAGCCGCGGACGTCGATCGCGCCATGCTGGTAAAAGCGATCGTCTTCGATGGCGACAATCGCGTTGCGCATGTAAGGCGAGATCTGGTTGTAGCTGACCGGCACCCGGTAAATGTGATTCGGGTAATAGTCGGCGATCACTCGGCCGCGCGAGTCGAGGATTTCCGACCGGGATGGCAGCTGGGCGATCGCGGGCACCTGCAGGTTGTCGAAGGTGTCCGACACTTGCCTGGTGACCATGCCGACGCCGCCCACGAGCGGCAGTGCGATCGCCGCCACGAGCAGCCCGGCGACGGCGCTCATGCCCGCGATGGCCGCCACGATGCGCGCTGCCGCGCGCTGCCGCGGCTGGCTTTTACCGGATATCAAGATGCGTACCTCGCCGGCCCCGCGGAATGCGGCCCGAATTCGATTTGCCCCCGACTCATACTGCGCAGGTGATACCCGGCGCCAGCTAAAGGAACGCGGCGTGAAATCCCACCGGCTAGTAAAAGTCCCGGTTATGGCGGCCGGACTTAATGGCGCGCTTCGCGGCAAGTCACCAGACGGCGCCGGGCGCCCGCGGCGGCCGTGGCCAGGGCCGTCCGGGCGCAGCATTTGTCCAGGCAAGGGGCACCAGCACGGGTGCAGGCACGGCAGAATCGGTCCATGGAGACTCTTCACGTTGCGGTCGTCGGCTCGGGCCCGGCCGGGCTGTACACCGCCGAGGCGCTGATCAAGCAGGCGGCCGCGCTAGATCCGCCGCACGCGATCCGCGTGGACGTGCTGGACCGGCTGCCCACGCCGTACGGCCTGGTCCGCTACGGCGTCGCGCCCGACCACAAGTCGATCAAGTCGATCGCCGAGTACCTGCGCGGCGTCCTTGAGCACGACGGTGTCCATTTCGTCGGGAACGTACACCTTGGCGAGGACGTCACCCGCGAGGATCTCCTGACCGCCTACGACGCGGTCGTCTACGCGACCGGGGCGATGCGCGACCGGCAGCTGGGCATCCCGGGCGAGGATCTGCCCGGCAGCATCGCGGCCACCGACTTCGTGAACTGGTACTGCGGTCACCCGGACATGGACCCGGCCGCGTTCACACTGGACGCCGAGTCGGTCGCGGTGATCGGCGTGGGCAATGTCGCCGTGGATGTCGCGCGCATCCTGATCCGCAACCCTGAGGAACTGCGCGAGACGGACGTGTCGCAGCCCGTCCTGGAAACGCTCATGGCCAGCAAGGTCCGCGAGGTGCACATGATCGGGCGGCGCGGCCCGGCCCAGGCCAAGTTCACCACCAAGGAGCTGCGGGAGCTCGGCGAGCTGGCGGGCGTCGACGTGGTGGTGGGGGACGGCGAGGCCGATCTCGACGCGTTCGACGCGACCGGGGCGAGCGCGCAGCTCGCCCAGAGCGACCGGCACGTGCGCGGCAACTACACGGTGATCAAGGACTGGGCGGACCGCTCGCCGTCCGGCGCGGGCCGCCGGCTGACGATCCGGTTCTGGCTGCGCCCGGTCCGGATCGAGGGCGACATCGCCGTGACCGGGCTGACCCTGGAGCGGACCCGGCTGGATGAATCTGGCCGGGTCGTCGGGACCGGCGAGCTGGAGACCTTGCCCGCGCAGCTGGTGCTGCGCTCAGTCGGCTATCAGAGCGTGCCGCTGCCCGGAGTGCCGTTCGACGAGCGCAATTACGTCGTGCCGAACGCGGCCGGACGGGTGCTCGGCCCGGACGGTGCCCCGCTACCAGGCGAGTACGTGGCCGGCTGGCTCAAGCGCGGCCCGACCGGCGTCATCGGGACGAACAAGTCCGACGCGGCCGAGACCGTGCGCTCGCTGCTCGCGGACCTGGCCGGCGGACCGGGCCCGCGACGACGTGCAGCTGCCGCGGGCCGGCCTGCTGAAGCTGCCCGACGTCTCCCCGCAGGGCGAGTCGCCGCTGCGCGCCGTCCTGGCCGGGCGGGGTGTCCGGCACGTCAGCTACGACGACTGGCTGGGGATCGAGCAGGCGGAGAAGGACCTCGGCGTGACACTGGGCCGGGGGGCCAGGGTCAAGCTGGCCAGCAGAGACGAGATCCACCGGGCCTGCGGCCTGCACTGAGCCCGCGGGCGGCGCTGGCGGTCCGGCGGCACTAGGAGGCCGCGGCGGCGCGCAGCCACCGCCCCGCCAGCGCGCGCACCCGGTCGATCAGCTCCGGCGGGCCGAGCACGGTGAACTCGCAGCCCAGGTGCCCGAGATGGAACGCCAGCGCGTCGAGCGACTCTGCTCCGGTGCTGAGCAGGCAGCCATCCGCGCCGGCGGGCTCGAGCGTGCCGACGGTGGGCGGCAGCTGCGCGGTGATCTCGCCGATCGGCGCGTGCAGCAGCACGCGCGCCTGGTACAGGTAGGGCGCGGTGGTGAGGGCGTGCGCGACGAACGCGGCCGCGTCGGGCGGATCCTTCGGCACGAACCGGCGCCCGGTCGGCTCCGGCGACCGCATGCGGTCGACCCGGTAGGTGCGCCACTCGCCGCGCGCGACGTCCCGTGCGACCAGGTACCAGCGGTAGCCCGCCTGGACCAGGCGGTGCGGCTCGGCGAGCCGCTCGCCGTACTCGCCGTCGCGGCTGCGATAGCCAAACCGCAGCTGCTCGCGCTCGCGGCACGCGCGCGCGATCGCGGTGAGTGCGTCCGGGTCCACGGCGGGCCCGCCGGGCAGTGGCACCGTCGCCGCGCTGATCGCGCGCGCCTGGGCCCGCAACCGGGCCGGGAGTACCTGCTCGAGCTTCGCCAGCGCCCGCGCCGACGCCTCGGCCACGCCGGTCACCGCGTGACTGGCGCTGGTGCGCAGGCTCAGGGCGACCGCGATCGCCTCCTCGTCGTCCAGCAGCAGCGGCGGCAGCGCGGCGCCCGAGCCGAGCCGGTAGCCGCCGGCCGCGCCCGGCGTCGCGGACACCGGGTAGCCAAGGCCGCGCAGCTTCTGCACGTCCCGCCGCAGGGTCCGGGGCGTGACCGCGAGCCGTCCGGCGAGCTCCGTTCCAGTCCAGTCAGGGCGCATCTGCAGTAGCGACAGCAGCCGGAGCAGGCGCGCGGACGTTTCCACCATGAATCTCAGTCTCCCATCCATTGAGGACGGAAGTTGTCCGCATAGCGGTCTAGCGTGGCGGCATGAACATCGACTGGAACGACGAGCTGCGCGGTCAGCTCGAGTGGCACTGGGAGCACCAGCTCCGGCCCAGGCTCGCGGGGCTCACTGATGACGAGTACTTCTGGGAGCCGGCCGCCGGCTGCTGGAGCATCCGACGGCGCGGCGAGAGCACGGCTCCCATCTCCGTCGGCGGCGGCGCGTTCACCATGGACTACGCCATGCCGCCGCACGAAGAGGAGCCGGTGACGACGATCGCCTGGCGGCTGGCGCACCTCATCGTCGGCGTCTTCGGCGCGCGCGACGCCTCGCACTTCGGCGGGCCGCCGGTGGATTTCGGCACGTTTGAGTACGCGGCGTCCGCCGCCGCGGCGCTCGCTCAGCTGGACGCCGGGTACGCGGCCTGGATCAAGGGCGTGCAGTCGCTCGGGACCGACGGCCTGGCGCGGCCGTGCGGCCCGGCCGAGGGGCCGTTCGCCGAGTACTCGATGGCCGCGCTTGTCCTGCACATTCACCGCGAGGTAATACACCACGGGGCCGAGGTGGCCCTGCTGCGCGACCTCTACCACTGGCGCGATCGCTGAGCTTGGCCGGCCGTGACCACAGCTTTGCCCGGTCTGCTGGGCCTAGCTGAACAGCAGACCGGGAAGAGCTGTCGCGGACTTCGCCGCCTTCCCCGCGCTACGCCGGGCTGGCTACGATGCGGCGAGTGGGCAAGTCGGTGCCAGCGGGTCAGGTAACGGTAGATCAGGCCAAACTGCGGCGAATGCTCGGCGAGCCGGAGCTGGCCTGGCTAGTCGCGCGCATCCGGGCCAAGCTCGAACGCGGCGAGCGGCTCGACGGCGTCGTGACCCTGGTCGGAGCCACGCCCGGCCAGCGGCGGGCGGTGGCCAGGCTGCTCGGCCGCAATCCCGGTCGATCCTCTTCGCTGAGCGTGTCGCTGCCGGCCGTGGCCACTGAGCTGTTCCGGGCCGCCGCGGCGCCGGATCTGCGCGCGGCGGTGGAGTCGCTCGGCGGCCCGGTGCGCGATCTGGCCGCCGAACGGGCGGCCGAGCTGGCCCGGTTCGGAGACGTGCTCGGCCTCATGCAGTCCAGCAGCCTCGCCGAGCTGCCCTGGTATCAGGAGTGGCTGGACCTGCTCCGCCGGGACGGCACGGTGACCAGGCTCATCCGGCAGGGCCGCGCCGACGTGCTCACCCAGGCCACCGCGGTGCTGGAGCGGCTGCCGGACGCGTCCGGCCGGTCAAACGCGGTGCTGTCCGCGCTGGCCGCCGGTGCGACCGGAGACGAACGGGCGCTGGTGGGCGGCCCGCTGCCGGACCTGGTGCTGCGGGCGCTGGCGATCCGGGAAGGCGTGCCCGCCCCGGCCACGACGGAGGCGGCCGAGGCGCTGTGGGCGGCGGCCGGGCTGGTCGCCGATGACCTGGCCAGTCAGGTCCTGGTGCTGAACGTGCGCTGCGGCGGCGAGCCGGTCGGCCGCTGGCTCAGCGAGGCCGCCGAGGCCGGCGAGCCGTTCCGGGTCACGCTCCGGCAGCTCACCAGCAGCCCGGTGCTGCCGTGGGCGCTCGACGTCTTCGTCTGTGCGAGCCCGGCCCTGGTCCGGGCCGCCGCCGCCGAGCTGGGGCCGCGGTGCCCGGCCCTGGTCTGCACCGAAGGCGAGTCGTCGGTGGCCTGCGCGCGGCTGTTGCAGGCTGCGGTCGGCAGCGGCTCGGCCGTGCACTGGCACGCCGACTTCACCTGGCCGGGCCTGCGCAGCACCACCGCCGCGGTCCAGCGGCTCGGCGCCCGGCCGTGGCGGATGGCGGCGGCCGACTTCCAGGCGGCCCTGGCGGGCGGCGGTCCGGCGCTGCGCGGCCGGCCCGAGCGCAGCGACTGGGACCCGCGGCTGGCCGAGGTCATGCAGCGGACCGGCTGGGGCGTGCCCGAGGACCGGGTGCTGCCAGGCCTGCTCGGCGATCTCGCCGCTAACCCGCGGTGATCATCTTCTTCAGCAGGCTGCGGGTTCGCTGCCGGTCCGCGCCGCGGGCGTACTCGATGGCGACGAAGTCGGTGACGCCGCCGTCGGCCAGCGCGTTGATCTGCGCCGCCACGGCGTCCTCGTCGCCGACGACGGCGACGTCCGCCGGGCCGGCCGCGCCCTCCTTGTCGAGCATCGCCCGGTAGGAGGGCAGCTGCCCGTAGATCGCGAACTCCTCGGCGGCGGCGGTCCTGGCCGCCGCCGGGTCGTCGGTCACGTACACCGGCAGCATGCAGACCACCCGGGGGCGGCCGCGGCCCGCCGCGCTGGCCGCGGCCGTGACCGCCGGGATCACGTAGTCCCGCACCGTGGCCGGCCCGGTCATCCAGAGGATCGTCCCGTCGGTCTGCTCGGCGGCCAGCTTCAGCATCTGCGGCGCCATCGCGGCCAGCACGACCGGAACCCGCTCCGGCCGCGGGGTCGACAGCCCGATGTGCGCGCTGAGCGTGCTGCCGTCCACGCTGACCGGGCTGCCGTCCAGCAGCGGCAGCAGCACCGACAGGTACTCGCGCATGTGCCGGGCGGGCCGGTCGAAGCTATAGCCGTACATGCTCTCGATCACGATCTGGTGGGACAGCCCGATGCCCAGCGTCAGCCGGCCAGGACCCAGCGCCAGCGCGGCGGTCAGCGCCTGCTGGGCCAGCACGGCCGGGTGCCGCGGATAGGTCGGTATGACCGCGGTACCGACCTCGATGCCGGGTACCTGGCTGCCCGCCACCGCGAGCGCCGTGAGCGCCTCCAGCCCGAAAATGTTCGACATCCAGATCGAGCCGAACCCGTCGTCCGCCGCGGCCCGCAACTGGTCAGTGATGCGGGCCAGGGCATCCGGTCCGCCCGGCTCGATCACCGAGGTGCCAATACGCATGTACGTCTCCATTCGGGTGGACGGACTGGGTCTGATCCTGTCCATCCCGCCCGGCCAGCGCAAGATCCAGGCGGTCCGGGCCGAATTCGGCCACCCGGCATCTTTGCGTGGCGACCTGGGCGGGGACAATAGGGACATGAGTCAGCCTGATCCCCGCCGTCCCAAGCCGGCTAGCCGGGTCGCGAACCAGGACCGGGATCTGCAGGCAGCCTCGGACCGGGCCCGCAAGCACCAGCAGGACGCGGCCCGGGCCAGGTCGCGCGCCGCGGCCAGGGCCGCGGACGCGGTCGCGGCAGCCGAGGCGGCTGAGCAGGCCGATCTCCTGCCGGCCGGCCGCTACCTGGACCGGGAAGACAGCTGGCTCAGATTCGCCCAGCGAGTGCTGGACCTGGCCGAGGACGAGCGCGTGCCGCTGCTGGAGCGGGTCAGGTTCGCGGCGATCTTCGCCAGCGCGCTGGATGAGTTCTTCGGCGTCCGGGTGGCCGGCCGGATGCGCCGGATGGCGACCGGGCTGCCGGTCGAGGACGCGACTGGGAAGTCGGCGGAGGCGGTGCTGGCGCACGTGCTCGAGCTGGCCAGGGAGCTGTCCCAGCGGCACGCCCGGTGCTTCACCGAGCTGCTGCTGCCGGACCTGGCGGATGAGGGCATCGAGATCCTGCGCTGGAAGGAGCTGGTGCCGGACGAGCAGGCACAGCTCGAGGCGTATTTCAAGGAGCGCATTTTCCCGGTACTGACGCCGCTGGCCGTGGATCCGGCGCACCCGTTCCCGTTCATCTCCGGGCTGACGCTGAGCCTCGCGCTGACGATCGCCGACCCGCGAACGAGCACGACGATGTTTGCCAGGGTGAAGGTGCCCCCGTTGCTGCCCAGGTTCCTGACCGTCGGCGCGAACCGGTTCGTGCCGCTGGAAGACGTCATCGCTGCGCACCTGGGCGAGCTATTCGTGGGGCTGGACATTCTCGAGCACCACGCGTTCCGGGTCACCCGGATCACCGACCTGGAGATCGACGACGACGTCACTGAGGATCTGCTCAAGTCGCTCGAGCGGGAACTGCTCAAGCGGCGGTTCGAGCCCGCCGTCCGGCTCGAGGTGGAGGAGTCCATGCCCGAGGATGTCCTCGACAAGCTCGTGACGGAGCTAGACGTGGACGCCCGCGCTGTGTACCGGCTGCCGGGGCCGCTGGACCTGTCCGGGCTCTCGTCGATCGCGGATCTCGACTTCCGCCAGCTCAAGTACCCCAGGTTCGTCCCGTCGGAGAGCGCGCTGCCGCCGGAGAACACCGACGGCAGCGTGTTCGCCGCGCTGACCGAGCAGGACGTGCTCGTGCACCACCCGTATGACTCGTTCACCGCGAGCGTGCAGCGCCTGATCGTGTCCGCCGCGGCCGATCCCAGGGTGCTGGCGATCAAGCAGACGCTGTACCGGACCAGCGGCGACTCCGAGATCGTCGACGCGCTCATCGACGCGGCCGAGGCAGGCAAGCAGGTCGTCGTCGTGGTGGAGATCAAGGCGCGTGGCGATGAGCGCGCCAACATCGGTTGGGTGCGCAAGCTGGAGCAATCCGGCTGTCACGTGGTGTACGGGATGCTCGGGCTGAAGACGCACTGCAAGATGGCGCTGGTGGTGCGCGAGGAGGCCGACGGGTCGCTGCGGCGGTTCTGCCACATCGGCACCGGGAACTATCACCCCAAGACCGCGCGGCTGTACGAGGACTTCGGCCTGCTCACCGCGAACCGCACGGTCGGCGAGGACGTCACCGATCTGTTCAACCACCTGACCGGCTACAGCCGCCACGCGGACTACCGGCGGCTGCTCGTCGCGCCGGAAGGAATCAGGCCAGGACTGATCGAGCGGATCGATGCGCAGATCGCCGAGCAGGAGGCGGGCCGGCCCGCGCTGATCCAGATGAAGTGCAACGCGCTCATCGACGAAGAAGTGGTCGACGCGCTGTACCGGGCGTCGCTAGCCGACGTTCCCGTCGATCTGTGGATTCGGGGCATTTGCGCGCTGCGGCCTGGCGTGCCCGGCCTGTCGGACAACGTCCGGGTGCGCAGCATCGTCGGCCGGTTCCTTGAGCACTCGCGGATCTACGTCTTCGGCACCGGGACGGGCGACTCGCCCAGCGAGGTCTGGATTGGCAGCGCCGACATGATGCACCGCAACCTGGACCGGCGGGTGGAGGCGCTGGTCCGGGTGACCGATCATCAGCAGCAGTCCCAGCTGCGCCAGCTCATCAACCTCGCCATGGCGCCGCGCACCGCCTCGTGGTGGCTGGCCGGGGACGGCACCTGGACCCGGCACCACCTGGACTCGGACGGGGTTCCGCTGACCGATCTGCAGGACCTGCTCATCAGGTCCAGGCGCGGCCGGAGCACGGATGCCTGATCGCGAGGCGGCCGCGGAGATCAGGGCGGCCGGGGCAGTGCTGTGGCGGCCTGCCGGACACGGCACGCAGGTCGCTGTGATTCACCGGCCCAAGTACGACGACTGGGGGCTGCCCAAAGGCAAGCTGGAACCGGGCGAGCATCCGCTGCTGGCAGCCGTGCGGGAGGTGTCGGAAGAGACTGGGCTGCGGGTCACGCTCGGACAGCGGCTGCCGCCCGTCCGGTACCTGGTGGACGGCCAGCCGAAGGTGGTGGACTACTGGGCGGCCAGAACGCCGTCCTCGGCCGGGGCGTTCATCCCGAATCACGAAGTCGACCGGCTGGACTGGGTCGCCCTGACGCACGCCACCGGCAGGCTGAGCTATGACCACGATGCGGCCCTGCTGGCTGACTTCGGCGCCGCGCCCCGGCCGACCGTGCCGCTGATCCTGGTCCGGCACGCGTCCGCCGGGTCCAAGTCTGAGTGGCACCGGGATGACGAGCTGCGACCGCTGGATAGTCGCGGCAAGCAGCAGGCCAAGCTGCTCGCCGAGCTGCTCCGCTGCTTCGGGGCTGGCCGGGTGCTCAGCTCGCCGGCCGAGCGCTGCCTGGCCACGGTGCGCCCGTACGCCGCCGCCATCGGCGCCGAGGTAGAGGTGGTGCCGGAGTTCGGCGTGCCGCCGGGCAAGCTCAAGAAGGCGGCGCGCGCCGCGACGGCGGACGAGCTCGGGCAGGCCGCGGCCGGTACCGTCGCCGAGCTCGCGGGCGGCGATCAGCCGGTCGTCATCTGCGCGCACCGGGAGAACATGCCGGCGCTGCTGGCGGCCGGCTGCGCCCGGCTGGGCGCGCAGCCACCGGAAGGACCGCCGCTGCGCAAGAGCGGATTCCTGGTGCTGCACCGGGCGGCGGGGCGGCTCGCGGGCAGCGAGTGTCATCACCCCGAGGACCTGAAGTTATCCGGCCGCGGCGGGCGGTGTCGCGGGCTGCCAGTCCAGCGTCGGCGGTAGCGAGCCCTCCAGGATCAGCAGCCAGCGCTTGACCTCGGGACCGGCGCCGCCGCTGTAGCCGCCGAGCCCGTCGCTCGCCAGCACCCGGTGACAGGGCACGATCACCGGGATCGGGTTGGAGCCCATGATCTTGCCGACCGCGCGGGCCGGCGGCACGTCAGTCACGGTCGCCAGCCCGGCCGAGCTGGCGAGCGCACCATAGCTAGTGGTCTGGCCGAAGCCGACCGAGTCGGTCAGGATCTCCAGCACGTGCCGCTGCGTGCCTTCGGTGTAGGACCAGTCGAGCGGGACGTCGAACGTCTGCCGCTGGCCGCAGAAGTACTCCGTGAGCTGACGCCGCGCGCTCTGTGCGAGGCTGCCTGGCGCGCTCGGGCTGGCGTCCGCGGGCAGGGGGCCGAACCGAACCTTGGCCACGCCGGCCGGGCTGCAGCCGATCGAGACCGGGCCCACCGGGGTGTCCAGCGAGGCCCATTCGAGGGTTGTCACCCGTCCATTGTGTCCATAGCCGGGCCAGCTGCGCACGGCCTGCGGGCCTGGTTGTCGGGTACTTGCCGGTCACGGCCGGGCGGGCTATGCCCGGCCGCCCGTGCCTGGTTGTCGGGTACTTGCCGGTCACGGCCGGGCGGGCTATGCCCGGCCGCCCGTGACTGTCGGCGGCACGCGATACAACGGCCTTGTCAGCTCGCGCCGAACGGAAGGTGGAAGCGAGAATGACGGACGACAATTTCGCCGCAGCCGTCGAGGCCGAGCTGGTCGAGCTGTCCGGCCTGCTCACTGAGCCGGGCGAGCATGAATGCCTGCGCTGCTACCTGCTGCGAATGATCAATGAGTTCGGGTGCGACGGCAAGCACCGGTGGACGAGCCGCTGGCGAGACCTGCGCGCGCCGCGATCGACCGGCCTGGTGCCCAGGTTGCAGCGGCTGGGCGGGGTCTGCTGCGACTGCGAGGTGCTGCTGAACGTCTTCCCTGACTACCCGGACGCCGGTGCGCTGCTGCCCTGCGCCGGGCAGCGCCAGGCCGACTCGTCGGCACCCTGTGATCTGCGCCGGCTCCGCCGGTCCGCGTGACCCGCCTAGTCCTCGCCTTTCTCCTCGATGCGCAGGAGTGCCCGGGCGATGGGCACGGACGTCAGCTCGATCTGCCAGGGCCGGGCGCCGTACCCGGTGAGTTCGGCGGCGACGGTGGCCGCGGCGACGTCGGCCGGCGGCTGCCAGGACAGCCGCCGGACGGCATCGGGCTGCAGCAGGTTCTCGGCGGGCATGCTGTGCGAGTCGGCCAGCGCGGCGACGACCGCGCGGACGGCGGTGAGCCGGCGGGCCGCCTCGGGGTCGCGCTCTTGCCACCGGTGCGCGGGCGGCGGTCCGTCTCCGGGCGGCGCAGAGGCGGCGGGCAGCGCCCGGTCCGGCAGCGCCCTGGCCCGGCCGACCGCGCGGGTCCATTCCGGCAGGTGCCGGCGTGCGTTGCGGCCGGTAAACCCGCTGATCGCGGCTAGCTCATCAGGACCGTTCGGCATCGCCCGGGCGGCCTCGACGATCGCGCCGTCTGACAGCACCTTGGTCGGAGACAGGTCGCGGCGTCTGGCGATCTTGTCCCGCTCCTGCCACAGCTCCCTGACCACCGCGAGGCCCCGGCGGTTGCGCACCCGGTGTATCCCCGAGGTCCGCCGCCACGGGTCTGCCCGCGGCGGCGCCGGTCCGGCCGCCAGGACCGCCGCGAACTCCTGACTGGCCCACTCCAGCTTGCCCTGCTCGGTCAGCTGGCCGGCGAGCTGATCCCGCAGCTCGACCAGCACCTCCACGTCGAGGGCCGCGTAGAGGAGCCACTCCTGCGGCAGCGGCCGGGTCGACCAGTCGGCCGCCGAGTGACTCTTCTCCAGCCCGAGGCCCAGGATGGTCTCCACCAGCGTGGCCAGGCCGACGCGCGGGTAGCCGAGCAACCGCCCGGCGACCTCGGTGTCGAACAGCTGCCGCGGCCGGTAGCCGAGATCAGCGAGGCACGGCAGGTCCTGCGAGGCCGCGTGCAGCACGGCCTCGGTGCCGGCCAGCGCGGCGTCGAGTCCGGACAGATCGGTGCATGCGACCGGGTCAATCAGGACAGTGCCCGCGCCCGCGCGGCGCAGCTGCACCAGGAACGCCCGGTGTCCGTACCGGAAGCCCGAGGCACGCTCCGCGTCCACCGCGACGGGACCGGTGCCCGCGGCCAGGGACTCGATCGCTGCGTCAAGCGCGGCTGGGGTGTCGACAAGGGGTGGCAGCCCGTCCCGAGGTTCGAGCAGCGGCTCAACCTCGCGCTCCGCCGGGGCGGGCCCGGACTCGGCCGGGCCGCTGCCCGTCATGGCCGTCGCCTGCCCCGCGGCGGCCGTAGCGGGGCCACGCCGGGCTGCAGCGGCTGCAGCCCGGCCGCGGCGCACAGCACGTCGCACCAGGCAGCGAGGTGCCCGGCTAGCCGCGGGTCAGCGGCTGGTTCCGCGGCGGGCGACCACGATGCCCGCAGCTCGAACTCAGTAGACGTCGGTTCGTCCTGCTTCGCGCCGAATCCCTGCGTCACCACGGTAGTGACGGTACCGCTGATATTCAGATACGCCGCCGCCCGCTCATCCAGGGCCTCGGTGAGCCAGCTCCAGCCGACGGCGTTCAGCAGCGGGTCGGCGGCCATCTCCGGCTCAAGCTCGGTCCGCACGTACCCGATGATGCGGTATCTGCCGTCCCAGCCTGGCTGCCCCGCCGGGTCGTAGAGCAGCACGAATCTGCCGCTGCCGATCTCGTCGTCGGCTTCGGTGTCGGCTTCGGGCCTCAGGCCCGACCGCGGCGGCGACCGCGGTCGCGAACGGGGCGAGTCGCCGCGGCGGCGGCTGCTGCTCGAACGTCAGCTCTGGCCGGGCACCCTGCAGGTCGGTCACCGCGTCCTGCAATTCGGTCAGCGCCCGCCGGAAAGGGTCGGCTCCGCTCTCGGTATCCACGGGCCGTCCGGCAGGCCTCATCTGGGCGTGCGGCACGGGCGCGGACCCGTCATGCCACGCGGTCGCGAAGAATGACTGTGTCGGGCCGCTCGAACGGCGCGGGAACAGCGCCCAGGATCGCGACTCCGCCGCAATCCAGGCAGAACCACTCAGAGCAATAACCATCTGTAGCGTCCGGGCAGCGACCCGGTGCCGGGTGGTGCTGCGCGTAGGGGCGGTCCCAGCCGCAGTGAGGGCAGTGCCGGATGATCTCGGTCATCTGGAACCTCCTAACCGTTCGGCTACCGACGATGCTGGCACGCCGGCGGGCGCGAGCCTCGGACCTGCGACGGCGTGTCATGCGGTTTTGCCGCGGAACCGGTCACGCTGCCCCCGGGCGCCCCGCCTGCCGCAACTGCCCACCAGGCCAGGGGCATTGCCACCTTGTGGGATCATCGTGCCGTGACTCTGTCAGTCGATGACTCCGTATTCCTGCTTGCGTGCCGCCGCAAGCCGGTGCCGCACGCCCCGGCCTGGTACATGCGGCAGGCGGGCCGGTCGCTGCCGGAGTACCGGAAGGTGCGGGCCGGCCTGCCGATGCTGAAGGCCTGCTCGACCCCTGACCTGATCACCGAGATCACCCTCCAGCCCGTGCGCCGCTATCACGTCGATGCGGCGATCCTCTTCAGCGACATCGTGGTCCCGCTGCGGGCCATCGGCGTCGGCATCGACATCAAGCCCGGCGTCGGTCCGGTGGTCGACAAGCCGATACGCGCGGAGACCGACCTCGCGCAGCTGCGACCGCTGCAGCCGGACGACGTGCCGTACGTGACCGAGGCCGTCCGGAGCCTGACGTCCGAGCTCGGCGCGACGCCGCTGATCGGCTTCGCGGGCGGGCCCTTCACCCTCGCGAGCTACCTGGTCGACGGCGGCCCGTCGAAGAACTTCGAGGTCACCAAGTCGCTGATGTTCGGCCGGCCCGAGTTGTGGCACGACCTGATGAGCAGGCTGGCCGACATCACCATCGCGTTCCTGCAGCTACAGGTCGACGCGGGTGCCAGCGCCGTGCAGCTATTCGACTCGTGGGCGGGCTCGCTCAGCCTCGATGACTACCGGGCGTCCGTACTTCCGTACACCAAGCGGATCTTCGACGCGCTCGCCGGCGCGGGTGTGCCGAGGATCCACTTCGGGGTCGGCACCGGCGAGTTGCTCGGCGTCATGGGGGAGGCGGGCGCGGACGTCGTCGGCGTCGACTGGCGGGTTCCGCTGGATGAGGCGGCCAGGCGGGTCGACTTCGGCAAGGCTCTGCAGGGCAACCTCGACCCGGCCATCCTGCTCGCGCCCTGGGATGTCATCCGGGAGCGGGCCCTGCAGGTCCTGCAGCGCGGCCGCACGGCCGAGGGCCACATCTTCAACCTCGGCCACGGCGTCTTGCCCCAGACCGACCCGGACATGCTGGTCCGGCTGACCGAGCTGGTGCACGAGGCCGGCCGTTAGCCGGCCGCGGTCGGCCCGGTATGCCGGCGGCTGAACCGGCGCCGGCCCGCGTAGCCGATGCCCGCCAGGGCCACGGCGATGATCAGGAACGGCAGCACCGTGCCCAGTGCCGTCAGCAGCCACGCGGTCGCGTGCCGTAGCGCCCGCCAGCCCGAGCCGAGGCCGGTCACGAAGCCGGTGCGCGCGGGCTGCTTGTGCGCGGCCACCCGGTGGCTGGTGCTGAGCAGCGTCATGCCGATCGTCGCGTAGGTCGTCTCGTGGTCGAGCGCGCGCTGCTGCGCCTGCAGCGACTCCAGGCTGGACTCGTCGGCACTGATCTGCTGCTGTACCTGAAGTAGCTGGCCGACGTTCGCGGCGTGCGCCAGCAGTCCGCGCAGCGCCGAGATCGCGGCCTGCTGCGAGCTGACCAGGCTGCTGACGTCCGCCACCTGCTGCGTCACGTCGGTCGCGTGCTGGCTCAGCGCGAGCCGGCGGCCGAGCCTTGGCGCGGCCAGCTCCGCGAGGACCTGCTGGTAGGCGGCGACGGGCACCTTCAGCGTCAGCGTCACGGTCCCGCCGGACCGAGCCGAGCCGGCCGTCGCGTTCTCCGCTGAGGTATAGCCGCCCGCAGCCGAGACGATGGCCACCGCCTGCCTCGCGGTGGCAGTCGCGCTCGCCGACCGCAGCGTAACGCTGGCGGTGTAGATGATGCTCTGGCTGAGCGGCGCTAGCCGTGCGGTCTGAGTCGCGGCCGAGCCGCCAGCGCGGCCGACCGCGGCGCTGCCGTTCACGGCCTCGTTGCGGAGCTGCTGCTGTGCTGGCGCGGCCGCCGGCGCGCCGTGGATCACCCCGGCGGAGGCCCCTGAGCTGTTGACGCCAGTGCTGCACGCGCAGAGCACGAGGCAGCCAGAGAGCAGGCCGGCGCCCGCAAGTGCGGCGCCGCGGAGTGATGTGATGCTCGTCATGCTGCTGGGACGCGGCCGGCGAACGGCCGGTTCCGCGCCCGGCGCAATAATCGGGTTCCGTGACTGATCTGCAACCGGCGCGCGCGAGCCGATGATGACGGAGCCGCAGAGTGCGCGCCGCCGGGTGGCCGTCGTCGGCGGCGGGATAGCCGGCCTGGCGGCCGCGTTCCTGCTGGCCGAGCGCGGCCTCGACGTGACGGTGCTGGAGGGATCGCCCCGGCTGGGCGGCAAGCTCGCCGTGTCCGAGGTGGCCGGCGTCCCGGTCGACGCCGGCGCCGAAGCACTGCTGGCCCGGCGCCCGGAGGGCACCGACCTGATCGACGCCGTCGGTTTGTCCGCCGGCCTGGTGCTGCCCGGCACGACTTCGGCCGGGATCTGGACTCGCGGCCAGGTCCGGCCGCTGCCGCGCCGGCAGTTCATGGGCGTGCCCGCCGATTTTGGCGAGCTAGCCGCCACCGGAATCCTCTCGGCGGCGGGGCTCGCCCGGGCCGAGCAGGATCTGTCCGAGCCGGCCGCCGAGCCCGCGGACGACGTGTCGGTAACGAGCCGCGTCGGCGGCCGGTTCGGAGCCGAGTTGGTGGACCGGCTCGTCGAGCCGTTGCTCGGCGGCGTCTACGCCGGCCGGTGCGAGGATCTCTCGTTCCGCGCCACGCTGCCGGCGCTCGCGCAGGCGGCCCGCGACGGCGGATCGCTCGCCGAGGCTGCGGCCCGGCTGCTGCCGCCTGCGCCGGCGGACCAGCCGCCAGCCCCGGTGTTCACGACGCTGACGGCGGGCCTGGGCAGCCTGCCGTCCGCGCTGGCCGCCGCGTCCGGGGCGACGGTGCGCACCAGCGCAATGGTCAGGGAGCTGACCAGGACGCCGGACGGCTGGCGGCTGACGGTGGGGTCGGCGCACGCCCCGGAGGCGGTGCTGGCCGACGCGGTCGTGCTGTCGCTCCCGGCCCGGCCCGCTAGCCGGCTGCTGGCTCAGGTGCCGGGTGGGCAGGCGGCCGCCGCGGCTGCGGGGCTGGCCGAGATCAAGTACGCGAGCATGGCGATCGTCACGCTCGCCTACCCGGATTCGGCGTTCGCGGATCCGCCCCGTGGCAGCGGATTCCTGGTGCCGGCCGTCGACGGCCGCGCGGTCAAGGCGGTGACGTTCAGCACGG
Source organism: uncultured Actinomycetota bacterium (assembly GCA_963726425.1). Classification (GTDB taxonomy): domain Bacteria; phylum Actinomycetota; class Actinomycetes; order Streptosporangiales; family Streptosporangiaceae; genus JAJYUU01. The sequence goes on along the minus strand of CAVSCN010000041.1, from coordinate 13,435 downwards.
TGAAGTGGCCGCACCTGCGCACCGTCAGCCCGGGTATGCAGATCGTCCGCTGCTCGGTCGGCAGGCTGGGCGAGGAGGCGATCCTGCAGCGAGACGACGGCGAGCTGGCGGGCCTGGCCGCGGCTGACCTGGCCGCGGCCAGCGGGGTGGCGGGCTCGCCCGCCGACGTCCGGGTGACGCGCTGGGGCGGCGGGCTGCCGCAGTACAGCGTCGGGCACCTGGACCGCATCGCCCGGATCCGGGCCGGTGTCGCGCGGCTGCCAGGACTCGCCGTCTGCGGCGCCGCCTTTGACGGCGTCGGCATCCCGGCCTGCATCGCGTCGGCCCGGCTGGCCGCTGATCGGGTCACGGCCTACCTCGGCGGTTAGCGCTCGCGGCCGGCGCTGACGAGTACCCGAAGGGCCCGGACGAACCGGTCCGCCTCGGCGTCGCCGAGCGGCGCGAGGAACTCGCGCTCGGCCTCGTCGCGGGCCGCGCCCGCGCCCTTGAGGCACCGCCGGCCGGCGTCGGTCAGCGCGACGATGTTCTTGCGCCTATCATCGGGGCTGCGCCGCCGGGTCACCAGCCCCTTGTCCTCCAGCACATCCACCAGCGCCACCATCGTGGTCCGGTCGACGCCGAGCTGGTCGGCCGCTTGCTGCTGGGAGAGCGGGACGGCGGCGCCGAGCACCGCGAGCACGGCCAGCTCCCGCCCGTCGATGCCATAGGGCAGCAGGGCAGGCCCGGCGGCCGTCACGAGCAGTTGCTGCGCGTGCTTGAGCAGGTAGCCGAGCCGGCTCAGCCAGCGCGTCGGGCAGCCCGTCAGTCATGCCTCCAATCTACCGGGTGCCGCTGATACTCAGGAGCACTGATAATCAGCTAGGCTGACGATATTCGAGAACTGGAGATCACGTGATGACAGACACCGTGCTGACAAACACCCGGCCAGTGACGTTCGGCCTGAAGACATCGCCTGTGCACACGACGTACGAGGCAATACAGCGCGCCTGGCTGCAGGCGGACGAGGTTGCCGAGATCGAGCACGCCTGGCTGTGGGACCACCTGCTGCCGCTCACGGGGCCCAGGGACGGAAACATCTTCGAGGGCTGGACGCTGCTGGCCGCACTGGCCGCGCAGACCCGGCGGCTGCGGCTCGGACTCCTGGTCACCAGCAACCGCATCCGCCAGCCCGCCGTGCTCGGGAAGATGGCGACGACCGTGGACGTGATCTCGGGCGGCCGGCTCGTGCTCGGCATCGGCGTGGGCGGCACGCACCAGCCCGCTGACAGCCACGGTATTCCGGGCGACAACCCCGGCATCGCGGAGTTCGCCGCCTACGGCCTGTCCCTCGTGCCGCCGGGCGAGGGCGTCGGACGGCTCGCGGAGAGCCTGACGATCCTGCGGCGGATGTTCACCGAGGACGTGTTCGACTTCGACGGCACCTACAACACCCTGACCGGCACCAGGAACCAGCCGGCGCCGGTGCAGCGGCCAGGCCCGCCGATCCTGGTCGGCGGATCCGGCACCAGGCTGCTGAGGCTGGCGGCCGAGCACGCTGACATCTGGAACGTGCCCGGCCCGCCGCACGGCAGCCTGGAGTTCGTCACCGAGCGCAGCCGGGTACTGGACCAGCACTGCGCGGCCATCGGCCGCGACCCGGCCAGCCTCACCCGGTCGGTGCAGCTGCTGTTCCCCGTCGCTGATGCCGCGGCCGTGCGGGCGATGATCGGCGATCTCGTCGCCGCCGGGTTCGGTCACATCGTGCTGGCCGTGCGGCCGCCGTGGCCGGACAACGTGGCCCGCTGGCTCGCGGACGAGATCATCAACCCGGTCCGGCCGGAGCAGCCCGCGGCCGCGGGCTGACCGCGGGCCCGGGGCGAAACGCGGTTGCCGGCCGGGTCGGGCCGCTGCGATCATCGCTGCCATGGCTGCCCGTCTGCTGCACGTTCCCGGCCTGTACCCGGAGTCGGAATACGCCTACGCCGCCGTGTCGGCACCCGGCAGCCTGGTCTTCGCGGCCGGCGCCTGCCCGATCGACGCGGACGGCGGGGTCGTGGGTGGCGCCGACGTCGCGGCCCAGGCCCGGCAGATGATGGCGAACCTCGTGGTCGCCCTCGGCGCCGCCGGGGCCGGCCTGACCGACGTGCTCAAGACCACGATCTACGTAGCCTCCGCCGACCAGGCGGACCTGGTCAGCGCCTGGACGGTCGTACACGACGAGTACTTCAGCGCGCACGAGGTGCCGAGCACGCTGCTCGGCGTTTCTGTCCTTGGCTATTCAGGCCAGCTTGTCGAGATCGAGGCCATCGCACAGGTGCGTTAGCGAGCCCGGCAGCCAGTGCAATCACGGGAGGAAACATGACGGGCACATCGCTGCCCACCCCCACGCTGTACACCGCTCGCCTCCGACTGCGTCCTTTCGACGACGCGGATGCGGACGACCTGTTCGCGCTGCAGAGCAACGCTCACGTGCTGCGCTACTGGGACGCGCCGCCGTGGAGCGAGCGCGCTCGCGCCGAGCGGTTCATCACGGCTTGCCGGCAGCATGGCCCAGGACGGCACCGGGGCGCGGCTGGCCGTGGATCGTGTCGGCGACGGGGCGTTCATCGGCTGGTGCAGCCTGAACCGGTGGAATCCGGACTACCGCAGCGCGTCGCTGGGCTACTGCTTCGATGATGCAGCGTGGGGTCACGGCTACGCGACGGAGGCCGCGCGCGGTTTGCTGCGGTGGGCATTTGACACGCTGGACCTCAATCGCGTCCAGGCTGAGACCGATACGCGCAACGTGGCATCTGGCCGGGTGCTGGAGAAGCTCGGGTTCGTGCGTGAAGGGACGTTGCGGGAAGACTGCGTCGTGAACGGCGAGGTGTCTGACTCGTGGGTCTACGGGCTGATCAGGCGGGAGTGGCGGCCGTCGTCCGAGCCGGTTCCCGCCCGCTGAGTCCGCTGGCCCGGTTCCACGCCCGAGGCCCGGCGGCTGATGCGCTACGGTGCCAGTCTTGGCGGATCACGAGGAGTTGCATGCAGGGGGCAATCACCCATCTCATCGCTGGTGTCCCCGTGTCCGAGCTGGGTGCCGCGATCGATTGGTACTCCCGGCTCTTCGGGCGGCCGCCGGACCTGCGCGGGGGCGAAGAAATCCTCTGGGACATCGACGAGCACGCCACCCTCTTCATTGAGCCGGACGCAGCGCGGGCGGGCACGGGCCGGGTCACCCTCGTCGTTGCCGGACTCGACGCGCTCGTGGAGCGGCTGGCGACCGAAGGTATCGAACATAAACCAATCGAGACTTACTCGAACGGTGTCCGCCACGTGCAGGTCCCGGATCCGGACGGCAACGCGATAGCGCTCGCCGAGCTACCGCAGCCGTGAACGCCTGCTGTGGGGCGTCATCTCGCGCCGGAACGTGGGACGACAGGGAATCCGCACGCTGCGGCGTGCCGCGGTTAGCTCTGGGGAGCTTCCGCGGCCTGCACCAGGCCGGCCACGATGACCGGGTACAGGTTACGCAGCGGCCGGTACACCAGGCGGCCCATGATCGTCCGGTCCCACGATGCGCCCCAGCGGATGAGGGTGCCGTCGGGTGACGGGGTCAGCGTGACCTCGGCCCGGTAGTTCCGCACCGGGATGCCGCGCAGGACGGTGTAAGCCAGCCGCTTGCCCGGCTCGACGTCGAGGATTTCCTCTACCGAGACGGGGTACCGCAGCCCGTACCGCTTTGACCCCTCCAGCCAGTAGACGGCGCCCTTGCCGTTCGCGGCCGCGTCGCCCTCGCTGCGGTAGCCAGCCTTGCGCCATGGTCCCCACTGCGGGTACACCGTCACGTCGCTGAGCAGGGACCAGACGACCTCGGGCGGTACATGGGCAGTCTGCTCGGCCGCGGCTTCCACCTTGCGCATAGACAGGTTCTACCGTCCGCCGGTCAGACCGGGCAAGAGCAAGCAGCTAGTCGAGATCCAGGCCATCGCCCAGGCGTATCAGCGAGCCCGCGCGGCGATGGCCGGGCCGCGCCTCTATGGTGGACCGATGACATCGGTCAAGCAGATCCAGGTCACCTTCGACTGCGCGGATCCCGAGCGCGTCGCCCGGTTCTGGTGCGAGGTGCTCGGGTACGTCGTGCCGCCGCCACCGGAGGGGTTTGCTAGCTGGGACGATTTCGATCGCACGCTGCCGCCTGAGCGGCAGGGTTCCGCGTTCGCCTGCGTGGATCCCTCCGGTGCGGGCCCGCGACTGTTCTTTCAGCGCGTCCCCGAGGGCAAGGTCGTCAAGAACCGGGTGCATCTGGACGTGCGGGTCGGCACCGGGCTCGTCGGCGCGGAGCGCGTGGCCGTACTTGAGGCCGAATGCGCACGACTGGTCGAGCGCGGCGCGGTCCGCGTGCGCCTGCTGCTGGCCGATGAGGAGAACGAGTCGTGCCTGGTGATGCAGGACATCGAGGGCAACGAGTTCTGTCTCGACTGAGTCGCCGCCTGCGCCTACCGGGGCTCGTCTGCGGCCAGCCCCGTGACGAACCGGTGCACCTTGTCGGAGATTTCTTCCACGCACTGCACGATCAGCGCGACCCGGCCGTCGGGCCCGAACACCGGCGCGTTCACCGGGCACCAGTACCGCTGGGCGTAGGTGCCCGGGCTGCCGGGCACCTCGACGTCATACTGCTGGAAAGCCAGGGCGTCGGCCTTGCCGGTGGCCAGCACCCGGCGCAGGGAGTCGCCGAGGTTGCGGACCCCGTTTGCGTCGGGATCCTCCGGATTATCCGGGAACGCATCGAACACGTTGCGGCCCAGCAGTTCCTCGCGGGTGCGCCCCGCTACGCGTAGATAGGCCAGGTTCATGTCGGCTATCTCGAACTCCGGCGTGAGCAGCAGCACCGGGACCGGGAGCTGCCGGAACACCTCGGCGTGGTCCACTTGAAGTCCTGTCATCCGCCCTTCCTCCCCCCAGGCCCTGGGGCACGGGCAGCAACTGTCCCCTGGGTGGTGCTACCCCGATGACCGGACCTAACCTCCCGAGTCAGCGCCCGATGGATGTCCGGAATATGTAGTCACGGTAGCTTTCCTCCGGAGCCCGGTCGCGATCCGGCCGGCCTGTTCGCGGGTCGGCCCGGGCGCGCCGGCGTCGGTGCCGAACCGGCCGGACAGCCGCCGCGATGTCGTCCGCCGGGCGGGCATGCTGCCGCGCGACGCCCGTGACCTGCGGGCTGCTCCTGCTGGACAAGAGGTGCGAGTGCATCGGACTTCCTCCTCATCGCGGGTGCTCGCAGGCCCCGCACCAGTCACACTCGCGGTAAGGTCCCGCCCGTCACATCAGGCAGATGCCCTGTTCGGCCGCAGCTCCAGGCCTTAGCTCGGCCCCACCGGCGGCCTACGCGGCTTGCAGCGCCTCAGTCGCCGTGTGGATGAGCCGCACCACATCGTCGGGGTGGGAGACCATCGCCACATGGTTTGTCGGGATCTCGACAGTGGTGGCGCCCATCCGCGCGGCGAACTGGCGCTCGGCAGCTGGCGGAATGGCCTGATCGCCGTCGGCGACCAAGAACCAGGTCGGTTGCGACTTCCAAGCCGGTACACCCATCACCTCGTCCAGGGCCGACCAGGCCAGCGGCTGCTGCACGGCGTGCATCGCCCGCGCCGTGACCGAGTCGACATCGGCCGCGAAGTGATTGACGAAGTCGTCCTCGGGCAGCCAGGCAAAGCCCTGATCGTCGACGTCCAGGTGGGCCAGCGCCGGGGTCGGCGGAGCCTGGGCGAGCAACCCGCCGATCGACTCGCCCTCGTCCAGGCCGAAGGCCGCGATGTAGACGATGCCGACGACGTTGGGCGCGTCGGTGCCCAGCGCCGTCACGATCTGGCCGCCGTAGGAGTGGCCGACGACGACGGTGGGGCCGTCCTGCCGGGCCAGCACCTGGCGCAACCGGGCCACGTCAGCGGCCAGCGAGGACTCCGGGAACTGGGGCGCGGTGACGTTGTAGCCGTCGGACTGCAGGCGCTCGATGACCGCGTTCCAGCTGGAGCCGTCCGCCCACGCACCGTGGACCAGGACGATGTTCGGTCGAGTGCTCATCAGTGGCTCCTCTCCTTGCTGGCCGCCTCCGGGCCAGCCCGTCCGGCCTAGCTCGCCAGCCATTCGCGATAGGTGGTCTTGGCGATGGTGGCGCCGTTCCTGGCGAGGAGGGCATCGCCCGACGCGGCGGCGAACACGCCAGCGGTGTCATCAGCAATGACGGTGCGATGGTCATCGTGGGCGGCGAGCGTAATCTTCCCGAGTTCATCGAGGGCGAAGACCTCGGGGCCGGCGATGGAACGAGTGCCGCGCAACGGGGGGCCGGTACTGACGTCGGCCACGACGTGCGCGACATCGGCCGACGCGACGGGCTGGATCAGGACTTCGGGCAGCCGAACGGTCTCGTCGTCGGCAGTCTCTACAGCGGTCGCGTTCATGAACTCGAAGAACTGTGTGGCGCGCACGATCGAGTAAGGCACAGGCCCCGCTTTGAGGATGTCCTCCTGCAGCACCTTGGCGCGGTAGTAGACCAGGCCCGGAACCTGGTCGGCGCCGACGATCGAGAGCACGACGGCGTGCCCTACGCCGGCGGTGCTGGCGGCCGGCAGCAGGTTGTCCATCGACTGCTGGAAGAACACGAGCGAGGCGTCGTCGAACGTCGGCGAGTTCGTCAGGTTGATCACCACGCTCGCGTCCTCGAGCGCCTCGGGCAGGCCCTGCCCGCTGAGCAGGTCCAGGCCGGTCGCTGGCGAGTGGGGCACCGCCTCGTGCCCGTTCGCGTTGAGGATCTCGACTACCTGCGATCCGACGAGCCCGGTTCCGCCGAGGACAGCAATCTTCATCTCGGTGACCCTCCTTTGCGCTTACGTCGGGCGAGCCCCCGCGGCGCGCAGCGAGTCGGCAGCGGTCAGAAGGGCGGCCCCGAGGAGCACCGTGTCCTTGAGCAGGGCTTCGCCCAGCATCGACAGCCGCGGGACGCCCTTTCCTTCCTGCCATGCTTCCGGCGTCGTGACCAGGAAACTCAGCGTGCTGACCATCAGGCCGGCCGCCCCCAGGCTGCCGGCCGCGGAAGCCCTCGGCGCGACTGGTTTCGCCACGATCAGCGAGCCCAGCGCGATCTGCATGACGCCCACCAGTCGTCCGAGCTGCTGCGCGCCTAGCTTCTGCCGAAGCCGCGACGTCAGCGGGCTCGCGGTCACCAGGACCTCGGCGTTCTGAACCTCATAGTCGGTGAACTTGAGCGCTCCGACCCACAACAGCGTCGTCGCGAGGCCGCCGCGCAGCACCGACGATCCGACTGGTGCCAGGCCAGCCCTGATGCCTACCACAGCGAGTCCTGCCGGCAGATGTCGCTGAATGCCCGGCCTACATCGGAACCTTGATAGACGTTGTGCAGGTCGTCCTGCATGACGTGCGCGAGGTGGTCGTGGCTGGCCGACGAGACCTCCATGTCCCGGTCGAGGACCTCCACCCGGAACCCCCAGCCGTCGGGGAGGTCCAGCCGGCTGCCGAGGTGGCGGAGGTTGTCCCCGGTCAGGCCGGGATCCCAGTGCCGGGTGAAGGACTGCAGGACGAAAGCCTCACCGTCGGGGGCGTCGAGCACGAAGACCTCGCTGCCCCCGGTGAAGGTGTAAGCCTCACTCCGGTACACATATCCGGGGTCGTAGCTGCCCTGACCGGTCGCCGGCGCGTCGGCCGCGCCTATCCAGGTGCCGGTGAGGTCACCGAACGCTCGGTCATCGCCAGCCTCCTGGAGATCGAGCCGGTCGAACGTCCACTGTCGCACCGGGTCGATCCAGGCGCGCATCGCGCCGTTCTCCAGGGCGACGGTGGCGGCGTCGAGTGCGTCGAGCCGCTCGGGTGTCGGGTCGCACGCACCAGTCGTGTTCCAGATGTTCGCGATGGCGGTCTCGGCGCTGTCGCCGGTGATCAGGCCCACTTCGCAGAACCGGTATCCGCGCATGTCCCGCAGGTGGATCTCCCGGCCGGGAACCAGGTGTTCGTCGCGAGCCGCTATCATGTGCTGCTCGAGGCTGGCATCGGTCATCGAAGCTCCCCCGTGTCCGCATCGATTCGCGCTGCGGGCCGGTCCCCAGACGGCCCGAATTCGACACTACCTCCCGGGTTCCGGCGCCCCCACGCGGGGGCACGAGGTGGCCGGCGCTCTGGTAGACATGGGCATATGGCTGGGAACGACGAGTCCGGGCAGGGTGCGGCCCGCCCCAAGGCGCGGGAGCTCAACGAGCTGATCCGCTACGTGATGTGGTCGGTCTTTCGGGTCGCGGATGCGGGCGCCATCGACCAGGCGGCAGCTCGTTCCGGCGGCCGGACCGGGCTCGCGGTGGAAGTGTCGGAGCTGTGCCAGCAGGCGGCCGGCAAGGGCGTGATCACCCGGGGCTGCTACGACATCCAGGGGATGCGGGCCGACGCCGACTACATGTTCTGGTGGGTCGCGCCGACGGCCGACGACCTGCAGGAGATCTACGCGAGGTTCCGACGGACGGCCCTCGGCCGGGCCAGCGAGCCGGTCTGGTCCGCGATGGCCCTGCACCGGCCGGCCGAGTTCAACAAGAGCCACATCCCCGCGTTCCTGGCCGGGGAGGACCCGGGGAACTACGTCAGTGTGTACCCGTTCGTCCGGTCCTACGAGTGGTACCTGCTCGACGACGCCGAGCGCCGCGAGCTGCTGGCCGAGCACGGCAAGATGGCGCGCGAGTATCCCGACGTGCGGGCCAACACGGTGGCCTGCTTCTCGCTCAACGACTACGAGTGGATGCTCGCGTTCGAGGCCGACGAGCTGCACCGGATCGTGGATCTGATGCGCCACCTGCGCGCGGCCCGGGCCCGGCGCCACACCCGGGTCGAGATCCCGTTCTTTACCGGCCGCCGTAAGTCTCTCGACGAGCTGGTCGCCGCGCTCCCGTGAAGGTCCTGTTCGGCCGGGATCAGATCAGCGCGGAATTGTCCTGGGAGACGCTCCGCCCGCTGCTGCCCGGCTGGGAGCTGACCGCCTGCGCGGCCAACACCGTCATCGACCACCTCGGCGGAGTCGACGTGCTGTGCCCGTTCGGTGCGCGGATCGACGCGCGGATCATCTCGGCCGGCCGCTTCGGGCTGGTGCACCAGTTCGGCGTCGGGCTGGATGGCGTCGACGTCAAGGCCGCGACCGAGCACGGCGTCTGGGCGGCGAGGGTGCCCGGCGATGTCAGCGGTAACGCCGACAGCTGCGCTGAGCTGGCGGTCCTGCTGCTGCTGGCGCTCGCCCGCAGGCTGGACGAGTCACGGGCGACGGTCGCGTCCCGGCGGTGGCCGGACCGCCCGCTCGGGCGGTCGCTGCTCGACTCGACGGTGCTCGTGGTGGGCCTGGGCGCCATCGGGACGGCGCTGGCGCGGCGGCTGGCGCCATTCGGGCCCCGCCTGATCGGCCTCCGGGGCCGGCCAGAGCTCGGCGGGCCGGCCGAGGTCGAGTTCGTCGGCGGTCCGGCGCACCTGCCTGAGCTGCTCGGCCACGCCGACGCGGTGATGTGCTGCGCGGAGCTGCACGCCGGCAACGCGAGGATGTTCGGCGCGGCCCAGTTCGCGGCGATGCGGCCGGGAGCGCTGTTTGTCAACGTCGCCAGGGGCGGCCTGGTCGACGAGGACGCGCTGCTCGCCGCGCTCGGCTCCGGCCAGGTCGGCGGGGCCGGGCTGGATGTGTTCGGCCGCGAGCCGGTCGATCCGGCCAGCGCGCTCGTCACTCATCCGCGGGTGATCGCGACGCCGCACGTCGGGTGGCACACCGGGTACATGTTCCGGCAGACGAGCGTGGCGTTCGCGGCGAACCTGCAGCGCTTCGCCCTCGGTGAGGAGCCGCTCTGGACCGTGAACCAGCCCCGGTTCCGGCGCACCGCCCGCTGACGTGTGCGCCGTCCGGCCTCAGCCCGAGTCGCCCAGCGCTTCCTCGATGTCGGTCCGGTGCATGTCCGGGTGCCTCGCCGCGATCTCGGCGAACCGCCGCACCCGGCCGCCGCCAGCCTCCAGGTCGCCCGAGGTCAGCGCCGACGACCTGGGCGATCAGCTCGTCTCCGCTGCGGCTCAGGTGCTCCATCGCGCCGGCCTGGGTCAGGTGCGCGGCGTCGCCGGCGTGCGCCGCGTTGAGCCGGTCCACCAGTGCGACGTCCACCGGCGGGCTGCTGCCGGTCAGGATCTCGCGCATCCAGCCGCCCATGTACTCGTAGGCGTGCGCCACGTGATCGACGATGACTCCCACCGCCCGGTGGTCGCCGTGCTCGGCCAACGGCCGTGCGTGCCAGATGTCATCGGTGCACGCGGCGGCGAATGCGAGCAGCCGGTCCCTGGCCGCGGCGATGAGCTCCGCGTGCTCCGCGGGACTGAGCGCGTCTGTCATGACTTTCTCCTATGTCAAGCCGCGTTGCCGACTGGCCTAGCGGTCCCGTCGGCAAGGAGCGCTCGGTAGACGATGTCAGACAGGCGTCGTTTGAGGGCGCGCAGGGCCTCGGTTTTAGTGTCGCCGGCGGCGATTCGGTGTGTGAGGTAGGCCTGCGCGTCGGGATGGCAGCGGATCTGGGTGACGGCGATGCGGTGGATCGCGCAGTTCAGCTGCCGGTTCCCGGTCCGCGACAGCCGGTACCGGGGGCTGGCCGACCAGACGGGCAGCGGCGCGGTGCCGTTGTGCCGGGCGTAGGCATCCTTGGACTTGAACCGGTCAATGCCGGCGGTCTCGGCGACGATCTTGGCGGCAGTCAGGTCACCGGCGCCAGCCACGGCCAGCAGCGACGGCGCCAGCTGCCGGACCAGCACGGCGATCTCTTTCTCCAGGGCATTGACCTCGGTGGTGAGCGCGGCGATCCGGGCGGCCAGGTCCGCGGCCAGCCGAGCCACCAGGCCATCCAGGCTCTCCAGCCGGGCGGTTATCCCGGTGATCGTCTTGCAGCGGGTCAGGGTCCGCGGGCCGGGGTCCCAGTCCGGGTCCAGCTCGTGCAGGTGCCAGCGCAGCCGGTTCATCGCCCGGGTCCGCTCGGCGACCAGGTCGTCGCGGTGATCGACCAGCAGCCGCAGCTCCCGCTCGGGGCCGTCCAGCCGCGCCGTCGGCAGGCCCGGCTCGCGCAAAGCGGCCCGCGCCACCGCCAGCGCGTCGATCGGATCCGACTTCCCGTAAGTACGCGCCGAGTCCCGGGCGTGCGCCATCAGCTTGGGCGGCACCCGGATAATCGTCTCCCCGGCCGCCAGCAAGTCCCGTTCCAGCCGCCGCGACAGATGACGGCAATCCTCCACCGCCCACCGCCGGTCCGGCCCGAACTGGTCCGCCCAGCGGACCAGGTCCAAGTGCGCGGCCGCCGGTGTCGCCTTCGTCACCCGAACCCCTAACTGCCGTCCCACCTCGTCGGCCGCCACCACCGTGTGCGTCCGCTTGTGCGCGTCAATCCCCAGTACCACCATGGACCTGTCGCCTTTCCCGAATCGAGGGTGACCGGGACCGGCTGGCCGGCACACGTCAGTGGGGGCGAAGCCACGCTCCTATCAAGCCAGGCCAGCTGGTCCGCCGGGCCTGAGGGGCGGCACAAGCCATGAAAGCCACGAAGGCAGGGAGCATAGGAGCCAACCCCTCAGGCGAAACCAAGCCTGACACTGACGGGAAAATAGCGCCGTCGGCCGCGCCCGCGTGCAATTGCACGCTGTGCCAGGAGCAATGTCGCGATCACGATAGGTTTGACGATGCATTCGCCCGCCTTCGTATACCCGCCGGGACAGCAGATGGCTGACTACGACCAGATCCGCACTGACCTGCGCGCCTCCTACGGTGCCGCCGGCGCACGGTACCGGGAGGCCCAGCAGAAGGCGGACTGGAAGCTGGCCGAGCGGGACGGATTCCGGCGCAGACTGCGGCAGGAGAACCGCCGCAGGCTGCTGGAGCTCGGCGCCGGCACCGGGCAGGACTCCGCGTATTTCGCGGCCCACGGGCTCGACGTTACGGCGACGGACCTGTCCGCGGACATGGCGGCGTGCTGCCGGGCCAAGGGCTTGCGCGCAGTGGTCATGGACTTCGCCGCGCCGGCCTTCGCGGCCGGGTCGTTCGACGCCGTGCACGCGATGAACTGCCTCCTGCACGTGCCGAACTCGCAGTTGCCGCGGGTACTGGCGGCGATCGCGCGGCTGCTGCGGCCGGGCGGGCTGTTCTTTCTCGGTGTCTACGGCGGCGTCGGCGAGGAAGGGCCGGCGGCCGACGACGACCACGTGCCGCCTCGGTTCTTCGCCTGGCGGACGGACGCGCAGATCCAGGCCTTCGCCCGGCAGTGTTTCGAGATCGTCGACTTTCACGTCGTCAAGATCGGTCCAGATCGGCTTGATTTTCAGTCGCTGACGCTGCGCCGTCCGGCGACCACGGGAATGCCGGCGCAGGCCAGAGGTTAGACCGAGAAGGCCGGATCCGAGGGGAACGGGAGGACGGATGCAGGACGGACACGCGCTCGTACTCGGTGGCGGCGGCGTCGCCGGGATCGCCTGGATCACCGGTCTGCTGGCCGGGCTGGCCGAATCGGGCGGCGATGTCACCGGCGCCGACCTGATCATCGGGACGTCGGCGGGCGCGGCGGTCGCCGCGCAGCTCGGCAGCGGCCTCCCGCTGGGTGAGTTGCTGGCGCGGCAGACGGACCCGGCCAGGCAGGCCGCCGAGATCCCGGCCGAGGTAGACCTCGCGGCGATGGCGGCCGAACTCGGCGCGGAACTGGCCGGGGTGACGACGCCGGCCGAGATGCTGCGCCGCATCGGCGGCTACGCGGTCGGGGCGGACACAGTGCCCGAGGCGGCTCGGCGCGCGGTGATCGAGTCGCGGCTGCCGGTACCCGACTGGCCGGACCGCGCGGTGCGGCTGACCGCCGTCGACGTGCAGACCGGCGAGCTGCGAGTCTTCGACCGGGACTCTGGTGTCGCCCTGATCGACGCCGTCGCGGCCAGTTGCGCGGTGCCAGGCATATGGCCCGCCGTGACGATCGGCGGCCGCCGCTACATGGACGGCGGAGTCCGCTCGTCCGACAACGCCGACCTGGCCGCCGGGTACGCGCGGATCACCGTGGTGTCCCCACTCGGCTACGACTCGCCGCTACCGTCGCCGCTGCCGCTGCGCGCGGTCATGGGCCAGTTGCGCGATGGCGGCGCGCAGGTCACCGTGCTCGTGCCGGACGCCGCGTCGACGGCGGCGATGGGCGCGAACCCGCTGGACCCCTCGACCCGTGCCCCGGCCGCCCAGGCCGGCCTGGCCCAGGGCCGGCGCGGCGTCGAACCGGGCACCGGCTGACCTGACCTGACCGGGGCGGGACGGTCCCCGGTCAGTGTGCTCTACTGGCCGGGGCATGGCGTAGCTGATGACCACCTGACCGTTGCCAGCGCTGCTGGCGGCGTCCGCCGGGTCGGGCGTGACGGTGATCCCGCTGGCCGCTGTGAATATCTGCGCCGGGAT
>CAVSCN010000040.1:0-260923 GCA_963726425.1 uncultured Actinomycetota bacterium | reverse complement strand
CGTGCCGGAACGCGGTCAGCTCCGCGGCCCGCCCGACCGGGTTGCCGAGCACGGCGACCAGCATCGCCACCCCGACCGCGAACCCGACCTGACGCAGCATGTTCACCACGGCGGAGCCGGTCGCGAACGACGGCGGCGGCAACGAGGACGCGGCCGTGGACATCAGCGACGGCAGCGTCAGGCCGACGCCAATGCCCGTGACCAGCATGCCGGGCAGCACGGTGAGGTAGTCCGGGTTCAGCTGGACCAGACCGCCCACCAGCTGACGCCCGCGGCGAACACCGTGGTGCCGATGCCGATCACGCGGCCCGGCCCGTAGCGGGCCAGCAGCCGGCCGGTGACCAGGAACGTGAACAGCGGCACCATCAGCGGGCCCGGCGCGAGCCCGAGCCCGGTCCGCAGCGCCGACCAGCCCCAGACGTCCTGCATCCACAGCACGATCGACAGCAGCATCGCGCCGAACGACACCGAGAACAGCAGCATCGCCACCGACGCGCCGGAGAACGTGCGCGACCGCGGAACAGCGCGGGCTCGATCAGCGGGTTGTGATGGTGCACGCAGTGCAGCACGAACAGCCCCAGCACGCACCACCGCCGCCGCCAGCACCCCGATCGTCGCCGCCGAGTCCAGCCCCAGGCGCCGCCGCGCACCAGGCCCAGGGTCAGCGCGCCGACTCCGGCGGTCACCAGCAGCGCGCGACAGCGCGTCCGGCCGCGGGACCCGGATGGCCGGGCACGTCCGGCAGCCGCCGCCAGCCCGCCACCAGCGCGGCGAGCCCGATGGGCACGTTGACCAGGAAGACCCAGCGCCAGCTGGCCGCCACCAGCAGGCCGCCGACGACCGGCCCCAGCGACGCCGCCATGCCGCCGGCCGCGGTCCAGGCCCGGACCGCTCCGCCGCGGCGCTCGGCCGGATAGCTGGCCAGCACCAGGCCGAGCGAGGTGGGCGTCAGCAGCGCCGCGCCCGCGGCCTGGACGAGCCGGAACGCGATCAGCATCGGCACCGTCGCCGCGGCGCCGCAGGCCGCCGAGCCCGCGGTGAAGATGGCGACGCCGAGCAGGAAGCCAGTCTTGCGGTTATGGCGGTCGGCCAGCCGCCCGGCGAGCACCAGCAGCGCCGCGTAGATGATCGCGTAGCCGTTCAGCACCCACGACAGCGTGCCCAGGCTCTGCTCGTGCAGATCGCGCGCGATCTGCGGCAGCGCCACGTTCACGATGAACAGGTCCAGGCTGGCCATGACGACGCCGGCGCAGACGATGACGAGAGATCTGACGGGGAGTGACGTTCCTGGCGGCGCGGTTTCCGGACGCTGACTTAGCAAGCTCATAGCCAGACCTTAGCCATCTGACTTAGTGTTTGACAAGTCAGCTAGGCTGCTGTTGTGGCTGAAAACTCGCAGACAGAGCACGCCGTCCAGCTGACCGGCGAGCTGAACCCGCGCGGCCGGTGGCAGGCCAGCCGGTGCTCCATGGCGCGCGCGCTGGACGTAGTCAGCAGCCGGTCGGCGCTGCTGATCCTGCGCGAAGCGTTCTACGGAACCGCCCGGTTCGACGACTTCGCGCTGCGCGTGGGCGTCAGCGAGCCGGTGGCGGCGGCCCGGCTGCGCGAACTGGTGGCCGAGGGCCTGCTGGCGCGCGAGCCGTACCAGGAGCCAGGACAGCGCACCCGGATGGCCTACCGGCTCACCGACAAGGGCGCTGAGCTGCTGCCGGTGGTCGTCGCGCTGATGCAATGGGGCGACCGGTGGCTGCAGCCGGACGGCGCCCCGGTCGAGCTGCGGCACGCGGGCTGCGACGAGATCGTGCACGCCGAGCTGCGCTGCGCCGACGGCCATCAGGTGACGGACGCGGACCTGGAACTCACCGCCGGCCCCGGCCGCCGCGCTCAGCTGCCCGTCAATGGCTAAGGCGGCCGGCCTCGGGTAGTAGACCTGCACTATGACCGACCGCGCAACGCCTGACGGTCCCGCCCAAAGCGGCTAAGAGGACTGCTCGCCGGGCCGACGGCCTGCAACAGCGCAACCGGGTGCTGGGCGTCGTGGTCGCGACGTGGAAGAAGTTCGGCGACGACCAGGCCGGCAATCTGGCCGCGCTGATCGCCTACTACGGCGTTCGCCTCGATCTTTCCGCTGCTGCTCGTCGGGGTCACGATCGTGGACCTGGTGGTCCGGAACAACGCGCACTTGCGCCAGCAGTTGCTCAGCTCGCGCTCGGCAAGTACCCCGTGATCGGCCCGCAGCTGCACGCAGAGCGTGACGCACGGGCTGACCAAGACCGGTCTGGCGCTGGTCATCGGCATCGTGCTGACCCTCTACGCCGGCGCTCGGCGTCGCCGGCGGCGATGCAGAACTCGATGAACACCGTGTGGGGCGTGCCGCAGTTCCGCCGTTCCGGCTTTCCCGTGGTCGATGCTGCGCAGCCTCGGCCTGATCGCGGTCGTCGGGCCGGGCCAGCTCGACCACGATCACGCTGTCCAGCGTGGCTGGCGGCGTCGGGCATCTCACCGGCACGTGGCCGGCCGGATACCGCCATGATCGCGGCGTCGCTGCTGCTCAACATCGGCCTGTTCTGGCTCGGCTTCCGGCTCGCGACCTCCGTCGAGATCGCCGACCCGCGACCTGCGGATGAGCGCGATCCTGGCCGCGGTGGCCTGGCAGGTGCTGCAGCTGGTCGGACGGCTACTTTCTCGGCCACTCGACCAACTCGGCCTACGGCGTCTTCGGCGTCGTGCTCGGCCTGCTCGCGTGGTTCTACCTGCAGGCCCAGATCACGCTCTACGTGGTCGAGCTGGACGTCGTGCGGACACGGAAGCTGTGGCCGCGCAGCTTCTCGCCGCCGCCGATCACCGCGGCGGACCTGCGCAGCTATCAGATGTACGCGCAGGCGAGCCAGCGCCGCCCCGAGGTCGAGATCCAGGTCCGCGAGCGACCGCCGGAGGCATCCGCGCAATAGTGCAGGGCTCGCGTCGGCTCACACACCCGCCTCAGCTCCCGGAGCGCCCGTCGGCGCGCGGAACCGGTCAGCTGGCGGTACCCAAGGTCAGCTCGCGGGGCCGGTCAGTTCCCCGGTGCGCCGGGACGGCTCAAGCGGCGGAGCGCCGACCGAGCAGGCCGTGCGGCCTTCCGGCTCGACTGGCGGCTCGCCGGCCGGGCGCAGCACGTCGTTGTCGACGAACAGCGCCGACACACGGCGGCCGCGGCCGCCAGCACGACCGCGCAGCCGCATCGTCGCGAGCATGAAGCCGTGATCGAATTTGGCGGGCTGGTGGTAGCTCGGCCGCGCCGAGCCCTACGGCAGCGGGCAGCGCCGGCGACCGCCACCAGGCCGGCGGCGCGGGCGACCGCGTTGTTGACGCCGCTGGCCACGCCCGGCGTGCCGCACGTCGGCGCTGGCCAGCACCGTCGCGGTCAGCGGCGCGACGGTCAGCGTCAGGCCGAGCGCCGAAGACCGATCACCGCCGGGCAGCACGTCGGTCAGGTAGCTCGCGTGCGGCCCGATCCGGGACATCAGCGCCATCCCGATCGCGCAGCCGGAGATGCCGACGGTCATCGGCCAGCGCGGCCCGATCGCGCTGCGCGAGCGCACCCGAGCCGCGCTGACAGGCCCAGCATCAGCACCGTGACCGGCAGCAGCGCCGAGCCCGCGGCCAGCGGCGAGAACCCGGCGACGACCTGCAGCTGCAGCACGAGCAGGAACAGCAGGCCGCCGAACGCGCCGTAGACCAGGAACGTGATCACGTTGATCGACGGTGAACTGGCGGGAGGCGAAGACGTCCAGCGGCAGCATCGGCATGATCCGGCTCGGGGTGCCGGGTCCGGCGCCGCTCGACGACGATGAAGGCCGACGGCGCCGGCGACGCCGAGCACGCCCGCCGATCAGCGGGCCCGCGATCGGGCCCGTCGCTCCGGTGCCTCGATCAGCGCGTAGGTGATGCCGGCCGAGCGCGAGCGCGGCGAGCACCGCGCCGGCGACGTCGAACCGGCCGCTGCACCGACGAGTCGCGCGTCTCCGGCACGTGCCGGACCGTGACCGCGATGCACGGCCGCGGCGAGCGGCAGGTTCAGCAGGAAGACCCAGCGCCAGCCGACCGACTGCACCAGCCAGCCGCCGAGAATCGGGCCGACCGCGGACGCGACGCCGCCCAGTCCCGACCACGCGCCGACCGCCCGCGGCCGGTCGTCGGGCGCGAACGTGGCCTGGATGATCGCGAGCGAGCCCGGCGTCAGCAGCGCGCCGCCGACGCCCTGCAGCACCCGGGCCGCGATCAGCACGCCGATGCTCGGGCGCGAGCCCGCACAGCGCGGAGGCCAGCGCGAACCACACGACGCCGACGAGGAAGACGCGGCGGCGGCCGTCGCCGGTCACCGAGCGAGCCGCCGAGCAGGATCAGCCCGGCCAGCGTGAGCGTGTAGGCGGTGACGGTCCACTGCAGGCCCGCCAGCGAGGCGTTCAGGTGCCGGCCGATCGTCGGCAGCGCCACGTTGACCACCGTCGAGTCCAGCATGACCATGCTCGAGCCGAGCACCGTGGCGAGCAGGACCCAGCGCCCGGCCGGGCTGCCCATCCGGAGCTTCGCGGCCTGAGCTGGGCTGCCGCTATCGGTCACCTTCGCGATCGTTCTCATCGGCCGCGCGGTGGCCCGGTCTCGGTGCAGACCGGGCCTGCCACGAACAGCGCGAAGGGTCAGGCCCGGCCGGAGCCCTGACCGGACGCGCCAGATCGCGTGCCGGTAACGCGACTGCTGCCCCCGTGTCTGGCGGCTGCGAGCCGCCCGGCGGCTGGGATCCGCCTGCGCGCTGCCCGGCGTGCCACCGCCCTGCGCGGCGCCCCCGGGTCCGCGGCTGCCCGGTGCTGTGCTGCCTGGTGCTGGCGCAGCCGGCGCGGCAGCGGTCCCGCTCGCCGTCGTCGAGCTGACGCCCGCCGGGCGTGTCCGCTTCCTCGGTGCCCGCGGACGAGACGGCGACTGCCGCAGCCGGCTGACCCCGCCCGCGCGCCGGCCTCGCACCCGCCACGGGTGGAACAGCAGGTAGATGCCGGCCGCCAGCACCGCGCCGACAGCGGCGCGAGGATGAACAGCCAGACCTGGCGGATCGGCTGGCCCGCGAGTGATCAGCGCCGGGCCCGAAGCTGCGGGCCGGGTTGACCGACGCGCCGTCGACCGGCGTCGGCGACGAGGTTCGCGAGCGCCAGCCCGAGGCCGATGACCGCGCCGGAGATGGCGACGTTCGCGGTCTTGGCGGTCGCGCTCAGCACCACGAGCACGAACACGGCGGTGATGATGACCTCGATCAGGAACGCGCCCCCGCCGGTCATGTGCAGCGCCGACGACCGGTGACGAGCCCCAGCCGTTCGCGCCGAGGCCGACGGCTGGAGCGTGGAGTACGCGAACGGGCGAGCCGCGTCATGACCCAGTAGCAGCAGCAGCGCCCCGAGGATGGCGCCGACGAACTGGGCGATCCAGTAGCCGACCGCGTCCTGACGGAGATCCGCCGGGACAGGAACGCGCCGAGCGTCACCGCCGGGTTGACGTGGCTGCCCGAGATCGGCCCGATGATCGCCACCATCGCGGTCATGACGATCCCGAAGGCCAGCGACGAGGCGATCACGCCGGCGGCGAAGCTGCTTCCGAACGCGCGGAAGCCGAAGGTGACCGTGGCCACGCCGCAGCCGAAGAAGACCAGCAGCGCGGTGCCGAGCAACTCGGCGGCGGCCTTGCGGGGCAGGGCCGGATCGAGCGTCACCGTCCGGCCACCCTGCGGCTGCCCGGCCTCGGCTGAGGATCTGAGCGCCATCGTTGCACCCCCTATGTGTGCCCTCGACGGGACTTTGCCGGTGGGTATCCCCACTATGCGAAGCGACAAAGCTACCCAGCGTGATCGATCCCGGCACCGGCGGGGGCCTGGCCGACTGGACGAGCTAGAGCGCAGGCCAGGCGTGCACGGGCTGGTTTGTGGCCATTCGCTCGATATAGCCCTGGGTCATCCGGGCGCAGCGCGGTCCGCCGGTCCAAGTGCCCGTGGTCCAGGTTGTGCACGGTCTCGACCTGCCAGGTCGCGCCGGTCCGGCCGGACAGGCAGCGCTGCTCGATGATGCCGAGCATGCGGTCGGCGTCGGCCGTGCTTACTCCCCACTGACGCAGCCCCTCCCAGGCCTGCGGCAGCAGCCGGCGCAGCACCAGCTCCGACACCGGGATCTCGCCCACGCCCGGCCAGTACATCCGGGCGTCGATGCCGTGCATGGCGCCCTCGACGAGGTTCTCCGCGGCCGCCGCGAAGGACATCCGCGTCCACACCGGCCGCTCGGTGTCGGCCAGCGCCCGCACGATCCCGTAGTAGAACGCGGCGTTGGCCAGCACGTCCGACACCGTCGGCCCGGCCGGGCAGCACCCGGTTCTCCACCCGCAGGTGCGGCCGGCCGTCGGCCACCGCGTACACCGGCCGGTTCCACCGGTAGACGGTGCCGTTGTGCAGCGTCAGCTCGGCCAGCTGCGGGCGCCTCGCCGCTGTCCAGTGCGGCCTCCGGGATCCTCGTCCTCGCGCAGCGGCAGCAGCGCCGGGAAATACCGCAGGTTCTCCTCGAACAGGTCGAAGACCGAGGTGATCCACCGCTCGCCGAACCACACCCGGGGCCGCACGCCCTGCTGCTTCAGCTCCTCCGGCCGGGTGTCGGTGACCTGCTCGAACAGCGGGATCCGGGTCTCCCGCCACAGCTCGCGACCGAACAGGAACGGCGAGTTCGCCGCCAGCGCGACCTGGATGCCCGCGACCGCCTGCGCGGCGTTCCAGTAGCTGCGCGAACGCCTCGGGGCTCACCTGCAGGTGAAACTGCACGCTCGTGCAGGCGGCCTCCGGCATGATCGTGTCGACGTGCGTGAGCAGCCGCTCCGTTCCGTCGATGCAGATCCGCATGTCCTCGCCGCGGGCGGCGATCATCTGATCGTTGAGCAGCTGGTAGCGCGGGTTGGCGGACATGGCCGCGGCCGTGACGTCCCGCTGCCGCACGGTCGGCAGGATGCCGATCATCACCATCCGGCAGCCGGTGCTGAGCGCGCGGTCGGCGGCGTGCGCGAGCCGGCTGCAGCACGCTGGCCTCCAGGTCGCCCAGCGCGTCCCCGGTGAGCTGGTGCGGCGGGACGTTGATCTCCAGGTTGAACCGGCCCAGCTCGGTGGCCCAGCTCGGGTCGGAGATCGCGGCCAGCACCTTGGTGCTGGTCATGGACGGCAGGCAGTCGTCGTCGACCAGGTTCATCTCCATCTCCAGGCCGACGTGGTGCGGCTGGGGGTCGAATCTGGACTCGCGCAGCATCCGGGCGAATACGTCGAGGCACTGGCGGACTTTCTCGCGGTATGCGCGCCGGTCCTGCTGGCTGACGACCATGGCCGGGACATCCCTGCCCATTGAAAACCCCTCCACGTACAGCCTGGGCGGAGACTCGGTTCCACATTCGCACGTAACGGGGCAGCTGACCAGGCTGACCTTTTCCTCACCTTACGTACTGCAAGGCTCGGCGGGACGCAGCAGGATCCCGCACGGGGCTGAAGCTGGTTAGAAAGAGCTATTTACCCGCCTTGACGCCGCGAGTAACCCTGACGGCCGCTTAATCTCGCATGTCGCGAAAGATCAATTTAGGGGCGTTAGCGGCAGCGCTGAGCGATTCGCCGATGGTCCGTCGGCGGGTCGTGACCCGCGCGTTGTTACCGGGCCGGTCAGCTCCAGGCGGCGGCGGTCAGCCCGCCCGTGAGCTTGGCCGGCGTCGCGCCGCCGGACGAGACGTACAGGTCGTTCCCGGCCAGGTAGAGCAGCCAGTGGCCATCCCGGCTGACGGCGAGGCTGGTGTGGGCCAGGCTGGCGAACCCGATCGCGACCTGGTGCACGAGCGCGCCGTCGGTGCTGACCTCCCACAGGAGCCGCGACGTGTTCTGAATCGGCACCCCGCCGCAGCAGGCCCGGCTGACGAACAGGTCGCCGTCCGGCAGGTACGCGCGCCCTCCCAGGTAGCTGCGCTGCTTGTCCGGCTGCCCGGTGACCGGCACGTCGCTCGGTGCCGGGCTCCGGTGAGGTAGTCCCGCGCGACGCCGGGGTCGACCAGGACGAGGTTCCAGCCTTCGTTGTCCTGGAACGCGGCCACCGACACGGCGAGCTGGTCGCTGTCGGCGGCCCAGGACAGGTACGAGATCGGGGCCGGCAGCGTGCTCGCGGCCTGGCTGGCCGGCACCTGCGGCAGGCCGGTCACGGCACCGCTGCTGAGCGACCGGATGTCGAGGTCGTACAGCGGGACGGGGTTGCCCGTGCTCGGGTAGCAGCCGGTCCGCTCGCTCGGCTCGATCGCGTAGGCCACCTTCGTGCCGCCGGGGCTGACCGCGGGCAGCGACCCGGTGGCGATCTCACTCGGGCCGCCGCCGGCGACCGGCACCGACTCGACCTCGTCGAGGCAGCCGCGGCGGACCGCGAAGTACACGACCCCGGCCGGGGAAACCGAGATCTCGTCGCCGTCCACCTGGCGCGGGCACCAGCGTCCGGCTGACCACGCCGGTCGCCGGGTTGAGCACGACCAGCGCGCCGGCCGTGGTCACTGCGACGATGCCGGGAGGAACGGCCGCCTGGCAGTGGCGCGCTGGCGAGGCCGACGGCTGCGCGGTGGTGGTGACGGTAATGGTCGGCCTGGCCGCGGGGGTGCCATGACCGCACCCGGCCAGCAGCGAGACCAGGCTCAGCGCGCCCAGCGTGGTGATGGCGCGGTTACGGACGAGCATGGGAACAGATCGTGCCACCGGCGCCGCGTAGCCGGCAATATCCGCCGGGCCACCGCTACCCGGCGGCCGCCACGCCCATCCGGCGCACCGCCTCGGCCAGCAACTCGGGCGACGTGCCCATGTTCAGCCGGGCGAAGCCGCGGCCCTGGCGTGCCGAAGTCCGGGCCCGTGGCTCAGCGCCACCCGGCCCCGGTCGAGGAACGCCGCCGCGGGGTCGTCCCCCAGGCCGAGTTCCCGGCAGTCCAGCCAGGCCAGGAAGCTCGCCTGCGGCTTTCGGTAGCCGATCGCGAGCACGCTGCTGCGGCCAGCAGCGCCGGCAGCGCCGGGGCGTTGGCGTCGATCTGCGCGACCACCGCGTCCAGCCAGGTCCGGGCGCTGCGCAGCGCGGCGACCGTAGGCCAGCACGCCGAGGTGCGAAGCCAGCAGCGCGTCCCACCGCTCGCGCAGAACTGCGGCCGACTGCGGCGTCGCCGCGACCGCGATGCCGCACTTCAAGCCCAGGGATGTTCCAGCCCTTGGAGGCCGAGCTGAACACGACCGCCTGCCGCGCCGCCGGATGGTCGACGGTGTGGAACGGCACGTGCCGCGCCCGGCCAGCACCAGCGGCGCGTGGATCTCGTCGACCAGCACCGGGACGTTCCTGCCGGGCGCAGATCTCCGCGACTGGGCTCAGTTGCCTCCGCGACCAGACCCGGCCCAGCGGGTTGTGCGGGTTGCACAGCAGGTAGGCGCCGACCCCCGGCTGCGCGAGCGCGGCGTCGAGCGCCGCGAGGTCCAGGTCGTAACGGCCGTCCGGGCCAGCCCGCAGCGGCGCCTCCACGACCCGGCGGCCGAGCAACTCGAGCCGGAAGAAGAACGGTGCGTACACCGGCGGGTTGATGACCACGCCCGCGCCCGGCGGCGTGAGCGCCTGGATCACCTCGGCGATGCCGGTCATGACGTCGGGGATCGCGAACACCAGGCCGGGATCCGGCGACCAGCCGAACCGGTCGGTGGCTGAACTCGGCGAACGCCTCGCCCAGCTCGCCCACGTGCGGGTAGCCGCAGTCGCCGTCGCCGCAGCGCGGCGACGACGGCGTCCTTGATCTCCTCGGCCGGATCGAAGTCCATCTCGGCGACGAACGCCGGGCAGCACGTCGGGCTCGTGCGTCCGCCACTTGAAGCTCTTGCGCCTGCGCAGCCGGTCCAGCGAGCAATCTCCCAGCAATGTGTCCATTCCGTGATGCTACGGCGGGCGCCGGTCAGCCGAGATCACCGGTGAGGTACCGCTCGATGGTCGGCCCGATCGCGGCGACCAGCTCCGCCCGGCTCGCGTGCGCGACCGGCCCGAATCTTCAGCACGTACCGCGCCATCGCCAGGCCGAGCATCTGGCTGGCCACCATGGCCGCGCGGAACGGCGCGCTCTCCGGGTCGCCGCGGGTCGCGGTCGCGACCGGAGCGAGGATCACCTCGGTGAGGAACTCGCGCAGCATCGCCGCGGCCTGGTCGCTGGTGACCGCCGACCGTAGCAGCGCCTGGAACGGGCCGATCATCTCCGCTGCTTCCCAGAGCTCGAGCGCGGTCGCCACCATGTGCTCGCCGACGGTGACGCCGGCCGGGCGCGCGCCGTCGGCGAGCGCCGCCGCGATGAACTCGCTCGGCACGACGGGCAGCTGCATCGCGGCCGCGAACAGCCGCTCCTTTGTGCCGTAGAAGTGATGCACGAGCGCCGGGTCCACGCCGGCGCCCGGCGGCGATGCCCGGATGGTGGCGCCGTCGTAGCCGTGCGCCGCGAACTGCTGCCGCGCTGACTCCAGGATCCCCGCTGCGGGTGCCGCTGTCGCCCGCGCGCCGGCCGGTCCGCGACTGCGCTCGTCCGCCCCCGTTCCCGTGGCGCCCAGTGGTCACGCGGGCACCCGCTCCCTTCCGCTGTCGGCCGCGAGGCTGAAGAAGATTTCCGCCAGCGTGGCAGGCGCCTGCACGAGGCTGGCCGAGCTCAGTCCGCCAGCCCGCAACGCGGCCGCGATGGGCGCGACCGGGCCGCGCACCCGCAGGGTCGTGCCCGCCAGCGCGGCGGGAATGCCCGCCGCGGCCAGGCGGCTGAAGGCGGCCGCCCAATCGTCAGTCTGCACCACGGTTACCCGCGCCGTGCCGACGATCTCCGTGACCGTGCCCGCGGCCACGACCGCGCCCGCCGCCATCACGATCAGCCGGTCACACTCGCCGGCCTCCTCGAGGTAGTGCGTCGACACGAGCACCCCGGCCCCGCCCGCGGCCGCGCGGGCGATGGTATCCCACAGCCGGGCCCGGCCGAGCGGATCGACGCCAGACGTCGGCTCGTCGAGGATGAGCAGGTCGGGGTTGTGCGCGAGGGCCTGCGCGAACGCCAGCCGGCGCTGCAGCCCGAGCGGCAGCAGCCCCGCGGGCACCGGGCCGGCCGCCGCGATGTCGGGCGGCGGCGCGGTCGGACCGACGCCGTAGGCGGCCGCCGCGAACGCCATGTTCTCGGCCGCGCTGAGATCGTCGTACAGGCCGAGCCCTTGCGGCACGTACCCGATCCGCCGGCGCGTCCGCCGCGACGGCGGCTCATCGAAGAGCGTCGACCTCGCCGGACGAGGCGCGCTGCAGCCCGAGCAGCATCCGGATCAGCGTGGTCTTGCCCGCCCCGTTCGCGCCGAGCAATCCGACGACCTCGCCCGGCCGGACGCCGAGGCTGACGCCGCACGGCCACGAAGTGACCGAATCGGCAGGTGACGTCCGTGCACCGCGCCAGCGGTTCTGAGCCAGCCGCGCGGCCAGTGCGGGCAGCGGAGTCGGCGGCCCCGGCGCCGTCGCCGTCGCGCGGCGGCGGCGTATCTGGCGCGGACGACGACAGCTCGCGGGCGAGCGCGGCGACGGTCACGGCGTCCTGCAAGTCGGGCTGCAGGGCCCGTTCCTCAGACTTTGTACTGCTGCGGTGACCGCTCGCGCCCGGCTCGCCCGGCTTGCGGGCTCCGGAGGAGTGGAGAGTGCCGTCAGACCGGGCGAACGCTGGCCCCGCGGCCGAGCCGGATGGCGGCAGCCATACCCGCCAGCGGCCGTTGCGGCGCCAGCTGCGGCGCGCGGCCGGGCCTGCCGGATCCCCGGCCAGTTCCCGGACGGTGCCTGGCATCGCCGCGACGATGTCCGCGGGCGAGCCAGCGGCCAGCGTCCGCCCGGCGTCGAGCACCAGGACCGTACCCGCCCGCTCCGCCTCGTCCAGATACGTGGTGGCCAGCACGACCGCGGCCCCGTCGGCCGCCGCCCTGGTGATCAGCCACCACAGCCCGGACCGGCTGACCGGGTCGACGCCGGTGCTCGGCTCGTCCAGCACCAGCAGTTCCGGCCGTGCAGCATCGCGGCGATGACGCCGAGCTTGTGGCGCATGCCGCCGGACAGCGCGCCAGCAGGCCGGTCGCGGGCCGCGGTGAGCCCGGCGAGCTCGATCAGTTCCGCCGCGCGGCCGTCACCTCGGTGCCGCGCAGGCCGTAGGCGGTCGAACGGAAGGCGAGGTTCTCGGCGACGGTGAGATCCGGATACGTGCCGGTGCTCGCCGGGAAGTAGCCCGTTCCCGCCGGCGCAGGTCGCCGCATGATGCCGGCTGCGCGGGCGCGAGGACACCCGCCAGGCAGCGCAGCAGCGTGGTCTTGCCGGCGCCGTCGCCGCCAACGACGGCCGTCACCACGCCGGGCGTGGTCGTCAGATGCTGACGTCGTCAGCGCGACGGTCGGCCGAACTGAACCGGATCGTCTCGGCGCCCCACGGCGCCGCGCCGCGGTTCCCGTGCGCGGTCACGCCCGCTCCCCGGCACCGGCGCCCGCCGCTGCCAGGACCGGGCGGGGCCCGGCGTGCCGCCGTGCGGGCGGGCGCGAGATAGCCGCGGAACCGCAAGATCGCCAGCGTGACGATCACCAGCCCGAGCACGGCCAGCAGCACGAACGGCTGCCAGAGCGGCCCGATCGGCTCGGCCCGCAGCATGACGCCGCGGGCGATCTCGTTGAAGTACGTCAGCGGCAGCAAGTACGAGATCCAGCGGACGCCGACCGCGATGGACGAGAGCGGGAAGATCAGCCCGGATAGCAGCACCTGCGGCAGCATCGTCATGACCGCGAGCTGGATGGCCTGGCCCTGGTTCTGCGAGACGGTGCTGATCAGCACGCCGATGCCGAGCGTCACGAACAGGAACAGCAGCGCCCCGAGCGCGAACACCAGCGGCGAGCCGCGGAACGGCACGCCGAAGATGGCGATGCCCGACCCGAGCACGATCGCCAGGTCGACGGCGGCCACCGCGAAGTACGGCACGATCTTGCCGAGGAAGACGTCGCGCGGCCGCAACGGCATGACCGCGAGCTGTTCCAGCGTGCCCGACTGCCGCTCGCGCACCACGCCGAGGCTGGTGATGATCGTGCCGATGAACACCAGCACGACCCCGGCCAGGCCCGGAATCATGACGGACGGAGGTCGTCGAGTGTCGGGTTGTACAGGATGCTGACCTCGCGGCCGCTGCCCCGGCGGCGCCTGGCCGCCGCCGTTCCAGCTTGGTCAGCGCGGCGAGCGTCGCCTGGGCGCTGAACATCTGGCTGCCGTCGATCAGCACGACCGGCCTCGCTCCCGCCGGTCAGCACCGCGACGTCGGCGTGCCCGTCCCGCAGCTGGTCCTGGGCCCAGCCGCGACCCTGCGCCGGGCGCGGACTGCACCACGTCGAACGGGCCGCGGCAGTAGCCGGGCCGCCGAGGCGGCCTGCGGCCCGACGACCGTCACCGAGACCGACGTGACGTCGAAGCTGGCCGCGTAGCCGAGCACGACCAGCAAGATGATCGGCAGCGCGATCATCATCGCGAGCGTGCGCCGGTCCCGGCGCAGCTGACGGAACTCCTTGACGATCATCGCCCACATACTCGGGCCTCCGGCGATCGTCCGGCGCTTACTCAACGTGCGTTGAATTCTACGATCGTTGAATTCGCCAGTCAAGCCGGCCGGCTATCCGGGCGAGCAGTGCTCGCTGTCGCGGCGCGGATCTGATCAGATGGAGGTATGGCGGTGACTCACCACACGGGCCGGTGGGCGCTCGAGGACCGGTTCACCTCGCCGTGGCACTATCTGCCAGTCGAGGTACCGGCCGGCGTGTGCGCGTTGCGGGTGGAACTGGAGTACGAGCGCTCCGGCGCGGTGATGGACCTCGGCTGCTTCAGCCCGGCCGGTTTCGCGGCTGGTCGGGCGGCGCGCGCCGGCCTTCGTCATCTCCGCCGACACGTCACCCCCGGCTACCTGAGCGGCGAGCTGGAGCCGGGCACCTGGCAGGTCGTCATCGGCCTGCACCGGGTGCCGCCAGGTGGCGCCGAGTACACGCTCACCGCCGCGACGTCCAGCACGACGGGATGAGCTAGCACCCGACCCGGTCCCGGAGAACATGCCGCCGCTGTCGGACCGGCCGGGCCCGCGGCTGCTCCCCGCACCGCCGGGGCGGCGGTGGCTGGCCGGTGACATGCACACCCACACGGTGCACTCCGACGGCGCGATGACCGTGCCCGAGCTCGCCCGGTTCGCGGCCGGCCGCGGCCTGGACTTCGCGCGCCGTCACCGACCACAACACCATCAGCCATCATCGCGAGCTGCCGCCGGCCGCCGCCGCGCACGGCATCGCGCTGATCCCCGGCCAGGAAGTCACCACCGAGGCCGGGCACGCCAACGCGCTCGGCAATCTCAGCTGGATCGACTTCCGCGAGCCCGCCGACGCCTGGCTCGAGGCGACCGAGCAGGCCGGCGGCCTGCTGTCGGTCAATCACCCGATCGGCGGCCAGGTGAGCTGGGCCGCGCCGATGAAGCGGCGGCCGCCGCTGATCGAGATCTGGCACTGGAGCTGGCTGGACACCCGGTGGACGACACCGCTCGGCTGGTGGCTGGCGTGGGACCCGGATGCCATTCCGGTCGGCGGCAGCGACTGGCACCGGCCGGGGTCGGACGCGCCGCCCGGTTCGCCGACCACCTGGATCGCGGCGGAGGCGCCCGAGCCCGGCGCGATCCTGGACGCGACCGCGGCCGGACTCACCGCGGTCTCGGCCAGCCGCGACGGCCCGGTGCTGCTGCGGATCGAGGACGAGTTCGTGGCCAGCGGCGCCGACGGGCTGATCCTGGTCGGGCCGGACGGCCCGCGGGCCCGGATCCGCGGTGACCTCGCCAAGTTTCCGGCCGCGGACGGCTGCCACCGCATCGTCGATCTGACCGGCGCGACCGTCGCGCTGACCGGCTGACTGGTTCTCCCCGGCGACGGCCCCGCCGACGGGCTGGCGGGAACCAGCGCTTCGGGCCGCCGCCATCGCGCGCTAGCGGTCGTCCGCACCATCGCCCGGAGTGGCGACCTCCCGGCCGTTTGCCGTTACCGGCCGGGACCGGCCGGGACCGGCCGGGCCCCCGATGCCGGCCGCGTCCCGGCGCGCCGCGCAGTCGGCTGCGCCTGCACCCGCCGTGGGTCAGGCAACGCCCGTGCCCTCGCCATCGCTGTCGCCAAAGCCCCGCCGCGCACGGCGGACCCGGATCACCAGGACGGCGAGCAGCAGCACGACGCCGATCTGGAGTCCGACCTCGAACGGCAGGTGGGAGGTCAGGGCCGACGGCACATAGCGGTAGAGGAACCCCTGCAGCAGCGGGTAACCGAGGATCGCCAGCAGCACCGCGAACCGCTTGCCCGCCGCCGAAGCCAGCCAGGCCGCGGCGATCAGCACCAGCAGCGCCGCGGGCGCCACCACAATGAGGACTCTGACCGCGGAACCGGCCTGCCAGAGCGCCCCGCCGCCGACGCCGGGGAACTTGTACGCCGCCAGCGGCAGCACGGCCAGGCCCGCTACCGCCCAGTGCCCTGGCCGCATGAGCCGACGCCCGTACCGCGGCCCCGGGGACGCGAGCAGCGCGACGATCTCGGCCAGCAGCACGATGAGCTGGAGTATGAGGTTCCCGACGTCGAGCAGGATGAACTGGGCCGGCGCGTGCAGGAAGATAGTCGGTCGGCTCACCACCGTGAGGTAGACGAGCAGGAGCACCGCGGCGACCGCGGCGCATCGGCGCAGTCCGGCGAGCACCAGCAGCGCGACGACAGCCTGACCACTCACGACCACGAACAAGATCGTGCCGATGATCGGGTGGACGATCTCCCAGGTGTCGAGGCCGGGCACGCTGAAGTTCAGGCTGCCGCCCGTCAGGGCTTCGGAGAGCAGGTCGCTGGTGGCGTAGCTCAGGCACGTCGCGATCAGCGTGATGACCGGGGCCGCGAAGCTGAACACGCGAGGGCGTCCCGCCAGCCCGCGGGATCGGACAGCGTCCGGCCCGGCCTGGCCCGCATTCGCAGCGCGCTCCACAGCAGATCGGCCGTACCGGCCAAGCCGGGCCGGTCCTTGCCCGCCGGCGCGGCCGCGAGCAGGACCCCGAGCATCTCCTCGCCGTGCCGGTCCCGGTGCTCGCGCGGGAACCAGCGCAGCAGCCGCCGGTAGCGGACCTCAAGCCCGCGGGCTATCGTCACTGGCCGGCCAGCCGCAGCCGCCGGCTGGCGACCGCCGCGTTCGCCCGCAGTCGCTCCGTCTCCGCCGCCAGCGCGGCGGTGCCGCGCCGGGTGAGCCGGTAATAACGGCGCAGCCTGGCGTCGACGATCTCCTCGCGATCGGCTTCGAGGAGGCCGTCAGTCGTGCAGCCGGTCGAGCGCGGCGTACAGCGTGCCGGGCCGCAGGCGCACCCGCCCCGCCGATATCTGGGTCGACGTCGGTCATGATCCCGTAGCCGTGCTGCGGCCCGGCCGCCAGTGACGTCAGGATCAGGAACGTCGGTTCCTGCATCGACCTGGTACTCATATGACAGTTATACACCGATGAACGTTACATAGCTGAGATCGGGAAACCACGCGGGCGGAGGCACGCCGGATGCGTGCCTCCGCCCGGTCCGCCGTTGATCAGCGTGTCGCGGTCTGCGGCACGGGCCGCGGCGTCAGCCCGCGCCAACCGGGCAGCCCGCGGGCTCCGATCGCAACCGCGACCGCGACCACGACCTGGATCGCGAGCACCGCGATGAAGCCGTGCGCACGCCGACACCGTCGCCGCGCCAGGGTGAGGAACAGGCTGCCGAGGGTGGCGACGCCGAGTGCCAGCGCCGTCTGCTGCGTCGTGGTCAGCACGCCGCTGCCGCGCCGGCCGAGTCCGGCGGCACCTCGGACAGCACGACTCCGAACAGCGGGCTCATCACCAGGCCCTGACCGTATCCGGCGATGACGAGCGCCGGGCGCCAGCGCCAGCATCGAGACGGTGCGGCCAGCCCAGCGTACACGGTCACCGAGCACCGACCAGAGCCCGACGGCCTGCAGCAGTGCCGCCCGCCGCGAGCACCCTGGCGCCGTACCGGGCCAGCAGCCGGGAGGTGGACAGCGACGCGAGCAGGAACGCGGCCGCCATCGGCACCAGGCCGACGCCGGCGGTCAGCGCGCTGTCGTGCAGGCCGACCTGCACCAGGAGCGCGTAGCAGAACATGAACGCGCCGAAGCCGGCGAAGAACGGCAGCGCCAGCAGCAGCCCGCGGCGCATGCTCGCGTGCCGCAGCAGCGACGGCGGCACCAGCGGCGTCCGGCCGGCCCGCTCCAGGCCCTGACCTCGGCGGCCGCAGAAGGCGGCAGCGGCGAACGGAGCGAAGCGCGAGCAGCGCGATCGTCCAGGCCGGCCAGCCGAGCGAGCGGCCCTCGGTCAGCGGCAGCAGCACCGCGAGCACGGTCAGGCCGAGCAGGACGGTGCCCCGCCCGTCGACCCTGCGCCGCGTTGCCGTGCCGGGTGTCCGGCACGTACCGCTTGGGCCAGCGCCAGCCCGGCAAGCCCGATCGGCACGTTGACCAGGAAGATCGGCCGCCAGCCGCTGCCGTCCAGGTTCCACGAGACCAGCAGGCCGCCGAGCACCTGGCCGAGCACGGCGGCGAGGCCGCCGGTCGCGCCGTACCGGCCGAGCGCGCGGGCCCGGCGGTCGCCGGTGGTGGCCGCCTGGATGGTGGCGAGCACCTGCGGCACCATCAGCGCGGCCGACGCGCCCTGGGCGATCCGCGCGGCGACCAGCATGTCCGGCCGACGTCGCCAGGCCGCAGGCCAGCGACGTGAGGGTGAAGGCGGCCATCCCGGTCAGGAACAGCCGCTTGCGGCCGAGCGCGTCGCCGAGCCGGCCGCCGAGCACCAGCAGCAACGCGTACGCGGTCGCGTAGCCGGACACGACCAGCTCCAGCAGTGGCTGGCTGGCGTGCAGGTCCCGGTCGATCGTCGGCAGGGCGACGTTGACGATGAAGAAGTCGAGCATCGGCAGCAGCACGCCGACCAGGACCACCGTCAGGCCGGTGCCGGTCAGCTCCCGCGGAGCTGGCGGCGAGCCGCGTGCCGCGGCCGGCGCGCTGCCCGCGGCAGCGATGGCGCGGGGCGCAGGCTCAGGTTGAGCTCGTGTTCAGTGTGGAAGGCATGTACCGAGCATGCCGCGAAATCTTAGCCAGGTACTAGAGCCTGGTTATACTGGTAGTAGCAGTACCTGGCAACCGCATAGATGACAAGGCATGATGGTACCCATGAGCCAGCAAGCGCTAGAAAGCGACTCGAGTACCGAGGTCAGTACGGCGCCCTCGTCGAGGACACTACGACGGGGCACCGACAGTTTCCCGACGAGCGCAGATCGCCGGCAGGAGGCCGCGGACCGCAGGCACGAGCTGGCCGGCTTCCTGCGCAGCCGCCGCGAGCGGATCGCGCCCGCAGCAGGTCGGCCTGCCGCCCGGCCGCCCGGCGCCGTACGCCCGGCCTGCGCCGCGAGGAGGTCGCCACGCTCGCCGGCGTCGGCGTCACCTGGTACACCTGGCTGGAGCAGGGCCGCGACATCAACGCCTCGCCGCAGGTGCTGGACGCGGTCGCGCGGACGCTGCTGCTCGATCCGCACGAGCGCGAGCACCTGTTCCGGCTCGCCGACACGCCAGGACGGGAACGGCCAGGCCGAGTGCAAGGCGCTGCCGCCCACCGCGCAGGCCCTGCTCGACCAGCTCGACGCCGTTCCCGGCCTGCATCCGCAACGCCAGGTACGACATCCTCGCCTGGAACTCCGCCTACGAGGTCGCTGATGGGCGACCTGACCGACGTGCCGTTCGAGGAGCGGAACTCGCTGTGGCGGGTGTTCACCAGCGAGCGGTGCCGGTCCTGCATCCTCGACTGGGAGGAAGGCACCCGGCGCATGGTCGCCGAGTACCGCGCGGCGATGGCCGAGCACCTGGCCGAGCCGGCCTGGAAGTGCCTGGTGTCCCGGCTGACCAAGGCCTCTCCGGAGTTCGCCGAGCTGTGGGAGCGGCACGAGGTGTGCCAGCCCGGAGAACCTCACCAAGCGGTTCCTGCACCCGGACGTCGGCCTGCTCAAGCTGAACTACACCCACCTGTGGCTGGGCCAGCGCCTCGGCACCCGGATGACGACCTACACCCCGGCCGACGAGCAGAGTCTCGAGCGGCTGCGCGAGCTGCAGAGCAGCCGCGATGTCCGGGCGGGCTGGTCAGCAGGTCTCCGGGCTAGATCTCCCGGCCCAGCCGATCACCGGCCCGGGAATGTCAGCACGTCCGCGGCCGCGCGCAGCCCGCGGGTGGCACCCGGGCGGCACTGGCGGCAGGATCAGGCAGTAACAGCCGATGCAGATCGAGCCCGAGTCGGCGAGCCGGTTGTTCCCCACCATCAGCGTGCGCTCCGGCGACACGCCGAGCCGGTCGCACGCGAGCTGGAACGGCTCCGGGTCGGGCTTGGCGATGCCGATATCGCAGGACAGCACGAAGGTCTGGATGAAACCGTCCAGGCCGGTCGCGGTGTAGCCCTCGTGGATCGACCAGCCGGTATTGCTCACGATCCCGATCGGGATGCCCGCGCTGGCGAACGACTTGAGCACCGGCGGCGTGTCCGGGTACGGCACCATCGTCTGCGGATTTGTCTTCCACTCGTCGTACATCAGGTCCGCCAGCCCCGGCGCGATCTCCTCGAACGGCGCGTAGCCATTGACGTAGGCCGTGCGATGGTCAGCTCGCGACAGGTTGCGCCGCAGCCGCTTCTCCGCCATGAGCGTCCGGCTGTGCTCCTTGGAGCGGCGCCAGTAGCGAGCCGCGTCTTCTTCGGAGATGGGCACGCCGAGCCGCGCGGCCAGGCTGACCACCGCCGCGACCGGGCGAGCTGCGGTGCGTGAGCGTGCCGCCATTGTCGAACAGGACTGCGTCGTAACGCATCGGGTCTCCTCGGCTAGTACGGGCGGGCACCGATGTGGAAATGGTTGAGGACGATGGCGCATGACCACGAGCACCACCAGGACTACGTAGCCGATGACGTCGGCCGTCGTGCGCTCGGTGGACTCGCAGCGAGCCGCGGCGCTTGCTGGCGCCGAAGCCGCGCGCGTCGGCCACCATGGCCATGGTCGTCGTGCCGCGCAGGCTGCCGACCAGTAGCGGCACCGTGATGAGGACGACGCAGCGGCTGACCCGGCGGCCGTAGTCCCACCATCTTGTTCACCTGGTACCAGGCGGCCGGGACAAGTCGTAGCCGCGTAGCTCCACCGCGCGGAATACCAGCGTCGTCCGGGAGATCATGTCCGGCAGGAACCGCATGGCCGCGGTCAGCGCGAAGCCGACCTGCGGCGGCATCCGGAACCGCTCGAAGGCCCAGGTGAAGTCGCCGACATCGGTACTGACCAGGACCAGCATCGAAGTGGAAACGGTGACAAGCACGCGGGCCGACTGCTGCAGGCCGAACACCATCCCGTAGGCGGTGATGCCCGGCGAGCCCAGCCAGCTGATCGTCCACGGGAACTGGTAGATGAAATGGATAGGCGGGTTCGGCAGGTAGTACAGGCCCTGGGACCAGAAGCCGGTCAGCGCCGGGCCGACGACCATCACCAGCAGCACCCTGACCTTGGCCCGGGACGGCCGCAGCCAGAACCACGGGATGATCGTGAGGCCGAACACGATCAGCATGTAGTCCCAGTTCAGGATGATGCTGAGCACGCCCATCGCGACCGGGTAGAGCACCTTCAGCCTGCGGGTCCAGCTTGTGCAGCGGGGTATCGCGGGCTTCGTAGGTGACCAGTTCGCGCAGGCCACCCAGGCCTACCAGCTTGATAAACGCGACCGGCAGGATCATCGGCACGGCGAACACGATCAAGTACGCGATGACAGTCCTGGCCAGCAGCGAGTGCATCATGACCGCCCCCGAACCGGCGCGGCGGTGCCGGCGGTGCCGAATGCGCAGGCCGCGGCGGCCAGCTCCTCGACGGACAGCAGCACGTCGCGCACGTCCCGGCCCAGCAGCTGTACCTGCAGCCGGGCCACCGGCGGCGGCAGCACGCCCCAGCGCAGCAGTTCCTCGGTGCGGGCGAACACAGCGGCCGCGGGACCGTCCAGCCGGACCTTCCCCTCGCCCAGCAGCACGATCCTGGCTGCGCGGCTCGCCAGGCCGCGAATGTCGTGAGTGACGGTCAGCACGGTGAGGCCGGTCCTCGCCCGAACCGCCTCGAGCAGGAGCAGGAACGCGCGCATCCGCTCCGCGTCCTGGCCGGTCGTCGGCTCGTCCAGCACCAGGACGCCGGGAGCACCGACGAGCAGCGCGCCCAGTGCCAGCCGCTGCCTGCCGCCCTGGCTGAGCTCCCACGGGCTGGTCTGCTCCAGTCCGCGGAAGCCGAAGAAGTCCAGCGCCTCATCGACGGTGAGCACCGGGTCGGGCGGCAGGGCGCGGAACCGGCGGCCGAACTTCAGCTCGCCGATCACTGTCTCCTCGAACAGCATCTCGTCGGCTGCCTGCAGCAGCAGCGCCACCTGGGCCGCGTGCTCGAACACCTTGCCCGGCCGGACTGGCTGGCCGCGGAAGCGCACCTGACCAGCGCTCGGCTTGCCCATGCCCACCGCGAGGGCGGTCAGCGTGCTCTTGCCGGAGCCGTTCGCGCCGATCATCGCCACCCAGTCGCGCTCCCCAATCGACAGGGTGACGTCGTCGACCGCGCGATTGGCGCCGAAGTCCACGCTGACGTGATCCCAGGCCAGGACCGGCGGGCCGGGCCGGGCCGCCCCGGTCCCGGCCTGAGCGCCGGAAGCCAGGGCCCGCTCGGACGCCGCCTGCGCCAGCGCGGGTACCAGCCAGGTGTCGCGGGCCTGGTCCGCAGCCTCCTCGACCGACAGCGGCAGCACGCCGGGGAAAGCGTGCGGCAGCGCGTGCGCGAGCCGCACGACGTCGGGCACGCCGACACCGATGCTGGCCCACCGGGCCTGATCGGCCCATGCCAGGCGGGGTGGCTGGTCCAGCACGATCCGGCCGCCGTCCATGAGCACGACCCGGTCGGCCCACGGCGCGACCTCGTCTACCCGGTGCTCGATGATGACGACCCCGGTGCCCTCGTCGCGGGCGAGCCGGCGCAGGGTGCCGAGCACTTCCTGGGCACCGACCGGGTCCAGGTCCGACAGCGGCTCGTCCAGCACGAGTATCCGCGGCCGCATGGCCAGCGTGGCGGCGATCGCGGTCCGCTGCTTCTGGCCGCCGGACAGCGTGACCGTAGACGCGCGCCGCATCCCGGCCATGCCGGTGACCTCCAGGCACCAGTCCACCCGGGCCGCGATCTCGGGCTGCGGCAGCGCCAGGTTCTCCGGGCCGAACGCCACCTCAGACTGCACGGTGTGATTGATGAGCTGGACGTTCGGGTTCTGGAAGACCATGCCGACCAGCTGGGACGCCTCGTGCGGCGGCAGCCCGGACAGCGGCTGGCCGCCGAACGTGACCCGGCCGCGCAGCTCGCCGTGCACCCGGACCGGGATCAGGCCGCACAGCGTCAGCGCCAGCGTCGACTTGCCGCACCCGGACAGGCCGGTCACGAGCACGACCTCGCCCGGCCGCACCACGAGGTCCACGTGCCGCAGTGCCGCGGTCGCCGCGCCTAGGTAGGCGAAGGAGACGTCCTCGGCGACAAGGTCACGGCTGCTGATCGCCGT
Source organism: uncultured Actinomycetota bacterium (assembly GCA_963726425.1). GTDB lineage: Bacteria > Actinomycetota > Actinomycetes > Streptosporangiales > Streptosporangiaceae > JAJYUU01. The sequence goes on along the minus strand of CAVSCN010000040.1, from coordinate 238,184 downwards.
CTCCCTTCCGCAGCGCCACGATCCACATGATGATCGAGCCGACACTCAGGAATCCGGCCGCGATCAGGACCGTGGCGCCGTCGTTGAGCAGGATCGTCTGCTTGCCGAACAGCGGATTCTGGTCACCCTGCGCCCAGTTGTAGTTGGTCAGGAAGTCGATCAGCCCGTAGACCGAGCAGGACGACCGAGATCACCGAGAAGATCGCTGCGATGCGCCTCATGCCAGCTCTCCTTCCGGGGGCAGCGTCGGTCGCGCCCGGCGGCTGGCCGCCGCGGTCAGCCGGCTCGGCGAACGGATCGGCGTCGCCCGCCGTCCTGGCCTTCCGGCCCCGATCGACGGCACGACCGCGCGGGCCACCCGCAGCGCGAGCACCGCGCTGATGGCCGACTCGACGCCGTTGCCGATCGCGTTCGACCAGGTGTCGCGCCACATCGCGTACCAGGTGTAGTACGTCGAGTTCAGGTACGGGTCGAAGGTCCAGTCGGTCAGGAACGCGTTCGGGCCGCCGCGCAGCAGGCCGATCATCAGCCCGTCGGCCACCATCGCCAGGACCGACGAGCCCGGCGCGTAGACCCGGCCGCGCCTGGCCACGATGTACAGGTCGCAGAAGATGCCCTGGGTCAGCCCGTCGGTCCAGTCCAGCGCGCCGTGCCCGCTGCCGAACAGCAACTGGGCGAGCAGGTAGTTGATGAACACCATGGCGGTCACGCAGCCGGGTTTGCGCACCAGGGCCACGCCGACCATCAGCAGGAACATGTACGGCAGGTCATGCACCTGCAGCAGGTCCGCGCCGGGGATGACGTCGATGATCGGCTTGATGAACTGGTCGCCGATGATGTTGTCGTAGACCTCGAGCAGCACGCCCAGCGCAGCGACGATGAGGATGTCCTGCGTCGTCCAGCGATCCCAGCGCTTGGACCGCAGCGCGGCCCACAGCACGATGCCGACGCCGATGATGCAGACGCCCAGACGCCCCAGAACCAGAAGGCGTTCCAGCCGGCGGACAGCTTGATAGTGGAGTTGCCGAGGGCAGCAATCGAGTGCTGCCATGCAAAGCGGTGCCCATTTCCGTGCCTCCCGAGACACTCGCGAGCATGCAGGAATTGTGTCGGCGGACGACATGGGCACCATGGCCGCGCCTCCCATTCAAATAGCCTGCTGAGCCGGGGACAACACCCGGGCCGGCCAACTTCACTCGATGTTCACCTAGGCGTTGTCCGGCCGGTCCCGGGGGTCGGCCGGACCCGCTCTGTCCTGGCATACTCGCTGCCAGGTGAGACGCGTGCTCGCCAACACCGGCGAAAGGACGTCGATGGGATCGCAACCGCGCTGGGGCATGACGCTGCCGCTGAGCGGGCTGCCACTGGCTGATCAGCGCGAGATCGTCAGCTCGATGCCCGACTTCGGCTACACCGACGCCTGGTCGGCCGAGCTGAACGGGATCGACGCGTTCACCCCGCTGGCGCTCGCCGCCCAGTGGGCACCGCAGCTGCGGCTCGGCACCGCGATCGTCGGCATCTACACCCGGGCGCCGAGCACGCTGGCCGTGCAGGCCAGCACGCTGGGCGTCGCTGGCCCCCGGCCGGTTCGTCATGGGCATCGGCACGTCCTCGAAGGTCGCGGTCGAGCAGTGGAACGGCATCCCGTTCGAGAAGCCGTACCAGCGATCGCGGGACATGCTGCAGGTTCCTCACCGAGGCGCTCACCGGCGCGCAAGGTCAGCCACGAGTACGAGACGTTCTCGGTCGACGGCTTCCGGCTCGATCCGGCGCCGAAGGAGACCGCCTGCGCTCGCCCTCGCCGCGCTGCGGCCCGGCATGGTCCGGCTCGCCGCGGCCGAAGCCGGGATCGCGATCACCAACTGGCTCTCCCCCGCGGACGTGCCGCAGGTACGTGACGTCGCCGGCGCCGACTGCGAACTGGTGGCCAGGATCTTCGTCTGCCCGACCGAGGACACCGACACCGCGCGGCACATCGGCCGCCGGGTCATCGCCGCCTACCTCACCGTCCCGGTCTACGCGGCCTTCCACGAGTGGCTCGGCCGCGGTGAGATCATCGCGCCGATGCTGGCCGCGTGGAACGCCGGTGACCGTCGCGGCGCGCTGGACGGCGATTCCCGACAAGCTGGTCGACGAGCTGGTCCTGCACGGCTCGCTGGAGCACTGCCGCGAGCGGGTGGCCGAGTACCACGCGACCGGGCTCGACACGCCCGGTCATCTCGATCCTGCCGACTCCCGGCCTGAACATCGCCGAGGGCGTGCGCAAGCTCGGGCGTGCCTGACCCGCGATGTCCGCAGCGAGTTTCTGCTCGCGCCGCTGCGGCTGCGCGACACCTACCTTGGCCTGCCCGCGTCATGCCGGGAACGGGGGGTCACCGTGCACGGGCGTGGCGGCGCCGAATGGCTGACCGGGCAGGTGATCAGCCGGCGGGCGGTGCGGCAGGCGGTGATCCCGGCCGCCAGCGTGTCCGCCACCGCCAGGGACCTCGCCCGGCTGTATCAGGCGCTCGCCAAGCGGTGCGGCGGGCGGCACAGCCCGCTGGGGCAGCGATCCAGCCCGCGGGCGTTCGGCCACAACGGCAGCTACGTGTGCCTCGGCTGGGCCGACCCGGACCGCCAGCGCGCGGTGGGCTCCGTCGCTGTACTTTGGCATCTCCTGCCCGGCCCGGAACCGCTGCTTCGCGTCTGGATACACGTTCCCCACGGTGACCACGTACGCGCACCCGCTGATCGAGACGTGGAACGGCAAGCGCCGGGCGCTGCAGACCACGATCAACCCGTAGCGCCCCCGGCGAACCAATCAGCGCGGAAGATCCGGAGTCGGAAATGACGCCGGATCTTCCGCGCCGATGGCCCTATCGGACCGTACGACGGCGCAGCCGCAAGAGCATGGGCAGCGCGGCCACGACGCTGCAGCCGAGCACTACCAGCGTGAAGGGGCTGGGCCCGACCAGCGGGTGCGGGCGGGCGAGCCCGGTGAGCGCGATGAAGGCGAGCAGGATCGCGAGCGCGAAGATCGGCCGGGCGTCGGTCAGCACGCACACGACCGGCGCTAGCAGGAAGGCGGCGAAGAAGACCAACCCTGCGCCATGAACGAGACCGGAGGAGGTGGCGACCGACCATACGGGCAGGAGCCAGAACCACCCGAACCACCAGCGGGGCAGTCGCTCTGTCCGCAGCGACGTCAGCAGCGCGAGCACCAGCATCACGAGGAACAGCCGCAGCCCGGAGCCGGTGCCGGCCAGCATCATCGCCAGGCCGGTCGCAGCCATCGCCAACTGGGCGACGACGGCGACCGCCTGACGGGCGAACCAGGTCACTGCGATCGCGCCGAACACGCACGCGCAGAGCACCGCCCACCCGTCCCACCCGAGCGTCAGGCCCAGTCCGAACCGGGCCCGCTCGATCAGGCCGGCCGCGGTGGACCCGAAGGCCAGACCGAGATAGACGGCGCAGGCGAGCATCGCCGCGAGGCGGAAGCTGGCCGCCGCCGGGCTGGCTTGCGTTGACGCCGGCCCGCGCCCGGATGCCGCCGCGCACCAGCGCCGCGGACTCACGCGCGGCCGGCCACCGCTGGCTCGGTGCGGCAGTAGCCAGCAGCGTGTCCAGCATCTCGTCGGCCCGGTCCGCCCGGTACTGGGCCGGGTAGCACCGCAGCAGCCGACGGTACCTTCGCTCCAGCGAGCTCATGCCGGGGCCGTCTTAGTCCGGGCCGGACGACGGGCGGCCGCCCGGCTGACCACGGCGGCGGTCTGCGTCATCCGCTCGGCCTCCGCTTGCAGCGCGGCCGCGCCGCCCGACGTCAGCGCGTAGGACCGACGCGTCCGCCCGTTGATCACTTCCTCGCTGACCTGGGTCACATAGCCCTCGGTCGTGAGCCGGTCGAGCGCGGTGTAGAGGGTGCCGGTCGCGAGCCGGACCCGGTCGCCGGACAGCTCAGCCGTCCGCTTGATGATGGCGTAGCCGTGCAACGGCCCGTCCAGCAGGGACGCGAGCACGAAGTACGTCGGCTCCCGCATCGGCGCAACTCGCTTGGTCACGCCGCCATGATAGGTAGATGATCTACCTATCGTCAATCTACTTATCGCGAGTCACCAGCTGCCGGGCAGCTCCGCCCCGTACCAGGACTGGATGATGTGGTGCGCGATGGACACCGGCGGCGGCAGCAGGAGCTGCCCGCTGGCGATCGCCGCGGCCAGGTCGTCGCGGCTGTACCAGTTCGCCTCGGCGATCTCCGCGTCGTCGACCCGGATCTGCTGATGGCCGGCCGCCTCGGCGCGGAAGCCGAGCATCAGGCTCTGCGGCATCGGCCACGGCTGACTGCCGAGATAGCGGATCACGCCGACGGTGATCCCGGTCTCCTCGTGCACCTCGCGCGCGACCGCGTGCTCCGCCGACTCGCCCGCTTCCACGAAACCCGCCAGGATCGATACCCGGCGGGCAGGCCACATGACGTTCCTTGCCAGCAGGCACCGGTCATCGGGGTCGGTGACCAGGACGATCATCGCGGGATCGACGCGCGGGAAATGCTCGCTGCCGTCGACCGGGCACCGGCGCGCGTGCCCGGAGGCCTCCGGACTGGTCGCCGCGCCGCACCGCGGGCAGTGCGTGAACGTCTCGTGCCAGTTGGCCAGCGCGACCGCATGGGTCATCAGGCCAGCGTCCCGGTCCGACAGCTGCGGGCCGACTTCGCGCAGGTGGGCGGCGCGCACGTCCGGGTCGTCGGGCTCCGGCGGCGGGCCGGCCACGCCGAAGTACGCGACGCCGCCGGCATCGGTGCCCAGCAGGAACCTGACGCCCCGCGGGCGCCTGCCCGGGCGAGATGAACTGCAGCCGGGCCGTTCCGCTCGTCAGCTCGACCAGCGCCCGGCCGCCCTGCACCGGCAGCACCCGGGTGCCCGGGTCGGCCCAGGCCGCGTCCAGCCACGCGCGGCTCGGCGCGCAGGTGCGCGGACCGGTCGACCTCGGCGCGCGACAGCGCCAGCCCGGTGAGCGCGGTGCCGGTCAGCCCGAGGCCCGCCCGGCCGGGCCGGGGCGCGCGGTCGGGCGCGCCGTCCGCGGCCGCTGCGGCGCTCACCGTCCGGCCGTCAGCTCGGCGGCCGCCGCGGCCAGCTCGTCCCACAGGTAGGCGGCCGTCTCCGCGCCCTTGAGCAGCAGCTCCATGCTGACCCGCTCGTTGGGCGCGTGGATCCGGTCGGCGTCCAGCCCGACCGCGACGAACACCAGCGGGGCGGCCAGGATGTCGGCCAGATCGGCCTCGGGACCGCTGCCGCCCTCCCTGGTGAACAGGATCTGGGTGCCGAACGCCCGCTCCATCGCGCGCAACCCGGCCTTGACCGCGGGCGAGTCCATCGGCGCGAAACAGGGCCGGACGCCGTGCCCGCCCGAGCTGACGGTCGCCTCAATGCCGGGCGGCGTGTGCTCGCGCACGTACCGCCGCAGGCTGGCCAGGACGGCGTCGGGATCCTGGTTGGCGACCAGCCGGAACGACAGCTTCGCGTGCGCGCTGGCCGGCACGATTGTCTTGCCGCCGGGGCCGGTGTGCCCGCCGAACACGCCGTTGATCTCGGCGGTCGGCCGGGCCCAGACGCGCTCCAGTGTGCCGAAGCCGCGCCTCGCCGGCGGTCGCGCCGCTGTTGCCCGCCTCGGCGAGCCAGGCCTTCTCGTCGAACGGCAGCCGCGCGATCAGCGTCGCGCTCCGCGTCCGACAGCGGCAGCACGTCGTCGTAGAAGCCCGGCAGCGTGACCCGGCCGTCGGCGTCGTGCAAGCCGGCCAGCAGACCGGCCATCGCGTGCAGCGGGTTCGGCACGGCGCCGCCGAACGACCCGGAATGCAGGTCGCGCTCCGGGCCGCGCAGGCTGACCTCCGCGTCCACCACGCCGCGCATGGCCACGCACATGGACGGCACGTCCGCCGACCACATCGTGGTGTCGGAGATGACGATGACGTCGCAGCGCAGCCGGTCCCGCTCGCGTCGCAGCAGGTCCGCGAAGTGCGGCGAGCCGGACTCCTCCTCGCCTTCGATCAGCAGCTTCAGCGTGACCGGCGGCGCGGCCGCCTCGGCGACGGCGAGGTTCGCGCGCAGACCAAGGGTGTGGAACAGGACCTGACCCTTGTCGTCGGAGGCGCCGCGGCCGAGTAGCAGGCCATCGCGCTGCACCGGCTCGAACGGCGGGCTGTCCCACTCCGCCAGCGGCTCGACGGGCTGCACGTCGTGATGCCCGTAGACGAGCACCACCGGCGCGCCGGCCTCGGCGGCGGGCCACTCCGCGTACACGGCGGGCAGCCCGGGCGCGCTCGTTCCGGCTCGCCCGTCGGCCAGATCTCGGCGACCGGCGAATCCGGTTGCCAGCAGGTGCGCCTGCAGCCACTCCGCCGACCTCGCGACGTCGCCGTGCCGGGCCGGATCCGCGGAGATCGACGGGATCCTGAGCCAGTCACTGAGCGTCTCGAAGAACTCCCGCGCATGCTCCTCGATGTACTCCGGGACGTCCATGATGCTCCTTCGCAGGCGGAACCTCGGCGGATCGGGCGCGCTCGTCACGATCGTAGCGGCGCACCTCCGCGGGCGGACGGCTGCCCGCACGGGCCTACGATGGGCCGCGTCCGCCGGTCCCGCCTGCTGAGGAGCTGCCATGATCGTCGCGTTCTCCGTCACGCCGCTCGGAGTGGGCGCGGACGTCGCGGAATACGTCGCGGATGCCGTCCGGGTCGTACGGGCGAGCGGCCTGCCGAATCAGACCGACGCGATGTTCACATCGATCGAAGGCGAGTGGGACCAGGTGATGGCGGTGGTCAAGGACGCCGTCGAGGCGGTCGCCGCCAAGGCGCCGCGGGTGAGCGTCACGCTGAAGGCCGACATCCGGCCGGGCGTCACCGGGCGTCACCGGCGCGCTGACGGCGAAGATGACGTCGCTGGAGCGGCACCTGAGCTGACGGCCGGGCTAGATCGGGTTCTCCGGATGATGGGAGTCCCACTCCTGCAGCGCGGCCACCGCGAGCCAGTCCAGGCCGCGGCCCACCTCGGCCTCGATGCCGTGGGCGAGCGCCGCGATCGCCGCCGCCGCGGCGTACCCGTCCACCCCGTCCGCTTCGTCACTATTGCCCTCAAGCGCACGGACGAGCATCTCCTTGGCGCTGCTCGACCTGGCCGGGGCGTGCGAATACGTGTTCGCAAGGTGTGAGATGGCCCGGCGCACCACTCGCTCGGCGATGCCGTCGCTCATGGCAACTCGTCGTTCCGTCACCGATGCCTCCATCCGTCGGTCCCCGGCATCCTACCCAGGGAAGTTCCGGCGGCACCGAGCGTCATCGGCGGCACCGGGCATGGCGTAAGGGAACAATGGAGGCTCGCAGCGCCCGTCAGCCGAGGAGATTCATGCCCGGCCCAGCAAGTCCGCCATCCGCTGTTCGCCCGCTTCTACGCACGCCTGAGTTCCGGCATGGAGGGCGCGGGCGTCGGCCGTATCCGGGAGGAGCTGCTCGCGGACGTGTCCGGCTCCGTGCTGGAGGCAGGTGCGGGCAACGGGCTGAACTTCAGCCACTATCCGGCGACGGTGACCAGCGTGCTGGCGGTCGAGCCGGAGCCGCACCTGCGCGGCATCGCCGAGCGCGCCGCGGCCGCGGCCAAGGTGCCGATCAAGGTGGTGGACGGCACGGCCGAGCAGCTGCCCGCCGAGGACGGCAGCGTCGACGCCGTGGTGGCGACGCTGATGCTGTGCTCGGTGGCCGACCTGACCGCCGCGCGTCGCGGAGATGCACCGGGTGCTGCGGCCGGGCGGCAAGCTCATCTTCATGGAACACGTGCGCGCCGACTCACCCGGCTTCCGGCGCGTGCAGCGACTGGCGGACGCGACGATCTGGCCGTTCTGCTTCGGGAACTGCCACGCGAGCCGGGATCCGGTCGCGGCCCTGACGGCCGGCGGGTTCAGCATCGTCCGCCTGACCAGATACCGGCTGCCCGAGTCGGGGCTGCCGTGGCCGACAACGCCGCACGCCCGCGGCGTCGCGGTGCGCGCCTAGCCCGGCGCGAGTCTCCCCGGCGCCTGCGAGCAGCACCTCAAGGCCGGCCCGGTCCAGCAGGTCGGCGGGGCGGACCGTGGCGTCATCGCGGACGTAGTAGAAGGCAGCCCGGACGCTGCTCCACGTCCACGCCGGCCAGCGCGGCCCAGGCCAGCCGGTAGGCGGCGAGCTGCACCGAGACGGCCTGCTTCTCCGCGGCCGAGCCGGGCGGCCTGCCGGTCTTCCAGTCCACCACGTCGTACCCGCCGCCGGGATCGTCGGCGAACACCGCGTCGATGCGGCCGCGCACCATCCGGTCCGCCGATCAGCGTCTCGAACCCGACCTCCACCTCCGCGGGCCAGCGGTCGGCCCACTCGCCCGCCTCGAAGGCAGCCTTCAGCGTCGGCCAGCTCGGGCTCGGCCCGGTAGCGGCCTGGTCGTCGGCCGCGCCCGGCAGCTCGTCGGCGTCGATCAGCTGCGCCTGCCCGAACCGCTGCTCCAGCCACTGGTGGAACACCGTGCCGCGGGTGGCCTGCGGCGCCGGCGGGCGTGGCATCGGCCGCCGGACCTGCTGGGCCAGCTCGGCCGGATCACGCGCGATGGTGACCAGCGCCGAGACCGGGAGCCTGCGCGGCAACCCGACCAGTACCTCCTGGCCCGGCGCCGCTGCGTCGCGCTCGGCCAGCAGCAGGTCGGTGTCGCGAGTCCACGCCTCGATCGGCTCGCGATGCGGCCCGTGCGGGTCGGCTTCGGTCGCGCCTTGGTGGCCTGCGGCCCCGGCGCGGTCAGCGCCCGGATGGCGATCGTCCACCAGTTCGCCCGCCGCCCGGACCGCGTCGTAACGCGCACCCGCGGCGACCTCGGCCGGCCAGCACCGCCGACGCGGGCTCGGCCAGCGCCGGGTTGACGTCATCCGCGGCCGGCTCCGGGTGCCAGTCGGTCCACCTCACCCGCGCCGTCCTCGCAGGCCGCGCGCACCTCCGGCCAGGAACCGCGACGGCCCGAGTCGCGAGGGCCCGTCCGACCACCAGTGTCCGCAGCACCCGAGCAGGTACGCGGCCCTGGTCGCCGCGACGTAGCCGAGCCTGCGCTCCTCGGCCAGTCGCGGGCCGCGCACGCGGCGGCGAACTCGGTGAGCCCGGCACCGGTCAGACCGGGCAGGGCCGGCAGGTCGGCGGCGTCGCCGCGCAGCTCGAACGGCAGCAGCCGGGCGTTGTCGGTCCACTTGGTCGACACCCTGCGGCCGGGCCGGGAACAGGTGCCGGTGCGGGCCCGTCGGCCAGCCCCGGCACGAAGACCGCGGGCCACTGCAGGCCCTTCGCCGCGTGCACGGTGGCGAGCTTGACCGTGTCGGTGTCACCGACCTGCCCGGCTTCCAGACCGAACTCCTCGCTCTCGGCGGCGACCAGGTAAGCCAGGAACGCGCCGAGGGTCGGCTCGTCGGCATCGCCCGGCGAAAGCCGCCGCCGCGTCGGCGAACGCGTCCAGGTCGGCTCGGGCCGCGGCCGGGTCGGCACCGGGCCGCGACGCCACCTCGACGTCGAGTCCGAGCGTCCGCTCGACCTCCGTGACGAGCTCCGCCAGCGGCACGGCCGGCGTGCGCGCGCAGTGCGCGCAACTCGGCGGCGAGCGCCGACATCCGGCCGTAACCCGCGAACGAGTACGCCGCCGGGCTGCCCGGATCATCCAGCGCCTCGACCAGGCTGCCCTGGTCCCTGGTGAGATCGGAGAGGGCGTCGGTCACGACCGCCCCTCCGCGTCGGCCGACCCGGTCGCGCCCGCTCGCCCGCGGCTGGCGGTGTCGCCCCCGCTTCGATCGGCGGCTGGCCGAGCCGACCCGATCCGCGCCGGACCACATCGGCCGGAGTCGGCCGGCGGGACCGCGCGGGCGAGGTGACGGGCACGCCGGCCCAGCGCGACCAGGTCGGCCGGGCCGATCCGCCAGCGCGGTGACGTCAGCAGCCGCGCGAGCGCGCCGGCGCGGTCGGGTCGTGCATCACCTGCAGCGTCGCCACGATGTCGGCCACCTCGGGCACGGTCAGCAGGCCGCCGAGGCCGACGACCTCGACCGGGACGCCGCGGGCCTCCAGCGCGGCGCGCAGCGCGGCGAACTGCGTGCGCTTGCGGCACAGCACGGCGATGTCGCGCGGCCGGACCTTGGCGCTGGCCGCCGTCCGGCCACGGCTCGCCGTCGGGGGCCAGCCCCGGCGGCAGCTCGAGCAACGCCACCACCTGATCGGCCACCCAGTCGCCTCCGCGGCGACCGACTCCAGCAGCGCGCACCGGACGAGTCCGCGGTCGGCCCGGCCCGGCGGTGCGATCAGCACCGGCACGTCGGCGGCGTCGGCCCGCAGCTCGGCCTGGACGACTCCCGCGGCGGCCAGCACCCGGCCGGTGTTGCGGAAACTCGTCGACAGCAGCTGCACCGCCGCCGGCTCGCCGGGCGCGACCGGGAAGTCGGCGCTGAACCTGCGCAGGTTGCCCGCGCTCGCGCCGCGCCAGCCGTAGATGGACTGGCACGGATCACCGACCGCCGTCACCGGGTGCCCGGTCCCGAACAGCGCCCGCAGCAGCACCAGCTGCGCGTGCGAGGTGTCCTGGTACTCATCCAGCAGAGACCACCTGGTAACGGGCCGCGCTCCGCCTGCGCCGACCGCCGGGTGACGGGCGGCGATCCGCGCCGCGATCGCCATCTGATCGCCGTAGTCGATGACCTCGCGAGCCACCTTCGCGGCCGCGTAGCCGGCCACGAGCGGCAGCAGCTGCGCACGCGCGCGCTGCGTCTTGAGTACGTCCTGGACCGCCTTCGGCACCTTGCCGGTCGAGCCCGGTCGCGGTCGCCTCCAGCACGTGCGCCGACGTCGGTCACGTCGGCCGCCACGCGCAGATGCTCCGACCATCTCGCCGGCGAGGGTCAGCACCGCGGCCGTCACGGTGGCCGGAGTCCACTCCAGCGCGTCCATCGGACCCTCGTACGGCCGCGACCACGCGCGCCGCGAGCTGCCAGCAGACTGCGGGCGTGATCAGCCGCAGCGTCGGCTCCAGTCCTTCCCGCAGGGCGTGATCGACGACGAGCCGGCCCGCATACGCGTGGTAGGTCGAGATCACCGGGACGCCGCCGAGCGCGTCCGGATCAGGCGCGGCGCCGGCCGGCTGGCCGGCAGGCTCAGCCCGGCCCGGCGCAGGCCGTCGAGCCGCATCCGGACCCGCTCCGCGAGCTCGGCCGCCGCCTTGCGGGTGAACGTGAGCCCGAGCACGCGCTCGGGCTGCACCAGCTGATTCGCGACCAGCCACACCAGGCGCGCGGCCATCGTCTCGCTCTTGCCCGATCCGGCGCCGGCGATGACCGCCATCGGCCGCAGCGGCGCGCTGATCACCGCGGCCTGCTCGGCCGTCGGCTCCTGCGCGCCCACCAGCCGGGCGAGCTGCGCCGGGCGTGTACCGGATCGCGGGCTGGTCACGGCGTCACCCGCCCGCCGCGCTCATCCACCGGGCAGCAGGACGCGACCGGGCAGACCCGGCAGCCGGGGTTGGCCGTCGCGGTGAAGACCGGGCCCGCCATCCCGCTCGCGACGGTCTCGACCAGCCGCCGCGGCCCACTCCGGATCGGGGTCGTCGCGGAGGCTGCGCTGGGCCTGCACCCGGACGCTGCGCCGTCAGCGCCGGCCTTGCCGACGTGCACCAGCTCGGCCCCGCCGGGCTCGGTGAGCCCGAGCTGCTCGAACGCGCCGAGCAGGACCGCGAGCTGATAGACGCCGAGCTGCGGGTTGCGATCCAGGTCGCCGTCGGACGGCCTGGTCCCGGTCTTCAGGTCGACCACGATCGCGGCGCCGTCCGTCGTCGCGCTCCAGCCGGTCGACCCGGCCGGTGATCAGTGATGTCGCCGAGCGCACGCCTCTAGCTCGCTGCTCGACCGCGACCAGCTCGCGCGGATTGGTGCGGTGCCAGTCCAGGAACTTGCGCACCATGCCCTCGGCCTGGCGCGCGCTGCCGGGCGCTGTACCAGGCGCTGCCGAAGTCCAGGTGCTGCCAGAGCTCGTCGATGCGCTTGGCGACCTCGCCGTCGTCGGCGCCCTCGGCGGCGAGCGCGGCCGCCGCGTGGATCACGACGCCCAGATGCTGCGCGGTCCCGGGCACGCTCGCGCCGACGGCGGCCTCCAGCAGCCAGCGCAGGCCGCACTTGGTGAAGCTCTCCACCCGCGACGGCGACACGTGCACGCCGGCCGGGATCGGCTCGCCCGCCGCGGTGAGTTCGGTCAGCGCGTACCAGTGCCGCGGGCTGGCCCCGCGTACGCCGGCCGCGGCGAGCCTGGCCAGCTGCCCGCGCCGCCGCGGCCCGCACCGGGCCCGGCAGGCTGCTGTCCGCGGCGGCGCGGCGCAGGTCGGCGGTCAGTGCCGGCAGCGACAGCCAGCGGTGCCCGGTGCCCGCGACACGCTCGATCTCGATGTCGTCGCCGGCCAGCTCGGTCAGGAACCGGGACGGCCGATCCTCGGCATCCTCGGCGCCGACGGCAGTCACCAACAGCGCGGACCTGGCCCTCGTCACCGCGACGTAGAACAGCCGCCGCTCCTCGGCGAGCAGCCGCGCGGCGGCCGCCGCACGCCGCGGCGTCCGCGGCCGGACCGGCCTCGCGCGGCCGGCCACGACGTCGACCAGCTCGTCCATGCCGAGCAGCGACCCGCGCTGGCGCAGGTCGGGCCAGGTGCCTTCCTGCACGCCCGCCGACGACGACGAGGTCCCACTCCAGGCCCTTGGACTTGTGCGCGGTCAGCACCGTGACGGTCTCGCCGCGCGGGCGCGCGCTCGGCGAGCGTGTCGCCGGCGATCTCCTGGCCGGCCAGCGCTGTCCAGGAACAGCCAGGTCGATCCGTGCGGCAGCCGCTCGGTGAACCGGGCGGCCGCGTCGAACAGCGCGACCACCGCGTCCAGGTCGGCGTCCGCCACCGCGCCGCGGGTCCCGCCCGCCGCGCTGGCCGCCTGCCACCCGGCGGCCAGCCCGGACGCCTCCCACACGGCCCACAGCACGTCGTGCGGGGTGCCGGCGCTGGTCGGCGGCGCGCGCGACCTCCAGCAGCGCCGCCACCCGGCGCGCGCCGCGGCCAGGCTGCCGCGAGCCCGACCGGCGGCGCGCTCGTCCGTCGTCCGCTGGCCAGCCGGCCTGCGTCAGCTCACGCGGATCCCGCAGCGCGGCCGCCAGCGGCTCCTCGGCCGGCGGCTGCGCCGCCGCGCGCGCTGCCGCCTGCAGGGCCGCGGCGCAGCCGCCGCAGGCCGAGAGCGTCGGTGCCGCCGAGCGGACCGGTGAGCAGTTCCGCGGCCGCCTGCTCGTCCAGTGTCTCGGGCCGGATCGCGCACCGGATCAGCCGCAGCAGCGGGCGGCAACCGGGCTCGGCAGACAGCGGCAGCTCGTCGCCGGCGACGGCGACCGGTACGCCGGCCGCGGTCAGCGCGCGCTGCAGCACCGGCGACCTGCCGCACGGCCGACCGCACCAGCACCGCCATCCGCGACCAGGGCACTGCCGTCCATCAGGTGCGCCCGCCGCAGCGTGTCGGCGATCAGCGCGGCTTCCTGGCTAGCGCTGGCGGCGACCGCTATCCGCACCGTTCCCGGCGCGCCGCCCCGGCCGGGAACGAGCGCGCGGTGATCGGCCCGGCCGCCGGGCTGCTGGCCGAGCGACGACCGGCAGCCTGGCCGCCACCCGCCGGGAGGCGGCCAGCAGCACCGGGCCGCTGCGGCGGCTGAACCGCAGGGCAGCCACCCGGGCCGGGCTGCCGTCCGGTGCGCGGAACCGATCAGGGAACCGGCGCAGCGCACCGACGTCGGCCCCGCGGAAGGCGTAGATCGACTGATCCGGGTCGCCGACCGCGACCAGCTCGCGCCCGTCCCCGGCGAGCTGCACGAGCAGCTCTTCCTGCGCCGGGTCGGTGTCCTGGTACTCGTCCACGAATACCGCGTCGTATGCGTCCCGCTCCCGGGCCCGGACCGCGCCGCGGCGCAGCAGCGCCCCGGCGATCCGCACGATCTCGGCGTAGTCGTAGGCGGGCACGGGCGCGAGGTCGAACCTGGCGGCGTACGCTGTCCAGGAACCGCCCGGCCGCTTCCCAGTCGTCGCGACCGTGCGACCGGCCGATCGCGGCCAGCGCGCTGCCGTCCAGGCCGCGCTCGGCGGCCCGCAGCAGGAAGTCGCGCAGCTCCGCCGCGAAGCCGCGCGTCCCGACCGCGGCGCGCAGTCGCTCCGGCCAGCCGCGGCTGCCGTCACCCGCCTCGCCGCGCAGCAGCCTGCGCACCTCGAGCAGCTGCTCCGGTCCCGGCAGCAGGATCGGCGCCTGCTCACCGGCTAGCACGAACTCCCGCCGGACAAGCGCGAACGCGTAGCTGTGGAACGTCATCGCGACCGGCTGCCGCAGCGTCCGGTCCAGCCGCAGCGCGATACGCTCGCGCAGCTCCTCGGCGGCCTTGCGGCTGAAGGTCAGCACGAGCACCCGGCCGGGGTCGATGCCGCGCCGCGCGACCCGGTCGACGACTGACTCCACGATCGTCGTCGTCTTGCCGGTGCCGGGTCCGGCGAGCACCAGCAGCGGTCCGCCCGCGTGCGTCACGACGGCGTTCTGCGCGGCGTCCAGCTCGCGGCGCAGCGGGTGCGGCAGCCGGCCTCGCGCACGAGCCGGTAGGTAGGCGGTGCGGTTTCCATCTCGTCTTGAATTCCAGCAGACCGCACCGACAATCGGAGCGCTATCGCGCGCGGTGCGCCGTCCGGCATTGCCCGCGAGCCGCGCCCGGCGCATGTCAATCCGCGGCATCCCGCCACCGGCCGGGCGGCGCAGCGGCGTGCCTTCGGCGCTCGTAGCGCGCGAGCGCCGCGCGCTCGTGTCCGGCCAGCAGCGAGCCGTCCGCGTGCACGACCCGCCACCAGGCAACGCCGCCGCCCCACAGCGCCATCACGCGGCCGACCTGGCGCGGGCCGCCTTCGCCGAGGAACTCGGCGACGTCGCCGTACGACATCACCTGGCCAGGCGGGACCGTGTCGACCACGTCGAGCACCCGGCCGGCGAAGTCACTCAGCCGGTCGTCGCGATCGCGCGGCGGCGGCGTCACGGTCCGTCCTCGTCGCTGGCCGGCTGGCCGCCGTCGGGCCTGCGCGGTGCGGCGTGCCGGCCTGGCGGCCCGCCGGCGACGCGCGGCCGGTCGCCAGCGCGCCGGCGCTCCGCCGGAACCGGGTCGCGCAGTGCGAACAGGCGCGAGATCGCGACCGCGATCAGCACGAGGCCCGCGGCGCCGAGCAGGCAGAACAGCACCAGCGCGGTCCGGCCGCGCGGCGCGACCGGCGGCGCCGGGATGGCCGCGGCGCCGCCGCCGAAATGCGCGCTGGCCGTGAAGCCGGCTGGCCGGCGGCGCGGTGGCGGCGATCTGCCCGGCCGCGGTGAGCGCCGCGGCCGCGTTGACCTCGCCGAAGCCGACCTGATCGTCGTAGCCGCCGGCCGGGCGACTGCCGGGCGTCGTGCTGCTGGTGATCGGCCTCGATGACCTCGCTGTCGGTCAGCCGCGGTAGCGCGGACTTGACCAGCGCCGCCACCCCGGCGGTCAGCGCGCACGCCGGGCTGGTGCCGGTGACTATCCAGTACCGGCCGTCGCGGCCCTGGGCCGGCACCGACGAGCCGGGCGCCGCGACCTGGACGGACAGGTTGTTGCTCGAGTAGCCGGCCAGCTGGCCGCCCTGGGTCAGCGCAGCGACCGCGAGCACGCCAGGGTAGTTGGCCGGGAACGAGTACGGAGCCTGCCCGGCCGGCGTCCGCCGGCCTGGCTCTCCGGAGTTGCCGGCCGACGCGACGACGACGACGTTGTGGTCGTAGGCGTCCTGCAGCGCGGCGCCGCACCGGCTGGCTCTGCAGGCCGTAGCCGAGCGACATGCTGATGACGCTGGCGTGGTGGCCGACCGCGTAGCTGATCGCCTTCGGCCAGCTCGCGCTGGCTCCTGGCGCGCCGACTCGTGCTCGTACGCGCTGAAGTTGGGGTCGCCCTTGTCGGTGATCACCCGGATGGACAGCACCTTGGCCTGCGGCGCCACGCCGATGATGCCGCTGTCGCCGGCATGCCCGTGCCCGACGATCAAGGACGCCATCCAGGTGCCGTGCTTGCCCCAGTTCGGGTCCGTGGGCGAGAGTCGTGCACGCCCGTGAAGTCGGGCCCGGTCGATGACCGAGCCGGTCAGGTCGGACACGTGCCGGTTCACGCCGCTGTCGATGACGGCGACGGTCACGCCGTGTCCCTGCGTCACCTGCCAGGCCGCCTGCACGTTCAGCGCCGCCGAGCACCCAGGCCTCGCTGTCGCGCACCGCATCGGCGCTGGCGGGCACCGCGAGGCCGATCGCGATGGCCAGCAGGCGGCCAGCATGCCGCCGCCGCCAGCCAGCCGCCGGGCTGGCCCGCCGGTCCGACAGCGTCGCGTCAGCATCCCGGCGCTCCGGGGCAGGTCGCGGCGCGGCACCTGCTTCCCCAGGTGGTGGACTAGGTCCTTAACCAGCCCGGTGACGAGGCTGTTCATTTCCTGCTTGATGTAGTCATCGGTGGACAGCGGCACGTGCCGCCTGCCGTCGGTGAATCCCGCCGTCGCGAGGATGACGTACGGCCCGGCTGGACATCGCGATCGAATACTGCCGCTGCGCCTGCCGGAAGCTGGCCGCCGCCGATCTGGCGAGCGGGAAGGCGTGCACCGCGAAGCTCTGGCTGCGAGCGGAGACGCCCAGCTCGGCCACCGCCGCCAGGGCCGCGGCGGTAGCTCGGCATGGCGGCGACGCCGACCGTCGCGACCATGCTCCGGACGCGTCGAGGTAGGTCGCGCGCAGCACTGCGGCGCAGTCGGCCGGCCGCGAGCACGGCCGCGGCCGATTTGGATACGACCCTGCCGCAGCTACCCGGCGTCGCGATGCCCAGTCGGCGAGCGGTGAGCGCCGAGGTCGTCGCTGCTGTTCAGGGACTGCCCCGGCACCAGGTAGCGGCAGGGTCGCCGGGAAGATCTGCCCCGCCTGCTGCGCGCGCCAGCGCCTGGTCATCTCCCAGGTCTGGATCTGCCGCTGCTGCGCCAGCGAGAACTCGCGCGGCAGCAGTTGCCGGACCGCGCCGGCGGCGCCGCCGGCGAACCCGCACAGGCCGATGGCCAGCAAGGCCAGCATCGCCACCCAGCTACGGCCGCGGCGCGGCGCCGGCGGCAGCTGCGGATAGTCGGCGGGGATGGCCGGGTCGGCAGGCGGCGGCGGCTGCTCCGTGGGCGGCCCGCTCAGCTCCGTGGCCGGCTCCTCGACGGCCGACCGGGGCGAATCGACGGCTCGCGGCTCCGTTGAGTGCACCGGATCCGCCGTCGGCACCCTGATCGCCACCAGTGGCTCTGGTCCGACCGCGAGCGGCATCGTCTCGTCCGCTGCCGGGCCGGCTCGGCCGCCGTCGGCCTGGCACCGACGGAGCCGACGGCCCGCCAGACCGCGCTGGTAGCCCGCGGCTCGTCGCCGCGCACGTCCCAGCCAGGAGGATTCTCCTCGTCGCTGGCCGGGCCGGGCGGAAATGTCACACCGGAAGCCTACGGCCTGTGCTGGCTCTGCGGTGCCGTCCGGCGGCGGCCCTGGCGGCCGCGCGCATCAGTACGTGGGCAGGCTCGGGTCTACCTGGCTGACCCAGGCGAGCACGCCGCCGCCCACGTGCACGGCATCGGAGAACCCGGCGTTCTTGACCACCGCCAGGGCCTCAGCGCTGCGGGCACCGCTCTTGCAGTGCAGCACGATGCGCTTGTCCTGCGGCAGCTTCTCCAGCGCCGCGCCGGTCAGGAACTGGTCCTTCGGGATCAGCACCGAGCCGGGGATCGACACGATTTCGTACTCGTTCGGCTCCCGGACGTCCACCAGGAAGATGTTGTCGCCGTTGTCGAGCATCGACTTGAGCTCGGTCGCGGTGATCGTCGACCCGGACGCCGCCTCCTGCGCGTCCTCGGACAGCACCCCGCAGAACGCGTCGTAGTCGATGAGCTCGGTGATCGTCGGGTTCTTCCCGCAGATCGCGCACTCGGGGTCCTTGCGAATCCGCACGGTCCGGTAGCTCATCTCCAGTGCGTCGTAGATCATGAGGCGTCCGGCCAGCGGCTCGCCGATGCCGGTGAGCAGCTTGATGGCCTCGGTGACCTGGATCGAGCCGATGGAGGCGCACAGCACGCCGAGGACGCCGCCCTCGGCGCAGGAGGGCACCATGCCCGGCGGCGGCGGGTCCGGGTACAGGCAGCGATAGCAGGGCCCGTGCTCGGCCCAGAAGACGCTGGCCTGGCCGTCGAACCGGAAGATCGACCCCCACACGTACGGCTTGCCGAGCAGGACGCAAGCGTCGTTGACCATGTAGCGGGTGGCGAAGTTGTCCGTGCCGTCAACGATCAGGTCGAACTGGGAGAAGATCTCCATCACGTTGTCCACAGTGAGCGATTCCTCATATAGGACAACGTTCACGTATGGGTTGATCTCCTTGATGCTGTCCCGCGCCGACTCGGCCTTCGGGCGGCCGATGTCGGACTGACCGTGGATGATCTGCCGCTGCAGATTCGACTCGTCGACCGTGTCGAAGTCGATCACGCCGAGCGTGCCAACCCCGGCCGCGGCCAGGTAGAGCAGTGCCGGGGAGCCGAGCCCGCCCGCGCCCACGCACAGCACCTTCGCGTTCTTCAGCCGCTTCTGGCCGGTCATCCCGACCTCGGGGATGATCAGATGACGCGAGTAGCGCCTGACCTCGTCGACGGTAAGGTCTGCGGCCGGCTCTACGAGCGGTGGCAGTGACACTGCAATCTCCAGGTGTTCGATTCGTAGCCAGTAGGCAAGAACCACCAGCGCGCCGGGGGCATTCCGGCCCCGGAAAATGTCATTGGCACCGAGTAGAACTCCTGGCATGGAGCTGAACCCGCCGCCCGGCTTACCCTCGCACCCACCCGACCCGCCAGCCAGGCCAATCGTGATACCCATCCTGCCGGCCCTGGTCATACCGGCACTTCGGCGGCCAGACGGACGTCAAGCGCCGCTGCCCGACCCCGTGGCCGTGCGCCAGGTCCAGGTCCCCGACTCCCTGCCCCCATACGACGGGCCGTCGGATCCGACCCCATACGACGGGCCGCCGGATCCGAGGCCGCACGGAGACCGCGAGCCCGAGGACGAGGGACCTGACGACGGCGGACCTGACCCGGGCCAGCCGGGCGAGCCAGCCCAGGGCCGCCGCGTGGGCCGGGCTGTCCCCGGACCTGACGGCTGGCCGAGCCAGTTCGCCCAGGTGCTGGCGGAGACCCTGGCGGGCGCCCGGCCCGCCCGTCAGCTCACGCCGTGGACGACCGAGCAGACCAGAGCAGCGTATCCGCGAGCTCGGCCCGTTGCTGGCATCGAGCCGGCGCCCGCGGCTGCGCCGGGTCATGACCTCCGCCCCGGCGGCCGACGTCCTTGAGATGACCGCCGTGGTGGGCTTCGGCGGCCGGGTCCGGGTGCTCGCGCTCCGGCTCGAGCGCGCCGACCCGGCCACCGACCGGTGGCAGTGCACCGCGCTCGAATCCGCCTGAGGCGCTATGTCCCCGCGTTCCCAGCCAGACTCAGCGATTACGAGGGTCGCCGTGGCATTGCTTGAACTTCCGGCCCGAGCCGCACGGGCAGGGCGCGTTCCGGCCCACGTTGGCGTACTGCGCCGAGTCAGCGTCGGTCGTCTTGTGCGCCGCCTGCCCGGACGCGTCCTCGGCGGGCGCGCTGTAGCTGAGCTGGCCGGTCTGCTTCGGCCGGGCCACGCCGCGGGCGAGGGCGGCCGGAAGAACGCTCTCGCCGTCGTCCGCGGCCGGGGCCGCGCTCGCGCCGCGGGCCTCGTGCCGCCCGGCCGTGCCGCGCCGCCTGCTGCTGCGGGCGGGTCGGCGGCGCCGACTGCGGGCGGCGGCACCGCACCGTCCTCCGCTGCCTCTTCGACGATCGGATTCTGCTGGACCTGAACCTGCAGGTTGAACAGGCTCGTGACCGACTCCTCCTTGATGCCCTCCATCATCGTGGTGAACATGTCGTAGCCCTCGCGCTGGTACTCGATCAGCGGGTCGCGCTGGCCGTAGCCGCGCAGGCTGACGCCCTCGCGCAGGTAGTCCATCTCGTAAAGGTGCTCGCGCCACTTCCGGTCGAGCACCGACAGCACGACCCGGCGCTCGAACTCGCGCATGACGTCCGGCGTGAGCTCTTCCTCCCGGCGGACGTACGCCGCCGTGCGCGTCCTCCCGGATCTCCTCGGTCAGGATCTCCCTGGTCAGGTGCGAGCGCTCGCCGCCTGCGTCGTCGATGACCTGATCGATCGTGACGTCGACCGGGTACAGCTGGCGCAGCGCCCGCCATAGCTTCTCCAGGTCCCATTCCTCCGGGAAGCCGTCGGCCGTCGCGCCGGCCACGTAGTCACTCACGACCTCGTCGATCATGCCGTTGATCTGCTCTTGTCAGGTCCGCGCCCTCCAGCACCGCGCGCCGCTCCTCGTAGACGACCTTGCGCTGCCGGTTCATGACGTCGTCGTACTTGAGCACGTCCTTGCGGATCTCGAAGTTCAGCGACTCGACGTTGCCCTGGGCGGACCTGATCGCGCGGCTGACCGGCTTGGACTCCAGCGGCATATCCTCCGGCGTCTTGAGCAGCTGCATCAGGTGCGCGATCTTGTCGCCGTTGAACCTGACCATCAGGTCGTCCTCGAGCGACAGGTAGAACCGCGACTCGCCGGGGTCGCCCTGACGGCCGGACCGGCCGCGCAACTGGTTGTCGATCCGGCGCGACTCGTGCCGCTCGGTGCCGAGCACGTACAGCCCGCCAGCCGCGACGACCTCCTCGTGCTCCTCCGCGACCGCCTTGCGCGCCTTTTCCACCGCGCCGGGCCAGGCTGCCTCGTAGTCCTCCGGCGTGTCCACCGGAGACAGTCCGCGCTGGTGCAGCTCCTGGTCCGCGACGAACTCCGGGTTCCCGCCCAGCATGATGTCGGTACCGCGGCCGGCCATGTTCGTCGCGACGGTGATCGCGCCCTTGTGCCCGGCCCGCGCGACGATCGCGGCCTCGCGCTCGTGGTACTTCGCGTTCAGCACCTCGTGCGGGATGCCTTTGTGCTTGAGCCGCCGCGAGCTACCAGCTCGGACTTCTCCACGCTGGTGGTGCCGACCAGCACGGGCTGGTCGGCATGGTGCCGGTCGACGATGTCGTCGACCAGCGCGTCCCACTTCGCGTCCTCGGTCTGGTAGACGAGGTCGGGCTGGTCCACCCGGATCATCGGCATGTTGGTCGGGATCGGCACCACGCCCGAGCTTGTACGTCTGGTGGAACTCGTTGGCCTCAGTCAGCGCCGTGCCGGTCATGCCGGAGAGCTTCTCGTACAGCCGGAAGTAGTTCTGCAGCGTGATCGTGGCCAGCGTCTGGTTTTCGTCCTTGATCTGGACGCCTTCCTTCGCCTCGACCGCCTGGTGCATGCCCTCGCTCCAGCGACGGCCCTGCAGGATGCGGCCGGTGAACTCGTCCACGATCAGGACCTCGCCGTTCATGACGACGTAGTCCTTGTCCTTGGCGTAGAGCTCCTTGGCCTTGATCGAGTTGTTCAGGAAGCTGATCAGCGGCGTGTTGATGCTCTCGTACAGGTTGTCGATGCCGAGCCAGTCCTCGACCTTCTGGACGCCCGACTCCAGGATGCCGACGGTGCGCTTCTTCTCGTCGACCTCGTAGTCACCCTCGCCGTCCTCACCGCGCCGCAGTCGCGGGGCGATCTTGGCGAACTCCTGGTACCAGATGCTGTTCTGGTCGACCGGGCCGCTGATGATCAGCGGGGTGCGGGCTTCGTCGATGAGGATGGAGTCGACCTCGTCAACGATGGCGAAGTAGTGCCCGCGCTGGACGCATTCCTCCAGTCCCCAGGCCATGTTGTCGCGCAGGTAGTCGAACCCGAACTCGTTGTTCGTGCCGTAGGTGACGTCGGCCGCGTACTGCTTGCGCCGCACCTCCGGGTCCATGTCGGCCAGGATCACGCCGACCTCAAGGCCCAGGAAGCGGTGCACCCGGCCCATCCACTCGGCGTGGTACCGGGCCAGATAGTCGTTCACGGTGACGACGTGGACGCCGCGGCCGGTGAGCGCGTTCAGGTAGGAGGGCAGCACGGCGGTCAGGGTCTTGCCCTCACCAGTCTTCATCTCGGCGATGTTGCCGAAGTGCAGCGCGCCGCCGCCCATCAGCTGGACGTCGAAGTGCCGCTGGCCGATGACCCGGGAGGCAGCCTCGCGCACCGTGGCGAAGGCCTCGGGCAGCAGGTCCTCCAGTGCCTCGCCGGCGGCGTACCGCTGCTTGAGCTCGTCCGTAATCGCCCGCAGCTCGGCGTCGGTCAGCCCCCGGAAGTCTTCCTCGATCGAGTTGACCTGAGTGACGATCGACCTGAGCTTGCGCAGCGTCTTGCCCTCGCCAGCGCGAAGGACGTTATCGATGATTGCTGGCACTTGTCGTCGCGCTCCCTGCGATCCGTCCGGCTAGAGGTCTGGCTGGCCGCTGGTCCCGTTGGCCTCCTGGCCACTTCCACCTCGGCCTGGGCGCCTGTTCGGGCTGGCCCAGAGCCTGGCTCCAGTAGCCAGACTGGCTTCCCCGTCATCGTAGGCGACCGGGCCAGCCAATGCCGAGTCCGCGCTCGCCCCCTGCCGCGCCGCCCCGGACGCGCCGTCGGGGCAAATGTCGCACCCGGATGGTCACGGCGGCCACAATGATGAGTACATTGGCCCACGCGACCAGAGCCTGTAGCCGGGGCTGCGGTACGGAAGCGGTAGAACAGGAGCAGGGCGAATGTCAGACCAGGTCAGGCCCGCCACCGCGAGTGGCACTATGGCCGGCGCCGAGAGCATGGGCGGCGGCGCCTCCGCTTCGCCCGCCCCGTTCGTATCTCAGGTCCCTGGCACCCCGGTCCACTTCCCCACCTATCACGGCCGGACCGTGTCGTGGGTGGCGGTGACGCTGATCCTGATCGCTTTCGTGGCTGGCGGGCTCGCGCTGGTCTTCGGCCCCACCTGGTGGCTGTTCTGGGTCAGCCTCGGAATCGCCGCGGTCGGCGGCCTGCTCGGGCTCGGGACCAACATCTTCGAGGACTGGTATTAAGCCGACCGTGAGCGGCTGACTTCCTGGGGCTCCCGGCCGAGCCGGCTATTCGCCGGGCTAACTGACTGTCACTGCCTGCCGGTAATCTCCGATGCGTGGCCGATGCCAGCCTACCCGCGCCCAAGTTCACCCTAAGTCCCGACGAAGCGCGGCTCATGCTGCTGCGCGCGCAAGGACTGGTGGGCGCGGACAGCCGACGCGGCGGCGTTCCCGCCCTGCTCAGACGGCTCGGCGGCGTGCAGCTGGACACCATCAGCGTGCTGGCCCGCTCGCACGAGCTGGTGGCCTACGCCCGGCTGGGCCCGGTCGGCCGGGTCCGGGTCGAGCGTGCCTACTGGCAGCCGGGGACGGCGACCGCGTTCGAGTACTGGTCGCACGCCGCGTGCGTGCTGCCGGTCGAGGAATGGCCGTACTACGCGTTCCGGCGCCGGGCGTTCCGGGCCAAGGGCCAGCGCTGGCATCAGAGTCATCCCGAGGTCTGTGCGATCAGGTGCTGGCCCGGATCCGGGCGGAGGGCCCGCTGACCGCGACCGAGCTCGGCGGCGCCAAGCGCGGCGGCCCGTGGTGGGACTGGTCGGACACCAAGATCGCGGTGGAGTGGCTGCTGGACACCGGCGACGTCATCTGCGCCCGCCGGTCCGGCTGGCGGCGCGTCTACGACCTGCCCGAGCGGGTGCTCCCGGCGAGCGTGCTCCAGGGCGGACCCAGCGATGCCGAGTGCGTGACCCGGCTGGCCGAGATCGCGGCCCGGGCGCTCGGCGTCGTCACGCAGGCTGACCTGACCGACTACCAGCGGCTGAGCTACCAGGCCGAACTGCACGGACGGCGGCCCGGTGCTGACGGCGGCGGCCGCGGCCGAGGCGGCGGGGCTGATCCCGGTCGAGATCGCCGCGGCCCGGCGTGACCGGGCCGCGCGGACCGGGCCGTTACCCGCCTGGGCGCATCCGGCCGCGCTCGAGTCCGGCCGGCGAGCCGGCGCACGGCCCGCCGCGGGCGGCACCGGACGACGCTGCTGTCGCCGTTCGACTCGCTGGTCTGGGACCGCAAGCGGACGCTGCGGGTGTTCGGATTCGAGCACAGCCTGGAGGCCTACGTGCCGCAGCACAAGCGGGTGCACGGGTACTTCACCATGCCGCTGCTGGCCGGCGGGCAGCCTCGTCGGCCGGGTCGACCCGGCCAGGGACGGGCACGCACGCTCGTCGCGCGCAAGCTCAGCCTGGACAAGGCCGTCGGCGGCCGAGCCGATGGCGAGGGCCCTCGCTGGAGGCCGCGGGCTGGGTCGGCTGCGATTCGGTCCGGGTCGAGCGCAGCCGAGCCGGCCGGGCTGGAGCCCCGGCTGCGCGCCGCGCTGGCCGCGCTCGGCACCTGAGTCAGCCCGGCTGCCGGACCTCCGGGCCTGCACCGGCCGCCGGCACTCAGTCCTCGCCGGAGAACCGCTCCCAGGCCGACTGCCGCGTCATCCCGAGCGCTTCGCCGATCCGGGTCCAGGTCAGCCCGCGGCTGCGGGCCTGCCGGACCCAGCCGGTGAGCTGCTGCTCCACCTGAGCGCTGGCCGCGGCGACCCTGGGCAGGTGAGCCAGTAGTTCCTCGTCGGACAGCCGCTGCTCCCAGGCCTCGACCGGCGGACGTCGTCCGAGGCCTGCGGCGAAGTCGGCGGCGATCGCGGATGATCTCCGCCGCAGAGGTCGACGCACTCGTTGCAGATGAAGACGCCGGGTCCGGCGACCAGCCTCGCCACCTCATCCGGCGGCTTCCGGCAGAACGAGCAGCACAGCCCGCGCTCAGGTCGGTGGCATCCGTCATCGGCTTCTCCGGTCCTGGCTGTCAGGCACTGCCTGACGACGTCTGTCAGGCATTACCTTACGACGTAAGGGATCGCCTGACAAGCCGGCAGCTCAGCCGAACTCGATGAGCTTCTCCCGCACCGCCACCATGACCGCCTCCATCCGGGAGTGGATCTGCAGCTTCTCCAGAATGTTGCGGACGTGGTTCTTGACGGTGTTCTCCGAGATGAACAGCTCCTTGGCGATGTCGCGGTTGTTCATGCCGCGAGCGACGAGGCGGAGCACCTGAATCTCGCGGTCGGTGAGTCGCGGCGCCGGGACCTGCTGCGGCGGCTCATCCTCGTCCCGGCGCGCGAGCGCGGCGAACTCGGTCAGCAGCTTGCCGGCCATGGACGGGTTGATGAGCGACTGGCCGCCGTTGACCGCGCGGACGGTGTCGGCCACCTCGTCCAGCGGGATGTCCTTGAGCAGGTAGCCGCTCGCCCCCGCGCGAATGGCCTCGAACAGATCCTCTTCCTCGTCGCTGATCGTCAGCATGACGATCTTCGCGCTCGGCACCAGTTCCTTGAGTGCCCGGCACGCCTCGATGCCGCTGCTGCGGGGCATGCGGATATCCATGAGGATCACGTCTGGCAGGGATTCTCCGGCCTTGCGCACGGCCTCTTCGCCGTCGCTCGCCTCACCCACGAGCTCGATGTCGGACTCGGCGTTGAGGACCATTTCCAGGCCCCGCCGAAAGAGCGCATGGTCGTCGACGATCAGCGTGCGTATCGGTTCCGGTCCCTGCCGGGCGTCAGCATCCGAGTTGCTCGGCCCGGCATTGCGGTCCATGCGATCCTCCTCTGACGAACCGGATCCAGGTGCGCTTGGCCGGCCCGCCGCAACCACTGCATCCGCGATGCCCGTGCCTGAACTCTTACCGACCCGCAGCCGGGTTGCAAGCTGCACGCCACGCCGGCGCGTCACAGGTACCAGCAAATCGAGCGGCTTGCCACGCCTGCCTGAGACGCGGGCGACCCCCGGCTCAGGCCAGCCGCCCGGCGGCCGGGCCGCTGGGCGGCGGAAGATGCTGCCGCTACCGGCCGGTCACGTTGGCCGACTGCGAGACGCGCCGCTGAGCGTCCCCGGCCAGCGCCGCTGCCGAGCCATTCTTCTCGGCGAGCGAGCCGACGCCGGCATCGGGGTCCTCCACGAGCCTGATGACGCCGTACTGGTAACCGCGCCGCCGGTACACGACGCTGGGCATGCTGCTCTTCTCGTCGGTGAACAAGAAGAAGTCGTGGCCGACCAGTTCCATCTCGAACAGCGCCTGGTCGATGGTCATCGGCACCGCGGCGTGGAACTTCTCCCGCACGACGAGCGGGCCATCGCCTTCCATCTCGATCGGCACGACATCTTCGGCGTCGGCGGCCACGGAATCGCCGGCCGGCTGGCTCGCGGCGGCGTCGTCCTCATCAGTGGCGGGAGCGAGCTGCACCTCGGGGAGTTCGGCGGCCGCGCCCTGCTCAGATTCCGGCAGGTCGGTGACGCGCAGCGCGGAATGCGCGCCGTGCCTGCCCTTGCGGCGGTCGAGCGCGCGACGCAGCCGGGCATCCAGCTTGGCCAGCGCCAGATCCAGCGCGGCGAACCGGTCCTCAGCTGCCGCCTCAGCCCGGATCGCCGGGCCCTTCGAGGTGACCGTGAGCTCGACCCGCTCCCTGCGGCCCGCCTGCCGGGGGTTGCGCTCCGCGGACACCTCGACGTCAACGCGGAGAGCGCGATGGTCGAGCTTCTCGATCTTCGTCAGCTTCGCCGTGGCGTGCTTCCGGAACCGCTCCGGCACCTCGGTATGCCGGCTCTTGAAGATGATGTCCACTGAGGAACCCCCTTCTGCCCGGATTAAATAGCGGCACCCGCCTGGCCGACCTGGTCTTCTACCCCACATCCGCCTGCTGAGAGGATCGCAGCCGCTTGTGCCACTATTACTCTTCTCCCGTACCCGGAGGACATCGGATCCCCCGGCGGGGCAGGGCTTACTTCTAAGCCGCACCGTGATCGGTCGACGAGAAGTCGCCTTACGTGGGCCGTTTCGCCTGCGGCTGGCATCGGCTTGCCCGGTCCGCCGTCCCCGTACGGGTTCGGCCGGCCTGGCGCAACCACGGACCCAGGCGGGTGCCATACCAAGACGCTAGCCGCCCTCAGCGCCGATGTCAGCCGCCGGGTCATGATCGAGAGCTGACCTGGTGCCCCCGCTCAGCCAGGAGCCAGCCGCCGGCTGCGCTGGCGTCCCAGCGCCGGCCGGAATATGCGGTTTGATAGCTTTCAGAGGGACAGTTCCGGCATTGCGGGCCGACCGCCAGTACCCGCGGAGCTGACCGGGTGTGCGGCACACCGTCACTTAGCCCTGAAACGTCGGCTCGGACGCGGTGCCCGGCATGGGATCCCAGGAGAAGTACGGCGCGGTGGACGTATAGATGGTCCCGGCCGTGGTGCCAACCGCCAATTCTGAGCCGGCCGCGGAGAGCGACTGCACGCCGGCCGGCAGCGCGGCGGTCGACAGCGCCGCCGACTGGCCGTTCGCCAGTGGTCCGCCCGTCAATGGCACCTCGTAGACCTGCGAGCCGCTGACGGCCAGCAGGAAGTAGGGGTCGTACCAGCTCACCGCCGTGACGCCGGTCTGCGCGAGGTCAGTACCGACGGGCACAGCCGGGCCCGAAGCTCGCGCCCTTGCTCTTGCTGCCGAACTTCACCGCCGAGACGTACAGCTGCGTGTGCCCGCCGACCGACACCAGCAACGCCGCTCGCACCGCGTCGGGGGCCATCCGCAGCGCCAGCACCTTGCGCACCGGGCGGCAGCTGGGTCGGGAGGCACACCGGCACCGGCCCGTTGCCGGCCTGCAGCACCCAGATCCCGGACGGCGAGACAGCCCAGAGGCTTCCGTTGTTGTCCCAGCTCAGCGAGTTGCACGGGCCGCCTGATAGAGAGATCGGGCGCTTGCTGGCGGGCGAAATCACGTTGGGAGCGCCGACGCGCACGACGCAGCCGTTGCCCTGTCGGCAGGCGACGGCCACCTGGGGCGGCGGGCCTGCACGCCGCCAACCGGGCTGGCCGCCAGGGCAGTGATGCCGCCGGAGGGCTGGGCCAGGCTCTGCACCAGGTGCCCGTCCGGTGTTTTGCTTGCACCCGCAGCTGCCTCACCACGTCGTCGCTGGCGAAGTACAGGGCGCGTCCGCCGGCCGCCACGCGCGCTGCCCGCAGTCGGTACCGCCACGGCCGCACCGGATTCGTTTTGATACCTGGATCTTCCCGTCGACGGCGAGCTGGACCCCGGTTGGCCACCGGCGGCGAGTACGCGGAATTCGTCAGCGTCTGCCTTCAGCTGCGCAGTACATCAGCTCCAGGCTGGCCCTGGGTACGCCGTATCCGCCTTGCCGCCGAGGTCGACCAGCGCGATCTGGTTGCTGATCGTGACCGGCCGCAGCAGCGTGGTCCCGGCCGGGAACTCGGTCGAGGTCGGACCGGCCAGCCAGCTGCCCCGGTCGTTGATGAGCGCGCTGACCAGACTGTCGGCCACCGTCGGTGCTGAGCGCGCTGGTCGGCCCCTGCACCGGCGCGTAGACCGGGTCGGGGACCAGCGCGCCGGAGGGATACGCGTCGGACGCGTAGAAGTACAGGTTGTACGGCTGGAAGACTTCCTCGAAATCGGACTCGGTGAGCAGCAGCTCCGTGTCCGGCCGGCAGCTGGGTGATGAGCAGCTTGCCGCCGTACTTGGCGAGCGTGAACGGTGAACTTGGTCGGCGCGCCGGCCTGGTAGGAGTACTGACCGGACGGTGTTGATGGTGGCGATGCGCTGACCGGTCACGACGATCTGCTGCACCCCGACGGGCCCGCCACCTGGGCCGGGAGCCGGATCGGCGGTCCGAAGGTCAGGTCCGGGCTCACGATCGTGACCGTGCCGGTCGGATGCCACTTCACGTCGCGGCGCCAGGAACGCGCGGGCCGCGTCCGGGTCCACCGCGAAGCTGGCGCTGGCGTGCAGGAAGCCGCTCACTACGTACTGGCCCTGCTCGCCTGCCTGCGGGCCGGGCGGCGGCAGCGGCTGCACGAACTGCTGGGGCTGACCGCTGCGCGCCCGGCATCGGCTGGGCGACGCCGCTGATCGGCACCGGCGGCGCAGCCGGCCACCGCCGCCAGGCAGCTCGCCCGCCAGCGCCGCGACCCAGCCGCGCGCGACCCGGCTAGCCACGGATGCCCGCCTCCTGGCCGGCGGCCTGGTCGCGCCCGCGCCGTCGGCGGCAGCCGGGCCGGGCGCGGCATCGTCGTCACCCGCGTCGCCCGGCTCGCACCGGGTCCGCCGGGTCCGCCGGGTCGCCGGGCCACCACGCTCGCCGATAACGCCCGCCGGATGCTGCTCGTCCACTTCCTCGGGATTGAGCGGCAGCGGCGAGCCGTGCAGTTCGCGAGCCAACCAGGCGCGGCAGCGTCAGCCGGAACACGCAGCCACGGCCCGGCTCGCCCCACGCCTCGAGCCAGCCGCCGTGCAGCCGGGCGTCCTCCAGCGCGATGGCCAGGCCGAGCCCGGTGCCGCCCGAGGTCCGCGCCCGGGCCGGGTCGGCGCGCCAGAACCGGTCGAACACGAGCTTGCTCCTCGCCCGGCTGGAGGCCGACGCCGAAGTCCCGCACGGACACCGCGACCGCGCCGGAGTCGGCCGCCGCGGTGACGACGATGTCCTTGTTCTCGCCGTGCTCGACGGCGTTCTGGAGCAGGTTCCGCAGGATCCGCTCGACCCGGCGGCGGTCCACCTCGGCGATGCACGCCTCGGCCGGCAGCCGGAACTCGATCCGGGCGCCGCGGCGCTCGGCCAGCTGCTGGGCCACGTCGGCGGACTGCCGGACGATCGAGCCGACATCGGCGGGCTCGGCGTCGAGCGTGGCCGCGTTGGCGTCATACCTGCTGATCTCCAGCAGGTCGGTGAGCAGGGACTCGAACCGCTCCAGCTGGCTCTGCAGCAGCTCGGCCGACCGTCCGACGGCCGCGTCCATCTGGTCCCTGACCCCGAACAGCACGTCCGCCGCGATCCGGATCGTGGTCAGCGGGGTGCGCAGCTCGTGCGACACGTCGGAGACGAACTGGCGCTGCACCTGGGACAGGTCCTCGAGCTCCTCCGAGCTTCTCCTGCAGGCTGGCCGCCATCTCGTTGAACGAGGTGGCCAGCGCGGCCAGCTCGTCGGTGCCGCGCACCTCCATCCGCTCGTTCAGGTGCCCGGTCGACAGCCGCCAGGCGCCGTGCGCGGCCTGCCGGACCGGGACGACCACCCACCGGGTGACCAGCCAGGCGATCGCGGCCAGCAGGAACACGG
The DNA here is from genome assembly GCA_963726425.1 of uncultured Actinomycetota bacterium. Classification (GTDB taxonomy): domain Bacteria; phylum Actinomycetota; class Actinomycetes; order Streptosporangiales; family Streptosporangiaceae; genus JAJYUU01. Next base: position 207,921 of record CAVSCN010000040.1, on the reverse strand, counting down.
CGGCGATCCCGACCAGCAGCAGCGTGCGCTGAATCGACGCGATCGTCTGCTGCTCGGCCGTCAGCGGGAAGAAGTAGTACAGCTCGTACTCGCGTGCCGAACTTCGCCCCGACCAGCAGCCCCGGCACCGGCACGCTGCTCTTCCCGACCGGCATCCGCGTCCACAGCGTAGACCAGCCTGCCGTTCTCGGGCTCCGTGTCGACCGCGTGCACGAGCTTTTCCGGCAGCTTCGGTATCCCGTAGAAGCCCACCTGCTTGCCGCTGGTGAACGCCGGGTCAGGCTGGTGGCCGGGCCGCACGACGAGCCGGAGCGCGAACGGCGAGCCCGTCTGGCTGTAGGGCGAGCCGACGCCGGGTCCCGTGGGCGGCGTCGCAAGCTGGTTGGCGAGATCCGTACAGGTCGCTGCTGGTCGACGCCGACGGCGGGCCCTTGAACGCCGGGGACTGGCGGGCGATGTTGAGCCCCACCTGGGCGACGTTCTCGGCCGAGCGCTCCTTGCTCGCGTACAGGTCCGCCACGAACCGCTGCATGAGGAAGTAGCCGAGCACGCTCACGACCACGGCGGACAGCACCAGCGTGGCGGTGACGACGCGCAGCTGCAGCGACCGTCGCCACCGGTCGCGCAGGCGCAGCAGCCAGCGGCCGCGCGGTCAGCCGCAGCACCACGGCCAGCTCGGCCGCCCGCAGCCGGAGCCGTGCCCCCGCCGCGCCTGCCTGTCTCGCTCACCGTTCCTCCGCCATGGCCGGGCCGCGGCGCCGTGGCCACGCTCTAGTGCCGTGGCCTGGCCGGCCACCGCCCGGTCCGCACCGGACGGCTGGCCTGGTCATGCCGCGGCCTCAGCCCGGCCCCGCCTTATAGCCAACGCCGCGGACCGTGACGACGATCTCCGGCCGCTCCGGATCCTTCTCGATCTTCGCGCGCAGCCGCTGCACGTGCACGTTGACCAGCCGGGTATCGGCGGCGTGCCGGTAGCCCCAGACCTGCTCCAGCAGCACCTCGCGGGTGAAGACCTGGCGCGGCTTGCGGGCCAGGGCCACCAGCAGGTCGAACTCCAGCGGCGTCAGGTTCAGCGGCTCGCCGGCCCGCTGGACCGAGTGGCCGGCCACGTCGATCGTCACGTCGCCGATCGACAGGGTCTCCGGCGCCGGGTCGTCGGTCCGGCGCAGCCGGGCCCGGACCCGCGCGATCAGGACCTTGGACTGGAACGGCTTGACGATGTAGTCGTCAGCCCCGGACTCCAGGCCCGAGCACGACGTCGACGGTGTCGCTCTTGGCCGTCAGCATCACGATCGGCACGCCCGACTCGGCCCGGATCTGGCGGCAGACGTCGATGCCGTCCATGCCGGGAAGCATCAGGTCCAGCAGCACGAGATCCGGCTTGACCTCGCGGAACACCTCCATCGCCTTGTCACCGTCGGCCACGAACGTGGGCTCGAATCCCTCACCCCGCAGCACGATGCCGAGCATCTCCGCCAGAGCAGCGTCATCATCGACGACTAGCACGCGACCCTTCATAGACCTCATCGTTCCACGTAGGAGGCGGCTTGGGGACCCGCCGCGAAGTCGGCACTCACTCCTAGATCACGCAGATTACCCGGCGTGACCGGCTGCACAAGCCCTCGTTCGGTGACAATCGCGGTGATCAGGGCGGCTGGGGTGACGTCGAAGGCGGGATTCCAGGCGTCGGTCCCGGCGGGCGCGACCGGCCGTCCGGCCAGGCTCGAGACCTCCTCGGCGGCCCGGAACTCGACCTCGATCGCGGCGCCGGTCGCGGTGTCTCGAGGTCCACGGTCGAGACCGGCGCGACCACGACAAACGGAACGTCGTGCTGCCGGGCGAGCACGGCCAGGCCGTAGGTGCCGACCTTGTTGGCGACGCTGCCGTCCGCCGCGATCCGGTCGGCGCCGGTCAGGACGAGGTCGACCTGGCCGCTGGCCATGCAGCGCGGCCGCGGCGCTGTCGGCCAGCAGCGTATGCGGCAGGCCCGCCCTGGCCGCCTCCCACGCGGTCAGCCGCGCGCCCTGCAACAGCGGCCTGGTCTCGTCGATCCACAGCCGGGCCAGGCGGCCCGCCCGGTGCGCGGCCAGGATCACGGCGAACGCGGTCCCCTCCCCGGCCGACACCAGGCTGCCGGTGTTGCAATGGGTGAGGATCCGGGCGTCCGCCGGCACCAGCTGTCAGCCCGTGCGCGGCCATCGCCGCACTGGCCCGTGCGTCCTCGCGCGGCGATCGCGCGTGCCTGCGCCAGGCTGCCGCCGCCGCGCCGGCCTGGTCGCCGGGAACGGCACGCTCCCCGGCTCGCGCGCCGCCACGCGCGCAGTGTCAGGCCTGCGGCCCAGGCCAGGTTCGACGGCGGTCGGCCGGGCCGCCGAGATCGCGGCGGCGGCCGCGGGCACGTCGTCGCCGCGGGCGGCGGCCAGCGCGACTCCGTAGGCCGCCGGCTACCCCGAGCAGCGGCGCGCCGCGGACGGCCAGCCGCCTGATAGCGTCGACCAGCTGCGGCACATCCGTGCAGGTCAGAACGTGCTCCTCGGCCGGCAGCCGGGTCTGGTCCAGCAGCTCGATGGCCGGGCCCGGCGGGCGGATCGAGCCAGCGCAGCGGCGTGATGTCCATGTGCCCGAGTCTGCACCAGGTCTGCGCCTCAGCCGACTTGGCGGCGGGTCAGTTCACGCAGGGAATGCCGTTCCTGGCGCTGACCGAGCCGCCTTGCGGGCCGGCGGTCGGGATGACCACCGGCGGCGGCCCCGGCGTCGAGCCGGCCTGGTCGGTCCGGGAGCCTGACCCGCCCTGCGGCCCGCCCTTGCGGCGATGATCGGCGCCTTCCTTCTTCGGCGCGGGCGGCGGATCGAACGCGGCGTGCACGATCTGCTTGATGTAAGCCGGGTTGACAACATTGGCGTCCTGATTGTCGATGGTCGCGTAACCCTCGATCGGCAGCGTGTGGAAGACCAGGTCCCCGCTGGTCAGATTCCGCGCCTGAGCCGCGAAGTCGAGTAGGTTCCAGCCGTAATCGGCCATCACATAGTGCTTGGCGACGGTCAGCAGTGCCGAGACCTTGGTCAGGTCGCTGAGCACGCCCGCGGTCCTGAGCTGGTGCATCACCGAGTCGATAAACGCCTGCTGGCGGTGGGTGCGGTCCAGGTCACCGTTGGCCAGGCCATCGCGCTGCCGGACGAAGGCGAGCGCCTGGGCCGCGTCCAGGTGCTGATAGCCGGCCGGGAAGTCGGCGCCGGAGTTCAGGTCGTGCACCGGATGGTTGAGGCACACCTCGACGCCCCCGAGCACCTTGGCCAGCTCGTAGAACCCGTACAGGTTCACGGCGGCGAAGTGATCGACGTGCACGCCGGTCAGTGCCTCGACCGTCGCGACCGCGGCCCGCTGGCCCGCTTCGTTGGCCAGAAACGCCCGGGTGTTCCTGGACATGCCCGGATATTTCGCCGCGAGCTGCTGCTCGGTATAGGCCAGGCTGACCCCGTAGGCCTGGTCGATCTTGCCCTGCTGCACCGGGCCGGGCGTCCCTGCGAAGGTGACCCAGTCGTCGCGCGGGATCGAGAATCCGACCGCTCGGGTCCCGTTCGCGAAGATGTGGATGAGGATCAGCGTGTTGGTGGCGTTCCCGCCGGTGCCGGCCTCGACCGCCCGGCGGCTGCCGGCGTGCAGGTACTTCAGGACGGACCAGGGCAGGATGTCGCCATTCCAGTACGTCCGGCTCTCCAGGCCCATGAGCAGGATGTTCTGCGGCCCGGTCGACGGCCCGCTGACGATCGCGTGCGAGTTGCCGATGCTGCGCAGGTCGCTGACCCCGAGGTAGGACAGCCCGCTCACGGCCAGCACGACCGCCGCCGCGACGCAGCTCACCGAGTAGCCGGCCCACCGCCCCGCGGGCCTGCGGGCCCGCCGTTCGCCCCCGGCCCGCCGGGGGCGCCCGCGTTGCCCGCCGTCGTCTCCTGGCTCCGCTTCATGCCCCCCGCGCATCCAGTCCCCCTGGCCGATCTATTACACCTCGTGTCCAGGTGAACACTACCTGCGACCAATCGGCTCCGGCCGGCTCGCTATCCTTCTGGAGCATGGCGCAGTCTGGGGGGGCTGGCCCGCGCTCGCGGGCCAACGGCGGAAGCAGCCAGCTGCCGGGGTCGCAGGCGCCGGCTCCGGCCCGGGCGACCGCCACCGACCGGACCCAGCCGGACCGGCCACGCGGCTCGCGCCAAGGCCGCCTGGGTGTCGTCATCGTGGCCGGGGGCGCGGCCATCGGGGCCGCGGCGACGATCATGACCGGCAGCGAGCCCGGTCTGCTGCTCGGCCTGTTCCTGATCGCGGCGACGATCGTCGCCGCCCTGGTCGTCGCCCTCCGCTCGGCCTACGTGATCATCCCGGTACCGGCACTCGCCTATACCGCCGCCGCCCTGCTGGCGGGCTATGTCCATGACCGGGCGACGGTGGACACGTCGCTCACCGGCCTGGCCGTCAGCGCCATTCAGTGGATCGCCGCCGGGTTCTTCGTCATGAGCGCGGCCACGCTCATCGCGATCCTCGTCCCGGCGGCCAGGTGGATGTTCGTCGGGCCGGGCGCGCGCCGCGCCTACCGCGAGCCGCGCGGGCGGCCCGGCTCGCCGCCGCGGGAGCAGAGCTGAGGGCCGGCCGCCGCCAGCCGCCCGGCCGAACCCGAGTCGCCCAGCTTCCCCGCGGCCGGACCGCGCCAATCCGGCTAGCCCACTCCGGCTAGCCCAGTCCGGCTAGCCGCGTCCCGCTACGAGCCCTGCAGCCACGACTCGAGGTAGCGCTGCTGGACCGCCGTCAGCGTGTCGATCCTGGTTCCCAGCGACGCGAGCGTCAGCCGCGCCACCTGGGCGTCGATCTCAGCCGGAACCTCGTGCACCGCGGCCGGGGCCGGGTCGCCGGTCGCCAGCCAGGCGAGCGCCAGCGCCTGGATCGCGAACGACGTGTCCATCACCGCGGCCGGGTTGCCCTCGGCGGCCACCAGGTTCACCACCCGGCCCTCGGCCAGCAGGATCAGCCGCCGCCCGTCGTCCAGCACGTACTCGTCGGCGTGCGGTCGGATCCCCCGGTTGACGTGGGTGGCCAGGCCATCCAGGGTCGGCAAGTCGACCTCGACGTCAAAATGCCCGGCGTTGGCCACGATCGCGCCGTCTCGCATGACGGCCAGCTCGGCCGCGCCGATGACGGCGATGCTGCCCGTGGCGGTGATGAAAAGCTCGCCTAGCGGCGCCGCGGCGGCCATCGGCATGACCCGGTAGCCCTGCATGAACGCACCGAGCGCGCGCACGGGGTCGATCTCGGTGACGATCACCTGTGCGCCCAGACCGCGGGCCCGCTCGGCCACGCCAGAACCGCACGGCCCGAAGCCGGCCACCACGACCGTCTTGCCCGCGATCAGCGTGTTGGTCGCGCGCAGGACCCCGTCGAGCACGGACTGGCCGGTACCGTACTCGTGGTCGATCATCCGGCGCGTCGCCGACGCGTCGGCGGCCACGACCGGGATCCGCAGCGAGCCGGCCGCCGCCATCCGGCGCAGCCTCGCCGCGCCGCTAGAGGTCGCCTCGCAGCCGCCACGCACCGCGCCGAGGAGCTCTGGCCGTTCCTCATGGAGAGTGTTCACCAGGTCGCAGCCATCATCCATGACTAGGTCGGGCCCGCAGTCGAGCACGCGGTGAATGTGCTCGTAGTAGGCAGCGCGGTCCACGCCCGACCGGGCCTGTACGGTCACGCCGGGCTCGGCCGCCAGCGCGGCCGCGATGTCGTCCTGGGTCGACAGCGGGTTGGACGCGGCCAGGTGGACCTGCGCGCCGCCGGCCGTCAGGGCCTCGACCAGCACCGCCGTCTCGGCGGTGACGTGCAGGCAGGCGGCCACCTTCAGGCCGGCGAACGGCGGCTCGGCCGCGAACGCCGATTTCAGCATGCGCAGGACGGGCATGGACCGCCCGGCCCAGGCGATCCCAGGCTGGCCGGCCAGCGCCAGCCCGGGATCGGCGATGTCCGATGCCATGGCCGACGGGCTAGCCCGTCGGCCATGCGCATCGTCAGCGCCACTACGGATCGGCCCGGTCGCGGGCGGCCTGGCCGGGCTCGCCCGCGCCGCCGTCAGTAGCGGTAGTGATCGGGCTTGTACGGGCCATTGACCGGGACGCCGATGTAGGCGGCCTGCTCCTTGGTCAGTTCGGAGAGCCGGACGCCGAGGGCGTCCAGGTGCAGCCGGGCGACCTTCTCGTCCAGGTGCTTAGGCAGCACGTGCACGCCGAGCGGGTACTCGCTGGTCTTGGTGAACAGTTCGACCTGCGCGATCACCTGGTTGGTGAAGCTGTTGGACATCACGAAGCTCGGGTGGCCGGTCGCGTTGCCCAGGTTCAGCAGCCTGCCCTCGGACAGGATGATGACCGCGTGGCCGTCCGGGAACGTCCACTCGTCCACCTGCGGCTTGATGTTCGTCCGCTTGACGCCGGGCAGCCGGGCCAGGCCCGCCATGTCGATCTCGTTGTCGAAATGGCCGATGTTGCCGACGATCGCCTGGTGCTTCATCTGGCTCATGTGCTCGGCGGTGATGATGTGGAAGTTGCCGGTGGCGCTCACGAAGATGTCCGCCGAGCCGACCACGTCCTCCAGCCGCGCGACCTGGTAACCGTCCATCGCGGCCTGCAGCGCGCAGATCGGGTCGATCTCGGTCACGATCACCCGGCCGCCCTGGCCCCGCAGCGATTCCGCGCAGCCCTTGCCGACGTCGCCGTAGCCGCAGACCACCGCGACCTTGCCGCCGATGAGCGTGTCGGTGGCCCGGTTGATGCCGTCCACCAGCGAGTGGCGGCAGCCGTACTTGTTGTCGAACTTGGACTTGGTCACCGAGTCGTTGACGTTGATGGCCGGGAACTTCAGCGTGCCCGCGTTCGCCATCTCATACAGCCGGTGCACACCGGTCGTCGTCTCCTCGGTGACACCCTTGATCTCCGCGGCCGCGGCGGTCCACTTGCCTGGCGTCTCGGCGAGCGACCGGGTCAGCACCGAGAGGATGACCTGCCACTCCTCCGGGTCGTCGTCCTTGGCCGCCGGTACCTCGCCCGTCGCCTCGAACTCGGCGCCCTTGTGCACCAGCATGGTGGCGTCACCGCCGTCGTCGAGGAGCATGTTCGGCCCGGCCGCCTCCGGCCAGGTGAGGGCCTGCTCGGTGCACCACCAGTACTCCGCCAGCGTCTCGCCCTTCCAGGCGAAGACGGGGACGCCCTTGGGGTCGTCCGCGGTGCCGTCCGGCCCCACCGCGATGGCCGCGGCGGCGTGATCCTGGGTGGAGAAGATGTTGCAGGAGGCCCAGCGCACCTGCGCGCCGAGCGCGACCAGCGTCTCGATCAGCACGGCGGTCTGGATCGTCATGTGCAGCGAGCCGGTGACCCGGGCGCCGGCCAGCGGCTGAGACGCCGCGTACTCGGCCCGCACCGCCATCAGGCCAGGCATCTCGTGCTCGGCCAGCCGGATCTCGCGGCGGCCGAAATCGGCCAGCGAGATGTCGGCCACCTTGAATGGAAGGGTCTGTCCGGGCATTCGCGCTCCTCGCGTTGTCGTCTTCGGTCCGGCCCCCGTACAGGGCCGACAGGACGACGCTACGACAGCGCGGGCGGCGATTGCACGCTGAGATGGCCGTTCTTAACAATAACTTGTAAGATTTGATCCATGCGGATCACTGAGGCGGCGCGGCGGCTGGAACTGACGCCGAGAATGCTCCGGTATCGAGAGTCCCTCGGCCTGCTCCCTGCGCTCCGGCAGGCCAGCCGGCGCTTCGCCGCCCAGGGTTCCGCCGGCCGGGGTTCCGCCGGCCGGGGTTCCGCCGGCCGGGGTTCCGCCGCCGCGCGGCCGGCGGCCGCCCGCGGACCCGGCCGCACCAGTCCGGCGGGCGCGCATCGCCAGTTCAGCGACGCGGACATGGCGGCGGTCGCGCTCGGACTCTCGATCGAGCGCCGCTACGACATCAGCCCGGTGGCGCTCGCGTTCGGGCTCAGGGTGCTCGCCGATCCGCGGGTGCGCGCGGACGTGGCCGAGCTAGGCAGGCGGATCGGCCGCCTGCAGGCACCGCCGGCCAGGGCGTTGGACTTCGAGCAGGAGCGGGCGCTGCGGCTGCTGAACCGGCCCTGACGAGCCCGGCGTCAGGGCTGCCGGAAGTAGGCCGCGGGCGTCGCGCCGGTTTCGCGCCGGAACGCTGCCACGAAGGCGCTATCGGACTCGTAGCCGACTTGCCGCGCCACCATGCCGATCGGCTTGCCCGCCGCGAGGCCCGGCAGCGCGGCCTGCAGCCGTACCAGGGTCCGCCAGCGCCCGAAGGTCATGCCGGTGCCGGACAGGAACTCACGGGCCAGCGTCCGCTCGCTGGCGCCGACTTCGTGCCCCCACTGCGCCAGCGTCTTGTCATCGTCAGGCTCGGCCAGGAGCCGGGCGGCCACCGCGGCGGCGCGGTCGTCGGCCGGCGTCCGCACCTCGATCGTGGTCATCGCCACCGGCTCGAGCAGGTCCACGAGCATGGCCTCGGCGTTGGCCCGCCGGTCCGGGCTCAATTCCTCGGCCAGGTACCCGATGAGCTCGGCCAGCAGCGCGCTGGCCCGCACTGGCGTCGGATCTACCCAGTCGATCGGGCACAGCCCGGGCCGGACGTAGAGCGACCGCATGGTCGCGGCCGCACCGGCCGTCAGTGTCTCGTGCCGCACCCCGGCCGGGATCCACAGCGCCCGCGTCGGCGGCAGCACCCACGCGGTCTGCAGGGTGCGGACGGTCAGGACGCCGGTCGCGGCCCAGGCCAGCTGGTGATCTTCATGGGTGTGCCAGTCGAAGACCTGACCGGCCAGCATCGGGAACGTCGCGACGAAGACCGCGACGCTGTCATCCACGTCGGCGGCACATTGTCCGTCCTGCGACACAACATGGCAGCCTACGCCCTTGGGCTGCGGCTGGCTCGTTCGTAGCGTCGGGACCATGAACGAAAACCACGCGCGAGTATGCACCAGCCCGGAGTGGGCTGAGCACATCCAGACGGAGATCCTGCCGGTGCTGACCGCCGGCGTCGACCTGGGCAAGGAGATGCTGGAGATCGGGCCGGGGCCCGGCGCGGCGACCGAGTGGCTGCGGCACCGGGTCGCCCAGCTGACCGCCGTCGAGGTCGACACTGCTGCCGCCGCGGCGCTGGCGAGCCGCTACGCCGGCACCAACGTCCAGATCGTGACCGGGAGCGCCGCGGAGCTGAGTTACCCGGCCGAGAGCTTCGACTCGGCGGGCTGCTTCACGATGCTGCACCACGTGCCGACCCTGGATCTGCAGAACAAGATCCTGGCCGAAGCCTTCCGGGTGCTGCGGCCGGGTGGCGTGCTGATCGGCTCCGACAGCCTCGCCAGCACCCACCTGCACGAGTTCCACGAGGCCGACACGTACAACCCGGTCGAGCCGGCCTCGCTGCTCCCCCGGCTGCAGACGCTGGGCTTCAGCAAGGTCACGGTGATCGTCGACGATTCGCTGCTGTTCATCGCCCGCAAGGTCACGCCGGACGAGTCCTGCGGCCGGGACGACCAATGAGCACCGAGAGCCAGGCCCGGCACCTGCGCACCGTCGTCACCGGCCTGGTCGGCTTCGCGGCCGCGCTGGAACAGGAACTGCTCGCGACCCGGCGCGCGGCCGAGGCCGGTTCCGCCGATTGCTGGGCCGCGGTACCGCTGGTCGCGCACAGCACCGAGTTCAAGCACCAGCAGGTGCAGCGGCTGACGGCGATCGCGGCCGGGACGACGCCGCCGGAGTTCGCCGAGATTGACCACGGTTCGGACGCGGTCTACCAGCGATACGCGGCGCTGCCTGCCGCGGCGGTGGCGGCCGGCAGCTGGCAGGCGGCGGGCGCGCTGATCGACGGCCTGGCGGCGCTGCCGGACGAGGACCTGCTCGATCCGGCCCGGCACCCGTGGCTGCGCGGCCGGATGCTCTGGCTGCAGGTCATCGTCCGCGGCTTCTGGCATCCGGCCGGGCACCTGGGCGAGTACTACCTCGGCCACGGCGAGCCGGAGCAGGCGGTCGGCACGGCCACCCGCGCGGTGGCGACGGCCGCCAGCCTGGACGCGCCCGCCGCCGCCCGCGGCATGGCCAGCTACAACCTCGCCTGCGTCCAGGCCAGGGCCGGCCGTCCGGACGACGCCCTGGTGGCGCTCACCGAGGCCGTCGGGCTGAACCCGGACGTCCGGGCCAACGCGGCTCGCGACCCCGACCTCGCCGGGCTGCGCGACAGCGGCCGGCTCGCGGCAATGCTCGCCTGAGGCTCCCGCGACCTGAGTTGCCCGGTCTGATTAGTCAGATGCGCCAAGGCGCGGCCGACCAGGCCGGAACGGTGGCCGCGCGCCCTAGCTACCCAGCGGGCCGGCCCGGCCGGTGCCCGGCGGCCGGCGCCGCCGCGGTCTTAATGACCGGCGGGCGGCCCTGATCGCCGGATCCGTCAGGTCGGCCCGGCGCTCCTGGTAGAGGTCGGGTTCGAGAAAGATCAGCCGGGCGATCGGAACGGCGGCCCGGACTCGGCGCTCGGCGGCGTCGATCCCGGCCGCGATGCTGGCGGCGGTCTCGTCGTGCAGGACTCCGATCTTGGCCGCGACCAGGAGTGTCTCCGGGCCGATGTGCATGGTCCGCAGGTGGATGACGCAGTCCACCTCGGGCCGGCCTCGATCGCGGCGACGATCGCGGCCTCTACGCCTGGCCGCGCGGCCTCGCCAATCAGCAGGCTCTTCATCTCGATGGCCAGGACAGTCGCGACCCCGGCCAGCAGGACGCCGATGGCCACCGAGCCGACGCCGTCCCAGCGGTCGTTGTGGGTGAGCCACGTCAGCAAGACCCCCAGTAGCGCCAGCATCAGGCCAGTCAGCGCCGCGACGTCCTCCAGCAGGACGGCTGGCAGTTCCGGAGCCTTGGCGTGCCGGATGAACGCCCGCCAGCCCGCCCGGCCGCGGGAGCGATTGGACTCGACCACCGCCGTCCGGAGCGAGAAGGACTCCAGCGAGATAGCGATGCCGAGCACGACGATCGCGACCAGCGGCGAGGTGAGGTGCCCCGGATGCCGGATCCGCTCGACGCCCTCATAGACGGAGAACAGAGCGCCGACCACGAACAGCACCACGGCGACGATGAACGCGTAGAAGTACCGCTCCTGACCGAATCCGAACTGGTGCTCCTCGGTCTCCTCGCGCCGGGCCCGGCTGCGGCCGATCAGCAGCAGCACCTGGTTGCCGGAGTCGGCCACCGAGTGCACTGACTCGGCGAGCAAGGACGCCGATCCGGTGATCACGAACGCGACGAACTTGGTGACGGCGATGCCCAGGTTGGCGCCGAGAGCGGCGAAGACGGCGCCCCGGCCGTCGCTATGGCCCGCGCTCTGCGCGGCGGGCGGCGGTGCGGCGGGCGGCTGCCCAGCGTCCCGGTCTGGCGGCGACCCGGGTATCCCTGGCTCGGCCGGGGCTGATCCGGGCGGCACGGGCCCGGACGGCGCGGGCGGCCGCGGGGCGGCCGGGCGCGGGGCGGCAGGCCCGGATGCCGTCGGGCCGCGCTCGGCGGGCTCCCCCGAACCCGCTGGGCTGCTCACCGGATCCCCCGCTGGCCGACCGGCAGCCTCAGTGCTTGGCCCCGGCCGCCGGGTCGCGAGCCTCGTCGATCAGCAAGACCGGGATGTCGTCCCGCACCGGGTAAGCGAGACCGCAGTCCGCGCCGGTGCAGACGAGTTCGCTGGCCGCCTCGTCGGGCCGCAGCGGCGAGTGGCACTTAGGGCAGGCCAGGATGTCGAGCAGCCAGTCGTCAATCTTCATTCCGTCTCCAGTAGGTCAGCGGAGCCCTTCCTGCACCTTACGCACCGTATCCGGGGATAGCCCCTGACGGGGCCCCTGGGGCCGGGAGCGCTGGCCGGCTAGCCGAGCCTGCCGGGATCAGTCGGGGCGGACCGCAGCACCCGCAGGTGCCCGCGGCGGCCCACCTCGATGCCCTGCCCGGTGGGTTCGGCCGGGGTCCGCGGCGTGGTGGCCTCCCGGACCGCGTTGGCGAGCGCTTCGAGGTCGTCCGCCTCCTCCTGCTCGTCCACCGGCACCACCGGCAGCCGGACGACGTCCCAGCCGCGGGGCGCGGTCATCCGGTCCGCGTGCCGCCCGCACAGGTCGTAGCAGTGTGGCTCCACGTAGGCCGCGAGCGGCCCGAGCACCGCGGTCGAATCGCGGTAGACGTACGTCAGCGTGTACAGCGCAGTCTGCTTGCAGGCCGGCCTGGAACACTTACGAGCGGTCAACGGGGTACTCCGCTCTGATCCTCGCAGCCGCCCGATGCCAGCTCCTTGCCGCCGACCCGGGCAAACTTGCGATGGTCACTCACAACGGCTGACGGTATCGACCGGCGGCCGGTAACGCCACCACCCGGGGCACACTGCACGATCGTGTCTCCGGCTGCCAGAACGCGAGGAGCAGGCCGGTCTCCGGCGGGCTGGGATACGCTCGGTTACTGTGCATGACGGCAATGGCCAGCGCCCGGGCCAGGCGCACCGGCGGGACCGGCACGGACGCGGGCTGCGCGGATCGCTAGTGCCGCCCGACGTCCCGTTGCACCGCACCCGCGGCGAGCGGTTCGACGACCTGGTCCTGCTGGCCGTCTCGCAGCTGGAGCCGCGCTGGGAGAACGAGCTGTCGGTCATCGAGTTCGCGGTCGAGGAGATCCCGCCCGCCGAACCGGATCCGGCCGAGGGCGACCTGGTCCCGCTCGCCCGCCTGGAGCAGGCGGTGAGCACCGACGAGGGAGAGCGCCCGGCCCGGATCGTGCTGTACCGGCGGCCGCTGATGGCCCGCGCGGACGGCGACGAGGAGCTGGCCGAGCTGGTCCTGGACGTGATCGTCGAGGAGTTCGCGCACCTGCTCGGGGTTGACCCGCAGACGGTGGATCCGAGCTATCCGGGCGACGACTGAGCGGGGCGTCAGGGGGCCTCGGCGCTGAGCACGACCTGGACCGGCGGCAGCGGAACCGAGGTCAGCGCGCTGGGCACCGGCTGCACCAGCTGCAGCTTCCCGCCCGCGCTGACCGCCCAGCCGGCGTAGACGGGCCCGGACCCTGACACCGGGCTGACCAGGACGGTCAGCGGCGCGCCGCGATGCCCGGCCGGCGCGTGCACCGGCACGATCACGCTCCCGCCCGCCTTCACCTGGACGACGGCGCCGGCCTCAGCGCTCACGGCGGTGGCAGCAGTGCCGACGGCGATGCGCACGGTCGCGGCCTTTCCCGGCGCGGACAGGACCACTTCCGCCGTCCCGGCCTGGCCGGCCGGGCTGCCCGCCAGCACGCCCTGCTCCTGCACCGGGGCCGCGGTCGCGGCCATCACGCCCGACGCCCCGGCCGGCCCGCCGGGCAGCTCGACCCCGGCGACGATGGGCGCGCTGGAGGTGAGCTTGAGCGCGCCGGCGACACCGCCGAGCGAGGGCAGCGGTATCTGGTATGACGTCGGGCCGAGCAGGCCGATGTTGGTCCCGCCGGTCGGCTGGTAGGAACCACGCTGGGTAACCGCCGTGACCTTGACGGCCGCGGTGCCGCCACCCGGCACGGCGATGAAGAGCTTCGGGCTGCCGCTGGTGTGCGGAATGCCCGCGATGACCAGGCTGCGCGCGGGTGGCTGGCTGACGGGCAACCAGGAACCGTTGTCGGTGCCGTTCTTGCTCTCCCTGACCGCGGCGACTACCCGGCCGACGCTGGTGCTCACCTGCAGCGCCAGCACCTTGGACGACTGCACCAGGCCGGTCAGCGACTGGGTCACCATGCTGTGCGGCGGCACGGTGATGCCGTTGTCCGCGTTGTCCAGCAGCGGGCCGCCCTTGGTGAGGTCGGTGGTGGCCGTGACCTGCGCGTTAGCGGGTGCACTGTCGGTGTTGATGAGGTAGATCTCGATGTTGCGCGCCGTGGCCTGGCCCGGTCCTATGAACCACGAGCTTGTACTGGGGGCGCCGCACTGCGCGGTCGGCTGGCCAGCCGACACTTGCTCGGCGGCCAGGCCCTGGGCCATCGCGCCGCTGGCGGTGACGATCACGCCGCCGCGGCCTGCCACGGTCGTGACCTTGGGACTTGACCCCGGCTGGCCCGCCCGCAGGCTCTTCGGCAGGGCAGGCGCGGGCCGGACCGCCGAGATGTGCAGCAGGCCGGGCTGAGTCACGGTGGCCAGCACCGGGCCCGTGGTCGCGCCGCCACCCGGCACCAGGCGAGTGATCTGGACCGAGCCAGCCGGCGCGGAGCCGGGGACGGCCGCGATGGCAAGCGAGGCGGCGGTCGGCCCCGCCGAGCCGGGGGCGGCGCACGCGTACACGGCCGAGCTGACCGGCACATCCACCGCGGGTGTCCGCGGCGCGCCAGCCGCAGCCGCCGGGTGCCGCAGGCCCGCGGCGCCGTACAGCCCCGCGATCACCAGCACCACGAGGGCCGCGAACAGGATCCTCGGGCCGCGAGTCCGGCTCACCAGGACTCACCGCCAGCGTCCTCGTCCGGCGGGATCCAGCCCCGGTGGCGCCGCTCGGTCCGGCTCGGCCAGTCCGGCTGGACGTCGCCGGCCTGCGGGAGTGCCTCAAGCTCGTCCGACGGCCCGGGCCAGTCGCCCGCCCGGGTTGTGCTATCTCCTGGCCAGTCGCCCGGCCCGGCTGCGTCGTCGCCTGGCCAGGCGGCCTGGCCGGGTACCCCCCAGCCGTCCGGCCCCTCCGGGCCCGCGGCGTAGTCATCCGGCCAGCCTTGCTGCGGATTCTGGCTCCAGTTGCCGGGCCGGCCAGCCTCCGGCCAGGCCGACGCGGGCTCATCCTCGCGATCCCAGGACGAATTCTCGGCGGTCCGCCAGCCCGAGCCTGGCTCGGGAGCGGGCGGCCCCCAGTCGCGGGTCCGGTCATCCCGGCCGCGATCCGGCCGCGGGGCCGGGTAATCCGGGTACCCCGGTTCCTCCGGGTAAGGCGAGCCCGCCGGTGCGTGACCTGCGGCCGGGCGGGGCGGGTACGACGGCCGGGAGGTGATACCGCGGTCCGGCGCCTGGTCTCGATAGCCGGAATCGTCACCGCGGCCGCGGCCGCGGTGGCGCGACCGGCGGCCGCCCGCGCCGTCATCCCGGTATCGGTCGCCCTGACCCGGCGGCAGGCCGCCGCGGCCCGATAGCTCATCCCGATCGGAAAGCTCGTCCCGGCCCGGCAGCTCGTCCCGGCCCGACGGCAGGACCGGCTCCGGCCCCGGGGACAGGTCATCGAACCCGGACCCGGATGGTGACAGCCCGGCCCTGGCGGCGGGCCGGCGCGGCCGGGCGTCGGTGTCCCACGGCGCCGATGGCCGGTCGCCCGGTGGCCAGGCCGCCGGGTCGCCGTCCGGCCGGGACTGACGTGGCTCCGGGGGCTCGCTGAGGAACCTGCTGGCCGGCTGGCCCGCAGGCCAGGCGGCACGCGGCGGCCCGCCAGTGGCGGCCGCCGCGCGCGCGGTGGCCCGCCAGTGGCGGCGCGACCGGCCGCGGCTCCGGCCAGCCCGGCGGCCGCCACTCCGGCGGCCGCGGCGCCCGCGGCCGCCACGTCGGCGGCGGTGCTCTCTTTCCGGTCCGGCCGCGTCCCGGCGGCAGCGGGCCTGGCCCGACGCCGCCCGACCCGCTCTCCGGCACCGGCCAGGTCCGGTTCGCCCTGGGCCGCCCGCGCCGGGGCGGTCCGGCTCCCAGCGGCGCGCCGTGACCTGCCGGTCCCGCGACCGGCCGGTTCGGAGGCGGCAGCGTCCGCGGCGGGCCTGCGCCGGCCGGACCGGCCGACCTTGCGCGCGGGCCCGGTGCGGCCGCGGCCAGGCCGGGACGGCGACCGGCCGCCGCCGGTACCGGCGGAGGGTGCCCCGGCAGGCTCGGCCGCGGCGGCGGCCGCCGCCTCGTCCTCCGTCTTCGCCTCCTGGGCAGCCTGCGTGCTCGCGGCCGCGGCCGCCTCGATCTCCGCGGCGGTCCGGACGCCCGGCAGCGCCAGCACGGCGACCACGAGGATCGCGAACAGCTCAAGGCCGGTGATCAGGTCGTGCAGCAGGCCGTTGCGGCCCACGGTCAGCGTCCCGCCGCCAGCGGGCAGCCGGAACGCCTGGGCCCAGCTGCCGGCCGGCGAGCGGACCGGGGTGAGCCCGTGCCCGTTCAGCACGGCGTGCCAGCCGCCGGCGGGCTCGGCCAGTTCGAGGATGCCGCCCGCCGTCGGCGCAGTCGCGCCGGAGACCCCGATGGGACCGGAGTTGACCGGCACGACGGCACCGGACGGTTCCACCACGGTCACCCGGGCCGGCAGCGTCGTCAGCCGCCACAAGTCGAACGAACCGTTCCGGCTCACGAGCGTGAGGCCGGACACGGTGTTCAGAGTGCTCACCAGCTGCGGGCTGGCGGGCGCCCGGACCAGCACGAAGCCCACGTCGAACCGGGCGAGTTGCTCGCTCTGGTCGGCCGCGAGCCCGCCGCTCGGCGCGACCAGCGCGGCGACCGCGTGACTCAGCGCGGTCTGCGCCGCGCTGACCGGCACCACGCCAGGGTCGGCGAACTGCGGGCTGCCGCCGCGCAGCAGCAGATACGACACGTGGCCGCCGGTGCGAGAAAGCACGAGCGTGCGCAGCTGCCAGCCGGGATTGCCGCTGATCGGCGCCAGCGAGGGCAGCACCTCGCCGGAAGGCCGGCGCGACCGGACCGGCGACAGGATGCCCGAGCCAGTAGGCGGCCGCCAGCACCGGAGCAGAGAACGCGACGAGGCCGAGCAGGGCCGCGGCCAGGCCGCGCGGGGCGGTGAGCGTCCGCAGGCCCTTGCGGCCACGGCCGGCGAGCGCGCGGCCCAGGCTGTCAGCGCCGGCGGCGCTGGCCAGCAGCAGTCCGGCCGCGGCCACCGCGAGGGCCGTCCCTGGCCACGGCGTCATCGCGGCGCCACCGGCTGGCGTCACCGCGGTACGGCTCATCGCGACCGCCACAGCCAGGCCCAGTACCCCCACGCACCACCCGGACACGATGAGCACCCGCCGCCGCGGCGCCGCCAGCGCGACCAGCGCGACGAGCACCAGGGCGGCGCTCACCCAGTACGGCGGCAGGCCCGGCCCGCCCGGGCTCAGCAGCAGCACCGCCCGTGCGGGCAGGTTCGGCGTCGCCAGCCCTGGTTGCTGGACTCCGGCTTCGAGCAGCAGCGCGGACGGGTGCGCCAGCAGTTGCAGCATCCACGGCAGCAGCAGGACCAGCGGGGTGACGGCGATGATCAGCAGGTTGATCAGCATGGCGCTGGACCTGCGCACGACGACCGCTGCGGCCACGGCGGCGACCACGGTCATCGGCCACAGCACGGGCACGAACGCGGTGCCGACGGTGACGATCAGCGCGACTGACCACGCGGCCCGGCGGGCCAGCCGCGGCGACTCGGTGAACATCCGTCCCGCGGCCAGGCCGATGACGGGGATCAGCACGAACGCGACAGTGCTGCCGAGCCTGCCCGCGGCCACCGCGCCGAAGACGACCGGCAGCAGCGCGTAGCTCGCCGCCGCCCACACCCGCACGAGCGCGGACTTCGTCACCTTGCGCAGCGCGAGCAGCGCGGTCAGCCCGGCCAGCGGCACGCAGCCGAGCAGTAGCACGTCCACGGCCAGCCAGGTCTTGCCGAGCAGCAGGGTGGCGAGCAGTGCCACGAAGCCCGCCGAGGGCGGCGCGGCGCTGGCCGAGCCCACGCCTACGGGGTGGAATGCCTGCAGCACCTCGCCCCACAGGGTGGACGCGCCCTCCCAGGTGGGCAGCAGCGCGCCGCCGCCGAGCGGGCCGCCGCCGAGCAGCGAGTGCTCGGCCACCGCGGTCACGATCACGAGGGCGACCAGCAGCAGGACGGCTGGCCTGGTGATGAATCGCTGCAGGAAGCCGCTGTCGGTCAGCAGCGAGTCGTCGTCGGTCGGATCGTCGATCGCGGACAGGCCGGACGAGGTCTCCGGCTTGCCGGAGCGGGTCAGCACGAGCGCGACGAACTCGGCTGCCCGGCGCAGCGAGTGGCCCGCCTGCAGATCCGCGCGGACCCGGCTGTAGGCGGCCCGGCGGCCGCGGGCGCGGCGGCGGCGCGCCGTCGCGAACTTCAGCGGCTGGCCCAGGACCCCGGCGACGGCCGCCGCCTCGTCCAGGGCCGCGGTGCCGCGCTTGGCGACGGTGTAGAAGACCGTGCGCACCAGCGAGATCGCGAGGTTGGCCACGAGCGACACGGCCATGGGCGCGGCGGGCAGGTTGCCCAGCAGCGTCAGCAGCCCGTTCCGGCGGTCCAGCAGCCTGGCCCGGCGGCCGACCGAGATAGGGCGGCGGCCTCTGGTCGCGGCCAGCGCGTGGTAGACGACCGCGTCGGTGATCACCCGGACCCGGAACCCCGCGGCGTGTACCCGCCAGCACAGGTCGATGTCCTCGCCGAACAGCGCCATGCCGGGGTCGAAGCCGCCGACCTGGTCCCATACCTCCCGGCGGATCAGCATGCCGGCGCTGCTGACGGCGAGCACGTCCCGGTCACCGTCGTGCTGGCCCTGGTCGACTTCGCGGGGCTCGATGCCGGTGATGCGCCGCCCGACGGTGTCCAGCGAGATGCCGGTCTCGAGGACGACGTCGCGGTCGGTCCAGTCCATGAGCTTCGGCCCGAGTACCGCCGCCGTGGGCGTCTCGGCGGCGCCGCGCAGCAGTTGCTCTAGCGCATCGGGCGCCGGCTCGCAGTCATCGTGCAGCAGCCAGAGCCACTCGATCTGCTCCTGCCGCCCGCGGGCCGCCGCGCTGCCCGCGGGGACTGGCAGCGGCGCGCTGGCCGACTTGTGCTGCAGCGCCCGCCGCACCGCCGCCGCGTACCCGGTGGCCCGGTCCATCCCGAACACCGCGGCCTGGCCCAGCTTGCTGGTGAGCACCGCGCCGCTGCGATCACGGCTGCCGGTGTCGACGGCCACGACGCGCTGCACCGGCTTGGTCTGCGCCTGCAGCGCGTCCAGGCCATGCGACAACCACCCGGCACCGTCATGTCCGACGATCACCGCGGTCACGACGTGCTGCGAGTAAGAGTCGTTTGGCGACAACGATTCGCTTGCCGTTCGGGGTAGCTGACGGGGCAGGACGGAACGCTGTCCCGTCTTAGCCCCCGGTGGGGGTTCCCGTGAACAATACGCGAATCTGACCGGCCCGGACGGCCAGTCGGCTCCCCCGGCTAGACCGCCTGGCGGCGCAGCCTGCGGCGCTCTCGCTCCGACAGACCACCCCAGATGCCGAACCTCTCGTCGTGCTCAAGCGCGTATTCCAGGCACTCGGCCCGGACCTCGCAGCTGCGGCAGACACGCTTGGCCTCCCGCGTCGAGCCGCCCTTTTCCGGGAAGAACGCTTCGGGATCCGTCTGCGCGCACAGCGCCCGGTCCTGCCAGCTCTGCTCCCCGGCATCATCTACGCCGATGCCCAGCCCGTCGTGCACCAGCGAGACGATGACGTCTGCCACTGTGCACACCTCCTGCCCGTCCTGTCCCCGTGATCCCGCCCCTCGCCTGCCCCGGCGCGAGAATTACATGAGTGAAATTACACGCGCGTGTCTTGCGCCGCGTCAAGGGAGATACGTGATAATGGCCACCTGGATGCCCAGTGATGAGGGGAAAGTCCGCCCAGATTTTTCTGCCCGGCCTCGAATCTGGGCCCGGATGACCCGATCTGGCAGGGCCGTGCACACGCCGGCCCGGTCAGTTGCAAGACTTCCGGCATGCGCATCACAGTTCTGGCGGGCGGGGTCGGCGCTGCCAGGTTCCTGCGCGGCCTGCGGGCGGCGGCCCCCGCCGCCGACGTCACCGTGATCGGGAACACCGGGGATGACTTCACGCCGTTCGGCTTGCACGTCAGTCCGGACCTCGACACCGTGATGTACACCCTCGGCGGCGGCATCAGCGAAGAGCAGGGCTGGGGCCGCGCGGACGAGAGCCGCGTCGTCCTCGGCGAGCTGACTGCCTACGGGGCGAATCCGGACTGGTTCGGCCTGGGCGACAAGGACCTCGCCACGCACATCCTGCGCACTCAGCTGCTCGCGGCCGGCCAGACCCTGTCGGCGGCCACGGCGGAGCTGTGCCGCCGCTGGGCGCCGGGCGTGACGCTGCTGCCGATGACCGATGACCCGGTGCGCACGCACGTGACCGTGCGGCTGGACGGGCGCGAGCAGGTCCTGCACTTTCAGGAGTGGTGGGTGCGGCTGCGCGCGGCGGTCCCGGCGCTCCGGATCGAGGCGGCCGGGGCGGCCGCGGCGACGCCCGCGCCGGGCGTGCTCGACGCCATCGACGCCGCCGACTTCGTGCTGTTCCCGCCCTCCAACCCGGTCGTGAGCATCGGCACGATCCTGGCCGTCCCCGGCATCGCCGCCGCGGTGCGGCGCAAGACCGTCGTCGGGGTGTCCCCGATCATCGGCGGCGCACCGGTCCGGGGGATGGCCGATGCGTGCCTGGCCGCGATCGGGGTGGAGACGTCCGCCCCGGCCGTCGCCGCGCACTACGGGCCGGAACTGCTGGAGGGCTGGCTGGTGGACGAGCAGGACAAGGACGCCGCCGATGACCCGCGGCTGGCCGGCATCGCGATCCGGGCCCGGCCTTTGTACATGACCGACGTGGCGGCCACCGCCGAGATCGCGGCCGCCGCGATCGAGCTGGCCCGGCAGGTGCGGCGGTGACCGAGCAGCTCACCGTCATCCCGGTCGGCGGGCTGCCGGAGATCAAGGCCGGCGACGACCTCGCGGCGCAGATAGCCGACGCCGCGCTGGCCGGTCCCGGCATCGCCGACGGCGACATCCTGGTGATCACTTCCAAGATCGTCAGCAAGGCCGAGGACCGGGTCGTCCGGGCCGACCGGGAGAGCGCGATCGACGCGGAGACGGTCCGGGTCGTCGCCCGCCGCGGGCCGACCCGGATCAGCCAGACCCGGCACGGGCTCGTGCTGGCGGCGGCCGGCGTCGACGAGTCGAACACCGAGCCGGGGACCGTCGTGCTGCTGCCGGTCGATCCCGACGGTTCGGCCCGGCGGCTGCGCAAGGCGGTCAGCGAGCGCAGCGGCGCCAGGATCGGCCTCGTCATCACCGACACGATGGGCAGGCCGTGGCGGGCCGGCCAGACCGACACCGCGATCGGCGCGGCCGGAGTACAGCCGCTGCGGGACCACCGCGGCCAGCAGGACACCTTCGGCAACCTGCTGGAGGTCACCGTCGCCGCGGTCGCCGATGAGATCGCCGCCGCCGCCGACCTGGTCAAGCAGAAGACCGCGCAGATCCCGGTGGCGATCGTGCGCGGCCTTCGGGACCTGGTCACCGACGCGGACGGGCCGGGCGCGGCGGCGCTGATCCGGCCGGCCGAGGAGGACATGTTCCGGCTGGGCAGCACGGACGTGCTGACCGCGCGCCGGACGGTGCGCGAGTTCACCGCCGCCCCGGTGCCCGCGGCCGCGGTGCGCCGGGCGATCGCCGCGGCCATCACCGCCCCGGCGCCGCACCACAGCCAGCCCTGGCGGTTCGCGGTGGTGGAGTCCGCTCCGGCCCGGACCAGGCTGCTGGACGACATGCTCGCGGCGTGGCGGGCCGACCTGGCGGCCGACGGCTTCAGCGCAGACCAGATCGCCCGCCGGGTGCGCCGCGGCGACGTGCTCAGGCGCGCGCCGCTGCTGATCGTGCCGTGCCTGGTGGCCGACGCGGCGCACGAGTACCCGGACGGGCGGCGCAACGCCTCAGAGCGGGCGATGTTCCTGGTCTCGATGGGCGCCGCCGTGGAGAACCTGCTGGTGGCCCTCGCCGTGGACGGCATCGGCTCGTGCTGGGTGTCGAGCGCGCTGTTCTGCCGGGAGGCGGCGGCGGGCGCGCTCGGCCTGCCGGCCGACTGGGAGCCGATGGGGACGATCGGGGTGGGCTACCCGGCGGCGCCGGCCCCGGCAAGGCCCGACCGGGATCCCGATCAGTTCACCCGCTGGCGCTAGCCCGGCACCACCGGCAGCGGCGTCCGGGTCCCGCGCACCGACGCGCAGACGCCGTCGCTGGCGGCCGCGGCCGCCATCCGCTCCGCGCCAGGCTCGCCGTAGAGCGTCGTGCGCTGCCGCAGCGGGCGGCCGGTGGGCGCGACCAGGTCCGCTAGCTGGCTGATCGTCTTGTAGGAACCGTTGGCCGACCCGGCCATCCGGCTGATCGTCTCCTCCATCAGCGTGCCGCCCAGGTCGTTGACGCCGCCGCGGAGCACGTCCACGCAGCCCTCCGCGCCGAGCTTGACCCAGGAGCACTGGATGTTGCTGATGGCGCCGTGCAGCATGATCCGCGATAGCGCATGGACCGCGCGGTTCTCCCGCCGGGTCGGGCCCGGCCTGGCCATGCCGGCCAGGTAGATCGGCGAGCTGGCGTGCACGAACGGCAGCAGCACGAACTCGGTGAAGCCGCCGGTGCGCTCCTGAATGCCGCGGATGACCCGCAGGTGCCCGACCCAGTGCGCCGGGGTGTCGACGTGCCCGTACATCATCGTGGCGCTCGTCCGGATGCCGAGCTCGTGCGCCGTGCTGATCACGTCGATCCAGGCGGCGGCCGGCAGCTTGCCCTTGGTCAGCACCCAGCGGACGTCGTCGTCCAGGATCTCCGCGGCCGTGCCGGGCAGCGAGCCCACGCCGGCCTCGCGGGCCCGGGTCAGCCACTCCCGCACCGGCAGCCCGGTACGGGCCGCCCCGTTCATGACCTCCATCGGCGAGAACGCGTGCACATGGATATCCGGGCAGCGCCGCTTGACCTCGGCCGCGAGGTCGAAGTAGGCGGTGCCGGGCAGATCGGGGTGGATGCCGCCCTGCATGCACACTTCGGTGGCGCCGGCCGCCCAGGCTTCCTCGGCCCGGTCGCCGACCTGCTCCAGCGACAGCGTGTAGGCGTCGGCGTCGGTGCGCCGCTGCGCGAACGCGCAGAACCGGCAGCCGGTGTAGCAGACGTTGGTGAAGTTGATGTTCCTGGTGACGACATAGCTGACCGGGTCGCCCGCGGCCGCCTGGCGCAGTCCGTCCGCCAGCGCCGCCAGCGCCTCGAGTTCCGCCCCGTCGGCGTCGAGCAGCGCGAGCGCCTGCGCGTCGGTCAGGCCAGCCGGATTCCGTTCGGCGGCGCGCAGCGCGGCGCGCACCTCGGCCGGGGCTCGGCGCGGCGCCCCGGCGTCCGGCCCGGTCAGGCGCGCGGCTGGCACGATCCGCGCCCCGACCTCGGCCCAGTCTCCGTATACCTCCGCGAAGTCGGCCCGGCGGTCGGCCGACCGCCCGGTCACGTCGATCGACGTGTGCAGGTCGGTCCGGCCGGTCGACTCGCCCCAGCCGCCGTCGGGCTCCTGCCAGGGCAGCCCGCGCGGCCGCGCGCCAGCCGCGGCCAGCCCGGTCTGCGAGTCGGCGAGGGCGGCGACGTGCGCGGCGACCCGCGGGTCGAGCCACGGCTCGCGGATGTAAGGCGGGTAGATGGTGAGCCGCTCGGTGAGCTCGAACCCGCCGGCCGCGGTCTGCCGCGCCAGTTCGTCGATCTGCGGCCAGGGCCGTTCCGGGTTGACGTGGTCGGGCGTGAGCGGTGACACCCCGCCCCAGTCATCGATGCCGGCCGACAGGATCAGCTGGTACTCGTCCCCGATCAGGTTCGGCGGCGCCTGGATCCTGGCGGCCGGGCCGAGCACCAGCCGCGCCACCGCGATCGTCGCGGCCAGGTCAGCCAGCTCGGCGTCCGGCGCGGCCCGCATCCTGGTATCCGGCTTGGCCCGGAAGTTCTGCACGATGACTTCCTGGATCCCGCCATACTCCCTGGCCACCTGGCGGATCGCAAAGATCGAGTCGACCCGCTCGGCCCGGGTCTCGCCGATCCCGATGAGGATGCCGGTCGTGAACGGGACACTGCTCCGGCCCGCGTCCTCCAGCACTCTGAGGCGGACCGCCGGGTCCTTGTCCGGACTGCCAAAGTGGGCTTCGCCCCGTTCCGTGAAAAGACGGCGCGACGTCGTTTCCAGCATCATCCCCATCGATGGCGCGACGGGCTTGAGCCGCTGGAAGTCCTGCCAGCTCAGCACCCCGGGGTTCAGGTGCGGCAGCAGCCCGGTCTCCTCCAGCACGCGGATGGCCATGGCGCGCACGTACGACAGCGTGTCGTCGTACCCGTGCGCGTCCAGCCACTCCCTGGCCTGCTTCCACCGCGCCTCCGGCCGGTCACCGAGGGTGAACAGCGCTTCCTTGCACCCCAGCCGGGCGCCGTCGCGGGCGACCTGCAGCACCTCGTCGGGCGACAGGTACGGGCTGTCCAGCCGGCCGGGGACGGTCACGAACGTGCAGTAGGCGCACCGGTCACGGCACAGCCGGGTCAGCGGGATGAAGACCTTGCGGGAGTACGTGATCACGCCGGGCCGCCCGGCCGCGGCCAGCCCGGAGTCCCGCACCCTGGCCGCGTGTCCCAGCAGCGCCGTCAGGTCGTCGCCGCGCGCCTGCAGCAGGATGGCCGCCTCGGCCTGGTCGAGGGCCTTGCCGTCCCTGGCCCTGGCGAGGGACCGGCGCAGCGCTGACGGGCTCGCGAGGGCCTCTGCCGGGGGCTCGCCGTGGCTGGGCTCGTGCGCGCTGATGGCAGCACCTCTTTCAATATCGGGCACAGCGAACAATCCCACCCTAGGCCGCGACCTGAGCCCGGCCCGGTGCAGGCCGACTGGAGCGTCAACCAGCGGGCGGTCGCTGTGCTTCCCGGCGCACAGCAGCGAGGCCGCCCCCGGCGGCCGGGGACGGCCTCGTACTGAGATCAGCGGGGTTAGCCGACCTGCCTGACCGCGGCGGGCGCGGCCGGGATGCCGGACGCCCGGTACACCCAGCCCGCCGCCCGCCAGGCGGCCGGATCGAGCATGTACCGGCCATCAACGATGACCCTGGCCGCGGTCACGGCGCCGAGTTCCTCCGGGTCGAGCGCGCCGAACTCGGGCCAGTCGGTGAGCAGCAGCACGACGTCCGCGCCGGTGGCGGCGCCGAGCGCCGACTCGGCATACTTCAGCTCCGGGCAGACCCGGCGCGCGTTGACCATGGCCTCCGGGTCGTACACGGTGACCTCGGCGCCCATGCCGTCCAGGATCTGGGCGACGTCCAGCGCGGGCGAGTCCCTGACGTCGTCCGAGCCGGGCTTGAACGCGGCCCCGAGCACGCCGACCGCCTTGCCCGCGATCGAGCCGCCGGCGACCTCGCAGGCCAGGTTCACCATGCCGGTCCGGCGGCCCAGGTTGATCGCATCCACCTCGCGCAGGAACGCGAGCGCGTCACCGGCACCGAGCTCCGCGGCCCTGGCCAGGAACGCGCGGACATCCTTGGGCAGGCAGCCGCCACCGAATCCCAGGCCGGGACGCAGGAAGGCACTGCCGATGCGCGCATCCGCGCCGAGGATCTCGGCCAGCACCGTCACGTCCGCGCCGGCCGCGTCGCACACCTCGGCGACCGCGTTGATGAAAGAGATCTTGGTCGCCAGGAACGCGTTCGCCGAGACCTTGGCCAGCTCCGCCGTCGCGAGGTCGGTGACGAACAGCGGGATCCCGGCCTCCAGCTGCGGCGCGTAGACGGTGCGCAGCATTGCCTCGGCGGGCGCGGATGTGACGCCGATCACCAGCCGGTCCGGGTGCAGCGTGTCGTGCACGCCGTGCCCCTCGCGCAGGAACTCCGGGTTCCAGGCGAGCTCGACCGCGCTGCCAGCGGGCGCCTTGGCCGTCAGCCGTTCGGCCAGCGCGACGGCCGTGCCGGCCGGCACAGTCGACTTGCCGACCACGAGGCAGCGCCGGGTCAGGCCGGGCGCGAGCCCGTCGATACAGGCCTCGACCTGGGACAGGTCCGCCCCGTGCCCGTCGCGGCGCTGCGGGGTGCCGACGCAGACGAAATGCACGTCGCCGAACTCGGCCGCCTCCGCGTAGGAGGTGGTGAACCGCAGCCGGCCGCTGCTGAGTCCGGCGGAGATCAGCTCCTCCAGCCCCGGTTCGAAGATCGGCACGTCACCGGCGTTCAGCCGGGCGACCTTCTCGGCGTCGATGTCGAACCCGAGGACCTCGAAACCCTCGGACGCCATGCACGCCGCGTGCGTCATGCCGAGGTATCCGGTGCCGACCACCGTCAGCCGCGGGCGATCCGTCATCTGCGTCTCTCCTACCGTCGAGTCCAGGCTCTGGGCTGGGCCCGCGCTCCGGCGCGGTCACGCAGGCCCTGGCATGACCGCCGAGTCGTGGTTAATAGTACGTTTTATTGGTCTTCTGCAAAGCAGCGCGACCGCGCTCCGCAGGTCGTCCCCGTACCCGCGCCGGGCAAACAACAGGCGGCGGCCCGCGCCCGCCCGAGCGGGCTAGCTCAGAATAGCCCCGCCGGCGGACGTCCCCGCCTAGATCTTCCGGTAGTCCCGGACCGACGTCCGCGGCCCGCGGCGTGGCGGGCCCACGCCGCCGACCTCGATCAGCCGAGCCGCCCGGTGCCGGTGCCCGGCGTAGGGCGCGAGCAGCGTGAGCATCCCGTCGTCATCGGCCGGCGTCCCGGCCAGCGCCCAGCCGACCCTGGACGGCAGGTGGTAGTCCCCTACGCTGACCGCGTCGGCGTCGCCGCACGCGCGCTGCCGCACCTCGGCCGACGTCCACGGCCCGATGCCGGGCAGCGACTGCAGCATTCGGTCGGCGACCGGGCCCGGCAGCGAGCAGATCCGCTCCAGGCGGCCCGCTACCCGCGCCGCCCCGGTGATCGTCGCGGCCCGCACTCCCTCCACCCCGGCCTGGTGCCAGTCCCAGGACGGGATGCGCTGCCACGTCCCGGCCGGCGGGAAGACCCGCAGGCCGGCCGGAGCCGGGCCGGGCGCGGGGGTGCCATGCCAGCTCAGCAGCCGCTTCCAGGCCCGGTTGGCCTCGATCCCGACGACCTTCTGCTCCAGCACCGCCGGGACCAGCGCCTCGAAGACCCGGCCGCTGCGGCCGATGCGCAGGCCGGGATATCGGGCCGCGAGCGCCGCCAGGCCAGGGTGCACGGGGCTGAACCCGGCCGGATCGTCGCTGAAACCGAGCAGGTCAGGTACCTGGCGCAGCAGCCAGCCGGCGCCCGGACCCCAGGCCGTGCCGGTGACGCGCGGGCCGGGCTCGCCTGGCCTGACGGCCGAGGTGACCCGCAGCGTCGCCGGGCCGTCCGGAGTCAGCGAGGTACGCCAGATGGCACCGCCAGGCTCGGCCCTGAAGGCCGGATCCTGCGGCCCGCGCCGGTGCACCCCGAGCACGAGCCGGACGTCGAGCGGGAACTGCGCGTCGAAGACCTGGCGGAAGGCCGGCCACGTCAGCGTCAGCCGGCCGGGCGCCGGGCGGGCTCGCCCGCATGCTCACCTCCCGCCCGGGCCGGGCACGCGGCGCCGGTAGCGCGCGCGATAGGGCATAGTTGCTTGATGCTGTACTCCACGATTCTGGCAGGCGGGAGCGGTACCCGGCTGTGGCCGCTGTCGCGGGCGGGCGAACCGAAGTTCCTGCACCCGCTCACCGGCACGGACCGAACGCTGCTGCAGGCTACTGTGGACCGGACCACCGAGCTGTCCGAACCCGACACTGTCTACGTGGTAACGGGCGCTGCGCATGCCGCCGCGATCGCCCGGCAACTCCCGCAGGTGCCAGTCGCCAACATCCTCGTCGAGCCGTCCCCGCGCGACTCATGCGCGGCCATCAGCCTGGCCGCCGCCGTCATCGCCCGGCGGGACCCGGACGCGATCATGGCGGCCTTCTCCGCCGACCACCTGATCGGTGACGAGGCCGAGTTCGTCAGCGTCATCAGGCAGGCCGAGGCGGCCGCCCGGCACGGGTACCTGACCACCGTCGGGATCCGCCCCGCGCACGCCGACGTGCGGTTCGGCTACCTGCGAACCGGCCAGCGGCTGGTGCCCGAGGCGCAGGCAGGCGACGCGCGGATGGTGGCGGAGTTCCGGGAGAAGCCGTCGCTGGCGGTGGCCAGGGAGTATCTCGAGTCCGGCCAGTACCTGTGGAACGCGGGCATCTTTGTCTTCGGCGTCAGGGCGTTCCTCGGCGAGCTAGAGCGGCAGAAGCCCGACCTGCACGCGGGCATTGTCGCGATCGCGGCCGCCTGGGAGACGCCCGAGCGGGAGCACGTCCTCGAGCGGATCTGGCCAGGACTGGAGAAGATCTCCGTCGACTACGGCGTCATGGAGGGCGCCGCAGCGGCGGGCCGGGTCGCGACGGTGCCCGCGGGCATGCCGTGGAGCGACGTGGGCGACTTCCACTCGCTGGGCGAGGCGCTGCCGACCGACGAGTCCGGCAACCTGCTGATCGCCGACTCCGATCAGCAGATCATCACCAGGGACGTCAAGGACGCCGTCGTCGTCTCGACCACAGGCCGCGTGGTGGCCCTGATCGGCCTGGCGAATGTCGTCGTCGTGGACACCCCGGACGCGATCCTGGTGTGCGCGCGCGACCGCGCGCAAGAGGTCAAGCAGGTGGTCGACGAACTCCGCGACCGAGGCGCGGGAAGCTGCATCTGACCCCCGACCGCAGCTGACCCGCCAGCGCGGCTCAGCTACAGCTGGCCCGCCGCGCGCTGATAGCTGATCAGGTGGGCCTCGGCCGACGCGGCCCAGCTGAACTCCATCGCCCTGGTGTACCCGGCGTCGCCGAGCGAGGTGCGCCGGGCCGGGTCCTCCAGCAGTGATTGCAGTGCCACCCGGATGCTGTCCGCGTCCGGCTCGGTGTAGGCGACCGCGTCGCCGCCGACCTCGGGCAGCGCGGTCCGGTGCGTGGTCAGCACGGCCGCGCCGCAGGCCATCGCCTCCAGCGCGGGCAGCCCGAATCCCTCGCCGGTACTCGGGAACGCGACCACGAGCGCACCGCCGAAAAAACCGGGCAGGTCGTTGAAGTGGAGGTAGCCGGGCCGGACCAGGTGCAGGTGGGCCGGCACCGCGGCGACGGCGTCGTCCACTTCCTCGCTCCATCCGCTGCCGCCGGCCAGCACCAGCGCGGGCGGCTCGGGCATGTCCACCACGGCCGCGGCCCAGCCGGCGATCAGCGCGGGCACGTTCTTGCGCGGTTCGAGTGTGCCGAGGTAGGCGACATAGCCGCGGCCGTGCAGCCCGAGCCGGTCGGAGACCTGCCGCAGCTGCCGCGAGTCCGGCCGGTGGAACAGGCTGTGGTCGACGCCGTGGTAGGCCACGTCGATCATCGTCGGGTCGGCGGCGAGGACCCGGACCAGCTCGTCCCTGGTCGCTTTCGACGGAACGATGAGCCGGGTCGCCTGCCGGGCGGAGGTGCGGATGGCGGCCTTGTAGAACGCCGCGATCACCGGGCTATGCGCGTCCGGCTCGGTGAAGAAGGTCAGGTCGTGCACGGTGACCACGACCGGCCGGCCCGGCCGCAGCGGCATGGAGTAGTGCGGCGAGTGGATCACGTCGGCGCCTACCTGCTGCGCCACCAGCGGCAGGCCGCTCTGCTCCCACGCGAGGCGAGCGGGCCGGTGCGCGATGGCAGGCGGGCCCGCGACCACGGTCGTGTGCGGGACCATGCGGCCGTACCGTTCCTCGTCGGCCCGCTGGCACGCGACCGCGAGGTCGGCCCCGGCCGCGTCGAGCGCTCCCACCAGACCGTCAACGTAGCGGCCCAGCGCGCCGCGGTCGGCAGGCACCGCAGTCGCGTCAACGAGCACACGAGGCGCCACGACCAGCACCGCTCCCTTCGAATCGTGCCGGGCTCAGCCTGAACCCGGACGTGCGCGCACAGCCCGATCTGGCCGAGCCATGGGTTTCTCCGGTCTCAGATCCGAGCGTACGCCCTCAGCCTCAGTCTCGTGCCGCGGTGGCGCCGTGGCCAGGCGGCAGTATCGTCACGGGCCGCATCGATCTGATAAACACCCGGCGTCGGCGCAGGTCAGCAGGACGGAACCGGCCGGCCCAGCTTGATGTTCTGCAGCGCCTGAACGGCGCCTGCAAGGGTGCTGACCTTGACCACCCGGAGCCCGGCGGGCACCGCGCCGGAGGTGTCGCCGCAGTTCCCGGCCGGAGCGAGAAAGACGGTCGCGCCGGCGTCGCGCGCGCCGGCCATCTTCTGCTGAATGCCGCCGATCGGCTGCACCCCGCCGGTCGCGTCGATCTCGCCGGTCCCGGCGATGAATTTGCCCGCGGTGAGCTGGTCGGCGGTCAGCTTGTCGATGATCCCGAGCGCGAACATCATGCCCGCGCTCGGCCCGCCGATGTCCGGAATATTGATCTTCACGGTGAACGGGAACGTGAAGGTCGTGTTCAGCTGCACCCCGATGACCGGCTGGTTGCTGATGTCCTTCGTGACGAGCCGGAAGGTCCTGGTCGTGGTCCTGCGCTCGACCGTGATCGTGACCGGCGCGCCCGGCTTCCGGTCCCGGATCATCGCGACGACCGGGGTGTGGCACGTTGGCTGCTTGCCGTCGACCGCGGTGATGAGGTCGCCCTTGCGCAGCACGCTGTAGGCCGGCGTGCCGCGTTCCACGACCCCGACCTGGCTGATCGTCTTGAACGGGATGATCAGCTAGCACAGCGCGGCCGCGGTCGCGGTCTGCTGCGAGTTCACCATCTGCTCGGTGTCCTGCTTCAGCACCTGCTGCTGCGTCTGGCCGGGCGGGAAGAGCTCCTCTGCGGCACGACCGCGTCGTGCGGGCTCAGCCAGGCGCCGAGCGCGTCGAAGATGTTGAACGGCTGGTGCCAGGACCGCCGAAGTAGGACACCGTCACCATGTTGAGGTGGCCGTTGGTCGGATACGTGCGGCGGCCGCTGATCTGGATGACCGGCTTGCCCGCCGAGCGGCCCAGCGTGTTGAGGTCGGGCCGGGAATCAGCGCGACGTAGGGCACGGGGGTCAGAGCGGCCACCAGGAGGCCGGCGAGCACGCCAACGCCCGCGATCAGCAGGGTTACCGCGCGACGTGACATGGCGGGAGCCGTACGGGCATGGCCGAAGCCTACGCGCTGTTGACCCACTCGCTCTCGCCGCCGGCGAACCGCTGGTGCTTCCAGATCGGCACGGTCGCCTTGAGCTCGTCGATCAGCGCCCGGCAGGCGTCGAAGGCGTCGGCCGGTGACCGCTGGACACGGCCACCACGACGGCGAGGTCGCCGATCTCCAGGTCGCCGGTCCGGTGCACGGCCGCGATCGCGCGCACCGGATGGCTGGCAGCGATCTTCTCGGCGACCTTGCGCAGCTCGGCGGCCGCGGCGGGTGCGCGGAGTAGGACAGGCCGGTGACTCCGCGCCCGTGGTCGTGATCGCGGACCGCGCCGGGGAACAGCGCCGTCGCGCCGGCCCCCTGATCACCGGCCGCGGCGGGACCTCGTCGACCGACAGCGGCTTGTCCCGCACCTCGGCGAGCCTGATCACGTTCACCTGCCAAGTTACCTTCAGCTGGGCGCCGGGCCGCCAGGCGGCCGGTCGGGTCCCGCTCCGGCGAGCCCGCGGTCACGATCCCTTGCGCCGGCGCCGGACCTGGCGGACGATCGCCGCGGTGCCGATCACCGCGACGGTCGCGCCGGCCGCCGTGATCGTCGCGTCCTTCTTCGCCAGCCGGCGGCCGGCGACCGCGTGGTGGCCCGCGCTCTCGGCGAGCAGGACTTCCAGCGCCTCGCGTTGTCACGGTCGGCCGCCAGCCCGCCTGGCGCAGCGTCTGGCAGTCGACCACCCACGGGTAGACGACGTAGTGCAGGTCGGCGACCGGCGCCGGGGTGATGCCGGCCCGGTGCAGCCGCTGCGCGGTGGCGAACGTCACCCCGGCCGGCAGCTCGATCCGGCGCAGTCCGGACAGCTCCTCGACCTGCTCCTGCTCGAGCCAGCCGTCGCAGCCGACCGCGAACGCGCCGGTCACCCGGCCGCCGGCCGCCAGCTCGATCGCCGACATCAGGTCGATCGACGTGGCAGAACTGCCAGCGCGGCGCGCAGCCCTTGACCGCCAGCAGCCTCGGCGCCTCGAAATGCCTGGTGATCAGCGTGTCGATGCCGTCGCCGACGAGCGCGGCCGGACGGACGACGGTGACCGCCATGCCGGGATTGGTGCGCGGCGACCGCTCGGCCAGCTGCTCGATCTCCATGAAGTCGCCGACCACGCTGCCGTCGGGATCGGCGTTGAGCGGCGCGGTCTCGGCGCAGCGGCACCGGATTGTCGGGCCTGGCGCCGTAGACCATCGCGCTGGTGACCAGGACCACCCGGCCGACCCCGCCGGCCGCCGCCGCCGTGAGCACGGTCTGCGCGCCGCGCACGTTGTAGCGCCCGCCTGGCCCTGGGGTCGGAGTCCGGCGCCAGGTCGAGGTCGGTGTGCACGATCACGTCGATCGCCGGCGAGCCGCCCGGCCAGCATCGGGTCGCGGATGTCGACCATGCGCCAGACGACGCCGGTCAGCTCGCCGCGGTGATCGTCGATCGCGATCACCCGGCTGAACCGGTCCGACTGCGGCCAGCCTGGCCGTCAGCGCGAGGCCCAGGTCGTGCGCGGCTCCGGTGACCGCCACGACCGGCCCGCCGGCCGTGAGCGGCCAGGTCCTGCGCGGACTGCCCGATGGCATCCGGTATGGCCGGACTGCCGGAATCGCCGCTCGTCATCGCCTTGGCCTGGGCGTCGGCGCCTGCGGCCGCCTCGCCGGGCGGCGTGTCCGCCGGAGCCCGTCGGCCCGGCCCGCCATGTCTGCCGGGCGGCTGGATTCGCCGCCACGGCTCCGCCCTTGGCGAACCTTGGCTACTCGGTCGCTCACCGCGAAGCGCTCCTGGGATAGCTTGGCCAATGTGATACCTCCATCCTGCCCGAGAGGCCACGGCGATGAATGAGCCTCCCTTCGGCTTCGGCCTGCCAGGAGAGCCCGGCGACGATCCGGACGGCGGTTCCGGCGGTACTCGGCGGCTCTGGCGGCGGTGGCTCGGCGCGGGCGGTCCGGCGGTCCGGGCCGGGCGGAGCCGATCGGGTCCGGCGGCCCGTTCGGCGACCCGCAGCAGTTCGCCGAGGCGCTGCGGCAGTTCGCCGACCTGATGGCCTACCAGGGCGGCCCGGTCAACTGGGACCTGGCCAAGAACATCGCCAGGCAGACCGTCGCGGCCAAGGGCGACCCGAGCGTCCTGGCCAACGAGCGCACCGCGGTCGCCGACGCGGTCCGGCTCGCCGACCTGTGGCTGGAGGACGCGACCGACGCTGCCGAGCGGCATCAGGTCGGCGACCGGCGTGGAGCCGGTCGGAGTGGGTCGAGGCGACGATGCCGGTCTGGGCCAACGCTCTGCCAGCCCGATCGCCGAGCGCGCCGTCGACACGATGAGCGGCCTGCTCGTCGGTCGAGCCAGGACGATCTCGAAGACCTGCCGCCGAGATGCGCTCGATGATGTCGGCGCTGTCCGGCGGCGGCGGCGGGCTGGCGGTTCGGCGGGCTCGGCGAGATGATGCGCAGGATCGGCGGCATGATGATCGGCGGCCAGGCAGGCGCGGCGGTCGGCGCGCTCGCCGAGGAGATCATCAGCTCAAGCGACATCGGCCTGCCGATCGGCCCGGAGGGCACCGCCGCGCTGCTGCCCGCCGGCGTCGCGGCGTTCGGCGCGGGCCTGTCGGTCGAGGCCGACGAGGTCAGGCTCTTCGTCGCGCTGCGCGAGGCGGCGCACCACCGGCTGTTCAGCCACGTGCCCTGGCTGCGGGCCCGGCTGCTCGGCGCGGTCGAGGACTACGCCAGGGGCATCAAGGTCGACGCCGACGGCGCTGCGCGACGCGATGCCGCAGATCGACCCGGCCAACCCGGAGGCGCTGAACGAGGCGCTGTCGGGAGCGGCACTGTTCCAGCCCGAGGACACCCCGGAGCAGAAGGCCGCGCTGGCCCGGCTGGAGACGCTGCTCGCGCTGGTCGAAGGCTGGGTGGCCACGGTCGTCGCCGACGCCGCCGCGGAACCGGCTGCCGCAGGCCGACGCGCTCGCCGAGGCGATCAGGCGCCGGCGGGCCACCGGCGGCCCGGCCGAGCGCACCTTCGCCACCCTGGTCGGCCTCGAACTGCGGCCGCGCCGGCTGCGCGAGGCCGCCGCGATCTGGCGCGGCCTGACCGACGCGCGCGGCATCGCCGGCCGGGACGAGATCTGGACGCACCCCGACCTGCTGCCGACCGCCGACGACCTCGACGACCCGGAGCGCCTTCGTCCGCGGCCGGCCCGAGCTCGACATCTCCGACCTCGGGGACGTCTCCGCGCCGCCCGAGCCCGGCTCCGGCGGCGAGCCCGCTCCGGCGGCGAGCCCGGCTCGGCGGCGAGCCCGGCCGGGCGACGGCCTGACGGCGGCGCGCAGCCTTAGCCGTCGGCGCCGCGGCCCGCCCGGCCCGGCCCGCCGAATCGCCGGTCGCGAATGCGGCTATTAGCCCGGTTGGCCGCCCAGCACTTTCCTTCCACAGCTGGTGGACACCGTTGCCGCAGTTCACGATCACAGCGACCGGACCGAGCCTGGTTAATTCACACCCGGTCCCGGCGCTATCCACAGCGACACACCGCCGGCTCCCCATGTTGTGCACAGCGCCGTCCACAGGCCGGTATTGACGACGCGGGCCGGCGAGCCTAGCTTCGGCTGCCAGAGAGTCCCTGGTCCGGGCCCGGCTCGCTGCTTGGGGAAGGGGGGCGACCGGGCCGGAACGGGGGCCTCCAGCGCACCGGCGCGTCGCCGGCTGTCAGATGCGCGTGCCACGCTGCCGGGTGTGAGGCCTGCACTGCGAGCCGGCTTACTGCCGCTATGGCGGGACCGGGAGACGATCCAGATCGGGGTCGACCCGCGTCGCGCGGTGGCGCTGACCGGGGTCAGCGCGGCCGCCGGGCTGATCGGCCTGCTCGACGGCAGCCGCGACCGCGATCAGGTGGTCGCCGCCGCGGAGCGGCTGGGCATTCCCGTCTGGCTGGCCGAGCGGCTGCTGACCCTGCTCGCCAGCGACGGCCTGCTGATCGACTACCCGGCCGCGGTGCTGCGCGGGCTGCCCGCCGACCAGCGCGCGCGGCTGCTGCCCGAGCTGGCCGCCGCCTCCCTCGCCCGCCAGGACGCCGACGGTGGCGCGGCCGTGCTGGCCCGGCGCTGCGCCGCTAACGTGCTGATCGACGGCACGGGCCGGATCGCGGCGGCCATCACCGAGATCCTGGTCGCCGCCGGGGTCGCAGCGGCAACCGGCGGCGGCACCCGGGCCCGGCGGCCAGGCCTTGCTGGTCCTGGCCGGGCAGCTGCCCGATCCGGCCGCGCGCCTGCCGGACGTCCCGCACCTGGCGGTCAGTGCCCGCGAGGCCATCGGCATGGTCGGACCGCTGGTCCGGCCAGGCGTGTCCGCGTGCCTGCGCTGCCTGGACCTGGCCCGCGCCGATCGTGATCCCGGCTGGCCGCTGATCCTCGCCCAGGTATCCCGGCGGCGAGCCGAGCCGGTCGCGTGCGGGGCCGTGCTCGCCGCCGCGGTGGCGGCGCAGGCCGCCGCGCAGGTACTGGCGTTCGTCGACTGCCCGGCCGTGGCCGGGCCAACCGAGAACGCGACGCTCGAACTGGTCCAGCCAGGCTGGCAGTGGCGGCGGCGCGGCTGGCCGCCGCACCCGGCCTGCACCTGCCGGGCCAGCGATGGCTACGTTGGCCGCTATGGGGAGGACGGAAATAGCCACTGACGACCCACGCACGGCCGACGTGCAAGCGCTGCTGCGGCGCCACCTGGAGTTCGCGCACGCGACGACACCACCGAGGGAGTGCACGCGCTCGACACCGCCGGCCTGCTCGATCCGGCGGTTACCGTGTTCAGCCTGCGCCGAGATGGCGAGCTGATCGCGATCGGCGCCCTGAAGGAACTGGACCAGCGGCACGGTGAGGTGAAGTCGATGCACACCGCCGCGGCCGCCAGGGGCAGCGGCGCCGGCCGCGCGATGCTCGCGCACCTCGTCAGCGTCGCCACCGAGCGCGGCTACGAGCGGCTCAGCCTGGAGACGGGCTCGATGGCGGCCTTCGGCCCGGCCCGCGCCCTCTACGCCAGCGCCGGGTTCACGTTGTGCGGGCCGTTTGCCGCCTACCAGCCGAGCCCGACGAGCACGTTCATGACGCTGGCGGTCCACCGGGCCGCCGCGCCGTCAGACCCGGGACCGGCGCCCCCGGACCCGCCGGCTGAATGCCAGCAGGATCAGCCCGGCGATGGCGATCACCGGCCCGGCCCCGGCCCAGAAGTGGCTGCCAGACATTGAACTGCCGCCCAGCACGCCGAAGCCCTGCAGCGCGAACACCACCCCGACCACAGTCAGGACGGTACCGATGAGCATGAGCCAGCCTCTGAGCATGGCGTGTCCTTTCGCCGCGATCCCCACCGTCGCAACGCACGGTGGCCAGGCGTGGTTCACCGCCGAGGCCGCCGCGAGTGACACGCCCGCTGGGGCTGGCGGACAATAGGCCAATGAACGATCTGCCACGCCGCGCGGTCACCAGGACGGTGAAGCTCGCCGCGCTGCCGGCCGGGCTGGCAGGGCGGACCGTGCTCGGGCTCGGCAAGCGCGTCGGCGGCCGGCCCGCCGAGATCGTGGCGCAGGAGATCCAGCAGCGCACCGCCGACCAGATCTTCCGCGTGCTCGGCGAGCTGAAGGGCGGCGCGCTCAAGCTCGGCCAGGCCCTGTCGATCTTCGAAGCCGCGCTGCCGCCCGAGACTCGCCGGGCCGTACCGTGCCACGCTGACCAGGCTGCAGGAGTCGGCGCCGCCGCTGCCGGCCGCGACCGTGCACAGGGTGCTGGCCGCCGATCTCGGCGAGGACTGGCGGGCCAAGTTCGCCGAATTCGACGACAACCCGGCCGCGGCCGCGTCGATCGGCCAGGTGCACAAGGCCGTCTGGCAGCGACGGCCGCCAGGTCGCGGTCAAGATCCAGTACCCCGGCGCCGGCAAGGCGCTGATCAACGACTTCACCCAGCTCAGCCGCATCGGGCGGCTGTTCGGCGTGCTGATGCCCGGCCTGGAGGTCAGGCCGCTGCTCGACGAGCTGCGGGCCAGGGTCGCCGAGGAGCTCGACTACCGGCTGGAGGCCAGCCTCGCAGGACGGCGTTCGCCGAGGCCTTCGCCGGTGACCCGGACATCTTTGTGCCGCCGACGTGTGCTGGCCACCGACCACGTCCTGGTCAGCGAGTGGATGGACGGCACGCCGCTGTCCAAGATCATCTCCGACGGTACCCAGGAGCAGCGGGACCGGGCCGGGCTGCTGCTGGTCAGGATGCTGTTCTCCAGCCCGGCGAGGGCGGGCCTGCTGCACGCCGACCCGCATCCGGGCAACTTCCGGCTGCTCGACGACGGCAGGCTCGGCGTGCTCGACTTCGGCGCCGTCGACCGGCTGCCCGACGGCCTGCCGCCGCTGTTCGGGCAGGCTGCTCTGGCTGGTGCATCACCGACGGCGACATCGCGTCGGTCGAAGAGGACCTGCGCGAGCACGGGTTCCTGCGGCCTGGCGTGCAGCGTCGACCTGGACGCGCTGCAGGGCTTCCTGGCGCCGCTGGCCGACCCGTCCAGGGTGGAGTCGTTCAACTTCAGCCGGGAGTGGATGCGCGCGCGAGGCCGCCAGGATGACCGACCTGCGCGGCGCCAACGTCGGCCAGGCAGCTCAACCTGCCGCCGTCCTACATCCTGATCCACCGGGTCTCGACCGCCGGCATCGGCGTGCTCTGCCAGCTTGAGGCGCGAAGGCCCGTTCCGGGCCGAGGTGCTGCGCTGGATCCCCGGCTACGGCCCGCGCAGCCGGCCAGCGAGCCGGTCGCTCCCGGCCCGGTGGCGAGGTAAGCGGCCGGCCGAAGCAGAACGGGCCGGGAGGCTGCGCTCCCGGCCCGTCGCCGGGTCGAGGACGGTACCAGCCGGCCCGGTGCAGCGGCCGGCCCGTGTCCGGGTGGACGCCTGCTCACAGTGGGGCGCTCGGCGGGCTGCGCACGCAGCCGCTGCCCCCCGGCAGCCGCATCGCGGCCGGGCCGCCGCAGCTCAGGCCGCTACGTCGTCCTTGCGCGGCCGGCCACGCGCGCGCTTGCGAGGAACGATCTCGCCGCGGATGAACAGCTCTCCTCCCCAGACACCCCACGGCTCCCTGCGCTCGATCGCGCCGGCCAGGCAGCCAGGCCGGACCGGGCAGCCGCTGCACAGCGACTTGGCAAGCTCGACATCATCGGGTGACTCCGCGAAGAACAGGTCAGGGTCGCTGGCGCACGGCAGCGCCCGCCCCCTCCCACTCCGGTCGGCCCGGCCGGCGCCACTCGCACCGGCACGGCCTGCTGATCGCGGTCACCCGCACGAATTCCGCCTCGGCCACCGCGGTCGTCGATGACGGCGACGGTCCCGGCAGGTACATCCATCCCCTCTCATCTGCTGGTCGCAGCGTCTTCTCTGGCCTCTGACAAACGTGGCCTCGCATGACTAAGGCCGCGGACCCATGCTCTGGGTCCGCGGCCTCTGGGGGGATCTGGCCGGTCTGTTCTAGACCGGATCCCGCCTCGGATGCGGACCCAATGCACCACCACCAGTGGCGGCGATACGGGTCGTGCGGGCGTACTTCTTGCTGGTGCGCTGCTGCACGGCGAACTTCGCCTGGCAGCCACCTGGGCGGCGTTGCCGGAAGACGGCGCTCGCGTCGCCTGCGGTCGCACGGCAGGCGCGGCGACGCGTCGCGGACGGGCATGCCGCCGAGCGAGCCAGCGCACGGGCGCCCTCGTGCGAGGCGGGCGCCGCGTGCCACGGCCGGCAAGCTGCCGCAGGGCAGCCGTGCGGGCAGCGCGGCCGGTCGGCATGACGAACTTGGCAGCCTTGACCGGGCACACTGTGGCTCAGCATTCTGGGCACCTCCTTCTTCGGGCAGCATCGCTGACCGCCTGGCTGAGAGAACTGGTGAGACCCTAAGCAGCGGTCCACGGCGCGGCAACTCTTTTTCGAGCTGCGACGTTCTCGACGAGGCAGACCGTTCAGTCAGGAGCGACCGCCGCCGGATCAGCCCCTCCTGCACGACCGAAACGACGAGCTCGCCTCCCGTGGTGTAAACAGCTCACCGCGGGCGAGGCCGCGCGCCGCCGGCGCCGACCGGCGACTCCTGCGCGTAGAGCAGCCACCGGTCGGCGCGGAACGGCCGGTGGAACCACATCGCGTGGTCCAGGCTGGCGCCGACCGTCTTGCCGTCGCGCCCAGGACAGCCCGTTGGCGAGCAGCACCGAGTCGAGCAGCGTCATGTCCGAGGCGTAGGTCACCAGGCAGACGTGCAGCAGCGGGTCGTCGGGCAGTTCGCCGTCCGCCCGCACCCAGGCCATGCTGCTGCGGCCGCGCAGCGACGGGTCGCTCGCGGCCTCGAGCGACAGCGGGCCCAGGTGCCGGATGTCGATCGGATTGTCCCGGCGAACTCGCCGGCCGCGTCGCCGAACAGCTCGCTCGCATCCGCTCCGCCGCCGTCGGCACAGCTCCTCAGGCGGCGGCACGTCGGCATGGGCGCTGAGTGCAGGACCCCAGCCTCAGGGTGATGGAAGGACGCCGACAACGTGAAGATCGTCTTGCCGTGCTGGACGGCTGAGACTCGCCGGGTCGTGAACGACCGGCCGTCCCTGACCCGGTCCACCAGGTAGATCAGCGGCACCGTCGGGTCGCCCGGCCGGATGAAGTACGCGTGCAGCGAGTGCACCGGACGGTCGTCTGGCACCGTCCGCCCGGCCGCGACGAGCGCCTGCCCGGCGACCTGGCCGCCGAAGACCCGCTGCCGCCGCTCGTTCTCCGGGCTGCGGCCGCGGAAGATGTCGAGCTCGATCTGCTCCAGGTCGAGCAGCTCCACCACGGCGTCCAGTGCCTTGCTCATCGCCGCGCGCCTCCCTCAATCCGCGGCCTGCGGCCACGGGTGTCCCTGCGGCACCGTACCGGTCCCCGCGCCGGCGCGGGCCACGGGGACCGCACGGCTGGCGCTGGGCTGCCCCGCGCTGGCCAGCCCCGCGCTGGCCGGCCCGTCAAGCGCGTCCAGCCCGGGGCCCGCCAGCCCGTCCAGGAACCTGGACGGCTTCCTGGTCTGCCTGCTCCCCGGCGATCGTGCCAGCGACCAGGACAGGAACAACTGGTCCCTGGCCCTGGTGA
Organism: uncultured Actinomycetota bacterium; assembly: GCA_963726425.1. Classification (GTDB taxonomy): domain Bacteria; phylum Actinomycetota; class Actinomycetes; order Streptosporangiales; family Streptosporangiaceae; genus JAJYUU01. The sequence continues at coordinate 167,866 of CAVSCN010000040.1, read as the reverse complement.
GCCCGACGTACAGCAGCCGCCGCTCCTCCTCGACGCCGCGTCGGTCTGGTGGCGTACACGATCGGCACCGTGCCGTCGATCAGGCCAGGCAGGAACACCACGTCCCACTCCAGGCCCTTGGCCGCGTGCAGCGACGCCAGCGTGACTCCGCCGGTCTCCGGCTCGTGGCCGGTCGCGCTGCGCTGCAGCAAGCTCAGCGGCGAGATCTGCGAGCGTGGCCTGCGGCGCCGCGGCGAAGAAGTCGTCGGCGAGCTGGGCCAGCGCCTCCAGCGACTCCCAGCGCTCTCTGGCCTTGCCGCGTCCAGCAGGCGGGTCCTTGCGTCAGCCCGAGGCCGGTCAGCACCGGCCGGACCGCGCCAGCCGGGTCCTCATCACGGCCGACCGATCGCGCCGCGACCCTGAGCAAGGTCGATGGCCTGCTTGACCTCGGCCCGCTCGTAGAACCGCTCGGTACCGCGCAAGCTGGAACCGGCACGCCCGCCGCGGCCAGCGCCTCCTCGTGGCCGCGCGTCATCGCGTTCGTCCTGACGAGCACGGCGATCTGGCTGGCCGGCGTTCCGGCCCGGATCAGGGCGGCGGCCTGCCGGGCGACATCAGCGGCCTCGTCCGGTTCATTCGGCATACTCGGTCAGCCGCGGCGCCGGGCCCGCCGGCCGCTGCGCCGACCAGCGCCTGCCCGGCGCGTGCCGAACACGCGGTTGGCCAGCGCCACCACCTGCGGCGTGGACCGGTAGTTGCGGACCAGGCGGATCACCGTCGCCTCTGGGTACTGCAGCGGGAACCCGGTCAGGTACGCGGGCGTCGCGCCGGCGAACGAGTAGATGGTCTGCCGCGGATCACCGACCACGCAGACGTCGTCCCGGTCGCCGAGCCCACTGATCGAGCAGCAGCTTCTGCAGCGGGTTCACGTCCTGGTACTCGTCGACCACGAAATAGCGGTACCTGTCCCTGACCGACTCGGCCGCAGCCGGGTGGGCAGCCAGGATCGCCGCGGTCAGCTCGAGCACCGACTCGAAGTCGACCAGGTTCCGCTCCCTGCGCAGTCCTCGTAGCCGGCGTAGAGGTCGGCGAGCCGATCGGCCGACGACCGGGCCGAGCCGGTCGGCCTTCTCGCGCGGCGGCCGGGTAGTCCTCCGGCCGCACCTGCGTCACCTTGGCCCACTCGATCTCGGCGGCCGCGTCCCGCAGCTCGGCCAGCGCGAGCCTGAGCCGCAGCCGCCTGGCCGCCTCGGCCAGCAGGCTGACCTTGGACTCGAGCACCGCTGGCGGCGGACCGCCGACGGTCGACGGCCAGAAGTGCGTCAGCTGCCGCAGCGCCGCCGAGTGGAAGGTCCTGGCCTGGACCTGCTCGAGCCCGGCCCCGGGCACCGCGAGCGCTGCCGAGCTGCCGGAGCCTGCCGCGCAGCTCGCCGGCGGCCCTGCGTGGTGAACGTCACGGCGAGCACCCGGTCAGGCCGGACGACGCCGGTCGCGACCGCGTAGGCGATCCGGTGCGCGACCGCCCTGGTCTTGCCGGTGCCGGCGCCGGCCAGCACGCAGACCGGTCCCCTGGTCGCCAGCGCGACCTCCCGCTGCTCGGGGTCGAGCGCGGCGAGCACGGCGTCTGGCCCCTGCGCCGCTGGCGCAGTCGCGGCCTTCGTTCCCCACTGAGCGGCTCCCTTCCGGGCGCCATCCTGCCGCATGGTGCCGACGTTCGCCGCCCGCTGACGGCCCAGGAACAGCTACGTGCTGACAAATCGAACATTCAGGTCATCTCAGGCCGCCGCGCAGGAAGCGTCCGCGCAGATCCGGACGTTAGTAATGTTCAGATGCGTCAATGGCGGTCAAGGAGGACAGGGGCATGACCCAGCCACTGACGATGTACACCACGCCATGGTGCGGGTACTGCCGGAGGCTCAAGAGTCAGCTCGCCCGGGAGGGCATCGAGATCACCGAGGTCGACATCGAGCGCGACCCAGAGGCCGCCGACTTCGTCCAGACGGTGAACGGCGGCTACCAGACCGTCCCGACGGTGCTGTTCGCCGACGGCAGCACGCTCACCAACCCGTCCGTGCGCGCGGTCAAGCAGCGGCTGCAAGAACTGGCTGCACCACATGTCCGAGTTGACAGGTCAGGCCAAGCGACCAGGCGGCACGGCGCCCAGCCGCAGCAGGCCGCCCGAGCCGCCCGACCTGTCCGCCGGGGCCGAGATGGCCGGCGACGACGCGGTCGTGCGCCGGACCAAGGACGGCTGGCGGGTCGGCGACGCCGACCTGCCCGACCTGACCAGCGCCATGGTGCTCGCCGACCTGATCTCGGCCGAACTTGCCGCGCCCGATGGACCCGCCCTGGCTACCGCCGCCGGCCAAGACGCCGCCGCGCAGGGAACGGTCGGGGAAACGGCGGCAGAGCCCGCCAGCGCGGGAACCGGCCGGTCGGGCAAAACGAAGGCCAAGGCAAGGCCAAGGACCCCGCGCCCTCCGAGACGAGCAAGCTGCGCGCCACGATCGGCCAACTGGAGCACGCGCTCACCGCGCGGATCAGGGTCGAGCAGGCCATCGGCGTGCTGGCCGAACGGCACCGGATCCAGCCCCGGCAGGCGTTCGAGCAGCTCAGGACCGCGGCCAGGAGCCGTGGCCGGAGGGTCATCGACATCGCGAGCGACGTCGTCGCCAGCGCGACCAATCCGCTGCTGCAGCTTCCCGACGAGCTGTCCCGGCCGCGGGCGACCGCGCGCCAGGTTCGCAGGGGCCGTCAGACGCCCAGCGTGCTTGGCAGCGAGTAACCACGGATTGACCGAACGTAACGACGGGTAAACCTCGCCCCGGGGGCCGCGCCGCGGTCCGGGACGAGGGCCTGAACGTGGACGACGGGGAAATTCCCGGTCGCCTGCTGATCATCGGCGGAGCCGAGGACAGGTGCTGCGGTGCCGGAGTTCTTGAGCGCTTCGCGCAGCTGTGCGGCGGCGAGCAAGGCGCGGATCGTGCTGGTCACCACGGCGACCGGCGCGCCTGGGCAGGTACTCGCCGAGTACGAGCAGGTGTTCAGCAAGCTCGGCGTCGCGGCGCGTCACCGAGTTGCCGATCAGCGGCCGTGCCGACGCCGACGGGCCAGGCCGCCGCGGCGGCGCTCGACGGCGCGACCGGCGTCTTCCTCAGCGGCGGCGACCAGTCCAGGCTGCAGACGCTGGTCGGCTCGAAGGTCAACGACCAGCTCAGGCAGCGGCTCGCCGAGGGCCTGGTGGTCGCCGGCACCAGCGCCGGCGCGACCGCGCTCGGCCGGACCATGATCCTGCGGCGGCAACGGCGCCGAGGTGTCGACGGCCACCGTGCGGACCGGCCCGCGGCCTCGGCCTGATGCCCAGGATGCTCATCGACATGCACTTCGGCGAGCGCGGCAGGCTGCCGCGGCTGCTCAGCGCCGTCACGCTCGACCCCGACCGGCTCGGCGTCGGCATCGACGAGAACACCGCGATCTGCGTGCATCGAGGACACCTTCGAGGTGCTCGGCAGCGGCGTCGGTCACCGTCGTCGACGCCGAGCAGGCGCCGGTCGTGCACGCCGCCGTCCGACAACGACCCGATCACCCTCTTCGACGTACGGCTGCACCTGCTCCCCGCCGGCTGCGTGTTCGACCTCGCGAGCACGGTCGCCGGCCATCGGCCCGGCGCACGCGCGGTACTGACCCTGGCTGGCGACTCGCGATGACACTCATCCCAAGGAGCGAATGTGCGGCTTGAATACGTGCGTCATCTCGGCGGCCCGAACATCTTCACCACCAAGCCGGTCAGCCTCGCACGGATCGAGCTCGACGAGCTGACCTGCCAGGAGACCACGGACTTCCCGGGCTTCGCCGAGCGGCTGCCTCGACTTGCTGCCTGGCCTGCGCGAGCATCACTGCGCGGCCGGCCGGCCAGGCGGCTTCATCGACGCGATGAGCCGCGGCACCTACTTCGGCCACGTCACCGAGCACGTGGCGCTCGAACTGTCCGGGCTGGCCGGCCGCGACGTGCACCTGGGCCGCACGATGTGGGCGGGCGCCGACGGCCGCTACGACGTGATGACGGAGTGCCCGGCAGACGAGCCAGAGGACTCGCGCCGTCCCGTGCGAGCTGTCCGGCCTCGCGATGTCTGTGGTGACAGACCTTGCTGGCGCAACGCACCCCGACGTGACTGCCCACCTTGAGGCGATCGGCAGGACCGCTGAGCGAGAGCGCCTCGGCCCGAGCACGGCCGCGATCGCGCGACGCCGCGCGGCGCCGTGGCATCCCGGTCCGGCGCGTCGGCGGCCTGTCGATGCTGCGGCTCGGCTACGGCTGCCACCGCCGGCTGGTGAGCGCGGCGATGACCGAGCAGACGTCGGCCATCGGCGTGGACATCGCCGGCGACAAGATGCTGGCCAAGCAGCTGCTGGCACGGCCGGGCATCCCGGTGCCCGACGGCGTCGTGGCGAACGACCGAGGTCGAGGCCGTCAGGGCGCGGACGAGCTCGGCGGCACGGTCGTGATCAAGCCGCGGAACGGCAACCACGGCCGGTGCGTGACCGTCGGCGTGCACACGCCAGCCGAGGCCGGGCAGGCCTACCGGCGGGCCGCGGCCGGGTCTGGCTCGTGCGAGGTGATCGTCGAGACGTTACGTGCCAGGCAAGCGACTACCGCGTGCTGGTCGTCGACGGCCGGGTGGCCGCCGCCGCGGAACTGCGGCCGCCGGCGGTGACCGGCGACGGCGAGCACACGATCGGCGAGCTGATCGACACCGCTCAACGCCGATCCGCGCCGCGGCCACGGCCACTCCCGGCGCGCTGACCAGGATCGCCGTCGACGACGTGACGCTCGGCTACCTCGCGGCCGCGGGCCTCGAGCCGGGCACTCGGTGCCGGCCGCGGCCAGCAGGTCACGCTGCGCCGGAACGGCAACCTGTCCACCGGCGGCACCAGCAAGGACGTCACCGAGCTGGTGCACCCTGAGGTCGCCGAGCTGTGCCGGCGGGCGGCGGCCGTGACCGGCCTGGACATCTGCGGCATCGACCTGCGCCTCGAGGACATCGGCGCTCCCCTGTTCGCGCCGAGCCTGCGGGATCCGGCCGGTCACGCGGCCGGCCGCCAGGCGGCGCCGTGATCGAGATCAACGCGTGCCCTGGCCTGCGGATGCACCTGGCGCCCGCCGAGGGCGCGGCCCGCGCGACGTGGCCGAGGCGATCGTCGACCGGCTCTACCCGCCCGGCAGCCTGGCCAGGATCCCGATCGTGTCGGTGACCGGGACCAACGGCAAGACGACGACGGTCCGGATGATCGCGCACGTGCTGCCGCCAGGCCGGCCTGCGCACCGGCATGTCGTGCACCGACGGCGTCTACATCGGCGGCCGGTGCGTGCTCGAGGCCGACGCGTCCGGCCCGCGGTCGGCCGAGATGGTGCTCGACGACACGACGTCGAGGCCGCCGTGCTCGAGACCGCCAGAGGCGGCATCGTGCGGCGCGGCCTCGGCTACGACCAGGCCGACGTCGCCGTCATCACCAACATCACCGCCGACCACCTGGGCGACGACGGGATCGACGACCTGGACGAGCTGGTCGACGTCAAGGCGCTGGTCGCCGAGGAGATCACGCCGCGGCGGCAGCGTCGTGCTGAACGCCGACGACCACGCCGCCGCCGCGATCGCGGACCGGCCGGCGGTGCGCAAGAACGCGCCCGTGCTCAGGTACTTCAGCATCGACGCCGGCGACGCGGTGATGGAGCGGCACAAGCGGTCCGGCGGCTTCTGCTACGAGGTCTCGCGACGGCCAGATCGTCGAGACCGAGGGCGGCGGCGCAGCGGCTGATCATGACGTCGCCGAGCTGCCCGGCGCGTTCGGCGGCCGGGCCAGGCACGTGGTCGCGAACGCGCTCGCGGCGATCGCCGCCTGCCGGGCGGCTGGGCGTCAGCGGTCAAGGACATCAGGGACGCGCTGGGCACGTTCACCCCGGCGACGGTCAACCCGGGTCGGGGCAACGTCTACGCGGTCGCCGCCGGCCGGACCGCCGCGGCCGTGCCATCGTCGACTACGGTCACAACGCCGCGGCGCTGCACGCCACCGGCGGAGATGGTCGCGCGGTCTGGGACGGCGAGCCGGTCGCGGCGATCACGCTGCCCGGCGACCGGCGCGACGACCTGCGTCGCCGAGTCAGCGCAGGCGATCGCCGCCTGGTTCGGCACCGTCGTCGTCTACGAGGACGACGACCTGCGCGGCCGGGCGCCGGGCGAGATGCGCGAGCTGATCGGCACCGCGATGCGCGCGGTCCGGCCGGGCATCGACTGCGAGGAGGCGGAGAACCCGGCCGACGCCCTGCGCGCCGCGCTGGCCGTCGCGAACGGCGCGCCGGTGCTGTTCGTCTACGAGAAGCTCGCTTTGGCGCACGACGCCCTGCTCGCCGTCGGCGCCCAGCCGTGGCCGGAGGCGAGCCGCCCGGCCACGGCCGAGTCCGTGGTCGCCGTCGCCGAGACCATGACGAAGGAGGTCGCCAGTGCGCTCGGTGCCGCGCCAGACACTCCCGCGGCCGTAGGCGGGACGCCGTCCGCGCCGACGGCAGTCGCTCCCACCACGGGCGCTCCCACCACGGGCGCTCCCACCACGGGCGCTCCCATCACGGGCGGCCTGGCAGCTGGGGCCACCGCGCTCCTCCCGCACCAGCCGGTGAATCCGGCTGAACCGGCTTCGACTGGCGCTGACACTGCGTGTGACTGTGATCCGCTCACCCGGTCCGCGTGGCCGCGGCTGCCGGGGGGCGACGGTTCAGCCGACTACGGCGGAGCCTGCGGCTGCCAGCCGGCCGGCTAGCCGGCGGTCCAGAGCGCCGTCACGTCTCGGAACGGGACCTCGCAAGGCCGTCCGTCCGCGACCCGGACGACCGGCACACCGTCGGCGGGCAGGCAGATCGTCATCGCCGACCGGGTGCCGTATTCCGGCGTGTGCACGCAGGGCGCGGAGATCTCGGCCGGCCAGATCCGGCCGGTGTCGTCGGTTCGCGGCTCGGGCACGGCCGGCTGGTGCCCGCTCAGCACTTCGTCCAGGACCGCCAGCGTCCCGGCCGGTCCCTGGTGCGACTGCGCGGCGCGCCCATCGCTCACCAGCCGGCGCACGAAGTCCGCCTTGGGCGAGGACGCGGGCAACGGCGCGTTCTCCAGCACGTGCACGCCCGGACCGAGCTGCTCGACCTCCGGCCCGGCCGCCCCCGCGATGCCGACTGAGAACAGCGATCGCCGGTCGCCGACGAGCATCCAGCACGGGTTGTAGTCGGCCGGGTTGAGCCCGGCTGCCACCGCCGCGACCGCGTCGGCGGCGTACCTGTACGCGGCGAACGCGAGCGGCAGCTCGCCACGTGACTTCTTGTTCGGGTCGCGGCCCGCCGCGGACGGCTGATTAGTCAGCCCCGCTACCAGTCCGTGCTCGTTGACCGCCAGCCAGGTTCCGCCTGCGAGCTCATCCCGGCCGCCGAGGATCCGCGGCCCGGCCTCCCGCAGCACCGTCATCGGCACCGCCGGGCGGTCCAGCCGCTCGTCCCGGTTGGCCGCGATCATCAGCGGGGCGCCGGGCACGACCTGGAAGAGCGCGATCAGCAGGCACACGCTCCCGACGCTAGCCCACGACCGGCTCTGCGCGCCTACTCGGTCGCGGCAGCGTGGCCGGGGAAGGCAGCCCCGCCTTCCCCGGCCACGGCCCCCGTTGCGCCCGGTCAGGTGAGTAGGCGGCGGATCCGCCAGGTCGCGACTGCGCCCAGCCCGGCCGCGAGGAACAGCAGCAGCCCGGCCTCGGTCCACTGCAGCGGCCAGAAGCTGCTGGCCGGAAGGTAGTCGACGACCTGGGTGAGGTGATGGGCGGCGATCCAGTCCTGGCACAGCTGCTCGCCGCCCTTAGCGCAGACCGACGTCGGCGTACCGGGCAGGAAGAACTGCTGGCCGGACGGGGTCACACTCTTGTCCCCGACCACCCAGGCCCCTGGCAAGCGCACGGTGCCCGGCTGGTTGATGGCCACGGTGACCGCGTTGTGACTCGACACCAGCATGCTGTTCAGGCTCACTGCGGTGATCGGCGCGGTCGCACGGTCGGCCGTGCGCAGATGCGGCCGGACGAAGTGGGGCCAGAGGATCTGCAGCAGCGCGACGACCACGATCGTGATGGCCATGGCCGCGATGGTGCGGCGCACCACGATTCCCGCGACCACGCCGAGTACGAACGCCAGCGCCGCCCAGGCGGCCGGCACAACTCCCTGGGACGCGAACATCAGCGGCGTCATCCGAACAAACTGGCTGAAGTTGTTCGGGAACCCGCCGGCCGCGTTGATCGGCCCGGCCCACCAGCTGAACAGCAGGCTCAGCAAGCCCGAAGTGGCGATCGCGGCCAGGCCGATCCCGCCCAGCTTGACGGCTATCCACCGGGTCCTGGTCACGTCCTGATTCCAGGCCAGCCGGTAGGTGCCGGTCTCCAGCTCGCGTGCCACCAGCGGCGCACCCCAGAACGCACCGATGATCGCCGGGAGGATCACCAGGATGGCCATCCCGAGGAAGAACAGGGCCGGATAGACCTGGTCGGCCTTCATGGCGTCGATGAAGGTCGAGGCCCGGCTCAGGCAGGCCGGGCCATTGCCGCACCCGCGCATCCCGCTGGCGTTGTACAGATGAACCAGGTGCGAGCCCGTGGTCCCGTAGGCGACGGCCAGCACCGCGAGTGCCGCCAGGGCCGCGATCGCCTGGGCGCGGAACTGCCGGAAGGTGAGCCAGGTCATCGTGCTGCCTCCATCGCTGGGCCAGGTTTGGCCGGACCTGCCGCGGCGCGCTCGCCGGCGCGGCTCATGTAAGCCAGGACCACGTCTTCCAGATTCGGCCTGGTCACGACCCAGGCCGGGTGCTGCGGAGCCGCCGCGGCCCGGAGCAGGACCGTGGTCTGGCCGAGGTTGCGTACGGTGTTGATGATCTCCGCGCCGGCGGGCAGGCCGCTGCTGTCCATGCCGGGTCCGGTGACGAAGTGATGGCTCGCGACCAGTTCGGTCACCGGGCCGGCAACCTGGATCCGGGACGCGACGAGCACGACGAGGTAGTCGCAGACCCGCTCCAGGTCGGATACCAGGTGCGAGGACATGACCACCGACAGCTGCGCGCCGGCGGTCGCCTCCGCCAGGCTCGCCAGGAACTCGCGCCGCGCCAGCGGATCCAGGCTCGCGACCGGCTCGTCCAGGATGAGCAGCTCGGGCCTGCGGGCCACGGCCAGAGTGAGCGCGAGCTGTGCGCGCTGACCGCCGGACAACCGACCCGCCTTGCGCCTTGGATCAAGCTTCAGCGCGGTGATCCGGTCCGCGGCCAGCTTGGCGTCCCAGCGGGCGTTCATGTGCCGGCCGAGCCGGAGGTGATCGGTCACGGTCAGCCCGGCGTAAACCGGGGTCTCCTGCGCCACGAAGCCGACCTTGCGCAGCTGCGCGACACCGTGGCCGGGAGTGCCGCCCAGCACCCGGATGCTGCCCGAGCTTGGCCGCCGCATGCCGGTGGCCAGGTTCAGCAGGGTTGTCTTGCCGGCTCCGTTCGGGCCGACGAGGCCGGTGACGCAGCCCGCCGGCATGTCCAGCGTGCAGTCCGTCAACGCCCGGACGGAACCGTACAGTCGGCCAAGGTTCCGGGTCTCGATCGCCGCGGTCATGGCGTCCCGCCTGCCTGCGGTGCCGCACCGGATATCTGGAGCAGACCGCTGAGCTGGATATTCATGACTGCCCTTTCTGTTCCTCGCTGGTTGCATCCGGCCGGAGTGGCCGGTACCGACGGTTACGCTAGGTGACTGCTAGCTGACGAGGACATACGGCTGACCGGCGTCTTGCCGGTGTACGCAGGTACACCCGCGGGCGGGGGCTCAGCGTCACTGCGCGGATCGCGGCCTGCCAGGCAGACTGGTCAGAAGGCGGCGGATCGATTGGCGGCAACCGCGCGCGAGGGAGGCAGCAGATGACTGGCCCGGCGATCCCAGCGGGCCGGGCGCGGCGTCCCGGCCGGCGCTGCTGGCGCGGCCTGCTGGCGGCGCTGCGGGAGAGCCTGCTGGGCGTCGCCCGCACGCTGATCCTGTGCGGGCTCATCGTCGCCGGGCTCGTGCCCTTGCTCGCGCTCGCGATCTGCCTGAGCTTCGCGGTGGACACCGTCCAGAGCCTGGCCGGGTTCAACGCGCACGGCGGCCCGAGTCTCGGCCTGAGCCTGGTCGCGCTCATCCTGGCCAGCCTGCTGTACGTCCGCCCGCTGACCGGCCTGACCCGGCGGCTCGCCGGTCAATGGTTCGGCATCCCGATCGGCACGCCCTATCTGCCCATCCCGCACCTGGCGGACCTGGACTTCGGCGCGCAGCTGCGGGCCCGGGCCCGGTGGCTGGCCACCGACCCGGCGTTCTGGCGGGACCTGCTCTGGCTGCCCGTCAGCGTGCTGACCGGCTCCGTGCTGGTCATCCTGCCGCTGGCGATGGCGCTCTACGGCGTGGTTTTCACGATCCTGCCGCTCCTCGGCGTGCCGGTCGCCGGCATTCCCTACCTCGGCGCGCTCGCCGCCCGCACGGTGCCAGCCGGGCTGGGCGGTCTCGCCGTGAGCATCGCCGGGCTCTGGCTCGCGCCCCGGCTGCTGCCCGGCTACGCGCTGACAGCCCGCGCGCTGCTCGGGCCGACCCGGCAGGCGGAGCTGTCCACCCGGCTGCAGCACCTGGCCCGCACCCGATCGGACACCCTCAACGCCGGCGCGGCCGAGCTGCGCCGGATCGAGCGCGACCTGCACGACGGCGCCCAGGCCAGGCTCGTGGCGATGGGCATGACCCTGGACGCGATCGAGCAGCAGATCGAGTCCAGCCCGCAGGCCGCGAGGGCGCTGCTGGCCGAGGCGAAGGCGTCCTCGGTGCAGGCGCTGACTGAGCTGCGCGACCTGGTCCGCGGGATCCACCCGCCCGTGCTCGCCGACCGCGGCCTGGCCGAGGCCATCCGCGCCCTGGCCCTGGATACCCCGATCCCGGTTCGCGTCTGCGCCGAACTGCCGGGCCTGCCGCCGGCCCGGTGGAGTCGGCCGCGTACTTCGCGGTCAGCGAGCTGCTGACCAATGTCGTCAAGCACGCGGCCGCCCGGCAGGCCTGGATCGACCTGCGGCACTCGGCCGGACTGCTGCGGATCAGCGTCGGAGACGACGGCCGGGGCGGGGCGGATCCGGCGCACGGCTCCGGCTTGCGCGGCATCGAGCGGCGGCTGGCCGCGTTCGATGGCGTGCTGGCCCTGACCAGCCCGGCGGGCGGTCCGACCGTAATCAACCTGGAGATTCCGTGCGGGTCGTGATCGCCGAGGACCTCTTCCTGCTGCGGGACGGCCTGACCAGGCTGCTCGAGGCCCACGGCTGCAGTGTGGTCGCGGCGGTGGACACGGGCGAGGACTTGGTGTCGGCCGTGCTGGCGGCCAAGCCGGACGTGGCCATCGTCGATGTCCGGCTGCCACCGAGCTTCACCGACGAGGGGCTGCGGGCCGCGCTCGCGGCCCGGCGCGAACTGCCCGGCCTGCCGGTCCTGGTCCTCTCCCAGTACGTGGAGCAGCTCTACGCACGCGAACTGCTCGCGGCCGGCCGCGGTGGCATCGGGTACTTGCTGAAGGACCGGGTGCTGGACGGCGCCCAGTTCGTCGACGCGGTCCGCCGGGTCGCGGCCGGCGGCACTGCCATGGATCCGGAGGTCGTCGCCAGACTGCTGACCAGCAACGCGGGTGACAGCGCGATCGGCACGCTCAGCCCGCGCGAGCGGGAGGTGCTGGGGCTGATGGCGGAGGGCCGGTCCAACTCCGCGATCGCACAGCAACTCGTCATCACCGAGCGCGCCGTCGCCAAGCACACCGCCTCGATATTCCTGCGGCTCGGGCTGCAGCCCTCGGACGACGACAACCGCCGGGTGCTGGCCGTGATCGCCTATCTCAACGGCTAGCCGGGCGGCAACTCCCCGCCCGCGATGCCATACTACTCCGCGCGTAGTACGCTTGACGTAGTACAGATGACGTACTATCGTGCCGCGTAGTAAGACTGCCCAGGAGCGAAGCGAGGTGAACGTGACCGACGACCTCGGCCGGTGGGCCGATCCCTCGATGCTGGTGCTCGCCAGCCTGGCCGAGGGGCCGAAGCACGGCTACGCCATCACCCAGGACGTGGCGGCGCAAGTGGGCGTGCAGATGGGCCCGGGCACGCTGTACGGCGCCATCGCCAGGCTGGAAGAGCGCGGCCTGATCGAGGCACTGCCGCCGGAGGACCGGCGCCGCCCCTACCAGATCACTCCGGTCGGGGCGGCCGAGCTCGCGGCCGCAGCGGCCAAGATGCGGGCCGTGGCCGATCTCGGGCTGAGCCGCCTCGCTCGCGGCCGGGCGGCGATGGCATGACCGCGTCCGACCCGCTGCTGGTCCGGGCCGTGCTGGGCCTCTACCCGCGGCCCTGGCGCGATCGCTACCAGGACGAGTTCGCCCGCCTGCTCGTCGACCTGCTGGCCTGCGCTCCGCGCCGGGCTCGGATCCGGCTGATCGTGAACGCCGCTATCGGCGCCGCGGACGCGCACCTCAATCTGAGCGGAGGAAACATGACCGACCGCATCCGCAGCTCCCTCGGCGTCGTGGTCTGCGCCCTGGTGGTGTTCGCCATCGCGGGCTCCGGCTTCCAGAAGATGACCGAGTACCCGGACTTCACCGCCGCCGCCAGCCAGCACTCGTCGATCGGCACGTCCTTCAACGTGCTGCGCGGCGCCGCCGTCGCGGCCGGGATCATCGTCCTCGCTGCCGCGATCCCGCTGGTGTGGACCGTTCTGCGGCAGGCCGTGGCCGGCCGGCGGACCGATCTGCTGGTGCGCCTGGCCGTGCCGCCGGCCGCCATCGGCGCCTGGATCGGGCTCATCAAGCTCATCCAGGCCTCGTCGCCGCAGCCGGGCCCGCGGTCCGGGCTCGACGCCGCCGCGGCCGCCTGGGTGATCGCGCTCGGCGCCGTCGCCGCGGCGATCTGTGCCTGGGCCGCGCTGTCGGTACTGCGCCGGGCCGAACTGCCGGACCGGCTGCTGCGGGCCGAGGTACTGCCGATGATCGCGGTGGTGGCCTGCATGGCCGCCGTCACCGTGACCGACCTCAGCTGGGGGCTCGCGGTCCGGGCGGGTGACGCCTCGCTCTTCCACAGCAACAACGGTCTGCTGGACGCCGCGGTGCCGCCGAGCTGGATCGCCGGACTGGTCGTGCTCGCGGCCGCGACCATCGTCGCGGGCCGGGCCACGGCGCGGGCGGCCACGCAGTTGCGCGCGGAGCCCGCCGCCGGCTAGCAGCCAGCACCGGGTAGTCACGCCACCGCGGGCCGGCGGCCCGGCTGGGCCGCCGCCCCGCGCCAGTCAGGCGTCCCGCAGCCGGAACGAGACCGCGCCGGCGAGCAGTGCGGCGGCGGCCCACAGCGCCAGCACCCCGAGCCCGGCCCACGGCGTGATCGGCAGGCTGCGCAGGCCGGTCGTGGCCTGGATGTTCAGGCCGGCGACGGTCGGCGTCCACCGCTCCAGGCGGCGCTGCCAGTGCTCGCTCCCGACGAACGCCAGGACAATCGGGAACAGGTACAGCAGCGCGAGCGCCACCCCGATAGCTACGGCCGAGTCCCGCACGAGCACGGCGACGCCGAGGCTCAGCAGCGCGATCAGCGCCAGGTACAGCACCGACCCGCAGGCCGCGCGCAGGGCCGGCCCGTAGCTCAGCCAGACCGGGTGGAAGCCGCGCGCGGCGGTGAAGCCGTGGCCGGGCAGGATCAGGTGCCCGGCGAGCACCGAGCCAAATACTGCGACCGCGCTCGCCACCAGCACGACGGCCGCCAGCAGGATGGCCTTGGCCGCGAGCACCGAGAGCCGCCGCGGCAGGGCCGCCAGCGTGACCCGGATCAGCCCGGAGCTGTACTCGTTGCTGATCATCAGCACCGCCAGGATCGCGACCACCGCCTGGCCGAGCTGAATCCCGGTGAGGCTGAGCTTGACCGGGTCGACCGGGCAGGCTAGGTGCTGCGGGCAGTCCGTGGCGCCGACGGCCGCGGCGCTGACCGCGATCGTCAGCGCCGCGACGCCGAGCAGGAGCCAGGCGGGCCCCGAGACGGTGCGCAGTTTGGTCCACTCGGCGTCCAGGGCGCGGGCAAGGCTGGCGCCGGGCGCAGCCGCCGGGGCGACGGCAGCCGCCGGCCGGGCTAGCGCGGTCGCCACTCGCTCGCCGCCGGGCGCCGGGCTGATCTGCGCGCCTCCGGCCCAGGGCGCGCTCATGCGTCCCGCCGCCGGAGCAAGACCACCGCGAGGGCGAGGGCCGCCGCCGCCCAGAGGCACAGCACCGCGAACCCAGCGTAGGGCGACAGCGGATAGTAGCCCTGCACCGGCGCCGTGACGGTCGTGACCTGCCCGTACCGCGGGATGCTCTGCTCGATCGCCAGGGCCGCGGCCGGGGTGAGCCGCAGCAGCCAGGCGCCGACGCCGGCCGGTACGACGTTGAGCGCGGTGATCAGGAACGGCATCACGATGACCAGCACGGCGATCGTGATCGCGGCGGCGCTGCGACGCAGGATCGCGCCGAGCGCGACGGCGAGGATGGCCGCCACGGCCAGCATCGCCGCGGTGCCCACGACGACCCGCACCTCCGTCAGCGCCGGGGCGGTGAGCAGCACCTGACCCTGGTTCTCCTCTTTCGGCACGCCGACGAGGATCGATACCGCGGCCGCGACCAGTCCGGTGCCGAACGCCACCGCCCCGATCACCACGGCCTTGGCGGCCAGCACGGCGCCGCGCCGCGGGGTGGCGGCCAGCGTCGTGCGGATCAGGCCGCGCCTGTACTCGGTGCTGAAGAACATCGCCGCGACGACGACGATCAGGATCAGCCCCAGGAACGCGCCGACCAGGCTCTGCTCGATCGTCACCGTGGGGAGCCCGCCGCCCGGGCCGGGCGTGACCGGGGCGATGTCGCCTGCTCCGGTCAGCGTGAACGTGCCGCCGGCGCCACGGGTGAACGGCGCGACGCTGGCGTTGCCGGCCGGCCCCGTGCCGATCGGGCCGCCGCCGCCGACCGCGGTGCCGGTCCAGGTCCCGCCCGGCTGCCCGCCGGTGAGGCTGACGTCGTCGAAGACACCAGTGGCCTGAGCCGGGCCGCCTTCGTTGCTGTTCCCGCCGAACGAGTTCTGGGTGACGGTGTAGCCCGGCGAGGTCGCGAACATGCCGATCTGGACCGTCGAGGGCAGCTTGCCCAGCGCGACGCTGCTGACCTTGGTCCAGCGCGTGCCGTCGGCCGAGTCATAGCCGGAGATCGTGTCGCCGGAGCGGGTCAGCCGCAGCCAGCGCGGGCTCGCCGCCGACACCCTGCCGGGCAGGCCCGCGACGTCGCCGGTGTAGTTGTACTGCATCCGGACCCCGTTGCCGCCGGTCACCAGCATCGCCGCGTACGCCGAGCCCCGGCGGGTGCCCTGCTTGACGATGATCCCCGCCTTGGCCCACGGGGCCAGCCCCGGCACCAGGCTCGCGCCGCCGACCTGCACCGGCCCGCCGTTGATGTTCACGTGCGCGCCGGTCAGGGCTGTGACCCGGACGGTGATGCTGCCGCTCCCGGTCAGCGGCTGGCGGACGAAGTAGAAGCTGTCGGTCACAACCTCGCCGCCCGGCCCGTGCGGGACGTAGGGCAGGCAGGCCTTGCCGGTCTTGAGCGGGCCGCCGTTGAGCTGGCAGCCAATCTGCCCGTTCCCGGCCGTGAACACGCCGAGGAAGATCGTCAGTACCGCCGCCAGCAGCATGCCGACCACCCAGCCTCGCACGCTGCGGAACTTCGTCCATTCGGCGCGCACCAGGCCGCCGAAGCCGAACCCGCGACCCCGGCCGCCGAGACTGGTGTCCTGTGCCGGTCGCGACACTGCCTGCGCGCTCATCGCCCGGCCGCCTCGGCGGAAGCGGCGTCAAAGCCCGCCGGACGGTACTCGACGGCATCCCGCGTGAGCTCCATATAGGCCTGCTCCAGGGTCGCCCGGTGGGCGGACACCTCGGAGAACGGCACGCCCTTCCCGGCCAGCAGCGCCACCACCCGCTCGGCCATCAGCCCAGAGATCAGCAGCATTTCCCCGCCGGAGGCGGCGACGGTGGCCCCCGCGTCCTCGAGCACCGTCGTCGCCTCGGCCCGCGCGGTCGTGCGCAGCGTCACCCGGTCCCCGGACGCCGCGGCCAGCAGGCTCGCGACCGTCGTGTCGGCGATGACCTTGCCGCGGCCGACCACCACCAGGTGGTCGGCGGTGTCCTGGAGCTCGCTCATGAGATGGCTGGACACCAGCACGGCCCGGCCCTCGGCGGCCAGCCCGCGCAGGAACCCGCGCATCCACACGATGCCCTCCGGGTCCATGCCGTTGAACGGCTCATCCAGCATGATCGCGCCGGGGTCGCCGAGCATGGCGGCGGCGATGCCGAGCCGCTGCCGCATGCCGAGGGAGAACCCGCCGGCCCGGCGCCGTGCTACGGCCTGCAGGCCGGCCTGCTCGATGACCTCATTCACTCGCCTCACGGGGAGTCCCTGCGAGTGCGCCAGCCAGAGCAGGTGGTTACGGGCACTGCGGCTCGGCTGCAACGCGCCGGCGTTCAGCAGCGAGCCGATGACCCGCATGGGGTGGCGCAGGCCCGGGTAGGGCTGGCCGCCCACCCGCGCCTGGCCCTCGTCGGGTGCGTCCAGGCCGAGTACGACCCGCATGGTGGTGGACTTGCCGGCGCCGTTCGGGCCGACGAAACCGGTCACCTGGCCGGGCTGGACAGTGAACGACATGCCGTCCAGTGCCAGCGTCGGCCCGAACCGCTTGCGCAGCCCGGTCACTTCGATCGTGGCGTGCATCGCTAGATCCTCCGGTCTTGGGGTTGAAATCGTGCCGACACTGGTTCTACGGGGACGGCCATAACATGGGCCGCACGCAAGCTGTTATCCCGTTGTTAGGCCCGCCACGGCATGCTGAACCGGGATGGCAGGACCGAAGCCCCTGATCAGGGCGTCGTCAGACGGGAGGACGCGAATGCGGGCGCACTGGCTGCCGCAGTGGCTACGGCTGCCCGGCCACACAGTCCGGGTCCGCCTGACCGCGCTCTACGGGATCTTGTTCGTGCTCTCGGGCGCGCTGCTGCTGGCCATCGCCAGCGGCGTGGCCGTCGGCCGCTCGTCGGTTGAGGCCGCCTCGCCGGCGCCGAACGGCCCGGCCGCCCCGCCGGTGGGCTCGGCCCTGGACCGGGCGCACGCCCAGATACACCGCATGCAGGCCGTGATCAATCAGCTCCAGTCGCAGCAGAACACCCAGCCGGGGCAGCAGCAGCTCTCGCACGTGCTGCTGCCCGCGGCCCTGATCGCGCTGGCGATCATGACGGTGGTGTCGCTGCTGCTGGGCTGGGTGGTAGCCGGGCGGGCGCTGCGGCCAGTGCGGGAGATGACCGCCGCCGCGCAGCGGATCTCAGAGAAGAACCTGGACGAGCGGCTAGCCGTGCAGGGGCCTAAGGACGAGCTCAAGGAACTGGGCGACACCATCGACGGGCTGCTAGAGCGGCTGGAGGCCGCGTTCAAGGCCCAGCGCCGGTTCGTCGCGAACGCCTCGCACGAGCTGCGCACCCCGCTGACCACGATGCGGGCGTCGCTGGACGTGGCGCTGGCGAAGCCGGAGCCGGCCCCGCCCCAGACGGTCGCGCTGGCCGGCCGGCTGCGCGCCGAGCTGGACAAGATCGACCAGCTCCTCGATGCGTTCTTGTTCCTCGCCCGCGCCCAGCACCGCAGCCTGCCCGGTGAGGCGGTCCTGCCACTCGACTATGTGGCTGCCACCGCGATTTCCGAGCGGGCCGGCGCGATCAGCGCGCGCGGCCTGACCGTGCAGGCCACCAGCGATCCCGGCGGCGCCTGGGTGCAAGGCAGCCAGGCGCTCATCGCCCGGATGGTGGAGAACGTCATCGACAACGCGGTCTGCCACAACGCCGACGGCGGCTGGATCCAGGTCAGATCAGGCACAGCCGACGGCCAGGCGCTGCTGGTCGTGGAGAACGGCGGCGCGGTCCTCGACCAGGATCAGGTCCGCGAGCTGTCGCAGCCGTTCCGCCGGATCGGCGCCGACCGGGTCGGCTCGGACAAGGGCTCGGGGCTCGGCCTCTCGATCGTGGCCGCGATCGCCGAGGCGCACGGCGGCTCGGTCAGCCTGACCGCCAGGACTGAAGGCGGGCTGCGGGTCAGTATCCAGTTGCCCGCCGCGGCGGGTGCGCGGGCCGGAGCCACGGTATGAGAGTCCTGGTCGTCGAGGATTCACGGTCGCTGGCCGAGGTGCTGGTGGAAGGGCTGCGGGACCAGGGCATGGCGGTGGACGCGGCGCACGACGGCCTGGAGGCGGCCGCGAAGCTCGACCTCAACGCGTACGACGTCGTGGTCCTGGACCGGGACGTGCCGGGCATCCACGGCGACGTGCTCTGCCAGATGATCACTGACCGGGAGGACCGGTCCATGGTGCTCATGCTGACCGCCGCCGACGCCCCCGGCGACCGGGTGGCCGGCCTTGGCCTCGGCGCCGACGACTACCTCGGCAAGCCGTTCCATTTCCCCGAGCTGGTGCTCCGCATCCGCGCACTAGCCCGCCGCCAGCCGTCGGCCCGCGGCCGGGTGCTGCGCTCGGCCGGGATCGAGCTCGATCCGGTCCGGCGGACGGCCAGCCGCGACGGCCGGCAGCTCGACTTGTCGGTCAAGGAGTTCGGCGTGCTCGAGGCGCTGCTGCTCGCCACGCCGGCCTTCCTGCGGGCCGAGGACCTGCTCGAACGGGTCTGGGACGAGCAGGCCGACCCGTTCACCAACACGGTCGCGGTCACGATCGGCCGGCTGCGCCGCAAGCTCGGCGACCCGCCGGTGATCGCGACCTCGCCGGGGATCGGCTACCGGATCGCGGCTGCGGGCTGAGGTGAGCGACCCGCGGTTCCGCCCCGACCTGTTCCGTGGCGCCGCGCGCGCGTACGACCAGTTCCGGCTGCCGTACCCGGATGCTCTGATCAGCACGCTCGCCTCTTGCGGCCCGGCTGCCGGGACGGGAACGATGCTGGACCTGGCGTGTGGCACCGGGCAGCTCGGGTTCGCGCTGCGCAGCCGGTTCCGCGAGGTGTGGGCGGCCGACCTGGAGCCGGACATGATCGCGCTGGTGCAAGCGAAGGCCCTGGCCGCCGGCCTGGACAGCGTCCGGCCGGTGCTCTCAGCGGCCGAGGACCTGATCGCCCCGGCCGGGTCGTTCCTGCTGGTCACCATCGGCAACGCCTTCCACCGGATGCAGCGCGAGACGGTGGCCGCGAACGTGTTCCGCTGGCTGCGGCCAGGCGGCTGGCTGGCGCTGGTCTGGGGCGGGTCACCGTGGGACGGCGACCAGGCCTGGCAGGCCGCACTTGGAGCGTTCATGGCCCGCTGGCAGGAGCGGGTCGCGGCCCGCTCCGGCGACCGCATCCCGGCCGGCTACGAGCAGGCCCGCCAGGCCCGGCCCGACCGGGAAATCCTCCGCGCCGCCGGGTTCGAGATCGCGCCCGCGCAGACCTACCGGCACGCGCACGAGTGGACGCCTGACTCCATCGCGGGCTACCTGGCCAGCACGTCGGTGCTCTCGGCGGCGGCGCTGGGTGAGCTCGGTCCGGCGTTCGACGCGGATCTGCGCCGGGTGCTCGCACCCTGGTCGGATCCCGGCGGGCTGCGGCAGGAGGTGCGGTTCGAGTGCGAGCTCGCGAGCCGCCCGTCGGCCGGGATCAGCGCATGCCGAAGAGCAGGCACCCAATCGTCACGCTGACCCCGCCGCCAGGCGCGGTCAGCGGATGACGATCAGCACGTAGCCCATCGTCACGCCCATGGCGACGTCGCAGCCCGCGGCGAGCCGCAGCGACAGCGGCGCGGCCGTGGCGCCGCCGGCCGCCGCCGCGGTCACCGATGGCAGCACGGTCAGCCGGTCGGCCGACCAGACCACCTCGCCGAGCAGGCCGAGCGCCAGCACGAGCGCGGCCGTGCCCGGCCCGGCCATCGCCGGCGGCGCTGCCTGCTGGCTGCCGAGCATGTAGACCATGGCGGCGCACAGCAGCGCGTGCTGGAGCGGGTGCACGTGCTGGGAGCGGATCGCGCGCCAGCCGAACAGCACCGCGCCCGCGCCGAAGACGGCCTGCAGGGCGGCGGGCCAGGGTAGCGCGAGCGACGGCACTAGCATCCCGGTCCATGGTCGGCGCCATCAGCACGTGTGTCGCGTCGAGCAGCCGGCCGGCGGCCGGCCGGTCCGCACCGAAATCGCGATCCGGGCCAGGCAGTAGACGGCCGTCGCCACCATGACACCAGCCAGCGGTTAGCCGACCCAAGCATGGCCGGTCACGCTGGCCACCCGGCCTCGGCCGACGCCGAACCAGCCCGCGCCGGATCGACCCGGGCCGCCGGTTGCGGCCCGGCCCGCCGCGGCCAGTAACACAGGGCCAGCAGCACGAGCAGCGGCCCGGAACCCGGGTCGGTGGCCCCGCCGGCCAGGATGCCGCCCAGGCCCTGAGCCAGCCAGAGCGCTACGCCAGCCGCGATCGCGAGCAGGACCGCGACGCGCGCCACCGCGGCCGGCCAGCACACGCCGGCCGCCACCAGCGCGAGCACGACCGCCAGCCCGATGGTCGCTGACCGTCCGTCGAGCAGCAAGCGAGCGAGCCGCTGATCGGTCGCGGCCAGCCAGCGCGGCTGCCCGGCGGCCGCGGCGGTCACATCCCGGCCCAGCGCCCCCGGCCACATCTCCGTCGACGCCGCCAGCGCGCCCCACAGGAGGATCCAGGCGGCCCTGGCCACCCGAGCGCCGACCCGACCCGCCGCCGGGAACGCGGGGTCGGTGCCCGGCCGGGGCGGCCACAGCAGGACGGCCACCAGCGCGTAGAGCAGGGCCGGACCGGGCAGGCCGGCCACCGCGCTGGTAGCACCGGACAGCAGACCCCCGAGCCCTTCGCCGAGCCACCAGACACCGAGCGCCCACGCGGCCGAGACGGCCAGCGCGACCCGCCGGGCCGGGCGCCACGCGATCCCGAGGCCGATCAGCAACTGCAGGGTCGCGAACGCGCCGTTGGCCAGCAGCGGCCGCGCGGCGATCAGGTGCGCGGTCCAGCGCACCGGGCCGGCCACGAACGCCGGATTCCCGGCCGCCGCCGCCTCGATCATGTGCGCGAAATCGGTCGTGAACATCACAGCCTGGAATTGCAGCAGGGCGTCCAGCAGCCACAGGCCGGCGAGCGCCAGCTCAAGGCAGCGGCGGAAGCCAGGCGCGCCGGTGCGGGCGAGGGCCGGGCGGGCGAGGGCCGGGCGGGCGAGGCCAGCGCGCGGTCCGCCCGGTCGGGCCACGGTGGCCGGCGGCGCGTCGCTCGTCATCTGGTCCCTTCCCGGCAGGCAGCCGAAATAGCGTTGCGGGAATTATGCGGGACCAGAAATCGGCTGTCTAAACCCCCGTGCGGTACCTCCTAAATCCCGCTCGGGTATCTACGACTCGAGATACCTGATCGCGGCGATGACCCGGCGGTTGTCGCTGTCAGAGGGCGGCAGCCCGAGTTTGGCGAAGATGCTGGCGATGTGCTTCTCCACCACGCCGCCGGTGATGACCAGGGCTTCGGCGATCGCGGTGTTTGAGCGGCCCTCCGCGATCAGCGCGAGGACCTCCCGTTCCCGCCCGGTAAGAGTGGCGAGCGCGTCCGCCCGGCGGCTCGCGCCCAGCAGCTGGCTGACGACTTCAGGATCGAGGACGGTGCCGCCGTCCGCCACCCGCCTGATCGCGTCGATGAAGTCGCTCACGTCCGCGACCCGATCCTTCAGCAGGTAGCCGACGCCCGCCGCCGACCCGGCCAGCAGCTCGGCCGCCGATCTCGCCTCGATGTACTGCGAGAAGACCAGCACGCCGACCGCCGGGTGGTCGCGCCGGATCGCCAGCGCCGCGCGCAGGCCTTCGTCGGTGTGCGTCGGTGGCATCCGGACGTCGACGACGGCTACGTCGGGCTCGTATCGCGCGACCGCCTCGATGAGGGCCGTGGCGTCCGCGACCGCGGCCACCACGTCGTGACCACGGCGGGTCAGCGTCTGGGTCAGCCCGTCCCGCATGATGGCCGCGTCCTCCGCGAGCACGATGCGGAGCTGCGCGCTCATCAGGCGTGCCCGGGCAGTGCGATGGTGACCGTCGTAGGCCGCCGGCCGGGCTGCAGACGACGAGCCGCCCGTCGACGGTCTGCACGCGCTCGCGCAGCCCGTCCAGGCCGCCGCCCGCGGTGATCCTGGCGCCGCCGGTCCCGTCGTCGCGCACGGTCATGACCAGCTCTCCGTCCTGCTCGGTGACAGCGATCGTCGCGGCGCTCGCCTGCCCGTGCTTCGCGATGTTGGCGAGCAGCTCGGCCGCGCAGAAGTATGCGATCGTCTCGATCGCGGGCGACGGCCGCTCCGTCAGCCGCACCGTCAGCGCGACCGGCGTGGCGCTAGCCTGCGCGAGCACGGACAGCGCGGCGTCAAGGCCGCGGTCGAGCACCGCGGGGTGAATGCCCCTGGCGAGGTCGCGCAGCTCGGTCAGGGTTTCCTTGGCGTTCTGGTGGGCGGCGGCGATGAGCGCCAGCGTCCGCTGCTGCTCGTCAAGGTCGGTGCCGGGCTGGCCGGCCGCCAGGCTCTCCTTGATCTCCCCGAGCGCGAGGGCGAGCGCGGCGAGCCGGACCTGCGCTCCGTCGTGCAGATCGCGCTCGATGCTGCGCAGCCGGGCGGCCGACTGGTCGACCGCGCGGGCCCGGCGTTCTTGCAGCTCGCGGGCGCGCTGCGCCGCGACGGCGAGCTGCGCTTGCGCGTCTCGCTCCGCCTCCAGCCGAGCCGCCCGGTCCTCCAGGGCCGCGTAGTAGGCGACCCGGTATCGGTAGGCGACGGAATCACCAAGCACCCAGGCCGAGAGCGAGACACTGCCGAGCAAGGCGGCCGCGGCCAGGATCGACGGCGCCGGGTTCGGCCCGTGCGCCGGGCTCCACCGCGCGATCGCGACCGCCGCCAGCACGAGGCACGTGATCAGGCCGAGCACAGCCGTGCGCCGGGATGTGTGCGCGGCCAGCGTGTAGAGCAGGATCGCCAGCGTGACGTTGGTAGCGGTGGGCTGGAACGCCGCCACGACGTAGCCACCGTGCGGCTGGAGGCCAAGGAAAACCTGCAGCGCCGTGATCCCGGCCGCCGCGGCGAAGGCCTGGACCGGGTACTTCCGTCGCGGCACCAGCGTGGCCGCCAGGGCGAGGCTGACCAGCCTGATGGCCGGATCGCTGTTGACCTGGCCCGAGCTGGCGAGGAACACGAAAGCCGCCAGGGCGAGGTCTGCCTCCCACGGGTGGTCCCGCAGCCAGCTCCACGCGCCCCGCACGTGATCAGCGTACGTGCTGGCGCGGGCGGCAGACCGGCGCCCTGACGGCCACCGCATGCGTCAGGCGTCCCTGCGGTGCAGCAGGATCGCGCCGGCGACCAGCGCCACGAGCGTGTAGCCGCCGAACACGGCCAGCTCGCCCCAGGCGGAGAACAGGTTCGGGCTAATCGGCTGCGCCTGGCTGTTGGTGATAGCACCGTCGAACTGGCCGCCGGGCAGCCACCGGATGACATCGTCGTACCAGGCAGTGGGGAGCGCCCTGGCCAGCTGCGGCAGCAGGAACATGAACCCGTATACCGCCGTGATCGTCCCGGCAGTGTTGCGCAGCACCGCGCCGAGGCCGTAGCTGAACAGGCCGCAGAGAACGACGAACGCGGCGCTGATCAGGATCGCCTGCAGCACGCGCGGCTGTGACAGTGCGGCACCCGCGTGCGTCCTGGCCAGCAGCCCCTGGCCCACGAAGAAGCTGGCGAATACCGCCGAGCTTCCGATGACGATCGTGACCGCGGCGAGCACGCTCGCCTTGGCCGTGAACAGGACGCCGCGCCTGGGCAGCACCGTCAGCGAGGTCCTGATGGCTTGCGTCGAGTACTCGGCAGTGATTGTCAGTGCGCCGAGCACCACGATGACAAGCTGGCCGAAGAGGACCAGCCCGATCACGCTCGACTGCGTCGGGTCGAAGCCGGCCCGGTCCTGCGCCGACATGTGCGACCAGTGCGCTGCCGTGTCGGCACAGAAAACGATGCTCCACGCCAGACTGGCCAGCACCAGCAGCGCCAGCGTCCAGTAGCTGGACCGAACTGCGCCGAACTTGGTGAGCTCCGAGCGGATCGCGCCGGACAATCCGGCCCGCCCGCGTTCTGCCCCGGTGCTCCGCTCTGCGCCCTGGATGGTAACTGCGGTCATCGTCCTGCCTCCACTTCCTGCTGCGCCGGCTGCGGACTGGCGGTCAGCCCGGCGTGGTACTCCACGCTGTCGGCAGTGAGTTCCATGAACGCCTGTTCCAGTGACGTCTTCGCGGCCGCCAGGTGATGCACGCGGACGCCGTTCGCGAAGGCGAGGTCGGCGATCTGCTCCTCGGTGAGCCCGCGGACGGACAGGTCGTCGCCGGCAGCGGCGACCGTGCCGCCCGCCGCGGTGACCGCCGCGGCCAGCGCGTCCCGCTGCGGGGTCCGGACCAGCACCGCCTGCGCCGAGCTGCGGGCGATGAAGTCGGCCATGCTGCTGTCGGCGATCAGCCGGCCGCGGCCGATCACGATCAGGTGGTCGGCGGTGTTCTCCATCTCCGCCATCAGGTGGCTGGAGACCAGCACTGTCCGGCCCTCGGCCGCCAGCGACCGCATCAGGGTGCGGATCCAGACAATGCCCTCCGGGTCGAGCCCGTTGACTGGCTCGTCGAACATCAGGATCTGCGGATCGCCGAGCAGCGCGGCCGCGATCCCGAGGCGCTGGCTCATGCCCAGGGAGAAGCCCTTGGTCCGCTTCCGGGCCACCTCGGTCAGCCCGACGATGCCGAGCACCTCCTCCACCCGGCGCCGCGGGATGTCGTTGGTCTGGGCCAGGCTGAGCAGGTGGCTGCGCGCGGTCCGGCCCCCGTGCACGGCCCGCGCGTCCAGCAGCGCGCCGACCGCGCGCATCGGCCACCGCAGATCCGCGTACGGGATCCCGCCGATCGTGACGCTCCCGGCGGACGGGCGATCCAGGCCGAGGGTCATCCGCATCGTTGTGGTCTTGCCGGCCCCGTTCGGGCCGAGGAACCCGGTCACCAGACCGGGTCTGACGGTGAAGCTCAGTTCGCTGACGGCCACCGTCGGGCCGTAACTCTTGGTGAGACCTCGCGCCTCAATCATCGGATTCTCCCTGGTCGGGTGTTCCATCTGGAGAATCACGCTAGAGCCGGGGCCGCCGCCGCGGCAGCCGGCTGACACCCATCCTGACCTGGGGGAAACCCCCCGGGACGGGCGGCGCGCTCGGACCTAGGGCGCGGCCGCCAGCGAGACGCCGGAATGCGACCACGGCCGGGTGAAGCCAACCGGATCGCGGCCGGTGTAGGGCGCGATGCGGATCGGGAACCCGGTGGCGTAGGCCTCCACCATGAGCCCGCGGCCGATCACGATCCCGACGTGGCCAGGGGCCAGCTCCGTGCCGTCCGCGCCGACGAAGAACACCAGGTCGCCCGGTTGAACCTGACTCGGGCTGATTCGCGGGCCCCAGGCCCACTGCTGCTGCGAGGTGCGCGGTATGTCGATTCCGGCCGCCCGGTAGGCCATCATGACCAGGCCGGAGCAGTCGAACGCGTCCGGCCCGGTGCCGCCCCACAGATAGGGCTTGCCGATCTGGGCCTCGGCGTATGCGATAGCGGTCTGCGTGGCGTTGTTCGGCACGCTCGCCGCACCGGGAATGCAGCCGGGCGCGGCGTCCAGGGTCACCGGCGACACGCTGAATCCGCCGCGGGCGTACACGCCAGCCCACTGCAGCACCGTCTGGACGTATGACTCGAGGTGGTTGTAGGCGAAGATGGCCTGCTGGACGTTGTCGAGCACGCCGTGTGCGAGCAGGTACTTGGCCGCGCCGGCGATCGCGTCGGCCGGGTCATAGACGTCCGCCACCCCGTCGCCGTCCGCGTCGGTGGCGACGCCGTCTACCTTCTCGCTGGCCGGATGCACGGGCGCGCCGCCCCACTGATTCCCGGCCGCCCCGCGGATCCCGATCTGCATCGGCCCGGCGGCGCCGAACGCGTTGGCGCCGCTGTGCACCCCCGGCAGGGCGGTGCGGCCGTCGTCGCTCTCGACCTTGGCGATGCCGGCCAGGATCACCCACGGGACGGAGTACTGGGTGCCGATGCGCTGGAACAGCGCGAGGTAGTTGGCCGGGATCGAGTTCGCGGCCGACGTGCTGGCGACCGGCTGGACTGACTTGCCGCCGCGCGCCGTCGAGCAGGCCGTGCCGGACAGGCTCAGCAATCCGCCGCTCGCGAACATCAGCACCGGCGTCAGCAGGAGGCCCGCGAGCATCCCGCCCGTCGCGACGATCGCGGCGATGACCGCGACCCGGCCGCGGCCCGACGATCCGGTCCCGGAGATCACGAGTTGCCGACGTTCTGCAGCTCGATGTAGGTCACCTGCCAGGTCGGCCCGCCGCCGGTCAGCGTGATCGCGTACGACGTCGCCTGCTGCTTGCGGCCGCTAGCGGTCGACACGTCCTGCGTGATCTGCACGACGAACGTCAGGCTGCTCGGTCCGAACGCCCGCAGCGACTGGATGACCGAGCTCGCGGTGGCCACCTGCCGGGCGCTGGTCCTGGCCGCGACCACGCCAGGCAGCGCGTACGCGGCCTTGACCTGCGCGACTAGCTGGGCCGACGCGAACGGCGCCAGCGACGCCGCGTACGCGGCCGGCGTCTCGGTGTAGGAGTACGTCGCGTACGCGGTGCCGAATTGCCGCGCCCGCGCCGCCGCCGCCGCGAGGCCTGCCTGGGTGAACGGCAGCCACTGGTAGATGTCGGGTGCGCCGGACGAACCGGGCTCGGCCGCGGGCGGCGCAGGCGACGGTGCGGGAGACGGCGCCGGCGCGCTCGCCGCTGGCGTGGAGCGCGGCGCCGACCGAGCCGGAGCCGCCGTCCCCGAGCCATGCGCCACCGGACCGATGAGATAGGCGCCGAGGCCCACCAGGACGAACACGATCAGGCCGAACGTGATCCGCCGCTGGAGCGGAGTGATCTCCACTCGTCACCCCCTGCGGCGTGCCCGCAGCCAGAACGGAACGGCACGGTCGGGCTCAGTGGCGTTGTCCTGTCCCGGCGGTGTGCCCTGGCTGGTCAGCGGCCCGTTGACCGGCTGCCCGAGCCACTGCGACGGCTCCCTGGCCTCGCCTTCCGGCGCACGCGGGGTCGGCGCGGTGCCCCGCACGGGCCTGGCCGGCTGCCGGGCCGGTGAGTTCTGCCGCAGCGGCCAGGTCCGGCGTGACTGCACCGGCGGCGGGACCTGCCCGGCGGCGGCCTGGCGCGGTGCAGCCTGTCCGGAGCCAGTCTGCCGCGGTGCGGCCTGTCCGGGGGCGGCCTGCCGGGGCGCGGCGGTCCCGCCCGCAGTCGCGCCGGGCCCTGGCCCCCACGGCGGTCCGCTCTGACGGGCCGGCGGGGCCTGGCGCGGTGGCGTGGCCGGGCGGGCCGGGGCAGGAGCGGGCGAGCCGCTCGATCCAAGCCCGGCAGACCCGGCCGGCCCGCTCGCTGACCTGGCGGGGTTGCCCGGCCAGGCCGGCCGGGCCGGGCCGCTGCTCGCCGGCGCCGCCGCCGACCCGGCGGAGCCGACCCGCACGGGCCCAGTCGCCGCTGGCCCAGGCGCCGCCGGCCCAGTCCCGGCCGACACTGTTCTGGCCGGCGCTGTTCTTGCCGGTGCGGTTCTGGCCGGAGCTGTGCTTGCCGGAGCTGTGCTTGCCGGTGCGGGCGTGGCGGGCCCAGTCGCTACGCCCGCCGTCCCGGCGGCCCCGGCCGGCCCGCTGCCGCGCGGGCGCAGGTTCAGCGGTGGTGCCTCGCCGGTCCCGGCGCCGTCTTGACCCGCGACCGCGCGGGCCCGAGCGGCGACGGACGCACGGCCCGCTCCGCCGTCAGCGGTAACGCCGTTGCCGGCCGCCGCGGCGGCGGCGGCGGTGACCTCGGACGACGGGGCACTTTCCGGGCTCAGGCCCGCCTCCACGCCAGCAGCGCCGGCCGCCGCCGCTCCGCCCCCGGCGCTGACCGCGGCCAGTGCCAGGCCCGCCGCCTGACCGGGATTGCGTCGGGCCCAGCGGCCCGCACGGTAGGCCGCGAAGCCCGGCACGGCGAACGTGGCGGCAGTGCGGGAGTTCGCCCTGGCACTCGCGCCGGCCCGCTGCAGGTCGGCCGCCGCCTGGTCGTGCGAGCCGATCACGCCGTAGCCGACTGCGGCGAACAGATGCTGGAACGGCTTGCGGTAGATGAACGCGGCGATCGTCACCAGGGCGATCATCAGAATCTTCAGTGCCCACGGCAGGACGGCGTTCGTCGTGCCCATGATGAGCGCGTAGCAGTACAGCAGCACGCTCAGCACGACCGCGACCGCGGCCTGCTTCAGCAGCACACCGATCAGCAGCTCTGCCCAGCGCAGCGCGAGCACCCGGCCGAAGCCGGGATGGGTGCCGACGAGCAGGAACAGCGGCCCGGCGATCAGCAACAGCAGGAAGCCGAGCTTGAGCAGGATCAAGGTGACCGACATCAGCAGCACGAGGATGCCCGCTACTACGGCCGCGAACAGGGCGGCAAAGCCGACCTCCAGCCGGGTCGTCCATTCCTTGCCCTGGAACAGCGGGTAAAGACCGGGATTCTGTTTCTGGATGCTGCTCGCGATGCCCGCGTACGCCGCCTGTTTGGCGGCGATGATCCCGGCCGAGGATTTCTCGTTCGTCGCGATGGCCTGCGCCCACAGCAGGGACCGGCCGTACGTGTTGACGGCAGTGGCTTTCGCGCCTTGCGCGCCGTACACGGACGTACCGAACTCGCCGTCGAGCCACGGCTGACAGACCAGCACGGTCCATAGCTCGTCGGCATTCTGGTCCACGACGGTGCCGCCCGAGGTGTAGTTGTAGGTCGCGGGCCCCGACTGCGGATCGCCCTTCCGCAGCGGAACGCAGCTGCTCGGGCCCGGACTCGGCAGCTTGGCGAACGCGGTGTTCAGTGCCTGCGACATGCCGTCGGACACGCCCTTGCCCAGACCGGTCACGGTGGAGGGCTGGCCGATCAGGAGAATCGCCGCGGCCGCGGCGACCACCATCCAGATGGTGCCCTCGATCGTCCTGGTGCCGCGTTTGCGGATCAGTCCCTGCCAGGCGAGCCAGATCGCGCCGAGGATGACGACCACGGCGAGATACGGGAAGTAGATCGCGTGGCCCAGGCTGCTGATCAGCCGGTCGGTCACTCGCTGCAGCCAGCTGAGGATGCCCTCGCCGGCCGCAGCCTGGTAGATCGTGATCGTCACCCGGTCGATCGACTTGGCCGCGTCGAAGACCATGCCGGCCACGTTGTTGCCGATCAGTGACGTCATGTCCGAGCACTGCAGGTTGGTGGCCGCCCAGTAGTCGCCGGCGACGCCGTACTCGTCATACAGCGTGGACGGCTGTTTGCCGGCGGCGGGCGGCGCGACCATCGCGTCGATGCCGGCGTTGGCCGGCTCCGGGTCGGGCAACGATGGCTGGCAGATGTTGTTCAGATCGCCGATCAGGCCCGAACTGCCCAGCGAGCAGAACCCCAGCAAGCCGCCGATGTCGCCAATGCCGGGCACCGAGCACGGGCCGCCCGCCGGGACGGTCGGCGTGATCTTCGCGATCGTCACGGCACGGACGAGGCCGGCCGCCGGGACGGTACCGGCCGCCGGAAGGGTGCTGTCGGACCCGACGGTGGTCTGGCCCGGCCGGGCGGCAGCCGTCAGGGCCGCGCCGCGGTGCGGTGCATGCGTGCCAGCCCGCTCACCAGCCGGGCCGGCGAACCGCGGCACGGCCAGGACCGTGGCAAGCACGGCCAGGGCAATGGCCGTCTTGCGCGGGAGGCGGAATCTGCGCATCTGGGGGGCTCCAGAGTTGGGGGGTAGCAGCGACGTGCTGGCGCGGTGTGATCGCGTGTCAGCCGGCTCCAGATCGGCGCCGGAGGTCACGCACCGGCGCCGCGGGGACGTCGCCGGCGCGGGCCCGGGTCGGGTTGGTGTCCAGGCACTGCCGCAGTTCGTCGGAGATCAGGTCGACCGCGATCCGGCCGGCCCGGCCGTCCAGGTCGCGGAAGATGCACTCGCCGTTGCCGAGCCCGCGCAGCGCGGCCTTGTGCTCGTCCGACTGCTCCACGCCGAGCAGTGACAGAACGCTCGCCACCTCGGTCCGCTCGGACGAGCGGAACGCGAACACACTGGAGATACAGTTCGTGACCTGCTCGTTGAGCAGATCGCCGGCGTTCTGGGACACCATGATCAGCGCGGTGTTCCTGGACCGGCCCATCCGGGACACCTCGGGGATCAGCTTGGCGCCCTGCGGCGTCGAGGTGACCGCCCACGCCTCGTCCAGGAAGATGGCTTTCGGCAGCCGCCGGTCCATCCCGTTGAGCAGCCGGCGCGCGAACTGCGAGACCAGGTACAGCAGCGCGACGGACAGCCGCTGCTCGTAGGAGTAGTCGTCGCGCTTCACCGACGTGTCCGGCAGGGTGAGGCCGGCCAGCGTGAAGACGGTGGTCCACCCCGCCGCGTCGATCCGCTGCCCGCCGGACGGCGCGAAGCAGAGCCGGGCCAGCCGCATCTCGGACATCGACCGCAGCACCGCGCCGAGGTTGCTGGACGCCGGATCCGCCGACTGCTCAAGGTGAGCGACCACCTTGCCGAGACTCGGGGCCTCGCCCGACGCCACCGCGGCGACGGCCTGCACCATCGCGCTCTCGCGCTCCTCGCTCATCCGCGGCAACAGCAGCCGCAGCGTCTCGGTCGCCATCGTCCGCCGCTCGGCGAGATCGTCGCCGAAGGCGAACGGGTCGAGCAGGCCGGGCGCGGCGCTGCCGAGCGGCACCACCCTGGCCTGCCGGCCGCGCTGCGACAGCCAGCCGACCAGGGACTCGGCGTCCCCCTTGGGATCGATCACGGCGACCGTGGTGCCGCGCAGCGCCAGCTGCAGGATCAGCAGCAGCGCGAGCGTCGTCTTGCCGCCGCCCGGCTCGCCGGTGATCGCGACCGCCGTCGGCCGGTTCCTGGCGGCCGCGACGAGCGGGTCGAAATGCACCACCGACCGCGCCCGGCCGAGCGTCTCGCCGACGTAGGGGCCGACCCAGCCGGCGTCCGGCCTGACCTGATCGCCGAGATCCACGGTCGCGGTCGGCATCCCGCCGGCCACCGTGTACAGCGGCTGCCGCTGCAGGTATGAGTTCAGCCGCACCCGGTCGCCCGGCAGCGCCTCGCAGAGCAGCGAGAACTGGTCCCCGGTCGAATGCATGATGTCGATGCCCGCGTCCCGGTAGTGCTCGATGACGGCCTCGGCGCGGCGCCTGCACATCTCCCGGTCCGGCGCGGTGACCATCAGCCGGTGCCAGCCGTAGACAAACGGGAGGCGTTCCTTGGTGATGCCGTGCTCCAGCAGCCGGGCCGCCTCGATCTGCTCCATCAGCGCGAGCGGCAGCTCGGCGCCCGCCTCGCGGATGTGCGCGTCCATGTCCCGTGCGTGCGCGAGCCTGCGGCTCACGTCCTTGCTCGCGCGGGCCGGCGCGATCAGCTTCATCCGCAGGCTGGCCTCGACCGGGAACGGCAGCGAGTCCGCGTAGTGGAGCCAGGGCTCGCCTTCGGGGAAGTACATGACGTCCGGGAACCGGGCGAAGGACAGGAACGACGCCCACGACTCGCCCGCGGGGTGCTCAAGCCGCAGCACGGTCCGGCCGTTGTGCACCTGGCCTTCGAGCAGCGACTCGATTTCACCCGCGCCCCAGGTGCGGCGCCGGGCCGCGGACGGGACCGGCTCTCCGACGGTGCCGGCCAGCACGTGCCGGAACAGCCACACGATGTCATCGGAGCTGGCGTGCGCGGCGGCCAGCGCGCTGCTGCCGAGCGCCCGGCCGAGGCGCTCGGCCTGCTCGGTCCAGCGGACTACTTCGGCCGCGGGGACGGACTCGTCGCCGAGCCCGAGCAGCTGCTCGCTGGCCCGGTACGCGCTGGCGAACTGGCTGAAGACGCCGCCCGACAGCTGCGCGCGCATCCCGCGCTGACCGAGCCGCACGCCGAGGTAGACCTCCTTGGTCCAGAAGTCCTTGGCCCAGACGTGCCGGTACATCTCCTCCAGATAGTTCAGCCAGCCTGGCCCGCCGTCCGAGGTCGCGTCCAGCCTGGTGGCCCAGTCGGACGCCGCGTACGGCCGCTGCGCGATGCGCAGGTGTACCTCCGCGTCCGTCATCCGAATCGCGGCGAGCGCGACCGTGATGCTGGCGGCGAGCGTCTCCCGCTCCGCGGGCGTCGTGAACTCATAAGACACCGTCGGCACCCGGAAGTACGCCCAGGCGTGCGTGTCCGTCAGCAGCACCCGGTCGTCGAAGTACCGGACTGGCAGCCGGCTTCGGCCGGCCGTACGCGTGCTCACCGCACCGCTCCCGCCTGTGCTGGGTCCTGCGGGACCGGCTGCTGCGGCTGCACCCGGCCACCGGCCAGGGCGGCTACCAGCACACCGGCCAGCGCCGTGTACGCGTGGATGGTGGCGGTGCCGAGGGCCAGGCGAGCCCGCACGTGCTCGTCCCAGGGCACCTGCACGATCGCGCGGCACCGGCCGCGGGCGACGACCGCGGCCCGGTCGGCGTGCTCGGCGGTGGCCGGGCTGACGCCGTTCAGCACCGTGATCGCGCCGGTGGCGAGTGCGGCGTGCCCGTGCGCCTCCAGCCACTCCAGCGTCATCGCCAGCGACGCCGGTGCCTCTGCCGTCGCGGGGACGACGAGTATGAGCTGATCAGCGGCGCGCAACGTCCTCGGCACCCGGCCGGCGTCGGGATCGGCGAGGGTCAGCGGATAGCGTGCCGCGACGGCGCTGATGATCTCGTCCGGGTCCTCGGAACTGTCCCGCGCGGTTACGACCTGCAGGCCGCGCTCGGTGCCAGCGGCGATCGGGCTTGGTTCGCCGCTGATGCGTTTGCGCGGCAGCAGCAACGGGATGAGCCGGGCCTGGTCGGTCAGCGTGCCCTGGCCGGTGGCCAGGTCGAGCACGGCCACCGGCTCGTCGCGCAGGCTGGCCAGCAACTGGCCGGTGAGCAGCGTGGTCACGGTCTGCCCGGCGCCGCCAGTGCAGCCGAGCACCACGATGCGCGCCGGCGCGGACAGCGCCAGCCGCACTCGCGCCTGGTCGCGCTGCACCTGATCGGGCTTGCCGGGCCGGTGCCCGCCGGGAACCACGACGACGGGATCGCGCGGCCCGGCGGCACCCGGCGGGGTGCGCAGCGCGCGCTCCACGACGTTGAGCGGCCGGGTCGCGGTGGAGTCGGCGGTGACCCGCACCACTGGCCGGCGCGGCGGTGGCGCCTGCTGCGTGTCCGGCGCGGCGACCGGGGTCGCGGGCCCGGGCGCCTGCTCGCCGACCGCCGGGGCTACTGGCGCCGTAACCGGGGTGGCCGGCCCCGCGGCGTACTGGGCAACCGCCCCCGCTCCTGCTAGCTCGGGCCGGTCCATTGCGGGCGGAGCAGGGGCGGCCGTCACCCGGCGCGCCGGGGCAGCGTTGGGCCACACCGGCCTGGCCGTGCCCGTGCCTGACCCGCCCGTGCCTGACCCGCCCGTGCCTGACCCGCCCGTGCCTGACCCGACCGTGCCTGACCCGCCCGTGCCTGAGCCGAGCGCGCCGGTCGAGGTAGCACGCTCGCGGACTGGCACCGGCCAGCCGGGGCGCGGGGCGGCGGAATTCATCGCGGGACCGGTGCGCGGCGCGGGACCGGGGCGCGGCGCGGGGCGGGGCCGGCGCTGCGGCCCCGCCGGGCTCTTCGCCAGCGCGCTCGGCTCGGCTGCCGCGCTCGCGCTGCCGGGGCGCTCGCGCGCGGCCAGCGCGGGCAGCTGAGACGCGGGCCGGACGTAGCGGGCCGAGCGCCAGACGCGGGCCGTGAGGACCACGGCGTCCTTCTCCGCCAGCGGCGCCATCCGGCACCACGTCCGCGGCTCGGCGAGGTAGCGCAGCTGCGAGGAGGCCAGTTCGGGCAGCCGCTTTCCTTCCAGCACCGGCCGGGTCACCAGCCACGCGAGGATGCCGGGCGGCAGCACGTAGACCCACAGCCAGGTGTGGCTGAACGGCATGCCGACCATCGTCAGGATGACCGTGTAGGGGACCGCGATCGCCAGGAAGGCCGCGATCTGGCCGACCGGCAGCGGCATGGGCAGCCGGAAGTCATACAGCTTGTAGAGGCGCTTCTCGATCTTCCAGATGTTGGTATAGGTCGGGAGTTCCACCGGCTGCCTCCTTCCGTCTGCTCAGGCGCGAGATCCGCGGTCGCATGCTGTGGTCAGTGCACGCCAAGCGCGTTCGCGATGCCGGAGGCGATGGTCTGCACAATGCCGGGGGTGTAGAAAACCACCGCGATGGCGACGGCGAGCACCATGAATTGCACGAACCGGATGATCTCGCGAGTAAACAGGAAGAAGATCGCAACGATCCCGACGATCCCGAGGAAGAGCGGCCCGAAAAGGCCTTGCAGATAACTGACGAGGTTCTGAGTGCTAAGGGCAGCGACGTGAGCCGCAATAACAACATGAGCCGACATCGTTTCTCCGGGGGTGAGTGAGCGCGGCTGGCGAGAATGCGCGGGGGGTTATCGCGACTGGTCATGGCGGCCCCGGCGACTGCGGGTAGTCCAGTGCGCCGATTGTCCGCACGTCCCAGCTGCCGCCTTGCCGGACGACGGTCAGCTGATAGGTCATCTGCAATGCCGCCGGCGCCCCCGCCACCTTGCCCGGCTTGCCCCGCGCGGGCGGCAGCTGCCAGGTCACTGTCACCGTGGCCGACCTCGTCGAGCCGCCAGCCGGCGCGAACACCGCGTCGATCCCGCCGAAAGTCACCAGGCCGCCCAGGCCCTTGATGTGCCCGCCGGCGGCGACGAACCTGGTGAGCGTCGCCGGGTCACCGCTCGCGTACGCCTGGAAGAACGCGGGCAACTGACGCTGCAGCGCGGACACCGTGGCCTGGTCGGCGCTGGCGGTACTGGACGGCAGCGTCGCCCTGACCGGGGGGCCGAACAGGGCCGGGGCGCCGGCGACGCTGATCCGGCCGTGGGATACAAAAACCGGCACGCCTAGCTCAAGCAGGCGGCCGCCGCTCACCGTCGCGAGCAGAGTGACGACGGCGGTGTGCGGGCCCTTGACCGACACGCCGGCGATCTGCTCGGACAGCAGCCGCTGGGTGCCCGCGCCGTTCCAGCCGAGCTGCGGATCGCTGCCCGAGGTGATGAACTGCGCGAGCGACTGCGCCCGCTGCGCGGCGGTGGCCGGGCTGAAGTTGAGGTACGCGGTGCCGAACTCGAGCGCGTATGCCTCGGCGAGCGGAACCGGGAACGAGGTCGTGGTGATCGATCTGGTCGCAGCCGGCGCGGTCGCCGGCTTCGCGGCGCCGGTCCCGGTCTCGTCGTGCACGATCGCGAGCACGCCGCGATAGCCGACCAGCAAAAGCACTGCCCAGACGACGGCGCGTCCCGCCCAAATAAGCCAGCGACCGCCAGCGCCACGCCATGGCTGGCTGCGCTGCGGCTCTGGATCAGCGGCGGACTGGTCGTCCTCAGGCAGTATCTGATGCTCATCGACTGGCAATTCATCACGATCAAGAATTGCCCTGCGAACCATCACACCTCCGCCCGTTCTCCCGCGCTCGCGCTGCAAGGAGTTACGGCGCGACGTTGCTCCTGACGGAGACCATTCTGCGGCAAAACGCCCAGCCAACCCCGGCATTGACGTCGCCGGCGCGCCGTGGACCTGACGTATTAGCGAGCGATCGGCCCGCCCGGCCGTTTTGCCCGGCCGCGCCGCCCGGCCGCGGGCGGCCGGTGCCTGACCCGCTTGCTGCCGGCCGACTGGCCCGTACGCGGCGTCCGGCAGGTCATCCAGCAGCCAGTCCGGTACCCCTGGCGGCGGCACCGGCGCGCCGGACGGCTGATCGCCCGGCCACCAGGCCGGACCGTCAGGCCACTGCGGCGCGGGCGGCGGGTCCGGCTCAGGCGGGACCGGCCACAGCGCGGACTGGCCTTGCGGCCGCGCCTGACCGTGCGGCCGCGCCTGACCTTGCTGCCGCGCCTGACCTTGCTGCCGCGCTTGACCTTGCTGCCGCGGCTGACCTAACTGGTCTTGGCCCGGCGGCCGCTGGTCTGGCCATCGCGGGTCTGACCCCCGCGGGTCTGGCTCGCGCGGGTCTGGCTGCTGCGGCCGGCCCGGAGCGGGGAAGGCGCGAGTACCCGGTGGCGGCGGACTGCCGTCATGCGGTTGGTGGTAGTGCTCTCGCATCGTCCGTCCCGTACTCGCGAATCGCCGGGCCGGCCGGCCGCAGCTTGGGAGCAGCTAACGCACCGGGTGTGACTTTCGCGTGACAGCGACAGCTTGGTCCGGAAAACCGGAGTCAATCGCGGGAACGAGCACGTCAGGACGCCGCGACCGCCAGCAACGTCTTGCCGGTCGTCTGCCGGGACTCGATCGCGGTGTGCGCGGCGGCCGCGTCCGCGAGCGGGAACATCTGCCCGATCAGCGGGCGCAGCTCGCCGGCCGCGGCGGCGGTCAGGGCGGCCTGGCTGAGCTCGCGCATGCGCTCAGGACTCACCGGCACGCCGCGATGCAAGCTGATGTCGCGGGCCTCGGCCTCCTCGGCGGCGATCCACGCGAACTGGCCACTGGCCATCCCGTAGGTGAAGCACCGGCCGCCGTCGCGCAGCAACCCGAACGCGTCCTTGCCGATCGCGCCGCCGACGCCGTCGAAGACCACGTCCACCGGGCCGGCCGTCGCCCGTACCACCTGCGGCCAGTCCGGCGCGCGGTAGTCCACTGTGACCGCCGCGCCGAGACCGGCCGCCACCGCGAGCTTGCTGGCACCGCCCGCCGCGGCGACCACGGCCGCTCCGGCGCGCACCGCGAGCTGCGTCAGCAAGCTGCCGACGCCCCCGGCCGCGGCCTCGACGAGTACCGTTTCGCCCGGCCGGACCGCCGCGGCCGCCATCAGTCCCAGCGCGGTCCGTCCGTCCGCGAGGAGCGCCACCGCGTCCGCCATCGGCACCGCGGCGGGCACGTCGATGAGGCCAGCGGCGGCGACCGCGACGTGCTCCGCGTAGCCGCCCGAGCCGCCGGTCGCAGCGACCACCCGCCGGCCGAGCAGCGCCGGGTCCACGCCGTCGCCGACGGCGGACACTACGCCGCCGACGCCGTTGCCGGGAATGACCGGGAGCGCGGGCGCCATCGCCGGCACGGGCGGGTGACCCGACCGGATCTGGGTCTCGACGAACGTGATGCTCGCGAACTCGACTCCGATCACCACCTGCCCTGAGCCAGCGACCGGGTCCGCGACCTCGGCCAGAGCCAGCTCACCGGGCTCGCCGAACCGGCGCAGCAGCACCGCACGCATCGGACCATCTCCCTACGCGACTGATAACCGGAGCGAATCGCTCCGGACCATCGTCTAGTCTAACGGAGTGTTTTGCTCCGATAGGCGGCTACCATGCTCTGGTGGCCACCCATCGCGGCCGGCAGGCCGAAGCCGAGCGCAACGACCGGCTCGTGCTGACCGCGGCGCGGGCCGTGGTCGCCAGGTACGGGCCAGACGCCTCCGTCGCCGCGATCGCCGACCTGGCCGGCGTCGGCATCGGCAGCCTCTACCGCAGATACGGCAGCAAGGCCGACCTGCTCCGGCAGCTGTGCACGCTGGCCATGCAGGACACGATCCGCTCAGCACAGGACGCACTGGCCGAGACCGATCCGTGGACTGGCCTGACCGGCTACCTCCAGCAGTGCGTGGCCCAGCGCACCGGGACGCTCGGCGCGCTAGCGGGCTCGATCGAGACCACGCCGGACATGTGGGCGATCAGCAAACGCAGCCGAGACCTCCTGGACCGGCTCGTCAAGCGCGCCCGCCGGGCGGGCGCGCTGCGACCGGACGTCACCGCGCTGGACATCGCCTGGCTGGTCGAGGCCCTGGGGCGGTCCGGTCCGGCCGAGCCCAGCGCGGCCGACGAGATCGTCAAGCGGCGGCTGACCGCCATCGCGATCGACGGCCTTCGGCCGGCCCGGCCGGCCACCTGCCCGGCCCCGTACCGTCCGCCTGGCACTACGAGCAGCGCTGGCAATCCAGCGCGAGCCAGAGTGGCGCGGGTCCCGCTGACGCGACCCGCCCGCCGCAGTGGCAGGCTTGATCACGTGCTTGACCTGCTGATCCACGGGGCCCGGGTCAGGAGCATGGATCCGGCCAGACCGACCGCGGCCGCCCTCGGGATCTGGAACGGGCTGATCGTCGGGCTGGACGAGCAGGTGACGGGCCTGCCCGCCAGGGCCACGGTGGACGCGGACGGCGCAGTGATCGTGCCCGGCTTCCAGGACGCCCATTGCCACACCACCAGCTACGGGCTCGGCCTGATCCTGCTCGACCTCACCGACGTGCACGGCGCCGCCGCGATCCTCGCGGCCGTCGAGGAGTATGCCGCCGAACTGGGCGACGACGACTGGGTCATCGGCGCCGGGTACGGCGCCGGGCTGCCGCTCGGCGAGCACGTGACGCGGGACGAGCTTGATCGCGCCGCCGGTGGCCGGCCTGTCTGGCTGACGCACTTCAGCGGGCACTCCGGCGTGGTCAGCAGCGCCGTGCTCACCGCCGTCGGCATCAGCCCCGGCACCAGGACGGAACGCGGCCGGATCGGCCTGGACGCGTCCGGCCGACCGACCGGCCTGCTGGAAGAGGCCGCGATGGACCTGGTGAAGGAGCACGTCGGGCCGTCCTCGGCCGAGCAACTCGCCCGCGCCATCGACGTCGGCACCAGCCAGTACGCGAAGGAGGGGATCACCGGCTTCACCGACGCCGGGATCGGCTGCCCGGGCCTGGACCACAGCCCGGTCGAGATCGCCGCCTACCAATTCGCCCGCAGCCGCGGCTGGCTCCGGGCGCGGGCCCAGCTGATGGTGCACAACGAGGTGCTGCACGAAGTGCGCGCGCATCCCGATGACGGCATCGACCGCGGCCTTGATCTCGGTGTGCACACCGGCTTCGGCGATGACTGGCTCGGCCTCGGCGCGATGAAGATCTGGGTAGACGGCCTCGGCGTCGCGGGCAGGAACGGCAAGCCGGACTGGGACAACGACCCGGACCTGCTGCGCCGCGACATCATCGCGGCACACCGGGCCGGCTGGCAGGTCGCGGCGCACGCGATGGGCGATCACGCGATCGACCTGGTCCTGGACGCACTGGCCCAGGCACGGGCGGCTGGGACCAGCCCGGTGCCGGTCGCCAGCCCGCGGCACCGGATCGAGCACGGCGCTCTCATCCGCCCCGATCAGCTCGGCCGGATCCAGTCCGCCGACCTGACGGTAGTGACCCAGCCGGTCATGGTGACGGAGTTCGGCGACCTGTTCGCCGACGTGGTGGCCGCCGGCGCTGACTGAGGTGTTTCGCGCCCAGAGCCTGCTCGACGCCGGGATCGCGATCGCGGCCAGTTCCGACCGGCCGGTCGTGCCCGGCTCGCCGCTGCGCGGAATGCAGGCAATGGTCCAGCGGATCTCGGCGAGCGGCACCGTGCACGGCCCCGGTGAGCGGGTCAGCGCGGCGGCCGCGCTCGCCGCGTACACCAGCGGGGCGGCCCGGGCCGCGCGGGCCGAGGAGCACCGCGGCACCCTCGCGCCCCGGATGGCCGCGGACCTGGTCCTGCTCGCCGACGACCCGGTCACCGCGCCGGCTGACCGCATCGGCGGCATCGCCGTGCTCGCCACCGTCGTCGACGGACAGGTGAGCCACGACCTGGCCGGGCTACTCGCGGCAGCGGGCCTGCCCGAACTGCCGCGCCAGTGGGATACCGGGGCGGCGGCCCACGAGGGATAGCGCGACTCACCCAGGACTGCCCAGGCCTAACTGTCAGTACCGTGCGCCAGGCTGCAGATATGAGAAAGGTAGGGCAGCATGGTTGTCATGAGCATTGCCGAGGCGTGGCCACCGCAAGGTCAGTTGTTCACGGCGGACGATCTGGACCGGATGCCCGATGACGGCCGCCGGTACGAGTTGCTGGACGGGGTGCTGATCGTGAGCCCGCGCCCTCGCGTCCCGCATCAGGAAGTCGCATTCGAACTAGCGATCGAGCTACGCGAAGCATGCCCGCCAGATCTGCGAGTTATCCCCGAGCCAGCTGTCATGCTCTCCAGGTTCACCGAGTTCGACCCCGACATCGTGGTCATCCACCAGGACCATATCGGCGATACGAAGCTCGCTGATCCGCCGTTGCTGATCGTCGAGGTGCGTTCGCCAAGTACCGCGACCGTTGATCTGGGCCGCAAGAAGGCCGCCTACGAGACCTTCGGCGTGCGGTCGTACTGGATCGTTAATCCAGACCGCGACCGGCCTGAACTGACCGCTTTCGAGCTGGCGGGACGCGAGTACCAGCGGGTTGCCCGCGTCGCGGGTAGCACCCCGTTCCTGGCCAGGCAGCCGTTCGAGGTCGAGATCATCCCGGCTCGCCTGGTCGAGGGGCTGTTCCCGCGCTAAGCGGCGCCGGCGGTTGTGATGATCCAGGCCAGCACCATCGCTTCCTCGCGCCAGGCGTCGTAACGGCCGCTGCGGCCGCCGTGCCCGGCCGACATCTCGGTCTTCAGCAGGAACGGGCCGCCGGCGGCGTCGGCTTGCAGCTTCGCGATCCACTTGGCGGGCTCGTGATAGAGCACGCGCGTGTCGTTCAGGCTGGTCACGGCCAGGATCGGCGGGTACGGCTGGCCGGCGGCGACGTTCTCGTAGGGGGTGTACGACTTCATGTACCGATAGACCTCGGGGTCGTGCAGCGGGTCGCCCCACTCCTCCCATTCCGGGATGGTCAGCGGCAGGGTCGGGTCGAGGATCGAGGTCAGCGCGTCCACGAACGGCACCATCGCCACGATGCCGCCGAATGCGTCCGGGGCCATGTTCGCGACCGCGCCCATCAGCAGGCCGCCGGCTGAACCGCCGCGCGCGATCAGCCGGTCCGGTGACGTCCAGCCCTCCGCCACGACGTGCCGGGCGCACGCGACGAAGTCGGTGAACGTGTTGATCTTCCGCAGCATTTTTCCGTCGTCGTACCACAGCCGGCCCATCTCACCGCCACCGCGGATGTGCGCGGTCGCGCACACGAACCCGCGGTCGAGCAAGGAGATCCGCGGGATAGAGAAATTCGGGTCTGAGGAGATCTCGTAGCTGCCGTAGCCGCCGAGCAGGAACGGGGACTTACCGTCCCGCTGTGTCCCCTTCCGGCAGACGAGCGAGATCGGGACCTGCGTCCCGTCCGGTGCCGTCGCCCACAGCCGGTGCTGCTCGTAGTTCGCCGGGTCATACGGCACGCCGTCCGGCCCCGGCAGTACCGGGCTCTGCTTGAGCAGCGTCAGCCCGCCGGTGGTGACGTCGCAGTCGTAGACCGAGCCGGGCGTCACCAGCGAGACGTAGCTCAGCCGGAAGACGGACGTGTCGTACTCCGGATTCCCGCCGGGCGCGACCTGGTAGATCGGTTCGGGGAAGGCGATCGCGTGCGCGTTGCCGTCGTTGGTCATGACCCGGATCCCGGTCAGGCCGTCCTTGCGCAGGTACACCACGACATGGCCGGCGAACGCGTCGACCCCGAGCAGCCGGGTGTCTTCCCGGTGCTCGATCAGCGGCTGCCACCGGGCCAGGCTGCTTAAGGCTGGCCTCGGCGAGCTCGAAGTTCAGCGCGCCGTCGTTGTGCAGAATCAGCAGGCGCTCGGTCCCGTCCGGCTGCACCTGGTGCTCCACGCCGTACTCAACGCCCGTCCGCCGCGGCGCGACGACCGCGAACTCACCCTCCGGGTCGCTCGCGTCCAGCAACCTGACCTCGGACGTCAGCTTGCTCGCCGCGGTGATCATCAGGTAGCGCTCGCTTCGGGACAGGTCGACGCCGACCCCGAACTTGCCGTCGTCCTCCTGGTAGACGATCACGTCCTGGCTGGCCGGCGTGCCGAGCAGATGGCGCCAGATCCGGTAGGGCCGCCAGGCGTCATCGACGGTCACGTAGAACAGCGCGCTGCCGTCGGCGGCCCAGGCGGAGCCGTAGAAAGTGCCGGGAATCTCGTCGGGCTCCAGCTGGCCGGTCCGCAGGTCCTTGACCCGCAGTGTGAACCGCTCGTCCCCGGCCATGTCGGTGGAGTAAGCCAGCTTGGTCCCGTCCGGGCTGACGTCGAAGGCGCCGATCGAGAAGAAGTCACTATCTCCGGCCAGTTCGTTCCCGTCGAGCAGGACCACCTCGCCCGGCAGCGGCGCCCCGTCCTCGCTGATCGGCGGGCCCGCGTCCTCCGGGCTGGCGGCGCGCCTGCACCGGACCGCGTACTGCATGCCCTCGACTGTGCGGACGTAGTACCACCAGCCACCCTTGCGGACGGGCACGGAGAGATCGGTCTCCTTGGTCCTGGCCTTGATCTCGGCAAAGACCTCGTCGCGCAGCTTGTCCTGGCCCTCCGTCAGCTCGACGGTGAAGGCGTTCTCCGCCTCCAAGAACGAGATCGTCTCGGGATCGTCCTTGACGGCCAGCCACTCGTAGTCGTCGGTGAACGTGTCGCCGTGGTGGGTCCGCTCTGCTGGCACGCGTTTGGCGGCCGGGGGCTGGCTAGTCATAGTCAGGAGCCTACTGATGGCCGCCGTCAGCACTCGCCCGGTCCGCGTACGATGTCCGGGTGGTGGCTTTCTGACCTGGTGAGATAGCCTCGGCTGCCACGCCTGTTGCCAGCACGGCCCAGATGGGGAACTATCGCCAGTGCGGGCCGTGGGCAAGACCGGAAGTTGGAGGCCTGGTGCTGGTCGTCATCCTGCTGATCGCGGCTCTGGCCGTGATCGGGCTCGCCGGCCTGGTCACCTGGATCAGGCGGGCCAGATCCTGCGCCCGCGTCATCGACGCGCCCGCCAGCGAACCGGACCAGGTGTACGCCGGCGACATCATGTGCAGGCACGTCATGACCAGCGGCGCGTTCGCGCGGCTGGAATTCCACGACTGGGGCATCCGGATCAGGCCCGTCAAGATCACCAGGTGGATCGTGCCGGTCTGGGAGGCTCGCTATTCCGAGCTGGCGCAGACCCGGCTGGTCTCCTCGCGCAGCCGGGTCGCGGTGTGGCTGCGACTGCGCGGCGAGTCCGGTGGCTGCGGCTTCCTGTCCTCCCGCAGCAGCCAGCAGGTGCTGCAGGAGCTGGAGAAGCACGACGTCCAGGTCAGCCGGGCACCAGCTGAATTCAAGCGGGTAGCGGAGCTCTACCCGCCGCACTAGCACCGCCGACTGGCGTCCTGGCCGGCCGTTCGGCCACAGAACTGCGGAAAGCCGCGGTGCTAGCGTCAGGAGCGTGCCTGCGGCTGACCGGGATCCGATCACGTCCGGGGGGCCCGCCGGGGCAGCGTTCCCGCTCGGCGCCGAGGTCACCGTCGCCGACCTGGCCGATGATCCGCACCCGGTGCTACGCCGCCTGCGCGCCGCGGAGCCCATCTCGTGGCTGCCCGCCCTCGGCGGCTGGCTGGTGACCGGGGCCGACGTGGCCGAGCGGGTGCTGCGCGACCCGCGGGCCTTCACCGTCGACGATCCCCGGTTCACGACCGCGCGCGTGGTCGGCCCGAGCATGCTCTCGCTGGACGGCCCGGAACACCGCCGCCACCGGGATCCGTTCGCCCGCGCGCTGCGGGCGGCTCCGGTCAGCTCGCGGCTCGCCGCGGCGGCGGTCACCGAGGCGAACAGCCTGGCCGGCGCGCTGGCCGCGACCGGGAGCCCGGCCGAGCTGCGCCGCGGTCTGGCCGGGCCGCTGGCGGTCACCGTGATGGCCCGCATGCTGGGCCTTGATACCGCACCGGACCAGCTCCTGGCCTGGTATGACGCGATCGTCGCCGGGGTCTCCACCCTGTCGGCGACCGAAGGCCAGGGTGCCACCGTGCCCGCGCCGGCCGCGCGCGCATTCGGGGAACTGCGCGCGGAGATTCAAGCCGCCGTTCCCCGCGATGATCAGTCGGTACTCGCGGTCGCTGCGCGCGACCTCAGCCTCGCCGAGGTGGTGTCGAACGCCGCGGTGCTCCTGTTCGGCGGCATCGAGACGACCGAGGGCATGATCTGCAACTCGGTCTGGTACCTGCTCCGGGACGAGCGGGCTCGGGAGCGTGTGCTGGCCGACCGCGGCCTCGTCGAGCCGGCGGTGGAGGAGGCGCTGCGGCTTGAACCGGCCGCCGCGGTGGTCGACCGGTTCGCGACCGCGGACGTCCGTCTCGGGCCCGCGGCGATCCGGCGCGGCGACCTGGTCACGGTGTCGCTGGCCGGGGCGAACCGCGACCCGGCGCTCTACCCCGATCCGGATCGCTACGACCTGGACCGGGTCAACGCACGTCAGCACCTGGCGTTCGCGAGCGGGCCGCATTTCTGCGTCGGCGAGCGGCTCGCCCGGGTCGAGGCTCGGGCCGCCCTCGGCGCACTGCTGGACGCGCTGCCCGGTCTGCGCCTCGATCCCGCCCAGCCGACGAGGCCGCAGGGTCTGGTGTTCCGCAAGCCGCCGCTCCTGCGAGTGAGCTGGCCTGCCTAACCTCGGTCTGGCGCTGGGCGGGACTGCCTGGCCGATATCGCGGTGCTCCGCGCTAAGCCATCATGACCAATCTACCCATTCCACCATTACTGACGCATCGGATGGTGTCGATGA
Organism: uncultured Actinomycetota bacterium; assembly: GCA_963726425.1. Classification (GTDB taxonomy): domain Bacteria; phylum Actinomycetota; class Actinomycetes; order Streptosporangiales; family Streptosporangiaceae; genus JAJYUU01. The sequence goes on along the minus strand of CAVSCN010000040.1, from coordinate 123,153 downwards.
GCTGGTGAGCTTTCCGTTGCTTCCGTCGATATCGACCACGAATCCCTGCTCGACGTCCTTCAGGTGACTGCCGAAGGAGCCGCCTACGCATGAGTTGAACGTCACCGGGGAGAAGCGCGGGAGGTCACGCCCACCAACTGATTCAACGATCCATTCCATCGTGGTTCCTAGCGAGGCGATCTGCGGTTGCGCCGGGATACTCACGCTCGTGCTCTGGCCGGTCGAGAAGTTCGAAATCCAGGCGTAGCCGAAGTCCGGCTGCTCCGCATAAACCAGGAACGACATAGTGTCGCCTGGCCGCACCGGGAAGTTAGACACCTCTACCGCCGCGGCAGCGTCCGTACCCGCGAACTCCTCAGACCACCACTCGGTCCACGCCCGCCAGCGGAGGCGCGGCGGCACCCAGAACGGAGGATAAAACCTTTCGATGCTCGGGCGTACGTCGACCGCGATGCCCGCCTGCAAGAGCGTTGCCCATCCCGGTTCGAAGAAGCGGATCACGCCCGCTCATCACCGAATCGATCGCGAGCTCGGCCTTGATGTAATTCGGGGAGCGCGAGACCACGTGCCTCCAGATCTCGTCGAGCTTTGGTTGCAACCGCGGGTCAGGCCGCGGTGGCAACCCGTGCTTGCGAAGCTCGAAAGGTGTCGCCGCGAGCAGATCAAAATCCTTCGGCGGCGCGTCATATGTCCGGTACCGTTCGAGCGCGCCAGACGCAACCGAATCTTCGCTCATGACACCTCGATCGTCGACCCGACTTACGAGTTACTCCGGCCATAACCCGGATGCACCGAATCGCCGCCCCTGACGCGGCCAGCGGAGTATGGGCAGGACATGTTCAGCACGCTTGGCTACCCCGAGTTCGAGGGCGCCGCGCATCACAACACCCGCGGCGGTATCCGCCGTTAGGACTGGTCAGGTTCGGCCGGCCCGCAGGGAGGCGGGCCGGCCGGACCGCCCGTCACCGGGACGTCAGCAGGTACTCGCTCATCGTGGTGTTCCGCAGCCTGCTGAGATCGAGGCACGCGGTGACGCTCGCCAGCATCGCGGTGATGTTGGCGTTGAGCCGGTCGCGGTCCGCGCAGGCGTTGAAGAACAGCATCGGATCGGCCACGTGCGCGACCGACGGCCAGGCCTCCTCGACGATGCCGTGCACTTCGGGCGCACCGGCCGTGATCGCGCGCACGACCTCGTTCCGCACGTACCGGCAGCGCGGCTGCAACTCACCCGACAGCGGTGACTGGGTGCCGTGCCAGCGTTCGATCCAGGTCGCGTACTCGAGATCGGCTGGCCGGTGAATGAGCGACACCGTCAGCACGCCTGGCGACCTGGCGCCGTCCGGCCAGTCTCTCGGCGCCGAGTGCGGCGTCGTGCCGTAGTCCTGGTACAGCGACTCGGTCACCAGATAGCCGGCATAGCGCAGTCCGAGCTGGCCGATCGCCTCGTCCGCGCCGGCGCGCCGGTCGTAGCTGTCGAACCAAACCGACACTTGCGCGACGTGCGGGTCCGCACCGTCGGGAACTGGCACCGGCGACGGCGCGGCCGCGGCGTCGCTGTCGTGCGCGTTCACCGAGAGGCCACGGCCGCCCAGGCGCTCCAGCCGCGGTGCGGTCTCGTCGAGCAGGGTCGCGCGCAGGCGGTCGCCGCTGTCGGCCGAGCCGTCACCCCACAGCACGTAGATGAGTTTCTCCATGGCCGCCTCTCCAGCGCGCCCCGCCGCCGTGGCGGTGACCCCGGACGTAGATCGTAATGAGCGCGGCGCGGGCGGGGAAGATGGCGCGTGCAGCCGCAGAGCTGGACGACCGTGAAGGCCGGCCGAGCCGGTGGAACACGCTGCGCGCCCTGCGGGTCCTGCGCTGGCACGCGCAAGCCGGCTGATCGGCCCCAAGCGCCACCCGAAGATGCGGGCGACCGCCGAAGCGATGGAACGCCTCGGCGGTCGCCCGGATAGTGGCGCCGCCACGGCCGGGATCGCATACGGGCCAGCCGTAACCGCGCGTTGCCTGTTAGGTGAAGCCGACGTTCAGGACGAAGTGCCCGAGCCTCAGGTTGAGTACTCCGCCGCCAGCCCAGTGCACGATGAACGCCAGCAAGATGATGGCCAGAATGACGACCACCAACCAGAAGAAGAACACGATGATGCCGGGGACTGCATATCCCGCTACGCTTCTCGCTCTTGCCACGGCTGCCAGTTACCCGCCGCCGCGCAATTTATTCGGCCTATTCTTCGCCGGAATGGCGACTCGCCCGGCTTCCCTGCGCCGGTCGGAGCAGCAGGGAAACCGGGCGAGTGATTTGCCAGAACTACCGGCTCACGCGCCTGGCGTGCTCAGCCAGACGTTGGCCGGGTCGAAGTTCTGGATGGTCGGCACGTACACAGCGTTGTGCACGAAGCTGGAGTGGAAGTTGGGCTGCAGGTCCTGGGTGATCTGATACGTCGGTGCTTCCATCGTCACCATCTGGTCGATCTTGCCCCACAGCTTGCCCGCCGCTGCCGTGCTTGCCTGACTGGCCGCTTTCGCGATCAGCGCGTTCACGGCCGGGTTGTTGTACTGGGAGAAGTTGCTGCCGACTGGCGGGAACGACGGAGCGCCGGAGTAGATCGGGCCGAAGAACGAGTCCGCGGCGTCGCCGTACCAGTCCGGGCCCCAGCCCGACATCGCGATGTCCCACGTCCCGTTGGTGGCCGTGCTGGGCACCGTCAGGTACTTGACGTACAAGTCGGCCGAGGGCACCGCGAGGGCCTTCACGTGAATGCCCGCCGGGGCCATGTCGGCCTGCAGCGTCTGGTACATCTTCGGCTCGTAGGTGGACTCGGCGTTGTAGAGCACGGTCAGGTTGAGCCCGTTCGGGTAGCCGGCCGCCTTGAGCATGGACTTGGCCTTCGCCGGGTTGTAGGGGAACGGGTTGTAGTTGGCCGGCACGTACTGCGCGCCGTTGATGCCGTTTGGCAGGACGTGGGTGAGGGACGGACTGACCTGCGGTCCGCCGTCGTCCTGGATCAGGTGCGCCCTGTCAATCGCGTAGCTCAGCGCCTGCCGAACCGCGACCTTGCCCAGCGCCCCGCCGTTGTTCGGCGACACAGTGTTGAAGTCGAGGAACGGGTTCGAGCCGTAGCTGGGACCCAGGTTGAAGTCCTTGCTCCCGGCCTTCATCTGGGCGATGAGACCCGGCAGCGACGCGACCGGCGGGAACGCGTTCCACTCCATGCCGCCCGCGGCCGTGTTGGTCTGCAGGATCTGCTGGACCGTGATCGGGTTGCCGGTCTCGCTCACGTTGATCGCGTTCACGTACGCCTTGCGGATCGGATCCGTCGCACCGTTCCAGGCCGGGTTCCGGACGAACTGGATCGACTTCGCGGGCACGTAGGACTTGATCTCGTAGGGCCCGTCGGCGTACTGATGCGTCTCCGACGCGACGCTGCCCGGCAGGTAGTTCAGGCTCTCGACCGGGGCCGGGTTGAACGCCGGCAGGGTCAGCTGGTCGGCGAAGAAGGACGCGGGCTGGGTCAGGTTGTAGGTGACCGTGTTACCGCTCGCCGAGACGCCCGAGATGTTGTTGTTGTTGATGTAGCTCTTGATCGCCGACACCGACGTGGCCGACACCTTCGCGAAGCCCGCGCAGAACGTGCTGTAACCCACGATCAGGCTCGCGAAGTCCGGCCGGCCCCCGAAGCTGGTCGGCGTCGGGTTACAGGACCGCTTCAGGCCCAGGACCGCATCCGCGCCGGTCACCTGGCGGGCCGGGCTCGTGTTCCACATCGCGCCGGACCGGATCGTGACCGTGTAGGTCTTGCCGCCATTGGTAACCGCCGGCGTGGCAGTCGCGAGGTCCGCGGCCACCGTGGTGGTCTTGCCAGGCACCGCCGGGTAGGCGTACAGGCCGCGCAGGTACAGCCGCTGCGCGAGGTAGCCGATGCTGTAGTAGCTGGCGTTGTAGTCCATCCAGTCGACGTCACCGTCGCCCAGCATGTTCAGGGTGCCGCCCTTGACCGGAGTACCGCCCCCGTTGAGGGCCTGGAGGCCGTTGCTCAGTTCGCTGGAGCCGGTACCGCTACTCCCGCCAGTCTTGTTGTTACTTGATCCGCCGCAAGCGGCGGCGGTCATTGCCAGCACAGCCAGGCTGGCGACGACCAGAGAACCCCGTGCGCGTGAGTGCATCGTCGCTCTCTCCTCCTTAGTGGGGGGTTAGTGAATCCCGACCGACCTCGCCGCCCTGGCTTGCCGCGGGCATGGGGCGACGCGGCCACGGCCACGACGGCGTGTCAGTGAAGCATGCGCTTCAGTATGTCGCTGATGTGGTCACGTTATAGTGAAGTAGTTACCTCAGTTTTATTACAGGCTTTGTTCTGAGCACTTGCTGGTGAAGTACCTTGACGTCGGCGGAATTGAGCTACATACTCAACCGCATGCTTGACCAGCCGGACCTGGACAACGTGTTCCGGGCCCTGGCTGACCCGGGCCGCCGGGTCATGGTCGAGCGGCTCACCCGCGGGCCCGCCACCGTCACCGAACTGGCCAAGCCGCTCGACATGTCACTGACCGCCGTCCTCCAGCACGTCCAGGTGCTGGAGGCAAGCGGACTGATCCGGTCCCGCAAGGTCGGCCGGACCCGCACCTGCAGCATCGACCCCGCCGTCCTCCGTTCGGCCGAGGCCTGGATCTCCCAGCGGCGCGCAATGGTGGAACACCGCCTGGACCGCCTGGCCGACTACCTGGCCAGCACCGCCGATCCGCCGGATGCCGCACTCGCCTGGCTGTCGCTGGACGACGCAGATGACGAATCGAGGAAGAACCGATGACCGGCCATTCCGTCATCCATGACACCTTCACGATCGAGCGAAGCTACCTCGCGATCCCCGCGCGCGTATTCGCTGCGTTCGCCACGACCGAAGCCAAAGACAACTGGGCGACGATTGAAGGCCACCAAGGCCTGGACGAAGCAGTGGTCCCCGTCGAGTTTCAATTCCGGATCGGCGGGCGAGAGCGCTTCGGCTTCATCCGCAACGGCGCCATCTATCGCTTCGACGCCCGCTACTACGACATCGTGCCGGACCAGCGCATCATCTACTCCTACGAGATGTACGCCGGGGATGCCCGGATCTCGGTGTCCGTGGCCACTATCGAGTTCGCCACGAACGGCGACGGCACGGCGCTGAGCTGGACGGAGCAAGGCGCCTTCCTGGACGGTCACGACGGGGACGAGGCACCGGCCCTCCGCGTCTGGGGCACCACCGCGATGATCGACAACCTGCCCGGCTACCTGGGTGCCGACGCGCCGTACTAGTCCTGGTTCGCTGGCCAGGCTCGCGCCGACGCTGGCCGCGAGAGAATGCGTCAGATGGACGATCTTCAGTATCGCTGGCGTGGTGCTCTGAGTGACGCAGAGATGGTCGGGCTCGTCCTGGCTCACGGCGGCCGCCCGCAAGCGGGATGGTGGGATCAGATCCGGCCGCACAGCCTGGGCTGGGCGACGGCCCGTGGTCCCGGCAGCATCGTCGCCGGCTTTGTCAACGTCGCCTGGGACGGGAGTGACCATGCGTTCCTACTCGACCCCAAGGTGCGGAGCGAGTTCCAGCGGCGCGGGATAGCGACGGAACTCGTCCGGATAGCCGTATCGCGGTCGAGGGCCGCGGGCTGCGAGTGGCTGCACGTCGACTTCGAAGCCGGGCTGGCCCCGTTCTACCTGGCTGCCTGCGGCTTCCGGCCAACCGCGGCCGGGCTCATCTACCTGCCTGAGCCGGATTAAGCGGGCCGCGCGGTCGTGTCGCCGGCTTAACGGGCATGAAAGGCAACGCCAGGTCCGCGCGGCCGGGCTTTGCTTAGTATCGGGGGGCTGATGATCTACCGGAGTGCGGGACCTTCAGGTCCCGGCGAGCGCCCGCGGGCGGCCACAGGGCCGGTTCTATCCGCCGTAGCCGTGGCCGTCATCGCGTCGCTCTCCGGCTGCGCTGCCGCATCGCCGGTTGCCGCATCCCCTTCGGCCGCCCCAGCTCGCACCGGCGACCCGGTTCGCTCCGCCGGCCCACCTCGCTCCGTCGCGGCCGCGTTTGCCTTCACTGTCGCCGGAGATCGCCGCGTGCAGCCGAATGAGAGCCAGGACACCCATGCCGCGACGCCGACGGCGCGCTGCAGCAGCTCGAGATTGACCGGGAACAAGGCGCTGGGTGGCAAGGTCGCCGCCGGATTCGGGCTCGCTGGCTTCTCCGCGTCGGCTGATCTGCTCCGGCACTTCCTCGCCGGGACTGGCACGCCGGTCGACTACCGTTCCGGGTCGCCGCTATCCCGGCAGGCGCGGGCGAGCAGCCCGTTCCTGGCGCTGAATAGCGAGCTACAGCACGCCGTCCTCGGCCAGCTGAAGGCAGGCAAGACCCGGGTGGAACTCTCCCCCGCGCAACTGCCATTGCTGACATTCGACTCCACGACCAGCGATCTGTACTGGGGATTTCGCGGCACCCAGGGCCTGACCGTGACCGGGCGCGGAAGCGGCGAGCACGGGCGGTACGTCGGAACCCTCACCTACGTCATCCGGGACAGCTACGGATTCCCGGCCTCCGACACGCTCGGCGGCTTCGGCGCGCCGATGCGCTACTTGCAGACCGTGTGCGGGGCGCCGCAGCATCCTGGTGGCACCCACTGGTTCCCCGACGCGATCACAGTGACCGTGCCGTTCAACCACCGGGCCTGACGGGAGTGAGTGAGTCGATCCACCGGGCCAGACGGCCGGTCTCGACGCCGATCAGGCCGGGATCGCGGAGCGCGGCGGCGAGCACGACGATCCCCTGGTAGGCCGCGATCAGGGCCACCGCCAGCTCCCTGGCGTCCTCCCGGCCCATCGCCCGGAACTGCACCTCAGCCCAGTCGATCACCCCGGCCAGAATGGTCCCGGCCTCGTCCCGCAGGTCGCCGTCGCGCTTGTCCAGTTCGGAGCTGAGCGACCCGATCGGGCAGCCATAGCTGGCGAGCCGCTCGCGCCGCGCTGTCAGCGCCTGGACCAGCGCCTTGAGCCGGCGCTGGCTCATCTTCCTGGCTGAGCTGGGAGCTCAGCTCGGCGAAGTAGTTCCGGTAGGCCCCGATGACGGCGGACACGAGGGCGTCCTTGGTCTTGAAGTAGTAATACACGTTGCCTAGCGGAACCTCGGCTGCCACGGCGATGTCCGCGAGCGTCGCCTGCTCGATCCCGTGCTCGTACAGGACCTGGCGCGCGGCCGCGATCAGGCGTTCGCGCTTGCCCGTCCCTTGTGCTCCGGTCCCGCCGGCGCGCGGTTGCTCTGAGTTAGCCACCTAACAAACTATAGACACGGGTCGCGCCACGGTCTAGGGTCCGAATCAGTCAGCTAACTAACTGAACGGATACAGAGGATGACCGACGAGATCCCCGCCCGTGAGTTGCAGCTCCAAGCGGCCGCTCCCGCGCTACCAGCGGACTCTTCCGTGGTCCCCGCCGCCCGGACGGCGGAAGCAGCCGCCACTGCCGGCCGGCGCCGCTGGCTGGTCCTGGCCGTGATCGGCGCGGCCCAGCTGATGGTGGTACTGGACGCCACCATCGTGAACATCGCACTGCCGTCAGCTCAGCACGCGCTGGGCTTCTCCACGACCGAGCGGCAGTGGGTCGTCACCGCCTACGCGCTGGCATTCGGCGGCCTGCTGATAGTCGGCGGGCGGCTGTCCGACCTGCTGGGCCGCAAGCGAACGTTCGTAGCCGGGCTGGCCGGCTTCGCCGTCGCGTCGGCTGCGGGCGGCGCCGCGCCGAGCTTCGCCACCCTGGTGGCCGCGCGAGCGGTGCAGGGTGCGTTCGGCGCGCTGCTGGCGCCCTCGGCCCTGGCCTTGCTGATCACCACATTCACCGATGCGCGTGAACGAGGGCGGGCGCTCGGTATCTTCACCGCGATCGCGGGCGCCGGCGGGGCAATCGGCCTGATCCTCGGCGGCGTCCTGACCGAGTACCTCTCCTGGCGCTGGTGCCTGTACGTCAACGTCGCCTTCGCCGCGGCCGCCCTGGCCGGGGCCATCCCGCTGATCAGCAACCAGGCCCGTGACCGACGGGCAGCACTCGACGTGCCCGGCAGCCTCCTGGCCGGCGGCGGACTGGCCGGCATCGTCTACGGCTTCAGCCAGGCCGCGGCCGACGGCTGGGCCAGCGCGCAGACCGTCGTGCCGGTCGCCGCGGGAGTTGCCTTCCTGGTCGCGTTCACCGTAGTGGAGCGCAGGGTCGCGCGGCCGCTGGTGCCACTGGGCATCGTCGCCAGCCGGACCCGCGGCACCGCCTATCTGGGTGCAGTCATCGCCGGGATCGGCCTGATCGGCACGTTCCTGCTGATCACCTACTACCTTCAGGACGTCCTTGGCTTCACCCCGCTGACCACCGGGCTGGCCTTCCTGCCGTTCATCGCCGGGGTCATCGTGTCGGCCAACTTCGTGAGCAACGTGGGCCTCGACCGACTCGGGCCGAAGACAGTCGTCCCGGCCGGAATGATCATGGCCGCCGGAGCAGCCGGCCTGCTGACCGGCATCGGTGCGCATAGCGGTTACGGCAGCCGGGTGGCACCGGCGCTGGCTCTGCTCGGGATCGCGCTCGGTTGCGTCGTGACGACGGCCTTCAGCCTCGGCCCGGCCGGCGCCCGCCCGGCCGACAGCGGCGTGGCCGCCGCCCTGGTGAACAGCAGCAACCAAGTTGGCGGAGCGCTGGGCGCCGCCCTGCTTAACACGATCGCCGCCAGCGCGGCCGCAGACTACCTCAGCCACAACGCGCCGCACGCCAGCCCGCAGGCCGCCGCAGTCCACGGCGACGTCATCGCGTTCACCTTCCTGATTGCGCTGTTCGCGTGCGGCGCCCTCATCACCGGCTTGCTGTTCCCGCGGCGCGCACAGCCGCCGAGCGGAACTGCACCGGGGCGGGCGACCCCGTGACTGGCCGTCAGTTGCTGGCGGCGAGGGCGGGGCTGAAGAAGTCGGTGAGCACCTGGTTGACGCGCTCGGCCTCGTCGTGGTGGACCCAGTGGGAGGCGTCGGGCAGGCGCTCCACGTGGTCCAGATTAGGCACGTCGTCGTGGTCGGGCTCGGCCAGCTCCTCGCCAAGATAGCGGTCCCGTTCGCCCCAGATCACAAGCGTCGGCGCCGCGACCGGGCGAAGCGCCGCCGCGGCGCGCTTGGGCGGGGTCCGCACCGAGGACCGGTAGTAGTTGATCATCCCGGTCGCCGCGCCCGGCTGCGACCATGCTTCGACATAGCGGTCGACCTCCTCCGGCGTATAGGTCGGGTGCGCATCGCGCAGGAAGTGCCGGAAGAAATGCCAGTCATCGGACTGCACAACGTTTTCCGGCAGGTCCGGGAGATCGAAGAAAAAGAAGTACCAGGACTTGCGGAGCTGGCCAGGGTGGTGCAGCCCCTCCGACAGCTTCCGCGGATGGGCCGCGTTGAGGACGGCAAGCCGGTCCACCACCTCGGGGTGGTTCATCGCGGTGGCCCAGGCAACGCTGCCGCCCCAGTCGTGCCCGACCAGCAGCGCGGACTCGGCGCCGAGTTCGCGGATGAGGTCGCGGATGTCGTCGGCCAGTTTGTCGATGTCGTAGGCCGCGACGCCGTCCGGCTTCGACGACAGGTTATAGCCGCGCATATCAGGTGCAACCACTCGGAATCCCGCGGCCGCCAGCGGTTCGAGCTGCCGCCGCCACCCGTACCAGAACTCGGGGAAGCCGTGCAGCAGCACAATCAGGGGACCTGCACCGGCCTCGACGTAGTGCAATCGCTGGTCGCCGATCTCGGCATAGCCCTCTCGAAGTTCACCGCTTGCGCGGTCCTCGATGGTGCTCATTTGCCACCTCCCTGGGGTTGAGGCAGGGAATTCACCAAGCTATCAACGGCCGCGGCGGCCCTGGGGATGCACCCCCACGGCCCCTCAGCGTGTGGCGGCCGCTGGTGCCACGGTCGGGAGCGCAGCTGATCAGGCATCCGGGTCGGGGGCGATCAAGGTGCGGACGACGCTCGCGCGGCCGTCACGGATAGTCATGATGTCGAGCCCGCGAGCGACTGGCTTGCCTGGCGGCCCGAACCGCCACGCCAGTGCCGCGGTGTCAGCGCCAACGTAGCTCGGGCCATCCGCCTCGAAGACGTAGCCTGCCACCTGGCCATCGAGCAATTTCTGGGCCTGGTCGCTCAGCGCTTGCCAGCCCACGAATTCGCCATCTGGATCGATGAACGTCACGTCCTCGGTATAGGTCCTGGCGATGGCCGCCCACCGGCGGTCAGGATCTCGCTCGGAAAAGACCTCGTGCAGGTTGCTGTGAAGCAACTCCGTCGCTGCTGGCACTGGACTATTCCTCTCTGCCGCGCCTGGTAGACTCACATGATATGTCACGTAAGGGCAACAGCGGCAGGGTGCCCGCTGGCGGGTGGCTCGAGGGGGACCAGCAGCGGGCGTGGCTGGCCTACATCCGGGTGCAGCTGCGCCTGTCGTATGAGATGAACCGGCAGCTGCTCGCTGACAGCGGCATATCGCTGCCGGACTACGACGTGCTGACGGCGCTGAGTGTCGCCGACGCGGGCCGGATGCAGATCACGGTGCTTGCCGCCCAGATCGGGTGGGAGCGCAGCCGGGTGTCGCACCACGTACGGCGGATGAGCGAGCGGGGGCTGGTGTCGTCCGGCTTGTCTGCCGCTGACCGGCGCGTCACGGAGGTGACGCTGACCAGCGGCGGGCGGCAGGCCCTGGATGAGGCGGCGCCGGGCCACGTCGACCTTGTCCGGCGGCTTTTCTTCGGCGGGCTGCCGGAGGGCCTGGTGGGGCCGCTCGCCGACGCGCTGGAAAGCGTGTACGTCAACATCGTCAAGCACGGCTCGCTGCCGCCGCCAGCCGACTGGCACCCGGCGAAGGCCTGACGGGGAGTCTGGTAGTGGCGCCTGATCGACCAGCGCAGCCGGGCAATCTCGGCCCGGCTGACGGCTCTGGCCCCCGCGAACTGCTGCGCTACCGTTCCGCCCAAGGCCGGTGGGTAGTCGCGGCGATGATCTTGGGATCGTCGGTGGCCGGGGTCGACTCCACGGTAGTCGCCGTCGCGCTGCCCGCGATCGGCCGGAACCTGGACGCGAGCTTCCAGGCCCTGCAATGGACCGTCACGAGCTACACACTGACGCTGGCCTCCCTGATCCTGCTGGCCGGCTCGCTCAGCGACCGCTGGGGGCGGCGGCGGGTGTTCCTGGTCGGCCTGGCCTGGTTCACCCTGGCCTCGGTGCTGTGCGCGGCCGCGCCCGGAATCGGATGGCTCATCGCCGCGCGAGCCGTGCAGGGCGTCGGAGGCGCGCTGATGACACCGGCCAGCCTGGCGATCATCGAGGCGACCTTCAAGCCGGGCGATCGCACCCGCGCGATCGGGACGTGGGCCGGATTCAGCGGCGTGTCCGCCGCGATCGCGCCTTTCCTGGGCGGGTGGTTGCTGGAGGCCGGCAGCTGGCGGGCGATCTTCCTGATCAACGTCCCGGTCGCCGCGGTGACCGCGTGGACGACGAGACGCCACGTGCCCGAATCCTGGGATACCTCGCTGTCCGGGCGCGCCGACTGGCCAGGCGCGCTGGCCGGAGTCGCCGCGCTAGCCGCGACCACGTACGCGATCATCGTCCTGCCTACGGCGGGCGCCACCTCGCCGCGGTTCGCCGCGGCCGCGGTTGTCGCCGTGGTGTCCGCAGCGGCCTTCGTCGGGACCGAACGGCGCGCGCGCAACCCCATGCTCCCGCCGGCGATCTTCGCTCCGGCGCAGTTTCGCGCCGCCAATGCCGTCACATTCGTCGTCAACGGCGCCCTCGGCGGCTTCGCGTTCGTCTTCATCCCGGCCCTGGAGATCGTCGCCGGCTACAGCCCGGTCGTGGCGGGCTCGGCGCTGGTGCCGGTCACCGCCGTGACCTTGCTGCTGTCTGGAGCCAGCGGCCGGCTCGCCCAGCGCATCGGCCCCCGGCCGCAAATAGTGGCAGGCTGCCTGGCCTGCGCGGTCGCGTCCGTGCTCGCGGTGCGCATCGGCTCCCAGGCCAGCTACTGGACGGCCGTATTTCCGCTGGCCGTGCTGTTCGGCCTTGGCCTGGCCTCCCTCCTGCCACCGCTGACCGCGAGCGCGATGAGCTCGGCCCCCGACTCCCAGGCCGGCCTCGCGTCCGGGGTCAACAACGCCGTGGCCAGGGTCGCGGGCCTGCTCTGGATCGCCGCGCTGCCGCCCATCACCGGGCTCACCGGCTCGGCCTACACCGACCCGGCCCGGTTCCGGTCCAGCTTCGCTCAGATCAGCTGGATCTGCGCGGCCGCCTTTACCGGCGCCGCGGCGCTCGCCGCAATCTTCATCACCCGGCTTGACCGCCCGACCCAGGCACGGCCAGCGCTCATCCAAACCCCGGTGCCCCATCTCGCCTGCCCAGTCGCCGTCGCAGAACGCCGAAATATCTAGCGCTGTACGCAGATTGTGCGTTTCTGTGCGCCTCAGCGGTGCCGTGCCCGACCGCGACCCGGATGCTAGCGGCGCGACGCAAGCGTGAACGCCCCCTTAATCGCTGAGAGCAGGACCGGGGCCGCCTTGGCTTCATTGATGGGCTGCGACGGATTCTCGGCGAGCACGGTGACCACGTAGCTCTGCCCTGTCCGGGTCGTGGCCAGGTAAGCCAGGCTCAGGACCCCGGGCTCGGATCCGCCCTTGAACCAGGTTGTCTTCCACTGGGCTGGGTCGAGCTGTAGGCCGCCGTCGTTGAGCGAGAGCACCTGGCCGATCGCGGACAGGCCCGGCCGGCGGGCGAGGACGGCGAGGGAGGCGTAGGCGCGGCAGATGTCATCGGCCGAGGCGAACCATTCGAGGCTGTTAATGTCGCGTGGCGTGGTCCACGCCTGTGCCGCCGCCACGGCGGGAAGAGGCGCCCGGTCGATGGTGCTGGCGAGCAGCGCCCGCCGGCCAGGTTCGTTCGCGGCGATGTAACGCTTCGCGAGCGCCGGCCATTGGTAGAGCTTGAGGATGAACATCTCACGGGTCGTCAGGAACGGCCGGTCCAGGGCCGGGTCCGCCATCCCGGTCGTGGCGAGCGCCGCCTCGACCGCGGGCAGGCCCACGAGGTTGATCAGCATGTTGGCGGCTGTGTTGTCGCTGATGGAGATCATCTTGGCGGCCGTGTCCTGCACGGAGATCCGGGTGCCGTCCGGCTCATTCTGGAGTTCCCCGGAGGGCAGGCTCTTGAGCTGCGCCGTTACCGTCAACTGCTGGTTCCAGCGGACCTTGCCCGCGGCCACGGCACTACCCAGCGCGTCGAGTACGTAGAGCTTGAAGGCCGACCCGAGCGGCGCCGCAGCGGCGGGGTCGATGCTGTGTACCGGCTGACACGAGCCGTTGCTGACGTTGGCAACGAGCAGCCGGACCCTGGGCGCAACCGAGCGGACGGCGGCATCGACGCCGGCCCAGGTGGCGGGCGTCGGCGCGATGGTGGCCGGGCCGATTCTCAGCCCGCTGATCAGACCCTTGCTGTCGACGCTGAGCGCAACCTGAGCCCGCGAGAGCACGCCGCTGGCGGAGGCGATAGCGATAAGCGTGCTCGGTTCACTGACCTCGATCGAGAGCAGCCTGACGATGACCACTGCGCGCAGCCCCTGGTTGAGCATGGCCGGGCTGACCTGGGCAAGGAAAGCCGCGTCGAAGTGGGCGCGGACCTGCGCGCCGGACAGGGGCAGCTGCGCCACCGCCGCGAGGAGCCACCGGAGCTGAGTCCCGGCCCGCGTATGGGGCGTGACAACGGCCATCACCGGTCCCGTCGAGGCTCCGGTGGCGGCCGGACCCCGCGAGCTGCACGCGGCAGCCAGGACCACGACCGTGGCCATCAGCATCACCAGGAACAGCGACGCTGGATGGCCTTGCCTACGACTCCTCCCGCTGCCGAGCCTAGGCATCCATTTCCCCCCGCACCGGCACGCGCATTCTCTGGCCGCCGGTCCAGAGTCCTTTGGTCCCAGCCCAGCCGGCCAGCCAATCCCGGTAGCCGATCCCGTCCGACAGGCCGGCCATGCCTTCATTGATCGATAACGAGCCGGCGGCCGATACAACTGCTACCCGGCGAAAATTAGCCTAAGTCGGCGCCCGCCGTATGGCTATACGGGGCTATGTCAAGTGTCGGTTGCAACGAGCTAGTCGCTGACGGCTTCGGCGCGGGTGGCGTAGCCGACGACGCGCCGGGGCCGAGTATTGAGCTGCCGGGCGATCTCGTTGAGCTGGTCTTGAGTGTGAATGGACAGGTCGTTGCCTTTGGGCAGGTAGTAGCGGAGCGCTCGCTACTTCTGATTGCCTGATGTCGTTTGAAAGCGGAACTCGACCACGTCACCGTCGCGCATGACGTAGTCCTTGCCCTCAATCCTGGCCTTGCCCGCCGCCCGGGCCGCGGCGATCGACCCGGCCGCCATCAGATCGTCGAAGGACACGATCTCGGCCTTGATGAAGCCGCGCTGGAAGTCGGTATGGATGACCCCGGCTGCCTCTGGCGCGGTGGCGCCGGCCGGGATCGTCCAGGCCCGCGCCTCCTTCGGCCCGGCCGTCAGGAACGTCGACAGCTTGAGGGCTGCGAATCCGGCGCGAGCCAGCTGCGCGAGTCCCGGCTCGCCCAGGCCGAGCTCGGCCAGCAACTCGGCGGCCTCCTCGGGCTCTAGCTCGGTCAGCTCGGCCTCGGTCTTGGCGTCCAGGAAGATCGACTCGGCGGGCGCGACCAGGCTGGCGAGCCGCTTGCGCAGCTCGTCATCGGCCAGCTCCGCGTCGTCCTCGTTGAAGACGTACAGGAACGGCTTGGCCGTGAGCAGCTGCAGCTCCCGCACGTCGGCCAGGTCGATCCCGGCCGCGGCCGCGCCCGCGAACAGGGTCTCGCCGCCGTCCAGAACCTGCTGCGCCTTCGCCGCCGCGTCGGCGATCCGCACCCGGTCGGGATCCTTGGCGAACTTGGCCTCCTTGGCCAGCCGCGGCGCCGCCTTCTCCAGGGTCTGGAGGTCGGCCAGCATCAGCTCGGTGGCGATCGTCTCGATGTCCCGCTCCGGGGACACATCGCCGTCGACGTGGCTGACGTCGGGATCGGTGAACACTCGGACGACCTGGCAGATCGCGTCCGTCTCGCGGATGTGCGACAGGAACTGGTTGCCGAGACCCTGGCCATCCGAGGCGCCCCGGACCAGCCCGGCGATGTCGACGAACCGCACTGTCGCGGGCACGATCCGGGCCGAGTCGTACAGGCCAGACAGGGCTTCCAGCCGCGAATCCGGGATCCCGACGATGCCGACGTTCGGCTCGATGGTGGCGAACGGATAGTTCGACGCCAGCGCGTTCGCCCGGGTCAGGGCGTTGAACAGGGTGGACTTGCCCACGTTGGGCAGACCGACGATGCCTATGGACAAACTCACGGGCGCTAAGTCTAGGGCCCTTCCGGGAGGACCGCGGACGGCCGCCAGCGCGCACCCCCAGGCGTGTCGGACACCGGAACTGTCAGTTATTCCTGCCAGCATGACTAAATATGAACGCGATCTCGCTGCTGGTCACGCTCCTGGTCGGTGTCGCGCTCGGGGCAGCCATCGGTTACCTGCTGGCCCGCGGCAAGCTCGCGAACCTCACCGCTGACCTGACCGGACAGGCCCGAGCGGCGGACGAGAGAGCCGCCTCGGCCCAGCAGCGGGCCGCCCTGGTCGAGCGCGCCGCCCGGGAGCGGGCCGATCTGCTCGACACCCAGCTGGCCGAGCGATTCCAGGCCCTGTCCGCGCAAGCGCTCGATCAGAGCACCAGGACGTTCCTGCAGATCGCCGAGGGTCAGCTCAATGCCGTGAACGCGAAGGCAGCCGGCGAGCTGGACAGCCGGAGGGTCGCGGTCGAGCAGATGGTGCAGCCGCTACGCGAGGCGCTGGCCAGCATGGAGGCACAGCTACGCGAGACGGACGCGGCCAGGCGGTCGTCCCACGCCGCGCTGGCGGAGCAGGTCAACGTGGCCAGGCACAGCTCGGAGCAGCTGCGTGTGCAGACCCAGGCACTCGTCACCGCTCTGCGCAGGCCAGAGGCCCGCGGCCGCTGGGGCGAGATGCAGCTGCGCAGGGTCGCGGAACTCGCCGGGATGGATGCCCGTTGCGATTTCGACGAGCAGGTCAGCATCTCGACTCCCGACGGCGTGGTCCGGCCCGACATGGTGATCCGGCTGGCCGGCGGCAAGAACATCGTCGTCGACTCGAAGGTCTCGCTGGCCGCCTACCTGGAGGCCGCCGAGGCCGCCGATGAGTCAGTCCGGAGCACGCGCCTCGACGCGCACGCCCGGCACCTGCGCGAGCACGTTGACCGGCTGGCCGCTAAGGCTTACTGGACCGCGCTCAGCCCGGCACCGGAATTCGTCGTGCTCTTTATCCCCGGCGAGGCATTCCTGGCTCCGGCGCTGGAGCACGACCCGGGTCTGCTGGAGCACGCGATCGCGCACAAGGTTCACATCGCCACCCCGACCACGCTGGTAACGATGCTGCGTACCGCCCAGTACGCGTGGCAGCAGGCAGCCTTGTCGGAGAATGCCAGGACCGTGTTCGATGTCGGTCGGGAGTTGTATGAACGGCTCGCGGGGCTGGGCAAGCACGTCGACGGTCTCGGCAAGGCGCTGACGAACGCGGTAACCGCCTACAACCGAACGGTCGGCTCGCTGGAGAGCAGAGTCCTGGTCAGCGCCCGCAAGCTGAACGAGCTCGGGCTCACCGACGCCGAGCTAGAAGGCCCGCGGCCGGTAGAGGAAACCGTCAGACAGCTGTCCGCGCCTGACTTGATCATCGATTCGGCCCCCGAGCTGGTGTCATCGCAGCGCGACGACCGGGAGCCGGTCGCTGCGCCGCACCTGGTGCGCGGCCGGTCCATTAGCGCGGCCGGCTGATCGCGATGCTGCCGGGATCCAGCGCTTCCGCGCGGCAGGCGATGGCCCAGGCCGCCAACCTGGATGAGCCGTTGGCCGCCGACGATCAGGCTGCCGCCGGTCGCGCAGCCGACGGTTCCGCGCCAGCCTGGCCGCGGCGCCCGGCTCTCGCCCAGGCCGTATCGGCAGCCCCTCCGTCGGCGCCCTCAGCCTGGGCTGGCCCAGCACTGACCAGCACAGCCGCGGCCGAACCGCTGGCCGGGCGTTCGCACATGACCGCGCGCGGGGCGATGCTCGCCATGTTCGGGCTGTTCCTGGCCGCCGACCTGACCGCGAGCTGGACCGGGCATCAGGTGCCTGCGGGTGTCGGCTTCCTGGCCGCCTGCGTGCTCGGGCCCTACCTCGTCCGCAGGCACGCGCTGCTGCAGGTGATCGTGGCGTCGCCCGCGGTCTTCCTGGTCGCGCTCGTCATCACCCAGATCGCCACGGCGCAGGGCACTGGCAAGCACGGCAAGATCCTCTCCGTGCTGGAGGGAACGGTGCTGGTGCTCGCCGCGCTGGCGCCCTGGCTGCTCAGCGGCGTGGTTCTCGGAGTCGTGGCCGCGATCCCGCGCGGCCTCGTGCAGTGCGCCCGGGACCTGAAACAAGAGCTGCGCGAGGATCTCGCGAATCGCCGCCCGTGGGCTCCGCGCCCGCGCCGCCACTAACCCGCGCGCAGAAGTTTCGACCTCGGGCGGGGCTCAGCACCGAGGCTTAGCTGGCCCCGTGCTTGCGCAGCTCATGCGGGAGCGCGAAGACCATACGCTCCTCCACGGCCTCCACCTCCTCGACCGCGTCAAAGCCGGCCGCAGCGAGCCGGGCCAGCACGCCGTCGACCAAGTCGTCGGGCACCGACGCGCCGCTGGTGACTCCGACGGTCATCGCGTCCGTCAGCCAGGAATCCTCGACCAATCCGGCGTCGTCCACCAGGTAGGCCGCCCGAGCGCCAGCGTCGAGCGCGACCTCGACCAGGCGCACCGAGTTCGAGGAGTTCCGCGAGCCGACGACGATGACCACGTCAGAGTCGCTGGCGATCTGCTTGATCGCGGCCTGCCGGTTCTGGGTGGCGTAGCAGATGTCGTCGCTCGGCGGGTCCAGCAACTGCGGGAATCGCTCCCGCAGCGCGGCCACGGTCTCGTTGGTCTCGTCCACCGACAGCGTGGTCTGGGACAGCCACGCCACCTTGCCTGGATCCTTCACCTGGACGTTGTCACTGTCCTTCGGACCATCGACCAGATGAATGTGGTCGGGCGCTTCACCGGTCGTGCCGACGACTTCCTCGTGCCCCTCGTGGCCGATGAGGAGGATGTCGTAGCCCTGCGCGGCGAACCGGCGGGCCTCGCTGTGCACCTTCGTGACCAGCGGACACGTCGCGTCGATCGTCTTCAGGCTGCGGTCCTTGGCCTCGGCCCGCACCGCAGGCGCGACGCCGTGGGCAGAGAAGACCACCACCGAGCCCTCGGGGACCTCGTCGGTCTCCTCGACGAAGATCGCGCCTTGCTGTTCTAGCTTCCTGACCACATGGGTGTTATGTACGATCTGCTTGCGCACGTATACCGGGGCGCCGAATCGCTCCAGCGCCCGCTCAACGGTCTGTACTGCGCGATCGACCCCGGCGCAGTAGCCGCGGGGCTTGGCTAGCAGTACTCGTCGGGTCTGTGCAGGCATGGCACTCATAGTAGGTGATCCTCCATGTCCCCCATCGTCGGGCGGTTGGCCGTGGACCGGTCGGATAGCGATTACCTGGGCCTTTCTGGCTACCCCCGGTTGCGGCCGCCAGCCGTGTGACGAGAATGATCCGAGGGGTCAGCCGTGGCCGGACACCACGCAGGCCGCCGCCGCTAAGGAAGCGCCCTGGGATGGTTGTTAGGGCATTCGGGAGATGCAGGCATGAGTAACCCGCAGATCACCGGCCGGACGAGGCCAGGACCGACGGAGGCCCTCCGGGCTGTTTTCAGCGGAATCGGGCGGATCCTCATGGCGGCGGATAAGAGGGCGGATAAGGGCCAGCGGCCGGCGGTCAGCCCGCCAGCCGCGCAGGAACCCCGCCTGGCGCTCGCTCGACCAGACCGGCAACGTCCGGCTGCTCACGGCCGAGGACCTGAACGACGGCGACGCGGATGACAAGACCGCCGCCAACGGCGTCCCGGCACTGCCGCTCGCCAACTACGACACGCTCTCACTCGCATCGATCAGGGCCAGACTGCGCACCCTCGACGCGGCCCAGCTCCGCACCCTGCTCGACTACGAGGCGACGCACGCCGAGCGACCCGACGTCCTGGGCATGCTGGAGCGCCGGATCGAGAAGCTCGAGACCGGCGGATGACCCAGCAGATAACTCGTCGGCTAGCCCGCCGCTCGCGCCCGGCGCCCGCCCGGACGGCAGCATGCCGCTAGAGACCTCGGCCGAGTCCCCGGTCCCAGTCCGTACTGTCACCCGCCTGGTCGGCGAGTGGGTCGGCAGACTCGGCCGGGTCTGGGTCGAGGGCCAGATCGCCGAGCTGAGCCGGCGCGGCGGCACTGTCTTCCTGACTCTGCGTGACCCGATCGCGGCCGTGTCGGTCCGGGTGATCTGCCAGGCCAGCGTGCTGGACGCGACCCAGCCGCCGCCAGCCGAAGGCGCCCGGGTGGTGATCTGGGCCAAGCCCGAGTTCAACGCTGCGCGCGGATCTTTCGCCCTCGCAGCCACCGAGATGCGAGCGGTCGGCATCGGCGAGCTGCTCGCCCGGCTGGAGCGGCTTCGTGCGGAACTGGCTGCGGAGGGCCTGTTCCGGGCCGAGCGCAAGCGGCCGCTGCCGTTCCTTCCCGATACGGTCGGCCTCATCTGCGGGCGAGACTCGGCGGCCGAGCGCGATGTGCTGCGCAACGCCGCCCGCCGCTGGTCCGCGGTCAGGTTCCGGGTCGAGCAGGTGGCGGTGCAGGGCGCGCGGGCCAGCGAGGAGATCATCGACGCGCTGCACCGGCTGGACGCCGACCGCGCCGTGCAGGTGATCATCATCGCGCGCGGCGGCGGTTCGATCGAGGACCTGCTGCCCTTCTCGGCCGAGGACCTCGTGCGCGCGGTGGCCGGCTGCCGGACGCCGGTGATCAGCGCGATCGGGCACGAGCAAGATGTACCGCTGCTCGACCTCGTCGCCGACGTCCGGGCGTCCACGCCGACGGACGCGGCCCGCCGCGCGGTGCCCGACGTGGCCGAGCAACTCCAGCTCATCAGCCAATTGCGGGCCAGGGCCCGCAGGTCGCTGACCGGGCGGCTGGACCGGGAAGCGTCCTGGCTCGCCGCGATCCGGTCCAGGCCGGTGCTGGCCAGCCCGCAGCGCGAGCTCGACCGGCGCGAGGAGCAGGTCCTTGGGCTCGCCGATCGAGCCAGGAACGCCATGACCGCCGGACTCGGGCGTGGTAGCGCCGATGTCGCACACATCAGGGCGCGGCTCGTGGCGCTGTCACCAGCCGCGACGCTGCGCCGGGGCTACTCGATCGTGCAGCAGGCCGACGGTCACGTAGTGGTGCGCGCGGCTCAGGTCAGCGACGGCGAGCGGCTGACCGTCCGGCTTGCCGAGGACCAGCTGAGCGTCATCGCCGCTGGTGACGAGTAGCTCAACCGCGCTATGCGGGCTTGTTGGGCCGGCACTAGCTGTGCGGGCCGCCGGCTCGCCACGCCAGCGGTGACCACGGGAACCGCCGCAGCCAGCACGCGCCCAGGTCCGCTATCAGACCGCGCCGCCGCGATGAGCTCGGACACCGCGCGGTTAGCCGGGGCCCGGCACATCGGCCACGATCCTGCGCCCATGGCAGCCGGCGGCGAGGGCCCGCGTGCTGCCGGGGGCATACCGGCCGCGAGGCGGCGGCACACGGTAGCCGCGTCTCGTGGCTGTCATGGCTATTCATGTTCTCCTCCGGGCCCTATGCGGTCTTCGCCCGGTTCATCGGCGCGCGCGCCGCGCGCATTACAGGCGCGGCACGCGCATTACGCGCCCGCGCCCACCGCACTAAGGTGGGGGACCGTGAGCGAAGGTGACAGCCAGCGGCCCGGCTTCGAGCAGGCCAGGGACGAGCTGATCGAGCTGGTCAAAAAGCTCGAGGCAGGCGGCCTGACGCTGGAGCAGTCGCTGCAGCTGTGGGAGCGCGGTGAGCAGCTGGCCACCATCTGCGAGGAGTGGCTTGAGGGCGCACGAGCCCGGATGGCGACGGCGCTCGCCCGGCCAGCGGACGCGGAAGAGTCAGCGGAGCCGTTCTGAAAATATGCCGCAACCGGTGCGGCCTGCCGGCCGTCCAGAGGGCATGCGATCACGTTTAACGGCAGCCGCGGCCATGCTCCTGCTGGCCGGATGCGGCAGCGCGCCGGCCGCTTCGACAGGGTCAGCCGCGAGCACGGGGCCATCCGCGACCACCGGGCGCAGTCCGGCACCGTCAGCGCAAGGCAGCGCATCGGACCGCGGCGCGACCCAGGCCGCATCGCCCGGCGGGGCGGCTAACGGCGCCCCCTGCCGGCCGAGCGTCGGCGGCCCCGCAAGCGACTTCTTTGGCCGCTTCGGCCGTGACGCGCTGACCGGCGTGCAGTTCGTCTCACCCGCACAGGGCTGGGTGGTCGGCCAGCACGTCATCCTGGCCACGAGCAACGGTGGCGCGACCTGGACAACGCAGCGCCGCGGCGACCTGAACCTCACCTCGGTCGACTTCATCAGTCCGGCCTTCGGCTGGGCGGTGGGTCTGGACAGCCTGCTGACTACCGCCGACGGCGGCCGCAGCTGGACCGCGCTGCCGGAGCCGTGCGGCGTCATCCGCGCGGTGCACTTCGTGTCGCCGCAGCTCGGCTACGCCATCGCCGGCGGCGTGAATCCGGTCTTCGACTCGACGCTGGCGCCAGCCGCCGGCGGCGCGGTCGTCGTCACCGCGAACGGCGGCCACAGCTGGCAGCCCGTACAGGCGCCGGCCGATCCGCAGAGCGTGTGCTTCAGCGACAACGAGCACGGCTGGCTCGGCGCGGACGGCAGGCTCTACGAGAGCTCCGACGGCGGCCACAGCTGGCAACTGCGGGCCACCGGCGCGGGCACGGCCACCTCGCCCAGTTTCATGTTCGTGCAGTGCGCGTCCGGCTCGGCCTGGGCGCTGGACATCGGCCCGGGTGCGGCCTCCAGCCAGCAGCCGCACGTCGGCTACTACGCCCAACCGGGAACCGCGGCCGGGCCGCTTTTCGCCGAGCTGTACTTCCAGTCGCCCGGATCGCCGCGGCTCCCCGAGGCCGCGGGCGCCTACGCCGGCCCGATGTCCGTGATCAGCACAGGAGAGGCGGCCTTCATCGACAGCTGCGCACCCTGCGGCCGCGGGTTTGGCACTGTGCCCTGGCTGATAGCGACGGCGCACGGCGGTCTGAGCCGCAGGGGCGACGTGCCCGACCTCAGCCAGGCGGCGGGCGCCAGTTTCCTGACCAGCTCGGTGGGCTGGGTGGTCGGCGGGCTGAACAACGGCTCCAGCATGACCGAGCGGATCATGCACACCGACGACGGCGGGCGCAGCTGGCAGGTGCAGTACCGGGCGGGCTAGGCGGGCGCGGTGACCTGAAGCCTGGCCAGCACCGCCAGCACTCCGTCGGCGAGCTGGCGAGCCGTCTCGGTATCGGCGGCCAGCGAGACTTCGGCGACGGCGAGCATCATCGCGCCGGTCATCACGATCGCGGCGGCCTCATCTAGCGGTTCGCCGCTACGCGCGAAGAACTCCGCGTTCTTGCGCACCCAGTCCGCCAGCCGCTGCCGCCACAGCACCTCGAAGCCGGGCGGGCCGTCGCCGCGGGCAAACATCCCGGCCAGCTGCCGCTGCTCGATGCACACGTCGAGGTAGGCCCGGGCACCGGCGAGGAACAGCTGCATCGGGTCGGTCACGCCGGTCCCGCGCAACTGCCGCACCGCGGTCCTGGTCCGCTCGGTGTGCTCGCCACTGAGCTCCTCGAACAGGGTCAGGTACAGGTCGGCCTTGCCGGAGAAATGGTGATACAGGCTGCCGACGCTCGCGCCGGCCAGGGTGACGATGTCGGACACGCCGGCCTGGGCGTACCCGACCAGGGTGAAGACCTCGCGGGCGGCGGCGAGCAGCGCGCCGCGGGTCGACGTGCCGCGGTCCGTTGACTTACCGACGGGCACCGCCTGGTCAGTCGTCATTACAGTCCGCAGTCGTCACAGCACGCATCATCGTCAGCCCATGTCCTGTCGTGGCCGTTCAGGGTGACCGCCCCGCTGGCCGGCTTGGTACATAGGATTCCACCACGGCCCGCGAACAGGGAAGGTGCGTTGTTGATGAGCGAGGATCCTACGGCTGCCGCACCCGAGCCGGGCAGGCACGCGCCCGACCGCAACCTGGCCCTGGAACTGGCCCGGGTGACCGAGGCCGGCGCCATGGCCTCGGCCCGGTGGGTGGGCCGGGGCGACAAGAACGGCGCCGACGGCGCCGCGGTCAATGCGATGCGCCAGCTCATCAATACGGTCTCGATGGACGGCGTCGTCGTGATCGGCGAGGGCGAGAAGGACCGCGCCCCGATGCTCTACAACGGCGAGCAGGTCGGTGACGGCAGCGGCCCGAAGTGTGACGTCGCCGTGGACCCGATCGACGGCACCAGGCTGACCGCCAACGGCATGCCCAACGCGATCTCGGTCATCGCCGTCAGCGCCCGCGGATCGATGTACGACCCGTCCGCCGTGTACTACATGACCAAGCTCGTCACCGGCCCGGAGGCGGCCAGCGTGGTCGACGTCGACGCGCCGCCCGCGGCCAACGTGGCGGCAGTGGCGCGGGCCAAGGGGTGCTCAGCGTCGGACGTGACAGTCGTGATCCTGGACCGCCCACGGCACGCCGACTTGATCAGTGACGTCCGCGCGGCCGGCGCCCGGATCAAGCTGCTCACCGACGGCGACGTGGCCGGCGCGATCATGGCCGCCCGCGACGGCACCGGCATCGACCTGCTGCTCGGCATCGGCGGCACGCCGGAAGGCATCATTGCCGCGTGCGCGATCAAGTGTCTCGGCGGGATCATCCTCGGCAAGCTCGCTCCGCGGGACGACGCGGAGCGGGCCAAGGCCCTGGACGCCGGGCATGATCTCAGCCGGGTGCTCACCACCGATGACCTCGTCACCTCCGATGACGCGTTCTTCGCCGCGACCGGCATCACCGACGGCGAGCTGATGTCCGGCGTGCGGTTCAAGGCGGGCGGCGCCATAACCCACTCACTGGTGATGCGGGCCAGGTCCGGCACCGTCCGCAACATCCGCAGCGAGCACCAGTTGTGGAAGCTCTCCAAATACTCCGAGACTGACTACACGCACTGACTCCAGCCCGCACAACGCGGTTGGCGCCGAGACTTGCCGCGCCGGGCGGACATCTCTACGCTGCGTTTGGTCCGCTATAACGACATATCGGGGGCGACGGTGCGAGTTCGGGCTGGCTTAGTCTCACTGCTGGCGGGCAGTACGCTGGCGATTTCCGGCCTGTCGGCGCCGGCCGCGAGCGCAACGGCCGCGCGATCGCCTTCCTGGCACGTCGTGTACCGGCAGTCCGGCCTCAACGTTATCGGCGTGCGGGCCAGTGGCCCGCGGAACGCGTGGGCATACGGGAACGGCAAGCTAGGTGGCGGCAAACTGCTGCACTGGAACGGCACGCGCTGGGCGGCGGTCAGCTACCCGCGGCAGAACACGTACCTGATCACCGCGGCGTTTGTGCTCTCGCCTACCGACGCCTGGTTCGCCGGCCAGAACGAGACACCGCCGCAGTACACACCGGAGATCCTGCACTGGCAGAACGGAAGTTGGAGCTGGCTGCAATTGCCATCGGCCAGCAACGTCGCGACCGTCGACGTGCTGGCCGACAACGACGTCTGGTCTGTCGGCGGAGATATCCCTGGCTGCCCCGGCGGCGGGATTCCGGGCAGCCAAGGCTGTACCCCGACCGAGCACTGGAACGGCCATGAGTGGCGAAGTTATCCGCTCCATGCCTTTGAATGGGTCAGCTTCGCGAGCAGTTCGCGGACCAACGTATGGGCCATCGGTGCCAGCTATGGAACGCCGGTTAGCCGCAACCGTCCGGAGACCTTCGTGCAGTACGCGTTCCGCTGGACCGGATCCGGATGGCTGCGGTCCACGGTCGCGGGCGTGCGGTCCGCCTGGATCACATCCCTCGTGGTCGACTCGCCCACCAGCGTCTGGCTGGCCGGGCCGTCGCGGGCCGCGCCGAAGGCGTGCGCGGTCCGCTGGACCGGCAAGGCGTGGCGTCCGCTCTACCTGCCCGGCCACCGGACCTGTCTGGGGGCGGTGACCGACCACCGCCGCGGATTCTGGACAGTTCTCTGGCCGGGAACGGTAATCCGGGGCCGGGACATCGTCGGCTTCGCGTTCCTGCACTGGACCGGGACGCGCTACTCCGTGACGCCCACGTACGTGCCGAGCAAGAACGGCTGGAACACCAACGGTTTCATGATCACCACGGTGCCTCAGTCATCCAGAGTCTGGGTCTACGGCAGCTACTGCGCGGTGTCGCGGGTGTGTAACAACCAGGGCGTCATCGCGACGCTGAGCTAGTTAGCGGCAGTGCTGGCCAGGCCGGCTAGCGCGGCAGTGCTGGCCGGCCGGCGAGCGCGGCAGTGCTGGCCAGGCCGGCTAGCGCGGCAGGCCGCCGCGGCGCAGGCCGCCGAGCCAGCGGGACCGCCGCGGCGAGATCACCCGGATGGTGCCGCCGAACGCCACCGCACGGACCTCCACCACCGGCAACCCGGGGGTGGAGTGCCGCTGCGTCTTGTTGATCTTCCGGGTGAGCACAGCCGTGCCGGACGTCTCAACGGCCACGCCCTCGGGCACGATCAACTCCAGCGTGCCGGCCACGACGGTGGCGTGCACCACGACCCGCTGGCTCTGCAGCAGCGCCTCGCGCAGGTCCAGCACGACTTCGCCGAACACCGCCACGACCGGGATCGCGGCCGGCACCACCCAGCGGCCGTCCCGGCGGTCACGGTTGAACAGCGCGAGTACGGGGCCGCGGTGATCGAGCCGGAACGGCTGGGCCGAAGGCGCCGCCAGGTCGCTGGTCAGCACCGCCAAGTCCCCGAGGGTGCGGGCCGAATGGGCGCGCCCCACCCGCTCGGCGTGCTCGCTCATCGTCAGCCTGCCGTCCGCCGCCGCGTCGCTGAGCAGCGATATGACACCGTCGCGGTCCGCGTCAGAGGCCCGCATCTCCCTGGGCGGCGGACGGTGGCTCACAGTGCGAAGCGTACCCGTCCGCGCTGCCAGCGGCCCGGCCCCAGGCGCCGCAGTCGGCCGCCGGTCAGGTCCAGGTCTTGCCGCCATCGCTGGTGATCAGCTGGATCACGTTGTGGGCCGTGTCGATGTAGTAGAGACGGCCGTGGTTGTCCACCCACACCGTCAGCGTCGGGGCGCCGATCGCCTTGGTCCGGCTGATGTTCTTCCAGCCGGACCACTTTTCGCCGTCCCAGAGATCGGCCTGGATAAACCCGTCCTGCCCGAGGCCCGCGACCACGATGTGCCCGTTCGGCCAGCGGCCAGTGGCCAGCCCGGAAACGATCTTCCCGCCCAGGTTCTGCACGCCCGGCTCCTTCACAGGGGTTTTCTTGCCCAGAGCGTCGAACATCGCCGTCTCGCTCGCGTACTTCGCGACGTCGCGGTCGATGCTGCCGCTGATGTCGTACTGGTGTATCGCCCACGTCTTCCACGGACCCGGCACCCGCGGGTGCCCCTTGGTGCTGGAAGGATCGGCGATCCAGAGTGGATAGCGGCCGAGTCCGGCGCAGTTGCCCTCCTCGGCGAAGTCCACGAACGTGTAGAGCAGCGGCGTGCGACTGCGCCGGCTCTCCAGCTCGGACTGGACATCCGCACCCCAGGAGGCGACGTGCGAGGCGGTGAGCCCGTTGCTGACCTCCAAGTCGAGCGCGATCCCGTCGGCGTCCTTCAGCCCCAGCGAGTGCAACTGGGTGATGAAGAAATCCACCGTGCTCGCCGCGCTCACCGACGGGTGCCCGAAGAGATAGGCGATCCGGCCCTTCCGCTTCGATGCCAGCCATTCCCAGTCGGCGGCCGCATAGGGATTGACGTACCTGGTGCCGTTGGGCTCGAGCTCGGTGACCTTTACTCCGGCCCAGGAGATGGTTCCCGCCGTGCCTGACCACTTAGACGGCGCACCCTGGTAACTGGAGACATCGACCCCGACCTGCAGCCTCGGCGGAGCCGCCGGGGCCGCTTTTGTCAGGTTACGCAGCGGATTCACCACGGGGAGACACTACCGCTTTCGGCCGCGGCGGTGCTCCCTTCAGCGGCCATTACCGGATCGGGCCGGCAAAGTGCCGCGAGGCGGGGAGCAGGGCCTCCGCGTATTGGCCGGGCGCCTGCCGCGCTGCGAGACTGGTGCCGGCAGGGAGGGCGCTGACCCCCGTCCGGCCGCGGAACACCAGCGCCCGATCCCCTGTTAGTTTGGTATTAGCAACTAACACGGGAAGCGGGAGGGGCCAGCCGGTGGGCGAGCCTACGGAGCCGACAGGCAAGGGCCTGCGCGGCGGGAACTACAAGTGGGTCGCGCTGTCCAACACCACGCTGGGCATGCTCGCGGCCACGGTGAACGCGTCGATCGTGATCATCGCGCTGCCGGCCATTTTCCGCGGCATCCACCTGAACCCGCTGCAGGCGAGCAACATCAGCTACCTGCTGTGGATGCTGATGGGCTACCTGGTCGTCTCGGCCGTGCTCGTGGTCACCCTGGGCCGCCTCGGGGACATCTACGGCCGGGTCAAGATGTACAACGCGGGTTTCGCGATCTTCGCCCTCGGCGCCCTGGCGCTGCCGTTCGACCCGTTCACCGGCCCGAAAGGCGCGCTCTGGCTGATCGGATTCCGGGTCATCCAGGCAACTGGCGGCGCGATGCTGATGGCCAACTCCCCCGCCATCCTCACGGACGCGTTCCCGGCCAATCAGCGCGGCACGGCGATGGGCATCAACCAGGTCGCGGGCATCTCCGGCCAGTTCATCGGCCTGATCCTCGGCGGAGTGCTGGCCGCGGTCGACTGGCGGCTGGTCTTCATCGTCTCGGTGCCTATCGGTGTCGGCGGCACCATCTGGTCCTACCTCAGCCTGAAGGAAACCGGCATCCGGACCCCGGCCAAGATCGACTGGCTGGGCAACGTCACGTTCGCGGTCGGCCTGGTCTTGCTGCTGACCGGCATCACCTACGGCATTCAGCCTTACGGCGGCCATTCGATGGGCTGGACCAGTCCGCTGGTGCTCACCGGGCTCATCGGCGGCCCGCTCATCCTCATCCTGTTCTGCATCATCGAGACCAGGGTCGAGTCCCCGATGTTCGACCTGAAGCTGATGCGGATCCGGGCGTTCGCGGCCGGCATCGGCGCCACGCTGCTGGCATCGGTCGCCCGCGGTGGGTTGCAGTTCATGCTGATCATCTGGCTGCAGGGCATCTGGCTGGTGCTGCACGGCTACCAGTACCAGGACACCCCGCTGTGGTCGGGGATCTACCTGCTGGCCCTGACCTTCGGATTCGTAGTCTCCGGCCCGGTATCGGGCTGGCTGTCGGACAGGCACGGCGCGCGGGCGTTTGCCTCCGGCGGCTTGCTGGTGTCCGCCGTCGCCTTCGGCGGGCTGCTGTTCATCCCGGTCAACTTCAGCTATCCCGAGTTCGCCGCGCTGATCTTCGTGGCGGGTGCCGGCATGGGACTGTTCTCCGCGCCGAACGCGGCCGCGATCATGAACAGCGTTCCGGCCAAGCAGCGCGGCGCCGCGTCGGGCATGCTGGCCACGTTCCAGAACTCCGGCTTCGTACTGTCCATCGGCATCTTCTTCTCGCTGATGATCGCCGGCCTGGCCTCAACGCTGCCCACCACGCTCACCAACGGCCTCGCCGCCCAGGGCGTGCCGCATAACATCGCGCACCAGATCGGCTCGCTGCCGCCCGTCGGCAGCCTGTTTGCGGCGTTCCTCGGCTACAACCCGATCAAGGAACTGCTAGGCCCGACCGGCGTGCTGCACCACCTGTCGGCCCAGCATGTCGCCGTGCTGACCGGCCGGACCTTCTTCCCGCAGCTCATCTCCCAGCCGTTCCATCACGGCTTGGTGATCGTGTTCTCCATGGCGATAGCCGTCCTGCTGATCGCGGCCGGCGCGTCCGCGCTGCGCGGCGGCCGATACGTGCACGAGGAGGGCGCCGAGGCCGCCGCGCTGGCGGCCGGGGCGGCTACGTCCGGCGCCGGCACGGACATCGTCAACGACGAGTTCGCAGCCGACCTCGCCACGAACACCAGCGCCACAAATGGCAGTGCCGCAGGTCACACTACGGGTGAGGGCAAGGAGGCTGTACGGACAGCGGATGGTCGTGCTACCCCTGATGCATGACTCCTTCGGGCCTTTCGTCCGCCACCGCCGCCGCCGCCCGGGCTGACGCGGAAGATCTAGAGTTCGTTATCTTCCTGTACGCCGACCACGGCGGAGTTACCCGCGGCAAGGCCGCGGCCAGGGAGTTCCTGCCCGAACGGATCGCCAGCGGTATCGGGCACACCTGCGCGATGATGGCGATGACCATGCTGGACACGCTCCAGCCCGTGGACGGGATGAGCCCGGTCGGCGAGGTGCGGATCAAGCCCGATCCGGACACGCTGGTAGCGCTGCCGTACTCCCCCGGCGCCGGCGCGATGCTGGCGGACCTGGTCAAACCCGACGGCGAGCCCTGGGAAGCGTGCAGCCGGTCGTTCCTCAAGGACGCGATCGCGGACCTGGCCCGCGAGGGCTACGCGATGTCGGCGGCCTTCGAGCCAGAGTTCACCGTCGGCCGCCGCGAGCCCGATCCGGCCGGCGGACCGGACCGCCTGGTGCCCGCCGAGGACAGCCTCTGCTACGGGGCCACCGGATTCCACCAGGGCCACGACTTCGCGATCGAGCTGATGCGTGCCATGAACGCGCAGGGCCTGCGCGTCGAGCACTACTATCCCGAGCTCGGCCAGGGCCAGATGGAGATGCCCATCCGCTACACCTCCGCGCTGCGTGCCGCCGACAATCACGTGCTGTACCGGGAGACCGTGCGCGGCGTCGCGCTCCGGCACGGCCTGTGGGCGAGCCTCGCCCCTAAGCCGATCCCGGATCAGGCCGGGAACGGGGGGCACCTGCATGCCTCGCTCACCCACCTGACCGCGGACGGAACACCTGGTGCGCCGGCCTTCGCCGACCCGGCGGGCCAGTACGGCCTGTCCAAGATTGGCTATCAGTTCATCGGCGGCCTGATGGCGCACCTGCCCGCCTTGCTGGCGCTGACGTGCGCCAGCGTCAACAGCTACCGCCGGCTGCAGCCGCAGTTCTGGAGCAGCGCGTACACCATCTGGGGCATGGACAACCGGGAGGCCGCGGTCCGGATCTGCTC
Source organism: uncultured Actinomycetota bacterium (assembly GCA_963726425.1). Lineage (GTDB taxonomy): Bacteria > Actinomycetota > Actinomycetes > Streptosporangiales > Streptosporangiaceae > JAJYUU01. Next base: position 92,847 of record CAVSCN010000040.1, on the reverse strand, counting down.
GCCGCTGCGTGGCGACGAGACCAGCTCGGTGAACCTCGAGCTGAAGCCGTCGGACTCCTCCGCCAACCCCTACCTCGCACTCGGGGCCTTCCTCCACGCCGGGCTCGACGGCATCCGCCAGGGCCTGGACCCCGGCGCGGCGGTCAACGTCGACCCGGCGACGATGTCGGAAGCCGAGCGCGAGGCGGCAGGCGCCCGGCGGCTGCCGCGATCGCTGACCGAGGCGCTCGACGCGCTGGCTGCCGACGAGCTGCTGATGAGCAAGCTCGGCCCGCTGCGATCCACCGCGTACCTCGCGGTCAAGCGCGCCGAAGCGGCCGCGTTCGCCGAGCACGATACGGCCTGGGAGTGCTTCCAGCACTTCCTGCGGTTCTGAGCCATGAGCCTGGCCGACGCGATCGAGGACCTGCGCCTCCTCGATCACCACGTGCACACGGTGCTGCCGGGAGCAGTGGCGAGGGCAGGCTTCGAGGGCTACCTGACTGAGTCCGACCAGCCCGCCCCGGCCGGCACCACGCAGTTTGACTCGCAGCTCGGCTTCGCCGTCCGCCGCTGGTGCGCGCCCGTGCTCGGCCTCGACCCGGCCGCTTCGCCCGACGACTATCTCGCGGGCCGCAACGCGCTGCCCGCCGGCCAGGTCACCAGCCGACTGCTCACCGCGGCCGGCTGCGCGACGCTGCTGGTCGACACCGGCTACATCGCGCCCGGCTCGCTGACACTGGCCGAGCTCGGCGCGCAGTCCGGCGCGGCCGTGCGCGAGATCGTCCGGCTGGAGAGCGTGGCCGCCGACCTGGCCCTGGCCGGCTGCTCCGCCGCCGACTTCGGCGCCCGCTACGCCGATCTGCTGGCCGAACGGACCACCGACGCCGTCGGCCTGAAGAGCGTCGCGGCTTACCGCTACGGGCTGGACTTCGATCCGGCCCGGCCCAGCCGCCACGAGGTCAGGGCGGCGGCCGGTCCGTGGCTGCGCACCGTCGAGGCGACGGGACAGGCCCGGCTCGCCGACCCGGTGCTGCTGCGCTCCGTGCTGTGGGCCGGGGTCGACCGCGGGCTTCCTTTGCAATTCCACACCGGGTTCGGCGACCCGGACCTGGACCTGCGCCGGGCCAATCCGGCCATGGCCCGCGACTTCCTCGCCGCGGTGAGCCAGACCGGCGTGCCGGTGATCCTGCTGCACACCTACCCGTTCCACCGGGAAGCCGCGTTCTTCGCCCAGGCCTATCCGAACGTCTACTTCGACGTCGGCATGACCCTGCACTACGTCGGCGCCCGCGCCCATGCGGTGCTGGCCGAGGCCCTGGAGCTCGCCCCGTTCGGCAAGGTGCTGTACTCCTCCGACGGCTTCGGCGTGCCCGAGCTGATCTACCTCGGAGCCCGGATGTGGCGCACCGCGATAGCCAAAGTCCTCGGTGACTGGGTCGCCGCCGGCCACTGGACCGAGTCCGACGCGATCCGAGTAGCCAACCTCATCGCATCTCACAACGCCGGCCGGATCTATGGCTTGCCAAGCTAGCCGGGCTGACGGCGCTCGAGTGGCTGAGGTCAGCTGAGTAACGGGCAGCCGTTTCGTGTGGCTGCCCGTCGCCTGGTCGGGCTCAGCCCCTTACAACTAACAGCGCGGATCAGGGCTGATGCTAGGGAAGGTCCGGATGTGGCCGGCGGGCGGCTGACGGCACGCTCAAGTCATGGCTCAGCCCCTTCTTGAAGCAACTGACGTGTACCTTTCCTTCGGCCGATCACCCGCGCTGCGCGGTGCCACGCTCGCCGTCGGCGACGGCGAGTTCGTCGCGATCATGGGCCCGAGCGGGTCCGGCAAGTCGACCCTGCTGCACTGCCTGGCTGGCATCCTGATCCCCGACAGCGGAGCGGTGCGATTCCGCGGCCGCCGGGTAGACGAGCTGGCCGACCGGGAGCGCTCCCGGCTGCGGCGGACGGAGTTCGGCTTCGTGTTCCAGTTCGGCCAGCTGATCCCCGAGCTGCCGGCGGCCGACAACGTCGCGATGCCGCTCCTGCTGGCGGGGACCCGCCGCGGTCCCGCGCTGCGCGCCGCTCGGGCGTGGCTGGCCCGGCTGGATGTGGCCGAGCTGGCCGGGCGCCGGATCGGCGAGCTGTCCGGCGGGCAGACCCAGCGGATCGCGATCGCCAGGGCGCTAGTGACGCAGCCCAGCGTGCTGTTCGCGGACGAGCCGACCGGCTCCCTGGACTCGCTGGCCGGTGAGCAGGTCATGGTCCTGCTGACCGCGGTGGCCAGGGACACGGGCAGCACCGTCGTCCTGGTCACGCACGACCCGCGGGTCGCCAGCTACGCCGACCGGGTGGTCCGGGTCAGCGACGGGCAGGTCAGCGAGCTTCAGCCGGCGGGGGTGCGCTGATGCTGCGCCTGGGCTGGCAGTTCACCGTCCGCAGTGGACGCGAAGGCGTCACCCGCCTGATCATCACCGGGGCCGCGGTGGCGGTCGGCGTCGCGATCATGCTCTGCGTGCTCGCGGACTTCCACGCGTTCCAGGTCACCGGCAACCGGCCGTGCTGGGAGTGCACGCAGGGAACGGCAGTGTCCGGCGCTCCGGCGCCGGCCGGCACGCGGAGCTCTGGAACTACGGCGACGACATCTTCCGCGGCCAGACCATAGAGCGGCTGGAAGTCGCCGCCCTCGGACCCGGCGCGCCGGTGCCGCCGGGCGTCTCCCGGCTGCCCGCCGCCGGGCAGTACTACGCCTCTCCGGCCCTGGCGGCGCTGATCAAGTCAACGCCGCGAGATCAGCTCGCGGACCGGTTCGCGGGCCGGCTGTCTGGACTCATCGGCCAGGCGGCGCTGACCGGGCCAAACGAACTGGTCGTGTACATCAGCGAGCCCGCTGCGGCACTGGCCAGCGTCCCCACGACCATCGAGGTGCACTCGATCGCCACGGCGCCGGCCAAGCAGGTCTGGTCGCCGTACTTCCGGGACGCGTTCGTTGTCGGTGCGGTCGCGTTCCTGTTCCCGATCCTGATCCTGATCGGCACTGCGACCCGGCTCGCCGCCGCCCGGCGGGAAGAGCGGTTCGCGGCGCTGCGCCTGGTCGGCGGGACGTCGGGGCAGATCGGCGTCGTCGCCGGGGTCGACGCGGCGATCAGCGGGCTGTTCGGCGCGGTCGCTGGCATCGGGCTCTTCGAGCTGATCCGGCCGGCGCTGGCGCACTCGACTCTGACCAGCGCCCATTACTTCGGCAGCGAGGTCACCCCGCCGGCCTGGGGCTACCTGGCGGTGCTCGCCGGGGTGCCGGCGGCGGCCGCGATCGCGGCGCTGCTGTCGCTGCGACGAGTGCGGATCTCCCCGCTCGGGGTCGTGCGCAAGGTCACTGCCGGCGGCGCCGAGCGTCTGGCGACTGGTGCCGCTGCTGGTCGGGCTCGCTTCGTTCGCGGTCGGCATGGTGCTCTCCAGCTCGAAGTCCATCGGCGCCGCCGCCTATCCCGGCCTGCTGCTGATCATGATCGGGCTGGTGGTGGGCGGCCCGTGGCTGACCGCGCGCGCGGCCCGGCTGGCGCCCCGGTTGCTACCCGGCGCCGCTCCGCTGCTGGCCGGTCGCCGGCTGGCCGACAATCCGAAGGGCGCGTTCCGGTCCATCCGCGGGCTCGTGCTCGCGGTGTTCCTCGGTACGGTGGTCGCCGGACTGCTGCCAGCCGCCAACGCGACCACCGCGACGCCTAGCGCACGGTCGCTGTCCAACGTGCTGATGGCGCAGTTCCTGACGGCGCCGGTCTGCGGCAACAGTGTCAACTGCACTGGCTCGTCCCCCGGCGACACGCTGCAGAGCAAGTCAGCCGCCGAGCGGCGGATCGTCGCCGACGGGCTGCCGCCGCAGGCTGGGGCGGCGTTGCTGCGCGGTCTTGACCAGTTCCGGGGCGCCCGCGTCTACCCCGTCTACTCACTGCCGCCGACCGGCCAGCCGGGCCGCGGTGGCCCGCCGGGCACCTACACCGGCATCGTGAGCTGCGCGAGCGTGCGGCAGCTGGCGGTGCTCGGCAGCTGCCCGTACGGGGCGGGGGCGATCGAGGCCAATACGTGGAACCTGTACGGCGACAACCCGTCGGACACCACGCAGTCGATCTTCAGCCCGGCCAACCCGGCTGTCAGGGCGGACCTCAGCGGGCTCTACCTGCAGTCGGTGCTGGTCCGGGTCAATGACGGCGCGACGCTGGAACGGGTGCGGACGTACCTGGCCACGCACTCGCGGCTGTCGGCGTCCGGCACCGCGCCGCGGACGTTCGGCGAGGCGGTCCAGGCCAGAGTCGGCGTCGGCGACGCGGTGCAGCGGTTGATGGATATCGCGGTCGACCTGACCCTGCTAGTCGCCGCCTGCAGTCTCGCGGTCGCGATCGGCGGCGGGCTGGTCGAGCGCAAGCGCGCGTTCACGCTGCTGCGGGTCAGCGGCACGCCGGGCCCGACGCTGTATCGCGTCGTGCTGCTGGAGGCCGCGTTTCCGCTGATCGCGGCCACCGTCGTGGCCGCGGCTACCGCCTACGGGATCTCCGTGCTGACGATAAGCCGGCTCGCTAGCAAGGGCACTCCGCTGCCCGTGCTCGGGGCGTCGTACTACCTCAGCGTCGGCGCCGGCCTGCTCGTCTCGGTCGCGGTGCTGCTGGCAGCGATGCCACTGCTGCGCCGGATGACCGCGCCAGCGAACGCGCGATTCGAGTAGCGGGCGCCCGAGACTGGCCCGTGGCCCGCCCCGCTGTGGTCGCGGGCCAGTCTCAGCCGGCGGCGCCGGCGTAGCGCTCGCGCGCCGCGTTCCCGACCGGACATCCCCCCGGCGTACCGCGGCAGATACCGGTGTCGCACAGCCTGCACATCCAGCGCACCGCGCCAGGGCCGCGCATGAGCCCGACCAGCATCTTGCCGGCCAGCGCGGTGAACTCGTCCCGTTCCCGCGGCGACAGCGCGGCCAGGGCGCGATCCAGCACCGCGGCCCGCTCGCTGCATACCTCGACGGCGGCCGCGCGGCCCGCCTCGGTCAGAGACACGACGGTCGAGCGCGCGTCGGTGCCGCGGCCGCGCTCGATCAGGCCCGACTCGGCCAGCCGGTCGAGCAGCCGGACCGCGCCGGACGAGGTGAGCCCCAGGACCTGCCGCAGCAGGTCCACCGACGGCCGGTCGAGAAAGTGGTACAGCGCCGCCAGCGCGGCCGGGGCCGAGTCCGATCGGCCGGCTGCCGCGGTGGTGACGTCCGCCATCTGGTCGGCGACCATCAGCGCCAGCGCGCCGAAGACGTTGGCCGGACCGTCGAGGCCCGCCCCGTGCGCCGGCGCGCGCGCGGGCTGGTTGGTCGCCCGGGCCGCTGGCTCGCGGCCGGAGGGGACGTCAGCCAAGGTCGAAATCGAAGGTGTAACTGCCCGGCGGAGTCGCGGTCGCGACAGCCGAGCCCGATCCGGTCAGGCCGGTCAGCTCGCCGGTACCCGTTCCCTCGACGACCTGCCAGCGAGACCGCGCCTCGCCGTTCACGAACTCGCCGTCGGCCAGCAGCACGAAGCCGCCGGTCCGCCCGGCCAGCTGGCCGGTCATCTGCTGGTAGCCGGTAAAGACCGCCGACCCGTCCGGGCGGTAGCACATCACCGCGTCCCAGACCGCGTCCGCGGTCAGATCGCCCTCCAACGCGAAAGCCACCGATGCCTTGGTGAGCTTTCCGTCGCGGTCCAGCTCCTGGAAAGTGTTCTCGTCCCAGGACTTGACCGTGAAACTGCCTGTCGCCTTCGACATCGCGGTCGCCTTGCCTCTCGTAATGTGTGTGAGTCACACACATTACTCCGCGAGCTACGGGACCCGCCGCGCGACCCCGTCGCCAGGCCAGCCGGAACTGACGGCGCGCGGCTTAGCTCGTGATCGTCATTCCGGCATCGAGCGCGGCCCGCAGCAGGTTCTGCGCGCCGTCGGCGGCCGTCCGCGCCAGCAATGCGTGCGTGTGTGCCTCTTCCAGGTCGCCGAGGCCAAGGCAGCCGACGGCGACCCGCGCGTCATGCGCGGCCATTTCTAACTGACGGGCGGCCTCGCTCAGATCGAGCTGATCGCCGGCCTCATGAGTGCTGCTCATGTCTCACCGTCCTCGTCTTCGCGGCCCGCCTGACCCAGGTGCCGGCCGGAGGAAAGCTGGTCCGGATAGCTGCCCGCGCGGCAGGTGTTCTCCTGTGTTCGCGCAGGCCAGCTACCCGGCAACGAGTTGCTTACCCGTCCGCGTCCGAGCGCATGCCAATTCTCCGCAAGAGGCAGTGTGAAGGCTCCCCCATTGCGCTACGGAACGGCGGTTAACGGCCGGAAGCCGCGACTGGCGGCTGCGACAGGGCAGGAGCCAAAGCGGCGCCTACTGGCCGCCGCGGGTCAGCAGGCCGCCCATCATGAGATCGAGGATCCGGTCCGCCTGCTCGGTGTCGCCAGGCGCGGAGTCGGTGGCCACGATCAGGCCGTGGACGATGCGGATCAGGTCCGACGGCTGGATCTCGGGCCGGACCGCGCCAGCTTCCTGGGCCCGGACCAGCAGCGCCTCGGTGCTGCTGCGCAGGATCCGGCTGCACTCCGACATCAGCGCGGAGTCCTTGCCGATCGTCGCCACCAGGGCCGTGCTCAGGCTGCGCTTCGTCCGGCCGAAGCCGGCAAACGCCCGCAGCCACTCGGCGAGCGCCGCGCCGGGCGACTCGGACACCAGCAGCTTGCCCGCGAGCACTTCCAGGCCGTCGACCTGGTCCTTGTAGACGGCCTCCAGCAGATTCTGCCGGGCCGGGAAATGCCGGTACAGGGTGCCGATGCCCACGCCCGCCCGCCGCGCGATCTCCTCCAGCGACACGTCGTCGGCCCCGCGCTCGGCGAACGCCTTCATGGCGGCGGTGATCAGCAACTCGTAGTTACGGCGCGCGTCTGCCCGCTTAAGCCCGGCCGGCCCGCCGGACGTCGTCGCGCTTGTGTCCATCACTGCTCCCAGAACTGACTTGCAAAGCGGAGGCTGCCTCCGTATAGTACTTACCGGAGGGATCCTCCGGATCAATCATAGCTCGCTTTGGCGGTGCGTGACCAGCGGAAGCTGACGCCAGCGCCCCAGTTCAGCACGTCTTCATCGGAAAGAGGGACCTTGCCCACTGTCACCGAGCGCCAGTCGCCGCAGGTCGTCCGCACCGACGACCGTCAGACTCGCGACCGGCGGAACATCACTCTCGCCGTCGTTCTGTGCGCCCAGCTCATGATCGTCTTGGACATGACGGTCGTGAACGTTGCCCTGCCATCCATGGCCACGGGCCTCCACCTGTCCGCAACCGGCTTGTCCTGGGTGCTCAACGCCTACACGCTGACCTTCGGCGGCCTGCTCCTGCTGGGCGGCCGGGCCGGCGATGTCCTCGGCCGGCGAAACATGTTCATGGCCGGACTGACCGTGTTCACGCTGGCATCACTGGCCGGCGGCCTCGCTACCTCATCCGGCATCCTGCTCGCCGCCCGCGCGGTGCAGGGAGTAGGCGGCGCCATCGCCACCCCCGCCGTGCTCGCCACCATCGTCTCCAGTTTCCCGGAGGGTCGCGAGCGCGTCCGCGCCCTCGGCGCCTTCACCGCCGTCGCGATGGGCGGCGCCTCGCTCGGGCTCGTCCTGGGCGGCATGATCACCCAGTGGGTGTCCTGGCGCTGGGTCTTCTTCATCAACGTGCCGGTCGGCATCGCCGTGGTCGCGGCCACCCCGCGGCTCCTGGCCCGGACCAAGCGGCTGACTGCCAAGCTGGATCTGGCTGGCGCGCTCACCTCAACCGCGGGCATGTCCGCGCTCGTCTACGGGTTCATCCACGCCGCGTCTGACGGCTGGGCCAACGCCCTGACCGTCGGCGCCTTCGCCGGCGCCGTGGTACTGCTCGCGTCATTTGTTCTGATCGAGAACCGGGCGAAGGAGCCGATCACCCCGCTGTGGCTGCTCCGCGACCGCAGCCGCAGCGCGTCGTACGTGGCCAGGCTGCTGCTCGTCTGCGGCATGTTCGGATCGTTCTTCTTCCTGACCCAGTTCGTCCAGGAGGTCCTGCACTTCAGCCCGCTCCAGGCCGGGCTGGCGTTCGTGCCCATGACCGGCACGCTGTTGCTGATGTCCAGGCTCGCCCCGCGCCTCGTGCCCAGGTTCGGCGCCAAGCAGCTGATGGTCACCGGCCTGCTGCCGGTCGTCGCCGGGATGGCCTGGCTGGGGCACGTCTCCACCGCGAGCAGCTACGTGCCCGGGGTCCTGGTGCCGATGCTGCTGCTCGGGCCGGCATGGGCCTGGCCTTCGTGCCGCTGACGATGGCGTCGCTGACGGGCGTGCCGCCCCAGGACTCGGGCGCGGCCGCGTCCATGGTGAACGTCATGCAGCAGGTCGGCGGGACGCTCGGCCTCGCGATCCTCGTCACCATCTACGGCAGCGCCCGGCAGTCCGCGGCGAGCCACCCGGTGGCCGGCCTCACCGCCGTCGAGCAGGCCAGGCACGCGCTCGTGCACGGCATGAGCACGGCATTCTCCGCGGCGGCCGTCTTCGATGTGCTCGCTCTGCTCGTAGTGCTGTTCCTGATCCGCATCCCCAGGACGACTGCCTCCTGACCCCGCGGCGCCAGCGCCGCAGACCGCAGCGCGATCGGGCTGACACCCGTCGCGCTGCGGTCTACTGTTGCCCGCAATAACCGGATAGGGGAGGCGGGCAGGGTGTCTGGCACATTCGGACCATCAGGAGGGGACCAGCGACAGCAGCCGCAGTTGCTGGCAGGCTGGGCCATCGGCGACAAGGTGATCGCGGGGAGCCTCATCGTGCTGGCGATCGCGCTTTTCCTGCCCTGGTTCAGCGCATCAGTCCAGATTGGCTCGGGCCGGGCGCTGAGCGGATCGGCGGACGGAACGCAGGTGCACGGGTTCCTGTGGCTCGCGTTCGTGCTCGTGCTGGCGATCCTCGCGGTCCTGGTCGGCCGGCCATACCTGGGCCAGCTTCCCTTCACCCTGCCCGGTCTACGGCAACTACTGCTGATCGGTACCGGCCTGGTCTTGCTGCTCACGCTCATTGCCTTCCTGGCCAAGCCGGGCGATGGCGGCGGTATCGGCATCTCCGTCTCGGTCAGCTGGAGCTACGGCGCCATCCTGGGCCTCCTCGCGGCCCTGGCCGCGTTCGGGGCGGCGCTCCGGCTTCCGGTCTCGGGGGCCGACCCGCTGACCCGCGCCTGGAGCTGACCAGCCGCCGCGCCGGCGGGCGCATCCGGCCCGGACCGGGCGACCTAAAATGAGCAGATCAGTCACCGGCCCGAGGAAGTGCCCGTCGTCATGCCCGAATTCAGCTACACCGACCTCCTGCCAACCGGCCCGGACGCCACCGAGTACCGGCTGCTGACCGCCGATGGCGTCGGCGTCCGGCAGGCGCTGGGCCGGGACTTCCTGGAAGTCGAGCCGCAGGTGCTCACCCAGCTGACGGCGGCGGCGATGCACGACATCGCGCACTTGCTGCGGCCGGGGCACCTGCGCCAGCTTCGGGCCATCCTGGACGACCCGGAGGCGAGCGGGAACGACAAGTTCGTGGCCGGTGACCTGCTCCAGAACGCGTGCATCGCGGCCGGTGGCATCTTGCCGATGTGCCAGGACACGGGCACCGCGATCGTGATGGGCAAGCGCGGCCAGCAGGTCCTCACCGACGGCCGGGACGAGGAGCACATCGCCCGCGGCGTCTACGACGCCTACACGAAGCTGAACCTGCGCTACTCCCAGCTCGCGCCGCTGACCATGTGGGAGGAGCGCAACACCGGCAGCAACCTGCCCGCGCAGATCGAGGTCTACGCGACCGGCGGCGACGAGTACAAGTTCCTGTTCATGGCCAAGGGCGGCGGCTCGGCCAACAAGTCTTACCTGTACCAGGAGACCAAGGCCGTGCTGAGCCCGGCGCGGATGGCGGCGTTCCTGGACGAGAAGATCCGCTCGCTGGGCACCGCGGCCTGCCCGCCCTACCACCTGGCGATCGTGATCGGCGGCACGAGCGCCGAGTACGCGCTCAAGACCGCGAAGTACGCCTCCGCTCGTTACCTGGACACGCTGCCGACCAGCGGTTCGATGGACGCGCACGGGTTCCGCGACGTCGAGCTGGAGCGGGAAGTGCTGGAGATCACCCGGCGAGCGGGCATCGGCGCCCAGTTCGGCGGCAAGTACTTCTGCCACGACGTGCGGGTGATCCGGCTGCCGCGGCACGGCGCGTCCTGCCCGGTCGCGATCGCCGTCTCCTGTTCCGCGGATCGCCAGGCGGTTGCCAAGATCACCAGGAACGGGGTGTTCCTGGAGCAGCTCGAGACCGACCCCGCGCAGTATCTGCCCGAGCCCGCGGACGCCGAGCTGGCCGAGGACGTCGTCCGGATCGACCTGTCCCGGCCGATGGCCGAGATCCGGGCCGAGCTGTCCAGGTACCCGATCAAGACCCGGCTCGCGCTCACCGGCCCGATGGTGGTGGCCCGCGACATCGCGCACGCCAAGATCGCCGAGCTGCTCGACTCCGGCGCGCCGATGCCCGCCTACCTGCGCGACCACGCCGTCTACTACGCCGGGCCCGCCAAGACGCCTGAGGGCTACCCGTCCGGCTCGTTCGGCCCGACGACCGCGGGCCGGATGGACAGCTACGTGGACCGGTTCCAGGCCAACGGTGGCTCTCTGGTCATGCTGGCCAAGGGGAACCGGTCGGCTGCCGTCACGGCCGCGTGCAAGGAACATGGTGGTTTCTATCTCGGGTCGATCGGCGGGGCCGCGGCCAAGCTGGCGAAGGAGTCGATCACCAAGGTCGAGGTGCTGGAGTACCCCGAACTCGGGATGGAAGCGGTCTGGCGGATCGAGGTCCGCGATTTCCCCGCGTTCATCGTGGTAGACGACAAGGGCAACGACTTCTTCGCGGACGTGACCGCGCCGAAGCAGCCGCTGCTGACGATCGGCACAGGACCCAGCTGAGGGCGGAGGAGCACCGTGACCGAGTTCCGCGTCGAGCACGACTCGATGGGTGAGGTCCGGGTGCCCGCGGACGCACTCTGGGGGGCCCAGACACAGCGGGCCGTGCAGAATTTCCGCGCGATCTCGGACAGCCCGGTGCCGTTCATCGTGATTAGGGAACTGGCCCGGATCAAGTCGGCCGCCGCGCAAGTCAACGCGGAGCTCGGCGTCATCGAACCCGACATGGCGGCGGCGATCGAGGCTGCGGCGCGCGAGGTCTATTTCGGCGAGGAGGCGGACGGCGGGCACCGGGACCAATTCCCGGTCCCGGTGTTCCAGACCGGCTCCGGGACCTCGACCAACATGAACGTCAATGAGGTCATCGCCCGGCTCGCCAGCCAGCGCCTCGGCCGCCCGGTGCACCCCAACGACGACGTCAACGCGTCCCAGTCGTCCAATGACGTGTTCCCCACCGCGGTGCACCTGGCCGTGGCCGGCCGGATGGGCGTGTCGCTGTCCGGGGCACTACGGCAACTCGCCAGGGCGCTGGACGCCAAGGCGGCCGAGTTCGCGGATGTGGTCAAGAGCGGCCGCACGCACCTGATGGACGCGACCCCGGTGACGCTCGGCCAGGAGTTCGGCGGCTACGCGGCCGCGATCTGGCACGGCATCGAGCGGATCGAGCGAGTCCTGCCGGACGTCTGCGAGCTGCCGCTCGGCGGCACCGCGGTCGGCACCGGGCTGAATGCACCGCCGGGCTTCGCCAGCCGGGTGATCGACTTGCTCAGCTCTGACATGCTGCTGCTGACCGAGGCGCGAAATCACTTCGAGGCTGCGGGGGCGCGCGATGCGCTGGTGGCCGCGAGCGGTGTCCTGCGCACGATCGCGGTGAGCTTGTACAAGGTCTGCAACGACCTGCGGCTGATGGGCTCTGGCCCGCGGGCGGGGCTGGCCGAGATCAACATCCCCGACCTGCAGCCGGGCTCGTCGATCATGCCGGGCAAGGTCAACCCGGTGCTGCCCGAGGTCGTCTGCCAGATCTGCGCTCAGGTCATCGGGAACGACGCGGCCGTCGGGTTCGCCGGCGCGGCCCGCAACTTCGAGCTCAACGTGATGATGCCGGTCATCGCGAGGAATCTGCTCGAGTCCATCGACTTGCTCATGGCCGGGTCGACCCAGCTGGCCCGTGCCTGCGTCGCCGGGATCACGGCTAACGCCGGCCGGTTGCGCCAGTACGCGGAATCTTCGCCCGCGATCGTTACGGCCCTCAACCCGTTCATCGGGTACGAGGCGGCGGCAAAAGTGGCGCACGAGGCGCTGGAGACCGGCGCCACCATTCGCGAGGTCGTCCTCGCTCGCGGCTTCGTGGACGACGGGAAGCTGACGCTGGCGCAACTGGACCGGGCCCTGGACGTGCTCGCGATGACCCGGCCGCCGGGATCGGCCGGCTAACTGTCGCCTGACCTGGCCAGAAGCCGTGTAACAAACTGATCGCGAGCGGCGCTCTAGTCCGGACAATGCACCTCGGACAGACGATGGATGTCGCTACTCTGATGCCTGCTAATACCGCCTGCTACATGGCGATTCACCGCAGGCAAAGTCACAAGTTCCACACAGGACATTCAATGTCCGCTGTAGATAAGGTCCCGCCATGCACGCAGTTATGGGGGCTGGGCGCCTGATCGGCGGTCGTTACCGCCTGCAGGAGCCGATCGGCCGGGGAGCGATGGGCATCGTCTGGCGCGGCCGGGACGAACTGCTGGCCCGGGACGTCGCCGTCAAGGAAGTCCAGGTGACGACCCAGGCGTCGCCGGCCGAGGCGGAGGTCATCTACCAGCGCACGCTGCGAGAGGCGCGGACCGCGGGCCGCCTCAGCCATCCCGGCGTCGTCAAGGTCTTCGACGTGGTCGAAGAGGCCGGCAGCCCATGGATCATCATGGAACTGGTCGAGGCCCGGTCGCTGGACCGGGTCATCACCGAGGAAGGGCCGCTGCCGCCCGACCGCGCGGCCGAGCTGGGCACCAGCCTGGTCGGAGCGCTCGCGGCCGCGCACGGCGCGGGCGTCTTGCACCGGGACGTGAAGCCGAGCAACGTGCTGGTCACCGGCGAGGGCCGGGCTGTACTCACCGACTTCGGCATCGCCACGTTCGCTGAGGATCTCGCGCTCACCCAGGCCGGCATGGTCGTCGGCACGCCCGGCTTCACCGCACCGGAGCGGATCCGCGGCGAGATCGCGACCCCGGCCGCGGACCTGTGGTCGCTCGGCGCCACCCTGTACGCGGCCGTCGAAGGGCGCGGGCCGTTCGACCGGGTCGGCGGCTCGTCGGTCATATCGACGGGGGTGGCCAACGAGGACGCGCCGCGGGCACCATCGGCCGGACCGCTCGGCCCGGTCATCGACGCGCTGCTGAGCCGCGATCCGGGCACCCGGCCGGACGCCGCCACCGCTGAGCGGATGCTGACCGAGGCCGCCACCGCCGCGCGCACGGGCCCGCGGCCGCTGCAGGATGGCTGGCTGGCCGCCGAGGCCGGCCGCGAGCCCGGCAGTTCCCTGGACGCGCCGACCGACGGTGTCCTGCCAATCGTCCCCGACTCGGGTTTCCTCGACCCGCCCGACTATGAGGTGCTGAAGATCCCGGCCCAGCAGCCCGAGCCGGCCACGGCCGATTCTGATGAGCGACCGCTGGCCGGTGCCGGGCTAGCCGGTGTCGGCGCCGTGGCCGCCGGACTGGCGGCGGCCGAGCTCGCGGACGGCACGCAGGCGGCACCCGCGCCGGCCAACGTCCTGGATCCTTCCAGCGGTCCCGTGCTCTGGGGGCCGGTGAAGAATTCCGCCGGCGTGGCTGGTGCCGCTCCTGTCGGACCCGGCGAAGGGCCGGGCGGGCCGGGCGGGCCGGGCGGATCCGGCGGCCAGGGCGGCGGGTCTGGCGGGTCCGGCGGCCAGGGCGGCGGGTCTGGCGGCGCCACCGCTCCGGCCCAACCCTGGTGGCGGTCGTCGGGGCGGTGGCGGCTGATGCTGGCGGGGGGCGGGATCGCCGCGCTCATCGTCGCCGCGATCGTGACCTGGAACATCTTCCAGCACTCTGGGTCGGCCAGCGCGCTGGGCAGCACCGCCCCGCCCGCGACCGTCGCCGAGGCTGGCCACGGCAACTCCGGTTCGGGCCAGCCCGGCGGCTCCGTACCCGGATCGCAGCACGCCTCGACCGGGCCGTCGGCCGGGGGCACGTCCGGCAACCACAGCGGAAACCCGACCACGCCGAAAGGCGGCCGCCCCAAGGCCGGGCCGTCGGGCAATCCGTCTGGTACCCCGACGACCAGCGGTGGCAGCCCCGGATCGCCGTCGGGCTCACCGATTCCGTCACCGACCGCTGGCCCGACACCGACTCCCACACCGAGCACAAGCTCGCCGTCGACCGGCATCACGCTGCCGGCCGGGTATCGCTGGCACAAGTTCCCCGCCGCCGAGATGGGCGCCCTGGCCGGCTTCAAGATCGGCATGCCGGTGCTGTGGACCCAGTCGGTGAGCGCTCCGGTCGCGCACCTGACCCAGACAGTACGCAGCTTCCACCTGGCGATGGACCTGAGCTACTGGCTCTACACCAGGCCGCTGCGCGAGGCGCAGTATCTGCAGAACCAGGCGGCCGCCGCGCACAAGGGCCACAAGTACAAGGAACTGCTGCTCACCACCACCAACTTCACCTCGCTGGGCGGGTTCAGGTCGGCCACCGCGGGCGAGCTGAAGTACAGCTGGGACAACGCGTCGCTCGGCTACAACGAGACCGAGTTCGTGGTCCTGGTGACGCTCAACACGTCGGCCGGCCCGCAGTCGTATGAGTTCGAGCTGTGGGCCCCTACTCAGACGTTCGGCTCAGCCAGGTCGATCCTGACCACCGCACTGCCGACGTTCCGGCCGCTACCCGGCTGACCGAACTACGGTCAGCCGGGTTCGGGCAGCCCGTAAATCGGGCTGCCCTGTCCCTATCACAGGATGATCACAACGACGTACCGGCGCTGATAGCTAAACGTTGCACAATGGCTACTGATAGTTATCGGATTTGCTGGCGGTTAATACCAGCCGTGCGCCTGCCAGAATCCCCACGCGTCGCACGGCGTTCCGTAGGTGCCCTTGATGTAGCCAAGGCCCCACTTGATCTGGGTCGCCGGGTTGGTCTGCCAGTCGCTGCCAGCCGAGGCCATCTTCGACCCGGGCAGCGCCTGCGGGATCCCGTAAGCGCCGCTCGCGTTCTCAGCGTCGTAGCGCCAACCGCTCTCGCGGCTATAGATGTCGTTCAGGCAGCCGAACTGGTCGGTGCTGAAGCCAAAGGACGGCAGCATGTTGTAGGCGATGCCCTGCGCCGACGACGGGTCCGGCGGCGGCCCGGACGGGACGATCGCGGCGCCGGCGCTGGTGTCGTTCGAGACGGACGCGGCCGGGGTACTGGTGATCGTCGGGGCGCTGGCCACGGTGAACTTCTGCGAGTCCGCGTCCTCAAGGATGATCTGCTGGCGCGCGTGCTCCATCAGAGTGGCCGACTTGCCGGTCACGCCCTGGGCCACAGCCACCGCCAGCGGGTCCGGTGCGTTGCCCGCCGGTCCGTAAACGATCATGACGAACCCGGCGGCACACACTGTCACCGTCGCGAGCACTGCGGTGACCAGGAAGACTCCCACTCGGCGGCGGCGCGGGCGCCGAGCCGGGGGACGTCTCCGGTGCTGTGACAATGCGGTCCTTCCGTCGGCCAAGCGCGATCCAGGTACAAGCACCCGGTGCGCGGGACCACTGCGGTACAGGGCAGCGAGTCGCATGACGGTCGGGCCGTGGCACTTACTTGATCTGCTGCGGTTGAGCTCAGGACCCAGTTGCTTCAGGCCCAGCACCGTCGCCGCTTAACGTTGCCAGAACGGAGCGCCCCGACCAAGCGTTTCCGCCGAAAAAGCTGTGTTGAAAACCCGGAATTAGTGTCGCGCAGATCACAGTTTGGCAATACGTACCGTAACAATTACTGGGCGTAATTACCCGCTAGCTGTGATCACAAGTGGGCCGCGACCCGCCGCGACGCGGCGTGTCGCCTTGCCAGGTCCCGGCCGCGGGCATGGCCGGCGCGCGGGCGAGCGCCAGCTGGCGCGCCCTTCCGAACCGCCGCGACTTGCCGCTAGCGTGAAGGCCAGCCCTTCGACGCAGTTGGATGTGACAGATGGCCGGTCAATCGCTCAGGTCCTGGACGACGGGCACCGGGGACGCGGAGTCGATGCTGGCGGAAGCCCGCAAGGCACTGTTCGTGATGGTCGGATTCCTGGCCCTGCTCTGGATCGTCCAGATCGCCAACGTGGCCGATCACTACGGGCTCGTCAGCGAGTTCGGCATCAGGTCGCGCTCGCTGTCCGGGCTGCCCGACATCTTCACCTCGCCGTTCATCCACCTCAGCTGGACCCACATCGAGGCCAACTCGGGCCCGCTGTTCATCTTCGGCTTCCTGGCCGCCTACCGGGGCGTCGTCCGCTTCTTCGGGCTCACCGTGCTCGTGATCATCACCAGCGGGTTCGCGGCCTGGCTGACCGCGCCGACCAATTCGGTCGGGGTCGGCGCCAGCGGCGTGGTCTTCGGCTACCTGGGCTACATCCTGGTCCGCGGGCTCTTCGACCGGCATCTGGTCGACCTCATCATCGGCGCGGTGATGGCCCTGTGCTTCGCGTACCAGTTCACCGTCCTGCTCCCGCACGCGGGGATCGGCTGGCAGGACCACGTGGGCGGGCTCGTCGGCGGCGTCGTCGGCGGCTGGGTGTTCCGCGACCGGGCCAGGGTGCGGGCGATGAAGGCCGCGAGGCCGCCCAAGGCGACGAAGGCGCCGAAGGCCGGCCAGGCGGGTAAGCCTGCCACAGCGAACGCACCCACCAGCGCCGGAACGGCGGTCGTGCCAGCCACCGGCTCAAGCTCCGCGGTTCCGTCCACGGGACCGCGCGCGGACCTGCACAAGGAGCTGGACGACCTGGGTCTCTGACCCGCCGGCGGCGGAGCCAGCGCGACAGGCCTAATCCTTCGCCGCGTCGGGCCCGTCGCCCGCAGCGTCGGCGCCGGTTTCACCGCCAGCCGCAAGACCCGTCTCGGCCGTCCCGGCGCCGGGTTCCTCACCGCCGGTTCCCGCCGTGGGTGGGAACGGTGGCCTGGCGATCCCCAGGTGCGCCTCGATGTTGGCCAGCCGCGCGCTGATGTCCGCGAGCAACGCCAGTTCCCCGGACTGGCGCGCGATCCTCGTCCGGCGCGGCGGGACGTCGAGGGTCTCCGCCGGGGCTTCGCCCGACCTAGGCGCGAGCCTGATGACGTGCATCCGCACCACGGACAGATCGTCGCCGAGCCGGGTCAGGACCTGCGCCCCGACACCGTCGCCTTCCCGGAGGATGCCGAGCAGGATGTGCTCGGTGCCGATGTAGTTGTGCCCGAGCTGGAGTGCCTCGCGCAGCGAGAGTTCCAGCACCTTCTTCGCGCGCGGCGTGAACGGGATATGGCCGCTCATGGCGTTCTGGCCGGACCCGATGATCCCTTCGACCTGGTGGCGAGCTAATTCGAGGGTGAGGCCCAGCTCGTCGAGCGCGCGGAAGGCGGTGCCCTCGCCCTCGGCCAGGATCCCGAGCAGGAGGTGCTCGGTACCGATGTAGTTGTGACTGAGGAGCCGCGCCTCCTCCTGCGCGAGCACGACTACCCGCCGGGCCCGGTTCGTGAATCGCTCGAACATGTCCGCTCCCATCCGGGCCGCGCCGCACCACTGCGGACAACGAACGAGCGAGCCGGATAGATCCCGCTACGGGACCGCGCAAACGACCGTTATATGCCTGGTCGCGCCGCCCGTGACCGTCACCACGCCGGGCAGCGAACACGTCGCGGGCACGTTGCCAGGCTCCCCGGTGATGTCCGGCGTCCGGCCCGACACGTGATACACACCGGGGGCAAGCGGCACCGAGAAGACGCCGTTCCGGCCCACCCGGACGCTGATCGGGTCGTGACCCGATCGGGCGAACCGCATGGTCCCGGACAGCGGCACGACGGGCGACTGCAGGGTGCCCGGCTGTACCGGTCCGCCGACGCGCTCGAACTTGCCGGCGACCCGCCCGGTGGCCGGGCGCTGGGCATGGCCCGGCGCGCTAGCCGCCGGGCCGGGGATGGCGCCGACGATGCCCGCGGCGGCGGCCCCGCCACCACCGAGGAGCACACCGGCCGCGACTACTGCCGCGACCGTTTCCCGCTTTGCTTTCATGCCACTTGGACGATCCGTTCGTCAGTCCGGTTGCACTGAGTGCCCGCAGTTTGGTTCTGCGTCAGTCGAGTCGCGCTGCCTCGAGCCGGAGCCGGGCCCGGCTCACGGTCTCTCGCAGGTTGGGCTCGCTCGTCGCGTCGGTCGCATCCTGCGCCGAAAGCCAGCGGAGCGGCGCATCGGGTCGCTCTGCCGCGATCTCCCCCGGGCGCCGGGTGGCGAGCAGGAACCGCAGATCCGCGTGCTCATGCTCGGGCTCGCCCCGGCCGGCTGTGACCGGCACGACGACCAGGTGCGTCAGCTCGGGCACGGGCCACGGGGTGAGGTCGGGGAGGCCAGTCTCCTCGGCCGCCTCCCGCAGCGCGATCGCGAGCGGATCGCGTTCGCCCGGGTCGGCGTGACCGCCGACCTGCAGCCACGCCTGCTGTCGCGGATGCCAGCGCAACAGGATCTGGCCGCTGTCCGGGTGCACGATGAGCGCGGAGGCGGTCACGTGCAACGGCGTATCGCGCGACCACGGGTCGGCCGCCGTGCGTACGAGTTCGGTGACGCGAGCGAGGTCGGAGGTCTCTTCCACACCCTGGGGCTGGTAGCCGCGCAGCAGCGCGGCGAGCGGATCGTCCATAGCGGAATACTGCCGGTTCTGGTCGGCCTTAGCGCGGCCGAGGCACGACCCCGCTCGCCCGAGACCCGAGTGTTGGCGGGCGGATCACGTAGCGACGGCGTAGCGCAGGTGGGTGCCGGCGACCACCTTCAGCTGGGTCAGCGAGACGCTGGCGGGCAACTCGTCGAAGAGAACCGGGTACCCCCGCCCAGCAGCACGGGCATGACGAACGATGTATCCGTCGACGGAGACCGCCAGCGCGGCAAATACGTTCGTCATCACGATCCTCCAGTCTCCGTCCGCAGCGTCACACGCCGCCCTGCACGCTGGGCAGGCGGGTTTCGAAATCCAGCAGGCCGACCCAGTCCGGGCGTACACCGATGCGGGCTTGCCTGGTCCCAGGCTGACCGACGGCCGCGAGCATCTGCGCGGCTGCTTCCGCGCCGAGGTACCGGCGGGCGGCTGCGGCGTATTCCGGCGCGACGCCCTCGACCTCGGTGACCTCCGCGGTGCCGCGCACGCTCAGGCTCTGCGGCGGGCTGCTCTCGGTATCGATCGTCACGGCGACCCGCGGGCTGGTCCGCAAGACCGCGATCCGGGCGGCCGGGTGCCGGATGCCGATGGCGGGCCCGGCGAGGTAGGTCACCATCACGATCTCTTCGCCGGTCCAGTGGAACCAGCTCGGCACGATCCGTGGTGTGCCGTCGGTCCACACGAAGGCCATCCGCGCCGGGATCGGCGCCTGCAGCAGGCGCTGCGCCAGGTCGGTCTCCAGCAGCCGCACATGGCCCTGCGGCAGCCGCTCGCCATTCACTGTCGTCGTGGTGCCCATTCCGCGCTCCTTCGGCCGACTAAGTCCCTTCGGGGAACCCGATTCCCAGACCGTAGCACGATGAGTCTCTTTAAGAAACTGACTGGTGGAAGTTCTCCCGAGACTGGTCCAGCGCGCGCCAAGTCGGGGCCGCCGGTTCAGCCGTCGCGCGACACCCTGAGCTGTGGCTACTTGAGGAGCTGGCGCGCCATCACCATGCGCTGGATCTGGTTCGTGCCCTCGTAGATCTGCGTGATCTTCGCGTCCCGCATCATGCGCTCGACCGGGTAGTCGCTGACGTAGCCGTAGCCGCCGAGCAGCTGAACGGCATCGGTCGTGACCTCCATCGCGACATCGGAGGCGAAGCACTTGCACGCCGACGAGATGAACGTCAGGTCGGCCGCGCGCTCCCCCGCCATGGCCCGCTCAGACTTCGCCGCCGCGGCGTACGTGATCTGCCGGGCCGCCTCGATCTTCATGGCCATGTCCGCGAGCATGAACTGCAGGCCCTGGAATTCGGCGATCGGCTTGCCGAACTGCTTGCGCTCCTTGACGTAGCCGACGGCGTAGTCAAGGGCGCCCTGGGCGATCCCGAGCGCCTGCGCCGCGATCGTGATCCGGGTGTGGTCGAGGGTGGCCAGCGCGGTCTTGAAGCCCGTGCCTTCGGCGCCGATCATCCGGCTAGCCGGGATCACGCAGTTGTCGAAGTACAGCTCCCTGGTCGGAGAGCCCTTAATGCCGAGCTTGTGCTCGGGCGCGCCGAAGGTGAATCCCTCGTCGTCCTTGTCCACGACGAAGGCGGAGATCCCGTTCGCGCCCGCGGCCGGGTCCGTGACCACCATCACCGTGTAGTACTTCGACACCCCGGCGTTGGTGATCCAGCGCTTGGTGCCGTTCAGTACGTAGTTGTCGCCGTCCCGGATGGCTTTCGTCTTCATCGCGACCGCGTCGGACCCTGCCTCCGGCTCGGACAGGGCGTAAGAGAACATGGCCGCGCCGCTGGCGACCGGCGGCAGGAACTGCTGCTTGACCTCCGCCGAGGCCGACAGCAGCAGCGGGACCGTGCCGAGCTTGTTGACCGCCGGGATCAGCGAGGACGACGCGCAGACCCGGGCGACCTCCTCGATCACGATCACGGTGGCGATCGCGTCTGCCCCCGCCCCGCCGTACTCCTCCGGGATGTGCACGGCGTGCAGGTCGGCCTTCACGAGCGCGTCGTGCGCCTCCTGCGGGAACTGTGCGGCCTCGTCTACCTTGGCGGCGTAGGGCGCGATCTTCTCCTCGGCCAGGGCCCGCACGGACTCGCGGAGCGCCTCGTGCTCGTCGGACAGGGCGAAGGCAGGGAAGTCGTGGCTCATACTGTCGATAGTAGGACGTCCTAGTGATCGGGCAAACGCGAGCCGGCGCCGGTGTCGGTCCCGGTCCGCGGAGCCGCGATGATGAGGCGGTGACCCCGCTCGCCAGGCTCTTTTCCGACCAGGGCCAGGACCTGCTGGGCTGGCTGGCGGGCCAGGACGGCACCGCCGACAGCGCCCTGCGCCTCGCCAGCGAGCTACGCGGCCGGTACCCCGCGGACCTGATCTCGGCGGCGCTCACCCAGCAGTCCCTGCGCGTCGCTGGCCGGGCCAAGTTCAGCCAGGCGGACTCGATGTACTTCACCAGGGCCGGCCTGGAGCAGGCCTCGTCCGAGCTGACGGCCCGGCACGCTGCCCAGCGGTTCGCGGGCCAGTCGCTCGTCGCCGACCTGTGCTGCGGGATCGGCGGCAACACGGCCGCCCTGGCGGCGGTCGCGGGCGGCGTCCTGGCCGTCGACGCCGACCTGGAGACGCTGCTGTTCGCGCGGCGCAACGTCCAGGTCCTCGGCGCGCCCGCCGAAATCACCACGGTGTGCGCCGATGTCCAGCGGCTGGCGCTCGGCGGCTCGCGGCTAGCGGGCATCTTCATCGACCCGGCCCGCCGGGCCGCGGGGCGGCGGCTGCGGGCCGGCGACAGTCGGCCGTCGCTGGACTGGTGCCTGGGGCTGGCCGGGCTGGTGCCCGCGGTCGGGATCAAGGCCGCGCCCGGCCTCCCGCACACGGTGGTGCCCGCTGACTGGGAACTCGAGTTCGTCGCGACCGGCCGGAACCTCAAAGAGGCGCTGCTCTGGTCGCCGGCACTGGCCACGACGCCGCGGCGAGCCACCCTGCTGCCCGACGGCCTGACGATGACGGCGACCGGAGGACCCCCCGTTCCGGTCCAGGCACCGGGCGACTACCTGCTCGATCCCAACCCGGCGGTCACCCGGGCGGGCCTGGTGGAAGACCTGGCCAGGGACCTCGGCGCGTGGAAGATCGATCCGATGATCGCGTTTCTGGCGGCTGACCGGCCGGTGCTGACGCCGTTCGCGCGGACGCTGCGGGTGCTGGAGTCGATGCCGTGGAACGAGAAGCAAGCGGCGCGCCGGCTCCGCGAGCTGGGCATCGGCACGGCGGACATCAGGCGCCGCGGGCTCGCGGGCGACGTGGCGCAGATTCACCGGCGGCTGGGCCTGCGGGGCGAGGGCAGCGCGACCATCGTCCTGACCCGGCGCGAAGGCAAGCCGTGGGGCCTGATCTGCGCACCAGTGCCTAACTAGCCTCGGCGGCGCGGACGGCCAGGCCGCGCTGGAAGGCGGCCCGCAGCGCGGCGGCGACGTTGTCGGGGTAGCGGGTGATCTCACTCCAGGTGATGTGGACCACCTGGAAGCCGGCCTCGTGCAGCCGGGCGTCGCGCCAGAGCTGCTGCCGGGCCTTGTCCGGGTCGGCGTACTTCAGCGCGCCGTCGGCCTCGGCGATCGTGCTGAACTGCTTCCAGAAGAAGTCGGCCCGGCCGATCTCGCCGTGCTCGCCGCCGACGCGGACCTGGAGTTCTGGCGGCGGCAGGCCGAGTTCGCTGAACGCCACCCGGCAGATGGATTCCAGGGCCGACTCTGAGCGGCGCTCCGCGAAGTCGATGACGTCGGCGGCCCTGCTGACGCCTGGCCACTGGCGACAGGAGGCTAAGACCGCCCGCAACTCGTCCTTGGTGGTCAGCTTCAGCCGCAGCGCCGAGTCCGCAGTCACCACACCCGCCCGGAACGGCGATGATCGCGCGATGTCCGCGACCGTCCGCGCCACCGACGTCACCGCCAGGCCATACCTGACGGTGAGCTGTTCGAGCGGAACACTAGCCGCAGTCAGCCGGACGCCCTTAGCCGGACGGCGGCTGCCGGTCCCCGGGATCCGGGTCAGCGTGACTTCGGGTCCCGGCCGGTCAAGTAAGTCGAGGCCATAGATCCGTGCGCCGGTCGTATGGCTGGCGACAAGGCCCTGGCCCGGTCCGGCCAACCTCGGTCCGGCCAGCGCGGCCCCGGCTGCGAGCAGGTGGCGGCCATCGGGATGGCACAGAACCGACTTCACTACGTCGGCGGTGGCGTAGCAGCCATGTCCGACCCGGACGAGGACGCCGCGACGCACCAACATCTTGATGCGATCACCGGTGTGGCCGCGGGCAAGCAGCTGCGCGGTCGTGACAATCCGCACTAACTCCGCATCTCCGCCGGCGCGCCGAGTGGCCATGACGCCCAGCATCCCCGCCACCTCTGACGTTTCATCCATTTCAGGGCCGCATAGAGGGCATATCGACCAGCTCGGCCCCCGGAATGAATGAAACGTCTCGCCCAGGGCCCAATGTGGCCGGTCGCGGAGGGTGGTTTTGCAGTGTTTGTGCTAGCGCTCCGAGTCGCGGAGCGACGCGCGCAGGCGCTCGCCCTTGGCGAGCGCTGTGTCCCGGAGCTGAGCCTGGAACGCGGCCACCTGTTCCGCCAGGGCCGCGTCGTGCGCGGCGAGGATCCGCACCGCCAGCAGCCCCGCGTTGCGGGCGCCGCCGACCGACACCGTCGCGACCGGGATGCCGGCCGGCATCTGCACGATCGACAGGAGCGAGTCGAGCCCGTCGAGATGCGCGAGCGGCACCGGCACCCCGATGACCGGCAGCGTGGTGACCGAGGCGAGCATGCCGGGCAGATGGGCCGCGCCGCCGGCGCCCGCGATGATCACCTTGATGCCGCGGCCGGCCGCGGCCTGGCCGAACGCGATCATGTCGGCGGGCATCCGGTGCGCCGACACGACGTCCGCCTCAACCGGAACGCCGAACTCGGCCAGCGCCTCCACCGCCGCCCGCATCACCGGCCAGTCGGAGTCGCTGCCCATCACGACGGAGACGACTGGATCAGTCACTGGTACTCCTCGGTCCCGTAGGCCAGGTAGCTGGCCGCGCGCCAGGCCCGGTCCCTGGTCTGCTCAAGGTCGCGGCCGAGAGCGGTGACGTGGCCCACCTTGCGGCCGGGGCGCACCAGCTTGCCGTACAGGTGCACCTTCACCGCCGGATCCGCGGCCATCACGTGCACGAGCCTGGAGCGCAGATCCGGGTCCGAGCCACCGATGATGTTGACCATCACCGCCCACCGGGCGACCGCCGTCGGTGACCCGAGCGGGAGGTTCAAGACAGCACGCAGGTGCTGCTCGAACTGAGACGTCAGCGAGCCGTCCATGGTCCAGTGCCCGCTGTTGTGCGGGCGCATGGCGAGTTCGTTCACCAGCAGGCCGTCCGCCGTCTCGAACAGCTCGACCGCGAGCAGCCCGACCACGCCCAGGTCGCGCGCGATGGACAAGCCCAGCCGCTGCGCCTCGGAGGCCGCGGCCGGCCGCAGATCCGGGGCTGGCGCGATCACCTCCAGGCAGATCCCGTCCCGCTGCACGGTCTCCACGACCGGGTACGCCGCGCCGTGCCCGCGCGGGCCGCGCGCGACGAGGATGGCCAGCTCCCGGCTGAACCTGACGTACTCCTCGGCGATCAGCTCCAGCCCGTGTGCCAGTACCGAGGTAGCCTCCTCGGCGGAAGCGCAGACCCACACGCCGCGGCCGTCGTAGCCGCCGGTGACGGCCTTCAGGACCACCGGCCAGCCGGTCTTGGCGGCGAATCGCTCCACCTCGGCCAACGAGCCCACCGGCTCGAACGCCGGGCACCGGTAGCCCAGGCTCGTCAGGTGCGCGCGCATGGCCAGCTTGTCCTGCGTGTACTGCAGCGCCGCCGATCCGGGGTGCACCACGCGCCCGGCCGCCTCCAGCGACGCGACCAGCGGGCCGGGCACGTGCTCGTGATCGAAGGTGACCACGTCGCAGCCGGCCGCGAACGCAGGCCAGGTCCGCCTCCGACCGGTAGTCACCGAGGAACGGGTCCGCGGTGACCTGGGCCGCGCTCTCGTCGGCCGCGGCGGCCAGCACCCGGAATCCGATGCCAAGCTCGGTCGCGGCACCGCTGGTCATCCGGGCGAGTTGCCCGGCGCCCACCATCCCCACCACCGGGGTCGCTTCGCTGTCCATTACCCGCCGTAGCCTACGGCCCGGGCGGCGAATGCACGGCCCGAGGCCCGCCGTGAGCACGGCCCGCGCGCCGCCGCGAGCTGGGCCAGCAGGCACCCAGACGGCACTCCGAGCAAACCTAGGCCGGCCCGACCACCGCGGGTAGTTCCTCGGCGTCCGCGGTCGCGTGCGGCAGGAACAGCGCGAACACGGCCGGCCTGGGCCGGACGAGTACCACCTGGCCGCCGTCGGCGGCGGCGATCGTCCGGGCCAGGGCCAGCCCCAGCCCGGTCCCGCCGGGCGCGCCGCTGACGCTGCGCTCGAAGATCCGCGGCGCTATCTCGGCCGGCACGCCGCTGCCCTCATCCCTGACCTCCACCACGACCGACCGCCGGGTCCGCGACGTCCGGATCGTCACCGTCCCGGCCCCGTGCACCAGCGCGTTATCCAGCAGCGTGGCGATCACCTGCGACGCGCCGCCCGGCGTAGCGAACGCGAACAGCCCCTTCTCCCCGGTGACCGCCAGCCGGCGGTTGATCCGCCGGAACGCGGGCTCCCACTCCACCACCTGCTGCCCGACGATCTCGTCCACGCTCGCGACGATCGGGGCGCTCGACGCCGACCGGCGGGCCCGGCCCAGCAGCTGCCCCACGACCTCGGCCAGCCGCTCGGTCTGCGCCAGCGCCGCCGCGCCTTCCTCCCGCACGACGTCGGGGTGCTCGGCCGCCCCGACCATCTCCTCCAGCCGCATCGACAGCGCGGTCAGCGGCGTCCGCAGCTGGTGCGACGCGTCGATGGAGAACTCGCGCTCCGCCGCCAGCAGCTCGTTGATGCGCTGAGCCGAGCCGTCCAGCCCCTCGGCGACCCGGTCCAGCTCCTGCATGCCGTACCGGCGGCCGAGCGGGCTGGAGTCACCGGACCCGAGCCGGTCCGCGGCACCGGCCAGCTCCTCCAGCGGCCGGAGCAGCCGTTTGGCGTACAGCAGGCCGAGCACGACCGCGATCCCGACTGCGACCAGCGCGACGCCGCCGATCAGCAGCAGCGCCCGCAGGATGTTGCCGGTCACGTACGAGTCGTCGGCGCTGATGGTGACCGTGAACGCCCCGTGCGTAACGGTCTGGCTCATCGAGTCGTGCGGCGCCACCCTGGCGCCCGACCGCACGGTCGGACCGCCCGACTCTTTGATCAGCACGAACCGGTCCACCTCGGCGGCGGCGAGCTGCT
This sequence comes from uncultured Actinomycetota bacterium, assembly GCA_963726425.1. Taxonomy (GTDB): domain Bacteria; phylum Actinomycetota; class Actinomycetes; order Streptosporangiales; family Streptosporangiaceae; genus JAJYUU01. Next base: position 66,693 of record CAVSCN010000040.1, on the reverse strand, counting down.
GCGCATCCGGGGGCAGCCCGGTAGTCAGCCGCTCCTGCAGGTTGTTGGCGACTAGCTGGGCATCCCGGTGCAGCTGCTGGCTCGCCTCGCTGACCTGGAGCCGGGAGATCGCGATCGCGAGCGGGATGCCGAGCGCGAGCACCGCGGCCACGGCCACGGCCATCATGGAGATCAGCAGTCGTCGCTGCATTGCCTCACTCCTGATTCTGCGGGCAGGTCAGCGCGACCGGGAACCGCGCCTAGTCGCCTTTCTCGAACCGGAACCCTACGCCGCGCACGGTGGTGATGTACTGCGGGCTGTGCGCGTCGTCGCCGAGCTTGCGCCGCAGCCAAGAGACGTGCATGTCGAGGGTCTTCGTAGAACCCCACCACTTGCTGTCCCACACCTGGCGCATGATCTGCTCGCGGGTGACGACCTTGCCCGCCTCGGCGACCATGAGCGCCAGCAGGTCGAACTCCTTCGAGGTGAGCTCGATCTCCTGGGTGCCGAGCCAGGCCCGGCGCGCGTCGGTGTCTACCCGGACGCCCTGCACGACCTTCATCTCGGACGCGCCGCGCCGCAGCAGCGCCCGCACCCGGGCGAGCAGCTCGGCCAGCCGGAATGGCTTGCAGACGTAGTCGTCCGCCCCGGCGTCCAGCCCGATGACGGTGTCGACCTCGTCGGCCCTGGCCGTCAGGATCAGCACCGGGATCGCCTGGCCGGACGACCGGATGCGGCGGCACACTTCGAGGCCGTCGAGCCGGGGCAGGCCGATGTCGAGAACGATCAGGTCGATCCCGCCGTTCTTGGCGGCCTCAAGGGTCTCCGGGCCGTCGGCGGCGACGTCTACCTCGTATCCCTCACGGCGTAGCGCGCGGGCGAGCGGTTCGGAGATTGCCGGATCATCCTCGGCAAGCAGGACGCTGGTCATGAACTGATGGTATGGCGATGCGCAAGGAAAACCAGCCTGATACACGCGCCAGACGCCACGGTATTACCAACAACTGACCTCTGACCTGCAAAATTATGCCGTTCGCCCACCTTGGGGCCGGGATGGGAACGGGGCCGCGCCGGGCCCCGGAGCCCCGCCGGCCCTCAGACCGGCGTGACCCCGTGCCGCCGGCGGGAGAAGGACCGGTCCTTGCCGCTCGCGGCCGCGAACCGGCGGATCAGCTGCGACCGCAGGTCCTCCGGCTCGACCACATCGTCCACGACCAGCTCGCCCGCGAGCCGGAGCACGTCGATGTCCGCGTCGTACTCGGTCCGCAGCCGGGTCGTCTCGGCTTCCCGCTCGGCCGGGTCCGCGATCGCGGCCAGCCGGTTGTAGTACACGGCGTTGACCGCCGCCTCGGCGCCCATGACCGCGATCTTCGCGGTGGGCAGCGCCAGCGTGGCATCCGGCTCGAAGCCCGGCCCGGCCATCGCGTACAGGCCCGCGCCGTAGGCCTTGCGCACGATCACGCAGATCTTGGGGACGGTGGCCTCGGACACGGCGCTGATCATCTTGGCGCCGTGCCGGATGATGCCCTGCCGCTCGACCGCGGTGCCCACCATGAAGCCGGGCACGTCGGCCAGGAACAGCAGCGGCAGGCTGAAGGCGTCGCACAGCTGGATGAACCGCGTCGCCTTGTCGGCCGAGTCCACGAACAGCACGCCGCCCTTGAACATCGGGTTGTTGGCCACCACGCCGATCGGCTGGCCGTCCAGCCGGGCGAACCCGACCACCAGCTCGCGCGCCCAGAGCGCGTGGATCTCGAAGAACGAGTCGTCGTCCACGAGCCCGCGCACGTACCGGCGCATGTCGAACGCCTGCCGCTCGCTGACCGGGACCAGCGCGCGCAGGTCGGTCGGCTTCGGGCGGCCGGGCCTGCCGCCGCGGCGGCGGCTGCTGCCAGTTGCCCGGCAGGTAGGACAGGTAGTCGCGCACCGCCGCGATCGCGTCCTGCTCGGTCGGCGCCAGGTAGTGCCCGCAGCCGGAGACCGAGCAGTGCATCCGCGCGCCGCCCATCTCCTCCAGCGTGGTCTGCTCGCTGACCACCATCTCGACCATCCGCGGGCTGCCCAGGTACATCGACGCGTTGCCGTCGACCATGGCGACGAAGTCGCAGAACGCCGGGATGTAGGCGCCGCCCGCGGCCGACGGCCCGAACAGCGCGCACACCTGCGGGATCGAGCCGGACGGCGCGGACCTGGGTGTGGAAGATCTTGCCCGCGCCGCGGCGGCCGGGGAACATCTCGCACCTGGTCGGTGATGCGCGCCCCGGCCGAGTCGACCAGGTAGATCATCGGGCACGCCGGTCGCGTAGGCCTGCTCGATGACCCGGATGATCTTCTCGACCGTCCGGGCGCCCCACGAGCCGGCCTTGACCGTCGAGTCGTTCGCCATCAGCGCGACCGGGCGGCCGTCGACCGTGGCGGTGCCGGTGATCACGCCGTCGGCCGGCAGGTCCGTCGGCCAGCACGTTCGCGAACGCGCCGTCCTCGGTGAAGCTGCCGTCGTCGACCAGCAGCCCGATGCGGTCCCGGGCGAACAGCTTGCCCCGCGTCGCGGCTTGCTCGTGGTACCTGGCCGCGCCGCCCTTGCTGATCCTGGCCCTGACCTCGGCTAGCTCCGGGTGGCCGGGGCTGCCGGTCTCCGCTGATTGCGATCCATCGTCCACGGTGGCGAGCGTACCGAGTTCGGCTGACCGTGCCGACCCGGCCGCCCGCCACCGGGCAGCGGCACTAGTGCAGGTGCAGATTGACGCCGAGCAGAATCAGCGGCCAGAGAAAGATCGCCAGCAGCGCCGACGCCACGAGCTTCAGCAGCGCGACGGTGATGTAGGTGTGCTCCCAGGCGACGATGATGCCGATCAGGACCCAGATGATGACCAGCCACCGGTACCGGCGGCCGCCGAGAATAGCCATTGTTTTGACTCCGATCCCAGCCAACCATGCGTTAGCCGACGCAAAGTATCCGGATGGGCCGAAATCAAACATGGGCGCAGCGCCGCGCCGTGCCAGTGGGGGCGTTGCTGAGCGGCGCTAGCCCTTGATGGTCCGGGTGCGCGGCCCGGCCCGCAGCACCTGGGACGGCAACTGGCGGCCGATGATGCGCTCGGCGTCCGCGGCCGCCTCGATCATCGCTTCCAGGTCGATGCCGGTGTCCACGCCCATGTCCTCGACCATGTGGATGAGTTCCTCGGTCGCGATGTTGCCGGTGGCGCCCGGCGCGTACGGACAGCCGCCCAGGCCGCCGACCGAGGCGTCGAAGTCGGCCACGCCGAGTTCCAGCGCCGTGAGCACATTGGCCAGCCCGGTGCCGCGGGTGTTGTGGAAGTGCAGGTTCAGCGGCATATCCGGGTGCGCCGAGCGGAACGCGCTCACGAGCCGCTGCACCCGGCCCGGCGTGGCCATGCCGGTGGTGTCGCCGAAGGAGATGCTGTCGGCGCCGTCCGCCACGGCCCGGCTGGCCGCCCAGATCACCCGCTCCACCGGGACGTCGCCCTCGTACGGGCAGCCCCACGCGGTCGACACGATCACCTGGCAGGTCGCGCCCCGATCGTGCGCTCGGGCGATGATCGCGGCGATGTCATCCAGGGACTCCGCGGTGGAGCGGTTCACGTTCTTGCGGTTGTGCGTGTCGGAGGCCGACACCACCGCCTCGATCTCGGTGACCCCGCTGTCGAGGGCCCGGACCGCGCCGCGCAGGTTGGGCACGAGCGCCGAGTAGCGCACCGCCGGCGCCCGGTCGATCTCGCGCCACACCTCGTCGGCGTCCGCCATCTGCGGGATCGCCTCCGGCCGGACGAACGAGACCGCCTCGATGCGCTGCACGCCGGTCCCGGACAGGCGGTTGATCAGCTCGACCTTCGCGGCGGTCGGGACCGGGTCCTCGTTCTGCAGTCCGTCTCGCGGGCCGACCTCGCGCACCGAGATCCGGCTGGGCAGATCTGACACTGGCGGCTCCGTAGCTAGCGCTAGTACGGCTCAGGCGCGTCCTTCGCGAGTCTGGCCTGCTCGTCTTCCACCAGCTGGAAGAGGGTCGCCTGCACCTGCTGTACATGCGGGATCTCGGTCAGCACGAGCTGACCGTGCTCGCCCGGTGACTCGACCACGAGGCGCCCGCAGCCGAGGACCCGGTCCAGCAGTCCCTGAGCGAAGGATACGTCGCTGATCCGGGACAGCGGGAAATCGCGACCGCGGCGCGTGATCACCCCGGCCCGCAGCCGCAGCCTGCGGTTCGTCAGCTCGTAGCTCGTCGTCCACCAGCGCAGCAGCGGACCGGTGACGAACACGACGGTCAGCAGCAGGGCGACGGCGCCGATCCCCAGCCGCGCGGCGGCGATCAGGTGCGGCACGAGGATCAGCGCGACCAGCGTCCCGGCGATGATCAGGGCGAGGATGAGTACCGGGCGCAGCACCGTCTTCCAGTGCTGATGCAGCCTCAGCACGGAATGTTCCCCCGCGGTCAGACCTGGCTCGCCCATACGCCCCATCGTGGCACGTAATGCGCTGTGCAACCGACATCCGCGGCTATTAGCGGACGTGGATCACGTCGCCCGCGCTGACCGGTTCGACGCCGCTGTCGTTCGCGACCAGCAGCCGGCCGGCGCCGTCGACGTCGCAGGCCCGCCCGGTCAGGACCGCGCCGCCCGGCAGCTCCACCCGGACGTCACGGCCGACGGTGCGGCACGAGCGCAGGTACTCGGCCCGCAGCCCGGACGCCACCGCGTCGCCGGGCGCGCTCGCGCCGGTCCAGCGCAGGTACCAGTGCTCAAGCTGGCGCAAGATGGCGGTCAGCAGGGCCGCCCGGTCGACTCCGGCCGCCCCGATCGAGGCAAGCGACGCGGGCGCGAGCGCTACCGCCCGATGGTCGGCCCCACCACCGGCCGCCCCGGCCCCCTCGGCGACAACAGCCCCGGCGCCCGCCAGGGCCGGGGTCGCTGCCACGTTCAGCCCGACCCCGACCACGATGGCGTCGCCGGCCAGCTCGGCCAGGATGCCCGCGAGCTTGCCCAGCCCGGCCGGCCCGTCGCCGCCGACGGCGACGACGTCGTTCGGCCACTTCAGGCTCACGTCCAGGCCGGTCTGCTCGCGGATGCCCGCGGCCACCGCCACGCCGGTTAGCAGCGGCAGCCAGCTCCGCGCGGCCGCCGGGACCGCGACCGGCCGCAGCAGCACCGAAAACGTGAGCGCGGCCCCTGGCTCGGTGATCCAGGACCGGCCGAGGCGGCCGCGGCCGGCGTGCTGCCGCTCGGTGACGAGCACGGCGCCCTCGGCGGCGCCCGCGCGGGCCGCGGCGACGAGATCCGCGTTGGTGGAACCGGTCTCGGCCACCACCGACACCCGCGACCAGAGCCTGCTGCCCGTCAGCACGCTGTCTTGGACCGACTCCGGGTCCAGACCGTCTGCCATAACGCCACCCTCTCGCGCCCGCCGCCGGCCGCCGCGGGCGGCCGCCCCGTTCCGCTATGCGAAGAGATTGCCCTACGGAAAGTTTCTGCGGAGTCACATCGCGCAACTACTGAGAGGGGACGAGACGCCGCATAGGGGCAGACGCTGAACAATCCGACGGCCGCGAGGCTAGTGCACGTGTGCGCGGGCGGACTGCGCTTTGACCCGGCCGGGGTCCAGCGCCACGCCGCGCGGCTGCTGGCCGGCTCGGCCGCCATGGCCGTCAGGGTCGCGGCCGAGGGCAGGCCGTCGGCGCTGTGGCGGAACCACCGGCTGATCACCATCGCGGTCCTGATCGGCCTGATCCCGCGGGCGATCGCGATGGCCGCGTTCCGGCCCGCGCTGCTGACCGCCGACTCGTTCCTCTACATGCGCGGGGCCGTCACCGGGGAGCTGGGCGTGATCCGGCCGAACGGCTACCCGCTGTTCCTCAGTCTGTTCACCCGCTGGCCGCACGTGCTGACGCTGGTCACCGGGTTGCAGCACCTCATGGGTATCGCGATCGCGGTGATCGTGTACGGGCTGCTGCGGCACTGGGGGCTGCCCGGCTGGGGCGCGACGCTGGCCGCCCTGCCGGTCCTGTTCGACCCGCGCGAGCTGGCGCTGGAGTCCTACATCTTGCCGGACACCCTGTTCTGCCTGGTGATCGTCGTCGCCGTCGCGCTGCTGCTGACCCGGAGGACCCCGCGGCCCTGGCAGTGCCTGCTGGCCGGCCTGCTGTTCGCCTACGCCGCGGTACTGCGCGGCAACGGCATCCTGCTGGTCCTCGTCGCCGCCGTGTTCCTGCTGGCCCGGCGGGTCGGCTGGCGCGCCCTGGCGGCGGCGGCGATCGCGTTCGCGGTCCCGGTCGGCGGGTACGCGCTGCAGTTCCACGCGCAGCACGGCCAGTTCAACCTCACCCGCAGCGACGGCATCTTCCTGTGGTCCCGCACGACGAGCTTCGCGAACTGCGCGATCATCAGGCCGCCCGCGGACCTGCGGCCGCTTTGCCCGAACCGGGCGACGACCGCGCAGGTGCGCGAGTCGATGCCGTCCTGGTCGGCCTCTAGCCACCTGATCCAGGGCTCCCCCGCGGACTACCTGTGGGCCGGCCGACGCCTGGTGGCGGACCGACGCGCACCCCGGCTTCACCGCGCACAACAACACGCTCGGGCTGCGACTTCGCGGTCGAACGCCATCAAGGCGCAGCCGCTCCGTCTACCTGCGCGTGGCCGGCCGGGACGTCGCTGCTGACTTTCATCGCCACCGACCGGCCGCTGGATCAGTGCGCGACTGGACTTCACGCCCGCGCCGCGTATCGCGCTCGCTGCCGAGCTACTACCAGCACTACCTGCGACCTACGCCGGCACCACGGAGAACACCCACGCCGTCTACCCGTACGCGCACCTGGCTGTTCGACTACCAGCAGCCGGTCTATTTCCCCGGCCTGCTGTTCCTGCTCGTCGTGCTGACCGGGCTCGCCGGCGTGCTCGCGGACTGGCGGCGGCTCGGCGGCACGGCGTTGCTGCCCTGGGCGCTAGCCGTGGTCAGCATCGTGTCCCCTGCGCTGCTGACCCAGTCGCTGTACCGGTACGCGCATCGCGGCCGTCCCGCTGGCCTGCCTGGCCGCCGGGGCTGAGCTGGCAGCGGCTGCGCGCCCGCCGGACCGGACGAGGGGCGAGCGCACGTCCCGGCCTAGGTCAGGGCAGCGACGAGGAGCAGTTGGCGAAACCCACTGCCCCGGCTGACGTATCAGCAGGTGTCTGCAAACTCTAGCCTGTCCGGCATGGCCACCGATCCGCTCCCCGCCAGCCAGCTCCGACGCGGCCGCCACCGAGCGCGCCTGACCTGCACACGACCGCGGGCAAGCTGGCCGATCTCGAGCAGCGGCGGTACGAGGCCGTGCACGCCGGCGCGGCCCGGCAGGTAGAGCGGCAGCACGCCAAGGGCAAGATGACGGCGCGCGAGCGGATCGACGCGCTGCTGGACCCCGGCTCGTTCACCGAGTTCGACGAGCTGGCCAGGCACCGCGCGCACGACTTCGGCATGGCCAGGAACCGGCCCTACGGCGACGGCGTGGTCACCGGCTACGGCACGATCGACGGCCGCCCGGTCGCCGTGTTCAGCCAGGACTTCACCGTGACGGCGGGTCGCTCGGCGAGGTGTTCGGCGAGAAGATCGTCAAGGTCATGGACTACGCGCTCAAGACCGGCTGCCCCATGATCGGCATCAACGACAGCGGCGGCGCGCGGATCCAGGAAGGCGTCGTCGCGCTCGGCCTGTACGGCGAGATCTTCTACCGCAACGTCATCTCCTCCGGCGTGATCCCGCAGATCTCGCTGATCATGGGGCCGTGCGCGGGCGGCGCGGTGTACTCGCCCGCGATCACCGACTTCACCCTCATGGTGGACAAGACCTCGCTACATGTTCATCACCGGCCCGGACGTCATCAAGACCGTCACCGGCGAAGAGGTCACCCAGGAAGAGCTCGGCGGCGCGCACGCGCACAACGTCAAGTCCGGCGTCGCGCACTACCAGGCCGCGGACGAGCAGGACTGCCTGGCGTACGGCCAGGGAGCTGCTGTCCTACCTGCCGTCCAACAACCTGGACGAAGCGCCGGTGTGGCCGGTCGACGGGCGATCCGGCGACCGCGGCTGGAGATCACCGACTACGACGGCGAACTGGACACGCTGATCCCCGACTCGCCCCGGCAGCCCTACGACATGCACACGGTCATCGAGCACGTCGCTGGACGACGGCGAGTTCCTGGAGATCCACGCCGGGTTCGCGCAGAACATGGTCGTCGGCTTCGGCCGGGTCGAGGGCGCGCCCGTCGGCGTCGTGGCCAATCAGCCGATGCACTCGGCCGGCACCCTGGACATCGACGCGTCCGAGAAGGCCGCCCGGTTCGTCCGCACCTGCGACGCGTTCGGCATCCCGGTCGCTCACCTTCGTGGACGTGCCCGGCTTCCTGCCCGGCACCGGCCAGGAGTGGGGCGGCATCATCCGGCGCGGCGCGAAGCTCATCTACGCCTACGCCGAGGCCACCGTGCCCAAGATCACCGTCATCACCCGCAAGGCCTACGGCGGCGCCTACGACGTCATGGGCTCCAAGCACCTCGGCGGCGACATCAACCTGGCCTGGCCGACCGCGCAGATCGCGGTCATGGGCGCCGACGGCGCCGTGGACATCCTGTACCGGCGGGACCTGGCCGCGGTCGAGGACCCGGATCAGCGCGGCCGAGCGTGCGCAAGCAGCGCATCGCCGAGTACGAGGACACGCTCTTCAACCCCTACATCGCGGCCGAGCGCGGCTACGTGGACGCGGTCATCAGCCCGGCCGAGACCCGCTCCCAGGTGACCAGGGCGCTGCGGGCGCTGCGGACCAAGCGGCAGACGCTCCCGCCGAAGAAGCACGGCAACATCCCGCTGTAGCGGGTGCTAAATCCGGGCAAGACCCGGCGGCAGGCCTGGCCCGCAACTGCGCTGGCCCGGCAGTTCCAGCTTGAACGGCGGGTGAAGCCGGTCGGAGCAGTCGGCCAGGCGTGGCAAAATATGCGCCGTGAGGGTGCGTGCCATTCGATTCCTAGCCGAGAACAGGCTATTTAGCCTGGCGTTCGCGCTCGGCGCCGCCCTGCGGCTGATCACGATGCTGGCCTTCCCGCCCGCGATCTGGTACGGCGGCGACTCCGTCTCCTACGTGAACTCCGGCCTGAACATGTCGCCGGGAACCTCACGCGAGTCCGGCTACGGCGTTTTCCTGGAACTGCTGCACCCATTGCACAGCTTCGCCGTCGTCACGCTCGTCCAGCACCTGACCGGCCTGGCCATGGGCGCGCTGATCTATGCGCTGCTGCGGCACCGCTACCGGCTGCCCGCGCTGGGGCGCGACGCTGGCCACCGTGCCGGTGCTGCTCGATCCGTACGTGATCCAGCTGGAACAGGAAATCCTGGCGGACTCCGTCTTCACCTTCCTGTGCGTGCTGGCCGTGGTGCTGGTGCTCTGGTGGCCGGACCGGGCAGCGCCCAGCCTGGTCACTGCCGGCTGCCGCGGCGCTGCTCGCGATCGCCTCGGCCTTCTGGCCGGTAGGCCTGCCGCTGCTGATCGTGCTGCTGGTCTTCATGATCGTCCGCTGGGTGGGCTGGCAGAAGCTGGTCGCCACCGCGGTCGTCGGGCGCAGTGCCGCTGCTGGCCTACGCGGGCTGGTATCGACGTGCGCTACCACCACGCTGGCGTTCAACTACCAGCGACGGCGTCTTCCTGTGGTCACGCACGATGACGTTCGCCAACTGCCAGGTCATCAAGCCGCCGGCCGACCTGCGGCCGCTCTGCCCGACCACGCCGGTCTCCGACCGGCAAGAGGCGCCGTTCTACATCTGGGAGGCCGCACTCCCCGCTGCTGAAGGTCGGCGGCACCAGTGACAGCCAGTTCACTAGGACCAGGAACGCGCTGGCCAGGCAGTTCGCGATCAAGGCCATCGAGGCCCAGCCGCTGGGCTACGCCGGCGCCGTCGTGCACGGCTGGCTGCTCACCTTCTCCTGGGACCGGCCGCAGGTCCCGAGCCAGTCGATGGCGGGCAGGTACCAGTTCACCGACGCCACCCAGAGCCTGAATACGCTCGGTGGCGGCCGGGCACGGCCGTCGCGCTGGTCCGGGTGCAGAACGAGTACACCGGCGGGCACGGCGCCGCGACCAGGGAGGTCCAGCCGTTCGCCGACATCATGATCGGCTACCAGCGCTTCCTGTACATGCGCGGCACGATGCTCGGCGTGCTCATGCTGATCGGGCTCGGCGGCATCGTCGTGAGCTGGCGGGGCGGCGGCCTGCGCCGCCGGCGCAACTGGGGCGGGCCCGCGCTGTTCCCCTGGGTGGCAGCGCTCACCATGGAGGTCGTGCCGCCCGCGACGGCCGACTTCTCGCTCCGTTACGTCGTGCCGACGATCCCGGTGATCTGCATCACGGCGGCGCTGGCCTTCGCCCGGCCGCTGCCCGGTCCGGGCGAGGCGGGCGATGCTGTCGCCGCCGGTCCGCAGGCCGTGGCGCCCGGCCAGGCTCTGGTCCCCGGCCAGGCTCAGGCACCCGGGCCCGACCTGCCGGACCTGGCCGCGGCCGACTCGGCGGCGGCCGGCGGACCTCCGGCGGCCCGGAAAGCACCGGCCAGGCCGGGACCACCGCATCGTGACCAGCTGACCGCGCTGCGGTGACAGCATCTGCAGGTCGGCACTCTCAACTGCGGTTAGAGTCGTCAGTACTATGACCGAGTCCGGTTCGGCGCTGCCGCTGCTATCCCGCTACGCCATCATGGTAGATGTCGGGTATATCTACGCGTCCGCCGGCGAGCTGCTGTTCAGCGCCGCGTCCCGGCGCGAGTACCGGGTCGACGCGGACAAGCTCATCCAGGCGCTGACCAGGCACGCCGAGGACCAGGTCCGCGGCGAGCTGCTGCGGGTGTACTGGTACGACGCCGCCAGGGACCGGGTGCCGACGATCGACCAGCGCGTCATCGCCCAGATGCCGTGGGTGAAGCTGCGCCTCGGCAACCTGAACGCGCGCGGCCAGCAGAAGGGCGTAGACGCCCAGATCCGCGCCGACATGGAGGCGCTGGCCCGGCACCGGGCCATCACCGACGCGATCCTGGTGGCGGGCGACGAGGACATGGTGCCGGCCGTCGAGGCGGCGCAGGCCTACGGCGTGCGGGTGCATCTGTGGGGCGTGGAACCGCCGTATGGCACGAACCAGGCCGAGCGTCTGGTGTGGGAGTCGGACACGGTCGAGGTGCTGGAGCGGTCTTTCGTGGAGCCGTTCTTCACCCGCCAGCTGACCCCGGAACCGGCGGCCGCGGCCGCCGCGGCGGCCGCGGCCGCCGATGCCGGCCTGGTCCGGGGCAGCCAGCCCACGCCGGCCCAGACCGGCCAGCTAGCGCCGTCGCCCGCACAGGTCTTCGGCGACCGGCACGCCTCCCGGCCGATGTCCCGGCCGTTGTCGATCGCGCACCTGTCCGCGGCCCGCCTCGGACCGGATCGCGAGCGGGTCGAGGAAGCCGGCGAGCACGTGGCGCAGAAGTGGATCCTGACCCGCGGCGAGGACAACATCCGCGACCTGCTGCCCGGCCCGATCCTGCCGCCGGTCATCGACAAGGAACTGCTGGTGGACGCCGAGAAGGAGCTCGGCCTCTCGCTACGTGCGTATCAAGAGGCGCGGGAGTGGCTGCGGGATGCGTTCTGGGCTAGAGTGCACCGCCAGTTCGGCCTTGGGGTCGGCAAGTCGAAGGGCTGAATTCCAGCGATGTCTGAACTTCCGGCGCGGCCCGGGCTCACCGTGGTCCGGGGCGAGCCAACCGCCGCCGAACTCGCCGCCGTCGTGGTGGTGCTGTCGGCCCGCGGCCGCCAGTCGGCGCCCGCGCAGGCCCCTGCCCCGTCGCGGTGGGCGGCCAGGTCCCGGCAGCTGCGCCCGCAGCTGACGCCCGGTCCTGGTGCCTGGCGGGCGAGCGCGCTCCCCCGCTAACGGCATCAGACCTGGCCGTCGCGACAATTCACCCAGCGGATCGGTAACGGGCCGATTATCGCCGCCGCCCGCCCGGCCGCTACGGCCGACTCTCACCTAGACTCCTCACAGTCGAAGGGAGAAATCGCACGTGCGCAAGGTCCTCATCGCGAACCGCGGCGAGATCGCAGTCCGGATCGTGCGGGCCTGCCGGGACGCCGGGCTCGCCAGCGTGGCCGTCTACGGCGAGGCCGACCTGGACGCGCTGCACGTCTCCATGGCCGACGAGGCTTACGCCCTGGGCGGGCAGACGGCCGCCGAGAGCTACCTGGACATCACCAAGCTCCTGAAGGCGGCGGCCGACAGCGGCGCCGACGCAGTGCACCCCGGCTACGGATTCCTGGCCGAGAACGCCGGCTTCGCCCGCGCCGTCATCGAGGCGGGGCTGACCTGGATCGGGCCGCCGCCCGCCGCGATCGACGCGCTCGGGGACAAGGTGCAGGCCAGGCACATCGCCAAGCAGGTCGGCGCGCCGCTCGCGCCCGGCACCGACGGGCCGGTCAGCAGCGCCGCCGAGGCCGAGGCGTTCGCCGCCGAGTACGGCCTGCCGATTGCGATCAAGGCCGCGTTCGGCGGCGGTGGCCGCGGCCTGAAGGTCGCCAGGACCACCGAGGAGATTGCCAGCCAGTTCGAATCGGCGGTGCGCGAAGCGGTGGCCGCGTTCGGCCGCGGCGAGTGTTTCGTCGAGCGCTACCTGGACCGGCCGCGGCACGTGGAGACGCAGTGCCTCGCCGACACCCACGGCAACGTCGTCATCGTCTCGACCAGGGACTGCTCGCTGCAGCGCCGGCATCAGAAGCTGGTCGAGGAGGCGCCCGCCCCGTTCCTGACCGCCGAACAGGAGAAGCAGCTGCGCACCGCGTCGGCCGACATCCTGCGCGCCGCCGGCTACGTCGGCGCGGGCACGTGCGAGTTCCTCGTCGGGCAGGACGGCACGATCTCGTTCCTTGAGGTCAACACCAGGCTCCAGGTCGAGCACCCGGTCACCGAGGAGGTCAGCGGCATCGACCTGGTCCGGGAGATGTTCCGGATCGCGGACGGCGAGCCGCTCGGCTACGGCGACCCGGAGCTGCGCGGTCACTCCTTCGAGTTCCGGATCAACGCCGAGGACCCCGGCCGCAACTTCCTGCCGGCGCCGGGCACGATCACCAGCTGGCGCCAGCCGTCCGGCCCGGGCGTACGGCTGGACGCCGGCTACGCCGCGGGCCAGACCGTGCCGCAGGCCTTCGACTCGCTGATCGCCAAGCTGATCGTCACGGGCGCGACCAGAGAACAGGCGCTGGAGCGGTCCCGCCGGGCGCTCGCCGAGTTCGAGATCGACGGCATGCCGACCGTACTGCCGTTCCACCGGGCGGTGGTCGACGACCCGGCGTTCGCGCAGGGTCCGATGCGCGTGCACACCCGGTGGATCGAGACCGAGTTCGACGCCGACCTCCCGCCGTACTCAGGAGACGGCCGGCGACGCCGGCCGAGGCCGGGCGGGAGACCATCACCGTCGAGGTCGGCGGCAAGCGGCTTGAGGTCAGCCTGCCTGCGGGGTTTGGTGCCGGAACTGGCGGTTCCGCGGCCCCCCAGTCCCCGAAGGCGCGCGGTGGCGGCCGCCGGTCCGGGGCCGGCGGCGGGAAGGCGACGGGAGACGAGCTGGTCAGCCCCATGCAGGGCACGATCGTGAAGATCGTTGCGGCCGACGGCGAGCAGGTCGGCGCCGGCGACACCATCGTGGTGCTGGAAGCTATGAAGATGGAGCAGCCGCTGACCGCGCACAAGGCGGGCACCGTGACCGGGCTGAGCGTCCAGGTCGGCCAGACCGTGCCGGCCGGCGCCGTCATCTGCCAGCTCAAGTAGCCAGGGCAGGTTGGCAGGGGAGGCCGTGTAATGGCCAGGCTGGCCGGAGATCCGGGTGCCGGGCGCTGGCTCCGGTTCGCCGCCGGCTTCCGGCTTCCGGCCGAGAACCTGGACTGGGTCCGGCACGAGCTGACCGACGCGGGCTGGCGCGGCCGCACGGTCCTGCGGCACCTCGCGGTCATCGTGCCGATCTGCGCGATCATCGCCACGCTGCTGCTCACGCTGCTACCGGCGCCGGCCTGGCTCGCGGTGATGATGGTGGCGCTGATCCTGTGCGGCAGCATCTTCACCACGGCCGCGTACGCCGACGACATCCGGGCGAGCAGGCTCCGCCAGCACGGGCTCGACGTGCCCGACGACCCCGACCTGGGCCGCCCGACACACTAGTCGTCGGTACCCTCCGCGGGCTGCATCAGCCGGCGCGCGGCCTCGGTGACGCTGCCCGACAGCGACGGGTAGACGGCGAACGTCTGCGCCACGTGGTCGACGGTGAGCAGCCGCTCGACCGCGAGCGAGACCGCGAGGATGAGCTCGCTGGCCCGCGGCGCGACGACGACACCGCCGAGCACGGTGCCGGTGCTGCGGCGCGCGAACAGCTTGACGAAGCCATCCCGGAAGCCCTGCATCTTGGCCCGCGCGTTGGTGGCCAGCGGCAGCTTCACCACCACGGCATCGGCCTCGCCCGCCGCGAGGGCCTGCTCGGAGAGGCCGACCGTCGCGATCTCCGGCTCGGTGAAGATGGTGGCCGCCACGTGGCTCAGCCGCAGCGGCTTGACCGCCTCGCCGAGCGCGTGCCACATCGCGATCCGGCCCTGCATCGCTGCGACCGAGGCCAGCATCAGCCGGCCGGTGCAGTCGCCGGCCGCGTAGACGCCGGGCGCCGACGTCCTCGACACCTTGTCCACGGGCACGAAGCCCCGCTCGTCCACCTCGATGCCGGCCTCGGCCAGGCCGAGTCCGGCGGTGTTGGGCACCATGCCCACCGTCATCAGGCAGTGCGAGCCGCGGACGCTGCGGCCGTCATGCAGCGTCACCACGACGCCGTCGCCGGACCGCCGGACCTCGCTCGCGCGCGACTTGCTCAGCACCGTCATCCCGCGCCGGCGGAACACGTCCTCCACCACCACGGCGGCGTCGGCATCCTCGTGCGGCAGCACCCGGCCGCGGGAGGAGACGAGCGTCACCTGGGAGCCCAGTGCCTGGTAGGCGCTGGCGAACTCGGCCCCGGTCACGCCGGAGCCGACGACGATCAGCTCGGGCGGCAGCTCCGGCAGGTCATAGAGCTGGCGCCAGGTCAGGATCCGGTCGCCGTCGGGCTCGGCACCGGGCAGTATCCGCGGCTCCGCGCCGGTAGCGATCAGCACCGCGTCGGCCTCGACCTCGGTGTCCCCCGCCGTCACCGTGTGCGGGCCGGTCAGCCGGCCGGGCCGGCGACCACCTTCACGCCCTCGGCCGACAGCCGGGACGCGACATCGGCCGACTGCGCCCTGGCCAGCGACCGCACCCGGGCATACAGCCGCGGCGCGTCTACCCTGGCCTGCCCCGCGCCGTCGGGGTAGAGCTGGATACCGAGCCCGGCCGACCCGTCCAGCGAGGCCATCATCCCCGAGGTCGCGATGAGGGTCTTGGAGGGCACGCAGTCGGTGAGCACGCAGGCGCCACCCAGGCCATCCCGCTCGATGACGGTGACCTCAGCCCCGAGCTGAGCGGCGACCAGGGCGGCTTCGTAGCCGCCCGGCCCGCCTCCGATGATGGCGATCCTCGCCCGTGGCTGGCTCACGTTTTCCCATTCTGTCGCATCCGGCCCCCGCCGCCCTGACCTGGGGGGCGCGGGCCGCCCTCGGCGCGCCACGGGGATAACCGGCGGCCAGAGCGGTCATGCTCGTACGCTTGTAAACCGTGGCGATGTACGCGGCCTATGGCAGCAATATGGACCCCGCGCAGATGGCGCGGCGCTGTCCGCACTCGCCCCGGCGCGGCACCGGCTGGCTGGAAGACTGGCGGCTGACTTTCGGCGGGGAGGAGCTGGGCTGGGACGGCGCCCTGGCTACCGTGGTCGAGGCCAGCGGCCAGCATGTCTTCGTGGCGTTGTACGAGATGAACGAGGCCGACGAGGCCGCGCTGGACATGTGGGACGGGGTCACGCTCGGCTACTACCGGCAAGCGAAGGTGCGGGTCGCCACCGCGGAGGGCGACGTGCTCGCCTGGCTGTACGTGCTGAACGGCTACGAAGGCGGCCTGCCGTCGGCCCGGTATCTTGGCATCCTGGCCGACGCCGCCGAGACCGCGGGCGCGCCGTCGGAGTACGTCGCCGACCTGCGGTCCAGGCCCTGCGACTCGGTCGGCAGCTGACCCGAGCCCCCGGCCCGGCGTGGCCGCCAACTTAAAGCACACTCGAAGTCGGCGGCGGCGGGCGGTTATCCTCTGGGCCATGGCCGCCAAGGGTTCTGCCGACCTGCTGACGATCTCGGAGCTCTCCGCCCGCAGCGGCGCGGCCCCCTCGGCGCTGCGCTTCTACGAGAGCCAGGGGCTCATCTCGGCCAGCCGGACGGCGGGCAACCAGCGTCGCTACCCGCGGCACATACTGCGCCGGGTCGCGTTCATCCGGGCCGGCCGCGAGCTGGGCCTGGACCTGCGGGAGATCAAGTCGAGCCTGGCCCGGCTCCCGGCCGACCGGGCGCCGACGCGAGCTGAGTGGGGCCGGGCGGCGCGGGCCTGGCAGTCCAGGATCGACGCCAGGATCGCCGATCTGCAGGCGATGTCCAGCACGCTGAGCAGCTGCATCGGCTGCGGGTGCCTCTCGCTGCGTCGCTGCGCCCTTTACAACCCGCAGGACACTGCGCAGGGCAACGGGCCGGGGGCTCGATGGCTGCTCGGTGACGAGCCGCCGGCCGCTACCTGACCAGGAAGGCGATCAGCAGGAACACGGCAGGCGCCACGATGGCCGCCACCGGGCGCCAGGCCAGGCTGCTGCGCAGTTCGCCGCCGCCAGGACCGCGGTCGCGGCCGGCGGCCGCCCGGCGGTCGAGTTCGATCCGCATAATCTGGCTCGGCTGCTGCCGGGCCAGGTCGGCCGCCTCGGCGGGCGCCCGGCTGCTGATGCCGCGCTGCCCGAGGGACGGAAACATCGAGCCGCGCATCTGCCGCCGGGCCCGTGACCTGCGACTCGAGTACAGCGCCCAGCTGTAGATCGTCTTTGTCTTCCTGGGCGCGGGCAGGCCGCAGGTGAACTCGACCGAGTCGCCGAGCGTCACGGCCGACACGACGCCCCACGGCGCCCGGTGGTCGCGCAGCGGGTTGTGGATCGTGACGCCTTCATCGTCGGTCTCGACCCGGGAGTGCAGGGTGCACGCGTACAGCACGCCGGTGGCGGTCAGCAGGCCTGCGATGCCGCGGACCGAGTTGATCGTCAGGTCGCCGAAGAGCAGGTAGACGACGTTGACGAGGGCGAAGACCACCCAGGCCCACCACAGCACCAGCGGCGCCGGATGCCGGAACACCGTGCGGCCACCCGGCCTGGCCTTCCAGAGCGTGCGCGGTCCGTCCTGACCGGCGCCGCGCCCGAAGGGCGCACCCGGCGGTGCTAGCGGTGACGGCGGGAAGGACACGGGACCCATACTCCAGACGGCGGCTCGGGCAACGACCGGTTTCCCACTGTATGCGCTCAGGGCGCCCAGGTATGGCCGGCCGCGTCCGGGCCGTCAGGCGAGCGCGCCGGCCACCTGGTCCCGGCCCTCAGCGGCACCCTGACCGCCGTCGGGTGCCACCGTGCCGCCCGACATCGCCGTGAGTGCCGTCGCAGCCATCAGCCGGACGCCCAGCGCGATGGCCCGCTCGTCGACGTCAAAGACCGCCTGGTGGATGTCGAAGTCATCGGCCGAGCCCGGGGTGCGGGTGCCGAGCCTGGCCAGCGCACCGGGAATGGAGTCCAGATACCAGGCGAAGTCCTCGCCGCCCAGGCTCTGGCTCGCCGTCGTGATCGAGTCAGGCCCCAGCACCCGGTCCGCGGCCGCCTCGAACATCGCGGTGCAGAGCGCGTCGTTGACCGTGGGCGGCACGTTGCGCTGGTAGGTAATCTCCGGCACCACGCCGTAGGCGCTCGCCACGGACTCCACCAGCGCCTTTACCAGCTCCGGCGCCTCGTGCCAGGCGCTGTCGTCCAGGCACCGGACGGTGCCCTCGACCACGCCGTCGTCCGGGATCGCGTTGGCGGCCGTCCCGGCGCTGACCCTGCCCCAGACCAGGCTGAGGCTGGAGCGCGGGTCCACCCGCCTGGACAGCGCGGCCGGCAGCTCAGTGATGATCTTGCCGAGCGCGAACACCAGATCCGCGGTCAGGTGCGGGCGGGCGGTGTGGCCGCCGGGGCCGGTCACCTTGACCATCAGCTTGTCGCACGCCGCGGTGATGGCTCCGACCCTGGTGCCGATCTTGCCGACCTCGAGCTTGGGCTCGCAGTGCAGCGCGAAGATGCGGTCTACCGAGGCGATGCCGCCGGCCGCGAGCACGTCCATCGCGCCGCCTGGCACTTCCTCGGCGGGCTGGAAGATCAGCCGCACCCTGCCGGGGAGCGCCCGCGCGGCCGCGACCCTGGCCAGGAACAGGCCGGTGCCGAGCAGGATCGACGTGTGCACGTCGTGCCCGCAAGCGTGGCACGCGCCCTGGTTGACGGACCGGTACGGCACGTCCTTCTCATCGTTGATGGGCAGCGCGTCGATGTCCGCCCGCAGCGCCACCACGGGCTCGTCCGCCGACCCGGTGCCGACGTCGACGGTGAGGCCGGTGCCCTTGGGCAGGATGTTCGGCCGCAGCCCGGCGGCTTCGAGGCGCAGGGCTATCCGGCGCGTGGTCCGGTATTCGTGATAGCCGGTCTCCGGGTGCGCGTGCAGGTCTCGGCGGAAATCGATCAGCTCGCCCTCGTGCCCGGCGAGAAACGCGTCGAGCTCCCCGTCAAGATCATGCTCGGCCATGCGCCGCCTCCCCGTGGGCATTGGAACGCCAACCGGCACTCTTACTCGTTGCAACACTGCGCAGCGTGTCCATGTGTCCTCGTACTCACTCCGGTCCGCCAGCAAGCAGACCGCCGCGGGAAGCTCAGCTGCGCCTCCCGTGCCGGCCTTACGTTATGTGCCCGCTCCCAGAACTGCGCCGGAACCCCATGTTCCGGATCACGGCAGGTGGGCCGTCAGCATGGCCACGTTAGGTACCGGCTTTTCGGTCACCAAAACGCGGCGTCTTGCGCTCGCTGATGCCTGAGCCTGCCTGCGAGCGACTTCATCCACCTGACTAGCCAATATTCGCGCCGAATAGGCGCCACTCTGCTTGCCCGTCGCTCGCTGACGAGATTCGCTGTCTACTGGTCAGCATCGTACCGGTAGCTCAGCCGGATTCGCTGACGTTGCATGATTGTTGAAACGAGCGAGCCGGCCGATCAGTATGCGTCCGCGGGCTGGTAGACGCCCCACACCTCGCGCATCGCATCGCAGACTTCGCCGACGGTGGCGCTCGCGCGCAACGCTTCGCGGATGGGGAACAGCAGGTTCGGAGTACCGGCCGCGGTGCGCTTAATGTCGTCGAGCCGCCGCCGCACCTCGGTGTTATCCCGGCCGCCGCGCAGCGTGGCCAGCCGCGCCGCCTGCTCCTGCTCGATCGCCGGGTCCACCCGCAGCGGCTCGTACGGCTCCTCCTTCGCGCTCACGTACGCGTTGACGCCGACGATCTTGCGCTCGCCCGAATCGATCTCGCGCGCGATCCGGTACGCCGACCGCTCGATCTCCGCCTTCTGGAACCCCTGCTCGATGGCCGCGACCGCGCCGCCGAGCTCGGCCACTTTGGCCATCAGCTCCTTGGCCTGCGCTTCGATGTCGTCGGTCATGGACTCGATCGCGTACGAGCCGGCCAGCGGGTCGACGGTGGCGGTCAGGTCCGTTTCGCTGGCCAGCACCTGCTGCGTGCGCACGGCCAGCGTGGCCGCCTTCTGACTCGGCAGGGCGATGGCCTCGTCGTAGGAGTTGGTGTGCAGTGACTGCGTCCCGCCGAGCACCGCCGCGAGCGCCTGCAGCGTGACCCTGGCGAGGTTGACCTCCGGCTGCTGGGCGGTGAGCTGGACACCGGCGGTCTGGGTATGGAAGCGCAGCATCTGCGAGCGCGGGTCACGGGCCCCGAATTCGTCCCGCATGATGTGCGCCCACAGCCGCCGGGCCGCGCGGAACTTCGCCACTTCCTCCAGCAAGGTGGTCCTGGCCACGAAGAAGAACGACAGGCGCGGCGCGAAGTCGTCCACCGCCAGGCCGGAGGCAATCGCGGCTCGCACGTACTCGCGGGCATTAGCGAGCGTGAAGGCTATCTCCTGTACCGGCGACGCACCCGCCTCCGCCATGTGATAGCCGGAGATCGAGATCGTATTCCAGCGCGGAATCTCCTCGCGGCAGTAGGCGAACGTATCCGCCACCAGCCGCAGCGAGGGCTGCGGCGGGTAGATATACGTTCCGCGCGCGATGTATTCCTTCAGGATGTCGTTCTGAATGGTGCCGGAGATCTCCGTCGCTTTGACGCCCTGTTCCTCGGCGACGAGCTGATACAGCATCAGCAGCAGCGCGGCGGGCGCGTTGATCGTCATCGAGGTCGAGACCTGGCCGAGCGGGATCCCGTCCAGCAGCAGTCGCATGTCCTCGATCGAGTCGATCGCGACGCCGACTTTGCCGACCTCGCCCCTGGCCTGCGGTGCGTCGGAGTCATAGCCCATCTGGGTGGGCAGGTCGAAGGCGACCGACAGCCCGGTCGTGCCCGCCTCGATCAGCTGATGGTAGCGGCGGTTGGAGTCGGCCGCGGTCGAGAACCCGGCGTACTGACGCATGGTCCAGGGCCGGGTCAGGTACATCGTCGGATAGACACCGCGGGTGAATGGAAAGGCCCCGGGTTCGCCCAGATCCGCATCGGGGTCAAGATTTTGCACGTTCTTGGGCCCGTAAACGCCTTCGATTGGCCTGCCTGACTCCGATATGCGGCTCATAGAACCAGATTATGGCGCGGGCAACCAGCGGCCTAGGTGGGGAAGGTCACAGCGCGTGACACGAGCACAGCGAAAGAGAACGTAGGCTGCTCACCTGCTCGCGAGGCTGACCGATATATGGGTAGTTGGCGGGCAAGGCGGACAGCGAAATGGAGTGTCTCCATGAGGCTACGAGCCCGGCGTCTGGTGGTCCCCGCGGCCGCCCTGGCGCTAGCCTGCCTGGCCGCCGCGCCGCCGCCGGCCACCGCCGGGCAGAGCCCGGCCAGCGCGGCTGACACCGTCGGCGGGCCGCTGCTGGCCAGTCACGGCACCGTCGTCCAGTACGTCGGCCGCCCGGCCCGCAAGGTCCCCGCCGTCCCGGCTTCGGCCTGGGTGGTCGCGAATGCCAGCACCGGGCAGGTGCTCGCCGCGAAGGACCCGCATGGCCGATTCGGCCCGGCCAGCACGATGAAGGTCCTGACCGCGATCACGCTGATCCCGCTGCTCAAGCCGGGCTCGATGGTGCTCGCCAGCAAAGCGGCGGCGGACACGGAGCCGATGGACGCGGGTCTGGTGGCCGGCCGCAGGTACCGGGTCTCCGACCTTTTCACGGCCCTGCTGACCATCTCGGCCAACGACGCGGCCGTCGCGCTGACCCAGGCGACCGGATCGCTGGCCAAGGGCATGGCCCTGATCAACGCCGAGGCGCACCATCTGCAGGCCTATGACGTCGTGGCCAAACGTCCCAACGGGCTGCCCGCCGACGGCCAGGTCGAATCCGCCTATGACGAGGCGCTGATCGCCCGGCAGGCGCTGGCGATGCCAGCTTTCATGAAGTACGACTCGACGCTGTCGGCCAGGTTCGAGGTCAAGCCGCGGCACTGGGAGACGCTGGTCAACCAGAACTGGCTACTGACGAAGTACCGCGGCGCGCTCGGCGGCAAGATCGGCTGGACGGTGACGTCGGAAGCCACCTACGTGGGACTGGCCAGGCGCAACGGCGTCACGCTGATCGTCACGATCCTGCACTGCACCCCGCTGCAGGAGATCACCTCCGCGGTGACGCTCCTGAACTGGGGGTTCGCGATGAACGGCAAGGTGAGCGCGGTCGGCACGCTGGTGCCGCCGCTGGCCGCGCCTGCCGCCAGGCACAGCGTTGGTAAGCGCGGCGGACAGGCCGGTGACGCCGCGAGCCTGTCGAAGGCCCCGGCGGCCGGCTCTGGATCGGGCGGCCAGATGGCGCTCTACGCCGGCGTCATCGCCGTGACCGGCCTCGGCCTGGGCGGCGCGGGCACGCTGGCCCGCAGGCGCCGGCTGGCCGGCAAGCACCGCAGCTCGTTAGACCGCGGCGGGCCAGATCCGGGCGCAGGCCACCCGTCGGGGCAGCCAAGCGCAGCTATCGGCTTAGCTGACCCAGGCCGCTTGGCCCGGGTCAGCTAAACCACTGCTGACGGTGCTGCCCTATTCCTCGGTGGCTGCGGAGCCGGTGCCGACGGCACGGGCCGAGCCGGATCGCACCAGCGGCCGTCCCAGACCCAGCCGCCGGATCGACCGGTTCTCGCCGCTGGCCGTGGCGGGCACCTCGGTCGTCGGCTCGTCGTCGGTCCCGACCGGCCCGGCCGCGGCCACGGGCTCCGCGACCACCGGCTCCTCGGCCACGGGCTCGGCGACCACCGCGTCACGCGCGCGCACATCGCGGACGGCCACTACCGTGAACCGGCCCATCGCGATGCCCGCGAGGAACGCGATCAGGACACCGAGTCCGATGAAGAAGCCGATCTGTTCCAGCACCATCCGGGTCGGCCCGCCGGTCGGCGTGCCCGCCGACGGCAGGCTCGTCCAGCGCGCCGCCACCAGGTCACCGACCGCGAACCAGGCACCGCCGGCCGCGGCCAGCCAGGAACCCAGCACGGCCACCAGCCGGTGCCGGCTGCCGAGCACGACTAGACCACCGAGCAGCACGGCCGCTCCCGGCAGCACTTCCAGCCAGAGCCGCCCGGAGGTGTAGTCCCAGGCCCGGTTCGGCGTGTAGGCGTAGTGGAAGTACGGGCCGACGAACGGAATCACCGCGCCCCAGATACCAAGCAGCACGAGTAGCACACCACTGAGCGCGCCCCGGCTCCGCCGGACGCGAAGCGTTCCAGTCATTGTCGTGAACACTCCCTGCGCAGGCGTCGGGGGATTGAATGCCTGCGCGGGCGCAGTTACCCGCGAACCCGGAGCTTAATCAGCGGGCTACCGGGCGGGCAGAAAGCCGATCCGGTCCCGCACCCGCGTCATCGTGGCCGCGGCCAGCTCATGGGCCCTCGCCGCCCCGGCCGCGAGCAGCTTGTCCAGCTGCGCGTCGTCGGCGAGCAGTTCTTCCGTCCGCTCCCGGATCGGCGCGAACGCGTCCACCACGACCTCGGCGAGTTCTTTCTTGAAGCTGCCGTAGCCGGCCCCGGCGTACCGCTGCTCCAGGCTGGCGACCGGCTCACCGGACAGCGCCGAGTAGATCCGCAGCAGGTTCGTCACGCCGGGCTTCGCCTGCTCGTCCGCGCGCACCTCGCCGTCGGTGTCGGTAACCGCGCGCATGATCTTGCGGCGGATCGCCGCCGGGTCCTCGAGCACGTCGATGATGCCCTGCGGCGCCGACGCGGACTTGCTCATCTTGATCGAGGGATCCTGCAAGTCGGCGATCTTGGCGACCTCCGGCAGGATGTACGGACCGGGCACGACGAACGTGCTGCCGAACCGGTGGTTGAACCGCTGGGCCAGGTCCCTGGTCAGCTCCAGGTGCTGGCGCTGATCCTCGCCGACGGGCACCTGATCGGCGTCGTAGAGCACGATGTCGGCCGCCTGCAGGATCGGGTAGGTGAACAGCCCGACGCTCGCGGCGTCCGCGCCGCCCTTGGCGGACTTGTCCTTGAACTGGACCATCCGGCTCGCCTCGCCGAAGCCGGTAATGCACGACAGCACCCAGGCGAGCTCCGCGTGCTCGGCCACGTGGCTCTGCACGAACACGATCGACCGGTCCGGGTCCAGCCCGGCCGCGAACAGCTGCGCGGCCGCGACCCTGGACCGCCGGCGGAGGTCGGCGGGCTGCTGCGGCACTGTGATCGCGTGCAGGTCGACGACGCAGTAGACGGTCTCGTGGGTCTCCTGCAGCGCTACCCACTGGCGCAGCGCACCCAGGTAGTTGCCGATATGGAAGGAATCGGCAGTCGGCTGGATACCGGAGAACACACGGGGCCTGGGCATGCCTGGCAGTCTAGCCAGCCCGGCGGGCTGGCTCGGGCCGCTGGTGGCCGCAGGCGGGATCCGCCGCGAGGGCCGAGTTCCTGGCGGCGAACTCGCGCCAATCCGGCGGTGTCCGGACCAGCCAGCGCTCGGCCAGCGCCACCGCACCCGGATCCCGGTCCAGCACCGCGGCGATGCGCCGGGCCAGGTCCGCGCGATCAGCCGGGGTGACTCCCCGTTCCCGCCCGAAGGCGCGCACCGAACCGGTGGCCGGTCTCCTGGCCGCCAGGCGTCAGGTTCCAGCGCGGGATGTGGGCACGCGCGCGTGCGGGCTACGCGCCTACCGTGTCGCCGTGCACCACCGGCACGATGTCGGGCGCGCCGAGCCGGATCGCGTCCGCGTCCTGGTCGGATTCCGCCTCCTGGGAGGCGCGCTCGGCCGCGACCCTGGCCCGGTAGTTCTCCAGTTCCCTGGCGATCTGCCGGGATTTCCACTTCATCGGCCCGGCCATCAGGGTGACCGCTTCCTCGGCGGCGAGCACGCCCCGGTCCCACGTCTCGATTGACGCGTGTGTGCGCCGGGCCAGCACGTCGTCCAGGTGCCTGGCGCCCTCGTGCGAGGTCGCGTAGACCACCTCGGCCCGCAGGTAGTCGTCCGCGCCCGCCAGCGGCTTCCCGAGCCCGGAGTCGGCCGCGACCAGGTCCAGCACCTCGCCGATCATGGACCCGTACCGGTCCAGCAGGTGCTCGATCCTCGCCACGTGCAGCCCGGATGACCGGGCCAGCCCGTACCGGGAGTTCCACAGCGCCTGGTAGCCGTCCGCGCCTGCCAGCGGAATGTTCTCGGTACAGGACGGCGCGACCTTGCCGTCCAGCCCGTGCGCCACCGCGTCGACGGCGTCCCTGGCCATGAGCCGGTAGGTGGTGTACTTGCCGCCCGCGATCATGACCAGGCCGGGCACCGGATGCGCGACGGTGTGCTCGCGGGACAGCTTCGACGTGGACTCTGACTCGCCCGCCAGCAGCGGCCGCAGGCCCGCGTAGACGCCTTCGACGTCGTCGCGGGTCAGCGGGACGGCGAGGACGTCATTCGAGCTGGGCCAGGACGTAGTCGATGTCCGCGCGGCTCGCCGCGGGGTGGGCCTTGTCCAGCGACCAGCCGGTGTCGGTGGTGCCGATGATCCAGTGCCGCCCCCACGGGATCACGAACAGCACGCTCACCGGCGTGCGCAGGATGATCCCGGTGCTGGAGTGGATCCGGTCCCGCGGCACGACCAGGTGCACGCCCTTGGACGCGCGCACGTTGATGGAGCCACGGCCGCCCACCATTTCCTGGATGTCGTCGGTCCAGACGCCGGTGGCGTTGACGACCTGCTGCGCCCTGATCTCCAGCTCGGTCCCGGTTTCCAGGTCGGTCGCCCGGACGCCGGTGACCCGCTCGCCCTCGCGCAGGAAGCCGGTCACCTGCGTGCGCGACGCCGCGTGCGCGCCGTAACTGGCCGCCGTGCGCAGCAGCGTGACGACGTACCGCGCGTCATCGACCTGCGCGTCCCAGTACACCAGCCCGCCGGTGAGCGCCGAGCGCTTCAGCGCGGGCGCGAGCCTGAGCGCGGACTTCCTGGTCAGCTGCCGGTGGCCCGGCAGGCCGCGGGACTGGCCCAGAGTGAAGCCGAGGGTGTCGTAGGCGGAGACGCCGGTGCCGACGTAGGCCCGCTCCCAGCCGTAATGCGTGAACGGGAACAGGAACGAGACCGGGTGGACCAGGTGCGGCGCCAGCCGCTGCAGCAGGATGGACCGCTCGCTCAGCGCCTCCCGCACCAGGCTCACGTTGAGCTGTTCCAGGTAGCGCAGACCGCCGTGGATGAGCTTGCTCGACCTCGACGACGTGCCCGAGCCGAAGTCCCTGGCCTCGACCAGGCCGGCAGTCAGCCCGCGGGTGACCGCGTCCAGCGCGACCCCGGCCCCGACCACTCCGCCCCCGACCACCAGCACCTGATGCTCGGTGCCGGCCAGCGCCTCCAGCGCCGCGGCTCGTTCTGCCGGTCCGATCCGAGTGGTGGCCCTGGCGGGATTCTGCGGGGTACCGCCCCCGTTCCCCGCATGGTGATTGGTGGCGGCCCGGGCGCCGGCCCAGACCCGGCCCAGGTCAGCGCGGCGCGGCACTGGGAGTCACCACGACCTCCACTCGCTGGAATTCCTTCAGGTCGGAATAGCCGGAGGTGGCCATGGTCCGGCGGAGCGCGCCCATCAGGTTCATCGACCCGTCGGCGACTGTCGACGGTCCGTGCACGATCTGCTCCAGCGAGCCGATCGTGCCCACCTTCAGCCGGGCGCCGCGCGGCAGGTCCGGGTGGTGTGCCTCGCTGCCCCAGTGGTAACCGCGGCCGGGGGCCTGCGCGGCCCGGGCGAACGGCGAGCCGACCATGACCGCGTCGGCGCCCAGCGCGAGCGCCTTGGCGATGTCGCCGCTGGTGGTCATGCCGCCGTCGGCGATCACGTGCACGTACCGGCCGCCGGACTCGTCCAGGTAGTCGCGCCTGGCCGCGGCTACGTCCGCGATGGCCGTCGCCATCGGCACCTTCACCCCGAGGACGGCGGCCGTGGTGTGGCCGGATCCGCCGCCGAACCCGACCAGGACGCCCGGCCGCCCCGGTGCGCATGAGGTGCAGCGCGGCCGTGTGCGTCGTGCACCCGCCGACAATGACCGGGACGTCGAGTTCGTAGATGAACTGCTTCAGGTTGAGCGGCTCGGCCAGCCCGGAAACGTGCTCGGCCGACACCGTGGTGCCGCGGATCACGAAGATGTCCACGCCGGCGTCGACGACCGACTTGTAAAACCGGGCCGTCCGCTGCGGCGACAGCCGGGCCGCGGTGGTGATCCCGGCCGCCCGGATCTCCTCGATCCGCCGGCCGATGAGGTCTTCCCTGATCGGCTCCGAGTAGATCTCCTGCAGCCGCCGGGTCGCCGCCGCGTCGTCCAGCTCGGCCGCCTCGGCCAGCAGCGGCTCCGGGTCATCGAACCGGGTCCACAGGCCCTCCAGGTCCAGCGCCGCGAGCCCGCCGAGCTTGCCGACCGCGATCGCCGTGGCGGGCGAGACGACGCTGTCCATCGGCGCCACGACCAGCGGCAGGTCGAATCGGTACGCGTCGATCTGCCAGGCGATTGACACCTCGTCCGGGTGCCGGGTCCGGCGGGACGGCACGATGCCGATCTCTTCCAGCGCGTAGGCGCGGCGGCCGCTCTTGCCCCGGCCGATCTCCACCACGGTCACGTGTGCTCTTCTCCCACCCCAGCCGCCGGCGGCACTCGCCGGCCTGCCCGCGCTCGCGCGGGCGCTGCGTCAGTTGTTGCGGCGGCCGCCATAGTTCGGCGCCTCGGCCACCATTTCCACGTCGTGCGGGTGACTCTCGTTCAGTCCGGCCCCGGTGATCTGGGTGAACCTGGCCTGCTGCAGCTCGGCGATGGTGCGGGCGCCGCAGTAGCCCATCGCCGCGCGCAGGCCGCCGATGAGCTGGTAGGCCACCGCCGACAGCGGGCCGCGGAACGGCACCTGAGCCTCGACGCCCTCGGGCACCAGCTTGTCCTCGCGCAGCACGTCGTCCTGGAAGTAGCGGTCCTTGGAGTAGGAGCCGCCGCGCTCGGTGTTGCGCATGGCGCCGAGCGAGCCCATCCCGCGGAACAGCTTGAACTGCTTGCCGTTGATGAAGATGACGTCGCCCGGGCCTTCCTCGCACCCGGCCAGCAAGCTGCCGAGCATGACGGAGTCGGCGCCGGCGGCGATGGCCTTGGCGATGTCGCCGGAGTACTGCACCCCGCCGTCCCCGACCACCGGCACGTTCGCCGGCCCGGCCGCCTGGACCGCCTCGTAGATGGCGGTGATCTGCGGCACGCCGACGCCCGCCACGACCCGGGTGGTGCAGATGGCGCCGGGGCCGACGCCCACCTTCACCGCGTCCGCGCCGGCGTCGATCAGCGCCTGCGCTCCGGCCCTGGTGGCGACGTTCCCGCCGACAACCTCGGTCCGCGAGGCGTTGGCCTTCACCTGGGCGACCATGTCCAGCACGCCCTGCGCGTGCCCGTGCGCGGTGTCCACCACGAGGAAGTCGACGCCGGCGTCGATCAGCGCCTGCGCGCGCAGCTTGGCGTCCTCGCCGACGCCGATGGCGGCACCGACGACGAGGCGGCCCTCGGCGTCCTTGGTGGCGTTCGGGAACTTCTCGCTCTTGGTGAAGTCCTTCACCGTGATCAGCCCGCGCAGCCGCCCGGCGTCGTCCACCAGCGGCAGCTTCTCCACCTTGTTGCTGCTCAGCAGCCGCAGCGCCTCGTCCCGGCTCACCCCGACGGGCGCGGTCACCAGCGGCATCTTGGTCATGATGTCGGCGACGCGACGGCGGTGATCGGACTCGAACCGGATGTCCCGGTTGGTGACGATGCCGACGAGGCGGCCGTCGGGGTCGGTGACCGGCAGGCCCGAGATCCGGTACCGGCCGCACAGCTCCTCGACCTCGGCCAGCGTGGTGTCCGGGCCGCACGTCACCGGGTTGGTGATCATGCCGGCCTCGGACCGCTTCACCGTGTCGACCTGCTGCGCCTGCTCCTCGATGGACATGTTCCGGTGCAGCACGCCGACGCCGCCCTGGCGGGCCATCGCGATGGCCATCCGCGACTCGGTCACGGTGTCCATGGCGGAGGAGACCAGCGGGATCCGCAGCCTGATACGCCGGGTCAGCCGGGCAGTCGTGTCCGCTTCGCTCGGCATTATGGTGGAAAGTGCCGGTAGCAGCAGAACGTCATCGAAGGTCAGGGCGGGCGGACTGAACTTCTCGTCGCTCATATACGAATATCCATCTGCGGCAGGGAGCTGGGATGTGTTCATCCTAGTAACCAACCCGACACGGGCGCGGCAGCCCCGGTGAGCGCGCCGTGGTGTTCTGCGCCACTTCCCGCGGCCGCGGGGCCGTATTTGCCCCGGTCGCACCCGCGGCACGACCCGTTCCCGCCCCGGGGCAACCCTCCTGCGCGGCTGCCGGTCGAGGGAGCCGGGATCCCTGCCACGGGGGAGCAGGGATCCCGGCGGCCCCTGGCGGGCCGCGATCCGCGAGACGGGGGGCACGGATCGCCCGGGAAGCGCCGGCCTGGCGCTTAGCTATGCGATCGACTCCTCGCGGGCGATCGCCCGCAGCCGGGCGAGCGCCCGGTGCTGGGCGACCCGGACGGCCCCGGCCGACATGCCCAGCGCGTGCCCGGTTTCCTCGGCGGTGAAGCCGGACAGCACCCGGAGCCCGAGCAGCTCGCGCTGATGGCGCGGCAGCCGCGCCAGCAGTGCCCTGGCGCGTTCGGCCTCGGTGTACGCGACGACCGTCTCTTCCGGGCCCGGCCGGTCATCGGGCCCGTCGGGCAGGTCCTCGGTCGGTATCGCCAGCCGCGCCGCGCTGCGCTTGGCGTCGGCCACCTTGTGGGAGGCGATGCCAAAGACAAAAGACACGAACGGTCGTCCCATGTCCTGATAACGCGGAAGTGCGGATAGAACCGCAATACATACTTCCTGTGCTACGTCATCGGCCGCGTGATAATGCCCCGAAATCCGCCCCAGGCGGGCCCGGCAATAGCGCACCACCATTGGCCTGATCTGCCGCAGCAGACTGTCAATTGCCGCGGGCTGCCCCCGCATGGCCAATTCGGTCACTTCACCGAAATTGCCATGCCTTCCTCTATCTACCTGCGATTCCACCCGGTCCCCCTGACTCAGCGGCGGTCTCACGTCTTGGTCTGTGCAAGACCTAGATTCCCCAACCGAAGAGTCAAGGCAACATCAAAATAGGCAACAGAAAGATTACATTGTGCGGCCCAGCCGAAAGATTAGTAATGGAATCACAATCCGTAGTCAAACAACTACCCTGAGTATTGAATGGTGTCCGATAAAATTAAAATGTCGGGTATAAAAAAGCACATTACCCGGCGAGAGTGTCATATCCGGAAGCAGCGGCTGAGGGCCTCGGAAAGGCTCGCCTCGGCGGCGCTGCCGAGCACGAGATCGGCCGCTCCGAACCGGCCAGGATCGGCGTGCGGATTGGGGATGGCAATGCACCGCAGCCCGGCCGCGTGCGCGGCCGCGACCCCGTGCGGGGTGTCTTCCACCGCCACCGCGGCCGCGGCGGGCAGCGCGAGCTTCCGCAGCGCCTGCAGGTAGACACCGGGATCGGGCTTCGGCCGCGCCACCTCGTCGCCGCCCGCGACGGTCTCAAACCGTGACAGCGCGGCTACCCGGCCCAGGTGCCCGCGCACCCACTCCCCCGGCGAGCTGCTGGCGACGGCGAGCCTGAGGCCCAGCCGCCTGGCCTCGTCGAGCCAGTCGCTGATGCCCGCGGACAGGCCGAGGTCCAGGTGCAGCCGCGCCCGGTAGGCGGTGCGGCGGGCGTGGCTCGCCGCGCGCGAGAAACCGGAGCCGACGGCCTCGGCCAGCCGCGCGTACCGCTCCTCGCTGACGTCACCGCCGTGATCGGCGAAGAACGCGCCGGCATCGAGTTCCAGGCCGTGCTGGCGCCACTCCCACTGCCAGCTCGCCAGCCCGGTGCTCTCCGTGTCCATCAGCAGCCCGTCGAAGTCAAAGATCACCGCTTCGATAGACACGCCCTCAGTATCGCCGAGCACCCGCCGTGGCCGCGCGCGAGTTTTCCGGCCACGGGACGGCCGCCAGGGATCGCCGCACGCCGCGCCCCAGCCCGCCACCAGGCGCCCACCGGGGGTGGCGCGAGCGCGCCACCCCCGGTCGCCCGCCGCGCGCAAGCCCGCGATCCTCGCGCCCGCGACGCGCCAGTCGCCGGGAACGCCGGAGCCCGCCGCCCCGGCCGGTCAGGCACAGGGCGGCGGGCTCCGGAGCGAACTGCGTCAGTGCTGGTGGCCGTGACCGCCAGCGGCGGCCGGCTCGGCCGGCTCCGGCTTCTCCGTCACCAGAGCCTCGGTCGTCAGCAGCATGCCCGCGATCGAGGCGGCGTTCTGCACGGCCGACCTGGTCACCTTCACCGGGTCGAGCACGCCCTGAGCCACCAGGTCACCGAACTCGCCGGTCGCGGCGTTGTAGCCGTGGCCGGCGGGTAGCTCGGCGATGCGGGCGACGATGACGCCGCCCTCGGCGCCCGCGTTCTCCGCGATCCACCGGGCCGGTGCGCTGAGCGCGCGGCGCACGATCTGCACGCCGGTCGCCTCGTCGCCGGTCAGGCCGAGGTCGTCAAGCTGAGCCGCGAGCTGGACCAGCGCGCTGCCGCCGCCGGGAATGATGCCTTCCTCGATGGCAGCCCTGGTCGCCGAGATCGCGTCCTCGAGCCGGTGCTTCTTCTCCTTGAGCTCGACCTCGGTCGCAGCCCCGGCCCGCAGCACGGCGACGCCGCCGGCCAGCTTGGCGACGCGCTCCTGCAGCTTCTCCCGGTCCCAGTCCGAGTCGGTGTTCTCGATCTCGGTCCGCAGCTGCCGGATCCGGTCCTGGACCTCGCTCTGCTCGCCCGCGCCGTCGACGATCGTGGTGGTGTCCTTGGTCACCACGACCCGCCGGGCCTCGCCGAGCACGTCCAGCCCGGCCAGGTCGAGCTTCAGGCCGACTTCCTCGCTGACCACCTCGGCGCCGGTCAGCACGGCCATGTCGCCGAGCATCGCCTTGCGGCGGTCACCGAAGCCCGGTGCCTTGACCGCGACGACGTTGAGCAGGCCGCGGATCTTGTTCACGACGAGCGTCGACAGCGCCTCGCCGTCCACGTCCTCTGCGATGACCACCAGCGGCTTCTTGGTCTGCGCGATCTTCTCCAGCAGCGGCAGGAACTCCTGCATCGAGGAGATCTTGCCGCCGGTCAGCAGGATGTAGGCGTCCTCCAGGACTGCCTCCATCCGCTCCGGGTCGGTGGTGAAGTACGCCGAGATGTAACCCTTGTCGAACTGCATGCCCTCGGTGAACTCGAGCTCGATGCCCATGGTGGGGGCTTCCTCGACGGTGATGACGCCGTCCTTGCCCACCTTGTCGAAGGCTTCGGCGATGACCTCGCCGATCTTCGGGTCCTGCGCGGAGATGGTGGCGACGTGCGCCACCTCCTGGCGCTCCTCTACCTCGCGAGCGGACTTGATCAGCATCTCCGCGACGGCGCTGGCGGCCGTGTCGATGCCGCGCTTGAGCGCGATCGGGTTGGCGCCGGCCGCCACGCTGCGCAGGCCCTCGGACACCATGGCCTGGGCCAGCACGGTGGCGGTCGTGGTGCCGTCACCGGCCACGTCGTTGGTCTTCGTCGCGACTTCCTTGGCGAGCTGCGCGCCCAGGTTCTCGGTCGGGTCCTCGAGTTCTATCTCACGGGCGACGGTCACGCCGTCGTTGGTGATGGTGGGAGCTCCCCACTTCTTGTCGATCACGACGTTGCGGCCCTTGGGGCCGAGCGTCACCTTGACGGCGTCAGCGAGGCGGTTCACGCCGCGCTCGAGTGCACGCCGTGCGTCCTCGTCGAATACCAGGCTCTTGGCCATGTGGATACCTCGGTGTCTGTACTAGGTCTGGGAATGCTCGGGCGGTCGCACGCCACCGCCCCGGACCGGAACGCTGCCCGGCGGATTACATCCGCGAGCGGCGAACCGAGCCGGGGCGGTGCCGGACCGGCAGGTGCCAGGTCAGGCACTTGGTCAGTCCGGCGCGGGCGGGCCCGCGCGCGCGAATCCTGCTCGTTACTTGTCGATGATGGCGAGTACGTCCCGAGCGGAGAGCACCAGGTACTCCTCGCCGTGGTACTTAACCTCGGTGCCGCCGTACTTGCTGTACAGCACCACGTCACCGACCTTGACGTCCAGCGGGACACGCTTGGCGCCGGCGTCATCGAACCGACCCGGGCCGACGGCCAGGACTTCGCCCTCCTGGGGCTTCTCCTTGGCGGTGTCGGGAATCACCAGGCCGGATGCGGTGGTCTGCTCGGCTTCGAGCGGGCGCACCACGATCCGGTCTTCGAGCGGCTTGAGAACAACCTTGGTGGCGGTCGTCACGATCTGACCTCCCCCTCCGGAAAGGGCTAGCTGATTTAGAGAGTCGACCATGTCGGCCTGCCGTCGCGGGGGTCAGACCAACTCGTCGCATTAGCACTCTACCTTAGTGAGTGCCAGTCCGCACTGTAGCCCCCCACACTGCCAGCGTCAAACCGGAGCGAGCGCATCCGCCCAGGTCAGCCGCGCTTGGCTGCGGTGATGCTGGTCACCGGCAGGGACGAGTCGGCCGGGAAGTCGAGCACCGACGGCTCGACGCCGCGGGCGTGCAACTCGGCCCCCAGCGCGGCGACCATGGCGCCATTGTCGGTGCACAGGCCCGGCCGCGGCACCCGGAGCGCGATCCCGGCGGCGTCGCAGCGCTCGGCCGCCAGCGCGCGGAGCCGGGAGTTGGCCGCCACCCCGCCGCCGATCACCAGGTGGTCGACGCCGTGCTCCTTGCAGGCGTCGACGGCCTTGCGGGTCAGCACATCGGCGACCGCCTCCTGGAACGAGGCGGCCACGTCAGCGACCGGTACCGGCTCGCCCGCCGCCTGGCGGGCCTCGACCCACCTGGCCACCGCCGTCTTCAGGCCGGAGAAGGAGAAATCGCTGGTCCCGTCCCGATACTTGCTGCGCGGGAAGGGAACGTGGCGGGCGTCGCCGGTCGCAGCCGCTCGGTCAATGTGCGGTCCACCGGGGAACGGGAGCCCCAGCACCCGGGCGACCTTGTCGAAGGCCTCCCCGGCAGCATCGTCGATCGTCGCCCCGAGCGGGACGATCTCGTGCGCCACATCGGGC
Organism: uncultured Actinomycetota bacterium; assembly: GCA_963726425.1. GTDB lineage: Bacteria > Actinomycetota > Actinomycetes > Streptosporangiales > Streptosporangiaceae > JAJYUU01. The sequence continues at coordinate 32,913 of CAVSCN010000040.1, read as the reverse complement.
ACCAGCAGCAGCGAGGAGTGCCCGCCGGACACGAGCAGCGCGACGACGAGCGCCGGCAGCGGGCCGTGCTCTAGCTGGTCGACCGCGACGTGCGCGGCGAGGTGGTTGACCCCGTAGAGCGGCTTGTCCAGCGCGAGCGCGTACGCCTTGGCCGCGCACACGCCCACTAGCAGCGCGCCGGCCAGGCCGGGGCCAGCGGTCACCGCGAGCGCGTCGACGTCGGCGAGCCGCACCCCGGCCTTGTCCAGCGCCCGCTCGACGGTGGGAATCATGGCCTCCAGGTGCGCCCGGCTCGCGACCTCAGGTACCACGCCGCCGAACCGCGCGTGCTCGTCGACGCTGGAGGCGACGGCGTCGGCCAGCAGTTCGTGCCCGCGCACGAGCCCGACCCCGGTCTCGTCGCACGAGGTCTCGATGCCGAGCACCAGCGGCGCCGTCCCGGTCCGCCCCGTCACTGCGCACCCCCGGCCGCCTGCGGCCGGACCGACACGGCCTCGGCCTCGGACCTTGTGGTCAGGTCGCGGCACATCACGATGGCGTCGGTGCCCGAGGGCTGGTAGTAGCCGCGGCGCACGCCGATCTGGCCGAAGCCCCACCACCGGTAGAGCCGTTGCGCGCGCGTGTTGTCCGCCCTGACCTCCAGGAACATCTCCGTGCAGCCGCGCCGCCTGGCCTCAGCGACGAGCGCGGACAGCAGCCCGGTGCCGATGCCCTGCCCCCACTGGCTGGCGGCCACCGCGATCGTCAGCACGTCCGCCTGGCCGCCGGCCGCGAGCAGGCCCGCGTACCCGACGATGCCGGCCGGCTCCTCGGCGACCAGGTAGTACCGGCTGGCCGGCTGCTGGCTCAGCTCGCCCGCCAGCATCGCCCGCGACCAGGCCTCGGCACCGAACAGCGCGGCCTCCAGCTCCAGCACAACGTCCAGATCCGCGGTGGTCATCAGCCGCAGCTGCGGGCCGGGCTGCGCCACCGGCACCGGCTCGGTCGTCATGGCCTGGCCCCGTCCGGCTGGCGCCGCCTGGCCGGGCCCGGCTCGGTGACCCGCTTGGGCGGGCCGGGCTCCCTGGCGTCTGGCCGCCGCAGGTACAGCGGCTCCGGCGGCTCGGGCGGCTGGCCGGCCTGGACGCGCGCGACCGCGAGCGTCGCGAGCTGCCCGGCGGAAGGGAACCTCGGCAGCAGCGGCGTGGACCCGAGCTCCGGATACAGCACCGCGCCCTCGCCGGCCACCGGAAGACCGGCCGGCAGCTCTGCGGGCTTGCCGACGCGGGGCCCGTCACGCCGGCCCCCGTTCCGGTCATAACGCGCCCAGTAGACCTCACGCCGGCGTGCGTCCGTCGCGACCAGGAAATCGCCGTCCGCGTCGGCGGCCGCAGCGATCACGTCCAGCGAGCAGATGCCGTCCGCGGGGACGCCCAGCGCGCTGGCCAGCACCGCCGCGGTGACCAGGCCGGCCCGCAGGCCGGTATACGGCCCCGGCCCGACACCGACCGCGACGTGAGTCAGGTCCGTGCGGCCCGCGCCTGCGCTGCGCAGCACCTGGGCAATCGCGATCGCGAGCAACTCGCCGTGCCGGCGTGCGTCGACAGCTGACTCCTCGGCGATGACCCGCGACCCGTCATGCAGGGCCACCGTCACGGCCGGGGTCGCGGTGTCGAAGGCGAGGAGAAGCACGGTCATCCAGCCTAATGCCGCTGCAAGCCCGCCCAGGCCGCCGGATGGGCGCGGCCGTACCCGGCGGACCTCAGGCTTTGGGCTGCGTGAGTTGCTGGGCGAGGACCAGCGCGGCCACGGCCCTGGCGTCGGCCTGCAGGGTGCCGACCGCGACCGGCCCGAAGCCGCCCGACTCCTGGCCGGACGTGGTCACCGTGATGATCGCGTTGCGGTCCAGCACGGACACCGTCGCGACGTCCCGCTTGATCCCGCCAGTGTGCCCGACCTGGACGCCGACATAAGCCTGCTGGCCCAGCCCCGTCAGCGGGCTGATGGTGGCCTTGGGCAGCGGCGCGTTCTTGGGCGGCTGGATCAGCAGCGCCTTCGCGGCGGTGAAGGCGTCCAGCGCGTTCTGGGAGGCGCTGCCGTTGCCGCTCGCCGCCGCGAATGGCTGGAACGACTGCGCGCTGAGCGTCAGCACCAGGAAGTTCGGCTTAATGTCCATCGTGAAGCTGCACTCGCTGGACGTGGCGGTGTTCGCCGGCTGCACCCTGCTGGCCGGTCCCGGCAGGTACTGGCGCAGCGTCGCGGCAGGCAGCACCTTGCACGTGTCCGGCACCGACTTGAACTCGCCCTTGAGCAGCGAGGTCACGTACGGCAGCTTGGGCGAGCTGTGATGGGTCACGATCGCGGTCACCCCGGCCGCGATGACGCACACCACGATCGCGACCCCGGTCCAGCGCAGGACGCGCCGCCTGGACTTACGCAACCGCGCCGCGGCGGCCCGCCGGCCGGACCGGCGCCCACCCGGCGGCAGGTCGGGGACGGGCGCCTCCGCGGGACGCGTCCCCTCCTCGGGCCACGCCGGCGGCTCTTCGCCGTCCCACGGATCGGCGTAGTCACCCTGCTCGTAGTCGTCGGCGCGCGGGGGCGGCGGCCGCAGCCGGGCCCCGCCCGGCCTGGTCGCGTGCACCGAAGGACCGGCCCAGGGCGGCAGGTCCGGGTCGGTGTCGGGGCTGTACTCATCCCAGCCGGGCGGCCGCCCGTGCCGGTCGGGCCGGCGCAGCCGATCGGGCGGCGGCCGGTCGGCGCGCGGCCGATCCGCGACCGGCTGGCGGTCCGACATCGGCTGGCGGTCCGACATCGGCTGGCGGTCCGCCGTCGGCTGGCGGTCGTAGCCGCGACGGCCGAGGTCGGGCTGGCGTGCGGGGCGACGGGGCGGCGAGCCCTGGTCAGTCAACGCGTGCCTCCGGATAGCGCTGGGCACCGCGATCAGACACGGCGAAGCGTTCTTCGATCACCCGAAGTGTAGTAGCGCGAACAGTGCCGCGGAGGACAATTCGGATCGGCCAGCGGCCGCGGCTGGCCTACTGATCGTGAGCCAGCGCCTGCCGCGCCCGCCCCGCCGCCTGCTGCCAGCGCTCCCCCCAGCCGTCGATCCGCACGGTCCGGAGTTGGTCGCTCTCGCTGCCGGTGCCGTCACCGGCAGCAGCGCCGGGGTGAGGCGGTACCACGGGCGCAGCAGGCGCGGGCGCAGCAGGCACGGGCTCGATCCCGATCGCCGAGATAGCTCCCGGCCAGGGCCTCCACCAGCCCTTCGCCCCATTCCACGACCGTGACCGAGGTCGCGAGGTCGGCGTCCAGGTCCAGGTCATCGACCTCCGCCCGGCTGCCGAGCCGGTACGCGTCCGCGTGCACCAGATCTGGCCCGCCGGCCAGGCTCGGGTGCACCCGCGCGATGACAAACGTCGGCGACGTCACCGGCCCGCGCACGTTGAGCCCGGCGCCGATGCCCTGGGCCAGCGTCGTCTTCCCGGCGCCGAGCGGCCCGGACAGGACCACCAGGTCACCGGCCGTCAGCAGGCGGGCCAGCCGGCCGCCGAGCTCCGTCATCCCCGCGGCCGTCGGCACCTCCGTCTGGACGCTGAACGCCGGCCCGGCTGTCGTCGTCACCTACTTATGCCTCCGCGTCCTGGCCGCCTCGAGCGCGAGCCCGGTCAGGTCAGAAATCTCCTCCGTCACCATGTCCGGTCGTTCCAGGATGATGGCATGCCCGGCACCGGGCACGACGACCAGCCGCGCGCCGGGGATCGCGGCGGCCAGGTCCTCCGACAGCCGCAGCGGGATCAGCCGGTCGGCGCCGCCGGTCATGACGGTCACCGGGACCCGGCCGAGCACGGGCAGCGCCGCGCGCTGGTCGTGCTCGCGCAGCGCGACGAAGAAGTCAGCGATGACATCGATCGGGGTGGCCCGGATCGTACTCTCCAGGAAGCCGACCGCGGCCGGGCTGACATCCGGGTCGCCGAACGCGATGAGGCGCGTGAACAGGAACGCCAGGTCGCCCGCCGACTGGCGGAACCGCTCGACGAGGTCGGCCCGCCGGCCCTGGGACGTGCCCCGCAGCAGCGGCGGCGCCGCCACCCGGACGGCCGGCCGCAGCGGGGCCGGCAGCCAGGACACCGGGTCGACGCCGGCCGCCGCGGTCGAGATCAGCACGGCGCCGGCCACGGTCGAGCCGAACAACTCAGGCTGCAGCGCCGCCAGCGCCATGATCGTCATGCCGCCCATGGAGTGGCCGATGAGGATCGCGGTCCCGCCTGGCGGCACGGTGGCGGCCAGCACCGCGGCCAGGTCCGCGCCGAGCTGGTCGATGCTGACGTGGTCGCGCGGTGACCGGCCGGACCGGCCGTGCCCGCGCTGGTCCCAGAAGACCAGCCGCGCCTCGGCCGCGAAGTCCTGCCGCTGGTAGTGCCAGACGTCCTGGCTGAGCGTGTACCCGTGACAGAAGACGAGCGTGACCGGGGCGTCTTCCAGCCCGCTGATCTCGGTGTAGAGCGGCACTCCATCGTTAGCCGTGACGGGCACCGGCCGGCCGCGCAGGCAGCCGAACGGCTCGGCCGCGGCCGGGTCGGGCTGGGTCCGCATCCGGCCGACCGCGATCTTCTCGGCCGCGATGACGGCACCGACGCCGGCCGCGGCGACCCCGGTCGCCAGCCCGGCGATGCTAGTGAGCCGTCGCCACCTGGCCATCGGCTCTCCCGTCCACGGCAAGGTCGCTCCCGGCGCCGGTTACTCCCGAGTAAGTTCTTGGCACCTTACCGGTGAAACGGGTCACTATCTCGTAGGAGATGGTGCCAAGCCGGTCGGCCCACTCCTGCGCTGTCGGCTCGCCCTGATCACCTGGCCCGAACAGGATCACCTCGTCGCCTTCCTCGGCCGGCTGGTCGCCGAGGTCCAGCATGAGGTGGTTGAGGTTGACGGTGCCGGCGATCGGAACCCGCCGGCCCCTGGTCCAGAGCAGCCCGTCGTGGTTGGTGGCACTCCGCGGGACGCCCTCGTTGTAGCCAAGCGGGAGCACCCCGATGGTGGCATCCCGCTGCGTCTCGAACCGGTGGGCGTAGGACACCGGGGTCCCCGCGGGCACCCGCTTCACCTGGATCAGCCGGGCCCGCACGGTCATCGCCGGGCGCAGCCAGTCCGGCACGCCGCCGGGCGTCGTGCACAGCCCGACGACGGGGCCACCGGGCCGGACCAGATCGAAGTAGCTCTGCGGCAGGTTGAGCGTGGCCGGCCCGTTAGCGAGGTGCCGCACCTCCGGCCTGATCCCGGCCCGCTCGGCCTGCTCGACCGCAGCCCGGAACGCCGTGAGCTGGCGGTCGATCGCTGGATGGCCGGGGATGTCGGCGCAGGCGAAGTGGGACCACAGGCCGACGACCTTGATCAGCCCCTCGGCCTCGGCGGCCCGCGCCGCCGCTACCAGGTCCGGCCAGTCCGCGGCGGTCGCACCGCCGCGACTCATCCCGGTGTCAGCCTCCAGGTGCACCCGGCCGGGCCGCCCGGCCTGACCCGCGGCCGCCGCGACCTGCCGCAGCAGGGCCGCCGAGCCGACGGTGAGGTCGACGTCGTTTGCGATGGCGTCGGCGTGCGGCACGTCCGGACTGCCGTGCAGGGTGAGTACCGGCGCCCGCAGGCCCGCCTGCCGCAGCACGATGGCGTCTGTGGCCTGGATCACGCCCAGCCAGGTCGCGCCGCCCGCCAGCGCCGCCCGCGCGGTCGGCAGCAGCCCGTGTCCGTAGCCGTCGGACTTGACCACCGCCAGCACCTGAGCCGCGCCAACGTGGCTGGTCAGCGCCGCGACATTGGCCGTGATGGCGTCGAGGTCGATCCGTGCTTCCGGCTGGCCGTCCATGACATCCCAGTCTGCCAGCCCCGGCCGGCCGGTTGGCCCGGCGCGCTAGGCCGGGTTCTGAATGGCCGTCGCGCGGGCGGCCGTGATAGGCAAGTCGGCATGGCAGAACTCATCCCGCTACCCGTCCTGTTCGGTAACCCCGAGCGGGTCAGCCCCCGGATCTCCCCTGACGGCACCCAGCTGGCCTGGATCGCGCCGCACGACGGCGTCCTCAACGTCTGGGTCGCCCCAGTGGGCGCGGACACAGGCCTCGACCTGTCCGCCGCCAAGGTCGTCACCAGCGACACCGACCGCGGCATCCGCCAGTTCGCCTGGGCCCACGACGGCCGCCATCTGCTGTACCTGCAGGACACCGGCGGTGACGAGAACTGGCGGCTGCACGACATCGACCTGGAAACGATGGCCCACCGGGACCTCACCCCGTTCGAAGGCGTGCAGACCGAGCTGGTGGCGCTGGAACGCGCGTTCCCGACCCAGCTCCTGGTCGGCCTCAACAAGGACAACCCGCAGCTGCATGACGTCTACCGCCTGGACCTGACCACCGGCGAGCTGACTAAGGAAGTCACCAATCCTGGCTTCATCGGCTGGCTGGCCGACGCCTCGCTGACGGTGCGGGCCGGTTTCGCGCCGCACCCGGACGGGTCAATCTCGGTGATGGTCCGCGACAGCGCCGACGCCGACTGGCGGGAACTGCTGGTCGTCGACGCCGAGGACGCGCTCAGCACGGACGCGATCACCTTCAGCGCCGACGGCTCGGCGATCCTGCTCGCCACCTCGGCGGGCGCGGAGACCGCGCAGCTGGTCCGGGTCGACGTCGCGACCGGCGCCACCGAGGTGCTGGCCGCCGATCCGGTCGCCGACATCAGCGGCGTGAAGATCCACCCGGACACCCGCGAGCCCCAGATCGTGACGGTACAGAAGGCCAGGTCGGAATACGTCGTCCTGGACGACGCCGTCGCCGCCGACGTGGCGGCGATCCGGGCCCTGCACCCCGGCGATCCGTCCTTCCAGAATGCCGACGACGCGGACCGGATCTGGCTGGTCGGCTTCACCAATGACACCGGCCCGGTGCCGTACTACGCCTATGACCGGCAGACCGGCACCAGCCAGTTCCTGTTCGAGCACCAGCCGGAGCTGTCCCGGTACCAGCTCGCCGCCATGGAGCCATTCAGCTTCACCGCGCGCGACGGGCTCACCGTGCACGGGTACCTGACGTTCCCGCCCGGTGCCGAGCGCAGCCAGCTGCCCGCGGTGCTCGACGTCCACGGAGGGCCGTGGGCGCGGGACACGTGGGGTTTCGGCCCGGAGGCGCAGTGGTTCGCCAATCGCGGCTACCTGTGCATCCAGGTGAACTTCCGCGGCTCGACCGGCTACGGGAAGGCGTTCATCAACGCCGGCGACCGGGAGTGGGGCGCGAAGATGCAGGACGACCTCAGTGACGCGGTCGCGCACGCGATCGCGCAGGGCTGGGCGGACCCGGCCAGGGTCGCCATCTACGGCGGCTCTTATGGCGGCTACGCGTCGCTGGCCGGTGCCACGTTCACCCCGGATCTGTACCGGTGTGCGGTCGACATCGTCGGCCCGTCGAATCTGATCACGCTCATCGAGACGATCCCGCCGTACTGGGCGCCGCTGATCGCGCAGTTCCACCGCCGGGTCGGCGATCCGGCGAAGGACAAGGACTTCCTCTGGTCCCGGTCGCCGCTGTCGGCCGCGGACCGGATCAGAATCCCGCTGCTGATCGCGCAGGGTGCCAACGACCCGCGGGTGAAGCAGGCCGAGTCCGAGCAGATCGTGGCGGCGCTGGAGAAGGCCGGCATCGACCACGACTACATGCTGTTCCCGGACGAAGGCCACGGGTTCGCCAAGCCGGCGAACCGGCTGAAGTTCTACGCGGCGGCGGAGAAGTTCCTGGCGAAGCACCTCGGCGGGCAGGCCCAGGACTGAGCTCTCCTGGCCCTGGGGTCGGCCGGCCCTGGGGTCGCGCCGGCCTCGGGGTCGGCCGGCCCTTGGCGTCAGGCGGCCTCGGATCAGGCGGCCTGGGTCACGCTGCGGATCGCCGCCGACAGCGCGCCGATGATGTCGGCCGCGCCGATCGGCGCGCCGTCGGCCGCGATCCTGGCGGCCTGCCCGTGCAGGTACGCGCCCGCGGCGGCGGCGCGGGCCGGCCGGACGCCCTGGGCCAGCAACGACCCGGTCAGGCCGGATAGGACGTCGCCCGAGCCCGCGGTCGCCAGCCAGCTGGTACCGGTGGGGTTCACGAACACCGGCTCATCCCCGGTCGGCTGGGCGATGACGGTGGTCGAGCCCTTCAGCAGCACCGTGACGCCGAGTTGGTCGGCGGCGGCGCGGGCGTAGTGCAGCCTGCGAGCCTCGATGTCGTCCCGGTCCGCGCGCAGCAGCCGACCCAGTTCGCCCGCGTGCGGGGTGATCAACGTGGGCGCGTCCCGGTGCAGCAGGTCCGGATGGGCGGCGAGGATCGTGAGGCCGTCCGCGTCGACCAATACCGGCAGGCTGGTCGCCAGCACTGCCGCGAGCCGCTCGACCGCGTCACCCGCCGTGCCCATGCCGGGTCCCGCCACCCAGGCCTGGACCCGGCCCGCGGTTTCGATCGCCTGCCCCGGCGACGCCGCGGCTTCCGCGTCGGTCAGCACCGCCTCCGGCCAGTGCTGCCGGACGACCCTCAGTGTCTGCTGCGGCGCGACCAGCCGGACCATGCCCGCACCGCCGCGGATGGCCGCACCAGTCGCCAGCACGGCCGCGCCGGTGTACTGCTCGCTGCCGGCCACGACGCCGAGCACGCCGCGCCGGTACTTGTCGGTCTCCGCGCCCGGCCGCGGTAGCGCCGCGGCCACGTCGGCGGCCTGCATGGCGAGCGCGGCGGGCGGGCCCAGGTACGAGCCGAGGCCGATGTCGACGAGCTGAGCGGTGCCGGCCAGTTCCGCGGCCGGATCGATGAGCAGGCCCGGCTTCCAGGTGCCGAACGTCACCGTGACGTCAGCGTGCACGGCCGGCCCGGCCACCTCGCCGGTGTCGGCGTTCACGCCGCTGGGCAAGTCGACGGCGACCACCACCGCGCCGTCGGTCCTGGCGGCCTCGGTGAGGCTGGCCAGCGCAGCGGCCGGCTCGCGCAAGCCGCCGCTGCCGCCGATGCCGGTCAGGCCGTCGACGATGAGGTCGGCGGTCGCGATCTCGGTGCGTACCGTGGCCGCGATCGCGCTCAGGTGCAGGCCCGCGGTCGGTACGGGCGGCGTCGGCAGCCCGCCGACGCCCGGCACCGGGGCGGCACCCAGCGCGCCGCCGGTCGCGGTTAGCACAACGCCTCCGGCCGCGCGCAGCGTGGCCGTGCCGTCCTCGTGCAGCCGGGATCCGGCCGCGATCGCGACGACCCTGGCCCCACGCCGCGCCAGCCGCGCCCCGGCGAACAGCGCGTCCCCGCCGTTGTCGCCGCTGCCGGCCAGAACCACGACGCGGGCGCCGTACACCTGTCCGAGCAGGCCCGCGCAAACGCTCGGCCAGGCCGGCCGCGGCGCGCTGCATCAGCGCGCCGTCGGGCACTTTCGCCATCAGGGCCTGCTCCGCCGCCCGGACGTCCTTGACCGCGTGCGCCGCTCTCATCGCTCCGCCACCACCATGGCCAGGCAGAATCCCCCGTCGTGGCTGATCGACACATGCCAGGCCGAGATGCCCTGATCCGCGGCCGCGGCCGCGACGGTGCCCGTGACCTCAAGCACGGGCCGGCCGTTCGGCTCCCGGCGCACCACCACGTCGGTCCAGCGCAGGCCCTTCGGCGCGCCGAGCGCCTTGGCCAGAGCCTCCTTGGCCGCGAAGGAGCCGGCCAGTTCGCGTACCGAACTTCTGCGTTCGCTCTGCGCGAACAGCCGCTCGGCCAGGCCCGGAGTCCGGGCCAGCGCGGCCTCCAGCCTGGATATCTCGGTCATATCGACGCCGATACCTGCGATCACGGGCCCAGCTTCCCACTCGGCCCAGCCGGCGCCGCAGCGCAGCCCGCGCCCATGCCGTCGGGCACCCCCTCCGCCGTGAGCAAACCCGGCAAAAGCCGCGAACCCTCCGGCCGGTCAAACAACGTGGAGATTTACCGTAGCCGCGTACGGTAGAACTCCACGTTAACTTGATCTTGAACGTTAACGGCAGAGGACGCGATCGAGCGCCGCTGGCACCAGCGACGCGGGATCTGCCGCCGGGTCTAGCGAGCGGGCCCGCCGTGACACCGCGGATCACCGGCGCGCCTACGTGGTCTCGACTGCCGGCAGACAGAGCGCGCAGCCGGCAACCAGAGCCGTCAGCCGACGTCCTTGATGGTGTCGGCGAGCTGGCCGGCCAGGCGCTCGGCCTGATCTGAGTGCTCGGCCTCGACCATCACCCGGACGGCCGGCTCGGTCCCGCTCGGCCGGACCAGGACCCGGCCGGCGTCGCCGAGCTCCGCCTTGGCGGCAGCCACGGCATCGGCCAGCACCGCCGACGCCGACACCTGCGCCTTGTCCACGCCGGGCACGCTGATCAGCACCTGCGGGTACCTGGTCATGACGCTGGCGAGATCGGCGACCGAGCGGTCCTGGCGGACGGCTTCGGCCAGGAACTGCAGGCCGGTCAGCAGGCCGTCGCCGGTCGTCGCGTGGTCGAGCATGATGATGTGGCCGGACTGCTCGCCGCCGAGCACGTACTTGCCGTCGAGCATCGCCGCGATCAGGTACCGATCGCCGACCGGCGTCTCCACGACATCGATCCCGGCCGAGCGCATCGCGTGCCGGAAGCCGAGGTTCGACATGACGGTCGCCACCACGGTGTTGGCGGCCAGCCGGCCCGCGTCCTTCAGCGCCAGGGCGAGCACGGCGAGGATCTGATCCCCGTCGATGACCTGGCCCGTCGCGTCGACGGCGAGGCAGCGGTCCGCGTCGCCGTCATGCGCGATGCCAGCGTGCGCGCGGTGCTCGACGACGGCCGCGGACAGCGTGCCGAGGCTCGTCGAGCCGCAGCCGGCGTTGATGTTCAGCCCGTCCGGCTCGGCGCCCACGGTGATCACGTCCGCGCCCGCCCGGCTCAGCAGGACCGGCGCGTACTCCGACGCGGCGCCGTGCGCGCAGTCGACGACGACGCGCAGCCCCGCGAGCGGGGTTTCGCCGTCGGCGGCCAGCGTCGTGAGCAGGTGGTCGAGATAGCGGTCGCCGTGCTCGGGAGCCTCGGTCACCCGCCCGAACCCGGCGTCCGGCACGCCGACTGGCACGCTGAACCCGGCCGGCTGGGATCCGCGGGCGGCCGCGCCACCGTCGCGGGCCAGGCGCGCCTCGATGGCGTCCTCCACCGCGTCGGGCAGCTTGACGCCGCCGCGGGCGAAGAACTTGATCCCGTTGTCGGGCGCCGGATTGTGACTCGCGGACAGCATCACGCCGAGATCCGCGCCGAGCGCGGCGGTCAGGTAGGCGACGGCAGGTGTCGGTAGGACGCCGAGCCGGATCGTGTCGACGCCGCTGGCGGCCAGCCCGGCGACGACCGCGGCCTCCAGGAACTCACCGGAGGCCCGCGGGTCCCGGCCGACGACCGCGACCGGGCGGCGATGCGCGTCGCGCGCCGCGGCGAACTCGCCGCTGCCCGCCAGCACGCTCGCGGCGGCGGCCGAGAGCCCCATCGCAAGGCCCGCGGTCAGATCCTGACCGGCTACGCCGCGGACACCGTCCGTGCCGAAGAGCTGGCCCATCGCCTCAGTATCCCGGTGCCGTAATGGCCGGGGCGCTTAGCGCTTGGAGTACTGCGGAGCCTTGCGGGCCTTCTTCAGGCCGGCCTTCTTGCGCTCGATGACCCGGGCGTCCCTGGTCAGGAAGCCGGCCCGCTTCAGCGCCGGGCGGCTGTCGGGGTCGACCAGGATCAGAGCCCTGGCGATGCCGAGGCGCAGCGCGCCCGCCTGGCCACTGACGCCGCCGCCGCCGATCCGGGCGACGATGTCGAACTGGTCCTCAGCGCCCAGCGTGACGAGCGGCTCGCTCACGAGCTGCTGGTGCACCTTGTTCGGGAAGTAATCCTCGAGCGAACGGTCGTTGATCTTCCACTGGCCGGTGCCGGGCTGGATCCGGACCCGGGCGATGGCCTCCTTGCGGCGGCCCGTGCTGATGGCCCGGCCCGTCACCACCGGCTTGCGCGCGGCGGGCTTCGCCTGGGCATCGCTGGTCTGCGTGGTGTACTCCGACACGTGCTCCACGACCTCGTCGGGGGCAGCTGCCGGTCCTGCTTCCAGCGTCTCGGTGGACTCAGCCACGTTGTCTTCCTCGTGCTTCCCGCTTGATTGCTTGTGCTCTGGGCGCGTTACCGGCCGGAGCCGGCCTGCTCGACCTGCTTGATCTCGAATGCCACCGGCTGCTGTGCCTTGTGCGGGTGCTCGGGCCCCGCGTACACCTTGAGCTTGCGCAGCATCTGCCGGCCGAGGGTGTTCTTCGGCAGCATGCCCTTCACTGCCTTCTCGACGGCCCGCTCCGGGCTCCTGGCCATCAGCTCGGCGTACGACATCGCGCGCAGGCCGCCCGGATAGCCGGAGTGCCGGTAGGCCATCTTGTCGCGCAGCTTGTTGCCGCTCAGCGCGACCTTGGCGGCGTTGACGATGATGACGAAGTCGCCAGTGTCAATGTGCGGCGCGAAGATCGGCTTGTGCTTGCCGCGCAGCAGCGTCGCCGCCTGGCTGGCCAGCCTGCCGAGCACGACGTCAGACGCGTCGATGACATGCCACTGGGGCTGGATATCAGCAGCCTTAGGGCTGAAAGTGCGCACAGTCATAAGCCTTCGCGTGTGAGTCCTAATTACTTGGCCCGTGCCTGGGAGTTGAAAGAACCGCCTAAGGCGCGGGAATCCGCATGTACCGGTCGCAGCTCATGCGCCCCCTTGGGCGCGCGGGCATGCCGATACGCATGGACGCACCAAGCAGGATACCGGCCCTACCAGGCAGCGGTCAAAGTGAGCCGCCAGGTCCGGTGCTGGTCTAGGCCGGCGTGGCCCAGGTTACCCAGCTGAGGCGGCTGACCGGCGGAAACGCGCGACGGGGCTTGCTCGCCGCCGCGGAGCGATACGCTCGCGGCATGCGCCACCAGCCCGACGACACCGCAGACCAGTCTGCGAGCCGACGGCGCAGCCAGCGCTCCGGTCCTGATCAGAGCGGCCGGGACGCCTCCGTCTTCGTGCCCGGCTACGGCCCGGGCCGGGACCGTGGCCCGGACGGCGGCGCACCCGGCCAGGCCCGGCCCAGCTGGCATGGATCCGCGGCCGGACGGGGCCCGGTGCGGGGCTACCCGCCGCTTCCCGGCCAGCCGCAGCCGATGTACCCGCCGGGCCAGTTCGCGGCGTGGAACCAGCGGGCCGAGGGCCACGCGGCCAGTCCCGCCGCAGGCGGACTGGCTGGCCCTGGTCCAGGCGCCGGCCACGGGCCGGGACCGGCCGACGGTGGCCGGACCGCGGACTCGGGCTACTACGGCCGCGACTCGGGACCGCACACCGAGCCGGGCTACTCCGTGCTCGCCGTCAGCGACCCGGCGGCCGACGTGACCTCGACCCAGACCTGGCAGGCGGTCGGCGACGGCCGCGCGAGCGGCACCTGGGCCGCACCCGCCCGCCCGGGCGGTCCAGCCTCAGCCGCGGGCACAGCCGGTGCCGGTGCTGCCTCGGCCGGCGCAGGAGCGGCAGGCCGGGCTGACGCCGGCGGTGACGCGGATCAGCCAGGGCCCGGTCGCAGGCTCGCGCCGTGGAGCCCGCAGGCGGCCGCGCAGCGCTCCGGGGATACCGACCAGCTCACCCGCGATGGCCGGGCGCCAGGGCGCCACAGCGGCCCGCACAGTGATAACCAGACCGGAGCAACCGATGCTCTCGCGGCAGGCCGGCCGACCCCGCGGCGGTCCCGGTGACCCCTACGGCGCGCCAGAGCGGCCTCGTGGCGCCGCCGGGGCGGCCGACGGCACCGGCGCCCCAGGTGGCAGGACGCGCGTCCTGGACCGCGGCACCGGCCCGAGGACGACTGGAACCCTGCCCGCGGACGGCGGCGCAGCGCCCGCCGGGCGGCGGGCCCGGCGGGCCGGAACCGCTGCGGCCTCGGCGGCAGCGCCCGGGACTAGCGCTCCCCGGACTGGCACTCCCCGGCCGGGCGGACCGGGCCGGAAGGGCGCGTCCCGGCGAGGCAAGCACCCCGCCAGCGCGAAGTTCGCGGTCATCGGGGCCCTGGTAATCGTCCTGATCGCTGGCACCGCGCTCTACCTCGGCGCCAGGGCGGCGGCACAGCGGCCGAGGAACGCGGCGCAGCCCAAGCCGACGGCGACCGTGGCGCCGCCGTCGCCGACTCCGTCGCTGGGCCCGTACGGGTACATCGGCTCCCGCGAGGGCGACCCGGCCCCGCTGACCGTCGGCCAGCTGTACCCGAAGACCTTCGCGACTGCCGGCGTCCAGTTCACTCTGACCAGGGCCAGGCTCAGCAAGGACTGCGTGGACGCCGTCAACGGCGCGAACCTGCAGGGCGCGGTCAGCTCGGGAGTCTGTTCGCAGGTCGCGCGCGCGACCTACCTCGCCAGCAAGACGGGCATGATGGGCACCATCGGCGTGCTCAACCTGGCGACCGCCAAGCAGGCCGCCAAGGCGGCCCGTAAGGGCGGCGCGCAGAACTTCATCGTGCAGCTGCCCGGCCGCAAGGCCCCGACCAGCAAGATCGGGCACGGCTCCGGCCTGGAGGAAGCCCTGGCCAAGGGCCACTACCTCATCCTCATCTGGGCCGAGCTCACCTCGCTCAAGACGCCGCACAAGGGCGCCCAGCGCACCAGCCTGGCGCATTTCATGACCCAGCTGTTCGACAGCACCGTCAACGCCTCGCTCACCGACCGGATGATCAGCGGCTCACCCTCGCCGACCCCCTAGCCGCTCTGCTCCCCGCTAAGCCATCGGGGCGCTCCTGGGCGCCGTCTTACCTCGTCGCAAACAGCGCTCCTCAGTCCAGGCAGCGCCGCGCCCCTCCCGCAGCTCCCCGACCCTCTATCAGCTCCCTGGTCCGCCTGGTCGCCGCGGCCCGCTCGGCCAGCCCGGCGGCGTCCGGGTAGGCCACCTCCTCCAGGCTCAGCGGATGCGGCGGCGCGACCCGCACGGCGGGGTCGCGTACGCGGGCCGCCAGCACATCCGCGAACCAGGACACCGGCCTGGTGCCATCGCCGACCGCCAGCAGCGCGCCGGTAAGGGCGCGGACCATGTTGTGGCAGAAGGCGTCGGCGGTCACGGCCGCGACGGCGACGCCGGGCTCATTGCGGACCCAGTCGAGCCGGATCACCGCGCGGATGGTGGTGGCGCCCTCGCGCCGGCGGCAGAACGCGGCGAAGTCGTGCTCCCCGTGGCAGGCCAGGGCGGCCGCGTTCATCTGGTCAAGGTCCAGCGGGTAGGGGTACCAGAGCGTGTCGCGGCGGCGCAGCGGGTCGGCGAGTGCCGGATCGTCGCAGACCCGGTAGGAGTAGCGCCGCCACAGCGCGGAGAACCGGGCGTCGAAGCCCGCGGCCGCGGGCCGGACCGACCAGATCCTGACGTCTGCTGGCAGCAGCCGCGCGAGCCGGCGCAGGACTGAGCCCTGTCCGGCGGCCCAGGCCGCGGCGGGAACGTCGGCGTGGGCGACCTGACCGCGCGCGTGCACGCCGGCGTCGGTGCGGCCAGCCACAGTGAGGGCCGGCGGCTCGGACAGCCGCAGCGACCGCCACAGGGCTTCCTCGACCACCTGCTGGACCGTGCGCTGGCCGGGCTGGGTGGCCCAGCCGTGAAACTCGGTGCCGTCATAGCCGAGGTCCAGCCGGAGCCGGACGAGCCCGGTCAGCGGCTGCTGACCGGGCTCGTCCATGGCTGGGTGACTACTCGTCGGCCTTCTCGTCGCCGTCGGCCGCGTCCGCGCTGCCGGCGGTGTCCTCGTCGGCTACCGCGTCGTCGTCAGCGTCGGTCTCCGCGGTCGCGGCGTCGCCGGCGCCGACGTCCGCGGCAGTGTCCTGCGCCACCGTCTCCTCCGTCACCGCGCCCTCGTCCGCCACTTCGTCCGCCGCGACCTCCGGCGCCGCAGTTGCCTGCGCGCGCGCGGAGCGGCCGCCAGCCGCCGGAGCCCGGCGGGCACGGCGCCGGCGCGGCTTCGCGTCCGGCTCCTCGCGGATCAGCTCGATCACGGCGAGGGCGGCGTTGTCGCCCTTGCGCGGACCGACCTTGGTGATCCGGGTGTAGCCGCCGTCGCGGTTGGCGAAGCTCGGCCCGATGTCGGCAAACAGCGTGTGCACGACGGACTTATCGGTGACGACGGTCAGCACCTGCCGCCGGGCGTGCAGATCGCCGCGCTTGGCAAAGGTGATCAGCCGCTCGGCGTACGGACGCAGCCTGCGTGCCCTCGCCTCGGTCGTGGTGATCTTCCCGTGCTCGAACAGCGCGGTCGCCAGGTTCGCCAGCATGTGCCGCTGATGGGCCGAGCTGCCGCCGAGTCGGGCACCCTTGGTGGGCGTGGGCATCGGACTAATCTCCTAGGTTCTTCTGCAGGCGGACAGCCTGTCAGTACTGCTCGGTTTCGACGTAGTCGTCCTCGTCGTCGGCCCCGTAGCTGTCGGCTGCCGAGCCCGGGTCGAATCCGGGCGGGGAATCCTTGAGCGCCAGGCCCATGTCGTTGAGCTTCTGCTTGACTTCCTCGATCGACTTGGCGCCGAAGTTGCGGATGTCCAGCAGGTCCTGCTCGCTGCGCGCGACGAGTTCGCCGACGGTGTGGATGCCCTCGCGCTTGAGGCAGTTGTAGGAGCGGACAGTGAGATTGAGCTCCTCGATGAGCAGCGCCAGGTCCGCCGCCAGGGCCGCGTCCGTCGGCGAGGGGCCGATGTCGATGCCCTCCGCGTCCAGGTTGAGCTCCCTGGCCAGGCCGAACAGCTCGACCAGCGTCTTGCCGGCGCTGGCCACCGCGTCCCGCGGGCGCAGGCACGCCTTGGTCTCGACGTCGACGATCAGCTTGTCGAAGTCGGTGCGCTGCTCGACTCGGGTCGCCTCGACCTTGTAGGTGACCCGCAGCACCGGCGAGTAGATCGAGTCGATCGGGATCCGGCCGATCTCCTGGCCCGGCTGCTTGTTCTGCGCCGCCGAGACGTAGCCGCGGCCGCGCTCGACCGTCAGCTCCATCTCCAGCTTGCCCTTGCCGTTCAGGGTCGCGATATGCAGATCGGGGTTGTGCACCTCCAGGCCGGCCGGCGGAGCGATGTCCGCGGCGGTGACCGGACCCGGGCCCTGCTTACGCAGGTACATGTGCATGGGCTCGTCGTGCTCGGACGAGACCACGAGCTCCTTGAGGTTCAGGATGATGTCGGTGACGTCCTCGGTCACGCCGGGCACGGTGGAGAACTCGTGCAGCACGCCTTCGATCCTGATGCTGGTCACAGCCGCACCGGGAATAGAGGACAGCAACGTGCGGCGCAGCGAGTTACCGATCGTGTAGCCGAAGCCAGGCTCCAGCGGCTCGATGACGAACCGGGACCTGAACTCTTCGACCTGTTCCTCGGCGAGTCCGGGGCGCTGAGCGATGAGCATGACATTTCCTTTCCGCGCTGCCCGCTATATGACAGTCGCGACCTGAACTGGCGTGGCCGCCATCCGGGCGGCCGGCCGGTAGCGGTGTACGCTGCCGGCCTGCCAGCTTGTTACTTCGAGTAGTACTCGACGATGAGCTGTTCCTGGACGAGCGTGTCGATCTGGGCCCGGACCGGGAGCGTGTGCACGAGCACCCGCATCTTGTCCGGAATGACCTCGATCCAGGCCGGCGGGGTGCGCTCCCCGGCCTCGGCGCGGGCCACGATGAACGGGGTCATCTCCCTGGACTTCGGCGCGACCTCGACGATGTCGCTCTCACTCACGCGATAGGAGGGGATGTCCACCTTCTTGCCGTTGACCAGGATGTGGCCGTGCGAGACGAGCTGGCGGGCCATGTCCCGGCTCTTGGCGAAGCCGGCCCGGTAGACGATGTTGTCCAGCCGGGATTCGAGCAGCTGGAGCAGCGCTTCGCCAGTCATGCCGCGCCTGCGGGCAGCTTCCTCGTAGTAGTTCTCAAACTGCTTCTCGAGCACGCCATAGATCCGCTTGGCCTTCTGCTTCTCCCGGATCTGAAGCAGGTACTCGCTCTCCTTGGGACGGTTGCGCCCGTGCTCGCCCGGCGGGTACGGCCGGATCTCGATGGGGCATTTGGGCCCATCGCACTTGGCGCCCTTCAGGAAGAGCTTGGTCTTCTCGCGGCGGCAGCGCTTGCAGTCCGCGCCTGTGTATCGAGCCATGTGATGCTTACTCCTCAGACGCGACGCCGCTTGGGCGGGCGGCAGCCATTGTGCGGAACCGGGGTGACGTCCTGGATCGAGCCGACCTCAAGGCCGGTCGCCTGCAACGACCTGATGGCGGTCTCGCGGCCAGAGCCCGGACCCTTCACGAAGACGTCGACCTTGCGCATGCCGTGCTCCATCGCCCGGCGCGCGGCGGCCTCGGCTGCCATCTGCGCGGCGTACGGCGTCGACTTGCGCGAGCCCTTGAAGCCCACCTGGCCCGAGGAAGCCCAGGAGATGACGCTGCCGCCCGGGTCGGTGATGGACACGATCGTGTTGTTAAACGTGCTCTTGATGTGCGCATGGCCGTGCGCGATGTTCTTGCGTTCCTTCCGGCGCACCTTCTTGGCGCCGGCGGTACGGCTCTTCGGAGGCATTCTGCTCCTTCTACCTTGCGGAGGTGATCGGACCGTCTGCTTGATCGCGTCCGGCGCAGGGCGCGGACGCGGCGCAGCGGACTACTTCTTCCCGGCCTTCTTCTTGCCGGCCACTGTCTTCTTCTTGCCCTTGCGGGTGCGCGCGTTGGTCTGCGTGCGCTGGCCGTGCACCGGCAGACCGCGGCGGTGCCGAAGGCCCTGGTAGCAGCCGATCTCGACCTTGCGCCTGATGTCCGCCTGGACCTCGCGGCGCAGATCACCTTCGACCTTGTAGTTGGCGTCGATCCAGTCCCTGAGGCGGATCACGTCTTCATCGCTCAGCTGGTGCACCCGGGTGTCGCCGCTGACGCCAGTGGCCTTCAGCGTCTCGAACGCGCGGGTACGGCCCATGCCGTAGATGTAGGTAAGGGCGACCTCAAGCCGCTTATCACGCGGCAGGTCGACGCCGACGAGGCGTGCCATCGTGGGCAGTTCTCCTTTGGTTAGCGGAGGTCCTGCGCGCCGCTCCGTGTCCCTGCCCGGACACGGCCCCGGCCTCCTCCGGGGGTATTCCGCCGGCTGCCTCGCGGCGGCCTGCGGAGTGCGGTGCGTGCTGTGCACTGTGTTTAGTTGAGCACTGTATTCAGTTATCCGGCGCCGCGCTTGCGCGCGGCGCCGATGTCCAGTCCGGGCTGGCTCAGCCCTGACGCTGCTTGTGCCGCGGGTCAGAGCAGATGACCATGACCCGGCCGTGCCGGCGAATGATCCGGCACTTGCTGCAGATCTTCTTCACGCTCGGCTTGACCTTCATTGCCTGGTCTCTCCTCGGGCGGCTCGCCGATCCGGTGGCCACCCATTGACGCTAGTTACTTGTATCGGTACACGATCCGCCCACGACTGAGGTCGTAGGGGCTCAGCTCGACGACGACCCGGTCATCGGGCAGGATCCGGATGTAGTGCATCCGCATCTTCCCGCTGATGTGGGCCAGGACCTTGTGCCCGTTGTCCAGCTCCACCCTGAAGAAGGCGTTCGGTAGCGACTCCACGACCGTTCCCTCGATCTCGATGGCGCCGTCTTTCTTGGCCATGCCCTCCGCGCTTCGCTGCTTGTGTTCCTGACCAGCTCACAGGTCGGCCCTGCAAGCTGGCGCTTGTGGTTAGGCAGAATCTGCCCAGCCCGGCCGCGTACTCAGCCAACGGCGTGAGTCCGGGGACGGATGGCCCGGCTGACTTCCGACGACCGCACGCGGTTCGATCCGCGCGCAGACAGCAGCTCAGAGGCCGTGTGAAAGTCTACTTCAGGTCCGCTGCCTACGCGAACCAGACCCACAGCCACCGGGTATGGCGGGTCAACGATCAGCGGCCGGTTCTTATTCCGGCCGAGTACCAATACCGGCATAACCGGCTAGACCACCGCTCTGGCTGCGGACCCTAGCGGCCAGGCGGGAGCTGGCTCCGCCCGGAACCGCCGCCCAGCTCGCGGCGGCCCGGCCGGCCGGGCCCGAAGCTCAGGTACGTACCGGCCAGCAGCGCCCCCCACGGGCCCGCGACCCACAGAAACCAGGGGTAGCCGAAGCCAGAAAGCGCGTAGACCACGAAGCAGATCAGGTTGACGGTCGCGTAGATGCCCCATACGGCCCGCCAGCCGCGAGATCCCCGCCTGGGCGGCCGGCCCTGGGCCTGCCGGGGCTGGCGGGTCAGCGGCGCGTCCGGGAGCCGGAACAGGTCGATAGCGGGCAGGTCCCGCAGCAGCGCGTCGATGTCACCGACCGTCCTGGCGGCGAACGTCTTGTCCAGGCGGTCGCTGAACTCCTCGGCGTCGAGCCGGCCAAGCGCATGGTGCTCGCGGAGCAAGGCCGCGGTCCGGTCCCTGTCCTCGTCCGAAGCCCGCAGCTGCGGATCATGCGCCATCCAAACCTCCTGCGCCTTTCGGCCTGGCCAATCCGCGAGCCGGTCCCGATCCCGGTCAGCTCATCCTGGTTCCGCCGCATCCAGCGTAGCTCCGCGCCGGCGCGGGCCGGCAATGCCGGAGCCGGGCAGCACGCCGCGGCGGCTGCGCGCGTCAGCGGATGAACCGGCGCAGCGCGCCCATGGCCCGCTCGGTGATCTCCTCGACCGGCCCGGTCGCGTCGATGCCCAGCAGGATGCCGTCGTCGGCGTAGAAGGCGATCAGCGGCTGGGTCTGCTCGGCGTACACGTCCAGCCGGTGCCGGATCGTCTGCTCCTGGTCGTCGTCACGCTGGAACAGCTCGCCGCCGCAGTCATCGCAGATCCCGGCCCGGGCGGGCGGCTCGAACAGCACGTGCCAGATGCGCCCGCACTGGCGGCAGGTGCGCCGCCCGGATAGCCGCCTGACTACCTCATCGTCGTCTACTACCAGCTCCAGGACGACGTCGAGCTTGGTGTCCCAGTCGGACAGGAGCTTGCGCAGCGTCTCGGCCTGCGGCACGTTCCGCGGGAACCCGTCGAGCAGGAACCCCGCCTGCGCGTCCGGCTCCTGCAGCCGCGCCGTCACCATTCCGATCGTGACCTCGTCGGGCACCAGGTCGCCCAGGTCCATATATGCCTTCGCCTGCTGGCCGAGCTCAGTCCCGGTGCTGACGTTGTACCGGAAAATATCGCCTGTCGATATCTTCGGGATTGACAGGTGTGAGGCTATGAACTGGGCCTGCGTCCCCTTGCCCGCTCCGGGGGGCCCTACGAGGACTAGTCGCACTACCTCAGGAAGCCCTCATAGTTACGCTGCTGCAGCTGGCTCTCCAGCTGCTTCACCGTGTCCAGGCCCACGCCCACCATGATCAGGATGCTGGTGCCGCCCAGCGGGAACTGCGCGTTGGCGTTCAGCAGCGACACCGCGACGAGCGGGATCAGCGCGACCAGCGCCAGGTAGAGCGACCCGGCCGCCGTCAGGCGGCTCAGCACGTGGCTCAGGTAGCCGGCCGTGGGACCGCCGGGACGGATGCCGGGAATGAAGCCGCCGCCCTTCTTCATGCCGTCCGCGACCTCGGTCGGGTTGAAGGTGATCGAGACGTAGAAGTAGGTGAAGAACAGGATCAGCAGGAAGTAGGCGGCCACGTACGCCGGCTTGTCGCTGAACACCAGGTTGGTCTGCACCCAGAAGGCCCAGCCGCTGACGGCGTTCGGCTTGAACAGGTTCGCCGCGAGCTGCGGGATGTACAGCAGCGAGGACGCGAAGATGACCGGGATGACGCCCGCCTGATTCACCTTGAGCGGGATGTAGGTCGAGGTGCCCCCGTACATCCGGCGGCCGACCATCCGCTTGGCGTACTGGATCGGGATGCGGCGCTGCGCCTGCTCCATCAGTGCGATGAAAGCGATCAGCGCGACCGCCATGAGCAAAACGATGCTGAACGTCAGCGCGCCCTTGTCGTCGTAGATGGCCAGCAGCTGGCCGGGCACGACGGCGATGATCTGAGTGAAGATCATGATGGACATGCCGTTGCCGATGCCGCGGTCGGTGATCAGCTCGCCGAGCCACATGATCACCGCGGTACCTGCGGTCATGATGATCACCATCGTGGTGATCGTGAAGATCGTGGGGTTCGGGATCAGCTTCGCGGGACAGTTCGGGATCAGGTTGCCGCTGCGGGCCAGGGCGATGATGCCGGTGGACTGCAGGATCGCCAGGCCGATCGTGAGGTACCGGGTGTACTGGGTGATCTTCGCCTGGCCGGTCTGCCCCTCCTGGCGCAGCGTCTCCAGCCGCGGGATCACGACCGCCAGCAGCTGCAGGATGATGCTGGCGGTGATGTAGGGCATGATGCCGAGCGCGAAGACGGTCAGCTTGGTTAGCGAGTTGCCGCTGAACAGGTTCACCAGCTGCAGCACGTTGCTGTTCTTGGCGATGCCTTCGCAGGTGTTGACCGCGCTCTCCGAGACGCCGGGCGTCGGGAGCTGCTGGCCGAGCCGGAACACGGCGACGATGAACACCGTGAAGAGCAGCTTCTTGCGCAGGTCGGGCGTACGGAACGCCCTCAAGAACGCGGTCAGCATGCGCAGTCCCCTACTCGATCGTTAGTGCATCCGCCGCGGCGTTGTGCGGAGATGCCTGCTGGTCGCCAGCGCCGCCCGAACCTGCGGCGCAGTGCTCTTTGCAACGGGGCTCAGTGCAGCCACGTTCGGTGCAACTGTGCTCGCCGAAGTTTAACGTGCTAGTGGCAGTGCCAGTGCCCGCGCGAAAGTCCGGGCCAGCGGAGTCTAAGCTGACCCGGACCTGGACGCGGGCGGCAGTCATCTCACAGTTCGGTAACGGTTCCGCCTGCCGCGGTGATCTTGTCCCGCGCCGCTCCGGAGAAGCGGTGGGCACTGATCTGGAGAGCCACGCTCACCTCACCCTGGGCGAGCACCTTGACCAGCTCGCCGGCCCGCACGGCGCCCTTCGCCGCCAGGTCCTCGGGCGTCACCGCGCCACCGGACGGGTACAGGCTCGCGATCCGGTCCAGGTTCACGACCTGATAGCTCGTCTTGAACATCGCGTTGGAGAAGCCCTTGAGCTTCGGCAGCCGCCGGTGCAGCGGCATCTGACCGCCCTCGAAGTACTCGGGGATCTGGCCGCGCGCCTTGCTGCCCTTGGTGCCGCGCCCCGCCGTCTTGCCCTTGGAGCCCTCACCGCGTCCGACCCTGGTGCGCGCGGTGCGCGCCCCCGGGGCCGGCCGCAGGTGATGAATCTTCAGGCCGCGACCGCTGTCGGCGCCGCCATCGGTGTCTGCCATCGTTAGTCAACCTCCTCCACGGTGACCAGATGGCGCACCGCGTTGATCATGCCGCGGATCTCGGGGCGGTCCTGCTTGACGACCGAGTCGCCGATCCGGTGCAGGCCGAGCGACCGCAGCGAGGCGCGGTGCTCCTGCTTGCTGCCGATCCTGGACTTGGTCTGCGTGACCTTGAGCTGTGCCATGGTGTGACCCCGCCTCAGCTGTTGTCGCCGGTGGTGGAACCGGCCGCTGCCGTGGCGGCCGCGGCCCTGGCCCTGAGCATGGCGGCCGGCGCGACGTCCTCGATCGGCAGGCCGCGCCTGGCCGCGATCTCCTCCGGCCGGTTCAGCTCCTTCAGCGCGCGGACCGTGGCGTGCACCACGTTGATCGGGTTGGACGAGCCCAGCGACCGGGACAGCACGTCGTGGATGCCGGCGCACTCCAGCACCGCGCGCACCGGGCCGCCGGCGATGACGCCGGTACCGGGGCTCGCGGGCTTGAGCAGCACCACACCGGCCGACTCCTCGCCCTGCACCGTGTGCGGGATGGTCCCGGCGATGCGGGGCACGCGGAAGAACGCCTTCTTGGCCGCCTCCACGCCCTTGGCGATCGCCGCGGGCACTTCCTTGGCCTTGCCGTAGCCGACGCCCACCATGCCGTTGCCGTCGCCGACAACGACGAGCGCGGTGAAGCTGAACCGGCGTCCGCCCTGGACCACCTTGGCCACGCGATTGATCGCGACCACGCGCTCCAGGTATGCGGTGCCCTTCTCGGCGCCGGGCCCGCGGCGGTCGTCGCGGCGCTCGCGGCGCTCGCCGCCGCCCTGGGAGCCGCGGCGGGGTGCTGCTGGCATCAGATCTTCCTCTTCTGTCGTGTGGTGCGAAGTTCCGTCGTCACAGGTTCAGGCCGCCTTCGCGGGCGCCGTCGGCCAGCGCCGCGATCCGGCCGTGGTAGGAGTAGCCGCCGCGGTCGAACACCGCCGCGCTGATCCCGGCCTGCACCGCTCGCTCGGCGAGCAGCGCCCCGACCTGCTTGGCCTTGGCCGTCTTGTCGCCGTCCGCGGCGCGGATCTCCAGCGTCGATGCGGAGGCCAGCGTGTTCCCGGCCGTGTCGTCGATGAGCTGGGCGAAAGTGTTCTTGGCCGAGCGGGTGACGACCAGCCGCGGCCGTGCCGCGCTGCCCTCGACCTTTTTGCGCACGCGCAGGTGGCGGCGCTGGAGCGACGAGATGCGCGGCGCGGTCCGCCCCGTGATGCGGCCGTGCGCTCTGGTCCTGGTGCCAGACATGTGCTACTTACCAGCCTTCCCGACCTTGCGGCGGATCTGCTCGCCCTGGTACTTCACGCCCTTGCCCTTGTACGGGTCGGGCTTGCGGAGCTTGCGGATGTTGGCGGCTACCTCGCCCACCTGCTGCTTGTCGATGCCCTCGACCACGAACCTGGTCGGGGTCTCGACCCTGAAGGTGATCCCGTCCGGCGCGGCGACCGGTACCGGGTGGCTGTAGCCGAGCGCGAACTCCAGATCCTTGCCCTTGGCCTGGACCCGGTAGCCGACGCCGACGATTTCCATCGTCTTGCTGTAGCCGTCGGTCACGCCCGTCACCATATTGGCGATGAGGGAACGGGACAGTCCGTGCAGCGCGCGGATGTCGCCCTCATCGCTCGGCCGGGTCACGGTGATGGCGCCGTCGGCCTGGTTGACCTCGATCGGCACCGGGACCTCGAGGCTCAGTTCGCCCTTCGGGCCCTTCACGTGCACCTGACGGCCGCTGATGCTGACATCGACACCGCTGGGCACGGTGACCGGCATCCGTCCGATTCTTGACATAGCTGGCTCCCCTACCAGACGTAAGCGAGGACTTCCCCGCCTACGCCCTTCCTCTTCGCCTGCTTGTCCGTCATCAGGCCGGACGACGTCGAGATGATCGCGACGCCGAGGCCACCGAGCACCCGCGGCAGGCTGTCCTTGCTCGCGTATACGCGCAGGCCAGGCTTGGACACGCGCTTGAGACCGGCGATCGAGCGCTCTCGGGTGGGCCCGAACTTCAGCGCGATCACCAGCTTCTTGCCAACTTCGGCGTCCTCCACCTTCCAGCTCGCGATGTAACCCTCCTGCTGCAAGATCTCGGCGATATGCGTCTTGATCTTGGAGGACGGCATGCTCACGCTGTCGTGGTAAGCCGAGTTGGCGTTGCGCAGACGGGTCAGCATGTCTGCGACCGGGTCGGTCATGGTCATGGCCTGGTGGCCCTCCTCACCGCGGTTTCCCTGTATGTCGCGACACTGTGTCGCAACACTGCGGACCTTCGGCGTGGTCAGTGGGAGCGTATGCTCCCAGGTTCTTTTGTTCTTCCGGGTACTTGCGCACCCGGGCTGCCGCACAGGTGCGGCGTTACCAGCTGGACTTTGTGATGCCGGGAAGCTCGCCCCGGTGCGCCATCGACCGGAAGCAGATCCGGCAGAGGCCGAACCGGCGGTATACGGCCCGCGGGCGGCCACAGCGGGAGCACCGCGTGTACCCGCGCACGTCGTACTTGGGCTTGCGCTTCGCCTTGGCGACGAGGCTCTTCTTCGCCACTGCTCAGTTCTCCTTGAACGGGAAGCCGAGCCGCCGCAGCAGCGAACGGCCCTCTTCGTCGGTGGTGGCAGACGTGACGACAGTCACGTCCATGCCGCGCTGCCGGTCCACCTGATCGGGGTTGATCTCGTGGAACATCAGTTGCTCGGTCAGCCCGAAGGTGTAGTTGCCGCGACCGTCGAACTGCCGGTCGGACAGCCCGCGGAAGTCGCGGATCCGGGGCAGCGCGAGGGACAGCAGCCGGTCCAGGAACTCCCACATCCGGTCGCCGCGCAGGGTTACGTGCGCGCCGATCGGCATGCCCTCGCGCAGCTTGAACTGCGCGATGGACTTGCGGGCCCTGGCGACCGCGGGCTTCTGGCCGGTGATGATCGCCAGGTCCTTCACGGCACCGTCGATGAGCTTGGCGTCGCGGGCAGCATCGCCCACGCCCATGTTCACCACGATCTTGGTGATGCCCGGCACCTGCATGACGTTCGGGTAGCCGAACTCCTCCCGCATCGCCGCCGCGATCTCGGCCCGGTACCTCTCCTTGAGCCGGGGCGGCACGCGGGTCTCGGCTGCCGCGCTGTCGGTAGTCGCGTCGACCTGAGTTGCTGGCATCAGACGTCCTTACCGCTGGCCCGGGCGACCCGGACCTTCTTGTTTTCCGCCGAGTCGGTCCGGTAGCCGACCTTGGTGGCCTTCTTGCTGTCCGGGTCGACGAGCGCCACGTTGCTCACGTGGATCAGGGCCTCCTGGGTCACGATGCCGCCTTCCTTGGCACCGCGCTGGCCCTGATAGTTGACCTTGGTGTTCTTCCTGATCAAGTTCACGCCCTGGACGAGCACGGCTCGCTTGTCCGGGTGCGCGGCGATGACGGTGCCCTCGCGGCCCTTGTCCTTGCCCGCGATCACGACGACCTTGTCACCCTTCTTGATCTTCATTCCGGGTGCCTTCTTCTTGGCGCCGGCCATCACAGCACCTCCGGTGCGAGCGAGATGATCCGCATGAACCGCTTCTCCCGCAACTCCCGGCCGACCGGGCCGAAGATGCGGGTGCCGCGCGGGTCCCCGCCGTCCCTGATCAGTACGGCAGCGTTCTCGTCGAAGCGGATGTAGGAGCCGTCACCGCGGCGGCGCTCCTTGCGGGTGCGCACCACAACGGCCTTCACGACGTCGCCCTTCTTCACCCCGGCGCCGGGGAGGGCATCCTTGACGGTGGCGACGATGATGTCGCCGATGCCCGCGTATCGCCGGCCCGAGCCGCCGAGCACCCGGATGCACAAGATCTCCTTGGCTCCGGTGTTGTCGGCGACCTTAAGCCGCGACTCCTGCTGGATCACGTCAACTCCTGCTTCTGCTCTCGCCTGCCTGACGGCTGTTCAGGTCCGGCGGCCCTAGTTGCTACTTGGCCTTCTCGAGGATCTCCGCGACCCGCCAGCGCTTGGTCGCTGACAGCGGCCGGGTCTCCATCAGCAGCACCCGGTCGCCGACGCCGCAGGCGTTCTCACCATCGTGTGCCTTGTACCTCTTCGTCCGGCGGATGACCTTGCCGTACTTGGGGTGCTTCACCCGGTCCTCGACCTGGACAACAACGGTCTTGTCCATCTTGTCGCTGACCACGAGGCCCTCACGGACCTTGCGATAGCCCCTGGAGAGCTCGGTGTTGTCAGTCACGGGGCTCGCCTCACTCATTGCCTGACTCCTCTTCCACGACCACGATGCCGAGCTCCCGCTCGCGCTTCACCGTGTAGATCCGCGCGATCTCCTTGCGGACGGCGCGCAGCCGCCCGTGGCTCTCCAGCTGGCCGGTGGCCGCCTGGAAGCGCAGGTTGAACAGCTCGATCTTCGCCTCGGTGAGCTTGAGCTCAAGCTCTTCCTCGGTCGAGGTCCGCAGGTCGGCGGCTGCCAGTCCCTTGGCCATCACGCCTCCCCCACTTCACGCTTGACGAATATTGCGCCTTCACTAGCAGAGCATCGGCAGCTTGTGTGGTTTGACATCACGCTTCACCGACCTCTCGCTTGACGAACTTGCACTTCATCGGCAGCTTGTGCATGGCCCGGCGCAGGGCCTCCCTGGCGACCGGCTCGGGCACGCCCGACAGCTCGAACATGACGCGGCCCGGCTTCACGTTGGCGATCCACCATTCCGGTGCGCCCTTGCCGGACCCCATCCGGGTCTCAGCCGGCTTCTTCGTCAGCGGCCGGTCCGGGTAGATCGTGATCCACACCTTGCCGCCGCGGCGGATGTGCCGGGTCATGGCGATTCGAGCGGCCTCGATCTGACGGTTGGTCACGTATGAGTGCTCAACCGCCTGGATGCCGTACTCGCCGAACGTCACCTTGGTGCCGCCCTTGGCAGCGCCGTGCCGGTCCGGCCGGTGCTGCTTGCGGTGCTTGGTCCGCCGCGGGATCAGCATGGCTCAGCCCTCCTCGCCTGACGTCGTCGCCGCGGTCGATCCGGTCTCCGGCGCGGCGGGCGCCTGCGCCTCCGCCGGGGCCTCCTCGGTCCGAGCCGCGCCAGCCCGCTCAGTGCCGGCCCGCTCGCCGCCGCGGTCGGTGCCGTCGGGGCCGCCGGCCCGACGACGCGGGCCGCCGCTGCTGCCGCCGCGAGCAGGCCGGTCACCCCGGCCGCCACGCTCGCCGCGCTCACCGCGCTCGCCCGCAGGCCGCTGACCGGCCCGCAGCGCCGCGGCCGCAGCCTCGCGCTCGGCCCGGGTCGCTGCCGCCTCGCCGCGGTAGATCCAGACCTTGACCCCGATCCGGCCGAACGTGGTCCTGGCCTCATAGAAGCCGTAGTCAATGTCCGCGCGCAGCGTGTGCAGCGGCACCCGGCCCTCGCGGTAGAACTCCGACCGCGACATCTCCGCGCCGCCGAGGCGGCCCGAGCACTGCACCCGGATGCCCTTGGCGCCGCTCTTCATCGCGGTCTGCATCGCCTTGCGCATGGCCCGCCGGAACGAGACCCGGCTGGACAGCTGCT
Source organism: uncultured Actinomycetota bacterium (assembly GCA_963726425.1). Classification (GTDB taxonomy): domain Bacteria; phylum Actinomycetota; class Actinomycetes; order Streptosporangiales; family Streptosporangiaceae; genus JAJYUU01. The sequence goes on along the minus strand of CAVSCN010000040.1, from coordinate 4,125 downwards.
CGGCCACGCCCTGGGCCACCAGCTGGGCGTCCACCTCGGGGTTCTTGACCTCGAGGATGTTGAGCTGGACCTGCTTGCTCGTCAGCTTCTCCAGGTCGCCGCGAATGCGGTCGGCCTCGGCGCCGCGACGGCCGATGACGATGCCGGGCCGCGCGGTGTGGATGTCCACCCGCACCCGGTCCATCGTGCGCTCGATCTCTACCTTGGAGATGCCCGCGCGCTCCATGCCGCGCTGCAGCAGCCGGCGGATGGCGACGTCTTCCGCAACGTAGTCCTTGTACAGCTTGTTGGCGTACCACCGGCTCTTGAAGTCGGTGGTGATGCCCAGCCGGAACCCGTGCGGGTTCACTTTCTGGCCCACTAGCGGGTCCCTTCCTTGCGGTCAGAAACGATGACCGTGATGTGGCTGGTCTTCTTCTCGATCCGGTAGCCGCGGCCCTGGGCGCGCGGGCGGAACCGCTTGAGCGTGGGGCCCTCGTCGACCCAGGCCCGGCTCACGACGAGCGAGCTGACGTCCACGTGACTCTGCTGGGCCGCGTTGGCGATGGCGCTGCTGAGCACCTTGCCGACCGGGTCGCTCGCCGACTGCGGTGCGAACTTCAGAGTCGCCTGCGCCTGGTCGGCGGGCATGCCACGGATGAGGTCCACCACGCGGCGGGCCTTGCGCGGCGTGACGCGGATGTACCGCGCCTTAGCCCTTGCTTGCATCTCAGTCTCGCTCTTCTCGTTCTCGGAATCAGCTATCGCCGGCTACGGCGGTCGTCACGCACGTGGCTGCGGAACGTACGGGTGGGAGCGAACTCGCCGAGCTTGTGCCCGACCATCGCTTCAGTGACGAACACCGGGACGTGCTTGCGCCCGTCGTGTACGGCGATCGTGTGGCCGAGCATCGCGGGGACGATCATCGAGCGGCGCGACCACGTCTTGATCACGTTCTTGGTGCCCTTGTCGTTCTGGAAGTCCACCTTCTTCATCAGGTGGTCGTCCACGAAGGGACCCTTCTTAAGGCTACGAGGCATCGCTGAGTGCTCCTACCGCTTCTTCTTGCCGCGCCGGCGGGTGATCATCTTGTCGCTGGGGCGGTTCGCCCTGCGGGTACGGCCCTCGGGCTTGCCCCACGGGCTGACCGGGTGCCGGCCGCCGGAGGTCTTGCCCTCGCCACCGCCCATCGGGTGGTCCACCGGGTTCATGGCGACGCCGCGGACGGTCGGGCGCTTGCCCTTCCACCGGTTGCGGCCCGCCTTGCCGAGCTTGATGTTGCCCTGCTCGGCGTTGCCGACCTCGCCCACCGTGGCCCGGCAGGCGGCGTCCACCAGCCGGATCTCGCCGGACGGCATGCGCAGCGTGGCCCGCGAGCCCTCCCTTGCGAGCAGCTGCACGCCGGAGCCGGCCGAGCGGGCGATCTTCGCGCCGCCACCGGGCCGCAGCTCGATGGCGTGCACCATCGTGCCGGTCGGGATGTTGCGCAACGGCAGGCAGTTGCCGGTCTTGATGTCGGCGGCCGGCCCGTTCTCGATCCGGTCGCCCTGCTTCAGGCCGACCGGCGCGAGGATGTAGCGCTTCTCGCCGTCGGCGTAGTGCAGCAGCGCGATCCTGGCGGTCCGGTTCGGGTCGTACTCGATGTGCGCAACCTTGGCCGGCACGCCGTCCTTGTCGTTGCGCCGGAAGTCGATCAGCCGGAACGAGCGCTTGTGCCCGCCGCCCTGGTGCCGGGCGGTGATGCGGCCGTGCACGTTCCGGCCACCGTGGCCGTGCAGCGGGCGCACCAGCGACTTCTCCGGCTCACTGCGCGTGACCTCGGAGAAGTCGGCACCGCTCGCACCCCGCCTGCCGGGGGTGGTCGGCTTGTACTTTCTGATGCCCATCTAACTCAAGCTCCTAGGAGACGCCGGCTAGCTGACCGGTCCGCCGAACGAATCAATCCGGTCGCCAGCGGCCAGGCTGACGATGGCCCGCTTGGTGTCGGGCCGCTTGCCCCAGCCGGACCGCGTCCGGCGGCGCTTGCCCGGCCTGTTGATCGTGTTAACGCCGGTCACCTTCACGTTGAAGGTGGCCTCGATCGCCTGGCGGATCTGGGTCTTGTGCGAGTCCGGCGCGACGATGAAGGTGTACTTGCCGTCATCAGCCAGCCGCAGACTCTTCTCCGAGATCACCGGGCGCAGCAGGATGTCCCGCGGGTTCGTTGTCTTGTTCACTGCGAGTCGTCCTCCTGCTTCGCCTTAGCGCGGGTCGCCTTCGGCTTCGGCTCGTCGCTCGCCGGCGTCGGCTCGGCCGCCGGCTCCGCCTCCGCGGCGTCCGGCGCCTGCGCGGCGGCTGCCCCGTCGTTCCCAGCCGGAGCCTTGGAGTCTCCCGTCGCGCGGGCGACGAAGGTGTCCAGCGCTTCCTGGGTGAACACGACGTGGTCGCTCACCAGCACGTCCCTGGTGTTGAGCTGACCGGACTCGAGCAGGTGCACGCCAGGGGCGTTGCGCAGGCTCAGCCGCGTCACCTCGTCCGCCTTGGTGATGACGACCAGGACGTGCGTGCCGCCGCCGGTCACGGCCGTCAGCGCTGCGAGCGCGTCCTTGGTCTTCGGGGCGGTGCCCTCGATCAGGTGCGGCACCACATATACGCGGCCGTGCCTGGCCCGGTCGGACAGCGCGCCGCGGAGCGCGGCCGCCTTCATCTTCTTGGGCGTCCGCTGCTCGTACGAGCGCGGGTGCGGGCCGTGCACGACGCCGCCGCCAGCGAACTGCGGCGCCCTGGTCGAACCCTGCCGGGCCCGGCCGGTGCCCTTCTGCCGGTACGGCTTCCGGCCGCCGCCGCGGACGTCGCCGCGGGTCTTGGTGGAGGCCGTGCCCTGCCGGGCAGCGGCCTCCTGGGCGACGACGACCTGGTGGATCAGCGGCACGTTGACCTTGGCGTCGAAGATCTCCGGCGGCAGCGCCGCGCCCGAGGACTTCGCCTTAGCGGCACCAGTCTTCGCGGCCCGCGGCTTCGCGGCCCGCGGCTTCGCCGCCGGCGGCTTAGCCGTGGCGCTGGAGGATGCCGGGCTCATCTCGCCTCACTCTTCACTGGGGTCTTCGCTGCGTTGCGGACCAGTACCAGGCCACCGCGCGGGCCGGGGACAGCGCCCTTGATCAGCAGCAGGCCGCGGTCGGCGTCCACGCTGTGCAGCGTCAGGTTCGGCGACGTGGTCCGCTCGCCGCCCATCCGGCCGGCCATCCGCACGCCTTTGAAGACGCGGCCGGGGTAGGCGCAGCCGCCGATGGAACCGGGCGCGCGGTGCTTGCGCTTGGTGCCGTGCGAGGAGCTCATGCCCTTGAACCCGTGCCGCTTCATCACGCCGGCGAAGCCCTTGCCCTTGCTGGTGGCGGTCACGTCCAGGAGATCGCCCGCCGCGAACGTCTCGACCGTGACCTCCTGGCCCAGCGTGTACTGGTCGGCGTCGTCGGTGCGCAGCTCTACCAGGTACCGGCGCGGCGTCACGCCTGCCTTGGCGAAATGACCGGCGAGCGGCTTGGTCACCTTGCGCGGGTCGATCTCGCCGAAGCCGAGCTGGACGGCCGAGTAGCCGTCGGAGGCGGGCGTCCGCACCGCGGTCACGACGCACGGACCAGCCTCGACGACGGTGACAGGAACCATCCTGCCGTCGTCGGCGAAGACCTGCGTCATGCCGAGCTTGGTGCCCAGCACCCCTCGGATCTGCTTGCTCATCACTGTGCTTTCTTGTCCGGCCGTCCTGCTACAGCTTGATTTCGATGTCGACTCCGGCAGGCACGTCCAGCCGCATCAGGGAGTCGACGGTCCTCGGCGTGGGGTCGATGATGTCGATCAGCCTCTTGTGCGTACGCATCTCGAAGTGCTCGCGCGAGTCCTTGTACTTGTGCGGCGAGCGGATGACGCAGTACACGTTCTTCTCGGTAGGCAGCGGCACGGGCGACCTTTGCGCCGGTGCGAATCACCGTGTCGACAATCTTCCGCGCCCAGCTGTCGATGACCTCGTGGTCATACGCCTTGAGCCGGATGCGGATCTTCTGTCCCGCCATTTGGCTTCGTTGTCCTTCGCTCGTCTGGTGCCGCTGTCGTGCCGTTCCCCTGGCCGCGGCCGGGGAACGGCGCGCGTCCCAGGGGACGACCGTGGAG
>CAVSCN010000039.1:0-21322 GCA_963726425.1 uncultured Actinomycetota bacterium | reverse complement strand
CGCGGGAATCCGGTCCGGTGCGTACTCAGCCGGAAGCAAACCGGGGGTGCGGCCGGCCAGCTGCTCGGCCATCATCCTGGCGATGATGGGCCCGAGGGTGAAGCCGGTTGAGGCCAGGCACAGGTAGTAACCCGGCAGCCGCCGGTACTCGCCCACGACGGGCAGCAGGTCGTCGGTGAACGCGATCACGCCGGTCCACATGTGCATGATCCGCACGTCCGCCAGCGCGGGCAGCACCCGGACCGCGACGGCGGTGTTGCCGGCCGCGCTGTCCCAGCGCACCGAGTACCGGGCCGGCGGTCGCTCGGGCCGGGCCGGCCAGCCGCCACCGATGATGAACGTGCCGTTGGCGGCCTGCTTCAGCGTCAGTCGCCGCCCGATGTGCTGCACCATCGGCGTCAGCATCCGCTCCCGCGGCTCGGTGACGTTCACGTGCAGCCCGTCCGACCACACCGGCAGGCGTATGCCGCTGAGCGCAGCGACGTCGGGCGCCCACGCGCCGGCCGCGTTGACGACCCGGGCGGCGGTGATGTCACCCGCACCGGTGCGCAGCCGGAACCTGGCGCTGCCCGCCTCGTCCAGGGTCTCCACGCCGAGCACGGGCGCGTGCGTGCGGATGCGCGCGCCGGCCTCGATCGCGCGGGCGGCGAAGGCGGGCGCGGCCAGCAGCGGGTTGGCGTGGCCTTCCTGCCCGCAGTACACCGCGCCGGCCAGGTCGTCGGCCAGGTACGGGGCGAAGTCGCGCAGCTCGCGGCCGGTCAGCAGCTCCGTCGCCAGCCCGGCGTCCTGCTCGATCCGCTGCTTGCGGATGAGCGTGCGCAGCTCGTCCTGAGTCTCGGCGACCATGAGGCCACCGGTGACGTGCACGCCGAGGTCGGCGCGCAGCTCAGCCTCCAGGCCCGACCAGACGTTCGCGGCGTCGGCGTGCAGCCGCACGTCCGCGTGCAGCCGGGCGGTGTCCGCGGCACTGTCGGACCCGGTGAGCTGATGGATCGCGATCTGGAAGTGGAAGCTCCCGGCGTTGGTGCCGGACGCCTCCCGGTTCAGCTCGCCCCGCTCGAGGACGACAACGTCGGCGCCGGCGGCGGCGAGGAAGTAGGCCAGCGCGCAGCCGGCCAGGCCGCCGCCAATCACGGCGATGTCGGTACTGGCGGGCAGCGGCGCGGTCAGATCGCCGACGGCGGGCAGCAGGAGCGCCGGCCTGGCCTGCTGCGCTGGTCCGGGCGGACGACCCCGCGGAGACTGGCTAGTCACGAACGAACAGCCCGTCATCGCGGATCGAGTCGTCGGCCAGCGCCGCCAGCGGCACCGGCCGGGCCGGCGGCCGGGGCGTCGCGGCCGGCACGCCGGCGATGGGCGTGCCGGTGCTGGCGGCGAGCAGCGCGGCGACCTGGCGGCGGCAGTTGCGGCCCTGGCACAGGCCCATGCCCGCCCTGGTGTAGCTCTTGATCACGTTGACGTCCGCGGTGGAGGCGATGGCCGCGTCCAGCTGGGCCCGGGTGACCTCCTCACACCGGCACACCACCGTCTGCGGGGTGGTCAGCTCGTAGAGCCCGGGCCCGACCGCGTACAGCGGCGCCAGGCTGGCGCGGAATCGCTCCTTGCGGGCCAGGCGGGCCCGCACCGGCAAGGCCAGCTTGCTGGCCTGCGCCTCGGTCAGCGCACCGAGATCGGCCGCGGCGCCCAGCGCGGCGAGCCGGCCCTGGTCGGCGGCCGCCAGCGCGCCGCGCACGCCCGCCACGTCCCCGGCCGCCAGCACGCCGGGCACGCTGGTGCGCAGCCAGTCGTCGCGCTCCACCACGGCGCCGCCCAGGTCCTCGTCGTAGCCGAACGCGCAGCCGGCCAGCCGCAGCAGCTCGTCCGCGGGCACGAACCCGTAGCCGAGGCAGACGGTGTCGACCGCGACCCGCTGTCGGGACCCTGGCACCACCCGCCATTCCCGGTCGACGGCGGCGTGCACGATCTCCTCTACCCGCCCGTCCCCCTCGGCGCCGACGATGATCCGGCGGTACCGCGTAGGTACCCGGTACCTGGCCAGCTGCCAGCGGTAGCTGGCGGCGTCGCGCAGCAATTCGCCGTTGCCGGCGGCGGCGCGAGCGATGCCGAGCAGCGCGCGCGGGCCCGGCGCCGGCCCGGCCTCCAGCACGAGCACCACGTTCACGCCGTAGTGGCGGAGCTGGGCCGGGAACGCCAGCGCTAGCGGGCCGCTGCCCGCGAACGCGACCCGGTTGCCCGGCACGATCCTGGACGCCTTCACCAGTGCCTGTGCGCCGCCGGCGGTGACCACGCCGGGCAGGGTCCAGCCAGGGAACGCGACCGGCCGGTCGTGGGCGCCGGCTGCGATCAGCAGCCGCCCGGCGCGCACCGGATAGGAGCTGCCGCCCGCGACGACGATGGCGCTGGTGCCGTCGAGGGCGACGACCTCGACGCCGGCCCGCAGCTCCGCGCCCGCTTCGATGGCCTGCGTGGCCAGGCTGATGCCGCGCCGGTAGTCGCGCCCGAGCCGGGCCGGATCACGGATGCGGAAGCCGGGGCCTGGCTGCCTGTACACCTGGCCGCCGGGCGTCGGGCGCTCGTCCAGGACGACTACGCGCAGCCCGTGCTGGCCCGCGGTCGCCGCGGCTGCGAGCCCGGCCGGTCCGCCGCCGATGATGAGCAGGTCGCAGGGGCTACGGGTGTCCCGGCCGTTCCCGGCCGCGACCGCATGGCCCACGCAACCTCCCTCGCTAGGATGGTTCGTATGTCGTACCGAAAGTCGCCTTACGAACATAATCCGGCCGAGCCCAGGTTGTCCACCCTGCCGGGCGGCCGCGCAGATGACACCTTTTCGCGGTTTGCTGCGGCGGGATCAGCCGGCCAGGCCCGGGCCGTCCTGCCGGTCGATGCGCATTCCATCGGCCACGAGCGTCATGCACGCGCGGGTGTTCGGGATGCCGTCGATGACGACCAGGCAGTCGAAGCACACGCCCATCCCGCAGTACACGCCGCGCCACGCGCCGCTGGCGGTCCGCCGGGTCACGATCCCGTCGTCAGCGATCAGGGCGGCCGCTACGGTTTCGCCGGAGTAAGCGGTTCGCGGCTGGTCGTCGACAGTGATTGCGATGGCGCTGCCGCGCTCGATGCCCTGATCAGGTCCGAGCGGCAGGCGGCCGCGTGGCAGCACGCGCATGGCGCCATGGTAGCCACGAGCCCGCCGATCCGTACATCCGCGCGGCCGGGCGGCGCCCGGTGAGCGCCCCCCTGGCCGGCCTGCTGGCCGGCCGGTCGGCGGTGGTGACCGGGGGAGCACGCGGCATCGGCGCGGCCGTCGCGGCGCGGCTCGCCGCGGCGGGCGCGGCGGGGACAGTTATCGACCAGAGCTTGCCGGCCCAGCCGTCCTGGCCCGCCGGGTGGCGCGCCGTCGCCGCCGACGTCCGCGATGCCGGCGCGCTGGCGAGTGCCTTCGGCCCGGCCGGTCACGCACCGGATGTCGTGGTGGCGTGCGCGGGCATAGTGCCGCCGTGGACCAGGACCGCGGAGATTGATCCGGAGCAGTGGGACGCGGTGTTCGCAGTGAACGTCCGCGGGCTGATGCTGACCGTGCGGGAAGCGGCCCGGCGGATGGCCGGCCGGGGCGGCAGCATCGTCGCGATGGCGTCGCTGAACGGCTGGAAAGGTGACCCGCGGCTGCCTGCGTACGTCGCGAGCAAGCACGCCGTCGTCGGTCTCGTACGCTCCGCCGCCATGGACGTCGGCCGGGACGGGATCCGGGTCAACGCGGTGGGCCCGGGCCCGATCGCTACCGAGGCGCTGCGCGGCCGGATGGCCAGCCGGGCGGAAGCGCTGGCGCTGCCGGTCGAGGAGGCGCTGCGGCAGGCGGGCGAGCAGACCGCCCTGGGCCGGATCGCTACGGTCACCGAGGTCGCCGACGCGGTGCTATTCCTGGCCAGTGACCTGTCTGCCGGGATCACCGGCCAGTTGCTGGCCGTCGACGCAGGGATCCTGTAGCCGCCGGGCAGCCCGTCCCGGCGCCTAGTCCTGAAACCGAGTCGTGAAGGAGCCCAGCAGTGACCGACCTGACCGGCAAGACGATTTTGCTGACCGGGGCCTCCGGCGGCATCGGCGCGGTGACCGCTGCCATCCTCGGAGGGGCCGGGGCCAGCGTCATCGCGCACTACGCCGGCGACGAGACCGCGGCGCAGCGCGCCACCCGCGAGATCCCGGCGGAGCGCAAGCTGCTGCTGGGCGCGGACTTCCGGCAGCCGGGGGCGGCCCGCGACCTGTGGGCCCGGGCGCTGTCCTGGCGCGGGCGGATCGACGTCCTGGTCAACAACGCCGCCATCATGCCGGAGAACCCGATCGACGGCTCCGACGAAGAGTGGGACACGGCCTGGGCGCAGATCCTGCAGGTGAACGTCGTCGAGCCGGCCAGCCTGATCCGGGACGCCGTCCGCCACTACCGGACCGCCGGCGGCGGCGTGATCATCACCCTGTCCAGCTGGTCTGGCCAGCAGGGCTCGGCGATCCCGCAACTTAGCGCGTACGCGGCGACCAAGGCCGCGATCAAGGCGGTCGCGCAGACGGTCGCCAGGGTACACGCGGCCGACGGCGTGCTCAGCTACGTCATCGCGCCGGGGCTGGTCCGCACGCCGCTGACGGAGATCTCGGCCCGGTTCCGGGGCGGTGAGGACGCGGTCCGCAAGATGCTGCCGCTCGGCGACATGGTGCCGCCCGCCGAGGTCGCTGAGCTCATCGCGTTCCTCGCGGGCGGCGCGGTCCGGCATCTGACCGGCGCAACGCTGGACATCAACGGCGCGGCTTACGTTCGCTGACACCCCCGGCGCCGTAGTGCCAGCGGGCCTCAGCCGCTGAGCTTCATCTCGGCGCGCATCTCGGCCTCGATCGCGGCGGCTGTCTCGCGCAGCAGTGGCAGGCCGAGTCGCACTAGGTCCGCTGGCCTGGTCCGCAGCGAATAGGTGCACAGGTTGATCGCCGCGATCACTGCGTCGTCAGCGTCGCGCAGGGGGATGGCCAGGGCCACCAGGCCGTCCTCAAGTTCGTCCTCAACCAGAGAGTAGCCATCGGACCCGACTTGGGTCAGCGCCCGCCTCAGGTCGGCCGGGTTGGTGACCGTGGCTCCGGTATAGGCCGTCAGCTCCACTGATCGCAGGTACCGGTCGATCTCGTCGGCGGACTCGGCCGCGAGGAGGACCCGGCCCAGAGCGGTGCAGTAGAGGGGGTCGCGGCCGCCGATCGGCACATTGATGGTCATGATCCGCTGCGGCGCTACATGGGCTAGGTACACGATGTGGTCGTCATCGCGGACCGCGATGGATGTCGACTCGCCGGCCTCGGCCGCCAGTTCCTCCAGGAATGGCGTGGCCGCTTCGGGCAGCTCGATCCCGGACACGTAGGCGTAGCCGAGCTCCAGGACGCGGGGCCGCAGCATGTACTCGCGCCCGTCGTTGCGCACGTAGCCCATACGCGCCAGCGTCAGCAGGAACCGTCGCGCCGTGGCCCTGGTCAGACCCGTGGCCTCGGCGACTTCGGTGATCGTCAGGCTGACCCGGCGGGAGCCGAACGCGCGTATCACGGCCAGCCCGCGCTCCAGGGACTGGACGAACTCACCCTGCCCGTCCTGGCCGGCGGCATCCCCGGCGTTCGCTGCCCGAGCCAATAGCGGATCTTCCTTCCGCGTGAGGTGCTTGACACCAGGCGGTCGATTCAACATCATACGGCCAAATGCTCGTATGCCGTACAGCGGCGGCGCGGGGAAGGAAAGCTGCTTGGACACCGGAACTGACGTGCTCGGCCGCGAGTTCTGGGCCTGGCGAGCGAGCGAGCAACCGCGGTCTTTGGACGACATTCCACGTATTAGCCGCCCCGCCGGCTGGCTGCCGCGCTGGTCGCTGAGTGACGTCGGACGATACCGTGCCGATCTTGCTGGCTTCGCCGGTCGGCTGCAGAACCTGGCGCCGACCGCAGACCGGGCGGAAATAGTCGACCGGCGGCTGATCGGGTCGGCTTGTGCCCGGGTCCGCTGGGAGCTGGATGTGCTCCGTGGCTGGCAGGCAAACCCGGCATTCTACACCGACCAGGCGATCGGCGTCGTTTTCGACCTCCTTCTCGCGCCCGAGCCCGATGAGGCGCGCATCGCCCGTGCGGCCGAACTGCTGGAGCACGCCCCGAGTGTGCTCGCGGACGCGCGGGTCAATCTGGCCGACTCCGCGGTGGCCGAGTTCGGCCGGGTGGCGATCGAGCAACTGGCGGACATCGAGACTCAGGTGAACGCGGCCATGACCGCGCTCGCGGCCCGAGCGGGCCAGGACCTTGCGGCCAGGTTGAAGGCGGCGGCCGCGGTCACGGCGAGTGCACTCGGTGAGTTCCGTGACTGGGTGGCCGGATCGGTGGGCAGGTGGCGGCCGGCCGAGCCGATCGGACGCGACGTCCTGCAGTGGTTCCTGACCGACGTGGCATTGCTGCCGCTGACGCCTGAGGAGATTCTGGCCGGCGGGCGAGTCGAGCTGGACCGGGCCATCGCGCTCGAACTATACGAACTGAACCGCAACCGGGACGGCCGAGCGCAGGAGCCGGTCAGGCAGCTTGACCCGGCCGCGCAGTGCGCCGCCGAGCAGGAAGCCGAGCTGGCCGTGCGCCGCTTCTACGTTGAGCGCCGCATTCTCGGGCAGCCGGACACCCTGGGCCACTACCGGAACTTGCCGCTGCCCGACTACCTGGCCCCGTTGCGCTGGCTAGGCGTCACCGACGACCTGACCGGCCCGGAGCGGGTAGCCGAGGACGGCGTTAGCTATGTGCCGAGCTTCAGCGGTGAGGTGCCGTACTTCTACGCGGCGAACGCCCGCGATCCCCGGGCGGGCATCGTGCACGAGGGCGCTCATTACCAGCAGCTCGCGATGTCCTGGCGGCATCCGCGGCCGCTGCGCCGCCACTACTACGACTCATCCGCTAACGAGGGCATCGCCTTCTACAACGAGGAACTGATGCTGGCCTCGGGACTGTTCGACGATGCGCCGGGCACGCGCGAGGTCATGTATAACTTCATGCGGCTGCGCGCGCTGCGCGTCGAGGTCGACGTCCGGCTGGCGCTCGGTGAGCTGGACATCGCCGCGGCCGCGAGTTACTTGCGGCGGGCCGTGCCCATGGACGAGCAGACGGCGAACGAGGAGGCGGCGTACTTCGCCGCCGCTCCCGGGCTGGCGCTCGCCTACCAGGTAGGCAAGCTGCAGATCTTGCGGCTCCTCGCCGACTGCGTACGCGCCGAGGGGGACGAATTCAACCTGCAGCGCTTCCACGACCGGCTCTGGCGGGAAGGGAACGTGCCGATCTCGCTGCAGCGGTGGGAGTTGCTCGACGACGACGGCGACCTCCGCCGCGTGGCCGCGCTGGCGCAGCCGCTGCCGTCGAGTTGAGCACGCGCTGAGCCGGCCGGAGGATTGAGATGAGCGAACTTGCCGGGCGGACGGTGCTGGTCACTGGTGCCTCGAAGGGCATCGGCGCCGAGACCGTCCGGGCTCTGGGCGCGGCCGGCGCGCACGTCATCGCGCACTACAACCAGGACCGGGCGGGCGCGCAGGCGACGGTCGACGGCCTGCCCGCCGAGCGGGTGCACCTGGTCCGGGCCGACCTCGCCGATCCGGCCGCGGCGCGTCAGCTCTGGCACGACGCGATCTTGTGGCGCGGGCAGGTCGACGTCCTGGTCAACAACGCGGCAGCGCTGGCCGAGTCGCCACTCGATGCCAGCGACGACGAGTGGGATGCCGCCTGGGCACTGACCTACGCGGTCAACGTGGCCGGGCCGATGGCCCTGACCCGCGAGGCCGTCCGCTTCTTCCGGTCGCGTGGCGGCGGCGTGCTGATCGCGATGTCCAGCTGGGCGGCACAGCGCGGCTCGGCTAACCCTGATCTCGCGGCGTACTCCGCGTCCAAGGCGGCGCTGAAAGCGGCCACGCAGACCCTTGCGCGCGCCCACGCCGCCGAGGGCCTGCTCTGCTACGTGATCGCGCCCGGCATCGTGCGGACCCGGATGTCGGAAATCGCCAATGCCCGTGCTGGCGGTGAGCCGGGCACCAGGGGCGCTCTGGCCATGGGCAGCTGGGTCCCGCCCGCCGAGATCGCCGACCTGGTGGTTTTCCTGGCTTCCGGCACGCGTCGCCACCTCAGCGGAGCCACCTTCGACGTGAGCGGCGCCACCTACATCCGGTAAGCGCGCGATCCTCCCGCGCGCTGGCTCAGGCGGCCGATGCAGTGCCGTCTCTCGCCGCTAGCACGCGGTCGAATTCCGCGATGAGCGGCAGTATCTGGCGCAACCGGCCGCGTCCTTCGTCGCCAAGCTCGGCGAACGTCGTGAGCGGCTCGCGGACATCGCCAACCGGATGTCCGGCCGCCGCGGCCAGGGCCTTGGAATAGCACTGGTGTCCGTAGGTGGGGTGCCCGGCCGCGATGATGTGATCGATCTTGTCGATGATCTGCTGCAGCGACCGCGCCTCGGCCAGGCGGCCCGCCGTGAGCAGGTCCCAGATCCGGTGGCTGTTGATGACGTAGTTGCCGTACGGATTGACGTAGCCGACGGCTCCGAGCAGAAAGGAGTCGACTGGCCGTTCCCCGGCGTAGACGTTCATCACGCCGTCGGTGGCTTCGATGACGTCCCGGACTCGGGCCAGGTCCTGGCTGGACTCCTTGATGTACCGGATGTTCTCGAAGTCACGGGTGAGGCGCGCGACCAGAGCCGCGGACATGTCGACATTCGCGGTGACGGGGTTGTTGTACAGCATGATCGGCACGCTGACCGCCTCGGAGACTGCCCGGTAGTAGCGCCAGATCTCATCGTCGGTCGGCGTGTAGTAGTACGGCGGCAGCACCATCAGGCCATCAGCGCCCAGTTCCTCGGCCTGCTTGCTGTACCGCACGGCGTTCGGCGTGTGCGCATTCATGGTCCCGACGAGGACGTGGGCCCGGCCGGCCACCCGCTTGACGGCGGTCTCGACGATGAGTGCGCGCTCCTCGTCGCTGACGGTGAGATATTCGCCGGTGCTACCGAGGACGATTACGCCGGGAACGCCCGACTCAACCTGCCAGTCCATGAACTGCCGGAGGGCGTCGACGTCGATCGCGCTGCGGTCGGCGGTGAAGGGCGTGACCGTCACCGAATAGCTTCCGCGGAACGTCGCCACCATCGATTATCCTCCATACGGACGAATGCTCGCTATGCGGTCAATGCGAGTCTAAGGGGGCCTCTGAGCGTGGGCAAGGTCGCGGCGGACCGGCTGGACTGCGATGTGCTCGTCGTCGGTGGCGGGATCAGCGGGTGCGCGACGAGCTACTACCTGGCCCAGGACGGGCATTCGGTGGTGCTGGCCGAGCAGCACGACCTGAACACGGCCGCCTCCGGTCGTAATGCCGGCAGCCTGCACGGCCAGCTGCAGTTTGAGCCTTATCGGGTAAACGGCCCGCGGTGGTCGCAGGACTACCTGCCCGCGCTGCGCTTCCTCAACGACTCGCTGGCGATCTGGTCCGGGCTGAGCGAGGAGCTCGGTACGGATCTCGAGGTATCGACCAGAGGGGGACTGCTCGTTGCCGACACCGAAGACGATGCCGCCAGGGTGGCCGAGAAGGTAAGCCTCGAGGCTGCGCACGGCTTTCCGGCTGAACTGGTCACCGGCGGTGCCCTGCGGTCGCTGGCTCCGTACCTGTCACCTGCCGTCGTCGCCGCCGGGTACTGCGCGAGTGAAGGCAAGGCCAACCCCTTGCTCGCCGCGCCAGCCTTCGCGCGCGCGGCCCGGCAGCACGGGGCCACACTCCTGATCGGTACCCGGGTACTGACGGTCCGCTCGCTGGCGGGCGGCTTCGAAGTCCTGACGTCGGGCCCGGCCATCCGGTGCGCCAAGGTGGTGCTCGCGGCCGGCGGCCACATTGGCGCGCTGGCCGCCCAGCTCGGCGTCACCCTGCCGATCACCGACGAACCAGTGCAGGTCCATGCGACCGAGCCGATAGAACCGGTGATCCCGCACCTGGTGTACTACGCAGGCGGCCGGCTGACCCTGAAGCAGGCCCGTTCCGGCACGTTGCTCATCGGCGGGGGGTGGCCGGCCTCCGTCGACGCCTCGACCGGCCACCCGACGGTCAGCACGACATCGATGCGACAGAACCTCCGCATCGCCGCTCAGGTGGCACCCTGGATCGGCTCGGTCAAGGTGATCAGGGCGTGGGCCGGAATCGGCAACGCGACGCCCGACCTCCGGCCGCTCATCGGTGAGATTCCGGCTGCGCCCGGCGCGTTCGTCGGCATGTTCCCGCATATGGGGCTGACCGCAGGTCCGCTCATGGGACAGGTCCTCACCGCCCTCGTGGAAGGCCGCGACCCCGGCCGCGAGCTGCGCCCGTTCGCACTCGGCCGGTTCAGCCTGGCCCCGCTCAGCTGAGCTGTCAGATCGGACGATGGCTACTGCTGCGGCTGCTGCGGGTCGGGCGCGGCCAGCATCCACAGCGGGGTCGGCCGCAGCGGTGGCTGCGGAGCGAAACCTGACCGCGCGGTCACCACGACGCCCGTGGCGCCCCGCACCAGCTCGGTTATCACGAAGCCGCAGAACCGGCCCTGGCACGACCCCATCCCGGCGCGGGTCAGCCGCTTGACCGCGCCGGTGCTGCGCACCTCGGTCACGGCGGCCTCGATCGTTGCCAGCCGAACGTTCTCGCACCGGCAGACGATGGTGTCCGGGCTGGCCAGCTGGCCGAAGAGCGCGGGTGCCCGGTAGGCCTGCCAGAGGGCGCGCTGGAATCGCTCCTGCCGGTGCCGACGACGGCTGATCGCGGTGCGATCGCGGACTGGCCGCCCGAGCGACGCTGCCGCCGCCGAGCCGGCCAGCACTCCGGTGCTCTCGGCCACCTTCGCCCCGCGCACCTCGGCGCTATCCCCGATGACCCAGACGCCCGCGAGCCCGGTCTGCCCTGAGGGGGACCGCTCAACGACGTAGCCGCCGGTGCGCGGATCGATGGAGTGCCGGAGGCCGAGCAGCCGGGCCAGCTCGTTCCCTGGCATGAACCCGTAGCCAAGGCAGACGGCATCGACGTCAAGGGTGGTCTCGGTGCCCGGTACCGGGAGCCCGGCATGGTCAAGGCGAGCTAGGACTGCGCGCTCGGCGCGTCTGTCGCCCTCGACCCGGACGACGGCGCGCCCGGTCAGGATTGGCACCCGCGCCCGCCGGAGCCGCCCGAGGTAGCCCAGTCCGTCCCTGGTCAGCGACGGCGCGCTCGCCGTCATTCGCAGCGCCTCGATCGCACGCGCCGGACTCAGCATCCGGGCCAGTTCCACCAGGCCGACAACCGTCCCGCCCGCCTTCACCAGCTCCGCCGCGAGCTGAACGTTGAGCGGTCCGTTACCTGCCACCAGCACGCGGCGGCCGGGAGCGACCTGGTGGCCGCGCAGCAGGCTCTGCCCGGCTCCGCTGGTCATCACTCCGGGCAGCGTCCAGCCGGGGAACGGGACGACGCGCTCGTACGCCCCGGTTGCGAGAATCAGCCGCTCCGCCCGGATCTCGACGCGGTCGCGGTCGCGCGTCGCGTACAGCCGGCCCGGCCCGTCTGCGCCCCAGACCCGGGCCCCCACCTGCACCCGCACACCCGCCGCCCGGACCCGCTGGATCAGTGCTCGCCCGGCGGCGTACTGCTGGTCGAGGGCGGCGGGGTCCAGGATGAAGGACGAGGCGGGCTGCTTGTAGTACTGGCCGCCCAGGCCGGCCCGGTCATCGACCAGCAGCACATCCGCCCCGGCTTCGGCGGCGGTGGCGGCCGCGGCGAGGCCGGCCGGACCGCCGCCGACGACGACGACCTCGGCGTGCAGAACTTCCTCGGCGCAGTGCGGCTCAGGGACGGTGGTGAGGTCGGCGCGCTGAGCGGTCGGCTGGCGGCGCAGCCGCATGCCGTCGGCGGCTGCGGTCATGCAGGCCAGCTGGCCGGCGCGTCCGTCGACCTCGATCGAGCACTCACCGCACACGCCCATGCCGCAAAACAGCCCGCGGTCCCCGGCTTCGCTCTGGCGGCAGGCGCGAATTCCCGCGGCGGTCAAGGCCGCCGCGATGCTACTCCCCGGCCGGGCAGGCACGGCCCGGCCCTCGTAGTGCACCGTGATGTGAGCCTCCGGCGCGGTCACGCCCGAAGTCGCGACAACGCCGGAAGGCTCGCCGGCTTTCGTACGCCGCGCGGGCATCATGTCAGCGACTGTACGCATCTGCGCAGCATTGACGCTCTTCTTAGCGACCACCTACGATACGGACATTGTCCGGTCAACGAACCAAACGATTGCCGGACGATCCCGCGGTGTCGGCAGTGCAGGCGGAAATGGGTGCCAATCGATGACGTTCTCAATCGTTGCCGTCAGTGAGGACCGCAAGTGGCTGGGCGTAGCCGTCGCATCGAGGGTGATCGCGGTCGGCCGGGCGGTTCACGGCGCCGCCGTGGGCGCGGGCGCGATCGCGACGCAGGCGCACTGCAACATGACCTACCGGCCGCGCGGGATCGAGCTGCTGAAGACCGGCATGTCGGCCCCGGACGTCCTGGCCGCACTGCTCGCCGAGGATCCAGGCCCCGACGGCCGGCAGGTCGGGATTGTCGATCGGGACCGGGTGTCGGCGACGTACACCGGCCCGAACGCGTGGGACTGGGCGGGCGGCCTTACCGGCCCGGGCTACGCGATCCAGGGCAACATCCTGGCCGGGAAGCACGTGGTCGAGGCGATGGAGCGGGCCTGGCTGTCGAGCACCCCGGACGAGCCGTTCAACCGCCGCCTGGTCAAAGCGCTGCTGGCCGGAGACCGGGCCGGTGGCGACCGGCGCGGGCGGCAGAGCGCCAGCATCCTGTGCGTCACGCTGGACGGCGCGATCGAAGCCGGCCAGAGTCTGCTCGGCCACTACGACGTGAATGACGAGCACACCAACCTGCGGGTCGACGACCACGCCGATCCGGTCTTCGAGCTTGTCCGTCTCGTGAGCATGCATGGCGTGTACCGGTCGGCGCTCGGCTGTCCGGCAGTGAAGCTCGACGAACCGCTCCGGGCCGAGCTCGTCAACCTGCTGGACCGGATGGGTCACCGGCCGGCGGGCGACGACGTCGAGTCGATCGCGGCCGCGATCCTGGCGTGGACGTTCAGCGAAGACATCGACGACCGGCTCCGGGCCGACGATCTTCCGCACGACCAGATCGACCTGGTGCTGCTGGATTACCTGCGCTACCGCGCCGGGGCGACCCCGGTATTCGGCGCTCGCCCGAGTTAGCTGCTATTTCCTAGCTGCCATTTTCCGCCGGTCAGCTGCCGGGCCGTCGCCCGCTAAGCCGGACAGCAATTGTGTCGCTGCGCCGCCAGGGCGATCGGAGTTCGAATTCGTGCGCACGGCGGCAATACGGCCGCTGCCGATTCGTGGCTAAACCGCAACCTACGAGCGGCCTTCCGGCGACCCGTGACTCTTGACACCTATTTCCTGTGATAGCTACGGTACGAACGAATGCTCAGGATGCGAACACATTGTCGTAAGACATGCCTTGTGGCCGACTTCGGATGAGCCGGTACGGCGGTCGCGGTCTGTCCAGGTGCTGACGGCCAGGTGCGTCGGCGGTGCCGTTGCGTGCATGGTCTGCAAGTTCGTGTCGAGCGTGGCATCAGCAGGTGCCAGCTAACAAGTCAGTTGAGGAAGAAGGAAGCGGATGATGCTGTCTCTCCGTAGTCCGCGGGTCTTCGTGATCATGGGTGCTGTCCTCACGCTGGGCGTGGCTGCGTGCTCATCGACTGCCGCTCCTGCGTCGTCCGGAGGAGGTCAGGCGGCCCAGGGCCAGCCCCATGCGGGCGGCACGCTGTACATGCTCGGGACCGGCGATGTCGATTTCATGGACCCGGACATCACGTACTACACCGTCGGCTACGAGAATCTGCGGATGTGGGACCGGCCCCTTATGAGCTACCCCGCGATCGCGGGCAAGACCACGTCGCTGGTCCCTGACCTCGCCGAAGCGGCGCCGACCGTGAGCAACGGCGGGCTGGAGTACACATTCACTATCCGCAAGGGCGTGATGTGGAACACCAAGCCGGCCCGCCAGGTCGTCGCAGCCGACGTGGCGCGCGGCCTCGAGCGGTCCTGCAACCCGGTCAAGCCATCGGGGGCGACGCCCGACTACGCGCCCCTGATCGTCGGGTTCGCCCAGTACTGCACCGCCCTGGAAGGCACTCAGGGCACACTGTCGGCGATTAACGGCTACATCAAGTCGCACTCGATCCCGGGCATCGTCCTTGACCCGAGCAACCCGCTGACGATCAGCTTCAAGCTGACCCACCCGGCCACCTACTTCCCGGCCCTGACGGCCCTGGGCGGTTTCATGCCCGCCCCGGTGGAGTACCTGAACTATCTGCCGAACAGCACCGCGCTCGCTCAGCACACCATCTCGGACGGGCCTTACCAGATCCAGTCCTACGTCCCGGACAAGAGCATCGTCTACGTCCGCAACCCGGCCTGGAAGGCATCGACGGACCCGGTCAGCAAGGCCTACGTCGACAAGATCGTGGTCAACGAGACCACCAGCGCCCAGACCGTGCAGGAAGAGCTGCAGGCCAACGCGCCGACCGCCGACGTGTACTGGGGCGACACGCAGGTGCCGACGTCCGACGTGCCGGGGCTGATCTCCTCGCACAACCCGGCCCTCATCCTCGGCCCGACCGACGGCCTCGATCCCTACCTCGTCTTCGATTTCGCCGACCCGCATCTGAACGGCGCCATGCAGAACCTTCAGGTCCGCCAGGCGATTTCTGAGGCCATCAACCGCTCCGCCCTCATCCAGAACGCGGGCGGCTCTCAGCTGGCGGCGCCGCTCACCCACGTGCTCCCCTCCAACATCGTCGGGTCGACGGCCGCGTCCTACTATCCCTACTCGCCCGCGAAGGCCAAGGCGGTGCTGTCCTCCAAGCACCTGTCGCTGAAGCTCCTCTACCAGGCCGACAACCCGGTCCAGGCGAAGATGTTCCAGACCATCCAGTTCGACCTGTCCCAGGTCGGAGTCAAGGTCTCGGGTGTCGGGGTACCGACCGCCGACATCTACAGCAAGTACCTGGAGGTGCCGGGCGTGTCGAAGAGCGGCACCTGGGACATCGCGCTGTCCCAGTGGTACCCGGACTGGTACGGCAACAACGCGGTCAACTACTTCTACCCGATCTTTGACGGTGCGTCCGTAGTGCCCGCCGGAGCCAACTCGCAGCCTCTTACAACAACCCGACGGTGAACAGCCTGATCTCGGCCGGCGAGAGCGCGACGAGCGCGTCGGCGGCCGCGAGTGACTGGACGAAGGTCGACCAGGCGATCATGAAGCAAGCCGTCATCTACCCGATCGACACGGTGAACTTCGCGACCTTCCACTCCAGCGCGGTTCATAACGCGGTGTTCGTGCCGTACCTCCAGGCGCTCGACCCGACGAATGTGTGGCTCTCCAGCTGATGCTGCTGCTGCAATGGCCAGCGCACGGCCAGGCGTTCCGCCTGGCCGTGCGCTCAAGCTGATGGGGGAGAGCACCTAGTGCCGCTGTTCGAAGTCGACAACCTCTGGGTTCGTTTCCCCACGCCCGACGGCGTGGTGGAGGCGGTGCGGGGCGTCTCGTTTGCGGTTGAACCCGGTGAGACGCTCGGCATCGTCGGGGAGTCGGGTTCTGGCAAGACACTCGCCACCCAGGCGGCGTTCGGCCTGGCCGCCGGGGCGCAGGTCGAAGGCCGGGCCATATTCGACCGGCGGGACCTGGTGCAGATGACCGTCCGGGAGCGGCGAGCGATCCTCGGCGACCAGGTCGGCATGGTCTTCCAGAACCCGCTGTCCAGCCTGCATCCCATGTACCGGGTGGGCTGGCAGCTCGCCGAGGCCATTCGAGCCCACGACCGCTCGGCGTCGAAGAAAGCAGTGCGCGCGCGGGTCGTAGACCTGCTCCACCTGGTCGGGATTCCGCAACCAGAGCGGCGGGTGGACGACTATCCGCATCAGTTCTCCGGCGGTATGCGCCAGCGGGCGATGATTGCCATGGCCATCGCGCTCGGCCCGGCGCTGCTCATCGCCGACGAGCCCACCACTGCCGTCGATGTCACGATCCAATCGCAGATCCTTCAGGTGCTGAGAGAGCTGAAGGATCGACTCGGCATCGCGATCGTGATGATCACCCACGACCTCGGGGTGATCGCCCAGCTCGCCGACCGGGTAGTCGTCCTCTACGGCGGTCAGGTGATGGAGCAGGGGTCAGTTCGCGAACTGTTCTACGAACATCATCATCCCTACACTCAAGGCCTGCTCAACTCACTGCCCGGGGCTGGCATCGGGCGGGGCGAGCTTGTCCCGATCGTGGGTCAGCCGCCGAGTCCGATCGATCCCCCGCCCGGCTGTCCGTTCGCTCCGCGCTGTCCTCACCGCATGGAGACGATGCGTTGCTCGAGCAGCCCCGGCTGGAGCCGGTGTCCGGACATCCGGGCCACAGTTCGGCGTGCTTCCTGCCGAAGGATCCGGCGAGTCGTGGCCAGGTGAGCGACCGTCTTCGCGGTCGAGGCGGTCAAGGGGGACGAAACCCGTGGGTGACGGTACTGACCAGGTACTCAGTCCCGGCGCGGAAGCCGGGACCGTTATGGCCCGGCCAGAACGGACCGACGAGCCGCTGCTGCGCCTGCACGACGTGGTCAAGCACTTCCCGGTCCGATCCGGGTCACGGCTCGGGCGGCCGGGCCGCGAGGTCGTGCGCGCGGTCGACCACGTCAGCCTTGATCTGCACCGGGGCGAGACGCTCGGCCTGGTCGGCGAGACCGGCTGCGGGAAGTCGACGCTCGGCCGCATCGCGCTCCGGCTGCTCGAGCTCACGTCCGGCAGCGTGACCTTCGACGGCACCGACCTGTCCGGACTGTCCGAGCGGCGCCTGCTCCCGTACCGGCAGCAGATGCAGATGATCTTCCAGGATCCGTACAGCTCGCTGAACGGCCGCCGCCGGGTCGGCTCGATCATCGGCGACCCCTTCGCCATCCATGGCGGCGAGTCGAGGACCTCGCGCCGCCGGGCGGTCCAGGAGCTCATGGACCTGGTCGGGCTGAACCCCGAGCACTACAACCGCTTCCCGGCCGAGTTCTCTGGCGGGCAGCGGCAGCGCATCGGTGTCGCCCGCGCGCTGGCGCTGCATCCGAAGCTCATCGTGCTGTGACGAGCCAGTATCCGCGCTCGACGTGAGCATCCAGGCCCAGATCGTCAACCTCCTGACGGGCCTGCAACGAGACTTCGGACTCACCTACCTCTTCATCTCCCACGACCTGTCCGTGGTCCGTCACCTCTGCGATCGCATCGCAGTCATGTACCTCGGCGAAATCGTCGAGATCGGCGCCGTCGGCGAGGTCGACGTCAACCCGCGGCACCCCTATACGGCGGCCCTGCTGTCGGCCGTTCCCATCCCTGACCCGGATCTCGCCGCGCAGACCTTGCCCGTCGTGCTGCGCGGGGACCTGCCCTCGCCGATCAACCCGCCAGCCGGGTGCCGGTTCCACCCGCGGTGCCCGCGGGCCCAGGATCGCTGCCGGGTGGAGGCTCCGCGTACTGGACATCCGGCTCGCCTCCGGCCCCGGGCACCTGGCCGCCTGTCACTTCCCGCTCGCCAGCGGCGAGCGTCTCGCGGACGCGGAACTACTCCCGTCCGACCGGAGCGCGGCGATCCTGGTGGAGGCCCTGCGGAAGTCGGCTCAGGCGATCACCGACGACCTGGAATCCGGGCCGGAGCTAACGCCCGAACCAGCTGCCGGAAATACTGCCGGACTCGGCGGCTGCCGATCAGGTCGCGGCGGTTGCGGTTCCCGGCTCTGCTGTCGGGCCCGCTGTGCCCCGGCCAAGACGGGCGCCGGAGGAGCCGAAACGCAAGTCGCGATGCGCAGCCCGTGGGTCCTTGCCTTCCAGCGTCTTCGCCGGGACCGGGCCTCACTCGTGTCCGCGGTAGTGATTCTGGCGATCGTGATCTTCGCCATTCTCGCCCCCCTCATCGCGCACCTGACCGGGCACGGGGTCAACCAGCAGTACCCCACGACCGGCCTGACCCCGGACGGCCTCCCCAGGGCTCCCTCCGGGCGATTCCTGCTCGGCACCGACGACCTGGGCCGCGACCTACTGGTGCGCATCGCGTACGGAGCGCAGATATCGCTGCTCGTAGGAGTGCTGGCCACAGCGCTCACTGTCGCTCTCGGGGCGGTCGTCGGGCTGATCTCTGGCTACTTCACCGGCATCGTGGACACCGTCTTTGCCCGCATCATGGACGTGATGCTGGCTATTCCGTTCCTGCTGTTCGCTATCTCACTGGCTTCGGTCGTCTCGGTCAGCCCGCTGCACTTCGGGCCCGTGACGCTCGGGCCGGGGATCTCCATCGTCGTGATCGTGATCGCCATCTTCAGCTGGGCAACGGTCGCGAGAATCGTGCGCGGGCAGGTCATCGCCATCCGCGGCCGGGAGTACGTGGAGGCGGCTCGCGCCCTGGGGGCGCGTCCCTGGCGGATCATCGTCTTCGATGTACTCCCGAACGTGGCGCCGACCATCATCGTGTACGCCACGCTGCTCATCCCGGTGAGCATCGTGAGCGAGGCGGCCCTGTCCTACCTCGGCGTGGGCGTTCAGGCCCCCACCGCCGACTGGGGGGCAATGATTGCCGCGGCGCAGCCCGTCTACCAGCAAGCGTGGTGGTTCCTGACCCTCCCGAGCGCGGCTCTGATCGTGACGACGCTGGCATTCAACATCCTCGGGGACGGCATCCGTGATGCCATCGACCCCCGCGGATCGGGCCGGGGGTGACCGCGATGCTCAGTTTCCTCACCCGCCGGGTCGCCCTCGGGGTGCTCGTCATGTGGTGCGTGACTGTGATCGTCTTCCTCATCTTCTACGTCGGTCCTGGGGCGGGCGATGTAGCGCGTACGCTGGCCGGCCGGCAGGCGTCGCCGGCCACGGTCGCGCTCATCGCGCACAATCTTCTGCTGGACCGGCCCTGGTACGTCCAGTACGGGCATTTTGTCGGCCAGCTGCTGCACGGAAACCTGGGCTACGACTATTACAACAACGAGGCAGTCAGCACTATCGTCGGCCAGGCCTTCCCGATAACGCTCTCGCTGATTGTCGGGGCGGCACCGCTGTGGCTCGCCATGGGCGTGCTGTCCGGTGTCTACTCAGCGGTGCGGCCCCGGTCCCTGCTCGACCGGCTGTTCACGGGGATCGCGTTGCTGTTCTACTCGACCCCGACATTTGTGCTGGGCGTCTTGCTCATCCTCGTTCTGTATTACGAGGCGACGGTGCATGGCGTGGCCGTATTCCCGCCGCCAGGGTTCACCCCGCTGCTGCAGAACCCGGTCGAGTGGTTCCGGGACCTCATCTTGCCCTGGCTGACCCTGGCCCTCGTGCTGGCGGCCGCGTACACCCGGCTGGCCCGTTCTTCCATGCTTGACGTTCTCGGCGAAGACTATGTCCGCACGGCCCGGGCCAAGGGGGTATCCGAGCAGCGGGTAATCTTCCGGCACGCGCTCCGCGGCGCGATGACGCCGATCGTGACTCAGGCGGGGATCGACGTCGGCCTGCTCTTCGGCGGTGCCGTGATCACCGAGCAGGTCTTCGGCCTGCCCGGGCTCGGGTGGATCGCCGTGCATGCCATCCAGCAACAGGACCTTCCGGTGATCATCGGCGTCGTCATAATCGCCGCAGCCGGGGTGGTGGTGGCCAACATCGTCGTGGACATGCTCTACGCCGTGATCGACCCCAGAGTTCGGCTCCACTGAGGCGGCACGCGGCCCGCACGCCCTCGCGCTGCACATGAAGGGCGGCCAGGTTGTCCGCGACGACCGGCGAGCACTGTGATGCGGCTTGTCGTGCGGCGCATCCTCGGCAAGATCATCGTATGACCTCAGAGGAGTCTCGTTATGACCAGCGAACCGGAGCACCCGGACGGCGCGACCGACATGGAGCTGTTCGACCTCAGGGTGACGGTCGACCGCATCGAGGGCCGTTCGGTCTGCGGGATGCGCGTGGGTGACTACTTCGAGCTGGTCAACAGCGCTGAGCTCCGGCTGCCGCCGGGGCGGCACTTCTGCATCTGGGCGCTGCAGGCGGTGCTCCCGGCCCTGCCTGCCAAGCAGCGCCAGCTTCCGGCGGGGGACTGGCTGGAGCGCGACACGCTATTCTGCTGCCCCGACCCGGAGGAGGGCCTGGTCATGCGCATCGAGCGGACCGGCGTCTGCCGGCTGAACTCCGCGGACGTGACTTGACCGCGCGCGTTCAGATCGGGCTGGGCCTCCAGTCAGACAAGGGCGCCGGCGAGTACGCGGCCCTCGCGGGCCTGGCTGAGGATCTCGGGTTCGATGTCCTCAGCGTGTATGGTGACCTGCTCTTTCAGCCGCCGATATATCCGCTGCTGGAGATGGCGCGGGTCACATCGCGAGTACGACTCGGCGCGGCGTGCTGGAACCCCTACACGATGCATCCGTACGAGATCGCCGGGCAGGTGGCCGCGCTCCAGCAGGCATCCGGTGGCCGGGCCTACCTTGGCCTGGCCCGGGGCACCTGGCTCTCCGCGATCGGGCTGCGTCAGGACCATCCGGTCGCCCAGTTGCGCGAGGCGGTCCACGTGATTCGCGCCCTGCTCCGGGGCGACGGCGAGGGGGTGGACGGTAAAGTCTTCCGGCTGACCCCCGGCACCCGGCTGCGCTATCCGCTGCCGACGGCGCTGCCGCCGCTGCTGATCGGCACGTGGGGGCCGGCCACCGCGGCAATGGCCGGCGAACTCGCAGACGAGGTAAAGGTCGGCGGTACCGCGAACCCCGCGATGGTCGGCGTGATGCGCGAGCGGCTTGCTCCCGGACTCGCGGCTGCGCACCGCCCGGACGGCGCCGTGGGCGTGGTCGTCGGGGCCGTCACCGTCGTGGACGACGACGGCGCCGCCGCCCGGGCGAAGGCACGGACCGAAGTCGCGATGTACATCGCCGCCGTCGGCCGGCTTGACCCCACGCTCGCTTTGCCGCCGGACCTGCTGGCCGACGTGGCCCGGCACGTCAACGCCGGCGAGCACGAACGGGCCGGGCGGCTGATTCCCGATGACGTACTCGAGTTGTTCGCGTTCTCGGGCACGCCCGATCAGGTGGCCGCGCAGGCGCAGCGGCTGATCGAAGCGGGTGCCAACCGCGTCGAGTTCGGCACCCCGCACGGACTGACTAGTCGCGCGGGCGTCGAGCTGCTGGGCCGTTCAGTGCTGCCGGGGCTGGATCTTCATGGCTAAGTGAGCGCCCGGACACCGGCTTCGCCGGCCCGGAAGGTGAGTC
>CAVSCN010000038.1:0-53964 GCA_963726425.1 uncultured Actinomycetota bacterium | reverse complement strand
GCTTGACCCATGCTCATCGTCTGGCCCATGCTTCGGCAACTGGCGTGCGCGTCATGAGTCGCACTGAAACAGCGGCCGACTACCCACAACTCTTGGCGGTTCTTCGGCACGAGCGTTCCGTACGGCACGCCATAGACGCCAGCTTCCTGATCGATGTAGCCCCAGACGGTTTCCTCCTCGCCTGCGGCGTTCTGGCGGTGGTCCTCGATGGGCGCGCCGCACAGGGCGATCTGGTCGTCAAATTGCCGGCCGCTCAGGCAGTCCTCTTTGGTCAACCGGTATTCACCATAGACGCGCCGCGTCTCTCGCACGCCGATGTGATGGGAAAGCCCAATGAATTCCGCTCTCGTATCCGGGCACCATGTCGCGGAGGAAATCCTCGTAGATGAAGGATTGCCGACGCCCCTCGATCTCGGCGGCGGTGAGTTGCTCGGGGTCCGTCGCATCAGTGTAGCCGACCCGCACGGCGACGGTGGCAGTACAGCCTTCGTGCACCATCGCGTGGGCGCTACCATTCTTGCGTGGTAGCGAGTGGCGACCCGACTCTACCGCCTGGGCCATCTTCGTCATCAGCATCTTCTTCCCGCCCTGAGCCTCGAAGCGGTAGAGATCCACGTTGGCCATACGGAACGTGGTGGTCAGCGTCTGTGCCGGGTCGATCTCACCCGCTTTTTGACGGTACGCCCGCAAGATGGCAAAGGTCTGCGTCGCCGCTGGCGTCGATGAATCGCTTGCCATTCACCCGCAGAAAGCCTCGCTTGGAGTGAACGATTACTCCCGTAATCCGGCCGTCGCTCGCCGTCTCGACGCCGCAGAGACAGGTGTGCAGGAGCATCTTCACGCCAGAGCCAAGCAGCAACCTGTCCCACACCAGTTTGAGCCGCTCGGGGTTGTAGGTCACGCCGGTCCCAGCGCCGTAGCTGTTGGGCCGAGGAAGATGTCCCCCGTGAAATCGAGTGCATCGACGACGCGATCCGGAATGCCGCCGACGACCTTCCGAGGTTGGTTGCCCGGTGTGAAGAAGCCATAGAACGTATCAAGGATTTGCGTGCTGGTCCCGCCGGCAAAACCGTATCGCTCGATGAGCACGACCGATCGGCCCGACTCGGCGGCGGCGATCGCGGCGCAGCAACCGGCGCTTCCGGCCCCGACGACCACGACCTCGGCCTCGCAGACCGTCGTCGTTATGTCTGAGGATATGATCATTGGTCCGGTCCGACCTCAGCGAAAAGCCTGGCTAGGCGGTGGGCGTGTTCGTCGTAAGCCGCCTCGAACACCTCTGCTGCTCGTTTGTTGCCGAGGATCACGCTCGAAGCCAGCGCCTTGGGAGGTTGTCCGGCCTCGATTAGGCGCTTGGCCACTTCGGCTTTGAGGCAGTTGACAACGAGGCAACCGCCGACCGTGCTACCGGGCGCCACTGCCTGTTCCAACCCGTCGAGCTTCACCATTGCATCGCCCACCGGTGCGCCGGTATCCAGTACGACATCCGCAAAGTCGCCGAGCTTCTGGCCGTCGAGCCGCTTACTGGAGCTGGCTTCGCTGTGGACCCGGCTGACCAGCGCGGCGACGAAGATGCCTCGCCGCTTAAACCCCTCGGCAATCTCAATCGGCACGATGTTGCAACCGCTGCTGCTGACCACCAGCGCGCTATCGATCGCCTTCAGGGAGTAGTTGCGGAGGATGCGCTCGGCGAATCCCCTGACGTTCTCAAGAAACATCGCCTGCCGCTGACCGTTGGAGCCGACGACAGCATGATGAAAGCTGAGTGAGAGTTCAACCATCGGGTTGAATCCCGGAAAGCTACCGTAACGCGGCCACATTTCCTCGACCATGATCCGGCTGTGTCCACTGCCGAACAGATGCACCATCCGGCCGCTCAGGATTGTCTGCGCAAAGCGATCAGCAACGCACTGGATGGCATCTGACTGACCGCGTATGCAGTCGATCAAGCCAGCGCACTTATCCAGGTAAGCTTGGGTGGGGGTCATATCAGAATGCTACCTTAGTCTCCTCCTCCTCCTCCTCCTTCTCCTCGTCGTCCTTAGTCCCGGAGGATTGAGACATGCCATGCGGGACCCGGAAACAATCGTGCAGTACCAAACTATCCTCGAACGGCCTTGATTGTCTTGATGGCCTCTAGCGCAAGTTTGGTAATTTCTTCCCAGGCCCCCGATTTGATCAGGTCCTTTGGTGCCAGCCATGAACCTCCGATTGCCGCAATGTTCGGATTGGCCAGATAGGTCGCCATATTGGCGGCATTAAGTCCGCCGAGCGGTAAAAATTGAATGCCGAGATGGAGGAAAGGAGCCACGATGGCATTGAGATAAGGCAGCCCGCCGCAAGGCTCTGCTGGGAAAAATTTAAGCAGCCGGCATCCGTGTTCGAGAGCCGCTTCAATATCACTCGGCGTCGCCACACCGGGAGCAAAGGAGAGGCCGGCGTCGCGGGCCGCCGCGAGGACCCTGGGATTTACCCCTGGAGCGACGCCGAATTGCGCTCCTGAGTCTACGGCCTGCTCTAATTGATCTGGCGTCAGGATCGTTCCGACGCCGGCGATCATTTCGGGCACCTCCGCGCGAACGGCTTTCAAAGCGTCCAGCGCTACCGGGGTGCGGAGGGTCAACTCCATGACGGTGACTCCGCCTGCGACTAACGATTGAGCAACGGGCACCGCCTCTTCGACCCGGTCGAGGATTAAAACGGCAACGATGCCGCAGTCAGAAATTTGGCGACGCAGTTCAAATTTGAACAGGGGCGACATAGCAAGGCCGAAAATTTACGTTAGTCTCACGGCGTTTGGAACGCTTGCCAGCCATCGCTCCGACTCGGCTCTTCATCCATTTCCTCGTCTCGTTGGTCCTGTTTCAGGAGGAAAGATTCGGGCTCCTGCGCAGCTTGTTTGGGATGGATTCCTTTTTCATCGACCAGTGACGGATCGAGTGCCTGCGTCTCTTTTCTGGCTGCATCTTCAGCATTTTCATCAGGATACATATAGGTCGAATATCCACCGTTCCGACACTTGCGCGTGTAAATTTTACCGACTTCCTAGGGGAAACGTATGGCCGTCTCGGCGTTTCGGCGTGCGAGTGGGAACATTCACGCTCCGCCCAATTTCCCTCCGTGGCCTCTGTGCGACGCTTTCCCTGTCAGCATAGCCGCACGCAGCCGCCGCGCTCACCAACCAGTTTTCAACTCCCGCCCCCTCGTTTCCCCCTCTGTGGCCTCCGTGACCTCCGTGCGATGCTTTCCCCTCTTCGCATAGCCCCCGCACGGAAGTCGCCGCGTTCACCAACCAGTTTTCAACGCCCGCGCCCCGATTCCTCCCTCTGTGGCCTCCGTGACCTCCGCGAGATGCTTTCCCCTCTTCGCATAGTTCCCGCACGGAAGCCGCCGTGTTCACCAACGAATTCACAACGCCCGCGCCCGATTCCCCCTCTGTGGCCTCCGTGACCTCCGTGCGATGCTTTTCCCTCTTCGCATAGCCCCCGCACGGAAGTCGCCGCGTTCACCAACCAGTTTTCAACGCCCGCGCCCCGATTCCTCCCTCTGTGGCCTCCGTGACCTCCGTGCGATGCCTTCCCCTCTTCGCATAGTTCCCGCACGGAAGCCGCCGTGTTCACCAACGAATTTACAACGCCCGCGCCCGATTCCCCCCTCTGTGGCCTCCGTGACCTCCGTGCGATGCTTTCCCCTCTTCGCATAGTTCCCGCACGGAAGCCGCGGCGTTCACCAACCGGTTTTCTACGCCCGTCTGCGAGCCCAGACAATACCGGGCGGTTCGCATAAAACGCCGAACGATCTTTCATTCTCAGCTGACCTGTGTATGCTTCCACGACCCCAGAACAGTGAAATATGAACCAAGATTTTAAAGTTAGCCGGGAGCGAATGGTCGAACTACTCAATGAAGATCTGTCTCGCGAGTACCAGGCCATCATCGCCTACACGATTTACAGTCAGACGATCAAAGGTGCGGCTTTTAACAACATCGCCAAGGAACTCGAAGGCCATGCTTCGGAAGAACTTAGTCATGCAATCCTCCTTGCTCGACAGATCGATTATCTAAACGGCACGCCGGTCAGTACCCCCAAAGAAGTTAAAACCTCCGATAAGGCCGAAGAAATGCTCCGGTTTGACCTGGAAAATGAGAGGGAGACGATTCGGAATTATCGAGAAAGGATTCGTCAGGCGGATGCCATGGGTGAATTCGCGCTCGGAGAGGTTCTTCGAAGGATCATCGAGCAGGAACAGGACCATCTGCTCGACTTAGCCGATGCCTTGGGTATCGACGCCCCCAAAATAGATTAGTAGTCTTTGCGCCCGGAATAGTTCGCGGCTGAGATCCAGTCAGCGTTATTGAGGCGAATATTTTATGATGAACTGTAAGGAATTTCTTCGACCGGCGATTTTGATCGCTATGTTATCCGCCTTAACCATTTCGGCAGGCTTAGCGAGCGACAATAATGAAGCCAATCACCCTGGTAAAATCACCAAGACTAAAGCCGAACGGATTGCCCTAGCAAAGATGCCGGGCGGCCGGATTCGGAGCGCCGAGCTGGAGAACGCTCATGGGCGGCATTTCTGGTCTGTCTACATCGCGAAGCCCGGATCAAAGAACGCCAAAGAAATTCGGGTGGATGCCGTCAGCGGTCAAATTCTAGCGGTGCAAACGGAAAGACCCGAAGATCAGGCCGAAGAGCCTGCCAAGAGCCATTAAGGGATTACTGTACCTTCCCTAAAAATCGTTTAACTGGCCTGGGGCGAGCTCAGGAGAAGGTACAATAACCGTAGGTTGGAATTTTCATCTATGGACAACGAAGTCACCGAAAACCCTTATCGAATACTAGCGCGTGAACGCAGTCATGAGGATGCTAGGCAAACGGTTGCCACGAACAGGATGTTGGTTCAAAGTCTCGTCCTCATTAATGGTGGGGCGGCGACCGCCGTCCTCGCCTTCTACGGTGCCCATACGGCTTCTGGCTCCGGTAAGTCGGCGGCTATGCTGGCAATTATTCTTTATTGTCTCGGAGTCTTCACGGCCATCTTCGGTGGCCTGTACGTCAGGCGCACGACCCAGGAATGGTCCAGTTTCTGGGAACTAAAGTCCTACCCCGAAATGGAAGAGCGGGAAATAGTCATGGAAGCCCATCGACGACAGGCGGTCAGAAGCAAACGCTGGTCGACGGGCTTGCTTGTCGGTAGCGAGGTTTTCTTTCTGGTCGCCAGCCTATCTTTGGCCAATGCAATCGCTTAAGTTCTCAGTGCCAGTTCTCAGTGTCTGACACTGCCAACTTCCCCAGTCCGACACCGGCAACTGACAACCGACACTGGCAACTGGCAACTTCTTATAGGAAGCGGGCTCTCCGCATGGTAAAGAAGTGATCTTACCATGAATCCAAATGGAGAATTCCAATCTGACGAAGACAGTCGTAGATCGTCGCTCTATACCGACTTAAAGCGTTTGCTTGGGCTGATAGTTCTACTGATCGCGGCAGCGCTCCTGATATGGACGCTAAAATCGATCCTCCTACTTTTCGCGGTCGTCTTCCTGGTTGCCATGGTTCTTAATCCGATGGTGGCTTTTCTTCAAAAGAGAGGAGTCCATCGTGGTATTGGGGTGGCGCTGCTGGTCTTGGCCTTAGCGGCGTTGTTTGCATTGGCACTTTACTTTCTGATTCCGCCTCTGCTTACCCAGTTCGATGAGTTGATCCGGCAAACCCCCGAAGCCTGGAGACGAGTACAAGCCCAGGTACAGCTCTGGGGCCAGCGCTATCCTTCGATTCAGCAGGCCATGCCGGAAGCGGACAAGGTTTTGGACACTGTCGGTGCGCGGGCCGGTGACGTGCTGCGACTTTTGTTTGAATCAAGCTTTCGAATCGTCGGCGGCATCTTTGGTAGCCTGCTAGCCGTGCTCTTGCTGCTCTTCGTACTGATTGACCCACGACCGTTGGTGGTCCGGTTTCTCACGCTGGTTCCGGACCATTACCGAGAGCCAGCGCGCCGAACGCTTCTGCGTCTAACCCAGCAGATGGCAGCCTGGGCGCGAGGCGTGGTTATTAACGGAACGATCAGTGCCCTGACAACCGGTTTACTCTTAGGTTTTATTGGTACGGAGAGCCTTGTTGGGCAGGCTGACAGGTGACCATGATGTCGCATTTCGCTAGGTGGTATCGGCCTGGCGGAGAGCCTTGTTGGGCAGGAGCGCGTGCACGCCCCAGGTCTTGTTGGCCACCTGCGTGATCCGCAGGCTGACCGAGACGCTTGCCAGCGCGAGCGCCCTGGCTCTGTTCGTGCCGTAAATAGTGGTCATCCACGTCACCATGGCGTTGAGGGCAGCGGTCATGGCCTCGTTCAGCTCGGCGCTGAAGCCGAACGTTATCCGGCCGGCCGGAGTGACCGCGTGAATAGTGGACAGGGGCGGATCATCGACCAGGCTGAGGGTGACTTTCGAGGTCATGCCGCACTCGATCGCGGTTCCGCTCACCTCGCCGTCTCCTTGTGCGGCGTGGCCGTCGCCCAGGCATAGTGCCGCGCCCGGCACGGTGACCGGCAGGTACAGGGTCGATCCGGCGACGAGTTCGCGGCAGTCGAGGTTGCCGCCTCCGAGCGTCCGCGGGGGTGTGGTCGAGTGTTCGCCCGGCTCGGCCGGCGGCATTCCGATGACACCGAGGAACGGGGCCAGGGGAACGGTGAAGCCGTTAGCGCGGCCAGTGAGGCTGACCGGGTCCAGGTCCCACGAAAGGAACTCGACGGGACCGGCGGCGACGCCGAGCGCCCGGCTGAGGTCCTCGTCGGCCACGCCGGCCGTTGTCCATCCCCAGGCCCCGGGCCGCATCGACTCGACGTGCACTGCGAGCACCTGGCCCGGCTCGGCTCCGCGCACTTCGATCGGCCCGGCGAGGCAGTGGCCACGGCTGGGTGTGAACATGCGCGGCGGGTCCGCATCCCAGCTTTCCGGCCGCTCAAGGTACCCGTGGGCGTCAAGGGTGCGGACCATCAGCGTGTCGCCCGGGTACACGGTCACGACGGCCGGGGCAGAGGCCGAGAAGAACTGGGTGACGGCTTCTGGGACTGGCTCAAGATGATGAACTGTCAATCCACCACCTGCATGTGGTCGCGCGCGGTCTGGACGAGGTCCACTGGGTTGCACTTCCCTTGGTTCGGTGTGGTCGGGCGGTGACAGCTCACCACCGGCCGTGCCCATTAAGCGACGTTGCGGTCTTCGTGAGGCTCGTGAGCCTCCGCGCGGCACATGAGGACGCTCGCGATGCCGGCCAAAGCGCGGTGACAACCTTTCTGGGTAGGTGTGCCCGCCTTCTCTTGACCCTTCGGAATGGGTCGTCCTATGCTTTGCGCCAGATGAACTATCAGTTCATCTAATGAGAACACAAGGGCACCCAAAGTACAACGAAGTAGTCGATGTGAGGTAGTGGATGCTTCGGCGCGGCCCATCAGGCCGCCTGGGCGGCTGACCTCAGGGACAGTCCGGCCTCCGACCGTCCGATAGGGAGGGACTGCGCAGTCATGAGACGATGGGCGACCGCAATCGCGGCATCCGGAGCGCTTCTGGTGGCGGCCGGATGCACGGCCGGGACATCAGGGTCATCGGGGGGGAGCGGCGCCACGGTCACCTTCGCGCTGCCGGCCGGTACTATCCCCACCTACATATCGCCGTTCGTAGCCGGACCCGTCTCCAACAATGTGGACCTGTTCCAGTTCACCCCTTACATGTGGCGGCCGCTCTACTGGTTCGGCATCAACGGGACGGTGAACATCAACTACCAGCAGAGCATGGCGGGTGCCCCGACCTTCTCCAATGGCGGGAAGACCGTCACCGTCACCCTGAACAAGAAGTTCACCTGGTCAAACGGGAAGCCAGTGACCAATCGCGACGTCGAGTTCTGGCTCAACATCCTGAAGGTGGAGAAGGGCGAGTACCTGGGATACAGCCCCGGGAGCATTCCTGACGACATCGCCAGCATGAGTTTCCCGGCATCCAGCCCTTACCAGTTCAGCATCACCTTCAATAAGGCATACAGTCCGCTCTGGGTGCTCTACGACGAGCTCAGCGAGATTGTGCCCATCCCCCAGTATGCCTGGGACAAGACCTCGGCATCGTCTCCCGTCGGCAATTACGACACCACCGCGGCTGGGGCCAAGGCGGTCTGGAAGTTCATGAACGGTCAGGCAACCCAGGAGGGCACCTACACCACCAATTCTCTCTGGCAGGCCCTCGACGGACCGTGGAAGCTCAGCGGCTTCTCGACCGTGACCGGCGCCTCGACGTTCGTGCCCAATAAGGGCTACACCGGACCTAACAAGCCCAAGATCGCGAAGTTCGAGGAACTCCCCTTCACCAGTACCAGCGCCGAATTTGATGCTCTCCGGTCTGGCCAGGTTGACTATGGCTATCTGCCGCCAGAGGACGCCTCCCAGGCCAGCTACTTCACTAGTCGCGGGTACACGGTGAACAACTGGACTGACTACGGCTTCAACGGCATCCTGCTGAACTTCACAAACCCGACTGCGGGGCCGCTCCTCAAGCAGCTCTACATTCGCCAGGCCATGCAGTCTCTGATCAACCAGCCGCAAATTTCTCAGGACATCTGGCACGGCTTCGCGTTTCCGACCCTCGGGCCAATTCCCCAGACGCCCAAGACCTCCTTCCTGTCCAGCGCTCTGCAGCAGAACCCGTATCCGTACAGCCTGAGCCACGCGGTGTCCCTGCTGAGGTCACACGGATGGAACGTGGTGCCCAACGGCACCGACACCTGCGCCAAGCCCGGATCCGGGCCCACGCAGTGCGGGGCCGGGATCGCCGCGGGAGCCAAGCTTGACCTGACGCAGGAGGTAGCCACGGGCTCCTCGCCGTTCCTGGCTGAGGTAGAGGACATGACCTCCAGCTGGAGAAGCGCCGGCATCAGCGTGGCCATTCAGCAGAAGTCGCAATCCTCCATCTTCGCCTCACTTGAGCCTTGCTCGGGTGGGAACGCGGGCTGCACCTGGGACATGGCAAACTTTGGGCAGCCTGGGTCCACGGCGACCTACTCGCCCCAGTACCTGCCCGCGCCCAACCCGTGGTTCGGCACGGATTCGGCTAATAACGTCGGAGGCTACAGCGACCCCAAGATGGATCAATTGATCGAAGGAACCTACATCAGTGGGTCAGTCCAGGCTACTCAGAACCTGGCCGAGTACGCCGCCCAGCAGATGCCGTTCCTTTGGGAGCCTAGCTACGCCTACCAAATCTCGGTCATCAGCCCGCATCTTCACGGGGCATTGCCTCAAGACCCGAACCTCAATCTGTACCCGCAGAATTGGTCGTGGAAGTGAGCGCTGCCGGGAATCAAGTACGATGCCGGCGCGCGGACCCCAGTGGTCCGCACGCCGGCGCTCCCCTAGACCTGCATCGCGGAAGATGAGGTCAATGCGGGCAGCGCCTGGGCGCGGAGACAGCTGAGCATGACGGCATACCTGATCCGGCGGACCCTTCACGCAGTGATCGTGCTCTTCGGGGTGTCCCTCATTGTGTTCCTGCTTCTCCACCTGCTTCCGGGTGGCCCGGCCCGAGCAAGCTTGGGCGTGCGGGCGAACCCTTCATCGATCAAGGCGTTCAATGCCGAATACGGACTGAATCAGCCACTGCCGGTCCAATATGTCGTGTGGATTTCTCAGGTGCTCCGGGGGAACCTGGGCTTCTCCTATAAACTGAACCAGAGCGTAGACTCGCTGCTCATCGAAAACATCCCCCGCACCTTGGTGTTGACGGGGTCGGCCACGGTCATAGCCATCGGCATTGCCGTTCCGCTGGGCGTACTGCAAGCCGTCAGGCGCAACTCGGCGGCTGACTACGCAGTGACGGGATTCGCCCTCATCTTCTATTCGATGCCCAGCTTCTTTCTCGGGCTGGTGCTGATCATTGTGTTCAGCGATGTCTTCCCGATCTTCCCCGCCACGGGGCCCACGGCGACGGCCCCGCTGCTCACGCAGCTTCCGAATCTGGTCCTGCCCGTGGCAACGCTCGCGTTGATCACGGTGGCCCTCTTCAGCCGGTACATGCGCTCGTCGGCGCTCGAAAATCTTGCCGAGGACTACGTGCGCACGGCGAAAGCGAAAGGGGCGTCGATCCTTCGCGTCCTCTTCCGGCATGTGCTTCCCAACGCCCTGCTGCCGGTCATCACGTTGGTGGGGCTGAGCGTGCCCGGCATCCTGGGCGGCGCTTTGATCGTCGAATCGCTCTTCAACTATCCGGGCATGGGCTTGCTCTTCTGGAATGCGGCCCAGACCGAGGACTTTCCCGTCATGCTAGGCACCAGTCTGGTGGTGGGCCTGGGAGTGGTTTTGGGATCTCTGCTGGCCGATATTCTGTACGGAGTTGCCGACCCTAGGGTTCGGTACCAATGATCGGCAGCGAGCGGCCAAGTGCGAAGGGACCAATGAGCGTCCCGGAAGCCGGCCTCATTGGGGCCGAAAGCGGTGTCAGGGGTACCTCGCTGCGGTCGGCAGCATTGCTTGTCTTTCGCCAAAATCGCCTCGCTCTCGCTGGGCTCGTAATTGTACTTGGATTCGTGCTCTTCTGTTTTGCCGGGCCTATCTTCTACCACACCAATCAGATTGCAACCAACGTTCAGATAGCCAACCAGCCGCCGAGCGCCAAACACCTGCTCGGCACGGACTCGGTCGGATACGACGAGCTGGGGCGGTTGATGGTTGGCGGACGGATCACGCTGCTTATTGCTCTCGCTGTGGCGGTACTGGCTACCAGCATCGGGCTAATCTGGGGCTGTGTGGCTGGCGTGAGCCGGGCCGCCGTGGACAGCTTGATGATGCGTATCGTGGACGCTGCCCTGGCCATTCCCGGGATCTTTCTGCTGATCTTCCTGAACTCGATCCTGAAGCCCTCGGTGTTCGTGCTGATCTTCGTGATTACCGCGCTCGCATGGCTCGTTCCCTCGAGGCTGGTGCGGGCTGAGGTGCTCAGCCTCAGGGAGCGTCCCTTTGTTGAGGCAGCGAGAGCCGCAGGGGCGAGTGGAGCGCGGATTGTGCTCAGGCACATGATTCCCAACGTTTTCGGCACCGTTGTCGTGAACGCAACGTTTCAGGTTGCGGATGCAGTTCTGACGGTGGCGGCCCTGAGCTTCTTGGGTCTGGGCATACCGCCGCCAGCAGCGAATTGGGGGAGCATGCTCGCCAATGGTGTCAACTATACGTTTGCCGGATACTGGTGGCAGATTTGGCCCGCTGGACTCTGCATCGTCGCGGTGGTTGTTGGCTTCAACTTCATCGGTGAAGGATTGCGGGACGCCATTGACGTGCGCTTGAGGACGGCCACCAGTCGTTGACCTAGCGATGGCTATTTGAACCCCCCGGAGTTTCCGGAGGCTCCATCTCGTGAGAGGAAGATGGAGCCCGCCTGCGCTGCCCGGCCCAAAGCCACCCCCGGCCAGCCCGCCACCCATCACCGGGTCCACGCCGACATCATCGACACCAACGGCACATTCACCCCCCGCACCCGCGGCCGGTCCACCACATCGGCACCGGCCGGACCCACGCCCGGACCCAATTCATCCTGCTCGTCCAGGACCTCCACATCCGCATTATCAACGCCGCCACCGGCGAACTCCCGCGCCAGCTCACCCTCAACCCCGCTCGCGCCTGCCAGCCCACCGGCCGCCCGCACCAACCCGCACCCCGCAAAACACAACCCCGAACCCTGACGTGGGTTCGGGGTGTCCTCAATTTCCGGCGAGCCCACAGCCGTCGGGATGGCGGGATTCGAACCCGCGGCCTCCTGCTCCCAAAGCAGCTCAACCCAGCCGCCAGAAGTCGCCCAGCGTCGCCCGATGTGCCGCCCCTGACCTGCAGCAATGTTAGCTGGAGGTTGCCAGACGTGGCCCGGCGTCTGTGCCTGCTGGCTCCCACTTTGGCTCCCACACTTTGTCTTGGCCGAAGCCCGCCGGGCGGGTTGCAGCGAGATCAGCTGACACGACCAGGCACTGGCCTCGAGCATTGAGTTGACGGTCTGGGCCCGCTGGTAACCTGCGGGGGTATGAGCGCTCAGCCAGTACATGACCTTGACCCCGACGATCCGGTCGAGATCTTGCGCGTGCTGCCCGTAGGTTTTCATGACCAGTTCCTGCGCGAGTACTACGGGGCGGCAGCAGGGGCGGCCCGGCAGGTAGGCGGATATAGGCAGCTGCACGACATACTGCGGCTGTGGCGGCTGACCGCGGCTGCTCATTCCGATCCGGGATTCGCCGGAAGGCTGGCTGCGATGCGCGAAGCGGTCCGCACGGGCAGCTTGGAAGGATCAGTTCCGGGAGAGGATGCCATCCCGGGTTGGCGCGGCGGTCGTGAGCTATAGGGTCCGGTTCGAGGGCGCCGCGCTGGTCCAGTTAAACGACTTACCGGCCGCGGCGTTCGACGCGCTGGTCGAGCGCGTACTGGACCTCGTCGATGAGCCGTGGGACGCGTCTGTAATGCCGCCTGGCGACGATCCTGGCTTCCGCATGACAATCTTCGACACCGGGAACGGACTGCTGAGTTTCCACGCTGACGACGCGGCGGAGATTATCCGAATCTTCGATATCACCTGGATCGGATGAGGGCGCTTCACCGCGGCTCGCGGAACATCCGACTCTGCAGGCCGAAAGTAGTGCGTTCGCCGCCGGTGCATATTGGTGCGCAGCACAGCATGATCATTCGCGGTCGGGTGAGTTCTGGCGGGACGGCGACGTGGACTGGAGCATGGCTCAAAGTGAGGGGAGACTGGCGCTTGGCGTCGGGGTGATCCGCCGGGGGTCGGGGAAGCCGAGGCTGGTGTATCCGGGGGCGCGGCCGGCCAGTGCTGCGGCGAGCACGCCTGTGGCGGAGTCGTGATAGTCGTGGACCTCAGCGGTTTCCTTTCCGGGGTAGGGGCGGAGAATGCGCCCGGCGTACTGGACTAGCCGTCCTTTCCATCTGACCGGAGCGGCGAGGAACAGAGTGTCGAGTACGGGGCAGTCGAAGCCCTCGCCGGCGTATGGCCCCGTGGCCACCACAAGCAGCGGCGGTCCGCCCGGTTGCGGCTGGAGGCGGGCCAGTGCTGACGAGCGGCTCTTGGCGCCCATGCCGCCGCGCAGCACGACTGGGTCATAACCCATCGCCTGCAAGCTCTCCGCGAGTTTCTGCAGGTGCGCGATCCACAAGGTCAGCACCAGGCAGTGGCGGCCTCGGCCAAGGGCCGCTGACACATCGGCGATGACCTGGCGAATGCGATCCTCGTCGGCCTGCCAGGTCGCGGTAGATCGCGGCCATCCCGCCTGGCGCTTGCGGGTCGGCGTCGCCGGTGTAGCGGTAGTCGGTCGGGTGCACGTGCAGCACGGGAACCGGCCGGCTAGTAGTGCCTGGCCGGCGCGACGCCGGGCAGGGCGAGTTCCTGCCGGCCCAGGTTCTGGTCTCGCTCGCGAGGCGGGGTGATGGTGTGCCGGGTCTGTCCGACTTGCCAGGCGATGAGGTCGTCGAGCTTGTCGCGCCGGTACGGAGTGGCGGTGAGGCCGAGCCAGCGGCGCGCCGGGATCTGCCTGACGGCGTCCTCGAACGCTGCGGCCGGGACGTGGTGGCATTCGTCGGCAACCACCAGCCCGTAACCTGCGGTCAGCTCGCCGACATCGGTACGCCGGGCCAGCGTCTGCAGCGTGACGATATCGACGGTCCCGCGCAGCTTGGCCCGGCCGCCGCCGAGCTGGCCGGGCTTGACGCCGAGGAACTCGCCGACGCGGGCCCGCCACTGGTCGGCCAGCGCCTTGCGGTCGACCAGGATGAGCGTCGACGTGGCATGCTCCGCGATCAGCGCGCAGGCGACGACCGTCTTGCCCGACCCTGGCGGCGCGACCAGGACACCTTGCTCATGATGGGCCAGGTCGGTGACGGCCTCGCGCTGGAGGTCGGTCAAGGTGCCGGTGAACGTGAACTTCTGCTCGGTACCCGGCCGACCGCTCGTCGGTAATCTCCAGGCGGCTGCCTGCCTCCTCGGCCAGCGCCGCGACGGTGTCGAGCAGGCCACGGGGCAGGATCAGGCCGCCGTCGATGGTCTCATCGAAGCTGTGCAGGAACCGGGGCACGTTCCAGGTGGAGGCTCGCATCCGCTGCCGCTCGTAGAACAGCGGATTACGCATCGACGCCGCGTGCCGCAGCGTCGCGGCCAGGCCCGGTGTCAGCTCGGTTTGCTCCAGCCGGATCCCGGCTCCGAGCCTCGCGTGGATGACCGGCACGGCGCGCCGGCCGCGTCGCCGAGGACACCGCCGGCAGCCAGCCGCTTCACTTCCGATCCCACCAGCACCCGGCCGGCCTTCTCGGCCGCCCGCTCGACCTTCCGCGGGCTCATCCGCCCCAGCGACGACAGGTAAGCCCACTGGTCCTGGTACGGCTCCAGCGTCGCCGGGTCCACGAACACGGTCCTGCCGTCATCGCGGGCCGGCTTGAACAGCGGAGCAGCAATCAGGTTGCCGACCCCGCCGGCCGGGAGCAGATCCTGGGACGGGAACAGCCGGTCATAGCTGGCCAGCTTCATCCGCCCGCGCAGCGACATCGCCTCCCGCAGGAAGCCCGGTGCCCAGACGCCGTGCGGTCGCTGCCGGGACCGGGGCGGTGAAGAACACCCACGCATGAGCGCCCACGCCCGACCGTCGATACCTCAAGCGCTGCGGGCACCCCAAGCGCCCTCGCCGCTTTCAGGTACATCAGCGCGTCGATCATCGCGTCGGGCCCGTCGAAGTCTGCCGCCAGCCACCAGCACCGGTCCCCGTCCAGCAGCGGGTACAGGCCGATATGCATCTTCCCGGACAAGTGCGCAGCCAGCACCTCGGCCGTCAGCGGCAAGTAGTCCCGGTCGCCATGCGGGACGCCCTTGCGGAACCCGCCCCGCATGGCGGGAACCCAGCCAGTCCTGCCGGTGCGGCGGTTGTCGTACCGGACCGCGTAAATATCGGTGCGTGCGGCAAACAGCGCGCCGAAGAACGCCACCTTCTCCACTGGCGGTGAGTTAGCGTGCACCGGGCCAGGCGGTGCCTCGAAGAACCCCGCCTGCGCGGGTCCCGGCGGCGCGGCCTCCCTGGGGGTCAGCTCGAGGAGCCGAAGCAGGCGCGCGTTCTCAGCCCGCAGACGCCTCAGCTCGGCAGCCACCGCAACCGGCAACTCGCCCTCGATGCTGTCGAGAATCTCGCTCACGTTATTACGGTACGTGCCTGCGCTCAGCCGGCGGAGGCGACCGGATTCCGGCGGGTTCCCATGATCGACGGCCCGTGTCACCTGGGCGAGCACTGAATCAGGTTGTCGTCGCCGGGACCGTCATCGGCCCTAGGCACGGCACGCGGCAGCTGCGCGGCGCTTTGGTCCTTTCGCGAACCTGATCGCGACGAATAGAACTCAGGCTCGATAGCCAGAAGGAGAGAACGTGCACAGTCATTGAGCTGCGCCAGCCGACGTCTGCCGACATCAGGCGACAGTCAGTGGCTCGCACGGTGACTCCAGTCGTCTGACGTCACGTTCGAAAAATATCTCTGACCACTTCGTCGGGATGGCGGGATTCGAACCCGCGGCCTCTTGCTCCCAAATCAGCTCCACCTGGTGGCCCGACGAAGCCGTCGATCGCCTAATGTCGCGTCGACCTGCAGTGATGCTCGCCGGGCGTTGCCTGAAGGCGGCTCACGTCTGTGGCTGTTGGCTCCCATTTTGGCTCCCACCTCAGCCTCGCTAGCGTCCCGGACCGCTGTCGGCTTTCGTTACTGCTGAGCGAAGAATGACATCTGACCGAGTAGTGCCTTCGCCGCTGTAATCAACTGTCGCGCAACCTCGGTGGCTTGGGCAGCTTCGTCCTCGCTGGCGGTGTCCGCTGGCAGTCGGGGGTACTCCAACTCGTTGCGCCGTCGCCTCAGGTCACCGAAGGGCCTGAAACCAGGACCGAACTGCGCTCGCACGGCGCGTTCTACGGCATAGTGTCCCCCGCTGGTCGTGGCTCGCATGCCTTGCTGTGCTAGCAGGGAGACGCAGGCAAAGCGCGTGGCGTCGTAGGCCAGGATGTAGGCGCTGTAGGCATCAGTCGCGATCAGCCCTGCGGCAGTCGCCGCTGTTCTCTCCGCCTGAGCGAGTAGCGGAGCGCCGTCGGCTGCGCCACCCGTTACGTGTTCCAATTCGCCGCGCCGGAGGAGTTCCTCGATGTCGGCTTCCCCTCGGGGCCATCTACTCATCATCGCCCGCTTTCTCGGTGGCCGCGTCATCAGGCTCCAGGACGGGCACGAACGGACTCGACTGAATCTGCTGGACTAGAGGATCGTCGGCCCTGTGCCACGCGTCGGCTGTCCTGATCACCGGGTTAACGGGCATTCCCAGTCGCTGCTGGGCTCGGTCAGCCGCATCGTAGACTGACTCTCGGCTTGGCTGTCCGATAACGAGGACGTCCAGATCGTGCGGTGCAGGGCCGGTCCGGCCGAGATAGCGGGCAGCCCACGAGCCAAAAATCACGACGCGCTCCGCCCCCAGTACCGCCGCGAACTCATCGCCGACGACTTGCATCGGCCCCCACGAAAGCAGCAGCAGTTCGGTGAGCGGCTCTATGAGACGGTTCTGCTTGTTGGTC
The DNA here is from genome assembly GCA_963726425.1 of uncultured Actinomycetota bacterium. Lineage (GTDB taxonomy): Bacteria > Actinomycetota > Actinomycetes > Streptosporangiales > Streptosporangiaceae > JAJYUU01. The sequence continues at coordinate 37,352 of CAVSCN010000038.1, read as the reverse complement.
CGGACCAGCATCGACCTGCCAACGCTCCGACGCCGCAGTAGCCCAGCCTCGGTCAGGCGCTTCACCTCGCCGTGAACAGTACTGAGGGGTGCGTCAAATCGTCGGGCGAGGTCCGTCAGGCTGTGTTCTTCCTCGGCATTTAGCAGCAGCGCGGCCAGGATGTCAGCTTGCAGCCTCGACCGGAAGATCGGCAGCAATGCTGGTGCAGCGCTTCGCATAACTCGAAGATATCTCCGATCTAACCGAATCGTCAATCGGGCGCGCAGATGGGGCGCGCCGCCGCGCAGAGCTTCGTCGGGCGCGCGAGTCCATATGGCGGGCCGCGCGCGGCTCGGCCGGGGAGCGCGAACGAAGCGGCTTATGCTTGTGCCTGTTTACTCCGCTTTGGCTCCCACCTGGGTCTGTGGTCAGCGGTTCTAGCGCGCCATCGGGAAGGCTGTCCGGCACTCCCGGCCGTCCTAACCGTAGCCGGGCTGATCGCGGCCGCCGCGATCAACGCCGAGCTTGCAGCCGAGGACGTAAAGGCGCGCGGTCGGCGTCACGCCCGGGAGGACGACCCGCAGTGCGGGGTATGAAGCACTTGGGCGCCCCGGGAGGACGACCCGCTGTGCGGGGAATGAAGGACTTGGGGAGCGCAATGATCAAGGACTTGATGGGGACGTTGGAGGGGACGATACCGTGAGCGAGCAGCCGATACTGGTGACCGGCGCGACGGGGAACACGGGCTCGCCGCTGGTGGACCAGTTGACCCAGCGCGGCGCGGCGATCCGGGTTATGGTCCGGGGCCCAGGCGACGCCGTGAAATTCGACCCGGCGCGAGTCTCGGTCGTCGTGGCCGACTTCGACGACGCGCAGTCCATCAACGCCGCGCTGGCCGGGGTCGGCCAGGCATACCTCGTAACGCCCTCGTCAGAGAAGGCCGCCGAACAGCAGATGCGGTTCGCCGAAATCGCGTTGGAGGCCGGCGTGCGGCACCTGGTCGTGCTGTCCCAGTTCGCCGCGAAGCCGGACTCGCCGGTTCGCTTCCTGCGCTGGCACGCGGAGGTCGAGCGCCGGGTCCGTGAGCTGGGCATCGGCTATACGTTCCTGCGCCCGAACCTATTCTTCCAGGGCCTGCTGGCGTTCGCCGGAACGATCGCCACGGCCAGCCGCTTCTTCGCGCCCATAGGCGGCGCTCGGGTGAGCGCGGTCGATGTCCGCGATATCGCTGCGGTCGCGGCCGTGACACTCACCGAGCCGGGACACAACGGCCAGAGCTACACGATCACTGGCCCGGCCGCGATCACTCACGACGAGATCGCCGCCGCGTTGACCGCAGCCCTCGGCCGCGAGATCAGCTTCGTCGACGTATCGCCGGCGGAGTTTGCTGAGAGCCTGCGCGACGTCCTGCCAGCCTGGCAGGTCGACGGCCTGCTCGAGGATTATGCCCACTACACCCGCGGCGAGGCCGCCGAGGTTTGCCCGACCGTTGCCGAGATCACCGGGCGGCAACCATTGGGCATCGAGCAGTTTGCCCGTGACGACGCGGCCGCCTTCGCTGCTAAATGACCCGCGGGAGCGCGCAAGGACGCGGCGGCCGGCGCCGCTAGCACAGCAGACCGTCTCGCGTGTCTAGGCACCCTTGCTCCTTGACGGATCGGCCTCGCTTGATCCTTTCCCCGGCGGGGTACAGAGGACACCGGGTGCGCCCGTACCAGCGGCAGGCGATTCACTGCCCGACCGCACGCCGGTCAGGTGAGCTGTGATCGCTTACCGGCGGGGAGGTAGCCCTGAAGGCGCACGTCAACCCGGCCGAGGGCAAGCCGCGTCCTGCGCGGTGCAACACAGAAGAGGATGTGGGGCCACCATGGCACTGACGAAGATCGCTGACGGGCTATCCGGACTGGTAGGCGCAGGCATCATTTTCATCGGCGCCCGGTTTCTTGTCGCACCGCGGGCAGCCGCCGCCGGGTACGGGATCACCACCGAGCAACACGGCGGGCCTACCGACCCGTACCTAACCGCTAAGGGCGTGCGTGACATCGCCTCCGGGATTGCCGTGTTCGTCCTGCTCGCAGCCGGGACACCGCGCATTCTGGGCGGATACATGGCCGCAGCGAGCATCATCCCGATCGGAGACGGCATCAATGTGCTGCGGAGCAACGGTCCGAAGGCAACCGCCTACGGCGTGCACGGCACGACGGCAGCAGTCATGCTGGCGTCCGCCGCGATCCTTCTCGCCAAACCAGCCCAACCCGGGCGCCAGGCCTGACAGCGGACGGGACCAGAACGTCCCCCGATCGGCCAATTAGCCCGTACGCTCATGCTGGCCAACCTAGCTGTTAACGACCTCGTTATTGGTGATGTAGCAGCGCTCCGTCAGCACGGTTCGGCAAGCTTGATGTGAGTCCTGGTGTAACTTCGCGGCCCTGGCCGGCGGGCGGTCACCGCGACCTGTGCGCCGCGCTCGCCGCCCCCTAACGAAGCAACGGCGCGGACCCGATCTCCAGACTCGACCCGGCCAGCACACGCAGAACGGGTTGATCTGGATGATGTCGTGAAGCTACGAAGATTGAAGCCAGCACGCGTTAAATCGGCTGTCTGTGAGCCGCGGCGTTGGCTCCATGAACGTCATTCGGCGGATTCTGACGGCTGTCCACATCCCAGCCGCGAAAGGGACCCGGCGAAGCACCTTTGCTGGCGACGCCTGAAAATGATGCCCTTAGCAGCGCGCGTGATCTGAGCAGTCGGTTCCTTTCCGCTGGCTACGTGGCGCGGCCAATGGCTCGTCGGCGAGGGCCGTGTAAGGGCCGGGTCGGCCAGACGGGGTGGGCGGAGATGATCAACTGGTCGGGGTCATGGGCGGCTTTGATCTCTTGGAGGCGGCGGTGGGAATCGGGCGGGAGCACCGCGCCGGCCTTGGCCGGGGTGTCTTCGAATCCGTAGTAGTCGTAGCTGGCGTGCCAGGGTGCCATGGCGTCCTTGACCGCTTGCACCTGCGCGCGCATTGAGTTGGCCAGGTCCGGCGTGGGGGTGGCGCCGACGGCGTACAGCAGGTAGCTCGCGTCGATGCTTGGCTGGGCTCCGCCTCCGGGAACGGGGCGGGCCAGCGCGCCGCCCAGGTGGCGGACCTCGACGCTATTCGGCGGCGTCTCGGCGTCCGGCCCGGCGACGGCGACCAGGGCGTCGATCGCGGCGGCGGGGAAGTCGGCCAGGAGCGCGCCGTTGCCCTCGCCAGGCGCCGGCTGGCTGGGGTCCATGTTCAGTTGGCCGAGTGCGGAGGCGGGGATCATCGCGAAGGTGTCCAGTTCCGGGCCGAGTCGGCGCAGCGGCCGGATCAGCTCGGCGCCGGTGCCCTCGTCGCCGAGACAGGCAGCCTCGATTATGGCGAAGGCCCGGCCGCGCAGTGGTTCGGGGAGTTCGGGCAGCGGTGGGAGCCGCAGGATGTGGCCCAGCGAGGTGACCTCGTCCGGGACCGCTGTCGTCCATTCGCGCCAGGTATTCAGGACCTCCGCGGCGCGCTGGATCGGGAAGAACAGGTCGCCTGAGTAGAGCTCCCGGACCGGGAATAGCCGCATCTCCAGGGCGGTAACCACGCCCACGCCGCCGCCGCCTCGGACCGCCCAGAACAGGTCCGGCTCGTGACCGGCATCGGTGCGGAGCAGATGGCCGCCGGGGGTCACGAGCTCGGCCGCGGCGACGCTGTTGGCGGCCAGTCCATGCCGGCGGGCAAGCCAGCCGAGCCCGCCGCCCAGGGTGTAGCCGGTCACACCGACATTCGGCGAGCTCCCGGCGAGAGCTGCCAGGCCGTGCTCCGCTGCCGGGACGGTCACGTCCTGCCACACCGCGCCGGCCTCGGCGCGGGCGGTGAGGGTAGCCGGGTCAATGCCAACCTGCCGCATAGGCGTCGTCCTGAGCAGCATCGCACCTTCGAGCGGCTCGAGCGGCGCGGCGCCGTGCCCGGTCCCTTGGGGGGCGATCCGCATCTCGTGAGCGCGAGCGAACTGAACCGCCTTGACCGCGTCGGAGGCTGATTGGGCGACTACGACAACGCAGGGACGCTGGTCCACGGCCAGGTTCCACGCCTGGCGTGCCTGCTCGTAGCCGGCCTCGCCCGGGACGAAGACCTGGCCCGCGATAGCTGCCCGCAGCGCTTCCAGGTCGCGGTCGTTAGTAGTGTCCCCGATGTTCATTGTCTGCCCCTCCGTTCTCCAGGACTGAAGCTGCGGCGCAAGCACGCGAGCCGATCCGTCGCAACTGAGTCTCGGCGCGCACGCCACACCAGTTACCTGCTCATGTGTGCTGTGCGCGCGGGCGGTGCCGTCCGGGCGGGTGTTCTGCCTGTTGCTAGGCTTCCGGGTGGCCGGCGTTCCTCACGGTTTCCATCAGTCCGGTGTCGGTGTGGTAAACGTGCCCGGAGACTGTGATCCGCGGCGACATCCGTGGTGTCCGGAGGATCTTGTCGACATCGGCGCGGACGGTGTCGGCCGGGACGGTCGCCGGCAGTTGCGCGAGCTCGGCCTCGTCAAAGCCGGACCGCCCAGCGAAGCCGTGGCGCAGTTCGCGGTCCTCCAGGAGCCGGCTGCCGCAGTCGGTGTGATGGATCACCGCGGTCTCGAAGTACGGTCCCTCGGGCGCCTTCTCCTCGACGAGGTAACCGATGTAGAAGAGGTCTCGCAACACGAGGTCGGTTACGCGGCCGCCGACCGCCCGGGCTACGACCGCCTCGCCGAATTTCAAGCCAAGGAAGTCTGCGGGGTCGGTGCGCGGATCGATGCACGTGATGACGTACAGGTTTTTGAACGGGAGGAACGGCAGCCTGGGCGAGTTCCGCCAGACGCCGCTCTCGGCAAACGCCCGATTCCGGCCGAGCAGCGAGTCGATGTCCGGCATGTCTGATCCCCGTGTTCCCGGCCAGCGCCGCGATCCTGCAACAGAGGCGTGACGCGGCGCCGGACGTCGACGGTGGTTGATTACCTGACCGCTAATTCGTCCCCGCGCAGCCCCGCCCGAATCACTCCGGTGCCGCCGCGTATCGCAAGGTCGGGCCCATGGCCTTTGCCGACATAGCGATGTGCCCACTGGGCGGGCGCCTGATCGCAAGTCGTGGAACTAAATCGAATTTAGGGTCGGCAATTGCCACATGGGAGCCAACTAGCACAGACATTGGCCTACGCTCAGCGACATGCGGCGCCTACAACCGGCAAGCCGCACCTGCCTCGAGATACTGACAGCACATTCGAAAAATAGCCGTCGGGATGGCGGGATTCGAACCCGCGGCCTCCTGCTCCCAAAGCAGGCGCGCTAACCAAGCTGCGCTACATCCCGGCCGCCCGCGCAGGCGGCCAGAGCACGGGCCCGGCCTGCCGCGAGGGGCACTGCGCAAGTGTATGGGAGCGCGGCCCGGTGTCGATAACGGCTTTACCCCTACTCGCGGACACCCAGTAGCGTGGCGACGAGGGAACGGCGGCTACGCACCGGCGAGGAGGGCAGCCATAGTGGGTGAGCGCGGGCAGGTGATCGTGCTGTCCGGCCCACCGGGCGCGGGCAAGAGCACCGTGGGCAGGCTGCTGACGGCCGAGCATTCGTCCAGCGTTTACCTGCACGCGGATGACTTCTGGGCCAACATCGTCACCGGCGCGATCCCGCCCTACCAGCCCGAGTCCGGCCAGCAAAACCAGTTGGTCATGACTGTCCTGGCGACCGCCGCGCTCGGCTACGCCCAGGGCGGCTACTACGTCGTCGTCGACGGCGTCGTCGGGCCCTGGTACGTCGGCGAGTTCCGCATCGCCGCCGCCGGCACCGGGATCCCGCTGCATTACGTGATCCTCCGGCCGGACGAGCAGACCACGATGGGCCGGGCTACCGGCCGCGGGGCGGATGCTCTCACCGAGCCGGGGCCGGTCCTGGACATGTACCGGCAGTTCCGCAATCTGGGCGAGTACGACGTGCACGCCATCGACTCCACCGGCCGGGACGCGGCCGACACCGCGCGGCTGGTACGGGCGGGTCTGGCGGCGGGCCGGTTCCGGCTGAACCCGTGACGCCCGCATGACGGTCTGGCTTACCGGCGCCGTGGGCCTGGCTGATCCGGGGGAGCTCTGGGCCGGGCTCAGGCTCCCGGACCTGCTCCGCGTCGATCCGGAGGCGCGGGAGATCACCCGAGAACAGCTACCACCGCGCTGACAGCCTGCGCCGGGCCCGTTTGGGCAACAGCGGCGCGGCCTTCGCGATCGGGTCATCGGCGACGACTTGGAGCAGGGCGCGCCGGTCCGCTGTGTCGGTGCGGCCGGCCGGCTCGCGGCCGAACATCGCCAGCATCGCGGTCTTGATCCCGGTGCGCTGGCTCCACTCCAGGAACGCGCGCTCCTCGGCCGGGTCCTCGCCCAGGAACTCGTCGAACAGCAGCAGGCTGCCCGGCTGCAGCAGGGGAGTCACCCAGGTCAGCGCGCACGCCGTCGACGCTTGCAGGTCCGCGTCGAAATGCGCCAGGCTCACGCGGCCGACCTCGCGGGCCAGCTCCGGGGTCAGCGACTGCTCGAAGAAGCCCTCGACGATCCGGACACCGGCCAGCCGCGGCACCCGGGTGGCGAAGTTCCCGGCCGGCAGGTTCTCGTACGCGCCGGGCAGGCCCAGGAACGAGTCGCAGGCGTAGATCCGCTTCGCGCGCTGCCGCGGGTCCCACAGCCGCGACACCCAGAGCTCGTCGCGCAGCGTCCGGGCCGAGCGGCCCTGGAAGACGCCGAACTCGACGATGTGGCCGGGCACGGGCCGGGCCAGCGAGACCGCCAGCTCCAGCACCTGGTCGCGGGACGCGAACGTGACCCGGCTGCGCAGCTGCGCCCAGTCGCCCTTGGTGCCGAGGTACCTGGCCTCCCGGCCAGCGAGCAGTTCTTGAGTCGTCATCGCGTGCGTCCTGTCTCCCGTGTCCTTCTTCTACGAGGAATGTAGAAGCAGTGTCGGGGGCTGCCCGGCTCGCGGCCGGATGTTTCACCGACCCTTCATGTGCCGCGGACGTCCGTTTGCCTGCTCTTGGCCCGCGCTTGGCCCGCTCGGCGAGCGACCGCCGTGACCAGGGCTGACACGCCCGTCGAGCGGGTACTACAGCCGCGTTGCCAGTTCCGCGATGGGCCTGGCCGACTCCACGTTCCTGGCCTGAAGAGGTGCCAACTGTCCACGCCGCAGCAGGCCTCGGCCTTGTTCCGCAGCCGTGGCTATCTGCTGCTGCTCGCGCTGGCCGCGATGTTCGGCGTGGCGATCTCGGCCGCCTCGTACCTGTTCCTGGCCGCTGTGAACAAGCTGCAGAAATGGCTCTACACCATGCTGCCCGGCCAGCTCGGGTTTCACGGAGTGCCGGCCTGGTGGCCGTTCCCGCTGCTGCTGCTCGGCGGTCTGGCGGTCGCGGCGGCGATCAAGTACCTGCCGGGTACCGGCGGGCATACGCCGGCTGAACGGGCTCAAGGTTGGTGGCGTCGCGGCGCCCGCGGAGTTGCCCGGCATCGCACTGGCCGCGCTGCTCACGCTCGGCAGCGGCGCCGTGCTCGGCCCGGAGGCCCCGCTGATCGCGCTCGGCGGGGGCCTGTGCGCCTGGGCGGTGAGCCACGCGGTCAAGGGGGACGCGAATCAGGCCGTCGTCGTGCTGAGCGCGGCCGGTAGCTTCGCGGCCATCAGCACGCTTCTCGGCTCGCCGCTGGTCGGAGCGTTCCTGCTGATGGAGGCCGCGGGCCTAAGCAGCGCGACGCTCGAACTCGTGCTGCTGCCCGGGCTGCTCGCGGCCGGCGTCGGCGCCCTGGTGTTCACCGGCCTCGGCCACTGGACCGGGCTCGGCGCGTTCTCGCTGGCCCTGCCCGGCCTGCCGCACGTCGCCCGGCCCAACCTCGAGGAGTTCGGCTGGGCGATCGTGATCGGTCTGGCCGCGGCGGTGATCATCGCGGCGATCCGCAGGCTGGCAGTGCGGGTGCGGCCGACGGCCGAGCGCTGGATCATGATCGCCACGCCGATCGCCGGCCTGGTCGTGGCCGGCCTCGCCGTGCTGTTCAGCCAGGTGACCGGGCAGAACACCAAGTACGTGCTGTTCTCCGGGCAGAACGAGCTCTCGCCTCTGTTCGTGCACCGGGCGGCGTTCGGGGTCGGGGCGCTGTTCCTGCTGCTGGCGTGCAAGGGCCTGGCCTACAGCGTCTCGCTCGCGACGTTCCGCGGCGGCCCGATATTTCCCAGCATCTTTCTCGGTGCAGCGCTCGGGTTGCTGGTGGGGCTGGTACCCGGCGTCCCCGCCGTCGCGGCCATGGGCATGGGCATCGGCGCGATGACGGCGGCGATGCTGCGGCTGCCGCTGACCGCCGCCTTGCTCGCGGCGCTACTGCTGTCCGCGGACGCGGCGTCGGTCACGCCGCTGGCGATCGTCTCCGTCGTCGTCGCCTACATCGCGTCCGAGCACCTGGATCCGCGGATCGCCGCCCAGACCGCGTCCGTGGCGCCGGCCCGGCGCCGGGTGCGGCGCCGGCTGCGCCGCCGCCGCCGCGCCGTAAGCAGGTACCGGGGTCAGCCCGCCGGGTTGTGCCAGGCCTCGCCGTCGGGGACGAGCGCGTCGGCCTCGCCCGGACCCCACGTGCCGCGCTGATAGGGCCGGACCGGGATCACGTCGCCGAGCACGGGCTGCACGACCCGCCAGGCCGCCTCGACCGTGTCCTGGCGCGCGAACAGATACCGGTCGCCGTGCAGCGCCGCGCCGATCAGCCGGTCGTACGGCCGCATCATCTGCGCGGACTGCTCCCCGGTATAGCCGAGCTCGCGCAACTGCGGGGCCATGTCCGGGCCCGGCCGCTTCCCGGTCAGTGTCAGCGACGCCTGGTCGTCGGGGTAGATCCGCACCCGGAGCTGATTCGCGCCGCCCTGGGGGCCGAGGCCGAACACGTCGTGCGGCGGCCGGCGGAACCGGAACATCACCTCGGTCGCGGTGAGCGGCAGGCACTTGCCCGCCCGGATCAGGATCGGCACGTCGGCCCACCGCCAGGACTGCGACGTCAGCCGCAGCGCGGCGTAGGTCTCCGTGGTGCTGTCCGGCGCGACGTCCTTGACCTGCAGGTAGCCGTCGTACTGGCCGCGGACTGTCGTCTGCGGCGACAGCGGCGAGAGCGCCTCGACCAGGTGTGCCTTCGCGTCCCGCCAGGTGCTCAGGCCGCCGCCGTCGGGCGGATCGGCCAGCACGGTGGCGAGCACCTGCAGCATGTGGTTCTGCACCACGTCCCGGATCGCGCCGGTCCGGTCGTAGAAGTCCCCGCGGTTGGAGACGTCGAACGCCTCGGCCATCGTGATCTGGATGCTGGCGACGTGGTCGCGGTTCAGCAGCGGCTCGATGATCGAGTTGGCGAACCGGATGAACAGCAGGTTCTCCACCGGCTCCAGCCCGAGCCAGTGATCGACCCGGTAGATCTCGTCCTCGGCGAAGTACTGGTGCATGATCTCGTTCAGCTGCTGCGCGCTGGCCAGGTCGGTTCCGAACGGCTTCTCCACCATGACGCGCGTGTTCGCCGCGCGGCCCGCCGCCGCGATCCCGTCCGCGATCCGGCCGAACAGCGTCGGCGGCACCTCCAGGTAATACAGCACCCGCTCCGCGTCGCCTAACGCCGTCGCCATCGCCTCGTACGTCGTGTGATCGGCCAGGTCGCCGTCCACGTACCGCAGCAGTCCCAGCATCCGCCGGGCCGCGTCGCTGCCGGGGTCCATCTCATTGAGGGTCAGCGAGTCGTGCGCGTACTGGCGGAACTGCTCCAGGCCCCAGCCGCTCTTCGCGACGCCGATGATCGGGACGGTCAGCACGCCGCGCTCGACGAGCCCGACGAGGGCCGGAAACGTCTCAAGCTTGGCCAGGTCGCCGGTCGCGCCGAAGAGGACGAGCGCATCTACCTGATCAGTCACTAATACTCCAGGAATGGCGGGTTGCGTCGGTACCCAGCCTTACATCCGCGCGACGGCCACCGCAGGCCGGTCCGCGACGTCAGGCCCGAGTAGGCTCGCCACCGATGATCCTCATAGTCGCGGGCGTGGCCGGGAGCGGCAAGACGACGGTCGGCAAGCTCATCGCCAGCCAGCTCGGCTGGGAGTTCGCAGACGGGGACGATTTCCACTCCGCGGCCAATATCGCCAAGATGCGCTCGGGTCAGCCGCTCTCGGACGCGGAGCGGTTCCCGTGGCTCGCCGAGATCGGCGGCTGGATGGACGACGAGATCGCGGCGGGCAAGTCCGCTGTCATCGCCTGCTCCGGGCTGGCCCGCCGGTACCGCGAGGCGCTGCTGGGCGCCCGGCCGCAGGCGCAGATCGCGTTCCTTGAGGTCAGCCGCGACGAGGCGTTCCGGCGGCTGCACGAGCGGCACGGCCACTTCTTCGGCGAGCAGATGGTGGCCAGCCAGTTCGGTGAGCTTGAGGAGCCGCGGCCGGACGAGGAGCGCACGCACTCGATTCCGACCGACCGGCCGCCGGAGCAGCTCGCCGATCACATCATCGTGATGCTCGGGCTGCACTGAGTAGCGCCCGCGCGCGTGCCAGAATCGGCAGATGCGGGAACGGGGGGCACGACTGGTCGGCGACAAGGCGCTCTGGGACGGCCTCGGCACGCTGCTGTTCGTGGTGATCGCCACCGTCGTCTACTTCGTCCTGCCGGTGCCCGGCCGGATGCGCGAGTCGTCCTGGGCGGTGCTGTTCGGCGTCGGCCTGCTCGTGCTGGCGCTGCTGATCGTGCTGCGGATCCGCACGCTGCTGCGCGCCTCGGCCGATGCCCGCGCCCGTGGCCTCATCGTGCTGCTGAGCTGCGCGGTGCTGTTCTTCGCCTACGCCGACGTGACGCTCGCGAAAATCCCCGGCCAGTTCGCCGACCTGCACACCAAGACCGACGCGGTCTACTTCTGCGTCAGCACCCTGGCCACCGTCGGGTTCGGCGACGTGCACGCGGCCGGCCAGCTCGCGCGCGCCGCGGTGACCCTGGAGATGCTCTTCAACATCGTCTTCCTCGGTACCGCGATCACGTTCGTGACCGGCATGCTGCGGCGCCGGGTGCAGGCGACCCGCCAGCAGCACGGCCTGCCTGATCTTCATGCCGGGAACGGGGCCGCCGCCCGACCCGCCGCCGGTCCGGCTGGCGGTGCCCGCTAAGCGGCGTCGTCCTCGACGGCCGCTCAGCACCTCCCGCTGCCGGGCGCGCATCGCGTCGCGCTCGTCGGCGCCGTCGGCCTGGCGCAACGCACGCAGCCGGCTGGCCCGGCTGAGCAGGCCAGCGGCTTCGTCCGCGGTCACGACTCCCGTTAGCGCGTACCGTCGACCGCTTCCCTGGCCCTGGCCAGGTAGGACCCGTTGAGACAGACGAACACCGCCGCCACGACGACGAGGTTGACCGTGACCTTGATGCCGATGAGCAGCCGCGGCGCGTCGAACAGCAGGTGCATGCCCATCGCGACCGCCAGGCACGCCACCGCGCCGGTGACGCCCCGCCGGCTCCGGCCGTACAGCACCAGGTAGCCGATCCCGGCGCCCGCCACCGCGGTCATCGCCCAGTGTGACCCGACCGCCGTGGACAGCCGCACCAGGTACGAGTTCGTCACCGCCCGGACCGGATCGGTGGCGCCAGACTGCACGATGCTGTCGAGCCCGTAGGTGACGTTCTCGACGACCTGGAAGCCGAGGCCGGTCAGCCCGCCGAACACCATGCCGTCCAGCGGACCCTTGATCAGGCCGGGCGCCGCGAGCACGACCATCACGACGCCGCACAGCTTGAGCACCTCCTCGTTCAGCGGCGCGGAGAGCGGACTGGACCAGTTCGACGCGAAGCCAACGCCGGCCGTCTTGGCCCACAGGCTGATCAGGCCCTGATTCGCGAGCAGCGCGCAGCCGATGGCGGCGGAACCGCCCCAGACCGTCGCCGCTGCCGACCACAGCAGCGGCGGGTTGCGGACCGGCCGCAGCACCCGCACCAGCAGGAACCCGGCCACCAGCAGCGGTAGTTCCAGCGCGATGGCCAGCACGGTCGGGGCGGGGAATACGAGGACGAACTGGAAGAACGTCCAGATCATGATCGCCCCGCCGAAGCCGCACAAGACCCCGGCGGTGACCCGCACGACTCGCAGGCTCCGGTCGGCCGTGCTAGCCGGGCCCACCGGCTGGGCGGTCATCGCCGCGCCCTGGCCGCGGCCGCCGCGGGAAAGACCAGCGACCGCATGATGCGCTGCGCCGCCAGCAGGTTCAGCCGGGCGGACCGGTTCGGCGCTTCGATCACCATCTCGATGGCGAACCGCCGCGACGGCCCGGCGAACACGGACGCAGTGCCCACCAGGTCCCCCGCCCGCACCACGCCGAGCTCGCCGGCGGAGCCGTGCATGGTGCGGACCTCGACCGGCTTAGACAAGGTCGCGCCCGGGTGGTTGACCTGCACAACCTCGCGCAGCCCGGCCCACAAGTCGCCGACCTGGCGGTTGTTGATCAGGGTCGCGTACGCGATCGACAGGTGCACCGCGCCCCGCTCCAGGTGGTAGATGAGCCGCGGGTTCGTCTCGCCGGACTGCATCGTCCAGCCTGGTCCGACGGTCACGGTGGCCGAGTTCTGGTGGCTCGGGCCGAGGCTGAGCCTGGTGTTGGCGGCCAGTAGCCGGTGGTCAGAGACGACGCGGCTCAGCAGCGGCCAGCCGGCCGTCAGGACGGCCATGACCGCGATAATGACCGCGAGCCAGCGCAACCGCGTGCTGCCCCGGAAGGCGGCGGCTGCGCCACCGCTGCCGTGCAATGGCCACCCCCGTGTCTGCTCCTGCCAGGCATTCCCGTGCCTGGGCCGGCCGCGAACTCGTCTGCAGGCCGCGCAGTTCACACCGGCCGGGTGATGACAGGCCTGCCGGGCTGGCGGAAGGTGATCGGGAGCACTCGGAAAGGCGGGGCACATGAGCATTCCCGGATCGGTACCGGTCGACCAGGCGACCCACCAGGCCCTGGTGTCTCTCGCGATCGGGGACACCGACGTACTTAGCGAGCTGGCCGGGGTACGCACCCAGATGCAGGTCGACAGCAGCCTGGACCCGAAAACGTTCGCGCTGGTCAAGATCGGCGCGCTGGTCGCGCTGGACGCGGCCCCCGCGTCCTATATGTGGCAGGTCACGGCCGCGCTGGACGCCGGGGCGACACCGCAGGAGATCCTCGGCGTGCTGACCGCGGTCGCGCCGCAGACGGGCATGCCCAGGGTGGTTGCCGCGGCGCCGGAAATCATGCTGGCGCTCGGTCTCGACGTGCCGGACGAGCCCGGCGCCTGAGGGGAGGTTGCGCGATGGTCATGCGGCCGATGGTGGTCAGGCGGCGCCCGCTGCTGCGGGCCGCCGCGATCGGCGGCACCTTTGCCGCCGGGCGCGCGATGGGCAGGCGGGCCCAGGAGCAGCAGTACGCCGACTCCGACCAGGATCAGCGCATCAGCGACCTGGAAGCGGGCCAGGGCGGCCAGGCGGGCCAGGGCGACAGTCCGCGGGCCAGGGCGCTCAGGCGGCTGGGCAACCGCAGCCGCCCGCGCAGGCCCAGGCCGCGGGGGAGACCTCGGTCATGGAGCAGCTCAGCCAGCTCGCCGCCATGCACGATCAGGGCGCGCTGACCGACGACGAGTTCGCCGCGGCCAAGGCAAGGGTGCTAGGCGGCTAGGGCGCTGGGTAGCCGGCGCCGGGTGCCGCTCCGGCGGCCCTGGCCCTGCCCCCCGGCGGCCTAGCTCTGCCGCGGGTACATCAAGCTGATGACGTCCTCGAGCGGGCGCTGATGGCAGGCCGGGCAGATGTCGACATTCGCCTGCCCGGCCTCGTGTCGGCCGGAACATCTTGGACGCGGCCACCTTCACCGCCGAAACCCGGTTGTCGCGTGCGGTACAGAGTGACTGAATCGGCCGGATTATCGCGCGTCCGCACAGGTCACACAGCAGCTGCTCGGTGGTCTCGATCTTGGTAGCCATAACTCTCGCCCCCGTATAGAACCCCTGTAAACCGGTCATACCCGAGCGGATGGCGAGTACTCGCTCGGTGCAGCCGGGCCGCGGCCTGGTCGGCGCGGCCGCAGCACGCAGCGGAACCCGATGTGGCCGGTCGAGGTGTCGACCGCCTCGCCCTGCCGCGCGGCCGGGCGGATACCGCAGGCAGTAGTTGGGCGCGCACAGGTGTGAGCCGCCCTTGATGACGCGGCGCGGGATCTGCTGTGCCGCCGGGCCGCGGACGTCGTCGGCGCCGACCCGCGGGTTGCGCGGCACGCAGCACGCCTTCGCCGCGTCCGGCTGCATGCCGGCGCCGGAAGTAGTCGGACGTCCACTCCCAGACGTTGCCGGTCATGTCGCAGCAGGCCGTAGCCGTTGGCGGGGAACGCGCCGACGGGCGAGGTGCCCTCGTAGCCCGTCGAGCAGCAGGTTCTGCCACGGGAACTCGCCCTGCCAGGTGTTGGCCAGTTGCTCGCCGCCGGGTGCGAACTCGTCGCCCCAGGCGTACACCGCGCCTGTCGAGCCCGCCGCGGGCGGCGAACTCCCACTCGGCCTCGGTCGGCAGGTCCTTGCCGGCCCAGGCCGCGTACGCCAGCGCGTCGCCGAAGGCGACGTGCGTCACCGGGTGCCGGTCCCGGCGGCTCAGGTCGCTGCCCGGTCCCTCCGGGTGCCGCCAGCTCGCGCCGGGCACGTACGCCCACCAGTTCCGCACGTCGCGCAGGTCGACCGGGCCGGTGGCCGGCTGGAACACCAGCGAGCCCGGCACCAGCAGGTCCGGGTCGGCGTCCGGGTAGTCGGCCGCGGCCGGGGCCCGCTCGGCGAGCGTGACGTACCCGGTCTGCTTCACGAACCGGCGGAACTGCGTCACGGTCACCGGGGCCGGTGTCGATCCAGAAGCCGTCGACGGCGACCGTGGTGCACCGGCCGCTCCTCCGCGTAGAAGTCCGCCGATCCCATCGCGAAGCGTGCCGCCAGGGATCCAGGTCATGCCCTTCTGGCCAGCGTCCGGCTGCGGTCTCGCCGCGATCGCGGACCAGCGGCTGACTTCCTTGCATCGCGTGCCGTCCCCCCGTATTCGGCGCCCCTGCGCGCCGGCCACCGCGCGCCCGTCATTGAGCGCCCCCGTGATCGATCGCCGCGTCGTCGCCGGTGCTCATACCCGCGTCTGGCGGCCGGGCAACCGAGATCACCCACGGCGGGTGACGCCGCGGTCGCGGGCGCAGGGAACGCTGGCAGCATGATCGCGCCCGAGGGCCGCGGCCCGGTGCGTGGTCGGTCCCGATGTTGACCGAGGCCGCCGGCCTCGCGTTGCTCGCCGCCATCGCGCCGACCGCGCTGCTGGTGGTCGCCGTCTTCCTCGGCGCCGCGAACCCGCACCGGACCATGTTGCTGTTCCTGGCGGGTGCGGTCGTGATGACCGTGGTCATCGCGGTCGTCGTGTTCGTCGTGCTGCGGACCGGTCACCTTTACAAGCCGCACCAGCGGCACGCCCGGTACGGGCTGCGGCTCGGCCTCGGCCTGCTGTTGCTGCTGGCCGGCGCGTTCGTGCTGCGGCGCAACCGGAAGCCGCCGAACCCGGCCAAGGCCGTGAAGAAGAAGCAGAAAGGCCCGGGCCTGATCTCGCGGATGATCGCCACGCCCGGGTCCGAAGGAAGCCTTCATCGTCGGCATCCTGGTCTACTCGCCGTCGCTGACCTTCATCGCGGCGGTGCAGACCGTCGCGACCTCCAAGGACAGCGTCGCGGCTGCAGTGCTGGCCCTCGTCCTGGTCGAGGCCATCACGCTGCTGTTCGTCTGGTTGCCCTTCTTGCTGTACCTGCTCATGCCGGAGCGGACTGGCCGGGTACTGGGCTCGTTCAACGCGTGGCTGCGGTCGCACGGACACCAGATCCTGGTCGGCGCCCTGCTGCTCGGCCGGCCTCGTCGTCACCATCGACGGCATCCTCGGCCTCACCTAGCGCGCCCGTGCTGGCAACAGCTGTGCTCGCCCGACGTGCTCGCCCGGCAGCTCAGGCGGCTCCGCTCATCCGCTCCGGGTGATGTCAGCGCGGTCCGGCGCGGGCATGCTCGGCCCGTGACAGTCTCCGCTCCGGCCGAACCCACGCAGGCGTCGGCGCACTCGCCGTTCCCGCCGATCGCCGACTACGCGTTCCTGTCCGACTGCACCACCACCGCGCTGATCGCGCCGGACGGCGCGGTCGAGTGGATGTGCCTGCCGCAGAGCCGACTCGGCCGCGGTGTTCGCCACGCTGCTGGACCGGTCGGCCGGCTTCTTCCGGTTCGGTCCGGTGCACTCCGGGTGCCGGCGAACCGGCGGTACCTGCCGGGCTCGATGGTGCTGGAGACGACCTGGTCCACCGCCACCGGCTGGCTGGTCGTCACCGACGCGCTGGTGATGGGGAAGTGGCGCGGCAAGACGGATCGAGGGCCAGCGGCGGCGGCGAACGCCGCCTGCGGGATGCTGGTGCGGACCGCGACCTGCATCACCGGCCGGATGAGCTGGCTGCTGCACGCTGTTCGACTACGGCCGGTCGCCGGGCCTGGCTACCGGGCGCGGCTACGGCAGGCCTGCCCCTGCGGCCAGCCCGAGCTGACCTGCACAGCATGCGGCTTGGTTACGGCGGCGCGCGAGCGACCGCGCGCAGTCGCGCGGGGAGTCCGCGTTCGCGCGCTGTCCTGGCAGCCCGTCGGCGTGTCCACGGTCGAGGAGGCGCAGGCGGAGACCGAGACCACGGTCCGGGCCTGGCGGGACTGGCTGCGGCACTCCAGCCCGCGGATGCCTGATCACCCGTGGCGACCCTACATCGAGCGCAGCGCGCTGACGCTCAAGGGGCTCAGCTACGCGCCGTCCGGCGCGATCATGGCGGCGGCGACCACATCGCTGCCGGAGACGCCGGGCGGCGAGCGGAACTGGGACTACCGGTTCACCTGGGTGCGCGACTCGGCGTTCATGCTGTCGGCTCTGTACCAGCTCGGCTATGACTGGGAGGCGTTCGGCTACTTCGCGTTCCTGATGGACGCGGTGAGCGCCGGGCCGCTGCAGATCATGTACGGCATCGACGCCGAGCGCGAACTGGACGAGCAGCTGCTCGACCACCTGCACGGCTACGACGGCGCCCGGCCGGTCCGGGTCGGCAACGGCGCGTACAACCAGCGCCAGCACGACGTCTGGGGCATGGCGATGGCGGCCTCCGCGCTGTACTTCGAGAACGCGGCCGCCGAGATCGGCCCGCGTCGCCTGGAAGGCCATCGGCCAGCTGGTCGAGAACGCGCTGAAGGTCTGGCGGGAGCCGGATCGCGGCATCTGGGAGATACGCGGCGATCCGCGGCACTTCACCGCGTCCAAGGTGATGTGCTGGGTGGCCGTCGACCGCGGAGTGAGGCTGGCCGGGTCCAGGGGTGACGACGAGCTGGCCGCGCGCTGGCAGCAGGCCGGCGGCGGAGATGCACGCGGACATCTGCGCGCACGGTGTCGACGATCGCGGTGCGTTCACGCAGGTCTACGGCGGGACGGCGCTGGACGCCTCGGCGCTGCTGATCCCGCTGATGGGGTTCCTGCCGCCCGACGACGACCGGGTCCGGACGACCGTGCTCGCGATCGCCGACGAGCTGACCAACGACGGCCTGGTGCTCCGGTACCGGCCCGATCAGACCGATGACGGGCTGCCGGGGGAAGAGGGCACGTTCACGATCTGCTCGTTCTGGCTGGTGTCCGCGCTGTCCAGGACCGGCGAGCACGAGCGGGCCAGGGCGCTGTGCGCGAAGCTGCTGTCGCTCGCCAGCCCGCTGCAGCTGTACGCCGAGGAGATCGACGCCGCCAGTGGCATGCACCTGGGCAACTTCCCGCAGGCGTTCACCCACCTGGCGCTCATCGACGCGGTGCTCCGGGTGATCGCGGCCGACGAGGCGGACCCGGTCGCGACGGCCTGAGCCCCGGGCACAGTCCTGGCCAGTGAACGCAGCTGCGAGTCCCGCCCCGGCGGGCCGGGGCGGGACTCGTGGGATGCCAGCTTGGGGCTGGCGGGGCCCGCCGACGCCCGGCCGGATGACCCGGCGCCGGAGGCTGCGGCGGTTAGACGCGCGTCGCCGCGAGCCGGTCGTGGTCGTGCCCGAGCCATCGAGCCCTCCCCCATCGAGCTCTCGCCGTAGCCACCCGGCTCCGCCGTCTGACTGCCCGTCGCTGCTCGTCCCGGAGCAGGCCCCAGATCGAGAGCACGCTGAGCGCGACCACGATGGTGCCCCAGATCGGGGTGTAAGGCAGGAACAGGAAGCCGACGACGGCCGTCAGTACCGCGAGTCGCGACGGCGGCGATCTCTGCCGAAGCTCATCCCCAGCAGATACGTCGCACCGGCGGCGAACAGCAGGCCGCCCAGGATCAGCAGGACCCAGCCCCAGCCGTGCACGTTCCAGCGATAGGCGTAGCCGGGCAGCGACGGGTAGAAGCTCTGCTTGACCACGGCCGACAGACCCGTGAAGAACGCCAGCAGGCCCGCGACCATCGAGATCACGCCGCCGAGGCCCGATGCTGCTCGGTGCCCTGCCGGTCCGGCTCGAGCCGTAGCTAGCGCCGGTGCCGGAGCCGTCGCGCGCGTAGCTGGTCGTCGTCCCGGTCGTGGTCCCAGCTGTCGTCCCGGTCGTGGTGGTGCCGGTCCGGCTGGCTGGCTGGTCACCCATGCCGGCGCTGCTGGCGCCGGTCGAGCTTCCGGAAGTGCCGGTGACGGGCTGCGTCGGCTGGGCTCCGGTCGGGACGCCAGTGGATCGGTCCTGTGGTGCTCTGCTCATCAATCGCACTCCCCTCTGACCTGACCTGTCGGGCAGGTGCCGCCTGGTCACCGCCAGCGCAGCGACAGCCCACGTGTGCGGCCGGTTGTCCGGGTTGTTCTCTTCGAAGCTACGTAGCGTCGTCGGCGGAATCGGGCATCACCCTGGCGGGGTGATAAGCCGGGAGCGAGGACCGCTGCAGGGCAACTACGTCGTAAATGCCGGGATCGATGGCCTTTCCGGGTCGTGCCGTCAGTCGCGGGTAAACCGGAGTAGCTATGTCATAGCGGTCCGGGTCGGTTGGCGAGCCGTCACCCGCGGGTATGGCTGTTACGGGGCCTTTGAGCTGCAATTTCGCCGCGGCGGGTGATACCGGTTCGGCGGTGCGGGTGAGGCGTCCGGGGTCCGGGTGACGCGGCCGAGGGCCGGCGACCGGGACGCCGTCGCCGCGGCGCAGGTCGCGGGTGTCGGGATGACGGGGGCGAGCGATTCAGCTATGACGACGTCCGTGAGCGCCGGCTGTTCAGCCGGCGATCCGCGGCGCAGGGCGACCCGGCCTGCTCGCCGACAAGCTGGCGATTCCCGCGCTCGGGCTCGCCGTGGTGGCCCGGCCGCGGCTGGCCGAGCTGATGGATCAGGCCACCGCGCACCGGGTCAGCGCTCGTCACCGGGCCCGCGGGATCGGGCAAGACGGTCGCGTGCGCGAGCTGGGCGGCCGGGCACGCCGCCGCGGCCGGCCGGGCAGTCGGCTGGCTCACCGTCGATCCCGGCGACCGGGAGCCCGCCCGGTTCTGGCAGTACGTCACCGCCGCGCTGGCCGCGGGCCGGGCGCGCTGGCCGCGGCGGACGCGCGGCCGGGCCAGCTGCGGCGCGAGCCAGTGGCCGGTCGCGAGCGAGCAGATCGCGCGCGAGCTGCTCGGCCAGCTGGCGCGCGGGGACCGGCCGTACGGTGCTGGTGCTGGACGACGTGCATCAGCTGGCCGGGTCCGAGGTCCTCCCCGGCCTCGACGAGCTGGTGCAGCACGCGCCCGACACCTTCCGGCTGGTCCTGGCCGGCCGGCACGCGCCCGGCCTGGCGCTGGCCAAGCTGCGGGTCTCCGGGCAGGTCGGTGACGTCGGGGCGGCCGACCTGGCCTGCACCGACCGGGAAGCGGACGCTACCTGACCAGCATGGGCGTGGCCACCGACGGCGCCACGCCAGGGCCGCTGTCCTGCGCCAGACCGAGGGCTGGATGGCCGGGCCTGCGGCTGCTGTCGATGACGTTGTCCGACGCCGGCGAGGCGTCCGCCGACAGCGACCAGCTCATCTCCGACTACCTGTGCGACGAGATGCTCGCGCCGCTGCCCGCCGCGGCTCGCGAGCTGCTGCTGCGAACCTGCCTGACCGAGACGGTGCCCGCCGAGCTGGCCGAGGAGCTGACCGGCGATCCGGCCGTGGCTGCCGGAATCGACCGCTGAGCAGGGAAAACGGACTGATCCATCCGACCGGTGCGGGTCGACCGGGTCGGAGTACCGCTACCACCCGATGCTGCGCAGCGCCCTGGAGATCGTGCTGCGCCGCGAGTACGCCGCTGAGGTGCCGCAGTTGCTCGGCGTCATCGCCCGGTGGCACGCGCGGCGCGAAGATGTCGCTGGCCGCGCTGCGCGCGGCGGCGCAGGCGGGTGACTGGAACTTCGGGGTCCAGGTGCTGCGCGAGGCCGGTCCGGTGGTGCCGCCGCGCGGACGACTGGGCCGACCTGGAGCGCGGTGCTGGCCTCGTTCCCGCCCGATCTACCGCAGCTCCGATCCGGCGCTGGCGTGCGCGCTGGCCGCGGCCCGGCTGTGGCAGGCACGATCCGGACGGTGCGCTGCCGCACCTGGACTGTGCGCAGGCGGGCTGCCCGCCTCGAAGGTCAGGACGCGGGCTGGGCCGGCTGTGGCTCGCCGCGCTGCAGGTGATGCGCACTACGGGCGAGGCCGACCTGACCCGGCATTGGGCCATGGCGAGCCGCGCGCACGAGGAGTCCAGCAGTGTGCCCGAGCACCGGGCCACCGGGCTGCTCTGGCTGGCGCTGGGCTGCGCCCGGCTGCGCCAGCAGCAGCCGCAGCAGGCCGCGGTCGCGCTGCAGCACTCGACGTCTCAGCTGGCGGCGGGCGGTCTCGGCCTAGTCCGGGAGCGAGCCCGCGTCCTGGGAGGCGATGGCGCACGCGTGCTACGGAGACCTGGCGACCGCCACCCGGGTCGCGGCCGAGGTGGCCGAAGGGCCAGCCAGCGGGCCGGAGCTCGCGCCGATCCTCGCGGTCAGCCAGGCGGTCACCCACATCGCCAGGGACGAGCCCGAGGCCGCCGCCATCCTGCTGGACCAGGCCGACCAGGCCGTCCAGCCGGTGACGGCTCCGCAGCCGGCGGGCGAGCCCGCGATCGGCGTGCTTGTCCGCGCTGGCCAGAACCCGGATCGCGATCGACGAGGGCAACCTGGCGGGCGCGCGCGGCCTGGTCCGGCTGCTGACCGAGCTGACCGCGGGGGATGCGACTGGCCGCCGCGGCCGTCGGCCTGCTCGACGCCGAGATAAGCCTCGCTGCCGGCGAGCGGGACCGGGCCAGGGCCGCGCTGGACACGGCCAAGGCCGGCCGGCGGCCGCTGGCCTCGGGCCGCGATCGGGCAGGCCAGGCTGCTGATGGCAGCCGACGACGACAAGGGCGCGCTGAAGCGGCTCGAGCCCGCTCTGACCAGCCGGGCCTCGCTGACCGACCGACTGGCCGCGCTCATCGCCGGCGGTCATCGCGCACCGGCGGCTGAACCAGGCGCCGGAGGCGGCGAGCGACTGGAAGAGGCGCTGGCGCTGGCCGAGCCAGACGATCAGTCCGGGCAGTTCATCGCGGCCGGCTCGCCGGTCAGGTCCGCGCTCACCATCATGATCACCCCGGCGAGTCCGTCTGCTGGCTTCGCCGGACGGATCCTGGACCGGTTCGACGGCCGGCTGCCGCGCGGCCTGAGCCAGCCGTCCGGGGCTGCGCTCACCGAGAGCGAGCTGGCGGTGCTGCGCTTCCTGCCCTCGCACATGACCAACCAGGAGATAGCCGAGTCGCTGTTCCTGTCGATCAACACGATCAAGACGCACCTCAGCTCCGTCTACCGCAAGCTCGGTGTCACCAGCCGGCGACAGGCGATCGCCCAGGGCCGCCGGCTCGACCTGCTTTAGCGGCGGCTCGCGGCCGGCCCGGCGGCCGGCTGCGCGGTTGCGCGGGCACGATTGTGGCCCGCGCCGAACCTGCGGCGCGGGCCACCATCTGGCCATCAGCTTCGGGATCGCCCTCCCCCCAGGGGACGCCCCTGGTCAGGCTGGCCGGGCCTGGCCGGCGGTCAGGCTGCGCGGGCGCGCGCAGCCGAGGTAGGCGCAGACGGCGCCGTCGCGCTCTTCGCGGCCTTGCGCAGGCTCAGCGCGAGCCCGCCGAGGACCACGCCGTAGAAGAGCAACCACGCGCCCATGATCGTGAACAGCAGGACCAGCGAGATCGACGGCCAGATCACCAGGACCAGGCCGGCCGCGATGCTGAAGAGCCCGAGGATGGCGCGCAGGCCGCGGCCGGAAGCGGCCGACGCCGCCGCGCCGAGTTCCGCGACGCCCTGCAGGATGAAGTACACCCCGGTCACGAACGCGAGCAGGAACAGGCTGAGCGCGTGATGCCGCAGGCAGTAGATGCCCGCGATGACGGCGAGCAGCCCGACGACGATATAGCCGGCGCGCATGCCGCCGCTCTCGCCGCCCCGGGCGGTGAAGCCCTCGTAGAGCCGGACGGCCCCGGCCACGCACAGCGCGGCGCCGATCAGGATCGCCACGATCGTCAGCGACACATTCGGCCAGACCAGCAGCATGATGCCGAGCGCGATCAGGCCGAGCGCGCCGACCCCCACCACGATCCAGGACATATTCGCGGCCTTGGCCAGCATGTTCTGGCTCTGCGCGGTATCGCCCGTACATACGACTCGCCGTAGACGCGTCTCGCCGTACTCGGTCCGGCGGTACTCCATCTCGGTCGCGTCTGACCGGCTGGCTGGCCGGTCTGCTGCGGCACGCTCGTGCTCGGCGTCGCCTGGTGGCCGTTCCGGCCCCGCCGCCGGCTGGCTCTGTCCGCTAGCCGAGCCGCGGTGGAACAGGCCGTGCCGCCGACCGGCGGCCGCCGCCGCTGCCCTGCGGCGGGTTCGCCCCGCCCTGCGTCCCCGGCGAACCTGCCGGGTTGCTCCGCGGATCGGTCATCGAAGGACCCCCTCGCCAACTGGCCGGCACCGCCAGCGGGAATGGCCTGGCTGGTGCGCTACACCTGGGCACCTCAGGCTGACCTGGGATGCCCCTGTCGGCTCCATCGTGCTGCCGCGGAGTTCCCGTGATCATCACCCGTGGCGGGTGAACGCGCCCCGGTCGTCCCGACTGCCCTAGACTTGGCGCGCAACAGCATCGAGCGATGGGTTACCTGAGCGGGCGCCCGTACGACCGGCTCTGGCTCGTCGGGACCGCGGCGGCTCATGCCAGTGACCATTTCCAGGAGCGACCCCCAGTGAAGACCGACGTCGAAGAGCTGAGCCCGACCAGGGTCAAGCTGACCATCGAAGTTCCGTTCGAGGAGCTCAAGAAGAGCCTCGATCAGGCCTACCGCGAGGTAGCGCGGCAAGTCCGGGTGCCGGGGTTCCGGCCGGGGAAAGTGCCGCCGCGGGTCATCGACCAGCGGTTCGGCCGCGGTGTCGTGCTGGAACAGGCGGTGAATGACGCGGTCCCCGAGTTCTACAGCAAGGCGGTGGCCGAGCACGAGGTCGTCCCGCTCGGCCAGCCTGACGTCGAGGTCACCAAGCTCGACGACGGCAAGGAACTGGCGTTCACCGCCGAGGTTGACGTCCGGCCGAAGTTCGACCTGCCCGAGCTGGAGACGCTATCGGCCACGGTAGACAACGCCGAGGTGGATCCCGACCAGGTGGAGGAATACCTGAAGGCGCTCCGGGAGCGGTTCGCGTCGCTCAAGACGGTGGAGCGCGCCGCCGAGACCGGCGACTTCGTGTCGATCGACCTGGCCGCGTCGGTGGACGGCAAGGCCGTCGAGGACGCTCAGGCCTCTGGCGTGTCCTACGAGGTCGGCAGCGACGGCATGCTCGACGGCCTGGACGAGGCGCTGGCCGGCATGTCGGCCGGCGAGTCGAAGACGTTCACCGCCGAGCTGGCGGGCGGCCAGCACGCGGGCCTCGCGGCCGAGGTCCTGGTCACGGTCAATACCGTGAAGGTCAAGGAGCTACCCGAGCTGGACGACGACTTCGCCCAGGCCGCCAGCGAGTTCGACACGGTCGGCGAGCTGCGTGCCTCCACCCGCAAGCAGATGGAGGCCATGCGCAAGGCCGGCCAGGCCGGTCAGGCCAGGGAGCGGGTCCTGGAGGCGCTGATCGACCAGGTCGAGATCCCGCTGCCGGAGCGGGTCGTGCAGGCCGAGATCGACCAGCGGCGGGAGAGCCTGCAGCAGCAGCTGGACCGGGCCAGCCTCACCCTGAAGGCCTACCTGGAGCAGAGCGGCCAGACCAGCCAGCAGCTCGACGAGAGCTTCGACACCGACGCCCGCAGGTCGGTCAAGGCCCAGTTCATCCTCGACAAGCTAGCCGCCGACGAGGAGGTCAAGGTCACCCCCGAGGAGCTGAGCACCTACGTGGCCGAGCAGGCCTACCGGATGGGCGTCGCGCCGGACCGGCTGGCCAAGCAGCTCAGCGACAACGGCCAGCTCGGCCTCGTGGCGGGCGACGTGCTGCGGTCCAACGCGCTGCGGCTGCTCGCCGAGCGGGCGCGGATTGTGGACGAGGCCGGGCGGCCGGTGTTCGTCCAGGCGGACGAGCCGGAGCTGGACACCGAGGCCCCAGAGGACGCGGACGAGGACGAGGACGCGACCGTCGACTCGGACGAGTCCGAGGACTAGGCCAGCCTGGCGAGTTGGCCGGCCTGCAGACCGGCCAACTCGCCGAGATCTCCGGATCAAATGGCGAGCCGGCCTGCGCCGGTAGCGAAATGCGGGGATCGGCGGACGTGGCGGCATGCCGCTCGGGTTATGGTCACACATGCAAGAGAGGCGCCTTGGGCGCGACCACTCGAGGAGGGCACACGTGACCACGTCGCCTTCGAGCAGCCGACCGCGAGCGGCCGACGGCTCTACGGCCGCTATCACCACGCTGGGTAGCGACCAGCAGGTCCGACCGCTGCTGGCGCAGGCAGCCGATGCTCAGGTACTGCCGATGGGCGACATGCTGTTCCAGCGGCTGCTGCGGCACCGGATCATCTTCCTCGGCCAGCAGGTGGATGATGATCTGGCCAACCGGATCTGCGCGGAGCTGATCCTGCTCGCGGCCGAGGACAATAAACGGGATATCACCCTCTATATCAATTCACCGGGTGGTTCTGTCTACGCTGGAATGGCGATTTATGACGTCATGCAGTATGTGCCGAATGACGTGGCCACCTACGCGATGGGCATGGCCGCCTCGATGGGCCAGTTCCTGCTGACCGCGGGCGCCCAGGGCAAGCGGTACGCGATGCCGCACGCGGCCATCCTGATGCACCAGCCGCACGGCGGCATCGGCGGCACGGCGACCGACATCCGCATCCAGGCCGAGCAGAGCCTGTACCTGAAGCGCCTGATGGCCGAGCGGATCGCGATGCACAGCGGCAAGTCGGTCGAGCAGATCGAGGCCGACTCCGACCGGGACCGCTGGTTCACCGCGGAAGAGGCAAAGGATTACGGGATCGTCGATCACGTCGTGCGCAACGCCCACGAACTCGCCGACCCCGGCCCGCTCGCCTGAGCGCAGGCAAGTGATCCCGACCCACACCAGAGCTTGAGGAGTCGCACAGTGAGCAACCAGGCGGCCAGCACGGGACCGAGCGGCCTGATTCACCCGCCCAGCCAGCGCAGGCACGGTACGTCCTGCCCTCGTTCGTGGAGCGCACGTCTTACGGCGTCAAGGAGATGAATCCGTACAACAAGCTCTTCGAGGAGCGGATCATCTTCCTCGGCGTGCAGATCGACGACGCCTCGGCCAACGACGTGATGGCCCAGCTGATCACGCTGGAGTCGATCGACCCGGGCCGGGACATCCTGATCTACATCAACTCGCCCGGCGGGTCGATGACGTCGATGATGGCGATCTACGACACGATGCAGTACATCCAGCCGGAGATCCAGACCTACTGCCTCGGCCAGGCCGCCTCGGCGGCGGCCGTGCTGCTGGCGGCCGGGACGAAGGGCAAGCGGTTCGCGCTGCCGAACGCGCGGATCCTGATCCACCAGCCGGCCGTGGAGAGCGGCTACGGGCAGTCCAGCGACCTGGAGATCCAGGCCCGCGAGATCCTGCGGATGCGGACCGCGATGGAGCAGATCATCGCCAGTCACTACCGGCCAGTCCGAGGATCAGGTGCGCAAGGACATCGAGCGGGACAAGTTCTTCACCGCGCAAGAGGCCAAGGAGTACGGCCTGGTCGATGAGGTTCTGACGATGCTGAAGCGCAAGAGCGAGGTAGGGTCGTCCTAACCGGGAAAGCCGGCCGCCGGCCGGCGCGCCTGGCACGGTGTGCCTTAGGCCACAACTAGGGTCGCCGAGGCGGTACCGTCTAGGTTCTACGGATGATTCGCTCCGCGAGGCGGCAGGTCCGGACAAACGGCGATAAGGAGTTACTGGGTGGCACGCATCGGCGATGGCGGTGACCTGCTGAAGTGCTCATTCTGCGGAAAGAGCCAGAAGCAGGTCAAGAAGCTGATCGCGGGTCCCGGCGTGTACATCTGCGATGAGTGCATCGACCTCTGCAACGAGATCATCGAGGAAGAGCTCTCCGAGCCGCCGGAGCTCAAGTGGGACAGCCTGCCGAAGCCGCGCGAGATCTACGAGTTCCTCGACTCCTACGTGATCGGCCAGGACAAGGCCAAGAAGGGCCTGTCGGTCGCCGTCTACAACCACTACAAGCGCATCCAGTCCGGCGGCGAGCGGGCCGGGGCAGATGCGGACGGCGTCGAGCTCGCCAAGTCCAACATCCTGCTGCTCGGGCCCACCGGCTCGGGCAAGACGCTGCTGGCGCAGACCCTGGCCAGGCTGCTGAACGTGCCGTTCGCGATCGCCGACGCCACCGCGCTGACCGAGGCGGGCTACGTCGGCGAGGACGTCGAGAACATCCTGCTCAAGCTCATCCAGGCGGCCGACTACGACGTCAAGAAGGCCGAGACCGGCATCATCTACATCGACGAGATCGACAAGATCGCCCGCAAGAGCGAGAACCCGTCGATCACCCGCGATGTGTCCGGCGAGGGCGTGCAGCAGGCGCTGCTGAAGATCCTCGAGGGCACGACCGCGTCGGTGCCGCCGCAGGGCGGCCGCAAGCACCCGCACCAGGAGTTCATCCAGATCGACACGACGAACGTGCTGTTCATCTGCGGCGGCGCGTTCGCGGGTCTGGAGAAGATCATCGAGTCCGCGGGTCGGCAAGAGCGGCATGGGCTTCGGCGCCGTGCTCCGGGTCAAGACCGACAAGACCGAGGCCGATCCGTTCGCCGACGTCATGCCCGAGGACCTGCTGAAGTTCGGCATGATCCCCGAGTTCGTCGGGCGACTGCCGGTCATCACCAGCGTGCACAACCTCGACCGGGAGGCGCTGATCCGGATCCTCACCGAGCCGCGCAACGCGCTGGTCCGGCAGTACCGGCGGCTGTTCGAGCTCGACGGGGTGGATCTTGAGTTCACCGAGGACGCTCTCGAGGCGGTCGCCGACCAGGCGATCCTGCGCGGCACCGGCGCGCGCGGCCTGCGCGCGATCCTGGAAGAGGTCCTGCTCTCGGTCATGTACGAGGTGCCGAGCCGCAAGGACGTCGAGAAGGTCGTGATCAGCGCCGAGGTCGTGCTCGAGAACGTGAACCCGACGCTCGTGCCGCGTGACTCGCCGCGCCGCACGCCGCGGGAGAAGTCCGCCTGATTACCGGCGGGGTGCGGTTGCGCCCGTAGAATTACCTGCCGTGACTGGATCCGATCAATCCCAGCTTCCGCCCCAGTACGTGCCTGCCGACGTCGAGTCGCGTCGCTATGAGGCCTGGGTCGAAGCCGGCTACTTCACCGCCGACCCGAGCTCCGCCGCTCCCGCCTTCACGATCGTGATTCCGCCGCCGAACGTGACCGGCTCGCTGCACGTCGGCCACGCGCTCGATCACACCCTGATCGACTCGCTGGTCCGGCGGCGCCGGATGCAGGGCTACAACGCGCTCTGGCTGCCGGGCATGGATCACGCCGGCATCGCGACCCAGAACGTCGTCGAGCGCGAACTGGCCAAGGAAGGGCTGTCCCGGCACGACCTCGGCCGGGAAGGGTTCGTCGAGCGGGTCTGGCAGTGGAAGGCCGACTTCGGCGGCCGCATCCTCGGCCAGATGCGCCGGCTCGGCGACAGCGTCGACTGGACCCGCGAGCGCTTCACCCTGGACGCGGGCCTGTCCAGGGCGGTGCAGACCATCTTCAAGCGGCTCTACGACGACGGCCTGATCTACCGGGCGGAGCGGATCATCAACTGGTGTCCGCGCTGCCTGACCGCGCTGTCCGATATTGAGGTTGAGCACACCGACGACGACGGCGAGCTGGTCTCGATCCGGTACGGCGAGGCGGCCGACTCGATCGTCGTGGCGACCACCCGGGTCGAGACGATGCTGGGGGACACCGGCGTCGCGGTGCACCCGGAAGACCCGCGCTACAGCCACCTGGTGGGCAAGCAGATCGAGCTGCCGCTGACCGGGCGCAGGATCCCTATCGTCGCCGACCCGCACGTGGATCCGGAGTTCGGCACCGGCGCCGTCAAGGTCACGCCCGCGCACGACCCGGACGACTTCGAGATCGGCCGGCGGCACTCGCTGCCGAGCGTGGTGATCATGGACGAGCGGGCGGTGATCACCGCACCCGGCCCGTTCCAGGGCCTGGACCGGTTCGAGGCCAGGCCGGCCGTCCTGGCCGCGCTGCGGGATGACGACCGCATCGTGGCCGAGCGCCGGCCTTACGTGCACGCGGTGGGGCACTGCTCGCGCTGCGGCACGACGGTCGAGCCACGGCTGTCGCTGCAGTGGTTCGTCAAGGTCGAGCCGCTGGCCAAGGCCGCCGGCGACGCGGTCAGGGACGGTCGGGTGCGCATCTACCCGCAGGACCTGGCCGCCCGGTACTTCGACTGGGTCGATGACATGCACGACTGGTGCATCAGCCGGCAGCTGTGGTGGGGGCACCGGATCCCGGTCTGGTACTCGGCCGACGGCGAGGTGCGCTGCGTCGGACCGGACGAGGAGCCGCCGCTGGCGACGGCTGGGAGCAGGACGCGGATGTCCTGGACACCTGGTTCTCCTCGGCGCTGTGGCCGTTCTCCACCCTCGGCTGGCCGGACGACACCCCCGACCTGCGGGCCTTCTATCCGACCAGCGTGCTGGTGACCGGCTACGACATCCTGTTCTTCTGGGTGGCCCGGATGATGCTGTTCGGCCTTTACGCGATGGCGGACAACGGGCCAGAGGCGGCCGTGCCGTTCCGGCAGGTGGCCCTCCACGGTCTGGTGCGGGATCAGTACGGCAAGAAGATGTCCAAGTCGCGCGGCACCAGCGTGGACCCGCTGGACTGGATCGACCGGTTCGGCGCGGACGCCACCAGGTTCATCCTGGCCCGCGGCGCCACGCCCGGCGGCGACGTTTCGGTCAGCGAGGACTGGGTGGCCGGCGCGCGCAACTTCTGCAACAAGCTCTGGAACGCGGCCAGGTTCGCGCTGCTGAACGGTGCCGTCGCGGGCCAGCCGCTGCCGCCCGCGGCTGAGCTGACCGCCCCGGACCGGTGGATTCTGTCCCGGCTCGCCAGGGTCACCGCCGAGGTGGACGCGCTCTACGAGCAGTTCGAGTTCGCGAAGGTGTGCGAGGCGCTCTACCACTTCGCCTGGGACGAGTTCTGCGACTGGTATCTGGAGCTGGCCAAGTCCAGCCTCACCGGGACGGATGCGGAGGCGGCCGACGCCACCCGGCGGGTGCTGGGCGAGGTGCTCGACCGGCTGCTACGGCTGCTGCACCCGGTGATCCCGTTTGTGACCGAGGAGCTGTGGACGGCGCTCACCGGGGGCGAGTCGATCGTCGTCGCGCGCTGGCCGGGCCAGGTCGCGGACGGCGCCGAGGCGTTGCCGATGGTTGGCACCGACCCGGCCGCGGAGGCGGAGATCGAGCTGCTGATGCGTGTCGTCACCGAGGTGCGGCGATTCCGGTCCGACCAGGGCCTGCGGCCGAGTCAGCCGGTGCCCGCCACGATCTCCGGCCTGGCCGGCAGCCCGCTGGCGGCGCACGAGGGCCGCATCCGGTCGCTGCTGCGGCTGGCGGAGCCGGGTGACTCCTTCGCCGCCACCGGCTCAGTGCAGTCGGCCGGCGTCACGGTGGAACTGGACACGGCCGCGACGATCGATGTCGCCGCCGAGCGCAAGCGGCTGACTAAGGACCTCACCACCGCCAGGGCCGACATCGCGGCCGCCGAGAAGAAGCTGGCCAGCCCGTCGTTCGTGGAACGAGCGCCGGCCGAAGTCGTCGCCAAGAACCGGGACCGCCTCGCCACGGCCCAGGCCGAGGCCGCCCGCCTGGAAGAACGCCTCGCCGCCCTCCCCGCATAGAGTTATGAGCGAGCCAAGGGGCGCCGCTGGCGCCTGGACTGAGGAGCGAGGCACGAGCGACGAGGGAAGGCGCCAGCCAGAAGGCGCCCCGCAGGCGAGCGGGAAGCAGAGTACGAGCGACGAGGGAAGGCGCCGCGTAGGCGGCGCCCCGGCGGCGAGCGGGGAAACACAGCTTGCCAGCCGGGAGGGCAGTTTATGACCGGCGATTGGCGCGACAGGTTGCGCGAGATCGAGAAGGACATCTTCGCGCGGCGGCCGGAGCACGCGATCAACCCGTCGCTGGATCGGATCCGGGCCCTGGTAACGCTGCTGGGAGACCCGCAGCGGGCGTACCCCGTGATCCACATCACCGGGACCAACGGCAAGACGTCGACGGCCCGGATGATCGAGTCGCTGCTGCGCGCCCGCGGCCTTCGGACCGGCTTGTTCACCAGCCCGCACCTGTCCATGGTGGGGGAGCGGATCGCGGTGGACGGGCAGCCGCTGTCCGGGGAGCGGTTCGTCGAGGCCTACGACGAGATCAAGCCGTACGTGGACCTGGTTGACCAGAGCCACGAGGTGCCGCTGTCCTTCTTCGAGGTGCTGACCGGCATGGCGTTCGCGGTGTTCGCCGACGCGCCGGTGGACGTGTGCGTGCTCGAGGTGGGCATGGGCGGCACCTGGGACAACACCAACGTCGCGGACGGCGCCGTGGCGGTCGTCACGCCCATCAGCCTCGACCACACCAGGCACCTCGGCAGCACCGTGGCCGAGATCGCCGCGGACAAGGCGGGCATCATCAAGCCCGGCGCCGTCGCCGTGCTCGCGCAGCAGCCGCCGGAAGCGGCCGAAGCGCTGCTGCGGCGGGCCGCGGACGTCGGCGCCACGGTCGCCCGCGAGGGCCTCGAATTCGGGGTGCTCGCGCGCGAGCTCGCCGTCGGCGGGCAGCAGGTGTCCGTACGCGGCCTGCTCGGCGACTACCCGGACCTGTTCCTGCCGCTGTTCGGCGCGCACCAGGCCAGCAACCTCGCGTGCGCGATCGCCGCGGCGGAGGCATTCGCCCGGACGCCCGAGACCGACGGCGGCCAGGCGCTGGACCTGGCCATCGTGCGGCAGGCGGCCGCCACTATGAGCTCGCCCGGCCGGCTGGAGATCGTGCGGCGCAGTCCGGTGGTCATCGTGGACGCCGGGCACAACCCCGGCGGAATGGCGGCCTCGATGGAGGCGCTGACCGAAGCCTTTACGTTCACGCAGTTGATCGCCATCCTCGCGGTGAGCGAGGACAAGGACGTGGCCGGGATCCTGGACCAGGTGGAGCCGGTCGCGGGCCGGCTGATCGTCACTTCCAACTCGTCGTCGCGGGCCGCGGATCCGGCTGCGGTCGCCGAGGTGGCCGAGGAGCATCTTCGGGCCGGACCGGGTGAGTGTCGCCAGCCGGCTCGACGACGCGATCGAGCTGGGCGTCGCGCTCGCCGACGAGGTGGACGCGGCCGACGGCCCGGGCAGCGCGGGCGTACTCATCACCGGCTCGGTCATCACGGCCGGCGACGCGCGCGTCGCTGCTGACCGGCGGAGCGCAGCAGTGAAGCGGCTGTGTTCCACCGTGCTGGTGATGGAGGCGATCGTCATCGCGCTGGCGATCCCGGTAGCGATCCACATCGATCACCTGACACCGCACACGGCCGGCCTGACCGGCGGAATCGCCGCCGGGGCCGCGATTGTGCTCACAATGCTGGCCCGCTGGCAGCTGCAGCTGACACTGGTGCTCGGCAGCTTGCTTCAGGTGTACCTGATCGCCGCCGGGCAAATTGTTCCGGTAATGTACGCTCTCGGTGCTATTTTCGCGGCGTTCTGGGTGATTGGCATCTGGCTCGGCCGCCGCGTTGAGCGCGCTGCCGGTCACTAAATACCCAGGTCACTAAATACCAAAGCGCGGGCCAACTGGCGCGCCCTGCCGAATCGGGCGCACGACCGACATGTAGGCTGTGCAACCGCGGAATACGTGTCGCTTCATTTGCTAACTGAACGCGTGTGATAGGTAGCTGACAGTGGCCAATCTCCGATTGCCGAGATGGCTTTCCGGTCTTTGGCACTATCGGCCGCGCCGGTCCGTTGAACGTTCGCAGGCGAGCGTTCGCGGCAGATGGCGTGGGTTGCGGCGGCCTGGGTAGCGGGGGGTCTGCCTCGGTGTTGCAGCCGCCCGGTCAGTTGCACAGCGTGAGTTTCAGGGCTGGCGGCGCGACGTCCGCGGCGAGAAAAATACAGATCACCTGACAGAACTCGGCTGGAAGGTTCTAGTTCCACATGAGTAACGCGATGGCGCTTCTGGGCCGCGACATGGCCGTCGACCTCGGCACGGCGAACACGCTGGTGTACGTCAGGGGCCGGGGCATCGTGCTCAACGAACCGTCCGTGGTGGCCCTGAACACCAACACGGGCCAGATCGTCGCCGTCGGGGTCGAGGCGAAACGGATGATCGGCCGGACGCCCGGCAACATCGTCGCGGTCCGCCCGCTGAAGGACGGCGTGATCGCCGACTTCGACGTGACCGAGCGCATGCTCCGTTACTTCATCCAGAAGGTGCACAGACGCAGCCACCTGGCCAAACCGCGGATCGTGGTGGCCGTGCCCAGCGGCATCACCGGCGTCGAGCAGAGCGCGGTGAAGGAAGCCGGCCACCAGGCCGGCGCCCGCCGCGTCTACATCATCGAGGAGCCCATGGCCGCCGCGATCGGGGCCGGCCTGCCGGTGAACGAGCCAACCGGGAACATGGTCGTGGACATCGGCGGCGGCACCACCGAGGTCGCGGTCATCTCGCTCGGCGGCATCGTCACGTCGCAGTCCATTCGCGTCGGCGGGGACGAACTCGACCAGGCGATCATCACCTTCGGCAAGAAGGAGTACTCGCTCATGCTCGGCGAGCGCACGGCCGAGGAAATCAAGATCTCGCTGGGCTCCGCCTATCCGTCCAACGACGAGCCGAACGCCGAGATCCGGGGGCGCGACCTGGTCAGCGGCCTGCCGAAGACGATCGTGATCTCCGCGGAGGAGATCCGGCGCGCGATCGAGGAACCGCTCAGCGTCATCATCGACGCGGTGAAGACCACCCTGGACAAGTGCCCGCCCGAGCTGGCGGGCGACGTCATGGACCGCGGGATCGCCCTGACTGGCGGCGGTGCGCTGCTGCGCGGGCTGGACGAACGGCTGCGCGAGGAAACCGGGATGCCGATCCACGTGGCGGACAACCCGCTGGACTCGGTGGCGCTGGGGACCGGCAAGTGCGTCGAGGACTTCGACACGCTGCAGCAGGTGCTGGTGCCCGAGTCGCGGCGCTAGCAATTCCGGCACAACCAACCAGGGCAACACGGAAGCGGAGCGGGCGCGGCCGTCCTGGCTGCGACTAATTGACAGGCGGCAGACACCATGATGGGTGTGCGAGACACGCGGCGCACTCGCCGCGTCCTCATCGTGTTGCTGACAGTCGCGCTCGCGCTGATCGCGTTCAGCTACTCGGACAGCTCCTCGCCCGCGCTGCGCGGGGTGCGGCACGTCAGCGGGTCGCTGTTCGGTGGCGTGGAGCACGCCGGCACGTCGGTGGCGGGATTCTTCGGCGCGTCCAGCGGCGCCAGCGGGCAGGTCGGCCAGTTGCAGTCCGAGGTGGTCCGGCTGCGGGCTGAGCTGAGCCAGGCCGGCTGAGCAAGACCGAGTACCAGCAACTGCACAAGATGCTGCAGCTGGCCGGCACCGGCCGGTACCGGATCGTCGCGGCCACCGTGATCGCGGTCGGCCAGGGCTACCAGCAGACGGTGACCGTCGACGCGGGCAGCGCGGACGGGGTCAAGGCGAACGAGACCGTGCTGAACGGGCTGGGCCTGGTCGGCCAGGTCACGGCCGTGACCGCGCACACCGCGACGGTCCTGCTGGCCAGCGACTCATCCTCGGTCGTGGGCGTCGCGCTCGCGCCGAGCGGCGAGCTGGGCTGGGTGACCGGGCCGGGCACCGCGTCGACCGGCCCGAGCGGCATGCTCAAGCTCGCGGTCATCGACTCGGCCGCGGCGCTCAAACCGGGTGAGGCGATGGTGACGTCGGCGTCGGTGCACGATCAGCCGTTCGTGCCCGGTGTCCCGGTCGGCACGATCTACAAGATCATCAACAAGGCCGGCTCGCTCACGCCGATGGCTCTGGTCAAGCCCTATGCGGACCTGACTGCGCTGGGCGTGCTCGGCATCGTCGTCGCGCCGCCGCGGGGGAGCCCGAGGTTCTCGGTACTGCCGCCGATCCCGCATCCCGCGCCCGCCATCACCGTGACGGTGACGCCGCGGGCCAAGCCGAGCCCCAGCGCGAGCGGCTGATATGCGCAGGACGCTCCTGGCCGTCGGGTCGCTAGCCGCCGCGCTGGTACTTCAGCTGGTCGTGCTGAACGGGCTGCACCTGCCCGGCGGCGGCGTCCCCGACCTGGTGCTGCTGCTGGTGGCGGTGCTCGCGATCACCGGCACGCCGGTCCGCGGCATGATCACTGGCTTCGCCGCGGGCCTGGCGCTCGACATCGCGCCGCCCGGCAGCGCGGTCCTCGGGGAGTACGCGCTCACGCTGTGCCTGGTCGGCTGGGCCGCGGGCCGGATGAACCGGCTGGTGGACCGGTCCGCGGTGCGCGCGCTGGCCGGGCTGGCGGTGGTCGTCGCGCTGGCCGAAGGGCTGGCCGCCGCGATCAGCATCGGCCTCGATCCGGCTCAGTTCAGCCTCGCGCACGCGCGCCAGGTGCTGCCGTCGGCGGTGGGGTACGACCTGCTGCTGCTGCCGTTCCTGATGTACCTGGCGCTGATGGCACGCACCTGGGCGGAGGCGGGGCCGCTGGACAGCGACCTGGACCCGGCCGGCGTGTTCGCGTGCCGCAGTCCGGGGTCGGCCCCAAGCCCGGCACCCCCAGCGGCAGCCCAGCCGCGGATCGCGACGGTCGCCTGCCGTCCCGCACGGCGGCTGGGTGGCCACCGGCCGCGGCGGCCGCGAGGCGGCCTTCCTGCGCCATCCCGCCTCCGCCGCACGGGCTGCGGCCGGGGCGCGGCGTGGCCGGGTCCGCGGCTGGTCTTTCGCTGCCGCGGCCAGGCCTGCCGAGCGCGCCGGTCAACCTGCGGTTCGACAGCAGACCGCGGCGCGCCGGGCCAGGAACTCCGGCGTGATCGGCAACCCAGTCGGCACCGGCCTCGGCCGTCTGCCCGCTCAGCATCCAGGGGCCCAGTATCTGAAAGCACGCGCCGGGAGCAGCCGCGGGTTCCGGCCGCACGGCGGCGCGCCCGGCGGATCGGCGTGCCCGGCCAGGCGGCCGCGCTGGTACGACGGCGGCCGCCCGGCCGGGCCGGTGTCGCTGAAGTTCGGCGCCAGGCGCGGCGACGGGACCGTAGGCCGGCGGCTCGGCACGCCCCGGCTGGTGGTCGGGCCAGCTCTACACACCGGCTCGCACGGATCGGCGCTGCGCGGCCTGGCCGCTGCGCGGTTCAGTTCTCACCGGCACCGGGCTGCGCGGGGTCGGCCTGCAGGGAACCGGCCAGCTGGACCGGACCGGCCGCAGCGCGCTCGGCA
Source organism: uncultured Actinomycetota bacterium (assembly GCA_963726425.1). Lineage (GTDB taxonomy): Bacteria > Actinomycetota > Actinomycetes > Streptosporangiales > Streptosporangiaceae > JAJYUU01. The sequence continues at coordinate 1,424 of CAVSCN010000038.1, read as the reverse complement.
TGAGCTTCCCGGCGGAAGGCCGCGCCCCGGTTCCGGCCGCGCAGCCAGCCGCCGCCCCGTTCCCGGCCCAAGGCTGCCCCGAAGTTCCGCCGCGGCAATGTGACGTCCTCGCCGGCGCTGACCGCCAGCTTCGGCGCCAGGCGGCATGCTGGCGCAGCAGGATTCTGCTGGCCGCGCGCCGGCGGCAGTCGGGCCCGCCGCGGCTGCACCTGGCCGCGAGCCGCCGCGGGCCACGGGCTGCTCGGCCGCTCGCCGAGGACCGGCCGGCGCCGCGGCCCGGCCGCGCCGCGGTTCCGGACCCGCAGTGAGCCCGCCTGCCCGGCCCGCCCGGCGCCACGCAAAGCCGCGGTTCGGTTACGGCCGGCGCTCGGTCGTCGGGTTCCTGGTCGGCGCGCGGCGTCGGGGGGCACTGGCTCGCCAGCGACGACGGGTGGGCAGCCGGGCGCGAGGGTCGCTCATCGGCAGGCGAACAGGAGGGACGCGGTGATCCCGGCATCGAGGGGCCTGTGTATTCGGCGTGACGCTGGTCGTGATGGCGCTGCTCGTGACCCTCGGCGTGCGGCTGTAGTACGTCCAGGTAAAGCAGCACGCCAGTACGTGGCCCTGGCCAACGAGGACCGGATCCGCGACGTGATCGAGCCGTCGGTGCGCGGCCAGATCTACTCCGACAACGGCACGCCGCTGGTGACGAATGCGGCGTCGCTGACCGTCGCGGTGAACATGGCGACCGTGGGGCAGCAGGCAGACGGCGGCAAGGCGGAGCTAGCCCGGCTGGCAAGCTGCTCACATCAGCGACAAGACCATGCAGGAGAAGGTGCAGGCTGTGCACCGTCGGGGTCAGCCAGCCATGCTGGCAGGGCTCGCCGTACCAGCCGATCCCGGTCGCGCAGCGCGTGCCGGACCGGATGGCGCTGCAGGTGCTGGAGAGCAAGAAGCAGTACCCCGGCATCACCGCGGACGTGCAGCCGAGCGTGCACTACCAGCAGCCGGTCGCCACCGACATGGCGCAGATCCTCGGGTACCCTGCAGCCGATCACCGCCCAGGAGGTGAAGCAGCTGCACGTGCCGGTGACCGGGTTCTCCGGCGTGGACCTGGTCGGCCAGTCTGGCCTGGAGGCGCAGTACGACAAGGAACCTGCGCGGGCGCCCGGGCTGTCGACGAGGTCGCCGTGAACGCGGCCGGCCAGGTAACGAACACGATCAAGAACCCAAGCCGGTGGCCGGCGACGACCCGATCACCAGCATCAACGCGAACGTGCAGGAGGCGACCCAGAACGCGCTGCGGGACGCGATCCTGAGGACGCAGGCGGAGGGCAACACCGGCGCCACCACCGGCGCCGCAGTCGTGATGACGACGACCGGCCGGATCGTCGCGATGGCGAGCTACCCCAGTACGACCCGAGCATCTGGACCAATGGCATCTC
>CAVSCN010000037.1:0-516011 GCA_963726425.1 uncultured Actinomycetota bacterium | reverse complement strand
CACGAATCGCCTGCGGTTCGGGCAAGACCTCGCAGAACGAGCTGACCGACGTCACCTGCATCTCAGTCCGCAGCTGCTGGGCGGTCGGCCACTTCGGCAAAGTGGGCTCGACCACGCTGGATCTGGTTCTGCACTGGAACGGCACGAAGTGGTCGCGGGCGCGGGTTCCCGCGCCCGGCGGCACCACCAATGCGTCCGTCAACATGCTCAATGACGTCCGCTGCCCGACCTCGTCCCGGTGTCTCGCGGTGGGCGCCTACTCGCCGGGAACGGGCTCGCACAAGACGTTCAACCAGGCGCTGAGCTGGGCTGGCAAGTCCTGGACGGTACAGCACGGGCCGAGCCCCGGCAGCGGTGCCGCGCACAACGACAGCACCCTGTTCGGCCTTGGCTGCGGAGCGCGGAACTCCTGCTGGGCCGTCGGTGCTTTCGGGCCGTCGAGCCAGGACAAGTTCCTCAACCAGGTCCTGCACTGGAACGGCCGCGGCTGGTCCAGGACGCCCATGTCGCAGCCAGGCGGCACCGGGGCCGCCGCCCTGAACGAACTGGGCTGGATCACCTGCTCCTCGGCCGGCAACTGCTGGGCGGTCGGCGCCTACGGCCAGACCAACCCGTCGATCGAGCTCAACCAGGCGCAGCACTGGAACGGCAGGCGCTGGGTGCTGGTGCACACCCCCAACCCGGCGGGCACCGCTACCAACGACGAGAACGCCCTGCTCAGCGTCCGCTGCACGCGCGGGTCCGACTGCTGGGCGGTCGGCGGCACGGTCAAGGCCGGATCCGGCACCGTAGCCGACGAGATCCTGCACTGGAACGGCAGGAAATGGACGGTGTCGCCGGCCTTAGCCGGCGGCCAGTAACTCAGTAACCCAGTAACCGGAACGGCGGGCCTGTCGGCCTGGTCGCACAGGGGAGTTCGGATGCACTTCAGGGCCGGGAAACACAGGCTGGCGGCCGCGCTGATCAGCGGCGCCGTCATCAGCTCGGGTATCTGGGCGGGCGGCGCCCTGGCCAGCGCGGCGCCGCCGGCGGCGCGCGCGCAGCCGTCAGCGCACGCGCAGACAGCGCAGTTGTGGCAGACCGTACGCGACCACGCAGTTCCGGTCCGCCCGGATGCGACCATGACGTTCGAGTACCTCGACGGGGTGTACTGCACCTCGCACAGCTACTGCTGGAGCGTAGGGCTGCGGGCCACGACACACGCGTTCCTCGCCCAGGCCCGGCAGTGGAACGGCAGGACGTGGGTGAAGCGCGCCATACCCAGCCCCGGCGGCACCGGCACGGACGAACTCACCGAGCCCTCGGCGGTCCGCTGCGCCGCGGCCAGCGAGTGCTGGACGGTGGGCTTCTACGGCAAGACCGGAGGCGTAGCCCTCAACCTGATGCTCCGCTGGAACGGCCGCAAGTGGACCGCGATGTCCGTCCCGCAACCGGCCGGCACCGGGAAGACCGCGCAGAACTTCCTCAACGACGTCACTTGCGTCGCGGCCCGCAACTGCTGGGCCGTCGGCTACTTCGGGAAGACGAACTCCAGCACGCTGAACGAGGTCCTGCACTGGAATGGCAAGAAGTGGACCCGGATGCGCGTACCCGAGCCCGGCGGCACCGGGAAGCAGGCCGAGAACAAGCTCAACAACGTCCGCTGCCCCACGTCGTCCCGGTGCATTGCGGTCGGCTCCTACACGTCGGGCTCGGGCAAAACATTCAGCCAGGCGCTGATCTGGGGCGGCAAGACCTGGTCCAGCCAGCACGTGCCGAGCCCCGGCGGCGGAACTGCGAAGAACGCCAGCATCCTGTACGGCCTCGGCTGCGGATCCGGGAGCTCGTGCTGGGCGGTGGGGACGTTCGGTCCTTCGAACTCGGATAAGACACTCAACCAGGTCATGCACTGGAACGGCCGCTCCTGGTCCCGGCAATTCACCGCCCAGCCGGCCGGCACCGGCAACGCCGCGCAGAACGACCTCGCCTGGGTGACGTGCAGCTCAGATCGCAACTGCTGGGCCGTCGGCGCCTACGGGAACAGCGGGCCGGGGACATCGCGCAATCAGGCGCTGCACTGGAACGGGAGGCGCTGGGCCTTCGTGCACACCCCGAACCCCGCGGGCACGTCCATGCGCGACCAGAACGTGCTGCTCAGCGATCGCTGCCCGACGAGTTCGGACTGCTGGGCGGTGGGGGGCCAGGTGAGTTCCACCGGGAACGTGAGCCACGAGATCCTGCACTGGAACGGCAAGAAGTGGTCGGTCTGGACCTGACCGCGCGGTACGGGCGGCGCCCGGGTCAGCCGCCCGGCTCCTCCGCCTCACGGCGGGCCCTGGCCCGGCGCTTGCCCTCGTGCATCGCCTGCACCCGGGCGATCGGGATCTCGTGCCCCGCGGCGATCAGGTCAGGGGGCAGTTCCTGCGGTGCGGGCAGCAACTGGGCCCATCGGTCTGCACCGGCCAGGAGCTTCGCTGCCGTCCGGATCGTGAAGTCCGCGGGCCGCACCGAATCCAGGTCTTCCCAGCGGACCGGGAACGAGACCGGCACGCCTGGCCGCGCCCGCGGGCTGTACGCGGCGGCCACGGTCGCGCCGCCCGCTCTGGTCGCGTCCAGGAACACCTTGCCGTCGCGGTCCGCACGGATAAACGCCGTGGTCGCCAGCTGCGGATCGAGCCGCTCCGCGCTGGCTGCCACCGCCCGGGTCGCGGCCGCCGCGTCCTCCTGGCTCGCGCCCGGCTGGAGCGGGACGAAGACGTGCACGCCCTTGGCTCCGCTGGTCTTGACCGCGCCGGCCAGGCCTGCGTCTTCCAGCGCCGCCTTCACCAGGAACGCGGCGTGCACCACCTGGCTGAACTCGCCTGGCTCGGGCGGATCGATGTCCAGGATCACGAAGTCGGGGTGCTGCCCGCTCTCCGCCCGCACCAGCGTCGGGTGGTACTCGACCGACCGCTGGTTGGCCAGCCAGAGCAGCGTCCGCCGGTCGTTGCACAGGGCGTAGCGCACCTCGCGGCGCGAGCTCTCCGCCCACAAGGTGACCGTCTGCACATAATCCGGCGTGTACTTCGGCACGTTCTTCTGCATGAACGGCGGCTGGCCCGGCCGCACCCGGATCACCGACAGCGGCCGGTCGCGCAGCACCGAGACCAGCGGGCCGGAGACCGCGTCCAGGTAGTCCACCAGGTCCCGTTTGGTCGCAGCGGATCCGTCGAACAGCGGCTGGTCCAGATGGGTGAGGGCGACCCCGGCCCGTCCCTCGTCGCTCATGGCCGGGCGGCCGCGGTGGCCAGCTCGCGCAGCGCCTTCACCGCCGCGGCCGGATCCTGCGCGCCGTAGACCGCCGTGCCGGCCACGAACATGTCCGCGCCGGCCTCGGCGCAGCGTTCGATGGTCTCCTCGCTCACACCCCCGTCGATCTGCAGCCAGATGTCGCCGCCCTGCCGGGCGATGAGCTGGCGGGCCCGGTGGATCTTCGGCAGCACCAGGTCCATGAACTCCTGGCCGCCGAAGCCGGGCTCGATGGTCATCAGCAGCACCAGGTCGAGCTCGGGCAGCAGGTCCGCGTATGGCTCGATCGCGGTGGCCGGGTTGAAGGCGAGCCCGGCCCTGGCGCCCGCCGCTCGGATCCGCCGCAGCGCCCGGATCGGCGCGCTGGCCGCCTCCGCGTGAATCGTGACATTGCGGGCGCCCGCCTCGGCGTACAGCGGCGCCCACTGGTCCGGATCGTCGATCATCAGGTGGCAGTCCATCGGCAGCCGCGCGTGCCGCCCGAGCGCCTCCACGACCGGCAGGCCGATCGTCAGGTTCGGCACGAAATGCGCATCCATGACGTCGACGTGCAGCCAGTCGGCTACGTCCGCTACTGCCTCGGCCTCGTCGGCGAGCCGGGCAAAGTCGGCTGCCAGCAGGCTTGGCGCTATCCGCACGGTCATCAGCTCCTGAGTCTAGGCCGCGAAAACCCGAGCCGGATGTCGGACCACCTGAGTAGGTTCGGATCCGGGACCGCAGCCCCAGTCGCCACATCAGCCACCGGAGGAGTTCGTTGACGATCGAGGCATCAGACCGCCTGCTCGACCGGGTCCGCAAGCTGCTGGCCAAGGCGGAGGCGGAGGGCGTCACGCCCGCCGAGGCGCAGGCACTGACAGGCAAGGCCGCCGAGCTGATGGCCAAGTACGGCATCGACCGGGCGCTGCTGGCCGCGCGCCGGCCGGAGACGGACGAGCCCGCCAGCCGCCTGGTCGACATCTACAACCCGTGGGCGCGAGTGCAGGCGCACCTGCTCTGCGGGCTGGCCGGGGCGATGCGGTGCCAGTGCATCCTGCTGCCGTCCGGGGATGGTGACCAGCGCGTGCATGTCTTCGGGTATGCCTCGGACATCGAGCGCGCTGACGTGCTCTACACCTCGGTCCTGGTGCAGATGTGGCACGGGCTCATCGCGACCGAGGTCCCGGCCCGTGCGTCCAGCGTGCGGGCATGGCGGCGCAGCTGGCTGCTCGGGTTCTCGGCCGCCGTCACGGCCAAGGTGCAGGCAGCCGAGGAACGAGCCGAGCGGGTGGCCACCAGGGTCACCGACGGCCCGGCGCCGACGGCGGCACTGGTGCTCGCCGACCGGTCCCTGATCATCCGGCAGAACGTGGCGGCGGCGTACCCCACGACGCGGACCGCCCGGCTCACCTACTCCGGCAGCGGCTACGGGGCCGGTTACCGGAAGGGTCAGCAGGCCGACATCGGCGCGGGCCGGATGCGCAGCCGGGACGCGCGGTCCCTGACCGCGGCCGGCTGACCGCCTGCCCTGAGGCCCGGGCCCGAGCCTGTCTGCCCGCTGACGCCCGGGCGCCTGTGGCCTGCCGTCAGCGCCGGCGCAGCAGCGCCAGGAAGATCGCGTCGGTACCGTGCCGGTGCGGCCAGAACTGCGCGTACCGGCCGTCCGGCTCCGGGCAGCGCAGGCCGGGTACCTCGGCCAGTGCCGCGGGCGCGTCCAGCACCTCGGTGCCGGGCGCCACGGCGAGCACGGCGGCGACGACGTCGCGTGTCTCGGCCAGGTGCGGCGAGCAGGTCACGTACGCGACCACGCCGCCCGGCGCGGCGGCGTCCAGCGCCGTCCGCAGCAGCTCCCGCTGCAGTGCCTGCAGGCTGGCCACGTCGCCGGGGCCGCGTCGCCAGCGGGCCTCCGGGCGCCGGCGCAGCGCGCCGAGGCCGGTGCAGGGCACGTCGGCGAGCACCCGGCTGAATGCGCCGGCCCGCCAGGCCGGACGGGTGCCGTCGGCCACGATAACGGCGCTGGTCCCCGCGGCCGCGGTCGCGCGCCGGACCAGCCGCGCCCGGTGCTCGCGCAGCTCGGCGGCGGTCAGCCGGGCGCCGGCGCCGATGGCCAGGCCCGCGAGCATGCGCGCCTTGCCGCCAGGTCCGGCGCACAGGTCGAGCCAGCGCTCGCCATGACCTGCAGCGACGGCGCCGCCCGCCGCCAGCGCGGCCCGGCTGACCGCGATGGCCGCGAGCTGACTGGCCTCGTCCTGCACGCCCGCCCGCCCGGCCGCCACCGCGGGGATGCCCGCCGGGTCGCCCTCGGTCAGATAGCCCCCGTACGGGGACCAGCGGGCTGGTTCACAGCCCGCCGCGATCAGCTCGGCCTGGTCCGCCCGGCCGGGGAGTACGCAGACGTGCACCCGCGGGCGCTCGTTGTCGGCGGCGAGCACCGCCTCGGTCTGCGCGAGCGGTCCATCCGGCGCCTCACCGAGCGCCGCGGCGAACGCCTCGACGATCCACCGGGGATGGCTGTGGCGGACCGCGAGATGCCCGGCCGGGTCACTGGCCCGGTCCGGCGCTGCGATCTCCAGCCAGCCGCTGAGGTCGTGGGTCGCCACCCGGCGGAGGACGGCGTTGACGAACCCGGCCGGGCGCGGACCGGCGGCCTGGCGCACCAGCGTGACCGACGTGGCGACCGCAGCGTGCGCCGCCACCCTGGTCGCGAGCAGCTGGTGCGTGCCCAGCCTCAGTACCTCACGCACGGGCGGGTCGAGCGTCGCCAGGTCGCGGTCGCTGCACAGGGCGAGCACCGCGTCATAGCTGCCGCGCCCGCGCAGCGTGCCGTACGTCAGCTCGGTCGCGAGCGCGGCGTCCCGGCCGGTCAGGCCGCGCTGCGCGAGCAGCTCAGGCAGCAGCAGGTTGGCGTACGCGTCCCGCTCGGCCACCGCCAGCGCGACGTCCAGCGCCACCCGGCGGGCGGGATCGCCGCCGCGGCGCGCGCCGTCCCGGCCACGGTTGCGGCCCGCACCGCCCGCACTGTGTCCGCCAGCACTGGGCCCGCCAGCCGGGCGGCGTGACCCGCCGCGCCCAGCTCCGCTCCCAGCACGACCCCGGTCCGCCACGTCAGCCGAGCACCGCCGCGCGCCCGTCCAGGCGCAGCCCGCGGGCCCAGTCGGCGGCCCGCATCCGCCGCTTGCCGTCCGGCTGCACGTCGCCCAGCAGCACCGGCGCGGTGCCGGTGCCGGCCTGCACGCCGTCGCGCTGCACGCGCAGCTCCCCCGGCCGCAGCGGCGCCACGTCGCCGCCGCTCGTCACGGTCACGGGGCCGAGCTTGACCCGCTGCCGGGCCAGCAGCGTCCACGCCCCCGGCGCGGGCGTGCAGGCGCGGATCTGCCGGTCCACCGCCGGGGCCGGGTGCTCCCAGCGCACCTGCGCGTCGGCGCTCGTCACCTTCGGCGCCAGGCTCACGCCGTCGGCCGGCTGCGGGCGCGCCTCCAGCTCGCCGGACTCGATCCCGTCCATCGTCGCCACCAGCAGCTCGGCACCTGCCACGCCGAGCCGGGCCAGCAAGTCCCCGGCGGTGTCGGCGGGCAGCACCGGCTCGGTCAGCACGCCGAAAACCGGTCCCGCGTCCAGCTCCTTCACGATGCGGAACGTGGTGGCGCCGGTGATGTCGTCGCCGTGCAGGATCGCGTGCTGGACCGGGGCGGCGCCCCGCCAGGCCGGCAGCACGGAGAAGTGCAGGTTGACCCAGCCGTGCGCGGGGATGTCGAGGGCCGCTTGCGGGAGCAGCGCGCCGTAGGCAGTGACCGGGCAGCAGTCCGGGGCGATGGCGCGCAGCCGGTCGAGGAACTCCGGCTCCGACGGGCCGGCCCGGCCGCAGCACCTCGATGCCCGCCTGGCTGGCCCGCTCGGCGACCGGGCTGGCTCCGCTCTTGAGGCCGCGGCCCGCCCTGGCGTCCGGCCTGGTCACGACCGCGACGACGTCATGGCGGGACTTCAGCAGCGCGTCCAGCGAAGCCAGGGCGGTGGCCGGGGTGCCGGCGAACACCAGGCGCACGGGCTAGAACGCCTTGCCGAAGGTGGCGTGCGGCGACTCCTTGACGACCGGGACCGGCTCGCCCCACCATTCGGCGGCCCTGATCTCGCGCATCGCCAGCTTGCGCTGCGCGGCGTCCAGCCGGTCGATGAACAGCACGCCGTCCAGGTGATCGGTCTCGTGCTGCACGCACCGGGCGAGCTGACCGGTGCCCTCCAGCGTGACGGGCTCGCCGTGCATGTCGAAGCCCTTGGCGACCACCCCGAACGCGCGGTTCGTCGGGTACGCGAGGCCGGGGAAGGACAGGCAGCCCTCGTCGTCCTCCTCGCACTCCGCCGACAGATCCAGCGACGGGTTGATGAGGTGCCCGAGCACGTCGTCCACGTAATACGTGAACACCCGCAGGCCGACACCGATCTGCGGGGCCGCCAGGCCGAGGCCCGGCGCGTCCATCATCGTGTCAGTCAGGTCCTTGACCAGCTTGCGCAGCTCGGCATCAAAGTCGGTCACCGGATCGGCCGACGTCCGCAGCACCGGGTCGCCGAACAGGCGGATCGGCTTGATGCTCACTAGGTCCTCCAGGCACGCACGGTACTGGTCAGCTGCGCAATTTTACCGAGCCGGCTAGCGCTGTCCGGCCCCCGGCGACCGGGCCTTGAAGGCCGCTTTCCTGGCCGCGCGGGCGACGCCAGGATCCGGGTGGTGCTGGCTGAGCGTCGTCAGCAAGTCGATGACGCCGGGATGGTCCACTCGCCACAGCCCGGCGACGATGTCGGCCTGCGCCTGCGGCGGCACGTCCGGCAGCAGCTCGGCCACCACATCCCGCGGGTCGGCCTCCTCCAGCAGGCCGGCCCCGAGGTCGACCAGGAGCCAGGTACGGTCGGCCGGGCCGAGGTCGGCCTGCTCGCCGTGCTCGTGCAGCCAGACCGCGGCGTGCGCCCGCAGCAGCGGCTGGTCCAGGGCGGCCCGGACCTCGTCCACCGCGGCGGCGCCGATGCGGTCCAGCACGGCGAACGCGGCCCCGCGCAGTCCCGGCGATCCCTCCGCGGCCGCCGCGATCAGCTCAGCCGCTGCCTGCTGCTCGGTCCGGCCGACCAGCCAGGCGGAGATCTCCGATTCGCCGTCCTCGGCGTCGCATCCGGCCAGGGTGACAAGCAGGCCGATGGCGCCGCCGCGGTCCGCGCCGCCCAGCACCGGCACGTGCCAGCCCTGCGCGAGCAGCCGGCGGTGCACGCCCCAGATGCCGAGCGGCGACAGCGTCACCGTGAGGCCGCCCGCGGTCTCTTCGGTGCCCAGCTCGACGACGCCCAGGTCGGCGAGCGTCTCCAGCGCGTGCGACAGGGCGGCGGCTTCGCTCGGGTCCGGCGCTCCCCCGGCGTAGCTGGCCTGGGCGTCGTCGCGAGCAGGACGCCCGCTGCCGGCCGCCGCCGAGTACGCATCGAACAGCGCGTCGATCTTGACCGGCGCGCCTACCGTGTAGAGGGCGGTCGCGAGTCCGTCGAGTTCATCGCCCGCCAGCAGCGCGGCCAGCGCGGCGTCCCACTCCCGCAGCAAGTCATCGTCATCGCAGCTCGTGAGCGGCGTGTCCAGGCTCTTGAGCGGGTCCCCGGCCGCGGCCTGTTGGCTCGCGGCCGCCACCACCTGCCAGGCCGCGTCCAGCTCGTCGGCGGTGAGATCCAGCGCCTCGGCTGCCGCCCGCGCGTCGCTGCCCGCCAGTACCTGCCGCGCGGGCACCGACGAATGACCGTCAGCCCACGCGCTCAGGTCCCTGGCGGCGCGCAGCAGCGGCGCGACCCTGGCCGCCGCGGCAAGCTCTTCGCGCGGGGCCAGCCGGACCGGGGGCAGCCGCGGGCGGTCCCGGCGCTGCTCGCGATCCGGGGTGCCGCCGGGCTCGTCCGGCCCTGCGCCGGCCTCCGGCGACAGCCCGTTGCCGCCCGGCCGAGATTTCGTCACCCAAGTACCCTACGGCCTGGACGGTACGTAGTCAGACCAGTGCGGCCGGGTCCAGCTGAACCCGCAGCAATCCCGCCTCCTTGCGCGCGGTCCGCTCGGCCTGCGCCAAATGCAGGGACGCGGCCAGCGCACCGCCTTCTGACCTGGGCACACGCACCAGATAGCGGACAACCTCCGGGTCCGGCCCGGTGCCTTCCGGCGGCTGACCACCGGCCGGGGCAGGCCCGAGAGATACCGGAACCGGGCCGAGTATCTCCGCCGCCGCCGGGAGCCGGGCGCTGTCCAGCAGCGCCAGAACCGCGGGTTCCGAGCCGGTCACGGCCGCCATCCGGGCCGCCGGCGGGAACCTGAGCTCGGCCCGGGCGGCCAGCTCGCGGCGGGCGAAGGTGGCCGGATCCCACCGGATCAGCGCCTGCACGGCGGGCAGCCCCTGGTCCGCGACGACCACCACGGTGCCGTTCTCGCTGCTCGGCCGGACCAGCGCCGCCGCGTTCAGCCAGCGCCGCAGGGCCTCCTCGGCCGCGCGCAGGCTGGCCCGGCCCAGCAGCGCCCAGCCGTCCAGCAGTACCGCCGCGCTGTACCCGCCAGCAGCTAGCGGCTCGGCCCCGGGGGTGGCGACCACGATCGCCGGCTCACCGGTCACCTCCGCCCGCACCGAACTGCCGCCCGACGTGAGCACCGGGACGCCGCGGAACGCCCGGCCCAGCTCCTCCGCGGTCCGCCGAACCCCGGTGACCAGCGCGCGCAGGCCGTCGTGCCCGCACCGGCCGCACACGCGGTCGACAGGCAAGCCGCACCAGCCGCAGCGCAGCCCGGCCGCGGGTCCGGGCAGCTCGGCGGGGCCGCCGCAGCGGCAGCGGGCCTGCGTCCGGCAGCGCTCGCAGGCGACCGCGGCGAGGTAGCCGCGCCGCGGCACCTGGAACAGCACCGGCCCGGATTCGAGCGCGCCGGCGGCGGTGCGCAGCGCGAGCGACGGCAGCCGGGCCGACCGGGCCGCCTCGTCCCTGGCCAGCTCCGGGTCGTCGCCCGCGGCCAGCACGGCCGGCGCCGTCTGCCGGACCACGTCGCGGGCCGCCGCGAGCGGCCGGGCCCAGCCGCCGGAGACGAGCAATTCGGCCTCCGCGGTGCGGGCGAACCCGCCGACCAGCGCCGCCGCCGCGGCCCGGTGCGCGCGCAGCACCAGCAACTCGCGCGCGTGCGGGTAGGGCGCGCGCGGCTCCGCCAGCAGATCGTCGCCCTCATCCCACAGCACGACCAGCCCGAGGCGGGTGACCGGCGCCAGCGCCGCGGACCGCAGCCCGGCGACGACTGAGACCTCGCCGCGCGCCGCCGCCAGCCAGCGCCGGTAGCGCTCGGCCGGGCCCAGGTCCGCCGCCAGCACCACGTGCTGGCCGGCCGGCAGCCGCCGGCCCAGGGCCGCGTCGACCCTGGCCAGGTCGCGCGCGTCCGGCACCACGATGACGGTGCCCCGCCCGCTCGCCGCGGTCGCGGCCGCGGCCAGGGCGATCTCGTCCGGCCAGTGCGGTCCGGGCAGCGCGGACCAGACCGCCCGCGGGCTGCGACCCGCTGCGAGCGCGGACAGATAGGTCCCGCCCGCCTCGTACCGCGACCAGGTCCCTGCCTCCGGCTCGCCGCCGGCCGCCACCGGTTTGTCTGCTGCCCCCGCTCGCGGGCTGCCCTCGGCGGCGGCGTGCCGCGGCGGGATCGCGAGCCGCAGGACGTCGGCCATCGTGCCGCCGTAGCGGTCGGCGACGGCCCGCGCCAGCCCGGCGATCTCCAGGCCGAGCACCGGCTCGGGCGAGACCACGCGCTCCAGGTAGCCGAGCTTGCCCTCATACTCGCTCTCCGCGACGCGTGCCAGCAGGAAGCCCGACGTCAGGCGGCCCGCGAACCGGACCCGCACCCGGCAGCCGGGCACCGCCGTCGCGTCCAGCGTGTCCGGCACGAGAAAGTCGAACGGCCGGTCCAGGTTGGGCAGCGAGATCTCCACCGCCACCCTGGCCACCGGCAGGCTCGCCGCGGGCTGCCGGTCAGCGCGGGGCGATCGGCCTCGGGTCCGCTGTGCCTGGGCTGCCACGCTCCTGTCCTACCAGAGCCCGCCGACGAACCGCGCCGCCGGCAGGCGTGCCGCCGCTGGCGTACCGGGTCGGGACCGGCCGGAGGCCGTCGCCGCGGCGGTCAGGCCTTGCAGGCCCTGGCCATCTCGGCCGCGGCCGCGGCGACCTCCTGATGCCGGAGTGAGCCGGCGGCGGAGCCGTCCGCCGCGACCTGCTGCAGCCTGGCCGTCAGCGTCGCCATCGCGTCCCGGGCAGTCACCTGCTGGGCCTGTGCCGCGGCGTTGTTGGCCTGGGTGATCGCCTGCCGGAGGTCGGCCGTCAGGACGGTCTGCGGCGCGCCCGAGGCGAGGTCACGCAGGACCTGGGAGACCTGAATGCTGACGGCGTTCTCGTAGCCGCCGCACGCGCTGGCCGTCGTTCCGCCGGAACTGGCCAGCCACACGGACAAGACGACGGCCCAGATCAACGAGATCCCGATAGCCAGCCACGACGCGGCCCGCCCGGTGCCGGTGACCCGGGACCGGCGCAAGCCGATGGCTCCCAGGGCCAGGCCGGGCAGCACGAGGGGCAGGATGCTCACGCCGGCCGCCGCGGTCGCCTGCCAGTTGCCAGTGTCGGCGGCGGCCGGCGACGCCGGGGCGGTCCCGGCCGGCCGCGGCTCCGAGCCCGGTCCTGGCCACGGCCCGGACTCCCACGGCGGCGGTGCGTCGGCCGCGGCGGTGGCCCGGTCACCTGCCCACGGCGGCGCTCCGGCGGTTTCCAGCCGCTCCTGCCCGGGCCTCGACTCCTCCCTGGACTCGGTGATCGAATCCGGCAGCAGGCCGGCCCGGCCGGTGCGCAAGAACCACCCGGTGTCGTCGGAGAGCACGTGGCCGGCGGCCGGGTCGCCGCTCCTGGCCGGCTCGAACCACGGATCGAATGCTGCCTCGTCCTCGGCCGGAGGTTGCTGATCCCGGCCGGAGCCGTGCGTCAGCTGGCCGTTGGCACCGGCAGCGTCGGCGCCTGGACTGCCGGGTTCAGACATCCCTCACCAGACCAGTGTCGAATGGATCAGACATAGCTAAAGATCGTAAAAGCAACGAGGCGCCGCTGTCTGGACATTCGCAAACTGTCTCATATCGAAATGCGGCCTCCGAACGGCGCCAATAACGAGACCAGCGCCGGGGTATTGGCGCCCCGGCGCTGGCTGGTGCTCGGCAGGCCCGCCCGAGCGGGGCTTGCGGTCAGGATCCCGCCGCGGACTTCAGCGCGTCGGCCCGGTCGGTGCGCTCCCAGGAGAAGTCCGGCTCCTCCCGGCCGAAATGGCCGTAGGCGGCGGTCTGCGAATAGATCGGCCGGAGCAGGTCCAGATCCCGGATGATGGCCGCCGGACGGAGGTCGAAGACCTCAAGGACCACGTCCTGGATCCGCTCGACGGGCACGTGCTCGGTGCCGAAGCACTCGATGAACAACCCGACCGGCTTTGCCTTGCCGATCGCATACGCGACCTGCGCCTCGCACCGGTCGGCCAGGCCGGCCGCCACGACGTTCTTGGCCACCCAGCGCATGGCGTACGCCGCGCTACGGTCGACCTTGGACGGGTCCTTGCCGGAGAACGCCCCGCCGCCGTGCCGCGCCATGCCGCCGTACGTGTCGATGATGATCTTGCGGCCGGTGAGGCCGGCGTCGCCCATCGGGCCGCCGACCTCGAACCTGCCGGTCGGGTTGACCAGCAGCCGGTAGCCCTCGGTCTGGAGGTCCAGGCCCATGCTCGCCAGCACCGGCTCGACCACGTGCTCGCGGATGTCGGGCGCCAGCAGGCCGGCCAGGTCGATGGACGGGGCGTGCTGGGTGGACACGACGACGGTGTCCAGCCGCACCGGCCGGTCGCCGGCGTACTCGATGGTGACCTGTGTCTTGCCGTCCGGCCGGATGTAGGGCACCGTGCCGTCGCGGCGGACCAGCGACAGCCGCTGTGCGAGCCGGTGTGCCAGCGTGATCGGCAGCGGCATCAGCTCGGCCGTGTCCCGGCAGGCGTACCCGAACATAAGCCCCTGGTCGCCGGCGCCCTGCCGGTCCAGTTCGTCGGCGCCTTCGCCTTCGCGGTGCTCGACCGCTTCGCGCACGCCCTGGGCGATGTCGGGGGACTGCGACCCGATCGACACCAGGACGCCGCAGGACGAGCCGTCGAAGCCCTTGGCCGATGAGTCGTAGCCGATCTCGAGGATCTTTTCCCTGATGATCCCCGGAATGTCCACGTAGGTGTCCGTGGTCACTTCGCCGGCGACGTGCACCTGGCCGGTCGTGATGAGCGTCTCCACCGCCACGCGGCTGCGGACATCGCCCTTGAGCATGGCGTCCAGGATCGCGTCACTGATCTGGTCGGCCATCTTGTCCGGATGACCTTCAGTGACAGACTCCGACGTGAAGAGACGACGAGCCACTTCCTACCCTTCCTTCGCGTGGCGGCAAGACCCACCCTGGTTGAACCCCCGCGTTCGAGGCCTCGCCGAATTGTATTGGTGCTGCACCAGTCCTGCCGCGAGTGGTCCCTCTCACGGGTGCAGCATGGTGAACTGCCGGTCATGCTCCGCCCTGAGCCAGGACGTACCGATTCGCTCATCTTGGCCGGCCGAGCTGGCTCCGCGCTCGATCTCGGCCAGGTAGGTCAGGTCGGCCTGGACCCGCCGCCGGAATTCGGCCGGCCCGGCCACGTGCCCGTGGCCCGGGATCAGCACCCGGACACCGTCGAGCCCGGCCAGCAGCTCCAGTCCGGCCCGGTAGCTGCCGACCGGATCGGGATCGTCCGCCGACAGCAGCGGGATCTCCAGGTCGGACAGCATGTCGCCGGCCACCAGCACGCCGGCCTGCGGCAGCAGCAGGGCACCGTGCCCCGCCTCGTGCGCGTCGTGCCGCAGTACCCGTACCTGCGGCCCGTCCCAGGGGATCACGTCGGCGGCCAGCGCCGTCAGCCGGCCGAACCAGTCGAGGTCGTGCCCCGGCGCGGACTCGGTGACGCCGTCGATGAGGCGGGCCCGGTCGCGCTCCGCCACCGCCGCGGCGGTGGCCGTCGCATACCTCGGCACGTCGCCCAGCGCCGCGGCCCACAGAACGTGATCCCAGTGCGGGTGCGTGGACCAGCCAGCCACCGGCCGCAGGCCGCGCGCCCGGACCGCGGCGGCCAGGCCTGCCACCTCGGCCACCGTCACCGCCGGGTCGACCACGAGGCAGCCGCCGTGGCCGTCGGCGAGCACCGTGCTGGTGGTGGTGTACAGCGGCGCGGTGGCGACCAGGACCCCGGCCGCCGCCTCGGTCAGCTCGCGCACCGCGCCACCGTGTTCACCAAGATCACCAAGCCCGCGCTAGCCGAGCCGGGCGCTGACGAGATCCCAGATGCCGTCGGCGATCTGCTCCTTCGGCCCGCGCGGCAGGCCGGTCTCGCTACCATCCGCACCGAGCACGACGACCTCGTTGTCCGCGGTGCCGAACGCCAGCCCGTCCCCCACCTGGTTGACGACGAGCAGATCGCAGCCCTTGCGGGCGAGCTTGGCCCGGCCGTTGGCCAGCACGTCGCCGGTCTCCGCGCCGAAGCCGACGAGCAGCTGGCCGGGCCGCTGCCGGGCGGCCACCAGGTCGGCCAGCACGTCCGGATTCTCGGTGAGCAGGATCGGCTCGGGGCCCGCGTCCGTCTTCTTGATCTTCTGCTCGCTCCGGACCGCGGGCCGGAAGTCGGCTACCGCCGCGGCCATCACCACGGTGTCCGCCAGCGGCGCCGCCGCCAGCATCTCCGCGCGCAGCTCGCGGGCGGACCGGACCGCCACCACCTTGACGCCCGCGGGATCGGGCAAGTCGCAGTTCGCGGCCACGAGCGTGACCTCGGCGCCGCGGCTGACGGCGGTCCTGGCCAGCGCGTAGCCCTGGCGGCCGGAGGACCAGTTGCCGAGGAAGCGAACCGGGTCCAGCTCCTCCCTGGTGCCGCCGGCCGAGATCAGCACCGTCCGGCCGGCCAGATCGGCGCGCAGGCCGGCCACGCCCCTGGCCAGCACCCGCTGGGCGAGGGAGAACAGCTCGGCGGGCTCGGGCAGTCGGCCCGGCCCGGTGTCCTTGCCGGTCAGCCGTCCGGACGCCGGATCCACGACCAGGCAGCCGCGCGTGCGCAGCGTGGTGACGTTGGCCCTGGTCGCGGGGTGCTCCCACATTTCGGTGTGCATGGCGGGCGCGAACATGACGGGGCAGCGCGCGGTGAGCAGCACGGCCGTGAGCAGATCATCGGACCGGCCGGCCGCGGCCCGCGCCATCAGGTCCGCGGTGGCGGGCGCCACGATGACGAGATCGGCTTCCTGGCCTAGCCGGACGTGCGGCACCTCGTGCACGTCATCCCACGGACTCGCGCTGACCGGCTGGCCCGACAGGGCAGCCCAGGTGGCGGCGCCGACGAAGTTCAGGGCCGCCTCGGTCGGCACGACGCGTACCTGGTGACCGGACTCGGTCAGTAGCCTGAGCAGCTCACACGATTTGTAGGCGGCAATACCGCCCGCGACGCCGAGAACAACGCGCATGGCCTACTCCCGGCTGAGCCCGCGGTACCGGGTCAGGCCTCGGGCGTCTCCGCGCTCAGCAGCCGCTCGCTGATCTCGCGCAGCGCGATGGACAGCGGCTTCTCCTGGACCCTGGTCTCTACCAGCGGCCCGACGTACTCGAGCAGTCCCTCGCCGAGCTGGGCGTAGTAGGCGTTGATCTGCCTGGCCCGCTTCGATGCCATGATCACGAGACCGTATTTGCTGTCCACGACCTCAAGCAGGTCGTCGATCGGCGGGTTGATGATGCCTTCTGCGGCCGGAGTCGCTGCCACGTGTGCCTTCCGGATCTGGGTGCAGCCTGCGCCCTAATGGGCATTGGCCTGCTGGGCAAGCATCAAGCCTACCAGCTGGGCGCAGACGTCCTCGACGGATGTATTCACCAGGGTGATATCGAATTCACTTTCGGCCGCCAGCTCGCTGCTGGCCGCCTCCAGCCTGCGGCTGATTACCTCGGGCGATTCAGTGCCGCGGCCGTGCAGCCGGCTCACCAGCTCGTCCCAGGACGGCGGCGCGAGGAATATCAGCAGTGCGTCCGGCACCGCCGCGCGGACCTGGCGGGCGCCCTTGACGTCGATTTCCAGCAGCACCGGCTCGCCGAGGGCGAGCCGGTGCTGCACTGGAGAACGCTGGGTGCCGTACCAGTTGCCATAGTTCTCGGCCCATTCCAGCAACTCGCCGTCTGCGACCATTCGCCGGAATTGGTCGTCGGTCGTGAAGAAATACTCACGGCCGTCTATCTCGCCGGGGCGCGGTGCGCGGGTGGTAACCGATACCGATTGCCAAATCCACGGGCAGCGCGCCCGCAACTGGGCCGCCACGGTCCCCTTGCCGACGCCCGACGGCCCGGACAGAACGGTCAGCCGGGGAGGGACAGGGGCGCCGCGGTGCAACGCGCGCACGGTGCGCGGAGCGGCTGCCTGCCAGTCCGCCGCGGCCCCGTCCCTGTGCTGTCCTGACTCGGTCAGATATCGCCTGCGAACTCGGACTGGAGCGCACTGCGCTGGTTAGCGCCCAGGCCGCGAACGCGCCGGGATTCAGCGATCCCCAGGCGCTCCATGATCTGCTTGGCGCGGACCTTGCCGACGCCCGGCATCGACTCCAGCAGTGCCGACACCTTCATCTTGCCAACCACGTCATCTGTCTGGCCCTCTTTGAGGACCTGGGGCAGGGACGTCGCGCCGTGCTTCAGCCGGTTCTTGACTTCGGCACGGTCCTTGCGTGCCTGGGCTGCCTTTTCCAGCGCCGCGGCCCGCTGCTCGGGGGTAAGGGGGGGAAGAGCCACGCGAGGTCACCTCGGGTTTCGTATCGAAAAAGTCGCTCCGCGAGGGGAAACTAGCGAGTTCAGCCCGTCTCGGCAACGTGAACCCCCGTTTGCACCGGCACAAATTATCCAATTTGACGCGCCGTATATCTATGGGCACTCAGCGTAGTTACATTTTCGCAGCTAGCGCAATGTTTTTGTGCTCGCGGGGCACGTCACGCCTGCGTGACAGCGGGCACCTGGTGCCTGCGAACGCCCCTTTTCGGCAGTTGGCTACCCGCGCAGGGCCTCGGCCCGGCGCAGCGACGCCGCGATCGCCCCGGCAGCCGCGCCGGGGTCGGCCGCCCCGGTGATCGGCCGGCCGATCACCAGCAGGTCGGCGCCCGCCCGCAGCGCCTCCTCCGGCGTCGCCACCCGGGCCTGATCGTGGGTCTCCGAGCCCGCGGGGCGCACGCCCGGCGTGACGAGCAGGATGTCGTCCCCGACCTCGGACCGGACGGCGGCGACCTCCTGCGGCGAACAGACGAGGCCGCGTGCGCCGGCGTCCACCGCGAGCGCGGCCAGCCGCCGGACCGCGTCGCTGGCCGGGCCGGCCAGCCCGATCCGCTGCAGGTCCGCCTCGCCCAGCGAGGTGAGCACCGTGACGGCCACCACCCTGGTGCCCGCCGCGGCGTCCGCGGCGGCCCGGATGGCAGCCGCGCCCGCGGCCGCGTGCACGGTCAGCAGCGCGGGCCGCAGCCGCGCGACGGCCCTGGCCGCGGCGGCGACCGTGGCCGGGATGTCATGCAGCTTCAGGTCCAGGAAGATCTGCACCCCGCTGGCGCCCCGGACGGACGCCACCACTTCCGGCCCGTACCGCAGGTACAGCTCAAGCCCGATCTTCAGGGTGCTGACGTGCGGCGTCACCAGGCCCGCCCAGCGCGCGGCCGTCTCCAGGTCGGGCGCGTCCAGCGCAACGGCTATCGGTGCGTGGCCGTTCACCTATCTCCTCCTCGCTCCGGTGCCGGGACTCTCCGCGCGCCCGGCCAGTGTCCTCGCCTGATGGGCCAGCCCGACGACGTCGGCCAGCCGCTCGACCCCGCGTGCGGTCAGCTCTTCGTCCAGTTCGCGCAGGATCCGCAGGCAGGCCGACGGGTCGTGGAAGATGGTCGTGCCCACGCTCACCATCGACGCGCCCGCGAGGATCAGCTCCAGCGCGTCCAGCCCCGTCCTGACCCCGCCCATGCCGATGATCGGCACGTTGGGCAGCGCCTCCCGCACCTGCCAGATGCACCGCACCGCGACGGGCCTGATCGCAGGGCCGGACAGGCCGCCGGTCAGGCCGGCCAGCTGCGGCCGCATGGTGTCGGTGTCAATCACCATGCCGAGTAGCGTGTTGATCATCGAAAGGCCGTCGGCCCCCGCCGCCACACAGGCCTTGGCGATGCCGACGATATCGGTGACGTCCGGCGAGAGCTTGGCGAACACCGGGATGTCATATCTGGCCCGGCTGCGAACTGCCTCGGTCACCGCCGCCGCGGCGGCGGGATCGCAGGCGAACACCTGCCCGCGGTGCTCGACGTTCGGGCACGAGATGTTGACCTCGATGGCGGTGACGCCGGCCGCCTCCGACAGCCGCCCGGCCAGGTCGGCGTACTCGGCCACGGTGCCGCCGGCGATCGAGACCACCGCTCGCGCGCCCCTGGACAGCAGCCACGGCAGGTCGCGCTGCAAGAACGCATCGATGCCGGGCCCCTGCAGGCCGATCGAGTTGAGCATGCCGCTCGGGGTCTCGGCCATCCGCGGCGTCGGCCGGCCAGACCGCGGCGCCAGCATCACTGACTTGGTCACGATCGCGCCGAGCTTCGACACGTCCATGAACTGGGCCAGCTCCCGGCCCGCCCCGGCGCAGCCGGACGCCGTCAGGATCGGGTTCGGCAGCTCCACGTGGCCGAGCCTGGCGCGCAGGTCAACCGCCATGGCCCGGCCTCCTGCCCGGCCGCTCGCCGGTCGGCCCGGCGGCCCTGGCCCTGGCTTGCTCCGGCCCGGCCGCGCCGTTACCCGGCTGCGCCGCGCGCCGCGTCCGCGGCTCCCAGCCGGGCGCGCCGAACGCGTCGAACGGAATCGTGCCGACGTCGTCCCAGCGCACCTGCTCGCCGCGGAACACCGGGCCGTCCACGCACGAGCGGGACATGCGGGTGATCCCGTCACTGCCGATGACCGGCAGCACGCAGGTCATGCACACGCCGACGCCGCAGGCCATGTGCTCTTCGACCGCGGCCTGGACCGGGATGTCATACCGCCCGGCCAGCACCGTGACCTGGCGCAGCATCGCCATCGGGCCGCAGGCGTAGATGACGTCCGTGCGGGCCTCGTGAATGACCTGGTCCAGCATGTCCGTGACCAGGCCGCGCGAGCCTAGCGAGCCGTCCTCGGTGGTGATCGTCGCGGTCCGGCCGGTGCGCCGCGCGGTCAGCGCGCCGAAGACCCGGTCGCCGCTGCCGGCGCCGAGCAGGAAGTCCACCTGGCAGCCCCGCTCGCGCAGCCGGCCGGCCAGCCCGAACAGCGGCGCGCTGCCGTAGCCGCCGCCGATCAGCAGGCAGCTGGCCGCTTCTCGCGGGAGCGGGAACGGCCTGCCGAGCGGGCCGGTGACGTCGAGCACGTCCCGGTTCCTGCGCTCAGCCAGCCAGCGGGTGCCCCGGCCGTGCGCTGCGAACACAAACTCGACCGTCCCGCCGTGGTCGGGCCGGACGTCATGGATCGAGAACGCGCGGCTGAGCAGCATGGAGGAATCGGGGCCGCCGACGGCCACGGTGAGGAACTGGCCGGGCCGGAACCTGGCCGCGACGGCGGGCGCGACCAGCGTCATCGCGTAATAGGCATCCACTCTGCGCACGGTGAGCACGGTCCCGCGCACCTGCACGGGGCCGGCCTGGGCCTCCATCTCGCTGTGCATCATCCGCTTCCGCGCAGGCGGGCCGCGTGCTCCTGCAGTGACCGCACGCCCACCTCGTCCCTGTTTATGGCTTCTATGCCCTGCACTGCCGCCCACAGGCCCTGCACAGTCGTCACGCACGGGATGCTGCGGCGAACGGCCGCCGTACGGATCTCATACCCGTCCCGGCGGAACCCGGACTGACCGGGACCGCCGAACGGCGTGTTCACGATCAGGTCCACCTGACCGGCCAGGATCCGCTCGACGATGGTCGGCTCGCCGTCCGGTCCGCGGCCTTCGCTGTGCTTACGGACGATAGTGGCACGAACGCCGTTCCGGCGCAGAACCTCCCCGGTGCCGCGCGTCGCCCAGATCTCGAAGCCGAGGTCGGCCAGCCGCTTGACCGGGAAGATCATGTTCCGCTTGTCCTTGCCCGCCACGGTCACGAACGCCCGGCCCTTGACCGGCAGCGGGCCGTACGCGGCGGCTTGCGATTTGGCGTAGGCGGTACCGAAATCCTCGTCGATGCCCATGACCTCGCCGGTGGAGCGCATCTCCGGGCCGAGGATCGTGTCCACGCCCTCGCCGCGCGCGTCCGCGAACCGGCTGAACGGCAGCACCGCCTCCTTGACCGCGATGGGCGCGTCGAGCGGCAGCGTGCCGCCGTCGCCCTCGGCCGGCAGCATGCCCTCGGCCCGCAGTTGCGCGACGGTGCTGCCCAGCATCAGCCGCGCGGCCGCCTTGGCTAGCGGCACGGCCGTCGCCTTGGACACGAACGGCACCGTCCGCGACGCCCTGGGGTTGGCCTCCAGCACGTACAGGACCCCGGCCGCGAGCGCGTACTGCACGTTCAGCAGCCCGCGCACGCCGACCCCGCGCGCGATCGCCTCGGTCGACTCGCGGATCAGCTGGATGTACTCCTGGCCGAGCGTGATCGGCGGCAGCGCGCAGGCCGAGTCGCCGGAGTGGATCCCCGCCTCCTCGATGTGCTCCATCACGCCGCCGAGGAAGAGTTCGTGCCCGTCATACAGCGCGTCGACGTCGATCTCGATCGCGTCGTCCAGGAACCGGTCGATCAGCACCGGGTGGTCCGGGCTCGCCTCGGTGGCCCGGCGCACGTAGCCGGACAGCGACTCATCGTCGTAGACGATCTCCATGCCGCGCCCGCCCAGCACGTACGACGGCCGGACCAGCACCGGATAACCGATCTCCCCGGCGACCGCGACCGCTTGCGCCGCTGACTTCGCGGTACCGTGCCGCGGCGCCAGCAGCCCGGCCGCCTCAAGCACCTGCCCGAACTCGCCGCGGTCCTCGGCCAGGTGGATCGCCTCCGGCGACGTGCCGACCACCGGCACTCCCTCGGCCGCGAGCGCCCGCGCGAGCCCGAGTGGCGTCTGCCCGCCGAGCTGCACGATCACGCCCGCGACCGGCCCGGACGCCTGCTCGGCCGCCACGACCTCCAGCACGTCCTCCAGCGTCAGCGGCTCGAAGTACAGCCGGTCCGACGTGTCATAGTCCGTCGACACGGTCTCCGGGTTGCAGTTGACCATCACGGTCTCGTAGCCCGCGTCCGACAGCGCGAACGACGCGTGCACACACGCGTAGTCGAACTCGATCCCCTGCCCGATCCGGTTCGGCCCGCTGCCCAGAATGATGACCTTCGGCTTCTCCCCCGGCGGCACCTCACTGACCAGGTCATACGTCGAATACAAGTACGGCGTCTTGGCAGCAAATTCAGCCGCGCAAGTGTCGACCGTGTGAAAGACGGGCCGCACCATGTGCATCTGCCGCACGGCCCTGACCTCCGCCTCGGTCAGCCCGGTCAGCTGGCCAATCTGGGCATCAGAGAAACCAGCGGATTTGGCCCGCAGCAGCAGATCAGCGGGCAGGCGACGGGACTGGCCCCGGACAGCCGTTTCCGTTTGGCTGTCCGGGGTCAGGCCTGGCGCGTGTCCCTCCCCGGCTGAAGCAAGCAACTCGCGGGCGATCTCCTCGATCCCCAGGACCTGGTCCACGAACCAGGGATCGATCCCCGACGCGGCGGACACCTCCGTGACAGATGCGCCGGCCCGTAGTGCCTGGTGGACCGTGGACAGCCGACCGTCGTGCGGCACCACGCACCGGGCCAGCAACTCGGCCTTGTCCCCTGGCGGCTGCCGCCAGTCCAGCGGGGCGGACGGCTGCTCCAGCGAGCGCTGCGCCTTCTGCAGCGCCTCGGCGAAGCTGCGCCCGATCGCCATCGCCTCGCCCACGGACTTCATGTGGGTGGTCAGCTCGGGGTCCGCGCCGGGGAACTTCTCGAATGCGAACCGGGGCACCTTCACCACGACGTAGTCCAGGGCCGGCTCAAAACTGGCGGGCGTCTCGCCCGTGATGTCGTTGCGGATCTCGTCCAGCGTGTAGCCGATGGCGAGCCGCGCGGCGATCTTGGCGATCGGGAACCCGGTCGCCTTCGAGGCGAGCGCGCTGGACCTCGACACCCGCGGGTTCATCTCGATGACGACCATCCGGCCGGTCTGCGGGTTGACCGCGAACTGGATGTTGCACCCGCCGGTGTCGACGCCCACCGCGCGCGCCGTCGCGATCGCGACGTCGCGCATGTGCTGGTACTCGCGGTCGGTCAGCGTCATGGCGGGCGCGACCGTGACGGAGTCACCGGTGTGCACGCCCATCGGGTCGATGTTCTCGATCGAGCAGACGATCACGACGTTGTCGCGTCGGTCGCGCATCAGCTCGAGCTCGTATTCCTTCCAGCCGAGGACCGACTCCTCCAGCAGCACCTCGGTCACCGGGCTGGCGTCCAGTCCCGCGCCCGCGATCCGGTGCAGGTCAGCGGCGGTGCGCGCGATGCCCGAGCCGGTGCCACCGAGGGTGAACGACGGGCGGACCACGACCGGGAAGCCGAGCTGGGCCGCCGCCTGCTCGCACTCGTCCAGGCTGTGGCAGATCCGGCTGAGCGGCACCTCCGCGCCGATGCCGATCACGATCTCCTTGAACCGGCTGCGGTCCTCGCCTGCCCGGATCGCGTCGATACCGGCGCCGATCAGCTCGACGTCGTACTTGGCCAGCGTGCCCGCCTCGTGCAGCGCGACGGCGGCGTTCAGCGCCGTCTGACCGCCGAGGGTCGGCAGGATCGCGTCCGGCCGCTCCCTGGCGATGACCTTCTCCAGCACGTCCGGGGTGATCGGCTCCACGTACGTGGCGTCGGCGAACTCCGGGTCCGTCATGATCGTCGCCGGGTTCGAGTTGACCAGGCTGACCCGGATCCCCTCCTGCCGCAGCACCCGGCAGGCCTGCGTGCCGGAGTAGTCGAACTCGCAGGCCTGCCCGATGATGATCGGGCCGGAGCCGATCACCAGGACTGACTTCAGGTCGGCGCGCTTAGGCACTGGTGCTCTCCATCAGCTCGCAGAACTCGGCGAACAGGCCAGAGGCGTCGTGCGGGCCGGGCGCGGCCTCCGGGTGGTACTGCACCGCGAACGCGGGCGTATCCAGCAGCCGCAGTCCCTCCACGACGCCGTCGTTGAGGTTGACGTGGGTGATCTCGGCGGGCCCGAACGCGGTGTCGAACGGCCGCCCCGGCTCGCCCGGCATCGCCACCGCGAAGCCGTGGTTATGGCTGGTGATCTGCACCCGGCTGGTGCGCAGGTCCTGCACCGGCTGGTTCACGCCACGGTGGCCGAACCGGAGCTTGTAGGTGTCGAGGCCGAGCGCGCGGCCGAGGATCTGGCTGCCGAAGCAGATGCCGAACACGGGCCGGCCCGCCGCCAGCACATCGCGCATCGCGTCGACCGCGTACGGCACCGCGGCCGGGTCGCCCGGCCCGTTGGAGAAGAACACCCCGTCCGGGCTCCCGGCCAGGATCTCCGCCGCGGTGGCGGTGGCCGGCAGCACCCGCACCTCGCAGCCGAGCGCCGCCATTGACCGCGGCGTGGCGGCCTTGATGCCGAGGTCAACCGCTGCCACCCGGTACCGGACCGGCGTCGCCGCCGGCGGCCGGACGGTGTACTCCTGCGGCGTGCTGACCTCCCGGGCGAGGTCGGCGCCGGTCATCTGCGGGCTGGCGAGCACGCGCTCCAGCAGATCACCCGGATCGAGGCCGGCCGAGCTGATGCCCGCGCGCATCGCGCCGCGATCCCGCAGGTGCCGGGTCAGCGCCCTGGTGCCCGCCATCGCGATGCCGGTCACGCCGCTGGCCGCCAGCTCGTCGTGCAGGCTGCGCTGCGAGCGCCAGCTGGACGCCATCCGGGCCGGCTCACGGACCACGTAGCCGCTGACCCAGATCCGGCGGGACTCGGGGTCCTCGTCGTTGACGCCGGTGTTGCCGATGTGCGGCGCCGTCATCGCCACGATCTGGCGGCAGTAAGACGGGTCGGTCAGGGTCTCCTGATAGCCGGTCATGCCGGTGTTGAAGACCATCTCGCCGAAGGTCTCGCCCTCGGCACCGAACGTCGTGCCCTGGAACGTGGTGCCGTCCTCCAGCACCAGCACTGCGCCGCCAGTCATAGCGCCAGCTTCCCGTCGAGGACCGTGGGCGTGCCGCGCAGGAACGTGGCCTGGACCCGGCCGGGCAGTTCCCGGCCGGCGAACGGGCTGTTCCGGCTCCGGGACGCGTGCTGCGCCGGGTCGACCGTCTCCCGCCCGGACGGGTCGTACAGCACCAGGTTCGCCGGCGAGCCCTGCGCGAGCGCGCCGCCGTGCAGCGGGGCCCCGACCCCGTTCAGGCGGCCGATCACGGCCGGCCGGACCGACATGCGGTCCGCGACCCCGGCCCAGTCCAGCAGGCCGGTCTCCACCATCGCCTCGTGCACGACCCGCAGCGCCGTCTCCAGGCCGGTCATGCCGAATGCGGCGACCTGCCACTCGGTTTCCTTGTCCTCGAGCGGGTGCGGCGCGTGGTCGGTCGCCACGCAGTCGATGGTCCCGTCGGCCAGCCCGGTCCGCAGCGCGGCGATGTCGTCCTCGGTGCGCAGCGGCGGATTCACCTTGAATACCGGGTCGTAGTTGGTCGCCAGCTCGTCGGTGAGCAGCAGGTGGTGGGGAGTGACCTCGGCGGTCACCCGCCAGCCCTTCGACTTGGCCCAGCGGATGATCTCGACCGAACCCGCGGTGGACACGTGGCAGACGTGCAGCGCGGAGTCGACGTGGGCGGCGAGCAGGCAGTCCCTGGCGATGATGGCCTCCTCGGCCACCGCGGGCCAGCCGGCCATGCCGAGCCGGGCCGACATCACGCCCTCGTTGATCTGCGCGCCGTCGGTCAGCCGTGGCTCTTGCGCGTGCTGCGCGATCACGCCGTCGAACGCCTTGACGTATTCCAGCGCCCGCCGCATGAGCACGGCGTCGGACACGCACCGGCCGTCGTCGGAGAAGATCCGCACCCGCGCCGCGGAGTCGGCCATGGCGCCCAGCTCGGCGAGCCGGTCGCCGCCCAGCCCGGTGGTCACCGCGCCGACCGGGCGCACGTCGCAGTAGCCAGCGCGGCGGCCCAGCCGCCAGATCTGCTCCACCACGCCGGCGGTGTCGGCGACCGGGTCGGTGTTCGCCATCGCGTGCACGGCGGTGTAGCCGCCGAGGGCAGCGGCAGCGGTGCCGGTCAGCACGGTCTCGGCGTCCTCGCGACCCGGCTCGCGCAGGTGCGTGTGCAGGTCGACGAGCCCGGGCAGCGCGATCAGCCCGGCCGCGTCCAGCACCTGGGCGCCGCTGGCCGACAGGCCGGAACCGGTCGCCGCGATGATCCCGTCCTGCACCAGCAGGTCGGTGGCCGCGCCGCCGAGCGGCTGCGCGCCGCGGATGATCCAGGCCGGGGACTCCCCGTTCCCTGCACTCATGCGCCTGCCTCCGCTCCGCCGAGCATTAGGTAGAGGACCGCCATCCGGATGCTCACGCCGTTGGCAACCTGCTCGACAATGGTCGACCTGGCCGAGTCGGCGACTCCCGCGGCGATCTCGACGCCGCGATTCATGGGGCCGGGGTGCATCACGATCGCGTGCTCGGGCATGGTCGCCATCCGGTCGCCGTCGAGCCCGTACCGGCGGCTGTACTCGCGCACGGTCGGGAAGTACGCGGCGTTCATCCGCTCGGCCTGGACCCGCAGCATCATCACCACGTCGCTCTTGGGCAGCTCGCTGTCCAGGTCGTAGCTCACCTCGCACGGCCAGCTGGACACCGCGACCGGCAGCAGTGTCGGCGGGGCGACCAGCGTGACCGCGGCGCCGAGCGTGTGCAGCAGCAGCACGTTCGAGCGCGCGACCCGGCTGTGCAGCACGTCGCCGACGATCGTGACCCGCAGGCCGTCCAGCCGGCCGAGCCTGCTGCGCATCGTGTACGCGTCGAGCAGCGCCTGGGTGGGATGCTCGTGGGTGCCGTCGCCCGCGTTCAGCACGCTGCCGTGCACCCAGCCGGCCAGCCGGTGCGGCGCGCCGGACGCAGGGTGCCGGATCACGACCGCATCCGCGCCCATCGCCTCCAGCGTCAGCGCGGTGTCCTTCAGGCTCTCGCCCTTGGCGACACTCGACCCCTTCGCAGAGAAGTTGATCACGTCGGCGGACAGCCGCTTGGCCGCCGCCTCGAACGAGATCCTGGTGCGAGTGGAGTCTTCGTAGAACAGGTTCACTACGGTGCGGCCGCGCAACGTCGGCAGCTTGCGGATCGGCCGGTCGTTCATCTGGGCCAGCTCGCCGGCCGTGTCGAGGATCAGCAGGGCGTCGTCGCGGCTCAGGTCGGCGGCGGAGATCAGGTGCCGGATCACCGGCCATCCTCCGGTCCGCCGGCACCGGGGCCGAGGACCACCGCGTCCTGGCCGTCCACTTCGCTGAGCAGCACCTGCACCAGCTCCCGCTGCGATGTCGGCAGGTTCTTGCCGACGTAGTCGGCCCTGATGGGCAGTTCCCGGTGGCCGCGGTCGACCAGGACCGCCAGCTGGACGGCGCGCGGCCGGCCCAGATCGCCGAGTGCGTCCAGCGCGGCCCGCACGGTCCGGCCGGAGTAGAGCACGTCGTCTACCAGCACAACGATCTTGCCGTCGATGCCGGAGGCCGGCACGTCGGTGTGACCTAGCGCGCGCGCCGGGCGCAGCCGCAGGTCATCGCGGTACATGGTGATGTCGAGCGAGCCGCAGGGCGCGGCCCGGCCCTCGACCTGCGTGAGCCGGGCCGCGAGCCGGCGCGCCAGCGGTACGCCGCGAGTCGGGATCCCGAGCAAAATCACGTCCGACCCGCCGTCGGTGCGTTCGAGGATTTCGTGCGCGACCCTGGTCAGGGCCCGGCGGATCTCGTCCGCGCCGAGGACGATCTTGCCGTCGGCCGCCAGATTCGTCCGCGCTTGCGGCCCTGAGCTACCGGGTCCGGCGTTACCGGGCGCAGGGGCACCGGAGTCGGCGGCGGAGCCTGGCTCCGCGCTGCCGCCGGGATGGAGCGCATGCATCAAAAGGACCCCCTTTCCCGCCTCTCCGGACGGGGCTTAAAGGACGTCGGTCCGCACAACCGTATCAGCACCTCAGGCACCTACGGACGGCACAACCTGCCGTTTCGCCGCGTGTCGTACCCCCAGCCGTCCGCCTGCGGCCCCGGGGCCGCCGGCGGCCCGGGGCGGAAATGGGCCGGTTCGATCCCAGCGCCGGGCAGGCCTGCCGGTGGCCCGCGGCAGCCGGTTCCGCGGCACACCGGCCGCCATCTCGGCCGGCGTGGCACTGGCCGGATGACCATGCACTCGTTACAGAATGTGATGACAGCAAGACGCCTAGCGACGAGTGAGATGTGTCACAATCTGAGGGGAAATAGGGGTGATTTACGGACCTGTACTTCGGGTTGCGGACGCTTCCTCGGGCCCAGAATCGCCGGCCACAACGGGGTTTTCGCGATCACGGTCCGGCTCGCGGGTGACCGCACAGGGTTGCGGTGACGCGCGTAAGTTGATCCGGTTTTTGGCATTCGGCTTGACCTTGCGCTGCCAGGGGCTTACCGTCACTGTCCGTAACCGTTACTTTCAGCTATGACAGGCCAGGGGGCCGTAACTATGGCATCTGACTACGCCAAGACCCTCGGTGCGCGGCTGCGCGCCATCCGCACCCAACAGGGGCTCTCGCTGCACGGCGTGGAGGAAAAGTCCCGTGGCCGGTGGAAGGCGGTTGTGGTTGGCTCCTACGAGCGCGGCGACCGGTCCGTCACCGTCCAGAAGCTGGCCGAGCTGGCCGAGTTCTACGGCGTCCCGGTGTCCGAGCTGCTGCCCGGCGACGTGATGGCGACGATCATCACTCCGGCCCCGAAGCTTGTGATCGACCTGGAGCGGATGGCCCAGCTGCCCAAGGACAAGGCCGGGCCGCTGTCCCGGTACGTCGCCACGATCCAGAGCCAGCGTGGTGATTACAACGGCCGGGTGCTCTCTATCCGCCAGGAGGACCTGCGCTCGCTCGCGGTCATCTATGACAAGACCCCGGCCGACCTCACCGAGGAACTCATCACCTGGGGCATTCTCGACGCCGAAGCGCGTGGCGCGGTCGACTCGTACTGACAGCTGAAAAGCCGGCTCGCTCCGTTACGGAGCGAGCCGGCTTTTTTACGTCGTGACTCAGCCCGCCGTCGCCAGCGGCAGCAACTGCTGGCCGGCGACGATGCCCAGTGCACCTTCGGCCAGTGAGACGAACGCGCCCGCGTCCCTGAGCAGGTCGTCGGCCTCGCTCGCGGACACCGCGCGGGGCAGGCCGGCCTCGGCGGCCGCCCGCTTGGCCGCCCCGGCCGCGAAGAACGCAGACCACTCGCGCAGCGCCGGCTCGACCTTGGGCAGCAGCTCCCAGACGCTCTGCGGCCGCCTGCGGCGTGAGCCTGGCGGCTCGGCCCGCGCGGCCACGACCGCGGCCGCCGCGCGCAGCGCGGCCAGGTGCGCGCTGACATACCGCGCACTCGCCGTCGGCTCGTCCTCGGCCGCGGCGAGTCCCTGCCTGGCTGACTCCATCAGCGCCAGCGCGGACGGCGCGACCCGGCACTGCTGCCGCGGAAGGCCGGGCCGGGCCTCGACTATCGAGCTCATGAACTCCTCCTTAGGCGGTCGGCCGGGCGGGGCGCTTCCCCACGCCACACCCGGCCGAGCCAGCAACCGAGGGGGCCCGGCTGCAGTATTGCGCCTCTTCATTCGAACATATATTCGTTCGAACGTCTAGCCGTTTGGATCTGCATTCGAAGTTACTCAGGGGGTCTGACATTCTGGTTCCGCCCGCCATCCGCCCGGGCATTTCGGTCGAACGGCGGCCCCGTCCGCCAGCAGGGCCGGAACCGGCCCGGCTACGCTGGCCGGGTGGAATCCGACGTGCGCATCACTGAGCTAGGGCGGCCCGGGTTCCTCGCCAATCTCGACAGCCAGCTCGCCATTTACGGCGCCGCCATGGATGCCAGCCCGCAGGACCTGCCGGGCAGGCAGGCGATCATGGAACGACACGCCGGGAACCCCGGGTTGCGCGCGCTCGCGGCGATCGACGAGCAGTCGCGGCAACTGGTGGCGTTCGCCTACGGCTTCCGCGGCTGCCCTGGTCAGTGGTGGCACGACGTGGTCTGGTCGGCGGTGGCCGCGACCTCCGGGCTGCAGGCCGCGCACGGCTGGCTGGATGACGCGGTCGAGATCGCCGAGGTGCACGTGCGGCCTGATTTCCAGGCCCGCGGCATCGGCAGGCAGCTGGTGCTGACGCTGGCGGCCGGCCGGAGCGAGCGAACGGCGTTGCTGTCCACCAGGGATGCCGAGTCGCGCGCCCGGCGCCTGTACCGGCGGCTCGGATTCACCGATCTGCTGACCGACTTCACCTTCCCTGGCGGCGGACCGCCCTACGCGGTGATGGGCGCGAGCCTCCCGCTCGCCGACGGCGCGGGTCCGGCCGCGGCGGCCGGACCGCCCGCCGCCCGCTAGCCAGGCCGGCGGCCCCCACCGCTAAGCGGGCGCGTGCCGGTCGGCCAGGCCGAGCACCTGGTAGATCTCTCTGGTCGCCCTGGACCCGTTCAGCGTGTAGAAGTGCAGGCCAGGCACGCCCTCGGCGAGCAGCCGCTCGCACATCGCGGCGGCGAACTCGACGCCGATCTTGCGCACCGCGGTCTTGTCGTCGGCGTGCCGCCGCAGATCCTCGGCGAGTGACTCGGGGAATTTGCAGGCGGAGAGCAGCACCGCCCGCTCGATGCCGGTAACGCTGATGATCGGCATGATTCCGGGGATGATCGGCACGTCGCAGCCCCGCGCGGCCACCGCGTCCCGCAGCCGCAGGTAGTCATCGGGGTAGAAGAACATCTGCGTGATCGCGAAGTCGGCCCCGGCGCGGCACTTGCGCACGAAGAAGTCGACATCCGAGTCGCGGCTGACGGACCGGATGTGCCCCTCCGGGAAGGCGGCGACCCCGACGCAGAAGTCCCCGGCCGACTTGACGAGCCGGACCAGCTCCTCGGCGTAGCTGAGGCCCTCAGGGTGGGCGTCCCACTCGCCCTGCGGATCACCGGGCGGGTCGCCGCGCAGGGCCAGGACGTTGCGCACTCCGACCGCCGCGTAGGAGCCGATCACGTGCCGTAGCTCCGCGACCGAGTGATTGACGGCCGTGAGGTGCCCCATCGGGGTGAGCGTCGTCTCCTCGGCGATCCGGCCGGTCACCCGGACCGTGCGGTCCCTGGTCGAGCCGCCAGCGCCGTACGTCACGGAGACGAATGTCGGGCGCAGCGGCTCCAGCTGGCGGATTGACAGCCAGAGCCTTTCCTCCTCCGCCTCGGTCTTCGGCGGCATGAACTCGAACGAGAACGACTGACGGCCGTCGGCGAGCAGGTCACGGATGGCTTGCGCAGCTGGCATGCTCACCAGGGTATCGGCTGGCCCGCGCGGCGCCCTGACCAGCGCGATCTCGGCCGTCCGGCCGGGCAGCCGGGCCAGCCCCGTGCAGCGGCCCGGCCCGGCGCGCAGACTGCCGTGGCGGCGCTAGTCTCGCCAGCATGGCATCAGATCCCGCGGACCTGGCCAGGATCCGGCTTGAGGTCGGGACGGCCCTGGGGCGCTTCCTGGACGGTCAGCGCGCCGCGCTGGCCGCCGTCGGGCCGGATCTGCTGCCGTGGATCGACTCGGTCGTGGGGCTGCTGGCCGGCGGCAAGCGGCTGCGGCCGGCTTTCTGCTACTGGGGCTGGCGCGCAGCGGGCGGCGCGGACAGGGCGGAGATCTACCCGGCCGCGGCGGCGCTGGAACTGCTGCACGCGAGCGCGCTCGTGCACGACGACGTGATGGACGCGAGCGACACCAGGCGCGGCCGGCCCGCCGTGCACCGGCAGTTCGCGGTCCGGCCCGAGGCCGGTGCCGACGCCGTGACCGCGGCTGCATTCGGCGCGGGCGCGGCGATCCTCATCGGCGACGCGCTGCTGGCCTGGACCGACGAGATGTTCCACCACAGCGGCCTGCCGGCCACGCTGCTGCGGCGCGGTCAGCCAGTGCTGGACGCGATGCGCACGGAGGTCGCCGCGGGCCAGTACCTGGACCTGGTGAACCAGGCCACCGGGAACAACAGCGTGCAGAGCGCGATGCGCGTGGTCACCTACAAGACCGCCAAGTACACGATCGAGCGGCCGCTGCACCTCGGCACGGCGATGGCGGCGCACCCCCGGCTGGCCTGCCGGGTGCGCCAGCCGGGCGCCGCGACAGCGCGGTGGCCAGGGTCTGCACGGAGTACGGGCTGCCGCTGGGCACGGCGTACCAGCTCCGGGACGACATCCTGGGCGTTTTCGGCGACCCTGCGCGCACCGGCAAACCGGTGACCGGCGACATCAGCGAGGGCAAGCGCACGGTGCTGGTCGCCCTGGCGATGGAGCGCGCTTCGACCGCCCAGCTCCGGGTGCTGGAGCGCCACCTCGGCGACCGGCAGCTCACCGAGGCGGCTGCGGCCGAGGTCCGCGGCGTCATCGCGGCGACCGGCGCGCTGGCCGAGTGCGAGATGCTCATCAGCGCGAACGTCAAGGAAGCCACGTCCGCACTGGACGGCGCGCCGATTCCCACTGAGGCCAGGGCGGCTCTGACCGAGCTCGCCGTGCTGGCCACGGCCCGGACTGAGTAGCGCCGCGGGTCAGGCTCCGGGGAGCGGCTCCAGGGCCCCGTCCGGGATAGACGTAACTGAGCATGTACGGCAGTCGCCTCGGTCTGACCTGCCCGCCCAGGGGCACACCGTGCGCGGCAAGCGCCGCGATCAGGCCGTCCGCCGCACCGAGACTCGTGATGAAGTAGATCGGGCTGTCGGTACGCGCCATCTGGACCCGGATCCCCCGTCGCTGCCGCCCGCTTGCGGGCTCGGCTAGCAGCGCCAGCCCGGTGATGTCCTCGTACCGGACGTCGCGGATCGCGACGGACCTCGGCGGCAGCAGCGGCTTGCTGCGGAGCCGAACCCCCCATGGATGTATCTCGAGCCGCTCGATCGCGGGCTTGATCTTGCCGTTGCAGACGGGCCCGCCATACATCGCCACCATCTCCGGGCCTGCGTCAAGCACCGTGCCTGTGCACACCGCCTCGGCCCCGCCGTCGCGGCCGGCCTTCAGGGCTCCGCCGGTAGCCCATCCCATACCCTCACCTGGCCCGCATTCATCGCGCTTGATCCAGTTCAGCACCGCTAGCCGCGGCGCGGAACCACCGGCGGCCTGCGGTCAGCGCAGCCGGGCCGCGATCCGCGCGGCTACCGCGGCCGGGTCGTCAGCCTCGGTGAGTACCCGCACGACGACGATCCGGGTCGCCCCGGCGGCGAGCACCTGATCCAGGTTCTGCTCGTCGATGCCGCCGATCGCGAACCACGGCCGCGGCGCCCGCAGCCCCGCCGCGTACCGGACCAGGTCCAGCCCTGGCGCGGGCCGCCGGGTTTGGTCGGCGTCGGCCAGACCGGGCCCGTGCAGAAGTAGTCCGCGGCCGGTTCCGAGCTCGCGGCCAGCGTCTCCGCCTCGGCGTGCGAGGACAAGCCGATCAGCGGCCGCGGCCCGAGGATCGCTCTGGCCGGCCCGACCGGCAGGTCGTCCTGGCCGAGGTGCAGCACGTCCGCGTCCGCCACCCGGGCGACATCGGCCCGGTCGTTGACCGCGAGCAGCGCGCCGTGCGCCGTGCAGGCCCGCCGGAAGACGTCGAGGTAGCGCAGCTCCTGCCCAGCCTCCAGGCCCTTCTGCCGGAGCTGGACGATGTCGACGCCGTTGCCGAGCACGGCGTCCAGGAAGCCGGGCAGGTCGCCCTGGCGCTCTCGCGCGTCCGTGCACAGGTACAGCCGGGCGGCGGCGAGCCGGTCCCGCAGGTCTTCTGAACGCTCAGGCACGCTCAGAAGGCTAGTGCCTGGGCCCGCCTGTTCACCTCGGTGCGGCGGTGCTCGGTGAGCGCCTGCACCGGCGTCCCCGGCAGGGAGTCATCCGCCGTGAACAGCCAGTTCAGCGCGTCGCGCTCGGTGAAGCCGCAGTCGAAGAGCAAGGTGAGAGTGCCGCCGAGGCCGTGGATGACCTCGCTCCCGGCCAGGAACCGGGCGGGGACGGCGGTGCTCGCCGCTTGGGCGCTGCACGGCCAGTAGCTTCCGGTCGCGCAGCAGTTGCTTGACCCGGCTCACGGGCAGGCCAAGGCGGTCAGCCACGTCCGGGACACTCAGCCAGTCGCCGACGATGTCGTCGGTCGGGGGGTCGATCTGTGCCACGTGAGCAGCTTCCCACACAGCGGTGTCCGTAAAACATGGTGCATGTCATCACATTAAGTGCATTTCAGGGCAGTATCGGGGCAGCTTCGCGGTCTCAATCCGAGGTCAGCACCGCCCGATTCCGTCACACGGCGCAGTCACGGATGAGGATCGCCGGATCGGCGAGGCGGTCCGCATCTACCGGCACGCCCGGCCTCGATCAGCCGCCGGGACTGCAGCATGTCTCGCGGGGTGCTCACGGTCAGCGCCGCGACCAGCCTGCCGCCGGCCAGCCAGCAGACCGCCCACTTCGCGCCCGCCGGATCGCCGCGCCACACCACCCGGTCGGCGTCGCCGTGCCAGCCGACGTACTGCACCATGCGGCCGAATTGCTCGGACCAGAAATACGGCACGGGGTCGTACGGCTCGCTGCCGCCGAGCAACCCGGACGCCACCACCTCGGGCGGGTGCAGCGCGACATCCCAGTGCTCGAACCGCAGCCGCCGCTCGTAGCGGCCGCGACCAGAACGAGGCGCAGTCGCCGGCGGCGAAGACCCCGGCCACCGAGGTCCGCAACTGGGCATCGACTGATACGCCGTTGTCTAGCTCGACGCCGGACCGGCCAGCCACGCCACCGCCGGGCGGACCCCTACCGCCGTGACCACTACATCGGCGGCGATCCAGCCGCCGTCGGCCAGCGCGACGCCGCCCGCCTCGATCGAGCCGACCGGCTGGCCCAGTCGCAGCTCAACGCCGGCCTGCGCATACCAGCCGGCCGTGATCGCGCCGATCTCCGGGCCGACGGCGGCGGCCAGTGGCGCCTCCGCTGCCTCCAGCACCGTGACCTGGCAACCACGCGTCCGCGCCGCGGTCGCAAGCTCAGCACCGATCCAGCCGGCACCCACCACGCAGAGCCGCGTTCCTGGCCCGAGCAGTTCGCGGAGGGCAAGCGCGTCGTCGAGTGTGCGCAAGACGTGCTGGCGGCCGGGACCGGGCAGCCGGATGGGCGCCGCGCCGGTGGCCAGGACGAGCGCCTCGAAGTCGAGTTCGCCGCGATCGGTGCTCAGCGTGCCCGGCTGCAGTTTCGTCGCCATCTCGCCGAGCCGGACGTCGATGTCGAGCGCGGCCAGGTCGGCCCGCAGCGAGGTGTCGTCCAGCTCGCCGGTCATCAGCTTCTTCGACAGCGGCGGCCGGTCATAAGGCGGGCGCGTCTCGGCGCCGACGAGCGTGATGCGACCGGCGTAACTTCTGGCCCGGAGCTCCTCGATCGTGCGCAGCCCGGCCAGCCCGGCCCCCGCGACGACCACGTTCCCCGGACCGGTCATCGGGCACCGCCTCCTCCCGTGACCCCGATGAACGGCACCGCGGGCCAGCGTCTGCTGGAGTACATAGTGCCGTAGCGCCCCGGCCGGCCCGAGGCGGCAGCACGGCCGACGCGGGTTCCGGCTCGCATCGAGTTCAGCCGCATCGAGCCACTGGGCGTGGTCAGGGACGTTGTAGCGTCCCTGACCACGCCCAGTCGGCGGAGCGCCCGTGTGGTCCAGGTAATTTAGGATGATTT
This sequence comes from uncultured Actinomycetota bacterium, assembly GCA_963726425.1. Taxonomy (GTDB): domain Bacteria; phylum Actinomycetota; class Actinomycetes; order Streptosporangiales; family Streptosporangiaceae; genus JAJYUU01. The sequence goes on along the minus strand of CAVSCN010000037.1, from coordinate 480,812 downwards.
GCCAGAATGCACCGGGCGAGCAGCGCCAGCCGGGGTCAGCGCGAGAGCCGGCGGATCAGCGCTACCCTGGATGGATATCGCGCGGGAGTCCGGTGCGGACCGGGCTGAGAGGGCGGCTGGTGAGTCGCCGACCGCAGGAACCTGATCCGGGTCATGCCGGCGAAGGGAGCCGAACATCAGGCTTCAGCCCAGTCAAGACGCCGACGTCGTCGTCATCGGCGGCGGTGTGATTGGCCTGTCCATCGCCTGGCGGGCCGCCCAGCGGGGCCTGCGTGTCGTGCTGGCCGACCCGGATCCCGGCCAGGGCGCCACCCACGCCGCCGCGGGCATGCTGACGCCGATCGCCGAGGCCGCGTACGCCGAGCGCGAGCTGTTCGCGCTCGGCCGCGACTCGCTGGCCCGCTATCCGGCGTTCGCCGCCGAGCTTGAGCAAGTCACCGGCCTGCCTACCGGCTACCAGCAGACCGGGACCCTGCAGGTTGCCTACGACACGGACGACCTCGCCGTGATCGAGGAGTTCCGCGCACTGCAGGACTCGTTCGGCGTCCGCACTAGCCAGCTGACTGCGCGCGAGTGCCGCGAGGCCGAGCCGATGCTCGACCCGTCGGTCCGCGGCGGCCTCATGGCCACCGAGGACGGTTCGGTCGATCCGCGGCTGCTCGCGGTGGCGCTGCTGCGGGCCGCCACCGCCGCCAGCGCCCGGCATTGCCCGGCCAACGTCACGGAGATCAGTACCGAGTCGGGCCGGGTCGCCGGGGTCGAGCTGGCCGACGGCACCGCGATCTCCGCGCGGCAGGTCGTGCTCGCGGCCGGCTGGGCTTCGGCCACCATCCGCGGTCTGCCCGCCGAAGACGGTCCGCCGATCCGGCCGGTCAAAGGTCAGATCATCCGGCTGCGGACAACGCCGGCCATGGCGGCGGCCGGGCTGCCGCCGGGCCTGCTGCAGCGCACGGTGCGCGGCGTCGTCCGCGGCTCCAGCGTCTACCTGGTGCCGCGCGCCAGCGGCGAGCTCGTCATCGGGGCCACCCAGGAAGAACTCGGCTCGGACACGACGATCACGGCGGGAGCCATCTGGGAACTACTGCGCGACGCCCGCACGATCGTGCCGGGGATCACCGAGCTGGCGCTCACCGACGTGGTGGCCGGGCTGCGGCCGGGCACGCCGGACAACGCGCCGGTCCTCGGCCCGTCGCAGCTGCCGGGGCTGGTCCTGGCGACCGGGCACTTCCGGGCGGGCGTGCTGCTGGCTCCGGTCACGGCCGACACGGTAACGGCGTACCTGACCAGCGGCGCCGCCGATCCGCTGTGGGCGGCGTTCGCGCCCGGCCGGTTCGCGACCGCGCGCACCGGCAGCGCCCGGCTTGGAGCGCGAGCATGACGGGCGACACGACCAGGACCAGCATCACGATCGTGGTGAACGGCGAGCCGCACGAGGCCGCGAGCGGTGCGTCGCTGGCCGACGCCGTGGCGCTGCTCACGACGGCGCAGACCGGGGTCGCGGCGGCGGTCAACGGCGAGGTCATCCGCCGGGCGGAGTGGCAGCAGACGCAGCTATCCGACGGGTCCGAGGTAGAGGTCGTCACCGCCACCCAGGGAGGCTGATTCAATGGACGATCCGTTCGTCATCGCCGGCGAGTCCTTCAGCTCGCGGCTGATCATGGGCACCGGCGGGATGCCGAGCCTGGACGTGCTGGAGCGGGCCCTGGTGGCCTCCGGCACCGAGCTCACCACCGTGGCCATGCGGCGGGTGGACCCGGCTTCCTCGGGCTCTGTGCTCGACCTGCTCGCGTCGCGGAGCATCCGCGCGCTGCCCAACACGGCCGGGTGCTACACCGCGAGCGAGGCGGTCCGGGTGGCCCGGATGGCCAGGGAGGCGCTGGCTACCAACTGGGTGAAACTGGAGGTCATCGCGGACGAGCGGACGCTGCTGCCCGATCCGCTGGAGCTGCTGACCGCGGCCGACCAGCTCATCGCCGACGGGTTCGTGGTGCTCCCCTACACCAACGACGACCCGGTCCTGGCCCGCCGGCTCGAGCAGGCAGGCTGCGCGGCGGTGATGCCGCTGGGCGCACCGATCGGCTCGGGCCTGGGCATCAGGAACCCGCACAACATCGAGCTGATCGTGGAGGCCGCCGCCGTGCCGGTCATCCTGGACGCGGGCATCGGCACCGCGAGCGACGCGGCCATCGCGATGGAGCTGGGCTGCGCCGCAGTATTGCTGGCCACGTCCGTGACCCGGGCCAGGGATCCTGAGCTGATGGCGGCGGCGATGCGGGAGGCCGTCGTGGCAGGCCGGCTGGCGTTCCGGGCGGGCCGCGTGCCGCGCCGGCGCTACGCCCGGGCGTCCTCTCCGCCCGGCCAGTGACGGCTTGCCGCCGCGTCCGGCCGCTCAGGCGGATCGTTACCGGGCGAGCAGGCGTTTTCGCACTCTAGAATTCTCCCGATGGATACGACGTTGTCAGCTCCGATCGGACAGCTGCTCGACGGCCGGTATCTGGTCGAGTCACAGCTCGCTCGCGGCGGCATGGCCACCGTCTACCTGGGTCGTGACGTGCGGCTGGATCGCGCCGTCGCGCTGAAGATCGCCCACCCCGAGCTGGCCAGGGACCCCGAGTTCAGCAGCCGCTTCATCGGCGAGGCGAGGGCCGTGGCCAGGCTGTCGAGCGCGAACGTCGTGGCCGTCTTCGACCAGGGCTCGACCGGTGACATCAATTACATCGCCATGGAGTACGTGCCCGGACCGACCCTGCGCGAGCTGCTCAACTCCCGCGGCCGGCTGAACCCGCGGGAGGCCCTCGAGATCTTCGAGGGCGTGCTGACCGGGCTGTCCGCCGCCCACGACGCCGGCATAATCCACCGCGACGTCAAGCCGGAGAACGTCCTGCTCGGTTCCGGCAGTGTCATCAAGGTCGCGGACTTCGGCCTGGCCAGGGCGGCCGCCGGGATGAGCAACACGCGCAGCGGGCTGCTGATCGGCACCGCCGCCTACCTGGCGCCCGAGCAGGTTTCCGCCAGCCAGTCCGACGAGCGGACTGATGTCTACGCGGCCGGCGTGATGCTCTTCGAGATGCTCACCGGCTCCCAGCCGCACACCGGCGACACTCCGCTCGCGGTCGCTTACAAGCACGTCAACGCCGTCGTGCCGGCCCCGTCCAGCCTCGTGCCCGGCCTGCCCGCCGCCCTCGACACCCTGGTCGCGCTCGCCACCAGCCGCGATCCGGAGCTGCGGCCACCGGACGCCGGACACTACCTGCAGGCCGTCAACCAGGTGCGGCACGGCCTGCCGCTGCCGTCGGCCCCGGCCCGCCGCGGTGCGCATGCCGCCCGTGATCCGGAGACGGACCCCTCTCTTGCGGCCGTTCGTGCGGGGAACGGGAGCTCCTACCCGATGACGTCGGCCGGGCCCGGCGCGCTGGCCGGCTCGGCCGACGGCGGGTCCAGGACCGACTCCTTCCCCGAGCTGTCGGGCGCCACCAGCCGGTTCGAGCAGGCCAACCACACCATGATCGTCCCGGCCGGGCCGGCCGACGACGCCGGACCGCGCCCGCGGCGGGCCCGCCGGGCCCGGTCCCGCGGCTACCGCGAGCCGTTCCTGCAGCGGTGGCTGTTCAGCAAGCGGATCATCATCGTCCTGGCCGTCCTCGTCGTGGGGGTGGCCGGCTGGTGGCTGTTGGCCGGCCAGTACTTCCATGTGCCGAACGTCGCCCGGATGACGGTCAGCTCGGCCACCGGCGAGCTCAAGTCAGCCGGCCTGGTGCCGGTGCTCGGCCAGCGCCGGCACAGCGACACGGTGCCCAAGGGCGACGTGATCACTACCAGTCCGGGATCGGGCGCGCGGGTCACCCACGGCGACCGCATCACCCTGATCTCCTCGCTCGGCCCGATGCTCGTCGGTGTGCCGAACGTCACCGGCCAGCAGCTCGCGCAGGCGGAGCAGAATCTGCGCGCGGCCGGCCTGACCGCCGCGCAGCCGGGCTACACCACGTCCGACAGCATCCAGGCGGGCGTCGTGATCTCGACGAACCCGGTCGCGTACACCCAGTGGCCGCGGAACAAGCCGGTCCAGCTCGTCGTCAGCCAGGGCCCGCCACTGCCCAACTTCGTCGGCCAGCAGCTGAGTCAGGCCCAGGCCGAGGCGCAGCAGGGCGGGTACGCCATCCAGGCCGTCATGGTGACCAACAGCACGCAGCCGCCCAACACGATCATCAGCCAGTCGCCGCAGCCCAACACGCCCATCACCGCGGGCGAGGTGGTGACGGTCAAGGTCTCGCAGGGCCCGCCGACCGTGCCGGTCCCCGATGTCACCGGCATGAAGCTGCACGATGCGGAGCAGGTGCTGACCCAGGCCGGCTTCCAGGTGACCGTTGAGGGCGGCGGCTTGGGTGACACCGTGACGAGCTATTCGCCGACTGGCCAGGCGCCACAAGGCTCGACTATCACCATCGTCGTCAGCTTCGGCCTCTAGCTGGCTAGAGCGGCGGACCCTCGCCCTCGGTCTCCTGGTAGGAGTAGCGCTGCTCTCGCCACGGGTCGGCGACGTTGTGATAGCCGCGTTCTTCCCAGAAGCCGCGCCGGTCGACGGTCATGTACTCGATCGCCCGCACCCACTTGACGCTCTTCCAGGCATACAGGCTGGGCACGACCAGCCGCAGCGGGAAGCCGTGCTCCGGCGCGAGCGGCTCGCCGCTGCAGTGGGTCGCCAGCAGCGTGTCCTCGGCGGCGAAGTCACCGATCCGGACGTTCGCGCTGTAGCCGAAGTCGGCCCAGACCATCACGTGGGTCACGGCCGCCTCGGGCGGGTACAGCCGCAGCAGCTCGCAGGCCGGGATGCCAGTCCAGCACACCGAGGGGACAGTGAATTTGGTCACGCAGTGGAAGTCCGCGACCAACTCGCGGACCGGCAGCCGGGTGACCTCACGCCAGCACAGGCACGCGTCCTGGCCGGCCGCCGTGGCCCCGAAGATCCGCAAGTTCCAGGTGTCCGGATGGAAGGAAGGCACCGGTCCGTAGTGCAGTACCGGGAGCGTCCGGGGAACGTACTGACCAGGCGGGAGCACGCCCTGGGAGCGGCCGGCCAGCCGTGACGGCGAGCGATGAGCCTCGCCACTGTCACGCGCGCCTGTGTCAGGCTGCGTCATGTCCGGCTGACCTTGACCCTTCCCGCCGCGCGCCGCGCCGGGCGCGAAGCTGACCCTTCCCCTCGCGGGGTGGAGCCATCTTGCCACCCGCCGGATACCGGCTGAGCCCGGCCCACCGGCGAGCCCGCATTGCCCCGGGTGCGCTAAGCTGCGTCCCGTGCGTTGCGAGTATTGGTTTGGTTTTGGCTACCGGCCCTGCCCTGGGACGGTCGCCCGCCAGACTCTGCGCTGACGCGAGCGACTCTCAAGCAAGCCCCGGGCCCGGATGGCCCGGGGCTTTCGTCATGATGGAGCCAGGGAGGACACTGTGGTGGTGGTGATGGCCCCCGAGGCCACTCAATCCGACATCGACGCGATCGTCGGACTCGTCCAGACGGCCGGGGGCGAGGCGTTCGTCAGCCGCGGCGTGTCCCGGACGATCATCGGCCTGGTTGGTGACGTCGAGCAGTTCGGCGCGCTGAACCTGCGCAGCTACCGCGGCGTCAGCGACGTGGTGCGGATCTCGTCGCCCTACAAGCTTGTCAGCCGGGAGCACCATCCGAACCGGTCGGTGATCAACGTGCGGGGCGTGCCCATCGGCCCGGATACCGTCACTGTGATCGCGGGGCCGTGCACGGTCGAGACCGCCGAGCAGACGCTCGAATCGGCCCGGATGGCCCAGGCGGCCGGCGCGTCCCTGCTGCGGGGCGGCGCCTTCAAGCCGCGCACCTCCCCGTACGCGTTCCAGGGCCTGGGCGAGGCCGGCCTGCGGATCCTCGCCGACGTCCGGGCCGAGACCGGGCTGCCGATCGTTACCGAGGTGATCGACCCGGCCACCGTCGACCTGGTCTCCTCCTACGCCGACATGCTCCAGGTCGGCACCCGCAGCATGCAGAACTTCACCTTGCTGCAGGCGGTCGGGGCGGCCGACAAGCCAGTGCTGCTCAAGCGCGGCATGAACGCGACCATCGAGGAGTGGCTGATGGCCGCGGAGTACATCGCGCAGCGCGGCAACCTCGACATCGTCCTGTGCGAGCGCGGCATCCGCACGTTCGAGACCGCCACCAGGAACACGCTGGACATCAGCGCAGTGCCGATCGCGCAGCGGCTCTCGCACCTGCCGGTGATCATCGACCCCTCGCACTCGGGCGGCCGCCGGGAGCTAGTGCTCCCGCTGAGCCGGGCCGGCATCGCGGTCGGCGCCGACGGCATCATCGTGGACGTGCACCCGCACCCGGCGGCCGCGCTCTGTGACGGCGATCAGGCGCTCACCAGCGAGGACATTGCCGAACTCGCGGCGATGGCCAGGACGCTGCCCAGGCTCCTCGGCCGCGAGCTGACTCCGGCGCCCGCGCCGGAGTCAGCCCTGGAGGTGGCCGCACCCTGAGCGCGGCCGCCGATAGTGGCGCGGAGACCTGCCTTCACCCGGTATTTTGTGCAAGTCTTGACTTAGACGTTGCGCAACTGCGGGCCTTCGCCGCAGTCTCGCGGGGAAGTAGCGAAATGCCTCGGTTCCGCAGGCTCAGCACGGCCGCCCTGGCCGTGCTGCCAGCGCTGCCGCTGAGCGGGTCGCTCGCTCCCCTCGGCCCTGGCCACGCCGCGCTCGGCACGGCCGGTTCGCCCGGACCAGTCCGGCTCGCGGCACAGACCTGGGACCTGACCATGAGCAGGCACTTCGGGCATCCGGGGAGCGCCGCCGGATTCTCCGAGATCCTGACGACCGGCGGGCACATGTGGGCGTTCGGCGGCACCAACCCTGGCGGCGCCAGCGCGCCGATCGCCGATCAGCTGGTCGGCAAGCGCTGGACTGCCGCCGCCCTGCCCGCCGGGCTGTCCGACTTCATCAGCGATGCGAGCGCCCCGGCGCAGAACGACATCTGGGCGATCAGCGGCTACGGCCGGTACGTGCTGCACTGGGACGGAATCCGCTGGCAGACCGCGCACCGGTGGCGCGACGCCGGCACTCTCTCCGACGTCGTCGGCACCAGTCCCCGCAGCGCCTGGGTCTTCGGCACTGCCTTTGGCGGTGCCCGCGGCAGCGGCACGTGGCACTTCGACGGCCAGTCCTGGCGCCGGGTCCGCGGCCTGGCCAGTGACATCTATCACGCGAGCGCGGTATCCGGCCGCGACATCTGGGCCATCAGCGCCCGGCCGCGGGCAGACGCTATCCTCCGCTTCGACGGCCGGCGCTGGCACTGGATGCGGGGCAGCAGCGCGATCGCCCGGATCCGCTGGCGCGACATCCTCGCGGAGTCGGCCCGTGACGTCTGGCTGCTGGGCGACACCGGCAAGGGCCGTCTGGTGTTCGCGCACTGGGACGGCCAGCGGTGGCACCAGTTCGCGACGACGCTGGCCGCGCTTGCCGGTCAGCTGGCGGCCGCCAGGGACGGCCGGGTGCTCGCGACGGCGACGCCATCGGCCCAGCAGATGCCGGCCGGGCTGATCGTCATGATGACCGGCAAGGGCCACCTGAGCCCGTCCGCCATCACGTCCGCGCTGGGCTGCGGGGTGAGCGACGCCGTCGTCGTGGCCCGGACCGGGACTGTGTGGGCCAGTGGCGGAACCCTCACCAAGCTCGGCGGCAACGCCGCCATCTGGGTGCGCCTCGCGGCTGCGGCCGGACGCGACCGCATCGACGTTCAGTAGGCCGGCACCAGTTAGCCGCCGCCCGGCAGGTGCACCTGCGCGGCGGCAGCTAGCTCCTCCGCCAGGTCGTCGGCGTCCAGGCGCGCCTCAATCCGGCGCAGGTCCTCGATCCGGGCCTTGGTCTCGACCTGCCGGGGAGTCAGCAGCGAGCAGCAGTCCTGGTCGGGCAGCTCGGAGATCTCCAGCGTCTCGATCCGGCGCGCCTCGGTGATGATCTCCTGCTTGTCAAGCCCGATCAGCGGGCGCAGGATCGGCAGCTGCACCGCGTCGTCCAGCGCGGTGATGTTCGTCAGGGTCTGGCTGCTCACCTGCCCGAGCGAATCCCCGGTCACCAGCGCGGCCGCGCGCAGCCGGACCGCGAGGGCCGCGCCGGTCTTCAGCATCAGCCTGCGCTGGGCCATGATCTGCAGTTTGCCGGCGCCAGACGCGGCGAGCCTGCGCTGCGCGTTGCCGAACGCCACCACGTACAGGCGCGAGTCACCCTGATAGCGGTCGAGCTGCCGCACCAGCCCGTACGCCTTGTAGACCGACTCCGGCCCGGTCAGGGGCATGCCAGAGAAGTGCAGGTAGTTGCACCGCAGGCCGCGGCGCATCATCCGGTACGCGGCCACCGGCGAGTCGATGCCACCCGACATCAGGACCAGCGCACGCCCGCTCATGCCGACGGGCAGGCCGCCCTGGCCAGGCCAGCCCTCGGTGAACACGAAGACCTCGCGCTGATCGACCTCGACGAACACCGTGGTGTCGGGGGCGCGCAGGTTGACTGGGTAGCCGTACTCCTCCTGGATGCGGGATCCGATCATCACGGCCAGCTCGGCCGACGTCACCGGGAAGCGCTTGTCGCGGCGCCGGGCTCGGACCGCGAAACTGCCCTGGCGGTCGGCGGCCAGTTGCACGGCCGCCTCGATCGCAGCCGCGGGCTCCTTCGCGACCCGGGTCGCCCGGCACACCCGGGCCAGCCCCATGACCTGACGCATCCGCTCGGCGACCAGGTCGGCTGCCGTCTGCGCGGCGAAGTCGCCGGCCTCCGCGCCCGCCACCCTGAGCACGATCACGCCCTCGCGCTGCCAGACGCGTACGCCGATGCCCAGGTCACGTACCGCGCGCCGGATGTTGTCGTGCAGCAGCCGCTCGAAGCGCTGGCGGTTCTTGCCTTTCAGCACGATCTCGCCGAGCTTCAGCAGGACGCACGGCTCGCGCAGCGGCGGCGCCGCGGGCGGCACCGCCGGGTTCGCCAAGGGGAGCACTGACATCACCACAGTCTGCCACTAGCCGGTACCGGGCCAATCGGCTTGGACGCCGCGCCGGCGATCCGCCTTGCGATGGCGAACTGCGCGTTTAGGCTATTAGGACGCGAAGAGTCAGCCTCCGGCCACAATTGCCGTCTCGGTGGCGCCGGTGAGTATCTGCTCCGATACTTATGGTGATGTCACTCGGCCACGTCCGGCCGGTCGGCGTAAGGACACGAGCAACATGGCACTCTGCACACGGTGCGGTCGGCAGACCGAAGGCGCCGCGGAGTTCTGCTCGGGCTGCGGTAGCTTTCAGAGTTCCCGCGAGTCCGAGCAGCCGCAGGCGGTCGCGGCCATGACCGGCGCTGCCGGTTACCTGCGGCCGTTCACGTCTCGCGGAAGAGACGGCACCGAGTTACCACCCGACCAGGTGAGCACGCCCCCGAGCCGCTACTGGAGCCTGCAGCCAGCGTCGCCGTCGGATCAGCCCCCTGAGCCCGGCCGATTCGGCGCGGACGACCCGGGCCGGTACGACGCCGGGGACCCCGGCCGGTATGGCGCTGGCGAGCCCCCGCCGCCGGCTTCCGGACTCGCCATGCCACGCGGGCCGTTCGAGCCGGTCCGGCCGGCCGGCCCGCAGGATCAGGGTGCCGACCACTATCAGGGGGCCAGCGGATATCAGGCCGCCCCCGCCTACCCACCGCCGGGCCATCAGCTGGCCAGGCAGCCAGATCCGGCCTCCGGCGGCTACGGACCGCGATCGGGCCCGTCGCCGGCTCCTGATCAGGCAGTGCAGGCGTACGACCCGCGACCGCAGTACGCCCGGCCCGCGCAGCCCGACCAGGGATACTCCGGCGGCGAGCGGTTCGGCTCCCCCGCGGGCGTGCCCGCGCAGCGCGCCAGCGGCGCACCGGCCGGGGACCCGGGCCAGTTCGGCGCGCCGGAGCCAGGCGGCGCTCAGCTGCCGGCTCAGCCCGGACCGGCCAGCGCGAGTGGCTCCGGCCTGCCGGGTCAGTCCGGCCCACGGTCGCCCGCGGACCTAGCGGGTGCTGGCAACTCGTATCCGCACGGCGGCTACGCTCCGGCCGGCCCGGACTCCGGGCCCGCGGCGGGCAGCTACCCGCCGCTATCGCAGGCCGCGGCCGACGCTCCGGCGGCCGGTTATGCTCCGGCCGGCCAGGCCGCAGCCGGCGGCTACACACTGCCAGGCCCGGTCGCCAGCCAGTCGCCCGCCGGCAGCTATGCCCCGCCGGGACAGTCGCCGTCTAGCGACTACCCCCTGCCTCGTCAGTCCCCGGCTGGCAGCTACGCCCCGCCCGACCAGTCCAGCACGGCGGGTTACTCCCCGACCGCCGACTACCCGACGCCCGGCCAGTCCCCCGCCTACCCGACGCCCGGCCAGGCCGCCAACAGCAGCTACGCCCCCGGTCAGATCCCCGCCGCCGGCTACCCGGCGCCAGACCAGGCGCTAGCCGGCGGCTACCCGGCCCCGGACGGCGGCCTCCGGGCACCTGGCCAGGCCACTGCCCAGTCCCCGGCCGCAGCGACGCCGTCCGGCCTGGAGGACGCCACGTCCATCCTGACCACGTCCGGCCCGGCCGGTGCCGAGGCGCAGGCCGGGCAGGCTCCGGCCGCCGAACCGGGCGCCCTCCAGCCAGCTGGCGCGTTCGCGCCGTCAGGTCCGGCCTGGCTTACCCGCGGACAGCCAGCCGGGCCCGACCCGGCCGGGCCAGAGCGATCGCGGGCCGAATCGGCCACGGGCCGCCGCGGCCTGCGCCGCCGGACACCCGAGTCCGGAAGCTCCGCGTTCCCAGCCGAAGACGAGGCGAAGGAGCAGCCCCCGCGCGGACAGCGCGGCGGGACGCACAGCGGCCGGTGGATCCCGTTCGCGGCGGCGGCGGTCGTGCTCATCGTCTGTGCCGTCAGCGCCGCGATCCTGCTGTCGCAGGGCAAGACGCCGGCCAAGAACCGGGCCGCCGCCGGAGCCACGGCCCGCCCGCGGCAGCCCAGTCCGACGCCGGCAGCAACTCCCAGCCAGCTCATCACGACGAGCCCGGCCGCCGCCAGCGGCCCGCACGCCGCCGCCGTCGTCGCGTTCCTGACCCGGTACTTCACCGCCATCAACGACCACGACTTCGCCGCCTACAAGCGACTGTTCACCCCGTCGCTGCGCGGCGGGCTGTCGCGGCCCGCGTTCGTGCGCGGTTACGGGTCGTCCCAGGACTCGCAGGCCACCCTGCAGAGCATCGCCGGGACCGGCCAGGCGGAACTCGCCGCCGCGGTCACATTCACCAGTCACCAGCGTCCGGCCGCCAGCCCGAAGCACACCGCGTGCAACGTGTGGACGATCTCGCTATACCTGGCTCAGCACGGCTCCGGTTACGTCATCGTGTCCCCGCCGTCCAGTTACCAGGCGTCGGTGAGCACCTGCTCGTAGCCGCTAGCCGCCCTTGACGGCGCACAGCAGCCTGTTGTCGCCGCGCTGCCAGAGCGTGCCGACCTCGGTGAAGCCGGCCGCGCGCAGCGCCTCGACGTGCACGCTGAGGCGTCCGGCCGGCGAACTGTGGTGCTCAGCGGACACGTTGCGGGACTTGCGCTCGGCGTCGAGCGCGGCCAGGTCCGGTTCCGCGCTGACGGCGGTCCACCACTGATCCCAGCTCTCGGTGACACCGCCGGGCTGCCGCCGCCGGATCTCCGCTTCGACCAGGGCCCGGTCCAGCATCGCCAGCCGTGGTGCCGACTCGTCCTCAGCCAGGTGGTCACCGTTCAGCAGCAGTCCGCCCGGCCGCAGCAGGGCGCCGACCTCGGCGTAGACGGCGGCCAGGACCGGCTGCGAGAGCCAGTGCAGCGCCGTGGTGCTGACCGCCGCGTCCGGCTGGCGGGTGAGGCCGAGGCCGGCGGACCAGCCGGGCTCGCGCAGGTCGGCGTCGGCGAACCGGAGGCCCGGCCGGTCCTGCCAGGCAGTCCGGCCGAGCGCGAGCGTCAGCGGGTCGGCGTCGATCGCCACGACGGCGGCCTCCGGCAGCCGGGTCAGCAGCCGGGCCGCGAGCGAGCCGGGTCCGCAGCCCAGGTCGAGGACGAGCGGGTCATCTCGGCCGACGCCCGCCTCGACGGCATCGAGCAGGGCGGTGAACCGGTCCTCCCGGTCCGGGAGCCGGTCCTGCTGCTGCGCGTCCCAGCGGGCGATCCAGTCGCGCGCGGCGTCCTTGCCGATCGGCGTCGGCCGGGAGGCGGTTTCGCTTGCCGCTGACATGTGCCCTCACTATCCCGTCACCGCACGTGACTGTCGTGTAGAGTTTCAACAGTTACACGCTAACCATGAAGGCATAACTGGTCAAGTGAATTTCAACAGTCACGTTGACTCGGTGATCACGGCCGCGGTCAACCTCGTGAACGCGGTCACGCCCGGTGAGGCGCGGGGCCGCGTGTTCGAGCAGCCAGCCGGCGACGCCCTCCGGACCAGCGTCATCGAGGCGCTCACCAGCGCCAATCCGGGCGTACAGGTGCCGACCGCGGCCCAGGCGGCCGACCTGGCCGTCGTGGCCGGGCGGCTGCGCGCGGTGTTCGACGCGGTGGATCACGGCGACGTGGATAGCGCCGCGACCAGGGTTAACACGCTGCTGGCCGAGACCGGCGCCAGGCCCCAGCTGGATCGCCACGACGGCGAGCCGTGGCACATGCACTTCCACGCCAGCACCGACTCGCTGGCCGACGGCTGGGCCGCGGGCTGCGCGACCGGTCTGGCGATCGTGCTCGGCACGGAGATGTACGACCGGCTGGGAATCTGCACGGCGCCGCGATGCGACCGGGTTTTCGTCGACGTGTCCCGCAACGGCACCCGCCGGTTCTGCTCGACGGCCTGCCAGAACCGGGTGAAGGCAGCCGCCTTCCGCGCCCGCCAGGGGTGACGGGTCCGGCCTGACTCAGCCGAAGAAAACCTCGGCCTCGGCGTACCGCTCCGGCGAGACCAGCTTCAGCTCCCTGGTCGCCTCCAACAGCGGCACCCGGACGATGTCGGTGCCGCGCAGCGCGACCATCGAGCCGAACGCGCCGTCGGCGACCGCCCGGGCAGCGTGCACCCCGAACCGGGTGGCGAGCACGCGGTCAAAGGCAGTCGGCGTGCCGCCACGCTGCACGTGCCCGAGCACGATGCAGCGGGCTTCCTTGCCGGTCCGCTGCTCGATCTCGGCGGCCAGTCGCTGACCGAGCCCGATCTGGGCCAGCTGTACGTGCCCGAACGCGTCCAGCGGCCGCTCCGACTGATCCGCGGACTCGTCCCCCGAGGCCTTCGGCTGGGCGCCCTCCGCGACGACGACGATGGGGGCGTACCTGGTCTGGAACCGGTGCTCCACCCACTCGCAGACCTGCTCCAGGTCGAACGGCTTCTCCGGGATCAGGATCACGTTGGCGCCGCCGGCCATGCCCGCATGCAGCGCGATCCAGCCGGCGTGCCGGCCCATCACCTCCACGATCAGGGCCCGGTGGTGGCTCTCGGCCGTCGTGTGCAGCCGGTCGATGGCTTCCATCGCGATGTTGACGGCGGTGTCGAACCCGAACGTGAGATCGGTGGCGTTCAGGTCGTTGTCGATGGTCTTGGGCACGCCGACGACCGCCACGCCCGCGTCGTGCAGCTTGGCCGCCACGCCGAGGGTGTCCTCGCCACCGATCGCGACGAGCGCGTCCACGCCGAGGCTTTCCAGGTTCTCCTGGATGCGCTCGATCCCGGTCTTGCCGCCAACCGTGGCCCCATCCGCCGCCGGGTTGGTCCTGGACGAGCCGAGGATCGTGCCGCCCCGGGGCAGGATGCCGCGGACCGCGGCGACGTCCAGAACCATGGTGTCGCCGTCCAGCGGGCCGCGCCACCCGTCGCGGAAGCCGATGAACTCCATGTCGTGCTCGGCGACGCCGGTCCGCACGACCGCGCGGATCACCGCGTTCAGGCCAGGGCAGTCGCCGCCGCCGGTCAGGACACCCACTCGCATTAGTTTTTCCTCTCCCGTCTATTACCGTCACACTAGTAGTTATGAGCGTCCTTGCGATCGACGCGGGCACCACTGGCGTGACCGCTCTCATCGTCGCCGACGACGGCACTGTCGCGGGCCGCGGATACCAGGAATTCCGTCAGTATTTCCCACAGCCCGGCTGGGTCGAGCACCTGCCGGAGGGCATCTGGCAGGCGACGCTCGCCGCCTGCACGCAGGCGATCCGGGCGGCGGGCAGCCCGGCGCTGGCCTGCGTGGGCATCACCAACCAGCGCGAGACGGCGGTGCTGTGGGACCGGACGACGCTCGCCGCTCCGCACCGGGCGATCGTCTGGCAGGACCGGCGGACCGCGCAGATCTGCACGGCGCTGCGCGCGGCGGGGCACGAGCCGAGGGTCGCTGAGCTGACCGGGCTGCGCATCGACCCCTACTTCACCGCCACGAAGCTCACCTGGCTGGCCGAGTCCGAGCCCGCCATCTGGTCCGGCGTGATCGACGGCTCGGTGGCCGTCGGCACCGTCGACTCTTACCTGATCGCCCGGCTGACTGGCGGCCGGCGGCACGTCTGCGACGCCTCCAACGCGTCCCGCACGCTGCTGTTCGACATCAGCCTGGGCCAGTGGTCAGCCGAGCTGTGCGAGCTGTTCCGGGTGCCGCCGCACGCCCTGCCCGAGGTCGTGCCGTCCACCGGCGTCGTCGGCCACACCGACCCGGACGTTTTCGGTGGCCTGTCCCTCCCGGTGGCGGGCATCGCCGGAGACCAGCAGGCCGCGCTGTTCGGCCAGGCCTGCTTCGACGTCGGTGCGGCCAAGTGCACGTACGGCACCGGGTCGTTCGTCCTGGTCAACACCGGGACGTCGATCGTGCGCTCGCAGGCCGGGCTGCTGTCCACGGTGGCCTGGCTGGAGCCGTCGGGTCAGCTGACGTACGCGCTTGAGGGCTCGGTGTTCGTGACCGGAGCCGCGATCCAGTGGCTGCGCGACGGCCTGGGCCTGCTCGACAACGCGGGCCAGAGCGAAGGACTGGCCAGGTCAGTACCGGACACGGGCGGGGTAGTGTTCGTGCCGGCCCTCACCGGGCTGGGCGCCCCGGACTGGGATCCCGCCGCCCGCGGCGCGATGTTCGGGCTGACCCGGGGCACGACCAGGGCGCACCTGATCCGGGCGGCGCTGGAGGCCATCGCGTTCGAGGTCCGGGACGTGATCGACGTGATGACGGCCGAGGCAGCCGCCAGGACGCAGTCAGCCGGCGCCGCGGGGGCTCCGGGGGTCGCTCCCCGGCCAAGCGCAGGGCCGCTGCGGGTCGACGGCGGCGCCAGCGCCAACGACTTGCTGCTGCAGCTGCAGGCCGATCAGTTGCAGCGCACCGTCGAGCGGCCGGTGATCGCGGAGACCACGGCGCTCGGCGCGGCTTTCCTCGCGGGCCTGGGCGCCGGCGTCTGGTCATCGCGCGCGGAGCTGGCGGCGACCTGGCAGCTGGACCGGCGGTTCGATCCCGGCATCCGCGACGACGCGGCGCACGTACGCTGGCGCAGCGCGGTCGAGCGGACGAAGGGCTGGGCCTGACCGGGCGCAGCGGTTCGTACCGGCAGGCTGCCTCAGTCGCCGAGGCCGTCGTCGGCGTCGGTGTCGCCGTCCGCGGCCGGCGCGGCCGCGTTGACCGCGGCTGTGTTCGCCGCGGTGGGCGCGACCGGGCCGGCGCCGGAGTCAGGCAGCTGCCCGTTCCCGCTACTGCCATGGTGCAGGACCTGGCTCAGCCGGCCCTTGGCCCGCTGCGCATACTCGTCGACGTACTCCTGACCCGACAGCCGCATCAGCTCGTACATGATCTCGTCGGTGACCGCCCGGAGCACGATCCTGTCCTGCTCAAGGCCGTAGTAGCGGGAGAAGTCGAGCGGCTTGCCGAACCTGACCCCCGGCCTGATCGTCAGCCGCGGCGCGAGCTTGCCTGGCGGCTGGAACTCGAACCCGCCGATCATCGCGGTCGGGATCACCGGCACCCTGGCCTCGAGCGCGAGCCGGGCCACGCCGGTCTTGCCGCGGAACAGCCGGCCGTCCGGCGTCCGCGTCCCCTCCGGGTAGATGCCGAGGAGCTGGCCGGACGCCAGGACCCGCAGGCCGGTGCGCAGCGCCCGCTCGCTGGCCTCGCCGCCCGAGCGGTCGACCGGGATCTGGCCCATCCCGCTGAAGAACGCCTTCTTGGCCAGGCCTTTGATGCCCGCCCGTGGTGAAGTACTCGGACTTCGCCAGGAAGACAACCTTGCGCGGCAGCGGCAGCGGGGCGAAGAAGTGATCCGAGAAGGACAGGTGGTTGCTGGCCAGGATCGCGGCGCCGTCCCTGGGCACGTTCTCGGTCCCCTCCGCCCACGGCCGGAACAGCAGCCGCAGCACGGGGCCGATAATCGCCTTGACCACCCAGTAGAACACGGTCATATGTTCCCACGTCAGGGCCGAGTCGGCGATGACTAGCCGCCTGCCGGTTCGGTTTCGCCCTGGAAACTGCATCTGACCGACCCACTGCCGCCTGGCGACGGCGCATGGGACGATTCGGGGTAACAGGCCGCGCGGGAGCGCACGCGAGAGGACCGAGGAAACATGCCGGTAATGCCAGGCGCTGAGGCTTTTGCCCACCAGGGCGGCCCGACCGGGGTGCTGCTGTGCCACGGCTTCACCGGCAGCCCGCAGTCGCTGCGCCCGTGGGCCGAGTACCTGGCGGCGGCCGGGCTGAGCGTCTCGCTGCCGCGGCTGCCGGGGCACGGCACCACCTGGCAGGAGATGGCCAGGACGCGCTGGGAGGACTGGTACGCCGAGGTTGACCGCGCGTTCGACGAGCTGCAGGCCGGCTGCGACGAGATGTTCGTGATGGGGCTGTCAATGGGCGGCTGCCTGGCGTTGCGGCTGGCTGAACTGCGCGGCGACGCCATCCGCGGGCTCGTGCTCGTCAACCCGTCGATCACGGCCGATACCAAGGCGTTCGTGCTCGCGCCCGTACTGAAGCTGGTCGTGCCGTCGCTCAAGGGCATCGCGAGCGACGTCAAGAAGCCGGGGGCCGCGGAGGTCGGGTACGACCGGGTGCCGGTCAAGGCGGCGGCCACCCTGCCTGGCCTGTGGCGCATCACCCAGCAGCACCTGACCGAGCTGACGCAGCCGGTGCTCGCCTACCGCAGCGTGACCGATCACGTCGTGGGCCCCGCCAGCATGAAGTTGCTGCAGGGCGCGCTGCCGCCGGCCCAGCTGGAAGTGCGTGAGCTCGCCGACAGCTATCACGTCGCCACACTGGACCATGATGCTGAGGTAATTTTTTCGGGCAGTCTTGAGTTCATACGGCTGCACAGCGGTATCACCACTGAGTCAACCGGCGGAGAATGAGGGATGAGCGGACCAGGCGACGTCGACGGCGAAGTCAGCGGCGACGAGGCCGCCTGGCGTGATCTGGTCGCACGCCTGGAATCCCCCGCTGCCCAGGCCGCCGAGGCGGTGCCGTGGCCCGCCAGGGAAGACCTGCCCGCGGAGGAGACGGCAGAACAGGCGCCGCCGCCGGAGCCGCCCGCACCGCCCGCACCGCCCGCGCCGGCCAGGCCCGCGGACATCCCGGTCATCGGCGGGACCGCGCCGTTCGAGCACAGCCGGGTCATCAGGTTCGCGGGCGACCCGCGGTCCTACGCGCCGCCCGAGGAAACGGACGAGCCGTATAAGCCGGAGCCGCTACCGCCGCCCGCGCGGATGGACCCGGTCTCCAAGGGAGCCTGGGTCGCGCTGATCGGCGGGCCCGGCTACCTGCTACTCGGTACGGTCCTGCAGTGGACCATCTCCGGCACCGAGGCCCTGGCGGCGATCGCCGCCTTCATCGCCGGCTTCGTGATCCTGGTCGTGAAGATGGGTGACCGGCCGCCGCGGGACGAGGACGACGACGGCGCGGTGGTCTGACGGGGCTGTCCTAGCTCGGGCCTGTCCCGGCTGGCTCAGGCCGGCAGCCGGACCGGTTCTGTCCCGGCTGGCTCAGGCAGGCAGTCTGGACAGGTCCGCGGCGCCGATCATGCCCGCGTCCGGCCCCAGCTCCGCCAGCCTGACCTCGGCCAGGTGCCGGTGTGTCCGGCCGGTCAGGCTGCTCGCGAACGCGCTCCGGGCGGGCCCGAGCAGCATCTCGCCCGCTTCTGACACCCCGCCACCGATCACGAAGCAACCGGGATCGAGGATGGCCGCGACGTCGGCCAGGCCGTGCCCGAGCCAGCTGCCCACGATGTCGAAGCAGCTGAGTGCGCCTGCGTCGCCCTCGCGGGCCGCCTGGGTGACGGCCGGGCCGTCGATGCCGTCGGGCGTGCCGCCACCGAGCTGCAGCAGCCGGACCGAACCGCTCGGCGCCCGCCGTGCTAGCTCGCGCGCCTCAGCCACCAGCGCGTTACCGCTCGCGTACTGCTCCCAGCAACCGCGGTTGCCGCAGCCGCACAGCCTGCCGTCCGGCACCACCCGGTAGTGGCCGGGCTCGCCGGCCGAACCCCACTGCCCCCGGTAGAGCTTGCCGTTCATCACGATGCCCGCGCCGATGCCGGTGCCGACAGTGATCATCATCATGTGCTGCTGACCGCGGGCCGCCCCGAGCTTCGACTCGGCCCACGCGGCCGCGTTCGCGTCGTTCTCGACCACCACTGGCCGGCCGATCCGTTCCTCGACCCGCTTCTTGACCTGCTCGTCCCGCCAGGCCAGGTTCGGCGCGAAGAGCACGGTCGAGCGCGTCTCGTCGACGAAGCCGGCCGCGCCGATGCCCACGGCCACCACCTCGTGCCGGGACAGCAGTTCCAGCACGGCGTCGGCGAGGACGTCGGCGGTGTCGTCCGGGCGAGCGGCTGGCGTAGCCCGTTTCAGCTTCTCGACGATCACCCCGTGCTCGTCGACGACTCCGGCGGCAACCTTCGTGCCGCCGACGTCAACCCCGATTGTCAGGCTCATCCGGCCCTTCCGTCTGCTGCCCACCGTCCTCGTGCGCGTCGGCGGCCGGCTGATCGCCGGTACCGGCTGCGGCCGGCGGATCGCCGGGCCCAGCCGCAGCCTGCTCGCCGTCCGCGGTGACCCTGGCGCCGTGCGCAGCCGCCCAACTATCCCGCGCGGCGTCCCAGCCCTCGCTGCCCGGCGCCCAGTCGTCTGGCGGCGCCGGCCTGGAGTCTGCTCCGCTCGGCTTGGACAGCACCGAGTCGACGGACTTCAGCGCCTCGGACACCGCCGCAGAGACCATATCGCCCGCGGTGGACAGGTGATCGCCCAGACCAGGGCCAGACTCGCGCATCCGCCTGGCCGCCCGGCAGATCGGGCACCACTGGCACTCCGGCGACTCGCCCACCTCGGGCGGAATCTCGTTCGTGGCTGTGTCCCAGACGTCGGCGCGCTCCGAGCGGCCGCTCCCGAACGTGCGCCGCACCTGACCGCTGATCTCCTTGCGCATCGACTTGGCGCTGGAGCGCAGCAGCCAGCGCTGGAAGTCGCTGAGCATCTCGGCCCCCGGCGCCGGCTGCCGCGGCCTGGACTGCCTGCGGTCCTGGCCGGGCCTGGTGCTCCGGCGCTGGCCCGAGCCCGAGCCGCCCGAACGGCCGGAAGCACCGGAGGCGCCCGAGCCGCGCGAGCCCCCGGCACCGGCCGGGTCCGTGGCCGGATCCGCGCGGTCGGCCGGCCTCGGGCCAGTGTCGTCCTGCTCCTGGCTCTCCCTGGCGGCATCGGCCCACGCGGACTTGTCCCAGCCCGCCTTGTCCCCCCGCGAATGGTCCCGGTCCGTATTGCTGTCACGCTCGTCCGACATTGACCTCACCGCTCCTGACCGGCCCCGGAGGCCAGCTCCTCGGCGCGCTTCTTGAGTCCCTTCAGGGCGGTGTCGATGATCGTCTTCTCCGCCCTGCGCTTGAGCATCCCCGGCATCGGGAGGCCGCGGGTGCCCACCGCCAGCTCGTAGCTGACCTTGGTGCCCTGCCCAGCATCCGCCAGTGCATACGCGCCGGACATCTCCGTCACCATGGTGCCCGCCTCGGCCAGCTCCCAGCGAACGCCGGCGTCACCGTCCCACTCGTAAGCCAGCACGTAGCTGTCCTTGATCAGGCCAGCGTCCAGAGCGAACCGCACCCGGCGCGGGCGGCCGGCCGGGCCGTCTTCCAGCACCTCGGCAGAGCGCACTCCGGTGGCCCAGTCCGGATAGGCGGCAAAGTCTGCGATAACGCCCATCACGGCGCTGCGGGACGCGGCGACGACGATGCTCGAGCTGGTTCTGTCGGCCATGCCTGGGAGCGTACCTCGCCGGAGCCCCATCGCCGGACGTCGCGGCGACTAACTACCACTGCAGGACATACGGCTGGCCAGTGGCCCGGAAATGGCCCACGTTGATGCACTCGGTCCGGCCGATCCGGATGCGGCTCTGCCGCGGCTGGTGGACGTGCCCGAACAGGGCGTACCGCGGCTGGGTCTTCTCGATCAGGGCGAGCAGCGCCTCGCTGCCGCGCTCGGACCTGCGCGCCACCGTGTCGTAGAGCAGGTCGGGGACGGCGGGCGGGATGTGCGAGCACAGCACGTCCACCTCCCCGATGGCGGCGACCTTCGCGTCGAATACCTCGTCGTCCAGCTCGTTGGGGGTGCGGTAGGTAGTCCGCAGCCCGCCGCCGACGAAGCCGAAGGTCCGGCCGTCCAAGTCGAGCCGCTCGCCGTCCAGCACGCGCTGGCCGGCCTGAACGTGCTCGCCCCACTGGCGCGGGACGTCGACGTTGCCGTAGGTGATGTAGGCCGGCGTCGGCATGGCCGCGAACAGCTCGGCGTACTGCCGTGCCACCGCCTGCTCGATGTGCTGGCGCGGGTCACCGCCGAGCCCGGCCCACAGCTCGGCCGACATGGCCCTGGCTTCGTCGAACCGCAGCGCGGTGCGGAGCTCGACCAGTTGCTGCGCCTTCTGCGCGCCGAACAAGCCGGGAAGTATGCCCTGGCTGTAGTCCGCGTAGTCGACGAACAGCAGCAGGTCACCCAGGCAGATGAAGGCGTCCGCGCCCGCTCCGGCCCGCCGGAGCGCGTCGGCCCGGCCATGGACGTCACTCACCACGTGGACCCGCATCCACCTACAGTAGGCAAAGTCCGGCAGCCTCGCCCAGCCCGCCCGCGCTCGGCCCGGCCCAGCCCGGCCCGAGCGGATGGCCGGCCCGGACCCGGCGGCCTACCCTTACCAAACCGGCAGCCAGGTACCGGGGTAACGTCGGCGAAGATCAGATCGGGAACGCGGCAGGTGGAGGCGATGTGCTCGAGTACGGGATCCCGGCCCTGATCGCGGTGCCGGACGATGCCTCCCTGACGGACGTCATCTTCAGCCGGGCCGCGTCCGCGCCCAGCCAGGTGGTGATCCGGCGCCGGGCCGCCGACGGCGCCTGGTCTGACGTCACGGCCGGCGCAGTTCGCGCCGAGGTCACGGCCGTGGCCGCGCGGCCTGGTCGCGGCCGGCGTCGAGCCGGGTGACCGGGTCGGCGCTGCTGTCGCGCACCAGGTACGAGTGGACGCTGGTCGACTACGCCATCTGGACTGCCGGCGCGGTCACCGTGCCGATCTACGAGACCTCGCTCGGCCGAGCAGGTCGAGTGGATCCTCGGCGACTCCGGCGCGGTGGCGGTCATCGTGGAGACCGACGAGCACGCGGCAGCTCGTCGACGGGGTGCGCGACCGGCTGCCCGAGCTGCGCCGACGTCTGGCGGATCGACGGCCTCGGCCGACCCTGGCGCTGGCGACCGGCTGGTCGGCCGTCAGGCACCGACCTGCTGGACGACGTGGCCCGCACAGGCCAGGCGCGCCGACGACCTGGCCACCATCATCTACACCTCCGGCACCACCGGCCGGCCCAAGGGCTGCGAGCTGACCCACCGCAACCTGCTGTCCGAGCGTGCGCAACGTGGTCGACGGCTCGCTGCCGCAGCTGTTCCAGGAGCCGGCGGCTCGACCCTGCTGTTCATGCCGCTCGCGCACGTCTTCGGCCGGCATCCAGTCGAGGTCGGCTGCCTGCATCCGGCGCCGTGCTCGGGCCACCGGCCGGACGTCGCGCACCTCGCCGAGCGACCTCGCCGGAGTTCCGGCCGACGTTCCTGCTGGCCGTGCCGCGGGTGTTCGAGAAGGTCTTCAACACCGCGCACGCAGAGCGCGTACGCCAGCCGGCAAGGGAAAGATCTTCGACGGCCGCCGCTGACACGGCGATCGCCTGGTCAGCGAGGCGCAGCGACGCAGGCGGCCGGCCGGCGTCGGCCTGCGGGTCCGGCACGCGCTCTTCGACCGGCTCGTCTACGGCAAGCTGCGCGCCGCCGTCGGCGGCAAGGTCACGCACGCGGTCTCGGGCGGCGCGCCGCTGGGCGAGCGGCTCGGCCACTTCTTCCGCGGCGTCGGGCCTCACGGTGCTGGAGGGCTACGGCCTGACCGAGACCTCAGCGGCCGCGACCGTCAACACGCTCGACGCCGCAACGAGATCGGCAGCGTCGGACGGCCGCGTGCCCGGCGCGTCCGTCCGGATCGCCGACGACGGCGAGATCCTGCTCAAGGGCCGCATCGTGTTCCGCCGGCTACTGGAACAACCGGACGCGGCCACCGCCGACGCGCTACGCCGACGGCTGGTTCCACACCGGCGACCTCGGCGTCGCTCGACGACGAGGGCTACCTGCGCGATCACCGGCCGCAAGAAGGAGCTCATCGTCACCGCGGGCGGCAAGAACGTCGCCCCGGCCGTGCTCGAGGACCGGCTCCGGGCGCACCCGCTGATCAGCCAGTGCATGGTCGTCGGGGACGGCAAGCCGTTCATCGCCGCCTGATCACGCTGGACCCGGAAGCGCTGGAGCACTGGAAGAAGCAGCACGGCAAGCCGGACGGCGCGACCGCGGCGGACCTCGCGGACGACCCCGACCTGCTGGCCGACCTGCAGGCCGCCGTCGACGACGCGAACAAGGCGGTGTCCAGGGCCGAGTCGATCCGCAAGTTCCGGGTGCTCGCCGGTCGACTTCACCGACGAGAACGACTACATCACGCCGTCGCTCAAGGTGAAGCGGGCACTGGTCGCCAAGGACTTCGCCGCCGACATCGAGGCGCTCTACCGCTAAGGTCGCGCAGGCCCGTCACCCAGGATGTGCTGGAGCCGCTCGGCGACCAGGTCCCAGGTCCACTCGCGCTCGATCCAGGCCTGGCCCTTCTCCCCCATCGCGGCGGCACCCACCGGGTCGGCGAGCAGTTCGCCGATCCGGTCCGCCACCGCGGCGGCGCTGCGGCCGGGCACGACGTAGCCGGTCTCGCCGTCGAGCACGGCGTCCGGCGCGCCGCCGGAGTCGCCGCCGACGACCGGCAGGCCGGTCGCGGAGGCCTCCAGGTAGACGATGCCGAGGCCCTCGACGTCCAGGCCGCCCGCCGGGTCCGGCACGGCATCGCGAAGACGTCGCCGGCCGTCGTAGTAGACGGCAGCTCGTCCCAGGCGACCGGGCCGGTGAACAGCACCGAGCTCGGCCACGCCGAGCCGTTCCGCCAGCCGTCTCCAGCTGCGCGCGGTACGGTCCGCCGCCGACCGATCAGCAGCGGCTCCGCCGCGCCGGGCCCGGCCCCGGCCGCGTGCTGCGCCAGCACCCGCGGCAGGCCTGGATCAGCGTGTCCTGCCCCTTGCGCGGCACCAGCCGGGAGACGCAGACCACGACCGGCCGGTCCGGTCCGAGCGCCGTGCCGCTTGCGCACCTCCGAGCCGCCCGAACCGGGCCGGAACGGTCTCGAGTCGACGCCCGGCGCGAGCTGGACCATCCGTCCGGCCGCCTCGGGGCTGAGCGCGCCGGACAGCCGGACCCGGAAGTACTCCGCCAGGTAGGTGAGCACGTCGACGCCGGAGCCGATCCGGCGCAGCAGCCAGCGCGCGCCCGGCAGCGCGGCCCAGCCCGCCTCGTGCCCGTGCGTCAGCGCCACGATCCGGCGCGCGCCCGCCCGGCGCAGGCTCGGCGCCAGCAGCGCCGAGCGGCGCGGCCGCGCCGAACAGCACCGTGTCGCAGCCGTGCTCGCGCAGCAGCCCGACGGCCCGGTCCCGGACCGACGGCACCGGCAGCATCAGCTTGCCGGGGTGGCGGATCACCGGGAACGGCAGCGCCTGGTCGAACTCGGCGGCGCCAGTCCAGGCCGGCGCGTAGACGACCACTTCGTCGGCGGGCAGCCGCACCGCCAGCGCGTGCACGAATGACTGAATCCCGCCGCTGCGCGGCGGGTAGTCGTTGGTGACGATCAGGACCTTGGGCATGGCATCAGGTTGACCAGCAGCGCGGCGCCCCGCTGCGGGGCGGCCGTCCTGGCGGGCGGATCGCGCAGAAGCTCTGAGCGTACCCGCCAGGCCGACCGCACCAGTCAGCGGCTGCCGTGTCGCCGGCTACGGGCGGACCGCCCCGTCGAGGCCGGGCGTGCTCGCGCCTTGATAGGTCACGAGCTCCACATCTTGGCCTGGTTGAGGCGCCTGGATGAACTTCCCGCCGCCGACGTAGATGGCGACGTGACCGGCCCCGTAGAACACCAGGATGTCGCCGGGCTGCACGCTGCTGAGGCTCACGTGCGGCAGCGAATCCCACTGGTCGTAGCTGGTGCGCTCGATGGACACGCCCGCGGCGGCCCACGACTCCATGGTCAGCCCGGAGCAGTCGAACCCGGAAGAGCACGGGCCGGTGCCGCCGTACACGTACGGGCAGCCGAGCTGGGCGTACGCGAACGCCACGGCCTTGTCGGCCTGGGACGTCGTCGGCCCGGTGTACTTGCCCGTGGTGGTGCCGGTGCCGGGCCCGCCGCCCACCGTCGCCTGCTGCGGCGGAGTGAGCTTGGCGAGCAGCGTCTGCTGCTGGCTGAGCATCTTGTTCAGCGCCGACCGCCGCTTGCCGAGGCTGGCCTTCAGCTGCACGATGCCGGCCTTGGTCCGGTTGACCAGCTGCTGGGTCTGCTCCAGCTGCTTCGCGGCCGACAGGAACTGGCCGATCATGGCCTCGTTGCTGGCCGACAGCTCCTCCAGGATCGAGGACTGGTCCAGGATCTGCTGCGGGTTGCCCGCGGTCAGCAGCGTCATGGACGCGTTCGTGTTGCCGGTCTCGTACTGGTTGATCGCGATCTTGGCAACCTCAGCCTGCAGCTTAGAGAAATGCCCGGAGTAGATCGACAGCTGCTGCTTCACCAGCGTCAGCCGCTGGTTGGTGCTGGCGAGCTGCTGCTGGACCTGGTCGTACTGCTGGCCCAGCTGGTCAGACTTCGAGCGCAGCTGCGTGATCTTCTTCTGGACCTGAGCGACCGTCGGTGCGGGGGCGCCAGCGGCGCTGCCGGTCACTGCGAACAGCAGTCCGGCGCCCACCACAGCTACCGTCACGGCCGCGATACGTTGCCCTACGACGTTGCGCAATGGCGGCGTATGCACCTGCGTGACACGCTCCTTCTTCCACTATCGGCCTGCCGGGTGAGCTGACGGGTTCGGGCGGTGGAAGACGGCCCTACGACCGGGCATTTGTGCCCGGCCGATTCACCCCTGGCGGCGCGACACCGCGCCGCCGGCGGGTCCCCGGCTCTCGTGCTGACCGGCTGCCAGCAACTGAGATTAGGCTGTCCGACCGCCGCTGCCGAGTTGGCAGCGAACTGCGGTACGGCTCGCGGATGAGACTAGTGAAA
Organism: uncultured Actinomycetota bacterium; assembly: GCA_963726425.1. Classification (GTDB taxonomy): domain Bacteria; phylum Actinomycetota; class Actinomycetes; order Streptosporangiales; family Streptosporangiaceae; genus JAJYUU01. The sequence continues at coordinate 455,184 of CAVSCN010000037.1, read as the reverse complement.
CAGCAGGGGTGGATTCAACCGCTTCGCCCATTCTCACCGTCGTGGCGAGCCCGGTTCAGCCAGGGAACGGGCTCCCGCCTGGGCAGATCGCGACCGGCCGCGGCGGTGTCCGGAGTTGGCGCCGGGGCGCTATGCGGCATCTTGCGGCGCGCCTCGGCCGCACTGTCAGAGGCACGCCCTAGCGTGAGTGTCGTGCCAGGACCGCTCGCAGCCTACGATCTCGTCGTCGTCGACGTGGAGACGACGGGCTGGCTGCCCGGCGAGGCGGCCATCACCGAGATCGGGGCGGTCCGGCTGAATGGCGGCGAGATCACCGGCGAGTTCGCCTCGCTGGTCCGGCCCGGCGGTCCGATCCCGGCCGACATCTGCGAGCTGACCGGCATCACCGACGCGATGGTCAGCCGAGCGCCGGGCGCGGCCCCGGCGCTGCAGGCATTCCTGGCGTTCGCCAGGGGCTGCGTGTTCGTGGCTCACAACGCGCCCTTTGACCTGGGCTTCCTGACCGCGGCGTGCGCGGCGTGCGGGATCGAGTGGCCGCCGACCGCCACCATCGACACCGCGGTGCTCGCCCGGCTGCTGCTCGGACCCGAGGACGTGCCCGACTGCCGGCTGGCGACGCTGGCCAGCTACTTCGGCACGAGGACGTCACCCTGCCACCGGGCGCTCGCCGACGCCAAGGCGACCGCGGGCGTGCTGGCCGGGCTGCTGGACCTGGCCGCGAATGGCCGCCAGGCGCCGATCCGGATGCCGCTCGCCTCCTGACCGCACCGGTTTGCTGACAGCACGAGGTTGCTGACGGCACGGGTACCGCCGGAGCCGCAGGCGGTACGCTACTGCCGCGGCGCCGGGGACGGCACCAGAATCGGCCCCAGGGAGGACACAGTGGTCACCGCAATCGTGCTGATCAAGTGCGACGTCGCGCGCATCCCCGAGACCGCGGAGGCGATCGCGCAGATCCCGGCGGTCAGCGAGGTCTACTCGGTCACCGGCGAGTTCGACCTCGTGGCGATGGTCCGGGTGCGCGGCCATGACGAGCTCGGCGACGTCATCCCCGGCCGCGTCAACAAAGTGCCGGGCGTCACCCACACCGAGACGCACATCGCGTTCCGCACCTATTCACGCCATGACCTGGAGGCCGCGTTCGCGATCGGCTACAGCGAGGCCTGAGCGGGCGCTCGGGCCGGCCGCGGTCAGCGGGCGGCGGCCAGCCGCTGGCTCGCGGCAATCCAGCGCTCGAGCAGGCTGGCGGCGGCGCCTGAGTCGACCGCGGCCGATGCCCGCCGGTGCCCCTCAGCCAGCGCCGGGACCAGCGCCTCGGGGCCGCTCACCCCGGCGTCGGCGGCGAGCGCCGCCGCGGCGTTCAGCAGCGCGGTCTCCCGGACCGGCCCCTGGACTCCGGCCACGAACGCGCGCACGACCTCCGCGTTGTACGGCGGGTCGCCGCCCTTGAGGTCGGCCGGATCAGACCGCGGGATGCCGATGTCGGCCGGGTCGAAGCGAGTCTGGCTGACCTCGCCGTCGTGCACGACCCAGACCACGGACGGCGCGGTCGTGGTCAGCTCGTCCAGCCCGTCGTCGCCGCGGAAGACAAGCGCTGAGCAGCCACGGCCGGCCAGCACGCCCGCCAGGATCGGGCCCATCCGGGGGTCCGCGACGCCGACGGCCATGGCGGCCGGGCGGGCCGGGTTGGCGAGCGGGCCGAGGGAATTGAAGACGGTCGGGACGCCGAGCTCGCGCCGCGGCACCGCGGTGTGCCGCAGCGCGGGGTGGTACAGCGCCGCGAACAGGAAGCCCGCCCCGATCTCGCCGACCAGCTGCTCCGTCGCGGCCGGCGGCAGGTCGATGACGACGCCCAGCGCCTCCAGCACGTCGGCCGTGCCGCAGGCGGACGAAGCGGCCCGGTTGCCGTGCTTGACCATCCGGGCGCCGGCGGCGGCCGCGGCGATCGTGCCCATAGTGGAGATGTTCACGGTCCTGGCCATATCGGCGCCGGTGCCCACCAGGTCGACGATCCGGCCAGGCACCGAGATCCGCGCGGCGTGGTCGAGCATGGCCTGCGCGAGCCCGGCCATCTCGGCCGGCGTCTCGCCTTTCATCCGGAGCGCGACGCCGAACCCCGCGATCTGGGAGGGCGTCGCGGCGCCCTCCATAATCTCGTTCATCGCCCAGGCGGATTCTTCGGCGGTGAGCGTCTCGCCCCGGATCAGGGCGCCGATCAGAGCCGGCCAGGTTGTGCGCACGTCCATCTGGGCGACCTCAATCCGGTCTGGCAGTCGGGCTACGGCGTCGGTGCTGGTTGGTTCAGTGCGGTGTGGCGGAGTGCGGGGGCGCCTCGTGCTGGGCGATCTCGGCGGCGGCCGGGGCGGCTGGCAGCTGGCGGCGGCGCATCAGGCCCGCGAGCGCCCTGGCCAGCTCGACCGGGTCGATCGGGTGGCTGATCACGGCGTCGGCCCTCGACCAGGTAGCCAGCCAGCCGTCATCGACCCGGCCGACTATCAGCAGCACCGGCGGGCAGTTGTGGATCTCGTCCTTGGCCTGCCGGCACACGCCCATTCCGCCGGCGCTGCGCCTCGCCGTCCAGCACCAGGACGTCGGCGCCGCCGGCGTCCAGGAGCCGGAACAACATGGGCTCGGTCGCGACGTCGATGATCTCGGCTTCCGGCACGTCAGGCGCGGGACGACGGCCTATCGCGAGCCGCACCCTGCCCCGAGTGTCGGCATCATGGCTATACACGACAACCTTCATGGCACAGGATGGTACCGAGCCGGGGGGTCGGGGTACGCACGCCTACAGGTTGTCGTAATAATGGCCCCGTGGTGACAGCATCTACTGAGGTCGCTCCGCGCCCCACCGCGAGCCGACCGAACCTCGTCAGCGTGGGCACGATCATCTGGCTGTCCTCCGAGCTGATGTTCTTCGCCGCGCTCTTTGCCATGTACTTCACCATCCGCTCGGTGGACAAGGGCATGGGTCAGGCCTGGCCCAAGGCGCACCTGGATCTGCAGCTCGCGTCCGATCAACACGACCGTGCTGCTGCTGTCCAGCGTGACGTGCCAGATGGGCGTGTTCGCGGTCGAGCGGCATCAGCTGCGCCGCTCCGGCAGCATCTTCAACTTCCCCAAGTGGGGCCTGCGCGAGTGGTACGTGCTGACGTTCTTCATGGGCCTGTACTTCGTGCTCGGCCAGGGTTATGAGTACCTGGACCTGATCCAGAAGCAGCACGTGACGTTGTCGTCGTCCAACTACGGCTCGGTCTTCTTCCTGACCACCGGGTTCCACGGCCTGCACGTCAGCGGCGGGCTCGTCGCGTTCCTGTTCCTGCTCGGCCGCACGTTCGCGGCCAAGAGATTCACGCTCGAGCAGCAGACCAGCGCGATCGTCGTGTCCTACTACTGGCACTTCGTGGACGTCGTCTGGATCGGGCTGTTCACCACCATCTACATCATTCACTGACCGGGACCTTGGGGAAGCTGTGAGCTGGATCACCGCGAGGCGCCGACACCCGGCAGCTACATATGCGGTCGTTGCCTTCGTGCTCGTCGCTGATCGGCATCGGCTACGGCCTGGTCACGAGCAGCGGGTCGGCCACAGCGGCGCAGCAGTCGACGCCCAACTCGGCCCAGATCGCCGACGGCCGCACGCTGTTCAGCGAGAGCTGCGCGAGCTGCCACGGCACCTTCGCCGAGGGCACGAGCCAGGCGCCGTCGCTGATCGGTGTCGGCGCCGCCGCCGTCGACTTCCAAGTCGGCACCGGCCGCATGCCGCTCACGGCGAACGAGGCAGAGGGCATCCGCAAGCCGCCCGCGTTCACGCCGAGCCAGACCAAGGCGCTCGCCGCCTACATCGAGAATCTGGGCGGCGGCCCGCCGATTCCGTCCGCGGCCCAGGTGAACCCCGCCGCGGGCGCCTACGGCCTCGGCCAGCAGCTGTTCGTGGCCGACTGCGCCGCATGTCACAACTTCGTCGGCGCGGGCGGCGCGCTCACCTACGGCAAGTTCGCTCCGCCGCTGACCGCCTCGACACCCACCCAGATCTATGAGGCCATGCTCACCGGTCCCGAGGCGATGCCGGTCTTCAACGACCTGACGATCACGCCCCAGGAGAAGCGCGACATCATCGCCTACGTCACGCAGGTCCGTTCGCAGCCCAATCCCGGCGGTTTCAGCCTGGGCCGCGTCGGACCGGTGACCGAGGGTCTGGTGGCATTCCTCGGTCTGCTGCTGTTCTTGGTGCTGGCGGCACTGTGGATCACTGCGAAGCACGGGAAGGCTCATGAGTAACACCAACTCCCCCGACTCGGGCGACACCGCCTGGCAGGAGTACCTGACTGGCGGCGGCCAGGCCGCCAGTGCGGGCGGTACGAGTGCCGGCGGTCCCAGCGCCGCGGGCGCAGCCGCTGAGCAGACCGAGGAGCCGCCGTCCGCGCCGGGTCATCGGCACCCCGCCGCCGGCCACCGCCAGGACCATGCTGCCCACGGCCGGCGACGGCAGCCCAGGCCGCCCGGTCAGGGAACTGCCGCCGGACCCCGATAACCCGGCGACCGCGAAGAAGGCCGAGCTCATCGTCGCTGCCTGCTTCATTCTCGCGATGCTGGCCGGCTTCGGCTTCCTGGTGGCCTATGGCCTGATCGGCGTCGGCTCCATCGACGGAGCGCTGCACTCCAACCTCTCGCTTGGCGCCACGCTGTCGCTGACGCTGCTGCTGCTGGGCGTCGGCGCGATCATCTGGGTCCGGCACCTCATGCCGACGGTCGAGATCACCGAGCAACGGCACCTGATGGCGTCGGATCCGAAGCGACCGCGCGGCCTTCAAGGAGACCTGGGAAGAAGGCGCTGCAGACCAGCCAGTTCGTCAAGCGGCCGATGGTGCGGCGCACGCTGATCGCCGCGACGGTCCCGCTGGCAGTGGCGCCGCTCTTCCTGCTGCGTGACCTCGGCCCGCTGCCGGGCAAGAGCCTGGACACGACGGTGTGGCGCAAGGGCCTTCGGCTGCTGGCCTACGGCACGACCGGCCGATCGCGGCGGCCGAGTTCAGCTCGCCCGGCGGCGATCATCAGCGTCGGGCCCGAGGGCTTCCTCGCCGACGACGACGCGATGGCCAAGGCCGCCGTGATCATCATCAAGTTCCGGCCGGGCTGAGTGTTCGGTCTCGCGACCCGGCCGGTGCGCCTCGGTACCGAACAAGGTCGTCCCGAACTGGACGGTCGACAACATCGTCGCCTACTCCAAGATCTGCACCCACGTCGGCTGCCCGGCCGCCCTGTACGAGCAGACGACGCACCACATCCTGTGCCCGTGCCACCAGTCGACCTTCGACGCGACGCAGGGCGCGAAGGTCATCTTCGGCCCGGCCACCCGACCGCTGCCGCAGCTGCCGATCGGCGTGGACGAGCAGGGTTTCCTCATCGCCACAGGCGACTTCACGGACCGGTCGGCCCGAGCTTCTGGGAGCGGTCATGAGCGTCGACCGAGCGCTTGAAGGCACCGGCACCTGGCTGGACGACCGGCTCGCACGGCGCCGCGCGGCGTCCGCGTCCTGCTCCGCAAGGTCTTCCCGGACCACTGGTCGTTCCTGCTCGGCGAGATCATCCTCTACTCGTTCATCATCCTGCTGCTGACCGGTACGTTCCTCACGCTGTGGTTCCAGCCCAGCATGACCGACGTCATCTACCACGGGTCGTACGTGCCGCTGCGACGGCGTCCGGATGAGCGAGGCGTACGCGTCGACCCTGCACATCAGCTTCGACGTGCGCGGCGGCCTGCTGATCCGGCAGATCCACCACTGGGCCGCCGACCTGTTCATGGCCGGCATCATGGCGCACATGATCCGGATCTTCTTCACCGGCGCCTACCGCAAGCCGCGCGAGATCAACTGGCTCATCGGCATCATCCTGCTCACCCTCGGCCTGCTCGAGGGCCTCGTTCGGCTACTCACTGCCCGACGACCTGCTGTCGGGCGCGGGCCTGCGCATCCTCGAGGGCGTCATCCAGTCGATCCCGCTGGTCGGCACCTACATGGCGTTCTTCCTGTTCGGCGGCCCGTTCCCCGGCCATCTGATCATCCCGCGGCTGTATATCCTGCACGTGCTGCTGATCCCCGGCCTGATCCTGGCACTGGTCACCGCGCACCTGTTCCTGATGTTCCATCAGAAGCACACCCAGATGCCGGGCAAGGGCCGCACGAACACCAACGTGGTCGGCGCGCCGACGTACCCGTACTTCATGGCCAAGACCGGCGCGTTCTTCTTCTTCGTGTTCGCCTCGGTCGCGCTGGCGGCGGCGTTCGTGCAGATCAACCCGATCTGGCTGTACGGGCCGTTCAACCCGGTCGCCATGTCGGCCGGCTCGCAGCCCGACTTCTACATGGGCATGCTCGAGGGCGCGCTGCGGGTGATGCCTGCCTGGCAGACGGTGCTGTGGGGGCACACGATCGCCTGGAACGTATTCATCCCCGCTCTGGTCCCGCTCGGCATCCTGTTCACCGGCGCCGCGCTGTGGCCGTTCCTGGAGCAGTGGATCACCGGCGACAAGCGCGAGCACCACGTGAACGACCGGCCCCGGAACGCGCCCACCAGGACCGCGCTCGGGATCGGCGATGATCACGTTCTACGGCATCCTGTGGGCCGAGGGGGCCAACGACGTCCTCGCCGACCACTTCGACGTACCGCTGTACTGGATCACCTGGGCAGCCAGGGTAGGGATCTTTGTCGGCCCGGTGATCGCCTACATCATCACCAAGCGGATCTGCCTGGGCCTGCAGCGCAAGGACGCCCACCTCATCGAGCACGGGGTCGAGACAGGCATCATCCGGCAGCTGCCCGGCGGCGAGTTCATCGAGGAGACCAGGCCGGTCGACGAGGAACGGCTGGCCGTCCTCACCTCACGGTCCGACCTTCCGCCGCTGCCGGCCGGGGAAACGGCCGAGAGCGACGTGCCGCCGGCCGGCATGCGCGGCGGCCTCGGCCGGGTCAGGGAGCGGCTGTACAAGGTCGTCACCGAGAGCGTGCCGATCGCCGACGGCCACAACGGGCACGGCAACGGGCACGCGATCGAGGGCAACGGCCACGACCACGCGGCCGTCGGGTCCGGCTCGGGCGCGGACGCCGAGAGCGACGACAGCCACAGCTAGCGCGAAAGGGGGTCCCGGCACGGGACCCCCTTTCGCCTGCCTGCCTCAAGGCCCCTTTCGCCTGCCTGCCTCAGGCCACCAGCGAGGAATAGCTGCTCGCGTCGCTCTGGATCACGACCGCAGTGTCGCCGCGGATGCCGACCGGCACCGGCCCGGCGATGGTGACGCGGTGCATCAGCCGGGGCAGGTCGTCGTAGTCAGCCACCGCGTAGTGCTGGGTCGCCCGGTTGTCCCAGATCGCGACGTCGCCTGCGCGCCAGCTCCAGCGCACGGTGTTCTCCAGCCGGGTCACGTGCCGCTGCAGCAGGGCGAACAGCTCGGCCGAGTCGGTCGAGCTGAGGCCCGAGAAGGATCGGATGAAGTGACCCAGTAGCAGCGACGGCTCGCCGGTCTCGGGGTGGATGCGGACCACCGGGTGCTCGGTCTCGAACACCAGGTGCCGGAACTCGTCCCGGTGCCGCTGCTCCTGGACGTCCAGTCCGCCCCGAACCTGGTGCGCGGCGTAGTCGTACAGGTTCGAGTGCACGGCGCGCAGGTTGTTGACCAGCGCCTGCAGGGCCGGGTGCAGCCGCCGGTAGGCCTCGACCGTGTTCGCCCACACCGTGGTGCCGCCGTACGGCGGCAGCTTGATCGCCCGCAGCACGCTGATCGCCGGCACCCGGTCGACGAACGTCACGTCCGTGTGCCAGCTGTTGGCCTTGCCCCGCTCGGAGTCGATCGGCAGGATCACCTGCCCGTCGCCGGACAGGGTGGGGTGCGGCCTGGTGACCTCGCCGAGCAACTGTGCGAATTCGTACTGGTCGGCATCCGTGGCGTGCTGCTGGTCGCGCAGGAACACTACCCGGTGCCGCAGCAGCGCGGCCCGAAGCTCGCTTACCGCGGCGGCAACGGCGGCCCCGTCGACGCGGATGCCGCTGACCACCGCGCCGAGCGCGCCGCCCACTTGCGCTACCTCGATGTGCCGGAACGGCGGATCCGCCGCCGGCTCTGACACCCGATCCTGCAGCTGTGTCATTCTCGCCTGCACCTCCAGAGCTCTCGGTCCTGTCAGTCCCAATCTGACCGCGGCCGGGATCAAAGTCAAGTATTCCGACTTATTTACTAGAGATTAGTTCGCGACTGTCCAGTGCCCGGGCTGCCCCGCTGGGTATAGAAGCGATAGCTCCAGCGACGGGATCCATACCCAGTGGGGTGGAAGCGGAGGGAATCGGTCATGCCAGCAACCGAGCAGTTTCGCATCGGGAGCCACGTAACCTGCAGGGATGGCGACTGCGGAGAGCTGACCAGGGTCGTCGTGGATCCGGTTACCCAGTCCGTGACGCACCTCGCGGTAGAGCCCGGCGCACCGGAGCGGCCTGGCCCGGCTGGTGCCGGTGCAGCAGGCCGGCGCGGCCGCATCGGACAGCGTCGCGCTGGATTGCACGCTGGCCCAGTTCGAGGCCCTCGACCCGGCCGAGGAGACGCTCTTCGTGCCCGGCTCTCGTGGCTACGCCGTCTACGGGCCCGAGCAGGTCCTCACCTGGCCGTACTACCGCCTGGGCGACGCGGTGCAGTTCCCCGAGGACGAGGGCAAGGTGTCGGAGACCGTCACGACCGACACGATCCCGCGCGGCGAGGTCGCGGTCCGGCGCGGCGCGCACGTGCACGCCACCGATGGCCCGATCGGGCACGTGCAGGGGCTAGTCGTGGACCCCAGCACCGAGCACGTCACGCACGTGCTGCTGCAGGAAGGGCACCTGTGGGGCCGCAAGCAGGTCGCCATCCCGATCGGCGCCGTCGCCGGGCTGGCTGACGACATCAGCCTGAGCATTTCCAAGCACGAGGTCGGCCAGCTGCCGCCGGCGCGCCTGGAGCCCTGATTCGCGGCCGGGCCGGTCAGATGACCCGCCGCGCCGCCAGATCCCCGGGACCGGTGCCCGGCTCCGGCTTGCCGGCGATCCGGTACACCTCCGATCCGTCGACGGTCTCCCGTTCCATCAGCAGCTCGACGAGCTCGTGCAGCTCGGGCCGGTGGGACCGGAGCAGGTCGGTGGCGGTCTGCTCGGCCTCCCGCAGCAGCCGGGCTACGTCCTGGTCGATCGTGGCCTGAGTGGCCTCGGCGAACGGCCGGCTGGACAATCCCTGGCCGCCGCCGCCGAGGAATACCGAGCCGCCCTCGGGATAGCTGACCGGCCCGAGGGCCGCCGACAGCCCGTACTCGCGCACCATCTTGGTGGCCAGCTCGGTAGCGCTGGCCAGGTCGCTGGCCGCGCCGGTAGAGCCCTGGCCGAGCTCCACCAGCTCGGCCGCGCGGCCGCCGAGGCGCACGCTGAGCGAGTCGGTCAGGTAGTCCTCGCCGTACAGATGCCGTTCGTCGATCGGCAACTGCTCAGTGACGCCCAGGGTCTGGCCGGCCGGCAGGATGGTGACCTTCGCGACCGGGTCCGCGTGCTCGGACAGGGCCGCGACCAGGGCGTGCCCGGACTCGTGCACCGCCACGGCGTGCTTCTCCTCGGGCAGCAGCGCGTTCGAGCCCTCCCGGCGGCCGAGCAGGATCCGGTCCCGCGCCGCGTCGAAATCGCCCGCGGATATGACGTCGCGGTGATCGCGCACGGCGACGATGGCTGCCTCGTTGGCCAGGTTCGCCAGGTCCGCGCCGGAGAACCCGGGCGTGCCGCGCGCCACGACGTTCAGGTCCACGTCCGGCCCGAGCTGCTTGCCGCGCGCGTGCACCTTCAGGATGGCCTCCCGCTCGGCCAGGTTGGGCAGCGGGATCGTCACCTGCCGGTCGAACCGGCCCGGCCGCAGCAAGGCCGGATCGAGGACCTCCGGCCGGTTCGTCGCGCCCAGCACGACGATGCCCTGGGCCACATCGAAGCCGTCCATCTCCGCCAGCAGCTGGTTCAGCGTCTGTTCGCGCTCGTCGTTAGCGACGGCGGCGCCCGAACCGGACCGGCGCTGGCCGATGCCGTCGATCTCGTCGATGAAGATGATCGCCGGTGCCCGCTTGCGCGCCTCGCTGAACAGGTCGCGCACCCTGGCCGCGCCCACGCCGACGAACAGTTCCACGAAGCTGGACCCGGTGACCGAGAAGAACGGCACCGACGCTTCGCCGGCCACCGCCCTGGCCAGGAGCGTCTTGCCGGTGCCGGGCGGGCCGACCATGAGCAGGCCGCGCGGCGCCATCGCGCCCGCGCGCTGGTACCGGCCGGGGTTGCGCAGGAAGTCCACCACCTCGCTGATCTCGGACTTCACCCCGTCGTAGCCGGCCACATCGGTGAACTTGGTGTCCGGGCGCTCGGCGTCGAATACCTTCGCGCCACTCCGGCCGACGCCGAGCACGCCCTGCAGCCCGCCGCCGCCGCCGGCGGCCTTCGCCGCGCGCCGGAAGAACCAGAACACCAAGACGATCGGGAGCAGCAGGATGAGCCAGTAGAGCAGGTCGGTGCCCAGGCCCGAACTCGGCGCGGACGCGGTGACCGTCTTGACGCCACTGGCCGTGAGCTGCGAGCTGAGCGCCGACGACGGCTGCCCGGGGATGACGGTCGTGTACGTCTTGCCGCTCGTCAGGTCGCCAGTCGCTACCGTGTTCGATCCGCTTGATCCGTTGCCGAAGTTCACCGTCTTGATCTTGTGTGCGCTCACGTCGCTGGTGAACTGGGAATAGCTCAGGCTGACTGGCGTGGTGACGTTGATCCCCGGCAGGAAGACGTACATCACGACCACGACCGCGAGCGCGACGAGCCAGAGCCAGCGCACCCAGCCTGGCCACCGCGGCGGCGCGGCCCCGGTCGGCCGGTCGGCGGGCGGGGCCGGGTTAGGGGCCTTGCTCATCCCCCATTGTTACCCGCCGCGCGGACCGGGGTCCGGCCGGGGTCATTGCCCTGCGTGACCGCGCGATCACTAGATGAGAAACCGGCGCCGTCGCCGCGATCGCGTAGGCCCGGTAGCTGGTCCGGCGGCCGCCCGCCTAGTGCGAGTAATGACCCCGGTAGTACTCGAAGACGAAACCCACCATTGAGAGCACGGTTGCCAGCGCTCCCATCAGGAACAGCCACCAGCCGACGCGACGCCGATCGCGGCGACCGCGGCGGCCAGGCCGACGAACAGCGGCCACCAGCTGTGCGGGCTGAAAAAGCCAAGCTCGCCGACGCCCTCGTCGACCTCGCCCTCGCGGTCGTCCTCCGGCCGGACCGGCAGCCTGCGGCCGGTGAACAGTATGTAAAAGCCGGTCAGGAAGGCCAGGCAGACCGCCAGCGCCAGCGCGGTGGTGCCGGTCGGGTCGTGCGAGAAGCGCCAGTAGACCAGGTCGGACGGCGCCGAAGAAGCCCGCGCAGCCGAGGAAGAGATAGGCCTCTACTTTCACGAGCCGGCTCCGATCGCGTGCTGCTGGTCAGCTGGCCGGTCGCGGCCCGACCTGATGTGCGGGTAGTGCAGGTCGAAGGCCGGCCGCTCGGACCTGATCCGCGGGATCGAGGTGAAGTTGTGCCGTGGCGGCGGGCAGGACGTCGCCCACTCCAGCGAGTTGGCGAAGCCCCACGGGTCGTCCGCGGTGACCGTCTCGCCCCACTTCCACGTCTTGTAGATGTTGTAGAGGAAGATCAGCGTGGACGCGCCGAGGATGAACGAGCCGATCGAGGAGATGTCGTTCAGGGTCGTGGCCAGGTGCGGCAGGTCCGGGTAGTTCGCGATCCGGCGCGGCATGCCCATCAGGCCGAGCCAGTGCTGGACCAGGAACGTCATGTTGAAGCCGATGAACACGCCCCAGAAGTGCCACTGGCCGAGCCGGTAGTCGAGCATCTTGCCGGTCCACTTCGGCCACCAGAAGTAGAACCCGCCGAACATGCAGAACACCACCGTGCCGAACAGCACGTAGTGGAAGTGCGCGACCACGAAGTAGGAGTCGCTGACCGCGAAGTCGAGCGGCGGTGACGCCAGGATGATGCCGGTCAGGCCGCCGAACAGGAACACGACGAGGAACCCCAGGATGAAGAGCATCGCTGGTTCGAATGTGATCTGCCCGCGCCAGATCGTGCCGACCCAGTTGAAGAACTTCACCCCGGTCGGCACCGCGATCAGGAACGTCATGAATGAGAAGAACGGCAGCAGCACCGCGCCGGTGGTGAACATGTGGTGCGCCCACACCGTCAGCGACAGGCCCGCGATCGCGATCGTGGCGGCGACCAGGCCCTTGTAGCCGAACAGCGGCTTGCGCGAGAACACGGGCAGGACTTCGGTGGCGATGCCGAAGAACGGCAACGCCACGATATAGACCTCGGGATGGCCGAAGAACCAGAACAAGTGCTGCCACAAGATTGCTCCGCCGCTGTTGGCGGCGAACACCTGGGCGCCGAGCTTGCGGTCGATCTCCAGCACCAGCAGCGCGGCCGCGAGCACCGGGAACGCCAGCAGCACCAGCAGCGAGGTCAGCAGGATGTTCCAGGTGAAGATCGGCATCCGGAACATCGTCATGCCGGGCGCGCGCATGCACAGGATGGTGGTCACGAAGTTCACGCCGCCGAGGATCGTGCCCAGGCCGGCCAGCGTCAGGCCCATGATCCACAGGTCACCGCCGAGGCCCGGCGAGTACTGCGCGCTGGTCAGCGGCGAGTAGGCGTACCAGCCGAACGCGGCCGCACCGCCGGGCGTGAGGAAGCTCAGCATCAGGATGATGCCGCCAAACGCGAACATGTAGTAGCTGAGCAGGTTGAGCCGCGGGAACGCCACGTCCGGGGCGCCGATCTGCAGCGGCATGATCTCGTTCGCGAACCCGACGAACAGCGGCGTCGCGAACAGCAGCAGCATGATCGTGCCGTGCATGGTGAACAGCTCGTTGTACTGCTGGTCGGACACGATGTGCCCGTTCGGGCTCATGAGCTGCGCCCGCATCACCATCGCCATGATCCCGCCGAACAGGAAGAACACGAACGACGTGATCAGGTACAGGTGACCGATGATCTTGTGGTCAGTGGACGACAGCCAGTCCGCCAGGATCGAGCCCTTGCGGTACGGCCGCGCGGTCGTCAGCTGAGCGCTGCCGGGGATCGGCTGGTTGAGCGTGGTCACTGTGCACCCCTCATCACTGGGCACCGCCAGATGCGTTCTGCTGCGCCTGCTGCGCCGTGATCCAGGCCTGGAACTGGGCCGACGTGACGATCTTGATCCGGAACAGCATCCGGCTGTGGTAAAGGCCGCAAAGCTCGGAGCAGCGGCCGATGCTATCCGGACCGCCGTACAGCGTGTTCGTCGCCGTCACCTGGAAGTGGTTCGGGTGGTCAGGGAGCACGTCCCGCTTGAAGTCGAACGGCAGAATCCAGAACGAGTGGATCACATCGATCGAGTACAGGTTGAACCGGACGACCTCGTGCGCGGGGATCTCCAGCAGCGGCAGCTGGTTGGTGTTGTTCGTGGGCCCGGTGTTGCCGTTCCACATCTGGCCGAGCTCGGTGACGCCCTGGCTGGAGTTCTTCACCGCGTACTGCGGGTACTGGAACGTCCAGGTCCACTGCGAGCCGACCACGTTGACGATCACCTGCGGCTTGGCCGCCAGGTCGTCGATCTTGTTCTCGTCCCGCGCGGTGAAGTAGAACAGCACCCCGACCATGATGAACGGGATCACCGTGTAGAGGATCTCGACCGGCAGGTTGTACCTGACCTGCTGCGGGATCCGGTCGCCACGCTTGCGATGGAACACGACGGCCCACAGGATCAGGCCCCAGACGGAAACCCCGACCGCGAGCGCCGCGATCCAGGAGCCCTCCCACAGCGACACGGTCAGCTTGGCCTGCTCGGTGATGGGCGCGCGCAGCCCGAGCCGCTCCACGTCAGTGCTGTTACAGCCCGCCGTCATGAGGACAAGACCAACGGCAAGCGCCGCGGCGGGCAGTACCCGTCTGCGCGGGCGTGGTCCGCGGCGCGGGCCACGGGGAATGGGACTCACAGATGGCCTTCCCAGCAATAAGTCCCGGCATCAGCGGCCGGTTAAGGTCGACGTCCTACAGCCTGTCGTGGAAAACAGTACAACGCCACGCTGCCGCAGCTTGGGGTACCCCCGCGTCCGGCTGCGGGTTTTCTCCGGCGCGGCCCCGGCGAGGCCACCGCGAGTGCCGCGCGCGAGCGGCCTAGAGTCGTGACCGTGGTGTATTTCGACGCCGCGTCGGCCGAGCCGCTGCACCCCGTGGCGCAGGAGACCCTGCTCACGGCGCTGGCCGACGGCTGGGCCGACCCGGCCCGGCTGCACCGCGAGGGCCGGCGGGCCAGGTTGCTGCTCGACCAGGCCAGGGAGGCGGTCGCCGCCGGGCTCGGCTGCCGCGCCGATGAGCTGTCGTTCACCACGTCCGGCACGCAGGCGGTGCACCTGGGCATCCTCGGCGCCGTCGCGGCGCGGCAGTCTCCCAGCCGGGGGCCGGGGCACCTGGTCACCACCGCGGTGGAGCACTCGAGCGTGCTGAACACCGCGGACTGGCTCAGCCACCGTTCCGGACTGGCCGTGAGCACCACCGGAGTAGACCAGCTCGGGCGCGCTGACCTGGACGAGTTCACCGCTGCCCTGCAGCCGCGCCGGACGCTGCTGGCGTGCCTGCAAACCGGCAACAGCGAGGTGGCCACCCTGCAGCCGGCCGCCGAGGCGGCGGCGGCGTGCGCCGAGCGGAAAGTGCCGCTGTTCGTGGACGCGGCGGCGACGGCGGGCCGGCTGCCGACGGCGGCGGGGTGGTCGGTGCTGGCCGCCAGCGCGCACAAGTGGGGCGGCCCGGCCGGGGTCGGCGTGCTCGCCGTCCGCAAGGGCGTCCGCTGGCGTGAGCCGGGGCCCGCCGACGACCGGGAGGGCCGCCGGGTACCAGGGTTCCCGAACGTGCCCGCGGTGCTGGCGGCCGCGGCCGCGCTGACCGCGATGGCGGCGGATCAGGCCGCGGACGCGGCGCTGCTGGCGCTCACCAATCAGATGCGCAGCTCTGTCCCGGCGATCGTGCCGGACGCCGTCGTGCATGGTGATCCTGATCGCCGGCTGCCGCACATCGTGACCTTCTCCTGCCTGTACGTAGACGGTGAGACCCTGGTCACCGAGCTGGACAAAGCCGGATTCTCGGTCTCCTCCGGCAGCGCCTGCGTATCGGACACCCGCCAGCCCAGCCACGTGCTCGCGGCAATGGGCGTGCTTACGCAGGGCAACGTGCGGGTATCGCTTCCACGTACCGCCACCCCGGAGTCGGTCGAGGAGTTCCTCACGGTCCTGCCGCCGATCGTGGCCAGGGTGCGCGAGACTGTCAGGGCGGCGACGAGTTCCTAGCCGCCGGGCAACCCCGTGGAGGTAGACCGCGTTGAGCCCCCGCCAGCGCGCCGGAGGCACGAGCGCATCGATGCCAGTTCCGGCGCCGGCATCCGGATCTACAGGATCCGGGCCGCCAGTACCCGCGTCGGCGATACCAGCGCTGACCATCGATGCGCTCGGCAAGAAGTGCCCGATCCCGATCATCATGCTCGCCGACCGGATCAGGGACGTGCGCATCGGGCAGCTGATCGCGGTGCTCGCTGACGACCCGGCCGCCAAATCCGACCTGCCGGCCTGGTGTGCGCTCAAGTCGCAGGAATACGTCCGCGCGGACGAGCTGGAGAATGGCTGGTCGTTCCTGGTCCGCCGGTCGTACTGACGCCAGCCGTACAGGCGGCTAGGCCTCGCCCTCGTCGACCGGCTGGAACCGGCCGGCGAAGCGCGGGTCGGACTCCCACCACGGCCCCGTCCCCGCGGCCTGCTGGCCAGCCGGGCTCCCGCTACTCGCGGCCGCGGCGGTACCCGCGGCAGCTTCCGCGCCGCCCCCGGCCTCAGCTCCCGCGGCGGCCGCGGCCCGCGCCGCGTCCGTGGCGTCCAGCTCCGCGTCGATGACGGCCGCGTCCGCCTCGTCCTCGCGGATCATCTGGATCAGCTGGGCCGCGAGGAACGGCAGCCCGACGATGTCACCGAAGATCCACAGCACGCCGCCGCCGAGCACCTGGTCGGTGCGGAAACTTGGCCCCCACGGCCGGGCGAGCGCGTGGTAGTAGCCGCTGGCGAGCAGGCTGTTGCTGGCCACGACCGACAGCCCGAGAATCGCGTCACCGACGACTTCGGCCGCGGTGATCCACAGGGAGACGACGTACGGGTAGGCCTTCGGCACCGGGTCGACCCGCAGCAGCGTCCAGAAGAAGACGAAGCCGGGAGCCGTGAACGCCAGATGGGTGAGCTGCGCCACTGCGGTGGAAGTGAACCCGGCCTGGTACCACGGCGTGAAGTAGACCAGGAACGGCGTGATCACCAGCACCAGCGTGGTGATCACCGGGAACGTCGCCAGCCGCGCGACCGGGCTCTTGATCGCCGCCGCGAGTCGCTGGCCGGGCCCGGGCACGGCCGCGATGAACAGCGACAGCGGCAGGCCGAGCGCCAGGAACAGCGGGATCACGAGCAGGAACAGGATCGTCTGCACGGACCGCACGTAGAACAGCACTGGCTGGTACACGCCGACGAACGACATCGTGGCCAGCACGGTGAATCCCAGGCCGAGCCCGCAGAACGAGAACGTGCGCCCGCCCGGCCAGGCCATCCCGCGCCGGCGCAGCGCGCGCACGCCGGCCACGTAGCCGCCGCCGAGCACCAGCAGGCCGGCGAGCGTCCACGGATCGAGCGTCCAGGAGCCGAGCGCGCGGCTGAAGGTCAGCTCGGGCGGCCCGTGATAACCGGTGGCGAGCCCGCGATAGCCAATGGTGAGCACCGAGAGCATGCCTAGCACCGTACCCGCACGCCGTCAGCGCGCGGCATCCTTGTGCCCGCTAAGGAATCCCACCCACACTGGCCGGACTGGACCGTATGCCTGCAAGAGGCCGGCACCGTGACCGCACGGGTCTACCTGGCGCCGCGCGACGCTGCCGGGCTTGCCGCGCTCGCGACCCGGGTGTCGACACCCGGCACCGCGCTGTACCGGCACTTCCTCACGCCGGGTCAGATTCAGGCCCGGTACGGCGCCACCGCCACGCAAGTGAACTCCGTCAAGACCTGGCTCACCCAGTCGGGCCTGCACGTGACCAGCATCAGTAACCACGTCGCCGACGGCTACATCGCCGTCACCGGCTCGCTGGCCGCGGCCGGCCGACGCCTTCCACGTGACGTTCGGCAGCTACCGGCTTGCCCAGCCAGGGCGTCGTCCGGGCCCCGCAGCAGGCTGCGTCCGCGCCGGCCAGCGTGGCCGCCTCGGTGCTGTCCGTCAGCGGCCTGAGCACCGCGCGCGCGACCATGCGCCCGCAACTGGCAGTGACCGCCGCCGCGACCAAGCTGCCGCCGGGCTGCCCGGGGCTCCGCCGGGCTGTCCGGCCGGGGTCAGCTCAGGTGCGCGACTAGTTCGTCCGTCGCGGCCTGGCCGTAGGACGCGCTGCAGCGCGCGGCCAGGCTGGCGCGGGTCAGGTCGTATTCCTGCGGTCCGGCGACCTCCAGCGCGTGCACCGCGACCAGGTTGCCGAGCTGAGCTGCCCGCTCGAAGCTCAGCCCCCAGGCCGCCGCGGCCAGGAAGCCGGCTCGGAACGCGTCGCCGGAGCCGGTGGGATCGAGCGGGGACACGTCCTTCACCGGACCGACCACGACCGGGGCCTCGCCCGCTCGGTCCACTCTGGCTCCCTCGGACCCGAGCGTGGTGATCCGGGCACCGACCTGGGCGATCACCTCGGCCGCGCTCCAGCCGGTCTTGTGCTCGGTCAGCGATGCCTCGTACTCGTTGCTGAACAAGTACGCCGCGCCGCCGACCAGCTGCCGGATCTGGTCGCCGTCCAGCGTGGCGAGCTGCTGCGACGTGTCAGCCGCGAACGGCATGTCCATGGCCTGGCACTGGCTCGTGAGGCTCAGCATGGCGGCCGGGTTGCCGGCCCCGATCAGCACGAGCCCGGCCCGGCCGGCCAGGCCGCTGATGTCGAGGTCGGCGTCCTCCCCCATCGCGCCGGGGTAGAACGACGCGATCTGGCTGTGATCGGCGTCAGTCGTGCAGACGAACCTGGCGGTCTGATTGATGTCCGACTCGCGCACCAGGCTGGTGTCCACGCCGTGCTCCTGCAGCCAGGCGCGGTAATCCCCGAAGTCACGGCCGACGGTGCCGACAAGCAGCGGGGTCAGCCCGAGGCAGCCGAGGCCGAAGGCGATATTGGCAGCCACGCCGCCGCGCCGGATCTCCAGCCCGTCCACCAGGAACGAGAGCGAGATCTTGTCCAGCTTGTCGGCGAGCAGCTGCTCGGCGAACCGGCCGGGGAAGGTCATCAGGTGGTCGGTCGCTATCGAGCCGGTCACGGCTACCCGCATGATGCCCTCCGGTGTCTGCGGCGGTCTGGCCGCGCACAGGCTACACGCCCGGATCGCATTCCGGCGCTGGCAGGGCGTAAGCAGCCGAAAGCCCGGCAGGCTGGCCTGCTAGGCCGCCCGCCGGGCTCGTGCCGGGCGCGGAAGCTCGGTGGCTTAGTGGAAGGAGTCCCCGCAGGCGCACGATCCGCCGGCGTTCGGGTTGTCGATCGTGAAGCCCTGCTTCTCGATCGTGTCCACGAAGTCGATCGTCGCGCCCATGAGGTACGGAACGCTCATCTTGTCAGTCACGACCTGGACGGCGCCGAACGCGCTAACCAGGTCGCCGTCCATCTGGCGCTCGTCGAAGTACAGCTGATACCGCAGACCCGAGCAGCCGCCGGGCTGCACGGCGATGCGCAGCCGCAGGTCGTCGCGGCCCTCTTGCTGCAGCAGGCCAGCTACCTTCACCGCGGCGGCGTCCGTCAGCACGATTCCCTCGGTGGTCGCCTGGTCCTGAACTGTCATCTGTGTCCGCTCCTGCTATCCGAGTGGCCGCTGCCCCTACGGCACGGCTGTGCCCACATGCTGTAAACGATAATCCCCGCCGGGTCATTCCGGATCCAGCGGCTCGTGCGATGAACCGGCTGCTGCCTCACTGCCCGGAATGTCCGGCCCAATGGCGTACCGCCGGGCTGCCGTCCCGCCGTCGTTGGCCCGCTCGCTATGATGGGTATCGTCACTACGACGATAAGTCTCGCCGATCGGGGGCTCTCATGCCGACACCAGCCAGCCAGGCCAGCGCACCGCCGCAGGTCAGCAGCACGATGACGGCACCGGGGCGGAGCCTGCCGCTACTGGTGCTCGGCCGCGGTGCCGATCCGGCCAGCGAACGCGGCGTGCAGTGCCCCGGCGAGCTGCCGCCGGCCAGCGACCCGGACCTGGTGGCCAGGGCCAGGGCGGCCAGGGCCGCGCTGGGCGACCGGGCTTTCATCCTCGGCCACCACTACCAGCGGGACGAGGTCATCCAGTTCGCCGACGTGACCGGGGACTCGTTCAAGCTGGCCAGGGAGGCCGCAGCCAGGCCGGCGGCGGAGTTCGTGGTGTTCTGCGGCGTCCACTTCATGGCCGAGTCCGCCGACATCCTGACCTCGCCCGAGCAGCGGGTCGTGCTGCCTGACCTCGCGGCGGGCTGCTCGATGGCCGACATGGCGACCTACAACCAGGTCGAGGAGTGCTGGGATGCGCTCGAGGACGCCGGGCTCGCCGACGAGGTGATTCCCGTCACATACATGAACTCCTCCGCCGACATCAAGGCGTTCACCGGCCGGCACGGCGGGACCGTGTGCACCTCCTCCAACGCCGCCCAGGCCCTCCGCTGGGCGCTGTCCAAGGGCAGCAAGGTGCTGTTCCTGCCGGACCAGCACCTCGGCCGCAACACCGCGGTGCTGGAGCTCGGCCTGAGCCTGGACGACTGCGTGGTCTGGGATCCGCATGCGCGGGGCGAGACCGGCGGCCTGGAACCGCGGCAACTGCGGGACGCGACGATGCTCCTCTGGCGCGGGCACTGCTCAGTGCACGGCCGGTTCTCGCCCGGCTGCGTGGCCGACGTCCGGGCGCGGATCCCCGGCGTGAACGTCATCGTGCACCCGGAGTGCGTGCACGAGGTGGTCCTGGCCGCCGATCAGGTCGGCTCGACCGAGAAGATCATCGCCACGATAGAGCAGGCCCCGGCCGGGTCATCCTGGGCCGTGGGTACCGAGCTCAACCTGGTGCAGCGCCTGGCCGCCGCCAACCCGGACAAGTCGGTCGTGTTCCTCGACAAGACGGTCTGCTACTGCTCCACGATGAACCGGATCGACCTGCCGCACCTGGTGTGGGCGCTGGAGTCGCTCGTCGGCGGCCAGGTGCCGAATCAGATCACCGTCGACGACCAGTCCGCGCGGGAAGCCAGGGCCGCCCTGGAGCAGATGCTCGCCCTGCCGTCATCAGCACGGGCGTTATCTGCGGTCCCCGCGGCGGCCTGAGGCTCGCCTGGGGGCGCTACAGACCCGGCGCGCCCCAGATGGGCATCCACCGGCTCAGGTCCGGCTCGACCTTGAGGTCGGCGCCAAGCACGCCGCGGATCTGCAGCTCGAGTGCGTTGTCCCGGCGCTCGCCGGACATCGGCGCGAACGGGTAGAACGTGCCGCGCTTGTACAGGTACACCAGCCCGAGCGAGCGGCCGCCCGAGTCCTTGCAGGCCAGGATCGTGCACAGAAGCTGGGGGCCGAAGCCGTTCAGTTCCAGCGTGGAGTTCACCGCATGCAGATCGGTGACCAGGCCCTCGGAGTCGTCAGGCGAATGCCGGCACAGCACCCAGGTGAATTGGTACCGGTCCACCGAGACCTGCACCGGAGTGGCGTCCTTGCCCATGTTCAGCAGCTGGGTGACGTCGTTCTCGATGTCGGTGAACGCCTTGCCCTCGGCGGCGCGGAAGCACACCGAGCCGGCCCCGGTAGGCCGGAAGTCCGTGCCGGCCTCCAGTGTCAGCAGCGCGCCCGGCAGCTGGAACAGCTGATCCAGGTTGGGCGGCACCGGCTTGGTCCGGCCGAGCAGCGTGTCCAGGAATCCCACCTGGTACCTCCTGCGGATAGTGCCGCGCCCGCCGCCAGGGCCCGGCGCGGACAGCGTCGCGGGCCGGCCATGGCTGGCCGGCCCGCGACGGGGTGCTACTTGTTGAGCTGCTCGGAGATCTTCTGCA
This sequence comes from uncultured Actinomycetota bacterium, assembly GCA_963726425.1. Taxonomy (GTDB): domain Bacteria; phylum Actinomycetota; class Actinomycetes; order Streptosporangiales; family Streptosporangiaceae; genus JAJYUU01. The sequence continues at coordinate 434,045 of CAVSCN010000037.1, read as the reverse complement.
GCTGATCGAGCCGCTTCTGCAGCGACGGGTGGGTGGAGAAGAGCGTCGCCAGCGACTGCTGCTGACCCCGCAGCGCCACCGCCGGGGCGAAGTAGAACGCGTTCAGCGGCTCGGCCGCCCGCAGGTCCTTCGTCGGGATCTTGCCCATGTCCCCGGTGACCTTGACCAGCGCGCTCGCCAGCGCGGACGGCCGTCCGGTGAGCAGCGCCCCGGACCGGTCCGCTGACAGCTCGCGGTACCGGGAGAGCATCCGGATGAGCAGGAAGCTGATCGCGTAGACGCACATGCTCAGGATCATGATCGGGAAGATGAGCAGCGCGCTCTGGTTCTGACCGCCGTTGCCGCCACGGCCGCGGCCGCCGCCGCCGAACAGCTCGGAGTAGAACGCGAACCGGACCATCAGCGCGGCCACGATGCCCAGCACCGAGGCCACCGTCATGACCGCGACGTCCTTGTGCGCGACGTGCGACATCTCGTGCGCCAGCACGCCCTCCAGCTCGTCGTTATCGAGCTTGGCCATGATGCCGCGGGTAGCGCAGAGCACCGCGACCTTGCTGCTGCGGCCGGTCGCGAACGCGTTCGGCATGTTCGTGGGCGCGATGGCGACCCGCGGCTTGGGCATGTCCGCGAGCGCGCACAGCCGGTCCACGATCTCGTGCAGTCTGCGGGCCTCTTCTGAGTCCCCCGGCTGCACCAGCCTGGCGCCCGACGTCCGCAGCGCGATCTTGTCCGACCAGTAGTAGGACGCGACCGCCGAGCCGACGCCGATCAGGGCCGCGAAGACGATGAACGAACCGGCGCTGACTCCGTTGCCCTGGTGATGGCTCCTGGTCGCGTACGTGACGAACAGGTAGACCAGGCCAGTGCCGAAGCCGGCGAAAAGCAACCCCATCAGGAACATGGTCGCGCCCATGCGCGCGATAAGCCCGGGGTCCGACGCGTAGCGAGTGCGCGCCATCGGCGCCGCCTCCCTTTCCTGGGCAGCACGTTCCTCGTGCCGTCCGTTACTTCATTACACATCATTGTGCGGGGTGCTCAGGAAACGCTGAACGATTCCTCAGAGCTACCTGCAAGGTGGCATATCGACCAGTCGCCACCCACTAGTGAAACGGAATCTCGGCCGCGCTCGTTCCCCGTCGGCACGTCCGGTATCAGCCGGGTATGAGTCCTTCGTCGGTCAGCAGCTTGCGGACCTCATCCATGGTGGCGTCCTCTTGCGGCACGATCAGCCCGGACGGCTCCAGCGTGCCGGGCTCGGCAGGCCTGCCCACCGCTCTGAGCGTGCCGAGCAGCGCGTGCAGGGCAGTCCGGAACGCCGCCTCGTCGTCGCGCTCGACGGCCGACTCGAGCTCGGCGTCCAGCTCGTTCAGCTCAGCGACCGCGGACTCGGGCACCGTCAGCTGGCCCTCGCCGAGGATCCGGACGATCATTCCGCTTCCCGGGGCTGTTCAATGGCCTGGGCGGGGGCAGCCTCGGCGCTGCTCGCACCGGTCTGGGCGCCTTCGATCTGCCGGGGGGCACCAGAGGCCAGCGCGGCCTTCATCTGCTCCAGCTCGTGGTCGACGCCGGTGCTGGCGCCCATCCGGTCGAGCTCAGCCTGGATGTCATCGCGGGGGCCGCCGACCACGTCATCAAGCGCGCCCGAGGCCATCAGCTCGTCGATAGCGCCCGCCCGCGCCTTCATCTGCTCGGTCTTGTCCTCCGCGCGCTGGATCGCCATCCCGACATCGCCCATTTCCTCGGAAATGCCGGTGAAGGCCTCGCTGATGCGGGTCTGCGCCTCGGCGGCGGTGTAGGTGGCCTTGATGGTCTCCTTCTTGGTCCGGAAGGCGTCGACCTTGGCCTGCAGCCGCTGCGAGGCCCCGGTCAGCTTCTCTTCCTCGCCCTGCAGCGACACGTACTGGACCTGCAGGTCGTTGAGCTGGGTGGCGATGCCCGCCTTGCGCTGCAGTGCCTCGCGCGCCAGGTCCTCCCGGCCGGCCGCGAGCGAGTCCTGGGCCTGCCTGGTGAGCTTGTCTGCCGACTGCTGAAGCTGGTTGACCTGGAGCTCTAGTCGCTTCCGCGAGGTCGCGACGTCGGCCACGCCGCGCCGGACCTTCTGCAGCAGCTCCAGCTGCTGCTGGTAGGAGTAGTCCAGTGTCTCCCGTGGGTCTTCCATCCGGTCGAGCGCCTTATTGGCCTTGGCCCGGAAGACCAGCTGGACCCGCTTCATGACGCCCATCGGCGCGACCATCCCCTCATCGGAATCCCCGTTGCCACGGCCCGTCCGGGGTCAGCGGACAGCTGCCGGGGATGGCAACGGGACATACTGCCGGCAGATCTTGCCTCCACCCTACGACGTGCCAACGCAGGGCGTCATCATCGAGTGCCCGCTCCATGCTCCCTTATCGCCATTACCCGGCGCCGCCGTATGCCGCATCCGGCGGCCGGCGGCGGGCGCCCGTCCGCCGCGCCGCGGAATTCTGTGCCCTTCGTCCCGGTAGGCTTGCTGACGTGTTCCGACGACGCCCGAACGACGCGCCTGACGTGCTCGACGCCGACCAGGCAGACCAGACAGCGGCTGACGCCGACGAGGCCCAGCCCGTCAGGTCGAGCGTCACCCCCAAGAAGGCCGGTCCTACGCCCAAGCGAAGCGAGGCCCAGGCCCACCGGCGCACGCCCTACCAGGCGCCCACCGACCGCAAGTCCGCTGCTGCCCGGGACCGCGGCGAGCGCGCCCGCCGGGCCCAGGCGGTGCAGCGCGGCGAGCAGTGGGCGATGCCGCCCAAGGACCGCGGGAACGTCCGCGGCCTCGCCAGGGACTATGTGGACTCGCGGCGCGGCCTGTCGGAGTACTACCTGTTCGCCGCCATCCCGCTGCTCGTCCTGCTGTTCTTGCACGTGCCCAACGTTCAGGTGATCGCGGACGGCCTGGTGCTGGTGATCCTCGTAGTCGTGATCGGCGAGGGCTACCTCATCGGCAAGAAGATCCAGCGGCTCGCGACGGAACGATACCCGGGCGAGAGCCAGAAGGGCATCAAGATCTACTCCTTCGTCCGCAACACCCAGCTGCGCAGGCTGCGGATCCCCAAGCCGCGAGTCGCCCGCGGGCAGAAGATCTGACCCCGGGAGCCAGATCAGCCCGGCCCGGCTAGCTTCGCCACGGGGCCGGCCCTGGCCCCCGAGCCCGTCCCCTGGGCCACTACGTTGTCGCCATGGAATATCGCAATCTGGGCCGCAGCGGCCTGATGGTCAGCGAGATCGCGTACGGGAACTGGATCACGCACGGATCTCAGGTGGAAGAGGACGCGGCCGTCGCCTGCGTCCGGGCGGCACTGGAAGAAGGCATCACGACCTTCGACACCGCCGATGTCTACGCGGGCACCAAAGCCGAGGCCGTGCTCGGCCGCGCGCTGCAGGGCCAGCGGCGGGAGTCGCTCGAGATCTGCACCAAGGTGTTCTGGCCGACCGGCCGCGGCGCCAACGACCGCGGACTGTCGCGCAAGCACATCATGGAGTCCGCCCACGCCTCGCTGCGCCGGCTGGGCACCGACTACCTCGACCTGTACCAGGCGCACCGCTTCGATCACCACACGCCGCTCGAAGAGACCCTGCGCGCCTTCGACGACCTGATCCGGCAGGGCAAGGTGCTCTACATCGGCGTCTCCGAGTGGCGGGCCGAGGAGATCGCGGCCGCGATCAAGATCGCAGGCGAGCTCGGGCTCGACCGGATCGTCTCCAACCAGCCGCAGTACAACATGATCTGGCGGGTGATCGAGGCTGAGGTCGTGCCGCTGTCGCAGCGCGAGGGCATCGGCCAGATCGTCTGGTCCCCGATCGCGCAGGGCGTGCTGACCGGCAAGTACCTGCCGGGCGCCGCGCCGCCGGCCGGTTCGCGGGCCACCGACGAGCGTGGCTCCGGGTTCATCACCCACTTCCTGACCGACGGCCTGCTGACCAGGGTGCAGCAACTGCAGCCCATCGCTGAGCAGACCGGGCTGACGATGGCCCAGCTGGCCGTCGCCTGGGTGCTGCAGAACGCGAACGTCTCGGCGGCCATCATCGGTGCCACCAGGCCGGAGCAGGTGCGGGAGAACGTGAAGGCCTCCGGGGTGCGGCTGGACGCGCAGGTGCTGCGCGCGATCGACGAGGTGCTCGGCGAGCACGTCGTGACCGACCCGGTGCACACCGCCAGCCCGCGGCAGCGGCCCTGACCCCAGCTAGGTCAGCACGGCCAGGACAGCGCCGGCCAGTCCGACGTGCGCGGCGGCCGGGGACCGTCAACGGCGGCCCGGCTACTCCTCCGGCGGGTGCAGGCTCATGGGGCCGTACTCGACCCGGCCATCCTCGGTGAGTGAGACCTGGTCCACCCCGGCCTTCAGCAGGACCTGCCAGTGCTCGCCCAGCCAGCTCTCGGCGTCGCCCTGGCTGCTCCACGTCTCCTTCACCAGGTCGCGAGCGGGCACGACCGTGCCGTCTTCCTTCTCCAACTGCCAGGTCCAGGTCATGTCACGCCCTGCATAGCTAGGATCAAGGCCGGCTTTCGGCGGGGCCCATCGTAACGAACCAGAACGGGCGGGCAGGGCAGTGGACGCGGTCTTGATCGGCACCGGCGGCGCTCGCGGCTGGCCAGAGCCGGGCTGCGGCTGCGCGTCTTGCCGCCGGGCGGCGGCCAGCGGCCCGCCCCGCGCCCCCAGCCAGGCGCTGATCGGCGGGACGCTGATCCTGCACCCCGGCCAGCCGCCACGGCCCGCGGCGGACGGTTACCGGGTGTCCGCGCTGCCGGGTGGCTGGGACATCACCGGCCCGGACGGCACCAGGCTGCTCGCCGCCGCGGGCCCGGATCAGGTGCCTGAACCAGCGGGCGACGCGCTGCCCTATGACCTGGTGCTGCTGGACCTGCTGGGCCGGCAGGCCCAGCTGGGCTGGCTGCGCGCCCGCGGCCTCGTGCACATGCGGACGGCGGTCGTCGCCGCGCACGCCGACCACCGGGTGACCTCCGAGCCGGAACTGGCCCGCCGGTGCGAGCTCTGGGGGGCCAGCGCGGTCCGGGACGGGGCCGCGGTTCGCGGACCGCTGCCCGAGCCCGGCCAGCCGGCCTCACCGCGGCCGCGGCGGACGCTGATCATCGGCGGCGCCAGGTCGGGCAAGTCGCGGGAGGCCGAGCTGCGGCTGGCCGGCGAGCCGGCGGTCACCTACCTGGCGGCCGGGCCGTGGGCGGACGAATCCTGGACCGGCGCGGACGGCGCGCCGGACGCCGAGTGGGCGGCCAGGGTCGCCTCGCACCGGGCGGCCAGGCCGAGCTGGTGGCGGACCGTCGAGACGCTGGACATCGCTACCGCGCTCGGCGCGGCCGACCGGGACGCCGCCGCGCTGCTCATCGACGGCATCGGCACGTGGCTGGCCGCGATCATGGATCAGGACGGCGCCTGGGCCGAGCCGACGGCGGCCGGCGCGCTGGACCGGGTAGCCGACCGCATCGCCGTGCTGACCGCGGCCTGGCGCCAGGCCAGCGGGCTGGTCGTCGCGGTCACCGACCAGGTCGGCGAGGGCCTGGTGCCCGCCTACCCGGCGGGCCGCGCGTTCCGGGACCAGCTGGGCTGGCTCAACCAGCTGCTCGCGGCCGAGTCTGACCTGGTGCTGCACGTCGTCGCCGGCCGCGTACAGGCCCTGCCTGGCTGACCGGACCAGGCAGGCGGCGGAGGCGAACCGTCACGATCCGCGGCTTCGGTCCGCGAACGGCACGAGATGGGTCTGCGAAGCTGTTAAGTTCTATGAGCTAGCACTTCGACTGGGGACTATGCTCCGCGGGCGCGGTTCGCCAGTCTTTTGATCAAGGTGGTGACGACATTGACGCGCGTTGTCGTCGTGGGTGACCTCATGACCGATACGGTCGCGCATGCGTCCCTGGCCCTGGCCAGAGGCAGCGACACCCCAGCCACGGTGACAATGCACGGCGGCGGCTCCGGCGCGAACATCGCCGCCTGGCTGGCCGTGGACGGTGCCGAGGTCGCATTCGTCGGCCGCCGCGGCGCTGATATCGCCGGCCGCAACCGCGACATGGAGCTGATGGGGTACGGCGTCGACGCCCGCCTGGTCATGGATCCGGACCGGCCGACCGGCACCTGCGTGGTGATGGTGACGCACAAGGGCGACCACACCATGCTGTCCGACCCCGGCGCGAACGCCGCGCTGTCCCCTGACGACCTGCCGCAGGACCTGTTCGCCCCCGGCGGCCACCTGCACGTGTCGGGCTACACGTTGCTCAACCCCGGTTCCCGGCAAGCGGCGCTGGCTGCCCTCAGCCACGCCGACCGGGCGAACATGTCGGTGTCGGTCGACGGGGCCTCGGCCGCGCCGCTTGAGCGCGTCGGCGCCGAGCCGTTCCTGCAGCTCACCAACGGCGCCGCCCTGCTGTTCGTGAACGCGGCCCAGGGCAAGGTCCTCACCGGCCGGGACGACCCGGGGCAGGCCGCGCGGGTGCTGAACGCCTGGTATCCGCACGTGGTCATGAAGCTGGGCCCGGACGGAGCGATGATGTACTCCGGCGGCCGGCCCGAGCCGGTCCGGGTCCCGGTCCAGCCGGTCGAGCGACTCGTCGACGGCACTGGCGCGGGCGACGCCTTCTGCGCGGGCTTCCTGCCGCCGTGGCTGGACAACAAGCCTGCCGGCGAGGCCCTGGCCAGCGGCTGCCGCCTGGCGACTCGCGCGCTCACCTTGGTCGGCGCCCGCCCGCTGATGTGACCCGCCCAGGTCCGCGGCGCCGCGGCCGCACGCTCAGGCGGCGTGCGTCAGCACGAACTCGGTGATCGCCGCGCAGTAGGCCTCGGGTTCCTCCAGGTAGGCGAAATGGCCGGACGCTCCGAACGTGCGCACCGCCCCGCCGGGTACTGACTGCGCGAAGGCCTTGATCATTGCTGGCGCCGCGACCAGGTCATCCGCGCCGCGCGCGAGCAGCGCCGGCCGCCGCACCCGCGGCAGCAGCCCGAGTACCGGCTCGTAGAGCGCGGCCTGCAGCGGCCAGTGCGAGTTCCCCCGCTGCCATTGCTCCTGGCTGAAGCCGGAATCGGCCAGCAGCTGCCCGAAGTACGAGGCGTCATCCGGGTCGTGGAAGAACTGCTCCATGTACCACGAGCCGAGTGTCTGCATCGCCTGCCTGGTGCCGTCGCTGAAAGTCAGCCGGCCCGACCGGGCCGCCAGCTCCCGGCACCGCTCCGCGTCGGCCAGCTGCCCGAGTTCCTCCAGCCGGCGGGCCACGACCGGCAGCCGGTGCCGGTCGGCCAGGTCCGCGTCCCAGCACGGGCAGTCGAAGATAACCGCGCGCACGGCGCCGACGTGGCTGGTGACGTAGCGCAGCGCGTACATGCCTCCGGCCGAGTGCCCGAGGATCGCCCAGGCGTCGATGCGCAGCTTGGCCCGCAGCGCCTCGAAGTCGGCGATCAGCAGTTCAGCGGTCAGCGCGGGGGCCGCGGGCAGCGGGTCGGAGCGCAGCGTGCCGCGCTGATCGACGCCGATGACGCGCAGCCGCCGGGCCAGCAGATCACCCTGCGAGCGCATGAAGTCATAGCAGCCTTGCCCTGGCCCGCCGTGGATATACAGGACCGCCGGTGCCGTCGGATCGCCGCGGTCGTCGACGAACATGCGCGTCCCGTTGACGCCCACAAGCCGTCCGGGCAACTGCGACCTCCTGCCCCTCCGTTCCTTGGTACACGGTAACGAGCAGGAACGCGGGTCAGGCCTCGAGGTCGATCCAGAAGCGGTCCTCGCCCTGCGTGCAGTCATCCTGGACGCCCCCGTTGGCCAGGATGACCCGGCGCGAGGCCTCGTTCTCGGCCCGGCAGGTGATCAGCACCTGGCGCAACCCGAGGTCACGGCACTCCTGCAGGCCCTCGGCGAGCATCCGGGTGGCGTGCCCCAGGCGGCGCCACTGCGGCGCGATGCTGTAGCCGAGGTGCCCGCCTGCGCGGGTGAGCTCCGGCGTCAGCTCATGCCGGATGACCAGCTCACCGACGTATTCCTGGCCGGAGACATACCACAGCACCGTCGTCGGCACGCCCCACCATCTGAGCGTCCCCTGCCGCACCGCGACCAGCGCGGCGAAGTCCGCCGTCGCCTGCCGCAGTAGCTCGGCGGAGGCGCCGGTCTGGGCGCAGTGCAGCCGCTCCGCCGCGAGCCACGACTCGCGCACCGCCGTCGTCGGCGGCCGCAGCCGCGGCGGTTCGATCAAGGACTGAGCAGCGAGAAGCACGATTTCATAGTCAGTTGCAGCTAGCGCAGATACAACTCGTTTATCGCCTGGCTCTACACTCCCAGGGTGTCTTACCTTGATCAGCTATTCGGCCTCGGCGGCCGGATCGCGGTCGTCACCGGGGGCAGCTCGGGTATCGGCCGGGCCATCGCGCTCGGGCTCGGCCAGGCCGGCGCCTCGGTCGTGCTCGTCGCCAGGGACCAGGGCAACCTCGACGCGACCGTGGCCGAGCTGACCGCGGCCGGCTGCGCCGCCGCGGCCGTGAGCGCGGACCTGGGCGACCGGGCGGCCGTGCACCGGGCTGGCCTGGCGGCCAGCGAGCCGTTCGGGCCGCCGGACATCCTGGTCAACTGCGCCGGGCTGAACCTGCGGCCGCCCATGCGGGAGCTGACGATCGGCCAGTGGGACGAACTGCTCGCGGTCAACCTGACCGCGCCCTTCCTGCTCGGCCAGCTCTATGGCCCGCAGATGGCCGCGCGCGGCTGGGGCCGCGTCATCAACATCACGTCCCAGCAGGCAAACCGGGCCTTCGGCAACAGCGGCGGCTACGGCGTCGCCAAGGGCGGCGTCGCGTCGCTGACCCGGTCCCAGTCCGAGGCGTGGGCCCCGAGCGGCGTCTGCTGCAACGCGATCTGCCCCGGCTTCGTGGTCACGCCGCTGACCGCCGAAGTGTCCGCGGACCCGGCCAAGCTCGCGGCGCTCGCGGCCCGCACGATGACCGGCCGCAACGGCCTGGCCGATTTCGCCGGCGCGGCCCTGTTTCTTGCGAGCCCGGCCAGCGAGTACGTCACCGGCCAGATCCTCCGCGTCGACGGCGGCTTCTCCGCCACCTGAGGCCTGGCGCGCGGCGTTCGCACCCGGCCGGGACACTTCGGCGCGGCGCGCCGTGCCGCTCAGCTCGGTTTTAAGGCCACCGGGACGGCAAAATAGCGGCATGGCCAGACGCACCACGACAAGTTCCTCCGGCTCGGGTTCGGGCGGCCGCGGCGGTAGAACCGTCACGGATGAGCCCGAGGAGTTCGAGGAGAACATCGTCGACATCGACGTCACGGACGAGATGCGCGGCAGTTACCTCGAATACGCCTACTCGATCATCTATCAGCGCGCGCTGCCCGACGCGCGGGACGGACTCAAGCCGGTCCAGCGCCGGATCCTGTTCCAGATGTCGGAGATGGGCTTGCGACCCGACCGCGCGCACGTCAAGTGCGCTCGGGTCGTGGGCGAGGTGATGGGCCGGCTGCACCCGCACGGCGACGGGGCCATCTACGACGCCCTGGTCCGGATGGCCCAACCGTGGTCGATGCGGCTGCCGCTGATCGACGGGCACGGCAACTTCGGCTCGCCGGACGACTCGCCCGCGGCCATGCGGTACACCGAAGCGCGGCTGGCCGCCGCCGCGATGGAGATGACGAACTCGCTGGACGAGGACACCGTCGACTTCATCGAGAACTACGACGGCAGCGAGATGCAGCCCAAGGTGCTGCCGGCCGCGTTCCCCAACCTGCTGGTCAACGGCGCGGCCGGGATCGCGGTGGGCATGGCGACCAACATGGCCCCGCACAACCTCGGCGAGGTCGTCGCGGCCGCCCGGCACCTGATCGCCAACCCGGACGCTGACCTTGAGACGCTCATGCGGTTCGTGCCGGGGCCGGACCTGCCGACCGGAGGCAAGATCGTCGGCCTGGACGGCATCCGGGAGGCGTACGAGACCGGCCGCGGCGTGTTCCGTACCAGGGCCGCCGCCAAGATCGAGAAGCTGACTCCGCGGCGGACCGGGATCGTGGTGACCGAACTGCCGTACGGCGTCGGCGCCGAGCGCGTTATCACGCGGATCAAGGACCTCGTCCAGGCCAAGAAGCTAAACGGCGTCTCGGACCTGAAGGATCTCACCGACCGGCACCGCGGCATGCGGCTGGTCGTCGAGGTGCGATCCGGCTTCGTGCCCGAGGCGGTGCTGGACGAGCTCTACCGGCTGACGCCGATGGAGGAGACGTTCGGCATCAATAACGTCGCGCTCGTAGACGGTCAGCCGCGCGTCCTCGGCCTGCGCGAGCTGTTGCGGATCTACGTCGATCACCGCATCGAGGTCGTCCGCCGCCGCACCGAGTTCCGCCGGGGCAAGCGCGCCGACCGGCTGCACCTGGTCGACGGCCTTATCGTCGCGCTGCTCAACATCGACGAGGTCATCCAGGTCATCCGCAGCAGCGACGACGCGGCGGCCGCCAAGGAGCGGCTGATGCAGGTCTTCGATCTCACCGAGATCCAGGCTCAGTACATCCTGGACACGCCGCTGCGCCGGCTCACCCGCTACGACCGGCTGGAGCTGGAACGCGAGCGGGAGACGCTGCAGTCCGAAATCGGCGAGCTGACGTCGATCCTCGACTCTGAGCAGAAGCTGCGCGAGCTCGTCTCCGCCGAACTGGCCGCCGTCAGCGAGCGGTTCGCCACCCCGCGGCGCACGGTGCTGCTTGAGGGCACCGGCGCCACCCGGACCGCGGCCGTGCCGCTCGAAGTGGCGGACGAGCCCTGCATGGTCCTGCTGTCGTCCGCGGGTCTGCTGGCCCGGACCGCGGCCGCGGCCCCGGCCGCGAGCGCGCAGCCCGACGGGCAGGGATCGCTGCTCGAGGAGCCCGCCCAGGCCGCGCCGCCGGGCCGGGCCGGGCCGCGCGCCGCGCACGACGTGATCATGTCCTCCGTCGCGACCACCGCGCGCGGCACCGTCGGCGTGCTCACCTCGCTCGGCCGCCTGGTCCGGATCGGCGTGCTGGAACTGCCCGCCTTGCCGCCGAGCGCGCACTCACCAGCGCTGTCCGGGGGCGCCCCCGTCAGCGAGTTCGTCGGGCTGGAGTCCGGCGAGCGGGTTATCGCGATCGTCGCGGCCGACGCCCTCGGGGCCGGGCTGGCGATCGGCACGGAGCAGGGCATCGTCAAGCGGGTCGCGCCCGACTACCCGCAGAACGCCGCCGACTTCGAGGTGATCGCGCTCAAGGACGGCGACCGGGTCGTTGGCGCGGTTCAGCTCACCGACGAGGACCAGGAGCTGACGTTCATCAGCTCGGACGCGCAGTTGCTGCGGTTCCCCGCCAGCTCGGTCCGGCCGCAGGGCCGGGCCGCGGGCGGCATGGCCGGGATCCGGCTGGCCGCCAAGACGCGGGTCATCTGGTTCGGCGCGGTGGATCCGGCGGCCGGCCTCGCCGAGACGGCCGCAGGCGGCCCGGCCGCCGGCCCGGTCGTCGTGACCGTGGCCGGAAGCGCTGGCCAGCTGCCGGGCACGACCGCCGCCACCGTCAAGGTGACCCCGTTCGCCGAGTTCCCCGGCAAGGGCCGGGCCACCGGCGGAGTGCGCTGCCACCGGTTCCTCAAGGGCGAGGACGTGCTGGTGCTGGCCTGGGCGGGGCCCGGCCCGGCTCGCGGCGCGACCGAGGCGGGCACGCCCGTGGAGCTGCCGCCGCCGGTTGGCCGCCGGGACGGCTCCGGTGAGCGGGTGAAGCACCCGCTCGCGGCCATCGGCGGCACGGTCTAGCGCCCCGCGGTCGCGCCCGCGACCCGGCTCACCACTCAGCGCGGAAGATCCGGTGTCATTTTTTGACCCCGGATCTTCCGCGCTAGCTGGGAGGCGGCAGTCTGTCGGACCTTTCCGGCAGCCTTGGCCCCATGACGCGGCCATTACCCTAGCCACTGGCCGAGCTTCTTCAGCTCCAGCGCGGCATATTGACCAGGCCGCAGACACAGTCGGCCGGAATCAGCGCCACCGTCATCCGAGCCCAGGTCATTCAGGGCCGATGGCAGCGGATCTATCCCGGCGTGTACGCGTCGTTCTGTGGCCAGCTAGGGCGAGAAGCCGTGCTCTGGGCCGTTGTCCTCAGTGCCGGGCCGGGCGCGATGCTGAGTCACCAATCGGCGGCTGAAGCCGATGGGCTCGTCGACGGCCAGCCAGAGCCGATCCCTACCCGCCGTCGGACCATCCGGCGGCCGGAGGTCGTGGTGCATCGCACCGAGCGCGCAGCGGAGGCGGTGCACCCGACGCGGCCGCCACCGCCTTCGCGCACTGTGTGGCGTTGCTGTCGCTGGACAGCCCGCTGAGCGACAGCAACGCCACACAGTCGCGCCGACTGACCGTCAGCCGGCCGCGGTCGGGCCTGCTGCCGCGGTCGGGCCGGCCGCCGCGGTCGAACCGGCGCGACGGCTGAGAGCCCGCTGAGAGCCCGAACTCGGCCTGCCTGCGGAACTGCCGGGCAGGCTGACGTCCAAGAGCGCAGGCCGAGCCCGCGGTCCTGCGCCGGGCCCTCGCCCCTGGGGCCCCGAACGGAAGGAGGAGCCTGATGGGAGCGTCCGATTCCGGTCTGATCCGACGGCTTGTGATCACCGCGGTCGTTGCGGCCGGGCTGGGAGGTGGCGTGGCTGGTGTTGCATTCGCGTCGACGGGCGGGGCTGCGAGCCCGAGCACGTCGGCCCGGACCGCAGCGACCTCTTCAAGCACGCCATCGAGCACGCCGGGCAGATCGGCCAGCACCCCGAGCCACGGTCCCATGGGCACGCATCACTGCGCGCACATGAATGGCTCGAGCCGACCGGGCAGCTCGGGTAGCTCGAGCTCGTAGCAGGCCCAGCCATCCACAGGCTGCCGCGCGACCGCCACGCGCCGCGCGGCAGCCTGCCTGGTCAGGTGTCGATGCGGGATGGGTCGAGCTCGCCGGCGCCGCCGACGATGAAGTCCCGGCGGGGCCCGACCTCGCTGCCCATGAGCAGGTCGAACATCGCCTTCGCGGCCGCCGCGTCCTCGACCCGGATCCGGCGCAGCACCCGGTGCCGCGGATCCATCGTGGTCTCCGCGAGCTGGTGAGCGTCCATCTCGCCGAGGCCCTTGTAGCGCTGCGGCGGCTCCTTGAATCGCTGCCCCTTGCGCTCCAGCTCGATCACCGTGCGGCGCAGCTCGGAGTCGCTGTAGGTGTAGATGTACTTGGACTGGCCCTTGCGCGGGTTGGTCAGCTCGATCCGGTGCAGCGGCGGCACGGCCGCGAACACTCGGCCGGCCTCGACCATCGGCCGCATGTACCGGTAGAAGAGCGTGAGCAGCAGCGTTCGGATGTGCGCGCCGTCCACGTCCGCGTCGGCCATGAAGATGACCCGCTGGTACCGGGCGGAGTCGAGGTCGAAGGCGGCCCCCGACCCGGCCCCGAGCACCTGGATGATGGCCGCGCACTCGGTGTTCTTGAGCATGTCCGCGAGCGAGGCCTTCTGCACGTTAAGGATCTTGCCGCGGATCGGCAGCAGTGCCTGGAACTCGGAGTCCCGCGCGTTCTTCGCGGTGCCGAGCGCCGAGTCGCCCTCGACGATGAACAGCTCGCTGCGGTCGTCGGCGGACCGGCAGTCGACCAGCTTGGCCGGCAGGGCGGAGCTCGCGAGCGCGGACTTGCGGCGCTGGTTCTCCCGGTGCTCGCGGGCCGTGATACGGGTCTTTGCCGCCGCGGCGACCTTGTCGAGCACGGCCCTGGCCTGCTGCTTGCTGCCGCGGATCCGGCCCTCGAGGAAGTTGCTGAGCTCAGCGGCGACGACCTGGCCGACGATCCTGGTGGCCGCCGGGGTGCCCAGCACCTCCTTGGTCTGCCCTTCGAACTGCGGCTCGGGCAGGCGCAGCGAGAGGATCGCGGTCATACCCTCAAGCACGTCGTCCTTGATGACCGCCTCGTCGCCGGCCTTGAGCACCCTGGCCGCCTTCAGCTGGTCGTTCACCGTGCGCACGAGGGCCCGCTCGAACCCGGTGACGTGCGTGCCGCCCTTGGATGTGGCGATGACGTTCACGAACGACCGCAATGTGGTCTCGTAGCCGGTGTCCCACCGCAGCGCGATGTCGACGTCCAGCTGCCGCTCGACATCGGTCGGGGTGAGATGCCCCAGCTCGTCCAGCACCGGCACGGTCTCGGTGAAGTGGCCCGATCCTGCGAGCCGGACGACATCGGTGACCGGCTCGCCGACCGACAGGTGCGCGCAGAACTCGCTGATTCCGCCGACGAAGCGGAACTCGGCCTCCCGCTGACCCCGGGCGATGGCCGCGCGCCGGGCCGTGGCACCGGTCTCTCCGGCCACCAGCTCGGCGCCGGCATCGTCCGACCCGGCGTCGTCCGAGCCCGGCTCGTCGTCGGCCTGCTCAGTGTCCGAGAGCAGGTCGTCGGCCTCTGCGCCGTCGGCGAGATCCGCCGCCGCCGCCTTCTCCGCCGCCGTCAGGACCGCCCTGGGCGCGCGGCGGCGCTCGGGGCGCTCGTCGCTGACCTTGATGCTCAGGCCCGGCACGAGGTACGCGGTCTGCCGGGCTTCCTCGGCCAGGGCCCCGAACGACCACTCGGCGCCAGGCACGAAGATCTGCTGGTCCGGCCAGAATCTGATCACGGTCCCGGTCGCGGTCTTGCTGACCTTGCGGCCCTTGCGCAGCCCGGACCCCGCCGTGAACTTCGCGTCCGGCCCGGCGGTGGCGAACTCGCCGGGCACGCCGCGGCGGAAGCTCATGGACCACTCGTAGCCGCCCTTGCTCACCGTGATGTCGAGCCGGCCAGAAAGCGCGTTCACCACCGAGGCGCCGACGCCGTGCAGGCCGCCGGAGGCGGTGTACGAGCCGCCGCCGAACTTGCCGCCCGCGTGCAGCTTGGTCATCACGAACTCGACCCCGGACAGGCCCGTCTTCGGCTCGATGTCCACCGGGATGCCACGGCCGTTGTCGACCACCTCAGCCGAGCCGTCCGGGTGCAGCGTGACCTCGATCCGGGTGCAATGTCCGCCTAGTGCCTCATCGACCGCATTGTCGAATATCTCCTCAAGGCACTGCATGAGCCCGCGGGCATCGGTCGAGCCGATGTACATGCCAGGGCGCTTGCGTACGGCCTCCAGGCCCTCCAGGACCGTCAGGTGGCGCGCGGTGTAGCCGTCGGTGGCTCCGGCCCGCTGGGCGGTCCGCTTGGCCCCTGAGGCCGCGCTTGCTGGCCCTGTGCTCACGGGCTCGGCGCTGAGGGCGGTCACTACGGCTCCCCTGGAAAGTCACGTCTGCGGCGGGCAGTTACCCGCCAATCGGCTGGCCACACGGCCTATGGGCAGCGTAACTGGCCGGGCCCTGTGCCCGGAGCCACCACGCCGCGCGACATACCCGGTCCCTCGCGGACAAGCCGCCCGCCGGGGCCGACTCCGCCAGGCTGGCCCTCGCCGGGCAAAGCCCGCTGTTCGCCCTTGGCATACTCGGCGGCCGCAGGGGATGACAAACGACCACCTGCAGTGTTGTGATGCTTGAGAGATCACAGGTTGCACGGGCCACGGCAGGGTAGCTGGAGGTCCCCGAGGCGAGGAGGCGACATGACCGGAGCTATAGCCCCTACGAGGCCGCTTACCGCCCTAGATCTGTGCGACCGATGCGGGGCACCTGCGTACGTACGCGTCGTACTGCCCGGATCGGGCGAGCTCCTCTTCTGCGCCCATCACAACCGGAAGCACGCAGAGGCCCTCGCCAAGATCGCAGTAGAGATCCAGGACGAGACGGGCAGGCTCGCCACGAAGGGCGAGGACGCCTCCTAGAAGGTCCAGAGCCGGGCCGAAGTGCGGGCCCAGCGCCAGTACAGCCGAACGGGCTCCTGGCCGCCAACGGTGGCGGCCAGGAGCCCGTTCGATGCGCCAGCCCAGATGGGCGGGCTCCCAACCGCTAACAGTGGCGGCCAGGAGCCCGTTCGATGCGCCAGCCCAGATGGGCGGGCTCCCAACCGCTAACAGTGGCGGCCAGGAGCCCGTTCGATGCGCCAGCCCAGATGGGCGGGCTCCCAACCGCTAACAGTGGCGGCCAGGAGCCCGTTCGATGCGCCAGGGCTCTAGTCCAGGTAGTCCCGCAGCACCTGAGACCGGGACGGGTGCCGGAGCTTCGACATCGTCTTGGACTCGATCTGGCGGATGCGCTCCCTGGTCACGCCGTAGACCTTGCCGATCTCGTCCAGCGTCTTGGGCTGGCCGTCGGTCAGCCCGAACCGCATCGACACCACGCCGGCCTCGCGCTCGGACAGCGTGTCCAGCACCGAGTGCAGCTGCTCCTGCAGCAGCGTGAAGCTGACTGCCTCGCCGGGCTGGATGGCCTCGGAGTCCTCGATCAGGTCGCCGAACTCGCTGTCGCCGTCTTCGCCGAGCGGAGTGTGCAGCGAGATCGGCTCGCGGCCATACTTCTGCACCTCGATGACCTTCTCCGGGGTCATGTCCAGCTCCGCGGCCAGCTCCTCCGGAGTCGGCTCGCGGCCCAGGTCCTGCAGCATCTGCCGCTGCACCCTGGCCAGCTTGTTGATGACCTCGACCATGTGCACCGGGATGCGGATCGTCCTGGCCTGGTCGGCCATCGCCCTGGTGATGGCCTGGCGGATCCACCAGGTCGCGTACGTGGAGAACTTGTAGCCCTTGGTGTAGTCGAACTTCTCGACCGCGCGGATCAGGCCCAGGTTGCCTTCCTGGATCAGGTCCAGGAAGAGCATGCCGCGACCGGTGTAGCGCTTGGCCAGCGAGACGACCAGCCGGAGGTTGGCCTCCAGCAGATGGTTCTTGGCGCGCCTGCCGTCCTCGGCGATCCACTCCAGGTCGATCCGGACGTCCGGCCGCAGCGACTCCCGGCTCTCGCCGAGCTTCTCCTCCGCGAACAGGCCCGCCTCGATCCGCTTGGCCAGCTCGACTTCCTGCTCGGCGTTGAGCAGCGGGACCTTGCCGATCTGCTTGAGGTAGTCCTTCACCGGGTCCGAAGTGGCGCCCGCCACCGCGACCTGAGCCGCGGGCAGGTCCTCGTCGTCGTCGCCGTAGACGAATGCCTCGTCGTCCGACTCCTCGGAGCCGGTGGCTGCCGCCGCGGTCTCGGTCGCCGCCGCCACCGCGTCGGCCTTGACCTTCGGCGCCTCGCCGTCCTCGGCGTCCTCAGCGTCATCGGTGTCCTCGACCGTCTCCGCCTCGGCGTCGGGGGCTGCGCCTTCGACGAAGTCCGTGGGCGGGTCCGCCAGGTCCTCCTCGGCGTCCGCTTCGAGGTCCTCAAGGTCGATGTCCTCGAGCTCCGCGTCGACGTCGATCAGGCCGTCGGGACCGGACTCGAGGTCAGTCGCCTCGTCCAGTTCTGCCTCTGCTTCCAGCCCGGCCCCGGTGTCCAGGCCGGCCTCCGCCGCCACGTCGGCGTCGGCTGTCACCTTCTTGCGCCCGTTGTCACGTTGGTCTCCCCTACCCAGCACATCGCTTGCTGCCTGCTCGTCCTGCCCTGCCTTCGCCGCACCGGAGCCGCCCTGCCGGGACCGGCCGCCGCGCTTGGCTTTCCCGCTCGCCTCGGTACCCGCGCCTGCGCCGGCCCGAGCTGAGCCGTTCGCGGAACCTTCTGCCTGCTTGCCGCCTGGTCGCCGCGCCGCCGGGACTGCCCCGGCGTCGGCGTCGTCGTTGGAGGCGACAAGTGCTACCGCCGGGTCGTCGGCCGAACGGCCGCGCGACTGCTGCGGTACGTGTGCGCCCTGCGCTGACGGCCGATCCTGCCGTCGCGCTGCCGAGCCTGCCGCACCTGCCACGGCGGTCACCCCTTCCTTCGCTGGATGGCAGACCGCTGTGCGCACAGCACCCGGCTGTCCGAACTAGCAGACGACACTGCCACCCCTCCGGCAAACCTCATGGTGAGCAATCGGCACCTACGACGTGCTTCCCGTGCCCCGGGTAACCCCGGAAACCTGGGAGTTTCCGCCGGAGAGCTGTCCCGCCGTCACGAGGTCCTCTCCTGTCCACCACCTTAGGCGGAGCTGACGGGTAGGTCGTACGCGCGCGGGCGAGCGCCATTGCCGCCCGGGCTGCGCCGGAAGCCCTCCCGGCCTGCCGTATGACGCCCGCTGGCACCATCCGGGCAGGTCGCAGCCTGCCTGACGCAGGCCCGCGAGCGCAGCCTCGGGAATGGTACCCGCATTCGTCATGCCCTCCCCTTCCGCGCTGACCCTGCTTTCCGCCGCCTGGGCTTGTCGTCAGCAAGCTCATCCCAGTCCGGCACGTGCAGCACCAGCACCGTGACGTCATCGTCCTGCTCGTGCCCCGCCAGCATCTGATCCACCAGGTAACCGAGCAGGAGGGCAGGATCTTCCACGACCGCGAGCGGAGCCCGGGCCGCCACCGCAACCAGCTCGTCCAGGCCGGCGTCCAGGCCGCGCTTACGGTTCTCCACCAGTCCATCGGAATACAGCACCGCGGTGTTGCCTGGCGGCAGCCGGAAGGCGTACTGCTGCCGCGGGCTCGCCCAGCCCAGCGGCGTGCCGGCCGCGGTGGTGTCCAGCCGGGGCGGGCCGTCAGGCGACAGCAGCAGCGGCGGCAGGTGCCCGGCGTTGCCCGCGATCCCGTCCCCGGTCACGGGGTCGACCACCAGGTAGGCGACGGTGGTGACCTGCTCTTCCTGTTCCGTGGCCTGGAACAGCCGGTCCAGCCCGGCCAGCACGGCCGCCGGGCGCGGATCGGTCAGGGCCAGCGCGCGCAATGCATTGCGGACCCGGCCCATGCCGGCCGCGGCGGTCAGGCCCTTGCCCATCACGTCGCCCGTCGCTACGGCCAGGCGGCCGTCCGGCAGCCGGAACGCGTCGTACCAGTCGCCGCCGATCTCCATGTTCCTGGTCACCGGCAGGTATCTGGCCTCCAGGATGATGCCGGGCACCGTCGGCAGGCTGTCGGGCAGCAGGCTGCGCTGCAGAGTTTCCGCCGTGGTGTGCTCGCGCTCGTAGAGCGTCGCCCGCTCCATGGCCAGCGCGCACTGGCCGGCCAGCGCTTCGAGGAACACCCGCTCTTCCTCGGTGACCTGGCGCGGCCGGAGGAACGAGAACCGCAGCGCCCCGATGGACTGGCCGGAGGACAGCAGCGGCAGCCCCACCCAGGCCTTCTCATCGCTGTGTTCGAGGAACCTGAGTACCCCTGGCGAGTCATCGAACAGCCTGCGCAGCGCCTCCGGGCTTTCCAGCAGCAGCGGCCGCCGCTGCGCGATCGCGGCCGTCATCACGCTGGGGGCCGAGAGCGGCAGCTCATAAGGCTGCGAGCCCTCGGTCTCCGGCAGGCCGCCGGGGTTCACCGTGCGCAGCCGCAGCCGCTCGGTGTCCACGATCGCCACCGCAGACCGCTCGGCCCCGACCGCGGACCGCCCGACCTCGCTCATGACCTGGACGACCTGCTCCACGGTCAGCGCCTCGGCCAGCATCGAGGTGGCCTGCTGGAGCCTGGCGGTGCGCAGGGCGGCCGCGGACAGCTGCTCGGTCAGCCGACCGCGCATCTCCTCGGCCTCGCGCTGCGCGGTCACGTCGGTACTGGCACCGACCCACTCGATGATCGTCCCGTCCCGCTCGATCGGGACAGCGCGCACGTCATAGTGCTTGTACGAGCCGGTACGGCTCCGCACGCGATACCGATTATCGAACACCTTGCCGGAACGGAGGCTGTCCCGCCACACGGCCTCGACCCGCTCGCGGTCGTCCGGGTGGATGGCCTCCAGCCAGCCCTTGGTCTGGTACTCCTCGGCGCTCTGGCCGGTGATCCAGCGCCACTCGGGCGAGTCCTCGGCCACCTCGCCGTCGGGCTTGGTGACCCAGACGACCTGGGCGCCTGCCTGCACGAGCGACCGGTACCGCTCCTCGCTGCGCCGCAGCGCCTCGGCGGCCTGGTGCTGCTGGGTGACATCCACAGCGATGACCGCGACGCCGTTGACATCGCTCTCCCGGTCATGGGACGGGAACCAGGAAAACGCCCATTGCCGGACAGAATCTTCAGGCCCGGCCTCAGCCGCGCCCGCGGCGGCCGGTCGGGCGACCGCGTGCTCGGTGCTCGGTGCCGGGTTGTTGCCCGCCTGTACCCGGCGGACCGCGGCTTCGGCGGCCGCCGCGAGGTCAGCCGGCCACATCTGCGCGGGCGTCTGGCCCATGTGGGCATCACCGGGCGCGCTGCCCAGCCCGGCCATTGTCTGGTTCATCCGCAGAAAGCGCAGGTCAGGACCGATAAAGGCGAACCCGATAGGTGCCTGGGTGAGAAGCGTCTCCAGCAGCGCCGGGTCCGAAACGTCAAGTCCGGAGACCCGCGGCCGGGGCACGGACGTGCCGGTGCTCACCGCGAGCACCCCGCGCTCTGCCGATGGCTAGCCATCGAACAGCTCCCTCCTGCTCACTGCGGACACAAGAAGGCTACTGGCAATATCGCATGCAGGCAGGAAGGCCGGCACAACTCGGCCGCCTGTGCGCAAGGGCCGCGTTACTGACGAGCGGCGTGGCGCCGCGCTGAGCAAGGCCGGCGCCCGCAATGGCGTCGGCCGTTGGCTCCGGCACTTCGGGTAAATAGTCACAGAAGGTGCGGCACCGCAGATTCTTCCGCTTCCGCCGACGGCGGGCCGGCCGGGCCGGAGACAACCGGGAAATGGCAGGCGACCAGTTGGCCGGGCGCCGTATGCAGGTCAAGTTCCGGCTCCTGCAGCGCGCAGATGTCCTGTGCGCGCGGGCACCTGGTGCGGAACCGGCAGCCCGAGGGCGGGTCGGTGGCCGCTGGCGGCTCGCCCATCAGGCCGCCACCGCGAGGCGCCAGCCCGGGCCGCGTGGTGACGACGGGCACCGCGTCGACCAGGCCGCGGGTGTACGGATGCGCGGGCGCCGAGCAGATCGTCTCCGCCGGGCCGACCTCCACGAGCTTGCCGAGGTACATGACCCCGATGACGTCTGCCATGTACCTGATCACCGACAAGTCGTGCGAGATGAACAGGTAGCTCAGGCCGTACTGGCGCTGCAGCTTGCGCATCAGGTTGAGGATCTGGGCCTGCACGGAGACGTCCAGCGCGGACACCGGCTCGTCGGCCACGATCAGCGCGGGCCGCTGAATCAGCGCCCTGGCCAGCGCCAGCCGCTGCCGCTGGCCGCCGGAGAAAGTCTGCGGGAACCGGTCGGCGGCATCGGGCGGCAGCCCGACCTCCTCCAGGATCCGGTTGACGTGCCGCCGGTGACTGCGCCGTTTGCCGAGCCGCTGGATCAGCAGCGGCTCGCGCAGGATGCTGCGCACGCGCATGCGCGGGTCGAGCGAGCCGAACGAGTCCTGGAACATCAGCTGGATACCGGTGCCCCGCTTGCGCCGCTGGCGCCGGCTGAGCCGGGTCAGCTCGGTGCCGCTGAACTGGATGCCGCCGCCATCCGCCCGTTCGAGCCCGGCGAGCAGCCGGGCGACCGTCGACTTGCCGCAGCCGGACTCCCCGACGAGTCCGAGGGTCTGGCCGGCTGCCAGCTCGAAGCTGACCCCGGCCACCGCGCTGACGGTGCCCGTCCGGCGTCGCAGCAGGCCGCGGCCGAGGGGATAGTCCTTGACCAGCCCGGTCACCCGCAGCAGCGGCCCGCCGTCGCCCGCCGCCAGCTGTCCGGTCCGGTCCCGTGCCGTCCGGCTCTCCGGGCTGAGCCAGGCGCTGACCGGCCGGTCACTGGCCGCCTCCGCCGCCGGGCTGGTACTGGCCGGGTAGAAGCACGCGTAGTCGTGCCCAGGGTGCTCGCCCGCCAGCGGCGGGACGTGACTGGCGCACCACGGTTGCGCGTGCCGGCAGCGGGGCGCGAAGCTGCACCCGGACGGCTCGGTGGTCAGGTCCGGCGGCCGGCCGGGAATGCTGTACAGCGTCCTGCTCTGCGGCCCGGCCAGCTCAGGCAGCGCGTCGAACAGCGCCTCGGTGTACGGGTGCCGCGGCGAGCCGAAGACCGCCATCGTGGCGGCCTGCTCGACGATCTGGCCGCCGTACATGACCGCCACCTTGTCGGTGCGGCCGCCGATGACGCCCAGGTCGTGGGTGACCAGGATGACCGCCATGCCCAGCTGCCCGCGCAGGTCATCGATCAGCTCGAGGATCTCTCGCTGGATCGTCACGTCCAGGGCGGTCGTCGGCTCGTCGGCGATCAGCAGCCTGGGCTCGCAGGCCAGCGCGGCCGCGATCATGGCGCGCTGCCGCATCCCGCCGGACAGCTCGTGCGGGTACTGCGCGGCGACCCGGTCTGGCTCGGGCATCCGGACCAGCTCCAGCGCCTCGATCGCGCGGGCGCCCGCCACCTGCTTGTCCGCACCGCGGTGCACGATCACCGACTCGGCGATCTGCCGGCCGACCGTCATCGTCGGGTCCAGCGAGCTGGCCGGGTCCTGGAACACCATGCCGATGTCGTTGCCGCGGATCTGCTGCATCTGCCGCTCGCTCAGCTGCGTCAGGTCCGTACCGTCCAGCAGCACCGTGCCGGCCGTGATGACGCCGCCAGCCGGCAAGAGCCGCATGACCGAGCGAGCCGTCATCGTCTTGCCGCAGCCAGACTCGCCGACCAGGCCGAGGCACTCGCCCGCGGCGACGGTGAGGCTGACGCCGTTGACTGGCAGCACCGTCCGGTCGCGCAGCCGGATCTCGGTGCGCAGGCCGGTGATCTCCAGCAGCGCGCTCACTGGCCGGTACCCCTGGAGCCAGGGCGTCCGGACTCGCGCCGCAGGCCATCCCGCAACCCGTCCCCGAGCATCGTGAACGCGACGACGACCAGCATGATCGCGAGGCCGGGCGGCACGATCTGCCACCAGTACCCGAGGCTGATCGTCTGGTCGGCCAGCCAGATCATGTTGCCCCAGTCCACCGCCGGCGACTGCACGCCGAGGCCGAGATAGCTCAGGGTGGCGAGGGTGAGGATCGCGCCGCCGATCTGGAACGTCACGTTGACGGCGATCGTCCCGAGCGCGTTCGGCACGATGTGCCGCAGCACTGCGCGCAGCCCGCCGCCGCCCATCACGCGAACCGCCTGGACGTACTCCCGGCTGCGCAGGGCCAGCGCTTCACCGCGCACCAGCCGGGCCGTGCCGAGCCAGGACGTCGCCGCGACGACGAGGACCAGGACTGGTTCGGTCGGCCGGTCAACGGACACGATGACGAGTGCCGCCACGACCGTGGGGATGGCGATCCCGGCATCGACGAGCCGCATCATGACGGCGTCCAGCGCGCCGCCCACGTAGCCTGCGATGGCGCCCCAGAGCGAGCCGAGAATGGCCGCGAGGAGGCCGGCGGCGGCGCCGACCACCAGCGAGGCCTGGCCGCCGACCATCAGCCGGCCGAGCACGTCGTCGCCGTTCGCGTCGGTGCCGAACGGATGCCCGGCGCGCGGGGCCAAGTCCTCGATCCGAGGGAATACGTGCACCTGGTCGGTGTGATACAGCAGCGGGCCGAGGAAGCAGAATGCCGCCATCGCCACCAGGATGATCACTCCGGCGGTGGCCAGCGGAAACGCGCGGGCGAGCGCGGCCGACCGGCGGAGCCAGGACGCGAGCACCGACCCCGGTGCGATCGGCGGCGACCCGCTCGCGGGCCCCGCGTGCCGCCCGCGGCTGCCGCGGACCGGCGCCCCATCCGGTGGCCCGATCTCCGCCCGCACCGCGTCCGGCGACAAGGTCTCCGGCAACGGGCGGGCCAGGCCGGCCAGTCGCACGGGCACGGGCTCGCTGCCAGGCGGTATTGCCTGCCCGGTGCTCATGCGTTCAGCGCTCGCTTGCGCGGTGCTCGCGCGTTCGGTGCTCGTGTGCCCGGTGCTCATGCGTTCTGTGCTCATGCGCGGGAGTACCTGACCCTCGGGTCGAGCAGCGCGTAGCCGATGTCGGCCAGCAGCGATCCGACCGCCGCGCCAACGGCGATGACCAGGGTGAAGCCGAGGATCACCGGCAGATCCTGGTTGGTGGCCGCCTGCCAGATCTGGTAGCCGACGCCGCGGAAGTTGAACAGCGTCTCGACGATCACGGCGCCGCCGAGGATTTGCGGGATGCTCAGCCCCACGAGCGTGACGATCGGCGCCAGCGAGTTGCGCAGCACGTGCCGGGTAAGAATCCGCTGGTCACCGGCGCCGCGGGCCCTGGCCGCCTCGATGAAGTCCTCGTCCAGCGTGTCCGCGGCGGCCGAGCGCATGTACCGGGCGAAAATCGCCAGCGTGACCAGCGCCAGGGTGACCACCGGCAGGGTCAGGTCCCGCCAGTCGGTGACGATGCCGCCGACGGTCGTCTCCTGCGGCGCCTCGGCGCCGAAGATGCGCAGGTTGATGCCGAAGACCAGGATGAGCACGTTGCCGAGCACGAACGCGGGCGTGCCGTAGAAGACCACGGTGAGGGTGCGCAGCGCGTAGTCCATGGCGCCGCCGCGCCGCGCGGCCTGCAGCAGGCCGATGGGGATCGCCACGGCGAGCGCGAGCAGCGTCGAGATGCCCATCAGCACGATCGTCCTGGGCACGCTGGCGGCTAGCAGCGTGCTGACCGGCTCGCCGAGGTGGGTTGAGGTACCCAGGTTGCCGTGCAGCACCTGGCCCAGCCAGCTGAAGTACTGCAGCAGGAACTGCTCGTGTACCGAGCCCGCCCCGACGACACCAGCGCGGCCTGCCGCGGAGCCGAGCTGGAGCAGCCCGAAGACGATCAGTGTCACCAGCAGCACCACGGCTATCGCCTGCAGCAGCCGGCGGGCCAGGTAGGCGGTCACCGGTCCCGCCTGCCCGGCTGCGCTCGGTGCCAGCTCACTTCAGGAAGTACCAGTTTTCCGGGTTGATCGTCAGCGTCGAGCTCTGCGGCCCGATGTTCAGGTTATTCACGGTCTCCACCAGGATCGGCGCGTTGGGCTGATACACCACCGGCAGGTCCGGCGCCAGGAACCGCTGCCACTTGTACATCGCGTCGATGAACTGCTTGGCGGAGCGCGCTTCTACGGTCTTGGTGATCAGCGCGTTGTCTTTCGCGTCGTTGAAGAAGCCCGCGTCGGCGTTCGAGTTGCTCTCGAACAGCTCCTCGCCGGTCGGCAGGTAGTCCGGCGAGTAGGTCCACGAGCCCCAGTCCGCGAGCTGCCAGCCGGGGCAGGCCGGCTGTCCCGGCGCCGGGACACAGAACGCGGCGCCGAAGATATTGCCGATCGGCTCGGCCGTGGCGGTGATGCGGATGCCGGCCAGCGACGCGTTCGAGACCAGTTCCTTGGTGGCCGAGTACATGTAGTCGATCCCGGAGGCGTAGATCATGCTGAAGTCCAGCTGCGCGTTCCTGGCGACGCCGGGTCCGCAGTCCGCCGGTCCGTTGCCGGGCCGCGTGCACCGGTCGATCCCGTTGGGCGTGATTGACCAGCCGTGCGCCTTCAGGAGCTTCTCGGCGTTGGCCAGGTTCAGCTCCCACTGGTCACCCTGGGCGGCCACGCTCGGCGCCAGGTAGTTGGTGACGGGGTAGTTGGTCACCGGGCCGGTGGTCGGCTTGCCGTAGCCGTGCAGCGGCCCGTCGATGATGCCTTCCTGGTCAATCAGCGACTGGAAGGCCTGCCGGAAGTACAGCTGGCTGAAGATCGGCCCGGCCTTCGGGTCGTGGTAGTTGTACGGGAAGTAGGTCAGCTCCCACGGGTACAGCACGGTCAGCTTGTAGTTGCTCAGCGTCGCGGGGTTGCCGCCGGTGGCCGCGCCCGGCGGCGGGACCGGCGCGTCGACGGTCGGCAGGTAACCCACATCCAGCCGCTGACTGCCCTGCGGATCCTGCAGCACGTTGAACTCGGCCTGCTCGGAGGTGAACGGCTCGATGACGAACGTGTTGATGTGGTGGGCGGCGGGCGGGCCGGAGTAGTGCGGGTTGAGACCGAGCTTCGCGTACCCGTCGTTGTTGGCGCTCAGCAGCTTCCACGGGCCGTCGACGATGCTCCACAGCGGCGAGGACGCCCACGACGACGCCTTGCCGGCCGACTGGGAGTCGAGGTACTTGTAGACCGCGGGGCAGGCCGACGGCTTCGAGCTGCAGTTACTGGTGGCGCTGGCGGAGGTCCGGTCCCATTCCTCGGGCATCGGCGTGACCTGGCTCAGCTCGTTGTAGGTGAACCAATCCGCTGAGTAGGGCTTGTTCATCGTCATCGTGAGCTCGTCGGTCCCGACGGCGCGCAGGTGGGTCACGTTGAAGGGGAAATCGCCCGCCACGGTACCGCCGTACTCATTCGCGCTGTTGGCCAGGCTCAGCTGCATGTTGATCCAGAACAGCACGTTCTGCGCGGTCACCGGCTGGCCGTTGCTCCAGTTGTACTTCCTCAGCTTGATGGTGACCTGGCGGCCGGAGTACGTCGGCGGGTAGGCCAGGCTCAGCTTCCCGTCCAGGTAGGGCTTGGTGCCCTGGCCGAACCAGTACAGCGGACGGTACATCAGGTACTGGAAGTCGTCGGTGTTCGAGACGTCGATGTAGTTGGGGCTGACGAACGGGAAAATGTAGTTGACGTTGAGGTCCGGCTCGGTGGCGTAGGTCGCAGTGCCGCCGTCCACCGCGGTCGTGCCCACCGTTCCGGCCGACGAGCCGGCGCTGGCCGGCCCGCAGGCGGCGGCGATGAGCGCCAGCGAGGCGGCCGCGGCGCCCGTCAGGATCGCGCGGCCCCCGCGGCCGCTCCCCCGCCTCGGGGCTCGCAGCATCGCCGCTACTCCTACTCGCATGAGGAACCGCCGTCCTTTTCCCGCGGAAGCCGCCGCCAAGCCGGGCCTGCTTCCTGCCCTGACAGGGAAACTAGGGAATACTCCCTGATGTCCCGTATAACCCGAACACTGCATTATGGCCGACGACGAGGACCTGCCAAAACAGCCGTGCCGACTGGGTCCCGGCCGCCGCGAACGCTGGCTGCCCGGCGCGGGCAGCCAGGAGCATGCACACCAGAAGCCCGGCGCTGACCAGGTGTCCGGCTCCGCGCGGTGGCCCGCGGGAGGGACCGTCTGGCATGCCGGGCGCCAGCGGACTTGCCCAGTAGGACGCTACCGGACTAATACGGCGTTCGCCGGGCAGACAGGCAGAAGAGCCCCGCCTTCTGCGTCATGTTCTCGCCCGGATCGGGGCCGGTCACCGAGAATCGGGCAGTGCGCGTGGCGAGGCATGGCGTGCCGGGTCCGGAAATCTGCGAAGCTAGATAGGTGAGCCCCCAAAGCCGACGTCGAGATTCACCAGGCGACCGGGGGCAGCAGGGCCGGTCCGGGCAGCCGCCCGGCCGCAGGCACGGCGGCACCGGTCTGTCGCAGCCGCCGCCTAACGCGCTCTTCGCCGAGATGCTCAAGGCAGCCCGTGAGCTGCTCGCGGTCCGCAGCCCGCTGGACGCCGAGCTGATGGTGAGCGAACTGCTCGGTACCTGGTGGGGCCAGCAAGGCGGCCGCCGGGGCGCCCGGCGCCGCGCCGATATCGAAGAGATCGTCGGCGAGGGCTTGGTCGGCTACGCAGCCAGCCAGGGCAGTCCGGCCGCGCTCGCGCTGCTCTCCGGCATCGCCTGCCTCGGCACGCCCCGGCAGGCGGCCCAGGCGGAGCAGGCGGCCCTGACGCTGATGGACCAGGGCGTGGCCAGGCCTGGGCTGAGCATGTCGGCGCCGTCGAAGCCGGCGACTGCTACGTGAACTCCGACGCCTACGGCGACCGCGACGAGGTCGTCTGCCTCTTCAGCTACGCCGGCCAGGAAGAGCACGCGCTCGTGGTCGTCGTCGACTACAACGCCGGCGGCCTGACCAGGGACGGCTGGGTCACCTCCCAGGTCGGCAAGCTGCTGGACTACTGCCGCGGCTCCAGCGGCGGCGGCTCGAACTTCACTCAGATCGACCCGCCGCAGGCGCGCCGGATCCTGGCGGCCGGGCTCGCCACTACCGAAGCGGCGCCGGAGCCGCCGGTGAGTTCCTCGTTCCCGTCGTATCACGCGTTCATCCGGGCCCGGATCCGCACGCTGCCTCCGGCCCTGGCGGCCGGGGCAGCGAGTCACGGCCCGCCCGTGGCTGGATCCGCCGTGCTGCCCGCGACCGCCGCCAAGCGGCTGCACTGGCGCAAGGACCGGCGGGCAATGCTGGTGGCGGAGTTCCTCGCCTCCGACGATGCCGAGGACCTGTCCGACCGCGAGTCGGCGAGCCGTTGCACCGATCACATCGTCGACTACGGCTGCGACCGGGACTTCGGCCGGCCGCTGCGGGTCAGCCCGGCCAAGGCGGAGACGTTCCTGCTCGACTGGCTCCCCCGCAAGGTGGTGCTGTCGCGGGCGGAGCAGGACGCGATGCCGCATGTCCTGCTCGCCTGGGTGCGCTGGGCCGGCAAGCGGTCCGAGCTGGCCGACAGCGCGATCGGCGCCACCCTGGACGCGATCTTCGACGCCATTCCCGCCTTCGCGACCCGATACAAGGACCCGGCCTCCTTCGGCCTGGATCCGCGGATGGCCAGGCGGCTGCTGCCCGACGGCGACCTCGAGGCGCTGGCCCGGCGCGTGTTCGCCTTCCCGCTGCTGCGCGGCAGCTACCGCGGCACGGACCTGTCCCGGCTGGACCCGGCCCGCCCGGCCGACCGGGCGATCCTGCTGGCCGCGGATCACGACGACACCAAGGCGCGCCGGCCGGGCGCCGAGCACGTCGACGAGCACGTCGCGCTCGCCGACCGACTGTGGCGCGGCGATCCGCCGGAGCTGTGGGAGGCCGCGCAGCGCCTGCTTGACCTGGGCGAAGACCGGCACGACGTGCTGCACACCTTGATTGAGACCATCGAGACCGCCGGCCCGCACGAGCGGGACATCGCCGCCGCCCTGGCCGACCTGCCGCCGGAGGAGCGGGGGTGACAACCGGAGCCGGGGCGCCTGGCGCCCCGTCCGTGATTGACCTCAACGCCGACCTCGGCGAGAGCTTTGGTGTCTGGCGGCTGGGCGACGACGAAGCGCTCCTGCACGTCGTGACCAGCGCGAACCTCGCCTGTGGCTTCCACGCGGGCGATCCGCTGACGATCCGGCGCGCGTGCGCGCTCGCGGTCGCCGGCGGCGTGACGATCGGGGCCCAGGTGTCCTACCAGGACCTGACCGGTTTCGGCCGCCGGGAGATGGTCGTCCCGCCGGAGGAACTGGAAGCTGGCATCCTCTACCAGATCGCCGCCGTGGACGGCGTCGCCAGGGCCGAGGGCGGTCAGGTGCGCTACGTCAAGCCGCACGGGGCGCTCTACAACCGGGCCGTCTGGGATCCGGTCCAGGCCGAGGCGATAGCGGCCGCGGTCCGCAGCTATGACCGCGGGCTGCCCGTGCTCACGCTGCCAGGATCGGCGCTGGCGGACGCGGCGGACGGCGCCGGGCTCAGCGTCATCGGCGAGGCGTTCGCCGACCGCGCCTATAACCCGGACGGGACGCTAGTGGCGCGCGGTCTGCCCGGCGCGGTCCTCACCGACCCCGCCGCGGTCGCCGCCAGGGTCACCAGCCTGGTCACCTCCGGCACGGTCAACGCCGCCGACGGCAGCGCGGTGCGCCTGGCCGCCCGCTCTCTGTGCGTGCACGGCGATACCCCCGGCGCGGTGACCCTGGCCCGCGCGGTGCGGGCGGCCATCGAGGCGGCCGGGGTCGAACTGGCCTCGTTCGCGTGATCCGGGCGCTCGCGGCTGGCGACGCCGCCGTGCTGCTCGAGCCCGGCCAGGGCCGCCCGGCGGCCCTGGCGGCGGCGATCACGGCGGCCGCGATGCCCGGCGTGCTGGACGTGATCCCTGGTGCAACGACCGTGCTGGTCACGTTCGAGCCCGGTGCGCTCAGCCCGGCGGAGCTGGCCCGCCGCGCGGGCCAGTTGCCAGTCAGCGCCTCACCGCTGGCTGCCCGGCCGCCCGCAGTCGAGATCGAGGTCTGCTATGACGGGCCGGACCTGCCTGATGTCGCCGCGTTCACCGGGCTGTCCGTGCCCGACGTGATCGACCGCCATCAGGCGCCCGGCTACGAGGTCGGCTGGCTGGGCTTCTCCCCCGGATTCGGCTACCTCACCGGCCTCGACCCGGTGCTCGCCGCGGTGCCGCGGCTGGACACCCCGCGGCTGACGGTGCCCGCGGGCTCGGTGGCGATCGCGGGCGGCCTGGCCGCCGTGTATCCGGCCGCCTCTCCCGGCGGCTGGCGCATGATCGGCCGCAGCAACGTGCGGTTGTGGGATCAGGAACGTCAGCCGCAGGCCGTGCTGGCGCCGGGCATGCAGGTGAGGTTCCGCGCCGTCAGCCAGCTCGGGCCCGCGCCGGACTCTGTTCCGCCGACCGGTCACCCAGCCAGTTCCGGCGATCGGAGCGCGGAGGTCCTGCAGCCGGGACCGCTGTCGACGGTGCAGGATCTCGGCCGGGCCGGGCTCGGGCACCTGGGGGTGCCGCGCAGCGGGGCCGCCGACGCGGCCAGCCTGCGGGCGGCTAACGCGCTGGTCGGCAACGAACCGGGCCAGCGCCGGCCTGGAGGTGACGCTCGGGCGGCTGGCGGTGCGCTTTGACGGCCCGGCAGCGGTCGCGCTGACCGGGGCGCCGGCGCCGATCCGGGTCACCGGGCCGGACGGCGCCCGGCTGGAGCCGCCCGCGGGCACCGCGTTCGAGGTGGCCGCCGGTACGGTGCTGCGGCTCGGCGGGCCGTCCACCGGGCTGCGCAGCTACCTCGCCGTGGACGGCGGCTTCGGCGTGCCGCCCGTGCTCGGCAGCCGGTCCGCGGACCTGCTGTCCGGCCTCGGCCCGGCACCGCTGCGGGCCGGCCAGCGCCTCCCGCTAGGCCCCCCGCGCGCGAAACCGCGACCTCCGGGCGCGCCGTCATCCGCCCAGACCCGGCTGCCCGTCGCGGGCACGGTGACCGAGTTGGGGGTCCGGCTAGGCCCACGCGCCGACTGGTTCGCGCCCGAAGCACCAGGCACCCTGACCAGCGCTGTCTATGAGGTCACGGCAGCCAGCGACCGGACCGGCCTGCGGCTGACCGGGCCACCGCTGCTCCGGGCGCGGCCGGCCGAGCTGCCGAGCGAAGGGGTCGCCACCGGCTCGCTCCAGATCAGCCACGACGGCCAGCCAATCCTGCTGCTCGCGGACCACCCGGTCACCGGCGGCTACCCCGTCATCGCCGTCGTCCGCGCCGCCGACCTCGGCACCGCAGCCCAGTTGCGGCCGGGCCAGCAGGTCAGATTCGTACTCAGCTGATCGGGCCACGCGCTCAGCAGGCGCTAACCCAGGCCCGTCAGCTGCCGGTAGGCCGTGAGCACGTCCGGCGCCAGCACCGTGGTGAGGTCCGCCGCCGACACCGCGTCGCCCTGCCGGGAGATCCGCAGGTCCCGGGTGGCACAGGCGCGCTCGTACAGGGACCGCACGAACCGGCCGTTGCCGAGCTCATCGATCTGACCCCGCCCGCAGACCTCGGTGAAGATCGACTGGAGCACCGGCACCGCGTCGGGGGCGAACGAGTCTCCGGCCTGCGTGGCGATAACCCGCGCAATCCTGACCAGCTCCTCCGCGCCATAGCTCGGGAACGTGATCCTGGTGCTGAACCGGGATGCTAGCCCGGGGTTGCTGCGCAACAGCCGGTCCATGTCCTGCGGGTACCCGGCCAGCACGACCACGAGCCGGTCCCGGTCGTCCTCCGCGCGCTTCAGCAGGGTGGCCACCGCCTCCGAACCGAACGCGTCGCCGCCGGAGTAGGCCTCGTTGTGCAGCGCGTACGCCTCGTCGATGAACAGCACGCCGCCGAGCGCTGAGTCGACCAGCTTGTTGGTCTTGATCGCGGTCGAGCCGAGGTGCTCGCCGACCAGATCGGCCCGGTGTGCCTCGATAACTTCCGGCCGGACCAGCAGCCCGAGCGCGGCGAAGATCCGGCCGATGATCCTGGCCACCGTTGTCTTGCCGGTTCCGGGCGGGCCGGTGAAGACGAAGTGCCGCACCGGCGGCTGGCTGGCCAGTCCCTGCCGGTCTCGCATCCGGGCCACCTGCAGCTGCGCGGCGATCTCGCGCACCTGCTGCTTGACCGGCTCCATGCCGACGAGGGCGTCCAGCTCGGCCAGCGCACTCTCCACCGTCGGCGTGTCGGTGTAGCCGCGGAACCTGGCGGTCAGCTCCGCGTAAGCGGGCTCGATGTCCTCCGCGCGCAGGGTGACCAGCTCGGACGGCGAGGGCTCGGCCGGCCCCGCCATCACCCGGACGTCGCGGTGCTGACCCGACTTAGCCAGCAGGCTGCGGACGAACCGGCCGTTGCCGAGCTCGTCGGCGAGCCGCCGCCGGGCGATCTCCTCGAACAGCTTCCGCAGCACCGGGCGGGCATCGGGATCCAGCAGCTCCCCCTTGCCGCGCAGCGCCAGGTCGGCCAGCGCGAGCAACTCGGCCGCGCTGTAGCTGGGGAACTTCACCCGCAGGCCGAACCGCGAGTTCAGGCCGGGGTTGGCAGCCAGGAAGTTCTCCATCTGCCGCTCGTAGCCCGCGAGCACGATGATCAGGTGCTCGCGGTCATCCTCCGCACGCTTGAGCAGCGCCTGCACGGCCTCGTGGCCGAACCGGTCGCCCTGCCCGTCGCCTTCGTTGACCAGGCTGTACGCCTCGTCTATGAAGAGCACCTTGCCCAGCGCGGAGTCGACAAGCTCGTTGGTCTTGATCGCGGTCGCACCGAGGTACTCACCGACCAGGTCGGCCCGCTGGGCCTCGACGACGGCGGGCGAGTCCAGCAGCCCGAACGCATAGAAGATCTTGGCGAAGATCCTGGCCACCGCCGTCTTCCCGGTTCCCGGCGGACCGAGGAAGACGAAGTGCTGCATCGGCTTGTCGGTGCCGTGCCCGGCCACGGCGCGCCTGCGGGCCGCCTCCACGGACGCGGTGATGGACCGGACCTGCGCTTTCACCGCGGCCAGGCCGACCATCGCGTCCAGTTCGGCCATCGCGTCCTCGACGCTGACCGGCGCTGTCGTCGCGCCCGCCTTACCGGAGCTGCCGGCCGGGCTCTGCTGGCCGCGAAGCCCGTCACCCGCCTGAGCGACCCGAAGCGGCGTGCCTGGCGCCGGCCGCGGCCCGCGCGTGCCGGTGCCGCCCTGGCCGGCCGCCGCCGCGCCGGGCGGCGACCACGCGTACGGGGCGGCGAGCGCCGTGGCCACGGAGCGCTCCCGAACCTGCTGCATCGCCCGGGCCAGCCGCCAGGCCAGCACTCCGGCCGCGATCAGCCACGCCACGAGCGGGCCGGCGTAGGGCTCGCCATGCCAGAACCGGAACGTGAGGATCCCGACCGGCAGTGACCAGATGAGGCTCAGCGCAGTGGTGCGGCACGGCACGAAGCCACGGCTGATGACGCTGGCGTGCGCGAGCAAGGCCACCGCGACCGGCAGGAGCAGGAGCGCGTACCGGGGGCCGTCGGGGCCGTGCGCCTGCGCCGCGGTGATCGCGATGCCCCAGAGCGCCACCGCCGCCGACGCGAGCGGCGAGCGGTCACTCGTCCACAGCGCGTACGGCGCGTAGGCGAGCATCGCCAGTACCAGCACGGGCAGCAGCACGATGGCCGCGAGCACGAGCAGCACCTTGACCGGCAACGGCGCGGTGGCGGCGAACCGGCGAATGCGATCCATCCCGCCCTGGATCGCTTGCCGTCCGGGCGGGGCAGGCTGCCGCTCTGCTGACCGCATTTCGCTCCCTCGTACTGAGACCTGTATAGCGCATTACTAACTGCATTCGGAGGTCCACAATCAGATACCAGCGGAAAGCGGCCGCTCCGATCTGCAGGCTTGCGCCATGCGGTCTATCAGTGCGCCCATTCCGCCGGCCATTGCCGCGCCGATCGCAACGGGCACTCCAGCAGGCTACCGCGCAGGTCGGGGATTCCCCTGGCCACGCCGCGCCGGTCCGCGCGGCCGCCGCGGGCGCACAGGGTGCTTACCGGGGCGGACGACCCCCCGGACCCGCGCGGACACGACCGGTGCCGGGTTCGGCTGTCGGCCCCGTTCCCGGCATGATGTGAGGCGGTAAAACGCCAGATGGAGGACTCATGCTCCGGATCGAAGCCCAGCTGCTCATTCCCGGCGAGGGCGAGCCGGTTCCGGACGCAGTCGTGGTCGCCGACGGCCCGACCATCAGCTACGCCGGCCCGGCGGCGGCGGCGCCGGAAACGCCCGCGGCCCAGGTCACGGCTACGGCGACGGTGATGCCGGGCCTGTGGGACTGCCACGGCCACTTCCTCGGGTCGCGCTTCTTCGACCTTGCCCGGCTGCCCCAGGAATCCATCGCGCTGCGCGCGGCGCGATCGGCGCGGGACCTGACCAATGCGCTGAACGCCGGCATCACCTCGGTCCGGGAAGTCGGCGGGCTCGGCGTGCACCTGGCCAGAGCGGTCGCCGAGGGAATTCTCGACGGGCCCGCCATCTACGCCGCGGGCGCGATTCTCAGCACTACCGGCGGGCACGGTGACCTGCACTGCTATCCGCTGTCCTGGGTCACCGACTTCGGCCGGCAGGATGGCACGTTCCGGCTCGCCGACGGCACAGCCGAGTGCATGCGGGCGGTGCGCGAGCAATTGCGCGCGGGTGCACGGGTGATCAAGGTGTGCGCCTCCGGCGGGGTCCTTTCCGAAGTGGACAGCCCGATCCATCAGCAGTTCACCGCCGGCGAACTGCGGACCATCGTGGAGATCGCGGCCCTCGCCGACCGGGTGGTGGCGGCGCACTGTCATGGCAAGCCCGGCATCATGGCCGCGATCGAGGCGGGCGTGCAAACGATCGAGCACGGCAGCTACCTGGACGAGGAAGCGTGCGACGCGATGCTGGCGCACGGCACGATCCTGGTGCCGACCCGCAGCATCATCGAGGACATCCTGACTCACCTGGGCGAGGTGCCGCCGTACGCGGCCGCCAAGCTCACCGCGCTCGCCGGCACGCACGCGGACGCGGTGCGGATGGCGATCGCGCGCGGCGTGCCGATCGCGATGGGCACCGACATCGGGCTGACCGGCATGGACCTGCCGAATTCCTGGGGGCACAACGGGTCCGAGCTCGTGCACATGGTGACCCTCGGCATGACGCCGCTGCAGTCGATCGCGGCCGCCACCGCTGTCGCGCCGCAAACGCTCGGGCCGCAGGCGCCCCGGTCGGGCCAGGTCGCGGCCGGTTATGACGCGGACATCCTGACGCTCGACGCTGATCCGCTGACCGACATCTCGGTGCTCGCGCAGCCAGCGCACATCACCGGCGTCTGGACCCGCGGGCGCCAGGTCAAGGGCGCCGCCGCGTAACGGGTAACAGGGCACTGGTCGATCTTCAGCTTGGACGTCCCGGTACGGGATGGCGCGCGGGGACTGCCGCGCCGCCGGGGCGGGCCGAAAAGGGGGGCCAGATGAACGGTCGGCAGATCGCCCGGCCTGCAGTCACGCGACTGTGCGCGATAGCGATGCTGGCAGCCACGACGGTGACCACGCTCGGTCAGGCCGGGCCGGCCGCGGCCGCGACGGTGCACCACGTCAGCCGGACCCGCGCGGTGACGCTCACGACGCTGGTGCGCGGCGTCGCGGTGCGCAGCAAGCCGACGTCGGCGTCGAAGCTCGCCGGGCGGATCAAGGAGCGCGGCGCCAGGGTGACGGTGCAGTGCTATGCGCAGGGCGCCAGGTTCGCGGGTAACCCGATCTGGTACCGGGTGTCGAAGCCGCTGCGCGGGTATGTGACGTCGTACAACATCAACAGTCACGAGGACCCGGCCAGCGGGGTAGCCCGGTGCGCGGACACGAAATTCAGCCGCACTTATCACACGCTCGTGCGGGGCGTGCACATCCGGTCCTGGCCGACGTCGACCTCGACCCGGCTCAGGACGCTGAGCCGGATGGGCAGCAAGGTCACGATCACGTGCTACGTGACGGGCCAGAAGACCGGCGGCGACTCGATCTGGTACCACACGGTCCGGCCGCTCGCGGGGTTCGTCTCCGGCAGCCTGCTCAACACCGGCCACGATCCGGCCTTCAAGGTCCCCGGCTGCTGGTAGCCGCGTGCTGGTGACCGGCGGTGTCGGCAGGCCGTGCTAGAAAGCTGGCATGTCGACTCCGCCCGGCCCGGTCCTCGGGTTCGAAGACCAGCTCTCGCACATCGACGACCGGTCGGCGGCCCTGCGGGCGGCCGCGGCCGCCGCGGGCACCGGCGCCCGGGTGCCGTCGTGCCCGGACTGGTCGGTCGCCGACCTGGTGGCTCACCTGGGCGCGGTGCACCTGTTCTGGACGGCCGTCGTCAGCGCCGGGCCGGCCAGCGGGCCGCCGGACGCGACCGCGCTCGGCGACCGGACGCCACACGGTGACCTGCTCGACTGGTCGGCGGCCGCGACCGCGGGCCTGCTCGCGGCGCTGCGGTCAGCAGGCCCTGACCGCGGCTGCTGGACCTGGTGGGAGTCGGCCGGAGCGCCCATGACAGCGGGCGCGGTGGCCAGGCACCAGGTGCAGGAGGCCGCGGTGCACGCGCTGGACGCGCAGCTGGCGGCCGGGGACCCGCAACCGCTGCCGTCCGCCGTCGCGGCCGACGGCGTCGGCGAGCACCTGACCGTAGGACTCTCAGCCAACGGCGCCTGGCCGCACGATCCGGAGCGCCTGGTGCTCGACGCCGGGGCTGGCGGCACCTGGCTGGTCGACCTCGGCCGGTCCGGAGCGCGGGTGTCGCAGCTTTCCGGCCCAGCCGATGCCGCGGGCTTGGCTGCGACGGTGGCCGCGCGCCCGGAGGACTTCGTGCTCGCCTTCTACCGCCGGCCGGGCCACGGCGAACTGCGCGTCAGCGGCGACGCCACGGCGTTCGGGCGGCTAATCGACTGGCCGGGCATGGCCTAGCGAGGATCGCCAGCGGCCCGGCCGACAGGCGCAGGTCGGCATCGGGACGGGTCAGTAGCCTGACAGCTCCTGACCCGTCCCGTTCGCTCGCCGACCCTTGTGGGCGCCGGCCCCGCTAGCTGCAGCCGCTGGTGGAGCCACAGCCCTCGCAGACGTAGCAGCTGCCGGCTGGGCGCATCTTCGTGCCGCAGGTCAGGCACAGCGGTGCGTCCGCCACCCGGCCCTGCTGCGACTCGATCAGCTCGGTCGAGCTGTGCGGTGCATGTGCTGGCCGGGCTGGAGCCGCCGGCGCTGGCGGCGCGGTGGCCGCGGGCGGGGCAGCCGGGCTGGGCTGCTGCACCTTGTCGAGCTGTGCCTTGTCAACCTGGGCTTTGTCGACCTGCACGCGGTCGACCTGGGCCGACTGCGCGAGTTCCACCGGGTCAATCTCGTCCGAGCCGCCCGCCGGGTCCTCGCCGTTGAGCTGCGCCGTGCGCTCCTCGGTGGTGAGGATGCCCAGCTCCGCGCGCTGGTCGTAGGGCAGGTGGTCGAGGGCCAGCCGCCGGAAGATGTAGTCCATCACCGAGCTGGCCATCCGGATGTCCGCGTCGTCGGTCATGCCGGCGGGCTCGAAGCGCATGTTGGTGAACTTGCCGACGTAGGACTCCAGCGGGATCCCGTACTGCAGGCCGACCGAGATCGCCATCGAGAACGCGTCCATCACGCCGGCCAGCGTCGAGCCCTGCTTGCCGAGCTTGAGGAAGACTTCGCCGACGCCGTCGTCCGGATAGCTGGAGGCAGTCATGTAGCCCTCGGCGCCCGCCACCGAGAACCGGGTCACCGTCGCCGACCGCTGCCTGGGCAGCCGGCGGCGGACCGGGCGGACCTCGTGCGGCGGCACCGGCTGGGGGGTCGGCTCGGGCGCTTCCGCCGTCTTCCTCTTCGAGACCGACAGCGGCTGGCCGACCTTGCAGTTATCCCGGTAGATCGCCAGCGCCTTGAGGCCGAGCTTCCAGCCTTCCAGGTAGATCTTCTCGACGTCGGCCACGGTGGCCGACTCGGGCAGGTTGACCGTCTTGCTGATCGCGCCGCTCAGGGCTGGCTGCACCGCCGCCATCATCCGCACGTGGCCCATCGGGCTGATCGCCCGCTCGCCCATCGCGCAGTCGAAGACCTCGTAGTGCTCCAGCTTCAGGCCGGGCGCGCCGATCACGTGCCCGTGCTCGGCGATGAACTCGATGATCGCCTCCGCCTGCTCGGGCTGGTAACCGAGATTCTTCAGCGCCCGCGGGACGGTCTGGTTGACGATCTGCATGGAGCCGCCGCCCACCAGCTTCTTGAACTTGACTAGCGCCAGGTCCGGCTCGACGCCGGTGGTGTCGCAGTCCATCATCAGGCCGATCGTGCCGGTCGGCGCGAGCAGCGACGCCTGAGCGTTCCGGTAGCCGTTCTTCTCGCCGGTCTTCTCGCACTGCCGCCACGCCTCGGTCGCGGCCGCCAGGATCGGCTCGTCGATGCCGCCGACCGGCTTGATCGAGACGCTGGCGGCGCGGTGCTTGGCGATGACCCGCTGATGCGCGGTGGCGTTACGTGCGTAGCCGTCGTAGGCGCCGACGACGCCCGCGAGCTCGGCCGACCGCTTGTAGGCCATGCCGGTCATCAGGGACGTGATCGCGGCCGCGATGGCCCGCCCGCCGTCTGAGTCATACGCGTGCCCGGTGGCCATCAGCAGCGCGCCGAGGTTGGCGTAGCCGATACCCAGCTGGCGGTAGGCGCGAGTGGTCGCGGTGATCTTCTCCGTCGGGAAGTCGGCGAAGCAGATGGAGATGTCCATCGCCGTGATGATCAGCTCGGTCAGCTGGGCGAACCGCTCGATGTCGAACGTGTCGTCGGCGCGCAGGAACTTGAGCAGGTTGATGCTGGCCAGGTTGCAGGAGGAGTTGTCGAGGTGGACGTACTCCGAGCAGGGGTTGCTCGCGGTGATCCGGCCCGACTCCGGGCAGGTGTGCCAGTCGTTGATCGTGCCGTCGTACTGGATGCCGGGGTCGGCGCACTCCCACGCGGCCTGCGCCATCTTGCCGAACAGCTCACCGGCATCGACCTGCTCGAGCGGCTCCCCGGACGTGCGGGCGGCCAGGTCGAACCGCGCCCCGGCCTCGACCGCGTGCATGAACTCGTCGGACACGCGGACCGAGTTGTTCGCGTTCTGGTACTGGACGCTCGTGATGTCCTTGCCGCCCAGATCCATGTCGAAGCCGGCGTCACGGAGCACCCGGACCTTCTCCTCTTCGCGGGCCTTCGTCACGATGAACTCTTCGATGTCGGGGTGGTCCACGTCGAGCACGACCATCTTCGCGGCCCGGCGGGTCGCGCCGCCCGATTTGATCGTGCCGGCCGAGGCGTCCGCTCCGCGCATGAACGACACCGGCCCGCTCGCCGTCCCGCCCGAGGTCAGCAGCTCCTTGCTGGACCGGATCCGGGACAGGTTCACGCCCGCGCCGGAGCCGCCCTTGAAGATCAGGCCCTCTTCCCGGTACCACTCGAGGATCGAGTCCATCGTGTCGTCGACGGCCAGGATGAAGCAGTTGTGCACGCGCAGGTTGGCGGACAGGTACTCGCCGCTCTCGGTCTGGATGTCGTAGACCTCCATCGGGCCGAGATTCTCAACCTTGCTGATGTCCAGCAGCATCCGGTCGGTGCCGCCGACGTCGGGCAGAACGTGCAGCAGGTGATCGCCCGGCCGCAGGAAGCCGGCCACCGTGAACTCGCCGTTGTCCAGGTCGGTGGCCCGCCAGACCAGATGATCGGCGGTCGCCTCCAGCACCTGCCCGGCGGTGGTGTGGATCCGCAGCACTTCCTTGACCCCGTTGGCCTTCGTGGCCACGATCCGGGTCGAGCCGTACGCGTCGTAGACCTTCATGCCGATCGCGTCGTCCTCGACCAGGCGGCCGATCGGGATCGGGCCGGCTGGCGTGCTCACCGGCGCGTGGTACGGCTGGCAGGCGGACACTTGCTGCGGCGAGGTGGTGCCCACGTTGAACCAGACCGGCGAGTTGAAGCTGAAGATCTGGTGCACCAGGGCGTGCTTCAGCTCGTGCTCGAAGATCTCGGCGTCCTGGTCGGTCGCGAAGTACCCGTGCGCCCGCCCGGCCGCCGCGTAGGTGTCCACGACCCGGTCAACCAGCTGCTTCAGGCTCCACTCGCGCT
The DNA here is from genome assembly GCA_963726425.1 of uncultured Actinomycetota bacterium. Classification (GTDB taxonomy): domain Bacteria; phylum Actinomycetota; class Actinomycetes; order Streptosporangiales; family Streptosporangiaceae; genus JAJYUU01. The sequence goes on along the minus strand of CAVSCN010000037.1, from coordinate 394,095 downwards.
GCGGCGTGCCGACGGCGCCGCGGAAGTACTTGGTGGTGACGATGTTCGCCGCGTTGACGGACCAGAACTCGGGGAACTCGACTCCGTGCTGCTCGAAGTTGACCGAACCATCGCGCCAGTTCGTCATGACGACGTCGCGCCGCTCCCAGGTGATCTCGTCATAGGGATGGACGCCATCGCGGGTGTAGATACGGCGCAGGGTGAGGCCCTTGGTTGCCCGGCTCTTGCCGCCCTGCGACGCGGTCCCACTCGCCGTCTCGGTCATGCTCTCCCCCTCCGCGGATCCGTCCGGACCCATAGCGGGCCCGACAGGCCCTCCCAGTGACATCTGATGTTGCCGCCGGCTAGCTGGCCGGCGCACGCTGCCCGTGCCCGGCCTCGGCGCGGCCCGGACCGGCGGCATCCGGGCTGGCATCTGCCTGCCCGGCCAGGAACTGCTCGTCTTCCGGGCGCCAGCTCGCGAGGCGCTCGGTGCGAAGTGTCGCGATCTCGTCCTCGAAGTCGCCTAGCGACTCGAAGCCCCGGTACACCGAGGCGAATCTGAGGTAAGCAACCTCATCGAGGTCCCGCAGCGGCCCGAGGATCGCGAGGCCTACCTCATGCGAGGGAATCTCGCCGCAGCCACGGCTGCGGATGGCGTCCTCGACCTGCTGCGCCAGGAGCGCGAGCTGATCCTCACTGACCGGCCGGCCCTGGCACGCCCGCCGCACGCCGCGGACGATCTTGTCGCGGTTGAACGGCTCGGTGACCCCGCTGCGCTTGGCCACCGTCAGGATCACTGTCTCCTGAGTGGTGAACCGCCGGCCGCAGGCCGGGCAAGCGCGGCGCCGCCTGATGGCGGCCCCGTCGTCCCCGGTCCGGCTGTCAATGACTCGGCTCTCCGAATGCCTGCAGTACGGGCAGTACATCCGCGATCACCTCCCCGGTCCCCGGAGCTGTAGTCCCTCGAAGCACAAGCTATAGGAAAACTACAGCGATGTAACTACTACATATTGTGGTCGACCCTGGCCCGGAGCGCAAGTCAAGCCGCGCGTCTCTTCGAACCCGCTGGTAGACCATGCCCTCCGGGCAGGCCGGCTGCCTGCCATTTCGGTGAACACGCCGGCGTGTCGCGATGAACACCCGCGCCTGGTCGCCGACCGTTACGTCAGTAATGGCAGGGAATGCCGGTTACTTCGGCACCCAGAGCAGCTGGCCGGCCTGCACGGTCTGGCCCGGCATCGAGTTGGCGGTCATGATCTCCTGGATGACCTGCCGCGGGTCCGCCGCTGGTTCGGCCCGGGTCGCGATTGACCAGAGCGTCTGGCCCGGCTGCACGACGATCTGGTGCATGCCCGCGTAGCCGCCTCCCGGCCGCCCGTGGTTGGCGGCCTGCGCGCCCGACAACGCCATGCTGGCCACCGTGATCGCGGCCGTCGCCAGCACCGCCGCGAGGATCACGAGCACGATCCGGCCGCGGCGGGTCAGCCGCAGTGGCGCCGATACCGGCTGCGCGGCCGGCCACGTCCACGGGGCCGCTTGCCTCCAGGCGGCCGGCTGTGCCCGCCCCGCCGCTGCGGCGGGCCGGGCCGAGCTGACGGCCGGCTCACCCGCGGCGCGTCCCGGCCGCTGCGGCACCGCGCCGGCGTGTCGCGACACGCCGGCGCGCCCCGCGGGAGCAGTTCCGCGTGCGGCCTCACCGGGCGCCGCGACCAGCTGGAGACGTGCCGTCCGCGGGTCTCCTACCTCGTCAAACTCCGCCAACTCGATAGCGCCGAGTGCGCTCACCGCTGCCTCCCAAGGCCGAATGACTGTTCGATAGTACCTCTGTTCTATCGCCCGCGCGTTCGATCGAACGAAGGTACGGTACAGTCATATCGCATGGGTACGACACTTTGAGAAAGTGTCGAACAGATGTTTGAGATCTGAAGGCACAGCCATTAGCGTCGGCATCGGAACACACCTACAGGCGGAGGCCAGAATGAGCGATGCGACCGGCGATGGAGGGGCGCAGGAAGCCTCGGCCATTGACATGGACATGACCGACATCGATTTCGAACACAATGCGCGGCCGCGCGGCAAGCCGGGCCGGCGCCCGAAGGGCAGCGCCCCGCATGTCGTGGCGGAACTGCCGGACAAGCCTGACCCCGATCACGTGCTCACCTGGCGGCAGCGCAAGGTATTGCAAGTAATCCGCGAGTCGGTCCAGCGCCGTGGCTATCCGCCCTCCATGCGCGAGATCGGCGAGGCGGTCGGCCTCACGAGCACTTCGAGCGTTTCGTATCAGCTTTCCACTTTGCAGGCGAAGGGCTATCTGCGCCGGGACGCTGGTCGGCCCCGGACCGTCGAGGTCCGGTTGCCCGGCCACCCTGCCATCCGGCCTGAGCCCGACCCGGACGACGACTCCCCGATGGACATCGCCTCTCAGGCGGCGGCGTACGTGCCATTGGTCGGCCGGATCGCGGCGGGCGGCCCGATCCTGGCCGAGGAAGCGATCGAGGACATCTTCCCGCTGCCCAGGCAGATCGTCGGTGAAGGGACGCTCTTCCTGCTCAAGGTCGTCGGCGACTCGATGGTAAACGCGGCGATCGCGGACGGCGACTGGGTCGTCGTCCGGCAGCAGCCGGTAGCGGAAAATGGCGACATCGTGGCCGCGATGCTGGACGGCGAGGCCACGGTCAAGACGTTCAAGCGGTCGGCCGACCACATCTGGCTGATGCCGCACAACCCCGCCTATACGCCAATCCCCGGCGACGAGGCCGAGATCCTCGGCCGGGTAGTAGCCGTACTGCGCCGCGTCTAGCCGCACCCAAACGCCCGGCACGCGACGCTCCCGCACCCGTTGGTCGGGCCGCGTGCCGGGCGTTTGCATGCGCCTGCGGCAATCCGGCTGCGAGCGGGAATTACCAGGCGCGCCGCGGCCGCGAGCCGTGCTATGTTTCCGGACCTCAGGTCCGACTCTGCCGGCAGGGACAATCACGTGGACAGGCGATATCAGCCGCTCGGTTATCCCGCGCGGCTTTGCGCTGTCCGGACCGCCTGAGCAATTCGGCCGGCTTACCGTCGCGGGATATCCCGGGCTCGCCGCGACCTCTAATTCCGCCGCGTGGTCTCCGCGCGTCAATCCGGCAGGGATGCCTCAGTCATGGACGACAACCTTTTTCGGCAGTTCCCGACGTTGCAGCGGTCAGCTGCCGACGTCATCTCCGCGGCCGAGTTGCGCAGCAAGCTTGGCCGCCGGCGCCCGCTCCGGATCAAATACGGGGTCGACGTCACCGCCCCGTTCCTGCATATCGGCCACGCAGTCAACCTGTGGGCCATGCGCGAGCTGCAGCAAGCCGGGCACAAGGTAGTGCTGTTGATCGGTGACTACACCACCAGGATCGGTGACCCGACCGGCCGGTCCGCGGCAGGCCGGCGATCGCGCCCGAGCAGATCGAACGGGACTCCGAGGCCTTCATCGCGCAGGCCAGCCAGGTGCTGCTGACCGATCCGGCGGTGCTGGAGATCAGGCGCAACTCGCAGTGGTGGGAGCCGATGCCGCTGGAGCGCTTCCTGCGGCTGCTCGCCGAGGTCACGCACGCGCGGCTGATCCAGCGGGACATGTTCCAGGCCCGGATCGCGGCGGGCAGCGAGATCCACCTGCACGAGCTGCTGTACCCCGTGCTGCAGGGCTACGACTCATGCGAGCTGGAGTCGGACCTCACGATCGTCGGCACCGACCAGCTGTTCAACGAGCTGATGGGCCGGTTCCTCGCCGACCGCCTCGGCGCGGCGCCGCAGGTCGTGATCACCACCCACATCACCCCCGGCACCGACGGCCGGACGAAACAGAGCAAGAGCCTGGGCAACTACGTCGCGCTCAGCGACACGGCCAGGGACATGTTCGGCAAGGCGATGAAGCTGCCTGACCGGCTGGTGGCCGAGTACCTGCGGCATTACACCCTGGTCCCGCTGCCGGAGGTCGAAGCGCTGCAGCACGCGATGGCGGCTGGCGAGATGAACCCGATGCAGGCCAAGCGCGTGCTCGGGCGGGCCCTGGTCGAGCGGTATCACTCGGCGGCGGCGGCCGATGCGGAGGACGAGTGGTTCGGCCGGGTGTTTTCCGGTCGGTCGGTGCCCGACGACGTCCCGGTCGTGCCGGTCGCGGACCCGAACGTGACACTGCTGGAACTGCTGCGCCAGTGCCTGCCCGGCGAGTCGCTGAGCGCGGTCCGGCGCCTCATAGCCGACGGCGCGGTCCGGCTCGACGGCGTGCGCGCGCTGACCGATCCGGACCAGCGCCACCCGGTATCCAGCGGTGACGTAATCAAGGTCGGCAAGCGCCGGTGGTTCCGGATCACGTTCGGGCGCTAGTGATTGTCCCGCGGTACCTGCGCGCCGCTAGCGCCGACCAGGAAATCGAGGTCGGCGCCCTTGTCCGCCTGCTGCACGTGCTCCACGTACAGCCGCGCGTACCCGCGGCTGTAGCCCGGCGCGGGCGGCTGCCAGGCAAGCCGACGCCTAGCCAGCTCGTCCTCCGGCACATCCAGGGTCAGCGTGCGGCCCGGCACGTCCAGCTCCACCCAGTCACCGGTGCGGACCAGGGCCAGCGGCCCGCCGGCCGCCGCCTCCGGCGCCACGTGCAGCACGACCGTCCCGAACGCGGTACCGCTCATCCGGGCATCGGAGATGCGGACCATGTCGGTCACGCCGCGCCGCAGCAGCTTGGTCGGCAGCACGAAGTTGCCGACCTCCGGCATGCCCGGGTACCCGCGCGGGCCCGCGCCGCGGACGACCAGGATGCTCGACTCGGACACCTCCAGGTCCGGGTCGACGGCGGCCCGGTGGTACTCCTCGATGGAGTCGAATACCAGCGCCTGGCCGCCGTGCTTGAGCAGGTGCGGCGACGCGGCGGACTGCTTGATCACGGCACCGTCCGGGCACAGGTTGCCGTGTAGCACCGCCGTGCCGCTGCCCGGCGGCTGCAGCGGCTCCGTCACCGTCTTGATGACCTCGCGATTCCAGCACTCGGCGGTGGCGATGTTCTCGGCCAGCGTCTGGCCGGTGACGCTCACATGCTCGGTGTGCAGGAGGTCGCCGAGCTCGCGCATGACCGCGGGGACGCCGCCCGCGTAGCAGAAGTCCTCCATCAGGTACCGGCCCGACGGCATGAGGTTGACCAGCGTCGGCACCGGCCGCGCGAGCGAGTCGAAGTCGTCCAGCGACAGCGGGACGCCGAGCCGGCCCGCGATCGCCAGCAGGTGGATGACCGCGTTGGTCGATCCGCCGATGGCCGCGTTCACGACGATCGCGTTCTCAAACGCCTGCCTGGTCATGATCCGGGACGGGCGCAGATCGGTGCGGGCGAGCGCTACGATCCGCTGGCCCGCGAGCTGGGCGGTCTGCCCGCGCCTTGCGTCCGGGGCCGGCCAGGCCGCTGATCCTGGCAGTTGCATGCCCAGCGTCTCGGCCAGGCACGCCATCGTCGACGCGGTGCCCATCGTCATGCAGTGCCCGCACGACCTGGCCATGCCCGACTCCGCGGCGACGGTGTCCTCGGCCGTCATCCGGCCGGCCGCCAGTTCCTGCTCGAACCGCCACACGTGCGTGCCCGAGCCGACGTCTTCGCCGCGGAACTTGCCGTTCAGCATCGGCCCGCCGGTGACCATGATCGCGGGCAGGTCCACGCTCGCCGCGGCCATCAGCATCGCGGGCGTGGTCTTGTCGCAGCCGGACAGCAAGACGACGGCGTCGAGCGGATTGGCCCGAAGCGTCTCCTCGACCTCCATGGCCATGAGGTTGCGGAACAGCATCGCGGTCGGCCGCATAACCGGCTCGCCGAGCGACATCGTGGGGAACTCGAGCGGGAAGCCGCCTGCCTGCCAGACCCCGCGCTTGACCGCGTCGGCGACGCCGCGCAGGTGGGAGTTGCAGGGAGTGAGCTCGGACCAGCTGTTCGCGATCCCGATGACGGGCCGCCCGTCGAAGACCTCTGGCGTGAATCCCTCGGCCCGCATCCAGGTCCGGTAGATCATGCCCGGCCGCCCGTCGGCGCCGAACCACGCGGTACTGCGCAGCCCGCCGCCCGCGGCGGCCCCTGGCTCTGCTGTCATTGCGTCCTCTCGGCGGAATGCCCCCCGGCGCGGCATTCCTGATCTTCGGTTATCAGGCAAACGTAGATTGCCGGCGTCAAACTCGGCAATAACGCGCCAGCAGTCACCGGGGCGGACGGCCGGTACCGCGAAGGCGCGTGCGCCAGCCAGCCGGCTACCGGGGGCCCAATCGTCGTAATCCCCCACCTCATGCCATTGACGGCCAACACCGGCTCATCTAGCTTATGGCGTTACAAGGCTCTACTGTTAGCGCTCACATCGTCTCGGGATGCGTAATCTCCGCGGAGGCACGCGCACCTGAGAGCGGCAGCAGCCCGGCGTCACGGGTCCCGTGGCGGCTGGCCGTCGCTAGCCGATGTGCGCGGTCGATGCTGATGCGCGGACACAGCCATGAAGGCGGGAAGCAGGTCGCGATGGGGCGCGGGCGGAGGTCTTCGGATGACCGCGGAACCCCGCTGCCTGCCGACGACCGGCCTGCTTCGCCGCATACTGCACCCGCATCGCCGGCGGCTAGCCGCACGGAAACACCCGGAGGTTCGCGATGAAGGAAGTCGACCCCAAGGTCGATGAGGCAATCGAGACGCTGAACATGAAGGACGGGCCCACGCGCCGCAAGCTGCTGACCGGCACTGGCCTGGTGAGCGCGACAGCGGCGGCGTCTGCCCTGCTGGCAGCCTGCAGCTCGTCGCCCAGCGGGGCCGCCGCTAAGGGGACCGCCGGCGACTTCCCGAAGGTTCCGCAGTGGAAGTTCTGGTTCGTCAACCACGTCACGACGAACCCGTTCTTCGTGCCCACCAAGTACGGGCTCGCGGACGCGGCGGCGCTTCTCGGCATACCGACGCCGAACTGGGGCGGTTCGACGAATTCGATCGCCGCAGACATGGTCAACTACATGAACAGCGCGATCGCCTCAAACGCGGCCGGGATCGCGTACGCCGCCATCAGCCCGACCGCGTTCACGACCCCGGTGTCGAGCGCCATGAGCAAGGGCATCCCCGTGCTCAGCTACAACGCCGACGGCACGTTCGTGAGCGGCAAGGCGGTCATCGGCAGCAACCGGCTCGCTTACGTCGGCCAGGCGCTGTACTTCTCCGGTCAGGCCATGGGTCAGCAGATCAAGTCGCTGATCCCGGGCGGGGGCGATATCGCCATCTTCATCGCCACCCCGGGCACCGGCAACATCCAGCCACGCTACGACGGCGCGGTCTCGGTGCTCGGCAGCGGCTTCACCGTGCACGAGGTAGCCACCGGGGCGGCCACGGCGGTTGAGCTGGGGGCCGAGAAGGCGTACCTGAACGCCCACAAGAGCACGCTCAAGGGCGCATTCGCCGTCGACTACGGCTCCACGAGCTTCCTCGGCTCGGCGCTGGCCAGCTCGGGCCTGGCGGGCAAGATCGCGTCCGGCGGCTTCGACCTCGCTCCGCAGACGCTGCAGGCGATCAAGGCCGGCCAGCTCAACTTCACCATCGATCAGTCGCCGTACCTGCAGGGCTTCCTGCCCGTCCTGTACATGTACATGTACAACCTGTCCGGCCGGCTGGTCCACCCGCCCGACACCGACACCGGCCTCACCGTCGTCGGCAAGGACCTCATCGCCAGTTACATCTCGCCCACGAGCAGGTTCGAGGGCTCCGACTCCGCGCAGAAGCTCCTCACCAAGACCGGCCCGATCACGAGCCCGCCGGCGACGACGAGCACGTGAGTGCTGCTGCCAACTCAGGGACCCGGTGCTGTCGGCCGGGTCCTCGGCGTGCGGCCTGCGCTGCTGTCCCGTGGGTTACGGGGCAGCAGCGCAGGCCGCTATCGTGGCGTCGGCCGGTCGGGACTGAGCTGCCGTGGCGGGTGTCCTCGACGAGCTGGCGCGGGACGGAGGCGAGATGAGCGAGATCACCGAACAGCAGGCCGGCCCCGTCGGCCGGTCTGCGGACGGGCCCCCCGGCGGCCTGTGGCGCGGGATCCGCCAGGGCGCGCGAATTTTCGCCCGGCAGCGGGAGGCCACCATCTTCGTGGTGGCAGCCGCGCTGTTCGCGTATTTTGCGGTTACCAGCTCGAGCTTCACTAGCACGGCAAACCTCATCGTCCTGTCCCAGGACGCCGCGCCCATCATCATCATCGCGATCGGCGAGGTGCTGCTGCTGATCTGCGGCGAGATCGATCTCTCGGTCGGGTTCATCTACGCATTCGCGCCGTTCCTGATGTATTTCATGATCGGCTACGGGGTCCCGGTGCTGCCGGCGATCCTGATCGGGTTGCTGTTCGGCCTGGTGGCGGGCTGGTTCAACGGCTTCTTGACCGTCACGCTCGGGCTGCCGTCGTTCATCGCCACCCTCGGGACCGGCTTCCTGCTCGACGGCATCATGCTCACGACGTCGGGCGCCGAACCGGTCATCCCGCCCGCGAGCGCGGCGGGAGTGGGCCACTGGCTGGGGAGCTACGCATGGTCGATGATCGTCTGGGCGGTCGTCCTGCTGGCGATCTTCCATGTCGTGCTGACCAGGACACGCTGGGGCCTGCACACGATCGCGACGGGCGGCAATCTCCTCGGCGCGCGCGAGGCAGGCATCAGCGTGGCGAGGATCAAGTACGGGAATTTCATGATCACCGGCCTGCTGGGCGCGCTCGTCGGCCTCATGGTCTCGTTCCAGATCAACGACATCGACCCGCTGGCCGGGGGCTACCAGCCCATGTTCTATTCGGTCACCGCGGCGGTAATCGGCGGGACCGCGATGCTGGGCGGCACCGGAACCATGATCGGCGCGCTGCTCGGGGCGATAGTGCTGGCGGTGCTGACCGACGGCTTCACCGTGATCGGGATCAGCGCGAACCCGCTGCCGGTCATCTTCGGTGGCGCGATCATCGTCGCCATGATCGCCAACGTGCAGCTCACGCGGCTGCGTGAGTCAGGGAGGATGCGATGACCAGCGTGCCACCGGAGGTGCAGGCGGAGACCGATGTGCTGCGGGCCGAGCACGTCTCCAAGAGATACGGTCCGGTCACCGCGCTGTCGGACGTGAACCTCCGGCTGGCCAGGGGCGAGGTGCTCGGGCTGATCGGCGACAACGGAGCGGGCAAGTCGACCCTGCTGAAGATCCTGTGCGGGTTCCAGCCGCCGGACTCCGGCCGCATCGTGCTCAACGGGCAGCAGGTCGCGCTCAGCTCGGTGGACCACGCCCGTTCGCTCGGCATCGAGGCGGTCTACCAGGACCTGGCCCTGGTCAACCAGCTCAGCGTCTACCACAACATGTTCCTGAACCGGGAGCGGATCCGGTGGCCGCTGCTGTCCAATCAAACGATGAAGCGGCTGGCCCGCCAGTACCTGGACGAGATGGGGGTCGACATCCCGTCCGTCGAGGCCGACGTCGCCTCGCTGTCCGGCGGGCAGCGGCAAGCGATCGCGGTGGCCCGCGCCGTCTATTCGCAGGCCAAGATCCTGCTGTTGGACGAGCCACTGGCCGCCATGGGCGCCAAGGAGGTAGCGATCATCCTGGACCTGGTCCGCGACCTGAAGCAGCGCGGCGACGTTTCCATGATCATCATTGCCCACAACTACGGCCAGGTGCTGGAGATCTGCGACCGCGTCAACCTGCTGCAGCACGGCGAGATCACGCTGGACAAAGCCAGCAAGGACACCTCAGTCCAGGAGCTCAACGACATCGTGGTGGCCGAGTACCGGCGCGCCCTGCAGGAGCGCCAGCGCTCGGCCTGACCACGACGCGCCGGGTGTCGCGCCGCCCAGGTGACGCCTCAGACCTGGACGAACTCGATCCCGGCGAGCCTGGCAGAACACCTCCCAGTCGGCCGCGTGCTGACCCAGGTTCATCACCTCATGATGCGGGCCGCCCGCGGTCAGCCAGCCGTTCAGGCACTGGCGCAGGCCGCTGGCCGGGCGGAACTGGCCGTACGGCATCTCCAGCGCGGGCAGCGGCGGGGTGTCCAGGTTCTCCCCCTCGGCGACCACGAGCCGGAACTGCTCTCCCTCCAGCGACACCAGCGTGGCCAGCGTCGCCGGACCCGGCTGGTACTGGAACAAAAACGTCGGCGGGTCGGCCAGCCGGGCGATGCCCAGCGGCCGCTTGATCAGCCGGACCGGCCGATCCGCGCGCGCGATCCGCCAGTTCCCCTCCCCCATGTGGCTCATCAGCACCGAGTCGCTCGGGAAGTCCATGGCGTACATCTCGGTGAAGTGCGCGTCGCCGATCAGGGTGTGCCCGGCGGCCACCAAGCAGGCGGTGAGCACGTCGCCCTCGGCGGCGTAGCCGTAGCCCTTGGCCATCAGGCTGGACGCGGCGGCCAGCGGCAGCCGGCTGAACCGCCCGTCCTCGCCGATCGCGTCGAAGTGCGCAGTGTACGCGCCGAAGCCGCGCTCGGTCAGGATCTGCTCGATCGCGACCTGCATCCGGGCGTGGTCCCAGCGCTCCTCCGCGGACAGCAGCGGGTCGATCTCGAACCGCTCGTCCTCGAACGCGATCACGTCGGCCGCCTGCGCGTCGGTGACCGCGAGCATGCCGCGGTACATGTCGCCCGGCGCCACCGCGAGGATCTCCGGGCCGAGCGTGCGGATCAGCGCGCTCTCGTCCACCCGGATGTCGCCCATGTCGTTCATCGCGTAGCCGAAGATCGCGGTCTTCAGCGATCTCCAGCCGGTCACCGCCGCCGCGGCTCGCGCCCATCGGCCGACGTCGGCCCGGAACGAGTCGCTGCGCCAGTCGTCGGTCAGCACGCAGAATCGCCGGCCTGCGCGCACCATCGCGTTCGCCGTGTCCTGCGCGCCGTGCACGCCCTGGTTGTAGGTCATGTCGGCCATGTCCCAGGCCGCGGTGACCGACGGCTCCGGCTGGATGTTGGCCAGGCAGACCGGCAGCCGGGACTCGGCCAGCAGCCGGGCCACCCGCATCGCCGGGCCGTAGGTGAGCATGACCACGAGCACGCCGTCCAGGCCCGCGGCCTCGAACTCGGCGCAGCTCGCGCTCCGCGTCCTCCCGGTACTTCACGGCCTTGGTCGGGATGAACTCGCCGACCGCGGCGAGGCTGGCGGCAAGCTCGGCCGCGTAACCTTCCTGCCGCACCGCGATGCCGGGGATCATCTCGTCGTACAAGTCCTGCATGATCCCCAAAACCCCGATCCGGGGCCTGCGACCTGCCATCAATCCTCCTTGCTGGGAACGTCGGGTTTACCGCCCGAGGGCGACGTCAGCGCTGGCCGTAGTCGTTCTGGTACCGGCGGTACAGCGCGTCGATCTGCTCCTGCGGCAGCGGCTCGAGGTCACCCTGCTGGCGGGCGAACCACACGGTGCCAGCCGCGTCCTCGCACATCACCGCCGCCTGGACGGCGGCGCGCGCGGTGCCGCCGATGGTGAAGACGCCGTGGCTGCGCAGCAGCACTGCGGGCGAGCGGTGCCCGGTCAGCGTCTGCACGACGGCCTGGCCGATCTCCTCGCCGCCGATAGGCGCGAACGGGCCGACCGGGATCTCGCCACCGAACTCGTCGGCCATCGCGGTGAGCACGCACGGGATCGGCTCGCCGCGCGCGGCCCACGCGGTCGCGTGCCGCGAGTGCGTGTGCACGACGCCGCCGACGCCCGGCATGTGCCGGTAGATGTATGCGTGCGAGGCGGTATCGCTCGACGGGCTGAGGTCGCCGCTGACCCGGCTGCCGGCCAGGTCGCAGACGACCATCGAGTCGGGCGTGAGCTCCGCGTACGGCACGCCACTCGGCTTGATCACCATCAGGTCGGCGCCGGGCACCCGGGCCGAGACGTTGCCCGAGGTCCAGGCGACCAGCCCGTTGCTGACCAGCTCGCGGTGCAGTTCCGCGACGGCGATCCGGGTCTGGCGGACCGCGATTCCGGTGCCCGCGTCGACCGTCATGACCGCGCTCCGGTGGCCGCGGTCCGGGCGGCGCCACGCGTCCGGTCCCGCAACGCCCGCAGCCGGTGCAGTACCTCGTTCCCGCCGCGGCCGAAGTAGTCGTGCAGGCGGACGTACTCGGCGTACAGCTCGTCGTAGACGGCAGCGCTGGCCGGGTCGGGCCGTGAACGCGTCGCGGTGGCGGCGTCCCATCGCCATGGCGGCGGCGGGTACGTCCGGGTAGCAGCCCGCAGCGACCGCGGCGTGGATGGCCGAGCCGAGCGCCGGAGCCTGGGCCGATCCGGCCAGGCTCAGCGGCAGCCCGGTGACGTCGGCGTAGATCTGCATGAGCAGGTCGTTGCGCATCAGCCCGCCGGCGATCACCGAGCTCGGTGACCGGCAGGCCAGCGTCCGCGGAACGCGTCGGTGATGACCCGGGTGCCGAAAGCCGTCGACTCCAGCAGCGCGCGGTAGATGTCGGACGCCCGGCTGGCCAGCGTCAGACCGGCGATGACGCCGGACAGATGGTGATCGACCAGCACGCTGCGGTTCCCGTTCAGCCAGTCCAGCGCCACCAGCCCGTGCGCGCCAGGCGGTTGCGCGGCGGCCTCGGCCGACAGCAGCTCGTGCAGCGAGACTCCGCGCCGCCGGGCCTCGTCGTGATACGAGGGCGGCACCGCGTGCTCGGCAAACCAGCCGAAGATGTCGCCGACAGCGCTCTGCCCGGCCTCGTAGCCGAACGACCCGGCCACGATCCCGCCGTCGACCACCCCGCACATGCCAGGTACCTCGGCCATCGCGGCGCCGTTCATCACGTGACACGTAGAGGTGCCCATGATGGCGACCATCTGGCCGGGGGCGACGGCGTCGACGGCGGGCGCGGTCACGTGCGCGTCGACGTTCCCGACCGCGACCGCGATGCCGGCGGGCAGCCTGGTCCACGCGGCGGCCTGGGCGGTCAGCGATCCGGCCCGGCCGCCGAGCGGCCAGACCGAGCGGGCGAGCTTGTCCGCGGCGAAACCGGCGAAGTCCGGGTGCAGCGCGGCCAGGAAGTCGCGCGCCGGGGTACCGGCCGTCCTGGTAGATGCCCTTGTAGCCGGCCGTGCACGCGTTGCGCGTCTCGATCCCGGCGAGCTGCCAGATGATCCAGTCGGCCGCCTCGATCCACCGGTCGGCGGCCTGGTAGACCTCCGGGTCCTCCGCCAGCAGCTGCAGCGCCTTCGCGAACTCCCACTCGGCCGAGATCCGGCCGCCGTACCTGGCCAGCCACGGCTCGCCGCGCTCGGCGGCGACCGCGTTGATCCGGTCCGCCTGCGGCTGGCTGGCGTGATGCTTCCAGAGCTTCGGATAGGCGTGCGGCCGGGCCCGGAACTGCGGCAGCTGGCACAGCGGGGTGCCGTCCGCGCGGGCGGGCAGCACGGTGCAGGCAGTGAAGTCGGTCCCGATGCCGACGACCCGGCGCGGGTCGATGCCCGCGTCGGTCACCGCGGCCGGCACCGCGTGCCGCAGGACGTCGGTGTAGTCGTCCGGGTCCTGCAGCGCCCAGTCGGCCGGCAGCGGCTCGCCGGTCCACGCCAGCGACTCGTCCATCACGCCGTGCCGGTACTCGTGCACGGCGGTGCCGAGTTCGGCGCCGTCCGCGACCCGCACCACGACGGCGCGCCCGGACAGCGTGCCGAAATCGATCCCGACGACGCAGCTGTCCAGGATGCAGGTCGTTGTGAACGCTCACATCCATATTGTGGCGTACTGTACCCGTTGCGGCGATACCTGTTGCGGAGTCGGCTGACTACCGCGCCGATCCAGCAGACTGCCGCGCGGCTGGCTAGCGGCCGCGGCCGCGGCGCGCGCAGCGGTGCCGGGGCGGGCCGACGGGACCCGCGGCGCCGTGCTCGCCCGGACGACCAGGTCGGGCGTGATCGGCAGGACCTCGGCGGGCTCCGCGCCGGAGATCCGGTCCAGCAGCAGGTGCACGGCGCGTCTGCCCAGCTCACCGAAGTCCTGCCGCACCGTCGTGAGCGGCGGCAGGAAGAACGCGGCCTCCGCCACGTCGTCGAAGCCGACGACGCTGATGTCGCCCGGCACCGCCCGGCCGCCCTCGGCGAACGCGCGCAGCACGCCCGAGCGCCATCGGATCGTTCGCGCACAGCACGGCGGTGACTTCCGGCCGCCGGGCCAGCCGGTGGCCGGCCTCGTAGCCCGAGCGCGCCGACCAGTCGCCGCGCAGCAGCTCCGGCTCTGGTGCGCCGGCGGCCTGCAAGGCGGACCGCCAGCCTTCGATCCGCTGCTGCGCGTCCAGCCAGCTGTCCGGTCCGGCCACGTGGTGCACCGTCTCGTGGCCGAGATCGAGCAGGTGCCTGGTCGCCTGCGCGGCGCCGCGGACGTTGTCGATAGTCACCGACGGCAGCGGCACGTTCGGGCCGCAGCCGACCGCCACCAGCGGGATGTCGGTGGCCAGCCCGCCGAGCGCGGCGACCGCCGTCGTCTCCGGGGCGATCACGATGATTCCCTCGACGGCCTGGCCGATGAACCGGTCCACGGCCTCGAGCAATGACCTGCGGTCGAACCCGGGCAGGCTGCAGATCGCCACCGAGTAGGCCGGGTGCGCAGCGCGCTCGATGCCGTAGAGCATCGACGCCGGCCCGAACAGCGTGGTGTCGAAGCTGATCACGCCCAGCGTGTTGGTGCGGCCGGTGACGAGCGTGCGCGCCGCCGCGTTCGGCCGATAACCGAGGTCGCGGATCGCCGCCATCACGCCGGCCCGCGTCTTCGGGCTCACATTGGGGTGGTCGTTGAGGACGCGAGAGACTGTCTGGTGGGATACGCCAGCGAGCCGGGCGACATCCACCATCAGCGGCCGCCCGGGCTGGCTGCCCGTGCCCGACACTCGCGGCCCCCCTTAGCTCCAGCCACCACCGCGATGTGCCGGCCGCACTGGCTGCGTTCACATCTGCGACGTGGTCAAACTATAGCCCAGGGCACCGAATCACGGCGGAACGGAACTGCTCGAATGGGCTCGCGGAGCCGCCGCGGCAACCAGGGTATGCAGGCCACTCACGCCTCAGCCGCCACTTCCGGCTAAGCACGCAAAAGCAGTGTGAATTGGCCGCAAATACGTGACAAGGAGATTGTGAACGTTAACAACACTGAGCGGGCAGATACTTCGACCGCGAACCAGGAGGAGCCAATGCTTACCCGCTTAGCACGCACCGCTACGTCAAGGGGGATGCGGATCGCGGGGGTGGTCGCGCTCGCGGCCGCGGGCCTGGCCGGGACGGCGGCGTTCAGCGCTGCGCCGTCGGCCGCGCCGGGCCAGGCCTGTGCGGCGCAGCCGACTGTCAGCAGGCAGTTCTTCGGCTCGGCATTCGACTTGTACGCCGGCCACAAACTGCCCGTCTACCGGTACACGCTGCGCAACTGCCGGGGCATGCGGGTCGCGATCCTGAGCTATGGCGGCATCGTGCAGTCGATCACGTTGCCGAGCCGGACCGGCAGGCCGACCGATGTCGTGCTCGGGTTCAAGACGCTGCGCGACTACGTAGCTGAAGACAGCCCGCCGGTGACAGCCAACGGCGGACCCTACTTCGGCGAGACGGTCGGGCGGTACGCCAACCGCATCGCCAAGGGCACCTTCACGCTGGCCGGGCACACCTACACGCTGCCGATCAACAACGGCGTGAACAGCCTGCACGGTGGCCTCGTCGGCTTCGGCAACCACGTCTGGGCCGCGCACGCGGTCAGGTCGCGCGGCGCGGCCGGCGTGCAGCTGAAGCTCGTCAGCCCGAACGGCGACGACGGCGCGAACGTGGGCTGCAGCTGTACCGGCTACCCCGGCACGCTGACCGTGTACGTCACCTTCACCCTCAACAACGCCAGCCAGCTGCGCATCCACTACCGGGCCACCGTGGCCGGTCAGGCGACGGTGCTGAACCTCACCAACCACAGCTACTTCAACCTCGGCGGTGAGGCGTCCGGACCGGTCTACTCGCAGCTCGTCCAGATCAACGCGAACCGGTACACGCCCACGGACTCGACCCAGATCCCGACCGGAGCAATCGTCCCGGTGGCCGGCACGCCGTTCGACTTCACCCGGCTGCACACCATCGGATCGCGGATCACCCAGGCGAATCAGCAGTTGCTCATCGCTCAGGGCTACGACCACAACTGGGTGCTGAACAAGACCGGGCCGCGGCTTGGCGGGCTGGGCCTGGCCGCCCGCGCCTGGGATAAGAACACCGGCATCAAGCTGACCGTGTGGACCGACCAGCCGGGGGTGCAGTTCTACTCGGGCAACTTCCTCAATGGCACGCTGGTGGGCATCAGCGGCCACATCTACCGGCAGAGCTGGGGCTACACGTTCGAGACCCAGCATTACCCGAACTCGCCCAACGACCCGGCATTCCCCAGCACCGTCCTGCGGCCAGGGCAGGTGTTCAGCTCGGCCAGCGTGTTCCAATTCAACCGGCTCTGAGCAGCCGCCCGCGGTGCGAGTGCCACGGAGCCGGCACTCGCACCGCGGCCGCTCCCCCACGGGCACCATTCGGCACACTAGGGACCGGAAGCGCAATGCCCGGAGGTGCCATGTGCGCGCGCTCGTAGCAGGGATCGACTCCTCGACCCAGTCGTGCAAGGTCGTGATCCGCGACGCGCGAGACCGGCGCGCTCGTGCGCTCGGGCCAGGCTCCGCACCCGCCCGGCACCGAGGTCGCTCCGGCCGCGTGGCGGCACGCCCTGGCGGTCGCGCTGACGCAGGCCGGCGGCCTGCGAGACGTCGCCGCCGTGTCGGTGGCCGGGCAGCAGCACGGCATGGTGTGCCTGGACGCCGACGGCAGTGTCGTGCGGCCGGCGCTGCTGTGGAACGACACCCGCTCGGCCGCGGCCGCCGACGAACTGATCGCCGAGCTGGGCGACGGCGATCCGGAGCGCGGCCGGATTGCCTGGGCGGATGCCGCCGGCAGCGTTCCGGTAGCGTCCTTTACGGTGACGAAGCTGCGCTGGCTGGCCGAGCACGAACCGGACTCGCTGGCCCGTACCGCGGCCGTCTGCCTGCCGCACGACTGGCTGACCTGGCAGCTCGCCGGCGCGCCGGACCTGAGCGCGCTGCGCACCGATCGCGGTGACGCGAGCGGCACCGGGTACTGGTCGCCGGCGGCCGGGTCGTACCGGCCCGACCTGCTGCGGCTGGCGGCCGGCCGCGATCTCGCCGTCCCGCTGGTGCTCGGCCCCGCGGACCCGGCCGGCCGAGCTGGCCGACGCCGAACTCGGCGGCGGGCGGGCGGTGCTCGGGCCCGGCACCGGCGACAACGCCGCGGCGGCGCTCGGCCTCGCGCTGGCGCCTGGCGAGGCGGTCATCTCAATCGGAACGTCGGGCACCGTCTTCGCGGTCAGCCCGACGCCCGCGGCCGACCCGTCCGGCGCGATCGCCGGGTTCGCCGATGCGGCCGGCCAGTTCCTGCCCCTGGTCTGCACCCTCAACGCGACCGGAGTGCTGGCTGCGACCGCGGCCCTGCTCGGCGTCGACCTCGGCCGGCTCGCCGAACTCGCGCTCGCGGCGCCGCCCGGCGCGGGCGGGCTGACGATGCTGCCGTACCTGGCGGGCGAGCGGACGCCCAACCGGCCGGATGCCACCGGCGAGTTGCACGGCCTGACGGCCGCGACTGCCACGCCGGAGTGCCTGGCCCGGGCCGCGGTGGAGGGCATGCTGTGCGGCCTCGCAGACGGCCTCGACGCCCTCCTGGCGACGGGATTCAAGCTGGACAAGGTTCTGCTGATCGGCGGCGGCGCACGGTCGGAGGCGGTGCGCCGGATCGCGCCCGCGGTGCTCGGTGTCCCGGTCGAGGTACCCGAGCCGGGCGAGTACGTGGCCGACGGCGCGGCCCGGCAGGCCGCCTGGGTGCTGACGGGCGGCGCGGCGCCGCCGTCGTGGTCGGCCAGCGGCCCGCGCACCCGGTATGAGGCTGAGCCGCAGCCCGTGATCCGGAATCAGTACGCGGCTGTGCGCGGCTGACTCGGAGCGGAAGACGTAGGCGGCAACATCGCGGTCGGCCCGACCGCAAAGTTCCGCCTTAGCTACGCGGAGACGATGTTGACCAGCTTCGGCGGCCGGACGATGACCGTGCGCACGCCGCGGCCGTCCAGCGCCCGGACCGCGCCCGGCGCGGCCAGCGCCGCCTCGCGCAGTTCGTCCTCGCCGATCCCGGCGGGCACGTCCAGCCGGTCCCGCACCTTGCCGTCCACCTGGACGACGCAGGTCACGGTGTCCTGCACCAGCAGCGCCGGGTCTGCCGCAGGCCAGCTGGCCTGGGCTACGGACGCCTGATGTCCCAGCAGTTCCCAGCACTCTTCCGCTGAGTACGGCGCGAACAGCGACAGCATGACCGCCAGTGCCTCGGCGGCCTCGCGCACCGCCGGATCCGCCGCGCCCGGCCCGGCATCGATGGCACGGCGGGCCGCGCTCACCAACTCCATCAGCCGGGCCACCGCGACATTCAGCCGGGTGCCCTCGACCAGCCGGGTCACTTCATCGATGGTGCGGTGGGTGACCTTCCGCAGCTCCAGGTCCCCGGCCGCAGCCGCGGCGGCGGCCGGCCCGGCCGCCGCGACATCGGTCGCGACCCGGACCACCCGGCCCAGGAACTTGGTCAGTGCTTCCGGCCGGACATCCGCCCAGTCCACGTCGTCTTCCGGCGGGCTCGCGAAGATCATTGTCAGCCGGATGGAGTCAACGCCGTGCGCGGCCAGTTGCTGACCCAGGTCCACCCCGTTGCCCAGCGACTTGGACATCGCCTTGCCCTGGTTGATGACCTGGCCCTGGTTCATTAGCGCGGTGAACGGTTCGGTGAAGTCCACCATGCCCATGTCGTGCAGGACCTTGACGAAGAACCGCGAGTACAGCAGGTGCAGGATCGCGTGCTCCACGCCGCCGACATACAGGTCGACCGGAGACCAGCGGCGGACCGCCTCGACGTCGAACGGGCCGTGCTCGAATGACGGCGAGCAGTACCGCAGGAAGTACCAGGACGAATCGACGAAAGTGTCCATCGTGTCGGTGTCCCGCTTGGCCGGTCCGCCACATTTCGGGCATTCGGTCATCACCCAGTCGCTCGCCGCCGCCAGCGGCGACTGGCCCTTCGGGGCCAGCTCGTCGCCGCGCAGATCGGGCAGCAGCACCGGCAGCTGCTCATCGGGTACCGCGACTTCGCCGCAGCCATCGCAGTAGACGATCGGGATCGGCGCGCCCCAGAACCGCTGCCGGGACAGCAGCCAGTCCCGCAGCCGGTAGTTGACCGCGGCCCGGCCCAGGTCTTGCGGCGCCAGGATCTCGATGATCCTGGCGATCGCGTCCTGCTTGGACAGGCCGTCCAGCGGGCCGGAGTTGATCAGCGTCCCTTCGCCGGGGGTCGCGATGCCAGTCTGCTCGGGATCGGCCATGCCGGTGTCCAGCACGACCCGCACCGGCAGCCCGAAGGCGCGGGCGAAGTCCAGGTCGCGCTGGTCGTGGGCGGGCACTGCCATGATCGCGCCGGTGCCGTAGTCGGGCAGGACGTAGTCGGCGGCCCACACCGGGATGCGCTCACCGTTGACCGGGTTCACCGCGTGCCGGCCCAGGAACACGCCGGTCTTCTCGCGGTCCGTCGACTGCCGCTCGATGTCGGTCAGCTTGCGCACCTCGGTCAGGTAGCGCTCCAGCTCGCCCGCGTGCTCGGGCGCGCACAGCTCGGCGGCCAGCGCCGAGTCCGCGGCCACCACGAAGAAGGTCGCCCCGCACAGCGTGTCCGGCCTGGTCGTGAACACGGTGACGGGCACGTCCCGGTCCTCGATGACGAAGCTGACCTCGGCACCCTCGCTCCGGCCGATCCAGTTGCGCTGCATCAGCAGGACCCGCTCGGGCCACTTGCCTTCCAGCGGGGCCATGTCCGCCAGCAGCCGGTCCGCGTATTCAGTGATCTTGAAGTACCACTGCGTCAGGGTGCGCCGGATGACCTCGGCCCCGCACCGCTCGCACTTACCGCTGATGACCTGCTCGTTCGCCAGCACCGTCTGATCGACCGGGCACCAGTTGACGTAGCCGTCTTTGCGGTAGGCCAGCCCGCGCTCGTAGAACCGCAGGAACAGCCATTGCGTCCAGCGATAGTAGTCCGGGTCACAGGTCTGCAGCCGCCGGGACCAGTCAACCGACACGGCGTACTGCCGGAACGAGGCAGCCTGCGTCTCGATGTTCTTGTAGGTCCAGTCGGCCGGGTGGGTGTTGTTGCGGATCGCGGCGTTCTCCGCGGGCAGCCCGAAGGCATCCCAGCCGATCGGGTGCAGCACGTTGTCACCGCGCAGGCCGTAGTACCTGGCCATCGCGTCGCCGATCGCATAGGCCTCGGCGTGGCCCATGTGCAGGTCTCCAGAGGGGTAGGAGAACATGTCCAGCACGTACCTGCGGCGCCTGGGGTCGGCCGGGTCATCGCTGGCGCGGAAGATGTCCATCGCAGCCCAGCGCTGCTGCCACTTCTCCTGTATCGCGCGCGGATCGTAGCGATCCGCGGTGTCGGCGGCTGTCATTGCGTGTCCTCGCGAGTTCGTAACGGGTCCGGGGTCGGCCCCTGCCCGGCCTGTGCTTGCGCCCCCGCCTGAGTCGAGCCCTCGTCAGACTTGAGCCGCAAACAGAAGTGCCCCTCGAACACGAGGGGCGGCCGCGCCAACGACAGATCAGGTCGGCGCGGCTAGGTAAGGAGCAGCCGGGCGAAACGCATGATCAAAGGGTATCGCATCCCGGCCGCCGAGGGTGCTCAGCCACTGCCGCCGCCGGGCCGGTGCCGAGCTCCTGGCAGCCCGGTGCCGGGGCGCTCCGCTGTCGCTGAATCTTCCCGGACACTCGGGATTAGTGCATCGCGCCATCAGAAATGCCGCCAGTTATGAAAAGTGGCGTGTCATAAATTCTGCCTTGACCGCGTCACGAGCGCGTCAAATAATGTCCTGACACCCAGCGGCGGCGGACCTATGCCGCCATCGGACAGCGGCGGACAATACGGTTCGTCGCAGCTCGGTGGCGCCTTTGGCCGTGCTGTCGCGGCTGTGCTGGCCAGGGGAGACAGGCCGTATTCCGGGGGAATAATGAAAATTCGCTTGCTTGCCGAATTAACCGGCACAGCTCGCCGGGCGCTAATCTGGATTGGCTCACTAAATACATCCGGTCCGGCGGTGTCGGATAATTCCGGGCTCCGGCCCGCGCATCCGCGAGGATCCGCGGCGGGCCTGCGCACGCGAGGATTCGGCCGTGGCTGACCCGACCCAAGCGCAGCGGCTGGCCCCATCGCTGGCGGTCGTCGGCCTCGCCTGCCGGTTCCCGGACGCCGACGATGCCCCTGAGTTGCTCGAGGTCGTGCTGACCGGCAGGCGCGCCTTCCGCCGCATCCCGCCAGTCCGGCTCGACCTGGCCGACTACTTCCAGGCCGACCGGGACACCTCGGACGCGACCTATAGCACCCGGGCGGCCCTGCTCGAAGGCTGGCAGTTCGACTGCGCGGCGTTCGGCATCGAGCCTGCCGCCTATGCCGCCGCCGACCCGGCCCTCTGGCTGGCCCTGGAGACGACCGCCCGCGCACTCGCCGGAGCCGGGCTGACCGGCGGCACCGGGCTGGACCGGGACCGCACCGGAGTGATCATCGGCAACACCCTGGGCGGCGACACCT
Source organism: uncultured Actinomycetota bacterium (assembly GCA_963726425.1). Lineage (GTDB taxonomy): Bacteria > Actinomycetota > Actinomycetes > Streptosporangiales > Streptosporangiaceae > JAJYUU01. Next base: position 372,494 of record CAVSCN010000037.1, on the reverse strand, counting down.
CGCGGGCCAACGCGCTGCGGGTCCGCTGGCCCTACGTCCGCCGCGTGCTCACCGACGCGCTCAGCTCGCAGCAGCTCTCGCCGGGCCAGAGCGGGGCGGTGCTGCGGCGCGCCGAGCGGCAGTACCTCGCACCGTTCCCGGTCATCGGCCCGGCGACGCTCGCTGGTGGCAGCGCGGGCACGATCGCGGCCGCGATCTGCAACTACTTCGGTTTCCGCGGCGGCAGCCACGCGATCGACAGCGCCTGCTCGTCCTCGACCCAGGCCGTCGCGTCCGCGTGCACCGCGCTCGCGGCCGGCGAGATCGACGTCGCCGTCGCCGGCGGCGTGGACATCAGCATCGACCCGCTCGAGCTGATCGGGCTCGCCAAGGCTGGCGTGCTCGCCACCGATGGCGTGCGGATCTACGACGAAGAACCGGGCGGCTACCTGCCGGCCGAGGGCTGCGGCGTAGTGGTCCTGATGCGCACCGCCGACGCGCGTGCGGCTGACCTGCCCGTGTACGCGGAGATCACCGGCTGGGGCACGTCCGCCACCAGCCACGCCGAGCAGGACGAGCGCCGGGTCAGCAGCCAGCTGCTGGCGATGCAGCGCGCCTACGAGCGAGCCGGACTGGACCCGCGCGAGATACTGCTTTTCGAGGGGAACGGGGCAGGCACCCGCGAGGATGACGACGCTGAGCTCGCGGCGCTCGGCGTGCTCCGGCAGGGCGCGCTGACGCCCGCGGTGCTCGGCTCGGTCAAGGCCAACATCGGGCACGCGAAGGCGGCCGCCGGGATTGCCAGCCTGATCAAGACCGTGCTCGCGGTCAGCAACGGGGTGCTACCGCCCGCGACCGGCGTCCGCCGCCCGCACCCGATGATCACCGAAGGCGATGCCCGGCTGACGCTGCCGCAGATCACCCAGGAGTGGCCAGAAGGCGTCCGGCACGCGGCGGTCAGCACGCTGAACGTCGCGGGTGCCAACGTCCATCTCGTCGTCCGCGGCGGGCACACCGGCCGCCCGCGGCAAGACCGCGGCTGGCGATCCCGGCTGATGCCCGCGCGCTCGCTCGACCCGCATGACCCGGTCGTGCCGCGGCTCATGGCCGACGCCGGCGAGCCAGTGCCATTCCTGCTGCAGGCACCCGACCGGTTCGCGCTCGCTGCCGTCCTCAACCGGCTCGCCGCGATCGCGCGCTGGCTGTCGGACGCCGAGATGCAGGACCTCGCGTGCTCGCTCGGCCGCGATCCCGGCGCGCCGGGCCCGTGCCGGGTGGCATTGGTCGCGGCTGATCAGGAGCAGCTCGGCTCGCTCGCCGCGACGGCGGCGAGCATGCTGGCGGACCTCGCTGGCGGCCTGCTGACCGTCGTTCCCGGCATCTTCGCGGCCCAGGACGCCGACGGCCGGATCACGCTGCTGCTGTCCGACACGCGCCAGGACCCGGCGGCCGCCGAGCCGCTCACCGGCGCCGTCAGCGGCTGCCTGGAGGCGCTGCGCTGGCTAGAGTCACTGGACGTGCAGGCCGCCGCCGCCGTCGGGCACGGGATGGGCGCGCTGGCCGGCCTCGCCTGGGCGGGCGTGCTCGGGCAGGACGAGGTCACCGAGATCGCCGACCTGCGGGCCAAGTTCCGGCGCCGTTCTGTGGTTGTGGCCGGCCCCGCCGGGCCGGCCAGCCTGCGCGAGCCGGCCGAGCCACCGCCGGCCGACGGGGCCGAGCCGACCAGGCCAGACCGCCGCGTCGACGCGATCGCGCTGCGCGCGGCTATCGGCCAGAAGTACCGGTTCGGACCGCCACGGCGGCGGCTGATCTCGACCTTCACCGGAGCTGAGGTCGGCTCCGTCGACGACGCTATCGACCTGATCTGCAGCGGTTTCGCCGGCGCCGCGCACGTAGCCGACGCCATCAGCGCGGGTGCAGTCGGGGCCACGCTGCTGGTGGAGACCGGTCCAGGTACCGCGCTCGCTGACTCGGCGGCCGCGACTGCCGCGGTGCCGGCGGTCAGCCTCGCGACCGGCACCTCCGACCTGGCCGGCTCGGCCGCGGCCGTAGCGGCGCTGTTCGCCGCAGGCGCGCTGGGCCAGCCGCAGGCGTTCTTCGCCGGGTGGCCGGGAAGGGCGATCGACATCTGGCGCGAGCGGACCTTCATCGTCGGCCCGTGCGAGACCCGGCCGCGGATTGTCGGTGCCACGCCACGCGCAGGCACCGCCGTCGTGCCGGAGCAAGCTGCCCCCGTCGACGTGGACCCACCGGCGGGCGAAGCGGCTGCGCCCGCCGAAGCCACCGCGCCGACCGGCGAATCATCCGAAGCTGCTGCGCCAACGGCGGTCGCAGCCGGACTGGCCGCTGAGGCCGGCGCCGCTTCGCCCGCGGCCAGCGGCACCGCACCCGTCGCCGAAGCCGCCACGCCAGGCGCCGACGCCGACGGACTGGCCACGGCGCCCGAGACGACCGCCACCGCGGCGGGCAACGGCACCGCACCCGCCGAAATGACCGCGCCAGCCGCGACGGCCGCAGCCGGGTATGCCGAAGTCACCGACGTCGCGGCACTCATCGCGGAGGTCCACGCTGCCCTCGCGCCGGATGACGCAGTGGCTGCAGCCCAGAGCAATGGACACGGCGGAGTCAGCGCGTCAGCCGACGACACCGTGCCGCCAATCGAGGCGGCCGCGCCTACCGCAGATGCCATCACCCCCGCTCCGGCCGCCGATGACGCCGCCGCCGCGACCGATGCGGCTGGGCCGACAGCTGTGCGCACCGCATTCCCAGGCGCGGCCATGGTGGTGCGGGCAGCCCGTGCCATCGCCGCCGCGGTCGAGACGGCCGCGCCTGACGCCGAGACGGCCGCGCCTGACGCCGAGACGGCCGCGCCTGACGCCGAGACGGCCGCGACCGATGCCGAGACCGCCGCGACCGATGCCGAGACAATGGTGCCCGCGGCCACGACCGAGACCGCCGCTCCGCCAGCGGAGTCCGTCAAAGCTGATCCGCCCGGCGCGGTCGCCGCGACCGCGCCATCGCCGGTGGCAGTCGACCTAGCTACGGACGACGGCGACGGGCACGACGAAGCACCAGCCGATCCGCCGCGCGGGCCGAGTCTGGCCGACGTGCGGGCCCAGTTCGAGCGGCAACTGCCCGACCTGCTGGCGGACCCGGTCACGGGCGCTGGGCCGTGGGCCCGCTGCTACGCCGAGGTCGTCCGCCCGGCGGTGCACCCGGCGACCGGCCACAAACCGCTGCGCTGGCGGCTGCACGTGTCCGGGAACCGTGCCCGGCTGGCGGCCGCGCGCAGCGTCTTCCGGTCGGCGGCGAACGCCAAGCGCACGCTCGCGATCATCGGCGACCCGGCTGACGATGACGCGCGGGCCGTCGCCGTGCAGGCAGCACGGGAAGCGATCGAGACCGGCGAGCTCGTCGTCGTGACGACGAGCTCCGACTTCACCGGTTTCTTCGCCGGCCTGCACGCCGAGCACCCGCGTCTCGGCATCACCGTGCTGCGCGTGCCCGGTGCGGACGGGGTGGCGCTCGCGCCGAAATACGCGCACGCCACAGCGGGCAAGTTCCGCGAGCTGATCCTCGCCCCGGACGGGAGCGCGGGTGAGCCAGCCATGTCCGAGCTGACGCTGACCGGCGGCGCCCCGTTCCCGCTCGGCCCCGATGACGTCGTGCTCGTCAGCCGCGGAACGCGCGGCGCCGGGCTCGCGCTTGCCCAGGTCCTGGCCTGCTGCGGCTCGGCGGTCGTGATGATCGGCCGTCCGGAGGATGACGACCATGAGCTGGTGGCTGGCCTCGAGGAGCTGCGGTCGGCGGGCGCGAAAGTGGGCTACGAGGTCATCGACCTCGCGAGCCCGACAGGTCTGGCCGCCGCCGTCAACCGGGTCGAGGCCAGGCTCGGCCCGGTGACCGCGATCGGGCACGCGGTCAGCCCATCCGACCCAGTGCCCTTCCCCGACCTCACCGACATCGAGATCTGCGATCACGCCGCGAACGAGGCCGCGGTCCTGACCCGGCTGGTGGCGTCCGTCCAACCGGGGCAGCTCCGCATGATCATCACGTTCGGCTCGGTGGCCGGCCGGTACGGCCTGCCCGGCGGCGCCGTCACCGCGCTTAGCAGCGCTGCGCTCGCCACGAAGGCCGGCGAGCTTGCCGCGGCGGGTGGCGGCCGGAGCCTGCACATCGACATCGCCGGCTGGTCCTCGCCCGGTCTCGGTGACCGCAGCGAGCTGGCTGACTATCTCGCCGCGGCCGGCACCATGGCCATCGACGTCGGCGCCGCGTCGCGGCTGCTGCTGAAGATCATGACCACGCCGGAGCTGCCCGAGCGCGTCGCGCTGCATGGCCGCGTCAGCGGGCCGGCCGCGAGAATCACATCGGTCCCGGAGCGCGCCGAGATCACGCCGGACCAGCTCGCTGCCGCGGGGCTGCCGGGCGGCGGCAGGTTCCTGGCGAACACGCTCGTCCACTACCCCGGCATCGAGCTCATCTGCGCGCCGAGTGTGGCCCTCGACAGTGACCCCTACCTCGCCGATTACCAGGTCGACGGCCTGCCGATGCTGCCGCCCGCGCTGGCGGTCGAGGCGCTCGCGCAGGCGGCGTCCGTCCTGGCGGGCAAGCCGACGCGATCCGCATCCCGGGTCCGGCTGGAGTCGCCTGTCGTGGTCCCGGCCGGTGGGCAGGCCGAGCTGCGGATCTGCGCCCTCCGGGACGGCCCGCTGATCAGCGCGGTACTGCGCTGCGCGGACAGCTCGTTCACGGTCGACCACGCGCGCGCCGAGTTCAACTGCGCCGACTGCGACGAACTGCCGCCCGCGCTCATGACGCCCGACACCGCGCAGGCGGCGTTGAAACAGCTGGTCGGCGCGCAGTCCGGGCTGGTGGACGGCGCCGAGCTGTACGGGCCGATCTCGTTCCAGGACGGCCGGTTCCGGCGCATCGCACTGCTGCCGGAGGTGACCTCCCGGTCCTGCCGCGCGCTGGCGCGTGGCAGCGACGACCAGCCCTGGTTCGAGCCGGGCAGCGCATTCGCCGACAGCCAGTTCCTGCTCGGCAGTCCAGGCCTGGCCGACGCGACCCTGCAGGTGCTGCAGGCCAGCATGCCGCACCGGCGGCTGCGGACGGCCGGCTGCGCGACGGTCCGGTTCTCCGGGAAGGCGGCCGAGGGCGCGGTCGAGATCCGGGCGATGGCGGTGCCGGATGTTACCGCCGTGCCAGCGCTGGGCCCCGCTCCGGCCGCGGAAGCCGATCCTGCCTTCGCCGTGGCGACGGCGAGCGCCGCAGCCGAGATCGCCGATGTCCGGCCGCTCGCGCCACGGCCGCGGTCCAGGAAGGCGCGCCGCGGGCTCCGGCACCAGGCCCAGGCGGCCCGGCACGCACCGGCCGGGCAGGACCAGGCCGGGCAGGACCAGGCCGAGTCGGCTCAGACTCAGCAGGGACCTGAGGCTCGGGGCCGGCAGCCCGCGACCTTCCCCGCGCAGGCCGTGCCGGTACAGGGCCGGTCGCCAGTCTGGGAGCATGTCGGGCCGCCGCCAGTAACCGTCCGCACGCCGGGTGACCAGATCGCCGGGCAGCGGTGGGACATCGAGGCGGTCGACGCTACCGGCCACCTGCTACTCGTCTGGCGCGGGGTGGAGGTGCGGGACGCCGGCCCGATGCCGCGGCGCTCGGCCTGGCCGCCGCCGCTGCTGGCGGTGTACCTGGAGCGAACCGCCAGGGACAGCGGCCTGGACGTGTCGCTGCGGGTGTCGGTCCGCAGCGGCCACCTCGAGGGCGTCCGGCCGGGCCTGCTGGCGGCGCCGGTCGCCGCCGCCGCGCCGGTAGTGCCCGGACCGCGGCCGCACGACGCAGCCGAAACGCCAGCCGCAGAGGAGGTGCCGCCCGCCGACACGGCGCCGCCCTGGGGGCGAGGCGCTGGCCGACGAGGCGCTGGCCGACGAGGCGCCCGGGCGGTACTCGGCGGCCGATCCGTACTCGGTCACCGGCTTCGGCCTCTCGGTATCGGCGGCGGTGCCGGTCGCGTGCGCCTGGTCAGTCATCGACGCCGGACACCGGCAGGCGCAGCCGCCCGCCGCGATCGCCGCCGTGTACGCGCAGCTGCGCGCGCAGCTGGACGAGTCCCCGGTGCTGCTCGCGGCCCGGCTGCGGGTCATCAGCGCGTGCCTGGCCGACGCCGGAGCCGACGAAGGCCGGTGGATATCGGCGGCAGCGAGCGAAGGCTGGGTCGTGCTGCACGGCGGCGCCATCAGCGTCGCGTGTGCGCTCACGGAGCTGAGCGGCGTGCCCGGCCGGGTCGCGGTGGCGATCGCGACCAACCAGGTCGCGACGCCAGCGCCGACCGCGCACCAGGGTCAGTACCTGGAGGCGGCGGCGCACAGCCGGCGCGGAATCTAACCGGCAAACTGCGCGCCGCCGCGGTGTCCCGCGTGACTGTGCGCGGATTCGGTAGCCGCGGCTACCGAATCCGCGCACAGTGGGCTCCGGCCGCTCCAATGGTTCGGCTCCGGGCATAGCGCGCCTTGCCACGCTCTGCCAGACTTCGGCTAGAACCCGGTTCTAGTCGAAGGCGGCAACTCGATGACCACTCCCGTGTCGCACCCCGTCGAAGGCGTCGACTTGTCGCTCCTGGAGTTCTGGGAGCAGCCGCTCGAGGCGCGGCACGCGGACTTCGCGAAACTGCGCGCGCTGGGCAAGCCGCCGTACTTCGTCATGCCCGAAGGGCCGTTCAACAGCACGCCCGGCGAGGGTTACTACGCGTTCGTGTCGCACGCCGACGTGCAGGCCGCGAGCCGGCAGCCGGAGCTGTTCTCCTCGGCCCGCGGCGCGACCAGTATCGAGGACTTGCCGGCCGAGTTCAACGAGTACTTCGGCTCGATGATCAACATGGACGACCCGCGGCACGCGCGACTGCGGCGGATCGTCTCGCGGGCATTCACGCCCAGGATGATCAAAAAGTTCGAGGAGGACGTGCAGCGGACCGCGGCCACGATCGTCGATGACCTGCTGGCCACCGGGCCGTGCGACTTCGTCCAGCACGTGTCGGCCCGGCTGCCGCTGAAGATCATCTGCGAGATGATGGGCATCGGCGACGAGCACTACGAGATGGTGCTGCGCAACACCAACATCATCCTGTCCGGCGCCGACCCGGAGTTCATCAGCGAGGACATGGACACCGCGATCTTGCAGCTGCTGACCGCGGGCAAGGATCTCGCCGACCTGGTCTCCGAGGTCGCCGCCGGCCGGGCCGCGAACCCGCAGGACGACGTGATCACGGCGCTCGCCACCGCCAACATCGACGGCGAGCAACTGACCCCGGCCGAGCTCGGGTCGTTCTTCATCCTGCTCGTAGTGGCCGGCAACGAGACGACCCGGACCGCAATCTCGCACGCGCTCAACCTGTTCACTCACCACCCCGACCAGCGGGAACTGCTGCTGGCAGACCTGGAGGGCAGGCTGCCGGGCGCGGTCGAGGAGATCGTCAGGTACGCGTCGCCGGTCATCTTCATGCGCCGGTCGGTGACCAGGGACTGCACGCTCAACGGGCACGAGTTCCGCGAGGGCGACCGCGCCGTGCTGTTCTACTGGGCCGCCAACCGGGACGAGTCGGTGTTCACCGATCCCGGCAAATTTGACATCATCCGGTCGCCGAACCCGCACGTCGGCTTCGGCGCGGCCGGCCCGCATTTCTGCCTGGGCGCGCACCTGGCCCGGCGGGAGATAACCGTCATGCTGCGCGAGCTGATGAGCCGGGTACCGACGATCCGGGCGACGGCCGAGCCGGACCGGCTGCTGTCCAGCTTCATCAACGGCATCAAGCACCTGCCGTGCGATTTCGGGTGATTCGCAGGCCCCGGTAACACCGGCCAGATCGTACCCGCGGACGGCCGGAAAGCCGCGTCGCGGACACTCGCGTTCCGCTCAAAAACCGCCCCGTCGGGAACGCGAAATAAGGGGCGACACAATCCCGTAACTAGCTGTGATCGCCGCTGCACAACGTGTATAACTAGAGACTCCTGCGGCGCGCAGGGCCCGGCAGTCCCGGGCGGGGGAAGGCGCCGCGGGCTATGGGGGAACCGTGAGTCGCGGAGGGGGACCTTCGCTAGGGCCGTGCTGTCCCTGGCGGGATCGCCCGGCTGCGTGCCGCCCGGCTGCGTGCCGCGCGGCAGGCGCGAGCGAGGGTCGCGACAAACGGTGGGGACTTCGTCCTGCGGACGGCGCCACCCGGGGGCGTGGCGCCGTCCGCGGGCGAAGCCTCACCTGGCCGGCGCCCGCTCCGCTCAGCCCAGCTGGTTGATCTGACCCGCCAGCTCCATGTCCTTGCCGGTGAGGCCGCCGGCCGAGTGCGTCGACAGCGTCAGTGTCACCGTGTCCCACTGGATCAGGATGTCCGGATGGTGGTTGGCGGCCTCGGCCAGATAGGCGACCGCGCCCGCGTAGAGCATCGCCGCCGCGAAGCTTCCCCGCTTGCGCACGCACCGGATGCTGTCACCGTCCCTGGTCCAGTCCGGCAGGCTAGCCAGCTGGCCGCCGATCTCCTCGTCACTGAGCAGGCTCATCACTACCCCATTTCCTCGCCCTGACGTCCCGGCACCGGTTGGTACCCGGCCACCACACCAGTCTGGTCTGCCCGGTTCCAGGTAGGCTCGCTGACCGTGACAGATTCCGCCAGTCCGCCCCGCCGCACGCCCCTCACGCACGTGCACGAGCAGCTCGGGGCCGCCCTCACTGACTTCGCAGGCTGGCTGATGCCGCTGCGCTACGGGAGCGAGACGGCCGAGCATAACGCCGTCCGCTCGGCCGCGGGCATTTTTGATTTGTCACATATGGGGGAACTATCGGTCACCGGCCCGGACGCGGCCGGGATGCTCGACTACGCACTCGTCGGCGCGCCTTCGGCGCTGCAGCCGGGCCGGGCCCGGTACACGATGATCTGCGCGCCCGACGGCGGCGTCCTCGATGACCTGATCGTCTACCGGCTCTCCGACGACGAGTTCCTGGTCGTGGCCAACGCCTCCAACACCGGCGTCGTCGCGGCCGCGCTGGCCGAGCGCGCGGCCGGGTTCGCCGCGGCGGTGGCCGACCGGACCGCGGACTACGCGCTGATCGCCGTCCAGGGCCCGCGCGCGGCGGACATCCTCGCGCCGCTGACGGACATCGATCTGGGCGAGGTGAAGTACTACGCGAGCTACCCGGCGAAGGTCGCGGGCACGCCGGTGCTGCTCGCCCGCACCGGCTACACCGGCGAGGACGGCTTCGAGCTGTTCGCGAGCCCGGCCGACGCCGAGTCGCTCTGGGCGGCGGTCAGCACGGCCGGGGCCGGCCGCGGGCTGGTCGCCGCCGGACTGGCCGCGCGTGACACGCTCCGGCTCGAAGCGGGGATGCCGCTGTACGGGAACGAGCTCGGGGCCTCGCTCACGCCCTACGACGCAGGGCTGAGCCGGGTCGTCCGGCTCGACAAGCCCGGCGACTTCGTCGGCAAGGCGGCGCTGGCGCAGCGCGCCCAGGCGCCGCCGCAGCGCCAGCTGGTCGGCCTCACCAGCCAATCCCGCCGGGTACCGCGGCACGGCTACCCGGTGCTGTGGAACGGGGCGCCGAGCGGCGAGGTGACCAGCGGCGCGCCGTCTCCCACCCTGGGCGTGCCGATCGCCATGGCCTACCTGCGCCCGGACGTGGCGGCGGCAGCCGCCGACGGCGCTGGCCGGCTGGAGATCGACGTCCGGGGCCAGCCGAGCCGGCCACACTGGTGGAGCTGCCGTTCTACCGCCGCCAGCCTTGAGTAATAGTCAGCAGTTGACGCACCGACCTAAGGAATCACAATGAGCGTTCCGGCCGAGCTGCACTACACCGCCGAGCACGAGTGGGTTGCCATCCACGACTCCGTCGCGTCGGTCGGCGTCACCGACCACGCCCAGCGGGCGCTGGGCGACGTCGTCTTCGTCTCGGCGCCCGCGGCCGGCAGCCGGGTGACGGCGGGCGAGCCGTGCGGTGAGGTGGAGTCGACCAAGTCCGTCAGCGACCTGTACTCCCCCGTCGACGGCGAGGTCACCGAGGTGAACCCGGAGATCGACGATGACCCGGGGCTGGTGAATTCCGACCCGTACGGCGCGGGCTGGCTGTTCAAGGTGCAGCTGGACGCGTCCGGTGAGATGCCGCCCGGCCTGCTCTCGGCGGCGGAGTACACAGCCCTGACCAAGGACCAGGAGTGACCCGCGGCGGCAGCCCTCATAATGACGCCGGACGGGATGGGCCGGCCGCTAGGGCGGCCGGCCCATCCGGCACTGATCTGAGCAGGTTCGAGGCCGCCACCGCGGCACTCGATCCACCGTTCGCGATCGTCGATCTGGCCGCGTTCCGCGCGAACGCGGCCGTCATGATCCGGCGTGCGGGCGGCAAGCCGATCCGGCTCGCCAGCAAGTCAGTGCGCTGCCGCCAGCTGATCGAGCAGGTCCTGGGCCTCGACGGGTTCCGCGGGATCCTGGCCTACACCCTGCCCGAGGCGATCTGGCTGGCCGGGTGCGGCAGCAGCGACGACATCGTCGTCGCGTACCCGACTGTGGACCGGGCCGCCCTGGCGCAACTCGCCGGCGACGCTGGCCTGGCCGCCGCCATCGCCGTCATGGTCGACTGCCGCGAGCACCTGGACCGGATCGAGAAGGCCACCGCCGGGGTCGCGAACCCGCATCCGGTCCGGGTCGCGATCGACATCGACGCCGGCTATGTGGCTTTCGGCGGGAGACTGCGGGCGGGCGCGCGACGCTCGCCGGTCCGGACCGCGCCGGACGCGGCCGCGCTCGGCGCGGGACATCCTGTCCCGGCCGGGCCTGAAGCTGGCGGGGCTGATGGCGTACGAGGCCCAGATCGCCGGCGTCGGCGACAACCCGCCGGGGCGGCCGGCGTACGCGCAGGCCATCAGGTACATGCAACGCAAGTCCGCGGCCGAGCTGGCGCAGCGGCGGGCCGCGATCGTCGCGGCGGTGCAGGCGCTCGCGCCGCTGGGGTTCGTCAACGGCGGCGGCACCGGCTCGCTGGACGGCACGTCCGCCGAGCCCGCGATCACCGAGCTCGGGGCCGGTTCCGGTTTGTACCACCCGACGCTGTTTGACGCCTACACCGGATTCATCGGCCAGCCGGCCGCGATGTTCGCGCTGCCGGTGGTGCGCCGGCCTGGGCCTGGTGTCGTCACCGCGCTCGGCGGCGGCTACATCGCCTCGGCGGCCGGCCCGTCTCGGGTCCCGCAGCCCTACCTGCCCGCCGGCCTGCGGCTGGACAAGGAAGAGGGCGCCGGCGAGGTGCAGACTCCGCTGCTGGGCGCGGCGGCGGACGGGCTGGCGATCGGCGACCGGGTCTGGATGCGGCACGCCAAGGCGGGCGAGCTCTGCGAGCGGTTCACCGAGCTGCACTTGATCGAGGGTGATCAGGTCGTGGCCACGGTACCGACCTACCGCGGTGAAGGGCAGAACTTCCTCTGACCGGCTGCCGGCCATCAGCCGCTGTGGTCAGCGGCGGCGGCGGCTCCAGATCCGCAGGATCACCAGGCCTACCACGACCGCGCCCGCAGCGGCCGCGGCCCTCTTCACCTCGGGCCGGTTCAGCTCCTGCACGGCCCGCTCGCGGAGCTGGCGGATGTTGTTCGCCGGGCTCACCCGGTCGGCCAGCGTGTCGATGGTCCGGGCCAGGTCCGCGCGGGTTGTCTCGATCTGCGCCAGCACCGCGTCCGGGTCCTTGTCCCGCCCGGTGATCTCCCCGGTCACGGCGACAGCCCCGTGTACCTCGACGGATCCGCCAGGATCGGCCATCTCACGTTTCCCTTCCCCATCACGTACTGCCGGGCAAGCCTTGGCTTGCGCCACAGTGTCCCAGGCTGCGCTGGCGGCCGCGTGGCCGGCCATGTGTTGACATCCATTTACGACGTTTTCACTCCATGTCCTCTCGCCTGCCGGCGGCAGGCCGCCGCGGGCAGATTCCGCATTTCCAGCCGCCGCTAGGCCGGCAGCGTGGCCGGCGCCGCGGCCGCGTGCAGCAAGTCGCCGGCCCGCACCACGCCTGGCCTGGCGATGACTCCGCCGAGCGCCAGGCAGACCGGGTGGGTGGCCCGGCGGCCCAGTCGTCTCAGCACCTCGCCGGACTCCGTTAGCCCCGGCTGGGCCATCCCGACCATCACGCACCGCTGCAGCACCCGGTCGAAGAGCAGGTGCACCGCGTCCGCGCCCGCGCCGACAGTAACGTCCCGCCCCAGCCAGGTTTCCTCGATGAACGGCTCGCTGGTGCCGATCACCAGGTTGACCCGGAACCGGCGCGGGTCGATCTCGACGTAGGGCAGCTCGCCTTGCAGCCAGTCGAGCGTCGCCGTGCCGATCAGGCTGATGGCGACCTCGTCGAAGTGACTGACGTCGCCCTCGCGGCAGACCTTGACCCGGTCCTTGCCGGTCACGCCGCGCAGCAGGTCGTCCGCCGCGCCCGACGCCACCGGGTACTCAGCGCCGTCCGGGCCGATGACGACCGGCGGCTCGATCTGGCCCGTCCTGGGCTCGGCCTCGTAGCCGGCCGAGACGCCGAGCAGCCCCTCCATCCGCCGGAACCGGCGGGAGTCCTTGCCGGAGCCGAGCTTGCCGTCCTCGTCGCGCACGGCCCACAGCCGGTCGCCGAGCAGGCCGCGCTCGTTTACCAGGCTCGCCGCGACCCGCTGGCCGCCGAGCGACTTGACCGGGTAGCGCCATACCTGCTGCACGAGAAAACCGTCGGCACTGGTCATTTGCCACACTTTACCCAGTCGGGGGCCAGCGACGCCGCCCCGCCGACCGGCCGGCACGCCGGTGGCCCCGGCCGGAACCCGGCCGGGGCCACCAGTCTGTGCCGCAGTGCTACCTGGAGCTGGCCGCCGCCAGCTGCCGGGCCGAGTGGATCAGCGCCTGGCAGCCGAGGAGCTGCAAGCCGACGCCGTGGACGGTGGCGTCGCTGAACGCCGCTGCCCCCAGCTCGCCCTTGATCAGGTCGGCCAGCTTGTCCCTGGCCACCTGCAGCCCGCGCAGCGCCGTGTCCGTGCTCAGGTACGTGCTGTCAGCCGGACTGTTGCTCTCGATCGCGTTGGTCGCAGCGGTCAGCGTCGCGGACCCGAAGTCACCGACGCTGGAGTACAGCTGCTTGTAGCACTCGCCCAGGCGGGTCACGCCCGGCTGGCTGAGCGCGTGGTTCGGGTGGTCGACGACCTGCGTGATCACCCGGCCGTCCGATTCGTAGTCGTCCCGCAGCCCGGCCAGGTACAGGACGGTTGGCCGGATGTCGGTCTCATCCACCCACGGTCCGCGGAAATGGTAGTCGGTCACGACGGTCTGGCCGCTGTTCGCGCCCGCCGACGACGGGCCCTGGCTAGCGCCAGGCCCGTCCAGGCCGAGGTTGCGCACCCCTGGCCCGGCGAACGCGGCGTAGTTGGTGTTGATCTCGGCGGCGTAGTCGCCGTGATCCCAGGCGAAGCCGGTGTTCTGCGTGACGCAGCCGCCGAGGCCGGCCGGCGTGCATGTCGCGCTGCCGGTGGTCAGGAAGTAATCCGGGTGGGCGAACATGGCCAGCGTTGGCGTCCGTGCCGGGTCCGCGTCCGCGACGTGCAGGATGGATTCCTCCTCCGGATCCGCGAGGTACTGCGCCAGCTTCTGATTCGCGTTGCCGGTATAGGGATCGTCCACGGTCAGCGACGCGACTCTGTGCTCGAAGTCGCGTACGGCCGTAGTGTCCGGCCCCGGCTTGCCGGTCAGGTAGAACTCCGGCGCGGTGTCGGCCTCGAGCGAGAACGGCGTCGTGTTGCCGGCCGCCGCGAGCAGCCCGGTCACGTTGCCGGCCAGTTCGCCGAAGGATCCGGCCGGGTACGTGCACGCCACCGTCACCCCGTCGCAGTTGGCCGGGGTGGGCTGGATCGCGCGGCCGACGTTGGCGCCGGCCTCGTGGTCACCCTCGTCCGAGCTGAGCACGAACAGCGTGTTCTTGGGGGTGATGCCTTCGGCGGCGAGCCGCTTGAAGAAGATCTCGAACGCATCGTTGTAGTACTTGGCCTGGTCGATGTAGCACTGGCTGCCGCTGCCGAGCGCCGCCGGTGCCGACTTGCAGTCGGTGATGAGATTCGGGTCGTTGGCCGGCAGGTTCCCGCTGATGCCCGCGTTGCCGTGGATATCAGCGATGTACATGTTGACCACCTGCACGCCGTGGGTGAGCATGTCCGCGGCGTAAGAGAGCGACTGGGCCGCGTTGATCTCGCCGTAACCGGGGAAGCCAGGCTGCGAGGTGAAGTCGCCAGTGAGCTGGTTGCCGAACTCGTCGGTCAGATTCCCGGCCGCGTTGGTGACCGGCACGCCGTCCTGGGTCGCGTTGGCGCTGCCGCCGCCGATGGTTGACGACAGGTACCGGTGGCCGAACAGGGCCTGATAGCCGTTGTAGCCGCCGGGCTCGTCGGGCAGTACGTCAGCGACCGCGGTGTGGGTGGCGGTCGTCTGCCCGAACTTCACGCCGGTGGCGTCCGAGCAGAACGCCGCGTTCTTGGCGCAGTGCACCCCGACGCCGATGTAGTCCGCGACCTCGGGGTCCTTGAACGAATCCGGGTCGGCCGCGACCTGCTGGGCCTCGGGCGAGTTCGCGCCGAAGAACTTCGGAATGTCGAAGGTCGCGTTCTCCAGTTCCTGGTTCACCGTGGCGACCTCGCCGACGTTGCAGCCGGCCCTGGTGTACGGCACCCACGGCGCGGGAGCCACAGTGGTCGGCGACACGGCCGGGTTCGCGGTCCCCGGCGGCACCGGCGAGTACACCAGGTTGGGGTTGGTGTCGTGGCCAGCGTTCGGCGTCCTGGCGGTGTCGTCGATCGGGTCGGTCCAGTAGGTGAACGACGTCGCCGGGTCGGTTGTGCCGTCGGCGTTGTAGGCCTGGTAGGAGTTACTCACCCCGTTGCCCTGCCGGTCGCCGTACAAGCCGGTGGCGGTCGTGAGCAGGTCGTCCGCGGTGTGCGCGATCAGCGGCGTGTGGCTGTTGGACAGGAACACGCCGTTGTGCTCGAAGAAGTCGAGCAAGGCCGGCATCTGCTGCAGGTCCGACGGGACGTTGGGGTTGTCCCGGAAGAAGTGCACGTTGTCGAAGCCGAGCTGGACGACGTGCTTGATGCCGTTGCCCAGATGACACGTATTTCCCTGATCACGGGGGCTGGCCTGTCCCGCGGGCTTGGCCGAGGCCAGGCCCTGCGCGGTAGCTCCGAAAACACACAGCCCGCCCACGAGCGCCGCGCTCACGGTGCCGGCGAACAGCCGCATTCGGCGAGATCCCGCGCCACGCTGCTGAGATCGCATTCGCTCCTCCTCGGTCCCCGCCGATTGGCGGCAAAAATGGAAAAGGCGCCATTGACGCTAACCATCTTGCCCAAACATTCAGCGACAACGCACCGAAAATCGGGCCAATCCTCAGGTTCCAGCGACCGACTCTGCAGCGTCAGCGTCCGGATGTGGCTGTGGTAAGAATCTGGCCGGCGATGGTCTAACTGAGTAGAAGGCCAGCCAACCGGACGGTGGTGAGATGGGCACGCACGACACCATGCGCCGGCCTGAGGTCGGCCCGCCCGGCCTCGGGCCGGAGTTCGAGCAGTTCGTGCGCGACGTCGAGCCGCGGTTGTCTCGTGCCTTCGCCGCCGCGTACGGCTTCGAAGAGGGCCGCGACGCCGCCGCGGAGGCGCTCGCCTATGCCTTCGAGCACTGGGACCGGCTGCGGCAGGTCGCCAACCTGCCCGGCTACCTGTACCGGGTCGGCCAGTCGCGCAGCCGCCGGCGGCGCCAGCCGGTACTGTTCGCGATCCCCGACAGCGGCGACCATGAGTTCGAGCCTGGCCTCCCGGCCGCGCTCGCTGCGCTGACGCAGCGCCAGCGGCTGGCCGTCGTGCTCGTGCACGGCTATGGCTACACCCTCCGCGAGGTGGCCGAGCTCACCGGGATCCGGCCGACCACCGTCCAGAACCACCTGACCCGCGGGCTCGCGCGCCTGCGCCTGACTCTTGGAGTGCGAGATGACGACTGACCTCAACGACGAAATTCGCGACTTCATGGAACGGTGGCTGCACCACGTGAGCGCGGCCGAGGCTGCCGGGCACAGCAGCCGCGGCGCAGCGACGTTCCCGGCCAGAGGCTTCCGGCGAGGGGCGGCCCGCACCCGGCGGGCGGTGATCGCGGCCGGCACCGCCGCGATCGCATGCGGCGGCGGACTTGTCGCCACTCAGCTCGGCGCGCCAGGGTCGCCGGCCCGGCCGCAGCACGGCAGCCAGTCGGTCCTCACCGCGGCTTACGTGCGCCACCTGGCCAGCGCGTCCAGGGTCGCGCTGGCGCGCGCCGGGCGTGCCGTGATCGTCACGCAGTCAACCCAGGACGGGGTTTCGCAGGGCACCGCGACGTCCGACATCACGTTCTCGGGCCGCGACTGGAACGACTCGTTCAGCGAGGTACTGCCCGGCTCCGGCGGGACGAGCGGGACGACCCAGTCCGCGATCAACCGGGTCGTCAACGGTCAGGCGTACGACTACTTCGTAGCCGCCAAGGGGCTCGCCTGGTACCACGACACCGGCCCGAATGCGATCGCGTCGATGGCGATCCCCGATCCGCGCAAGCTGCTGACCGAGCTGTCCCCGGCGGCCAGCTTCGTCCGCGCCGGCCACGCCACCGTCGACGGCGTCCGGGTGGCGCACCTGCAGGCAACCGACCTGTCTGGCCTGCCGTCACTGCAGCTCGGGAACGACACCCCTGATGGGCGGCTAACCTCGCTGGACATCTGGGCCGACAGCACCGGGGTCGTGCGCCGGATGAGCGTCACCACGAGCCTGACGTCCCCCAACGGATACTTCAAGATCCTTCCCAAGGCCACGCCGGGCGAGATCAAAGCCCTGCGCAAGCACGGCGTGAAGGTTTTCCAGATAACCAAGAGCGGCGGCCAGCGGGTCACCGTGGAACTGATGACCGACGGCACGTCACACGTGGTACAGGCGACCGTGACCGCTACCTTCCTCGACATCGGGCAGCCCCAGATCATCCGGGCGCCCGCGCACTCGTACCACACCTACGGCCGGGGCTAATCCGGGCGCCCGGGCCACAGCCCGGATCCGCCTAGGATCTGGGCTGTGGCTATCGAGGCTGTCATCTTTGACTGGGGCGGGACGCTGACGCCCTGGCACTCCATCAACATCGAGCAGCTCTGGGCGGCCGTCTGCGAGCGGCACTTCCCGGCCGATGCGGCGGCCGCGCACGCGGCCGCGCTGCACGCCGCCGAGCAACAGCTCTGGCTGGCCGGGGCCGCCGACCGGCGCAGCGCGACGATGAGCCAGGTGTTCGGTGACGCCGGGGTGACGGCGACGGCCGACCTGATCGCCAGTTACCAGCGGGCCTGGGAGCCGCACACGTTCACCGATCCGGACGCCCTGCCGCTGCTGACCACGCTGCGCGAGCGCGGTATCAAGGTCGGCGTGCTGTCCAACACCATGTGGCCGCGCGACTGGCACGAGGAGGTGTTCCGGCGCGACGGCGTGCTGCATCTCATCGACGGCGCCGTCTACTCCAGCGAGATCGACTATGTGAAGCCGCACCCGGAGGCGTTCGCCGCCGCGATGGCCGCCGTCGCGGCGACCGACCCGAGCCGGTGCGTGTTCGTCGGCGACCGGCCCTACGACGACGTGCACGGCGCGCAGGCCGTCGGCATGCGCGCCGTGCTCATCCCGCACTCCGACGTGCCGTCGTTCGATAGCGCGGCGCCGGACGCGGTGATCGAGCGGCTGCGGGAGCTGGGCCCGCTGATCGAGCGCTGGTAGTCAGCACGCGCAGTCCCAGCCAGACCACCGGCAGCCCAGCACCGCCCTGGTCGGCTAGTGCAGCTGTGACTGCCAGTTGCCCGGCACCCGGCCCGCCGGGCCGGGCACCGGCTGGTCGACGGGGTGGTGCTCAGGCGGCGCGAGGGCCGGCCCGCTGCCGTACATCTCGTCCGCCGGGTAGCTGTAGAACCACTCCTCGGCCGGCTCGAAGCTGCGGATCATCGCGTGCCCCGTGGCGGCAGCGTGCGCGGAGGCGTGCTGCGACGGCGACGTGTCACAGCAGCCGATGTGCCCGCACTGGGCGCACCGGCGCAGGTGGAGCCACCAGCCCGCGGCCGCCTCGCACTCCACGCAGCCGGTCCCGCTCGGCGGCACCGCCGGGTCAATACCCGGAATATCAGTCATTATCCTCTCCAGGTCTCGCATCTCTTATGGCATCAGGTAGTGGTCTGATGCCATAAGAACAGCATCGGACCACTACCTGATGCCGTTGAACGCTAGCTAGCTATCCACCGTAGCCGGGGGCGGCTCGCCACCCGCGAGCGACTCGTTCGCGGCCCACCGGAACACGCCGGTCGCCATCGTGGACGTCGCCTTGTCGGCGCGCAGCCCGAAGACGTGCTGGCGGATCCGCGCGACCTCCCGGTCGCCGGGCGCCGCCAGCCAGGCCAGCTCGGCCAGGTGACCGGCGATCCGCAGGCTCTCGTCGGCCGCGTCCGGGCCGGCCAGCTCCAGGGCCCTGGCCGCCAGCGCCTGCGCGCCGCCGGTCAGGCCCGCGAGCTCGGCCGCGAGCGCCCGTTCCGGGCGCCGGCTTGAGCGTCGCCGGGTTGCCGTCCCACCAGCCGCCGTACTGGCGCCAGACTGTCCTGACGATGAACTCCGGCTCGTCATAGACCGGCTGCAGGAACGGCCGGTCCGCGAGCGCCGCCGGGACGGCGACGGTGTGGATCGCCTCATCGAGCCGGCCGCCGCCGTTCATGACCGCCAGCGTCTGGCTCACCAGCGACTCCAGCAGCTCGGCCGTGTCGGCCAGCGCCACCGCCACCCGGTCTGCCCCGATGACCGGCAGCCCGTGCCCGGGCAGCAGGAAGTCCGGCTCCAGCGCGAGCATCCGGCGCAGCGCCTGCGCCCACTCCAGTGGGTAGCGCTGAACCTTCTGCGGGTTGCCCGCGTTGGGTGACGCCCAGATAAACAGGTCGCCGCAGCACAGCACCCGGCGCTCGGCCAGCCAGGTCACCGTGTGGTCGTCGGTCTCGCCCTTCTCGTGCCGCAGCGCGAGGGTCGTCCCGCCGGCCTCGACGCTGGCCGTGTCGCGGTAGGTCCGGTCCGGGTAGCGGTAGTCGGCGGGCCAGCGCAGCCCCGGCACGCCGAACTGGCGCTGGTTGATGATCTCGTTGTAGCCCAGCGTCATCCGGTAGCGGTCAAACCGCAGCGGCAGCGCCTCGTGCGCGACGACAGCGGGCGCCGGCCAGCCGCGCTCGGCCGCCTCCGCCTCCCATACCGGCACCCCGAACACGTGGTCGATGTGCCCGTGCGAGTAGATCGCCGTATGCAGCCGCTGGCCGGTCCAGCGCCGCAGTTCCTCGTGGATGGCCGCAGCAGCGAATGAGCTGCCGGTGTCCACGAGCACGAGGCCGTCGTCGGTCGCGACCGCGGTCACGTTGGCGAAGGCGGGCACGAACGCGACGCCGTCGCAGATCTCGGCCAGCCCGCCCAGGTGGCTCACCGGGTGGAACTCGCTGGTCGCCACCTCGCCGCGCCAGAGCCGGTCGGCCAGGGCCAGCACATCAGTCGCCATCGGTCACGCGCTCCCGTCGGTCGCCGCGGAACATCTGGTACCAGGACGGAAAGTCGGCCAGCGACGCCAGCGTCACGTCGGCGCCGGCCTGGCGCAGTTCCGCGGCCGGGAACGAGCCGGTGGTGACCCCCACGGCCGCGACCCCGGCTTGCCGCGCGGCCGCCATGTCGGGCGGGCTGTCACCGACATACACCGCCGCCCCGACGCTGACGAGCACGGCCGACTTCTCCGGGCCGTGCACATGGGTAAAGACCTCGTCTGCCTGCAACTGCACCGCCGCCAGGCTCGGCTGCACGGAGACGGGGTGCTTGGCGGTGATGATGACCGCGCGCTCGCCGGCCGCGCGTACCGCCGCGACTGCCTCCGCCGCGCCCGGCAGCAGGGTAGTCAGGTCCGGCGCCAGCACGACGTAGTGCCGCCGGTAGCAGTCCGCGGCCGCGGCCTGCTCGGCGGGCGGGAACCAGAACGCCGTCTCGTCTTCGAGCTTGATGCCCATCCGCTTGTCGACCTCGGCCAGGTCGATGGGCACGCCCGTCTCGGCCGAGACGGCCTGCCAGGACCGCATGATCGCGAGCCGGGAGTCGATCAGCGTGAGGTCGAGGTCGAAGCCAACCGGCCCGGTCCGTCCCATCGCCGTGCGCACCCCGCCTTCGCCGAACCGGCCGCCGCTCACACCCTACCGACGGCCGCGCCGCCGGCCGCACCGCTGGGCATGCCTCAATGGGCCGCTCACCCAGGCAGGCACTGCAGTGTCCGCGACATGACCAGGGTTGTTGAGTTCTAGCTCACTTTAAGAGCTATCTATAGTGCACTGTAACTCATGATACTCTCTAGTTATTATGAGCCGAAGCTCATGATAACGATCTATCGTGAGCTGTAGCTCACGGGAGGTTCTGTGCCGAGAGTCTCAAACGAGGTATCCATTCGCAGCCGGGAACTGCTGGACAACCACTTCGACGAGTGGCAGCAACTCCGGACACTCGCGCGCCCGCCGCGTGGCTGGGTCCGCGCGATTCGCGTTGCGCTGGGCATGAGCGCGGCAGCGCTGGGCGCCCGCCTCGGTACAACTGCCGGGGCAGTAACGCGGCTTGAGCAGTCAGAAGCCGCTGACCGGATCGGGCTGGACACCCTGCGCCGCGCGGCCGACGCCCTCGGGTGCGACCTCGTGTACTTGCTCGTACCCCGTCGTCCGCTGACCACGATCGTGCACGAGCGCGCGCGGGATGTGGCCCGCGCGCAGGCAGCGGCAGTCGAGCAGACGATGCGCCTGGAAGACCAGGCGACTGAGCGGACTACCGAGCTAGAAGAGCAGTTTGCCAAGCAGCTACTGGAGCGCGGCGGGCTGTGGCGGGACATCGGCCCTTGACTGAGCTGACCCCGGACTCTGATGGCGCGACACCTCTGACCGAGGCCGAGCTACAAGGCCTCCGGCTGCCGGTGCTGACGCGCTGTGAGCTGAACCTCGCGGAAGCGCAGAACATCGGCAGCGCTGTTTCCTGGGTGTTCTCACGCCGACTGCGGCCGGCGTCCGTGACGAGCGAGGCGTGGCTGACGAATCTGCACAGGCGGATGTACGGCGAGGTGTGGAGGTGGGCAGGCCAGTACCGGACGGCCGACCGAAATCTTGGCGTGCCGCACTGGCAGATCCGGGTCGATATGCGCAACCTCGAGGGCGACGTGCATACCTGGCTTGCCGACACCACCTCGGGACGCTTCGGAAATGACGAATGCGCGATCAGGTTCGGCTACCGCCTCGTGGCCATCCACCCCTTCCCCAATGGCAACGGCCGGTGGTCAAGGCTGGCGTCGGACGCGCTCATCGTCGCCCTCGGCGGGCGCCAGTTCACGTGGGGCAGGACTGCTCTGGTCGGATCAAGCACACTGCGTCGCGACTACATCACCGCACTTCAGATAGCCGACACGGGTCGAGACTTTGCGGCCCTGATCGCGTTCGCCCGCAGTTAGATGTCTCGCGCGGGTTTCGTGGGTCGGTAGACCGCGGCTGCCTGTGATCCAGCGCGGCTATGCGGGATAGGCCCCGCTGGCTACTGCGTTCAACGAACAGGGCTGAACGTTTCTCGGCCGGAGTTCGGCACGCCCGCCGCATTCCCGAGCCTTGACCAGAAGCTCGGAGTCTGTGCTGCCCAGCGCACCAACCCGGTGCCATGAATATCCTGACACCCGCTGGGCTGAATCGTGACCGGAACGATTGCCTGGGTCGAGCATGCCGTTGCCTCTCCGGCACTAGCTGTGGGGCCAGCCAAAGTGGTCGGCTGCCCGCATCCTGCCAAGACCGCGCACACGGCGGCCGAACTTGCGAGACGTACGAGCGGATGGAGCCCGCGCCGGGGGATTCTCAGCTACCACCCGGCAGGCGACTCTGTCGAAAAGTCCACCGGATGGGGTCAAGCCCAATTCGTGGGGTCGGTGGGATTCGAACCCACACTGTCAAGAACCTAAATCTTGTGCCTCCTGCCATTGGGCTACGACCCCTGGGTTCAGATACCGAGCTCCTTGCGCAGCCGGGCGACGTGGCCGGTCGCCTTGACGCCGTACTGAGCCTGCTCAAGCTTGCCGTCCGGGTCGACGACGAACGTGGACCGGATAACGCCGACCGTCGTCTTGCCGTACAGCATCTTCTCGCCGAAGGCGCCGTAGGCGTTGAGCACGGTCTTGTCCGGGTCGCTCAGCAGCGGGAAGTTGAGCGACTCCTTGTCCCGGAACTTTGCCAGCTTCGCCGGAGCGTCCGGTGAGATCCCGAGCACCGTCACACCGGCCGCCGCCAGTGACGCCAGACTGTCCCGGAAGTCGCACGCCTGCTTGGTGCAGCCGGGCGTCATGGCCGCCGGGTAGAAGTAGATGATCACCCGCTGGCCGCGGTAGTCGGACAGGCTCACCTTGTTGCCGTCCGCGTCGGGCAGGGTGAAGTCCGGCGCCACGTCCCCTTGCGCCAGCTTGTGCTCAGCCATTTACCGCTCCTCTCGGCCGCCTTCGGTTCTCACCGTATCCAGAACGGAACGGGCCGCATCCGGCTAGCCCCGGCCGCCCGCGCACAGGCGCCGCGACGGCTCCTCCAGACTGTAGAGCATAGAATGCAAGCTAGATCGCCTGGCATATCGGGCGGGACGAGGCAGGCCGGGACCGACGAGTACAGCACCGACGCCGGGCTCGCTGCGCCGACGCCGGCTCGTCACCGCGGTGGCTTGCTGGCCTTAGCCGGGACCACGACTGCGCTCCTCGCCGTGATCGCGATCGAGGTGGCCGCGAGTTCCGGGCCGGAGGGATCGGCCGCGCCCGCGCAGGCGGTTGCCGCCGCCACCCGGCACGCGACGGCGCTCACATCCGTATCGGCCACGCTCGTCGAGTACGTGAGCGCCAGGGCCGCCATTCGCGGCCGGTTCTCCGAGCAGCGCAGCCCGTTCCTCGAATCCATCGCCGTGACCGACGCGGGCGCCGGAAAGCAGCTGCCCGTCTCGGCGATCCTCACCAATAGCGCGGTGTACCTCAAGCTCGGCGCGTCCCTGCCGGCCACGCCGGGAGCGAGCTGGCTGAAGGCCGACCTCTCCGCGTTAGGCGACGGCTCGCCGGCCGCGTCCATGCTGCAGACCCTGACCGGTGACAACCCGATGTCGGCGCTGACGACGCTGGCCGACGGCCGGCACCTGCGCGCGGTGGGCACGAGGGCTGTCGGCGGCGTGGTCTCGACCGGCTACTCCGGTGCCATCGCGCTCGCGGCCGCGACGAGGTTCCTGCCCGCCAGCAGCCGGGCACTGTTCGGCAGCGAGCTGGGTGCGATCAGAGGCGACGTCGAGTTCACCGTCTGGATCGACCGCAGCCATCGCGTCCGCGAGCTGACCGAGACCGGCCGAGTAGGGGCCGCGATCGCGCGCGCCACGATCACGTTCTACGGGTTCAACCAGCCGGTGACGATCAAGGTGCCACCGGCCAGCCAGGTCGTCAACCTCGGCGGCGGACACGTCAGCATCAGCTAGCCGAGCAGCGCGGCGATGACCGGCGCGAGTGCTCGCAGCGCCTTGCCCCGGTGGCTGATGGCGTCCTTCGCGCTCGCGTCCAGCTCGGCGTTAGTGCAGCTGCGGCCCTCGGCCACGAAGATGGGGTCATAGCCGAACCCGTTCTGCCCGCGCGGCTCGCGCACCAGGCGGCCGCGCATGATCCCCTCGGTGACGTGCTCCCGGCCGCCGGGCAGCACCAGCGCGGCGGCGCAGGTGAAGTTCGCGCCGCGACGCTCGTCCGGCACGTCGGTGAGCTGGGCCAGCACCAGCCGCAGGTTGGCCGCGTCGTCCCCGTGCCCGCCAGACCAGCGGGCGGACAGCACACCCGGCATGCCGTTGAGGGCGTCTACGCACAGGCCCGAGTCGTCTGCGACCGCGGGCAGCCCGGTGAATGCCGCGACCGCGCGCGCCTTCAGCAGCGCGTTCGCCGCGAACGTCGCGCCGGTCTCCGCCACGTCGGGCGCGGCCGGGAACTCATCCAGGGCAGCCAGGTCCACGTCAACGTGACCGGTGGCCAGGATTCTGGTGAGCTCCGCGAGCTTCTTCCGGTTCGCGGTTGCCAGTACCAGCCGGGCCCGCTGGTCGGCGGTCATGCGCCGAGCGCGGCCTGCTGCAGCTTGGTCAGCTCCGCGCAGCCGGACACAGCGAGATCGAGCAGTTCATCCAGCAGTTTGCGGCCGAAGGGCTCGCGCTCGGCGGTTCCCTGCACCTCCACGAAGCCGCCTTCGGCCGTGCAGACCACGTTCATATCCGTCTCGGCGACGACGTCCTCTTCGTAGCACAGGTCCAGCCGCGGCTCGCCGCCGATGATGCCGACGCTCACCGCCGCGACCGACGTCACCAGCGGCTCGCCCTTGCACCGGTGCCGGCCTTGCAGCCACGCCACCGCGTCGGCCAGCGCTACGTACCCGCCGGTGATCGCCGCCGTGCGCGTTCCCCCGTCGGCTTGCAGCACGTCGCAGTCGATGATGATGGTGTTCTCGCCGAGCGCCTTCGGGTCGATGCACGCGCGCAGCGACCGGCCCACCAGCCGGGAGATCTCGTGCGTCCGGCCGCCGATCTTGCCCCGGACCGACTCGCGGTCGCTGCGGGTGTTCGTGGATCTCGGCAGCATCGCGTACTCGGCGGTCACCCAGCCTTGTCCGCTGCCGCGGCGCCAGCGCGGCAGTTCTTCCTGAACGCTGGCCGCGCACAGCACCCGGGTGGCGCCGAACTCCACGAGCACCGAACCCTCTGCGTGCTCAAGCCAGCCTCGGGTAATCCGTACGTCGCGAAGCTGATCAGGCCGTCGGCCATCTGGTCGGGACATGCGTTGCAGCCTAACGGGTGCGCGCCGTCGCCCGGCCGGGCCCCGCCGAGGCCGCACGCCGACTGCGTCAGTATTCGGCTCGCTCCGGCGCGCCGGCGGCCAGCCAGTGATAGACCCGCGCCACGCCCTGCGCCAGCGGCGTACTGGCGGCCCAGCCAAGATCGCGCCGGGCCCGCTCCGGGGCCAGCGCACTGCGCAGCAACTCGCCCGGCCGAGCCGGCGCGAACACCGGGTCAACGGCCCGGCCGGAGACTGTCCCGATGACGCGCGCGAGCTCCAGCACGCTGACCTCGGTGCCCGAGCCCACGTTCCAGATTCCCGGCCTGCCCAGGTCGGCGGCCACGAGCAGGGCGCCGATTGCGTCCCCGATGTACACGTAGTCACGTGTCTGCCGCCCGTCCCCGAAGATCGTCGGCCGCTGCCCGGCCAGCACTTGCGCGCAGAAGATCGCCACGACCCCGGCCTCGCCGGCCGGATCCTGCCGCGGCCCGTAGACGTTCGCCAGCCGCAGCACCGTGTGGCTGGTGCCGTGCAGCCGGTTGTAGAGCATCACGTACTGCTCGGCGCAGTGCTTGGCCACCCCGTACGGCGACTCCGGCAGCGGCAGCACGTCCTCCAACGACGGGATCGGCGCGTCGCGGCCGTACAGCGCGCCGCCGGTGGAGGCGAGCAGCACCCTCGCGCCCGTGCCGCGCGCGGCCTCCAGCACGTTGACGGTGCCGACGACATTCGCCTCCGCGTCCGCGGCCGGCTGGATGACCGACGTGCGGACGTCGATCTGGGCCGCGAGATGACAGATGAGATCGGGCTGCCACTCGGCCACAACGGCGGCGAGCTCAGCGCCGTCGGCGACGCTCACCTTGTGCAGCGCCGCCAGATCTGGCATCCGGCCGGGCCGCCGGCCGACAGGTCATCGACGACGGCCACCTCATCGCCCCGCCCGAGCAGGGCGTCGGTGAGGTGCGAGCCGATAAAGCCGGCCCCGCCAGTGACGAGTACGCGCATGGCGGATGAGTCTATGCGCCGCCGGGCTCCGGTCCGAGAACCCTGCGGCCGGGCGCCGCCAGGGACAGCGGGCCGTCAAACGCCGTTCCGGCCTGCTCGATCGTCGCGGCTGAGTCATTCCACGCGACCAGGTGCGTCAGGATCAGCTCCCCCACCCCGGCCCGGGTCGCGTGCTGGGCCGCCTGCCTGGCCGTCAGGTGCAGGTCCGGCGGCAAGTCGGGACCATCCAGGAACGAGGCTTCGCACAGCAGGGCGTCGGCACCGCGAGCCAGCCGGACCAGCTCGGGGGCCGGGCCGGTGTCGGCCGAATAGGCCAGCGCCTGGCCGTCGTGCTCGATCCGGAAGCCGAACGTCGGCACCGGGTGGTTCATATAGGCGGTGCTGACCCGCAGCGGGCCGATCTCGGTCGTGCCGGGAATCAGGTCGACGAAGGCGAACGTGTCGGTCATTTCGCTGCCCGGGTTCAGGCTCATCGCGCTGGCCAGCCGCCGCGCCGAGGCAGCCGGGCCGTAAACCGGGATGCGCCGCCGCTGGCCGAGCGGATGATGGATCTTGGCGACGGCGAAGCCGCACATATCCAGGCAGTGGTCGGCGTGCAGATGGCTGAGGCAGACTGCGTCGATGTCGTCGAGGCCGGCATACCGCTGCAGCGCGCCGAGGGCGCCATTCCCGAGGTCAAGGACTAGCCGGAAGCCGTCGGCCTCGATCAGGTAGCAGGACGCGGCGCTCTCCGGCCGCGGGAAGCTGCCGGCGCAGCCCACAATCGTTATCTGCACAGTCCCCCAGGCTAGCCGGGCGGACCGGGGCAGCACAGATCAGTGCAGCGGCGCCGTGACCGTAACGAGACGGTCTAAATCAGTCGAAATTCGGCCTCTACCAGTATGATCCGCGACACGGCATGATCCGGAGCAAGGATTCAGTTGCCCAGCGATCATGCAGCCACGAGCCGCGGAGGTGCAATGACCAACCAGCCGGAGACCGAGGAACGGTCTGTCCCGCTGGCGCTCGCCGAGCCCACGGTGCACGTCCGCCCCGGCTGGATCACGGGTCTGAGCCTGGCCAGCCTGGGCATGTGGATGGCCTCACTGACGCCGATTCAGGTCCTGCTGCCGATACAGCTGCAGGACATCGACAACAAGACCAAGCTGCTCTCCCTCGGCCTGGTGTCCGGCCTGGGGGCAGTGGCCTCGGTGCTGGCGACGCCCATCGCCGGGGCGCTCTCCGACCGGACCACCAAT
The DNA here is from genome assembly GCA_963726425.1 of uncultured Actinomycetota bacterium. Classification (GTDB taxonomy): domain Bacteria; phylum Actinomycetota; class Actinomycetes; order Streptosporangiales; family Streptosporangiaceae; genus JAJYUU01. The sequence goes on along the minus strand of CAVSCN010000037.1, from coordinate 345,346 downwards.
GCCTTCGGCATCGGCAGGCTGCGCGGCCGCCGGCATCGCTGGACGCTGGCCATGGCCGCGCTCAGTGCCATCTGCATGATCGCGCTCGGGCACCAGGACTCGGTGGCGGGAGTCGCCGTTTTCTGGGTGCTGTTCAGCGCCTTCCAGAACGCCGAGTACGCCAGCCTGAGCGCAGCGGTCCCGGACCACGTGCCAGTCCTGCAGCGGGCGACCGTGGCGGGCTGGGTCGGCATGCCCCAGGCTCTCGGCCTGGTCATCGGCACGGTGCTGGTGGTGGACGTCTTCGACTCCAAACTGGTACCCGGCTACCTGACCCTCGGCCTGCTCATGCTGGTGCTCGCGATCCCGTTCGCGCTGCTGACCGATGATCCCCCGCTGGCGGCCGAGCACCGCGATCCGCTCTCCTGGCGCAAGCTGCTCGGCTCGTACTGGATCAGCCCGCGGGAGCACCCGGACTTCGCCTGGGCCTGGCTGACGCGGTTCCTGGCCTCGCTGGCCATCGCCATGGGCACGCTCTACCTGCTCTACTTCCTGCGCGACCAGGTCCACCTGTACAAGACCAACCACATATCCGCGACCAACGGGCTGCTGATCCTCATCGTCATCTACACGGTGTGCGTGGTGATCACTGCGATCGTCGGCGGGATCATCTCCGACCGGATCGGCAAGCGCAAGATGATCGTGACGGTGTCCGGCGCCCTCATGGGCGTGGCGGCCCTGCTGCTGACGTTTGTGGAGAACTGGCCCGCCGCGGAGATCGCGGCCGTGCTGTTCGGCGTCGGCTTCGGCGCCTACCTGGCCGTGGATCAGGCGCTCATCACCCAGGTGCTGCCGGCCGCCAGGGATCGGGCCAAGGACCTCGGGATCATCAACATCGCGATCGTCGGCCCGGCCGCGATCGGCGCGGCGATAGCGGCGCCGATCGCCGATCTCCTTGGCTACCCCGCCCTGTTCGGCGCCACGGCCATCGTCGCTGCGCTGGGCTCGATCTTCGTCTGGAAGATCAAGAGCGTCCCGTAGCGATCGCCGCGCCGTTCGCGGCGGCGCGCACCGGACCGCGGCCGACCCTGGCCAGCTGCACGGACTGCGCCACCAGGCGGCCGGCGCAGTCCCAGACCTCGGCCTCCTCGTCGAACCAGCCGCCGCCGACGTGCCGGCTCCGGGCCTGCACGGCCAGCGGTCCCGGCCGGGGCACCGCCCGCATATGCCAGGTCAGCTCCACCGTGGGCGCCCAGCCGGTTGCCCCGAGTCCGAACACGGCCGGCGGCAGGCCGTCGACGGCCAGCGCCAGCACCAGGGCGTCCGGGGCCCGGTCGTCCCGGAGCCGGAAGTAGCCGCGCATCTCCGGCCGCCCCGACGGCTCGTTCTGCCGCCAGCCGCTGGTGGCCGGATCCATCAGCACCTCGACCTGGGCCGCGTACCCGGCCGTGCCGTCGGCAGCGACCGTGCCCGGCCACTTGCCGAGGTCGACGCAGTCGCCGATGGCCGGGAATCCGGGTGGCGGGCCGGTCCACTCAAGTCCACCGTCGGGACCGTCCGGGACCGTGCTGGCTGCGGGCGCCTCGGGCACCACGCCAGTGGTCACTGTCGTGTCCAGGATGACCTTGCCGTCCTGGACCAGGGCGGCCCTGGCCGTGGCCGCGGTGCGGCCGTGCTTGAGCCAGCTGACCTCGATCTGGGCCGGGGCGAGTTTGGGCACCCGGAGGTAGTGCGCGCTCGTCGCGACCGGATGCGGGTGCGGCGACTCGCTGAGTACCGCGCGCAGCACGGTGGCCAGCAGCGCGCCGCCGTTCACCGCGGGCAGCGTGCTGGAGCCGGGCACTACCAGGGCGAACCTGACGTCCGGCCGCGCGTCGTACTGTCCGTCCGCGCGGCGGCTGACGGCGGTCGCCTCATCGAAGATCGTCATCCGGCGCTGTCTCCCGCATCGAGCCGCGCTGGCCTGGGGACGACCCCGGAACCTCGCGGACATTGCCTACCTACCGAAGGGTAACCTTACGGCCCGGTCAGGCCCACAGCTGCCCTTCCAGCCGCGCTTCGGCCTCCGCCAGGGTGCCGCTGTAGGCGCCGGTAGACAGGTACTTCCAGCCGCCGTCGGCGATCAGCAGCGCGATGTCGGCCCGGTCCCCGGCGGCCTGGGCCTTGGCGGCGATCGCGAGCCCGGCGTGCAGCACGCAGCCCGACGAGATCCCGGCTAGCAGCCCCTCGGTGTGCAGCAGCTGCCTGGTTCGGCGCAGCGCGTCGGCGGAGGAGACGGAGAATCGCGACGTCAGCACGGACTCGTCGTACAGCTCTGGCACGAACCCCTCGGACAGGTTGCGCAGGCCGTAGACCAGCTCCCCGTACCGCGGTTCGGCAGCTACGATCTGCACCCCGGGCCGCTGTTCGCGCAGGTACTTGCCGGTGCCCATCAGCGTGCCGGTGGTGCCTAGCCCGGCGACGAAGTGCGTGATCTCCGGCAGGTCCGCCAGCAATTCCGGCCCGGTGGTCTCGTAGTGCGCCCGCGCGTTGGCCTCGTTGCCGTACTGGTAGAGCATCACCCAGTCCGGGTGCTCGGCGGCCATCTGCTTCGCGACCCGGACCGCCTCGTTCGACCCGCCGGCCGCGGGCGACGAGACGATCGTGGCGCCGTAGGCCGCCAGCAGCTCGCGCCGCTCGGCCGAGGTGTTCTCCGGCAGCACGCAGATCAGCCGGTAGCCGCGCAGCTTGGCGACCATGGCCAGGCTGATGCCGGTGTTTCCGGACGTGGGCTCCAGGATCGTCGCGCCCGGGGTCAGCCGCCCGTCCTTCTCGGCCGCCGCGACCATGTAGGCGGCGATCCGATCCTTCACCGACCCGGTCGGGTTGCGGTCCTCCAGCTTGGCCCAGAGGCGCACCCGGGGACTGGGTGAGAGCCGCGGCAGTCCGACCAGCGGCGTGCCGCCGAGGCTGTCGAGGAGCGAGTCGTAGCGCATGCTGTCGTCCGTCAGGCAGGTGGCAGGGTCAGCGCGCCCCGCCGGCCACCGCTGGCAGCACGGTGATGGTGTCGCCGTCGGCTACCGGTGCCGACAGCCCGCCGAGGAACCGCACGTCCTCGTCGTTCAGGTACACGTTGATGAACCGGCGCAGCCCGGCCTCGTCGATCAGCCGGCCCGCCAGCCCGTCATAGCGGCCGTCCAGGTCAGCGAACAGCTCGCCGATCGTCGCGCCCTTGCCCTCCACGGCCTTCTGGCCGTCGGTGTAGCTGCGCAGGATGGTCGGGATCCGGACCTCGATTGCCATTGCCATAACTCCAGTGCTTCATCGCTTCTGGCGGCCGGCGCCGCCGCTGCCTCGTGCCGCTCGCTGTGCTCAACTAGCCGGCCGACGGGATCATTCCGGGACGACGGTGACCTCTTCCTCGGTCACGACGCCGTCCAGGATCCGGTAGGAGCGGAACTCGTTCTCATCGGGATCTCGCGTTGAAACCAGCACATAATGGGCAGACGGCTCCATCGCGTAGGAGATGTCGGTACGCGACGGGTACGCCTCGGTCGCGGTGTGCGAGTGGTAGATCACCACCGGCTCCTCGTCCCGGTCGTCCATATTCCGCCATACGCGGAGCTGCTCCAGCGAGTCGAACCGGTAGAACGTCGGCGATCGCTCGGCGTTCAGCATGGCGATGAACCGCTCCGGCCGGTCGCTGCCCGCAGGCCCGGCGATGACCCCGCAGGCCTCGTCCGGATGGTCAGCTCGGGCATGCGCCAGTATCTGCGCCCGCAGCGCCGCGGAGATGGTCAGCATGCAGCGAAGACTAGCTGAGTGATTCGATGAGACTGTCCTGCAGGTAGGCGAGCCACTGGTAGACCCAGATGTAGGCCGACCGGGGGTCACTCGCGGCCAGATTCTCGGTCAGGTCCTGCTCCTCGTCGGTGATCCCGAGCCGGACGCCCAGTGCCAGCCGGACGTCGTTGAGGGCCTTCAGCCAGTGCTGGCACTCGGGCTCGCTGAGCACCACGTCGCCGCCGCCGGCCGGCAGCGAGGCGAGCACCGCCTTCGCGGAGTTGATCTTCCCGGCGCGCAGCGTCTCCTCGGTGTAGCGGCGGAACTCCGCTGACGCGTCTGGGTCATCGGAGTAGGCGTCGGGCAGCAGCCTGGCGAGCACCGGGTCGTCGGGCAGCTCCGCGTTCCCGCTGAGGCCGAGCATCTTCTCCAGCTCCTCCGGCGCGGCGCTGTCCAGACTGGCCGGCGCGCCGGTCGCTGGGTCGCCCGTGGTCAGGTCCGTGCTCAGGGCGTCGGGCGGGCCGCCCAGCTCGGTGCTGATGAGCTCGGCCACCTGGCCGACGAGGCTCCGGATGACGCCCGCCTGGGCGGGCGCGAAGTAACAGGCGGCGCCGCCGGGTATGGGCCGGAACGTCGCGGCCACCTCCGCTTCGGCCGCTTCGTCCGGGTCAGCGCCGAAGTCATCGAGGACCTCGTCGTCCATGGCCCCGTGGTCGATGGACTCGTCGCCGGATGCGCCGTTGCGGGGCTGCCCGTCATCGCCGTCAGCCGGGAAGCCGTCCGGGCCGGATCCAGTCATGACTCGTGGCTCACAGTAGCCCACAGGCCGTAGCCGTGCAGCGCCTGGGCGTCGCGCTCCATGGCCTCGCGGGCTCCCGAGGACACCACGGCCCTGCCCTTGTGGTGGACGTCCAGCATCAGCTTCTGCGCCTTGGCCTTCGGGTAACCAAACACCCGCTGGAAGACGTAGGTCACATAGCTCATGAGATTGACTGGGTCATTCCAGACAATAGTGATCCATGGTTCATCCAGCCGAGCGTCCTCGCTCGTTTCTGGCTGCTGCACCTCGACTGGCGCCGTGCTCACCGCTGTCACCTCCCCAGGGCCTCAGTGTCCCACTCCCCCGGTGCCAGTTTCCCACGCATCCGCGCGGCAACTCCTCATCGCCGAGCCTATCCGCGCACGCCGTGAACGCGTAGCGGCGCGTCGGGGCCGGTGGCGCGGAGGCCCGAACGACGAACCTGGCAAATCACCCTGAAAGCCCTGGCAGCACGGGCCGGTCCCGGCCCCGCCTTAAGCTGCCCAGGTGACCAGCGACCTGGCGGCGCCAGCCGCGACCGGCACCGCGCTGCTGACCGATCACTATGAGCTGACGATGCTCCGCGCGGCCCTGCACAGCGGCAAGGCGCACCGGCGGGCGGTGTTCGAGATGTTCGCCCGGCAGCTGCCGAACGGGCGCCGGTACGGCGTGGTGGCGGGCAACGCCCGGCTGCTGGACGCGCTCGAGCGGTTCCGGTTCTCCGACGCGGACCTAGAGTTCCTGGAGCGCACCCGCGTCGCCGACGCGCCGACGCTGGAGTTTCTCCGCACCTACACGTTCGGCGGCGACATCTGGGGCTACGCCGAGGGCGACTGCTACTTCCCCGGCTCGCCGATCCTGGTCGTCGAGGGCACCTTCGCCGAGGCGGTGATCCTGGAGACGCTGGCGCTGTCGGTCTATAACCACGACAGCGCGATCGCGTCCGCCGCCTCCAGGATGGTCACCGCCGCCGCCGGACGGCCGCTGATCGAGATGGGTTCGCGCCGCACGCACGAGCGCGCCGCCGTGGCCAGCGCGCGGGCGGCGTACCTGGCCGGGTTCACCGCGACCTCGAACCTGCGAGCCGGCGCCGAGTACGGGATTCCCACCAGCGGCACGAGCGCGCACTCGTTCACGCTGCTGCACGACGATGAGGAACAGGCTTACGCCGCCCAGCTGTCGGTGCTGGGGTCAGGGACCACGTTGCTGGTCGACACGTATCAGGTCCCGGACGCGATCGAGACCGCGGTCGCGCTGGCCGGGCCCGACCTCGGGGCGATCCGGATCGACAGCGGTGATCTCGCCCAGGTCGCGCGCGAGGCGCGGGCGCAACTGGACGTTCTCGGCGCGTCGAAGACGCGCATCATTCTCACCGGCGACCTGGACGAGTTCTCGATCGCCGCGCTGGCCGCCGAGCCGGCCGACGGCTACGGGGTCGGGACATCGCTCGTCACCGGGTCCGGCGCGGCCACCGCTGCGCTCGTGTACAAGCTGGTCGCGCGGGCCGAGGATGACCGGAACGTGGCGCTGCGCCCGGTGGCGAAGCGCTCGGTCGGCAAGCCGTCGCGTGGCGGCCGCAAGTGGGCCGCCCGCGAGCTGGACGACACCGGGCGCGCGACCGCGGAGCTGGTCACCGACCACCCGGATCTCGACGGCCGGGGCCGGGCGCTGCTGCAGCCGCTGGTCCGGGCCGGCCAGATCGTGGGGCGGGAGCCGCTCGCGGCGGCCCGGGCCCGGCACCAGCAAGCGGTGGCCGAACTCCCCCGGCACGCCTGCCAGCTATCGCGTGGCTACCCGGCCATTCCCACCGTGTTCGAGCCGGACAGCGAATAACTCGCGCGACGGACGGCGCCGGCCGGTGCCACACTGGCCCGATGCATCCCAGCGCTGAGCATGTCGCCAGTGAGCTCAAGGCCCTCGGGGCCGGTGGTGAGGTACGCGAGCTGCCCGAGCCGGCCCCGACCGCGATCGCCGCGGCCGCTCAGCTCGGCTGCCCCGTAAGCGCGATCGCCAACAGCCTGCTCTTCAACGCGGATGGCGAGCCGTTGCTGATCCTGACCAGCGGCGCGCACCGGGTAGACGCGGGCAAGGTGGCGGCGGAGCTCGGCGTGACCAAGCTCGGCCGCGCCGACCCGGAGTTCGTCTACGCCAGCACCGGGCAGCGAATCGGTGGCGTCGCGCCGGTCGGTCATCCCAAGCCGGTCCGCACGCTGGTCGACACCGCGCTGCAGCCGTATGAGGTCGTCTGGGCGGCGGGCGGGCACGTGCACACGGTGTTCCCGACCACATTCGCCGAACTCGTGCGGATCACCGACGGTACGCCCATGGATGTCGGCTAAGGGGGCATGACGCTACGCTCGGCCTGTGCGCGCACTGGTGATCGTTGATGTCCAGAACGACTTCTGCGAGGGCGGCTCGCTCGCCGTCACCGGCGGCGCCGCGGTCGCGCAGGCGCTGACCGGGTTCCTGGCCGATTCCGGCTCACGCTATGACCACATCGTCGCGACGCAGGACTTCCACGTCGATCCGGGCGGGCACTTCGCGGCCGAGCCCGATTTCGTCGACAGCTGGCCGGCGCACTGCATGGCCGGGACGCACGGGGCTGCGTTCCATCCCGAGCTGGACACCGCGAGGATCGAGGAGATCTTCCGCAAGGGCGAGTACGCGGCCGCCTACAGCGGGTTCGAGGGCACTAGCCAGTCCGGCCAGGGACTGCGGGACTGGCTGACGGAGCGGGGCGTCACCGATATCGACATCGTCGGCATCGCGACGGATTACTGCGTGCGGGCGACCGCGACCGACGCCACCCGGGCGGGCTTCGGCACGAGCGTGTTCCTCGGCCTGACCGCCGGCGTCTCCCCGGCGACCATCGCGGTGGCCATCGAGTCCATGAAGGCCGACGGCGTACTGCTGGCCGGCCAGCCGCTCGGCGCGCGTTAGCGCTCGGCGGTCCCGGCCGGGCTAGTCGTCGTCGCCGCCACCGACAGGCATCGACTCATAGATGCGCTGGCAATCGGGGCAGACGGGAAACTTCTTCGGATCCCGGCTCGGCACCCAGACCTTGCCGCACAGCGCCCGGACCGGGGTTCCGGTCACCGCGCTGTCGACGATCTTGTCTTTCACCACGTAGTGCGAGAACCGCTCGTGATCCCCGTCACCGAATGAGAGGTCAGGCCGGATATCTGTGTCCTGGCGGATCTCAGTGCCAGGCATGACTTCTGTGTCCACAGCCACAGAGTCTACGCGCGGTCTAGTTCCAGACCGGATCGTCCGGATACGTGGCAACAAGTGCCAGCTCACCCCCCTGCCGCCGGAGCACCTCCTGCCACAGCCGCTCGGGCTCGGTCACGAACGCGTCCGACGGGTTGCCCGGCAGGACGTACCAGGCGCCCTCGTCGATCTCGTCCCGAAGCTGGCCTGCGGACCAGCCGGCGTACCCGGCGAAGACCCGCATCGACGAGATGCCCTCGGCCAGCAGCTCGGGCGGGGCACCGAGGTCGACCAGGCCGAGCCGCGACATGGCCGGCGACCCGGACAGCGACCGCCAGCCGACCGGCTCGGCACTGCCCTGGGCGATCGCCAGCGCCAGCGCGCTGTTCGGCGAGATCGGCCCGCCGCGGAATACCACCGGCGGGCCGGAGACCAGCGAGGTCCAGGATTCGAGGACGTGGTCCAGCGGGACTTCCGTCGGCCGGTTGAGTACCACTCCCAGCGTGCCTTCGGTCTTGCTGTCCTCCACGATCAGGACGACCGTCCGGCGGAAGTTCGGGTCGCCCAGGAGCGGGGTCGCGGCGAGCAGACGTCCGCAGAGGGACTCATCCTCCATGCCCCAATCATGCGCTAGCGGACCCGCTTGCGGCACGCCGGTATGCCCCGATTCCCAGACTCGAGTCGCGGCGGCGTTGCTGATAAGCAGCCCGCGCCCACTACCCTGCAAGTGTGCCAATCGGAATGAGCGAGATCGCCGCCGCGGAAGGCGCCGACCTAAGCGCCGGCCCGGTCGCCGCCGGCTCGCAGCCGGCGCCGGGCATCGACGCGGCGCGGCTGCGGGTGGCCGTGCTGCGGCTGTCGCGCCGGCTGCGCAAGCATGATCTGGCCGGACTCACCCCGAGCCAGCTGTCCACGCTGGCCACTGTCGGCAAATCCGGACCAGTGCGACTCGGGGACCTCGCCGCGGCCGAGCGGATCGCGCCGTCGACGCTCACCCGGCTGATCAACGTGCTGGAAAGCCTGGGTTATGTGCGCAGGGACGCCGACACCGGCGACGCCCGCGCGTTCCTGGTCAGCGCCACCGACCAGGGCCGGGACGCACTTGAGCGGATCAAGGACGAGGCAACGAGCCTGCTCGCCGACATCCTGACGACGCTGCCGCCCGATCAGCTCGTGGCGCTGGCAGCCGCGCTGCCGGCCCTGGAGCACCTGGCCGGATCGGGCTAAGCCAGCCCGGCGAAAAGTCGCCCTGCCGGGCAGGCTGCCGGTCCGCCGCGGGTCAGAACAGCAGGCTGGACAGCTGCGCACGCGCCTTGCTGACCCGCGGATCTCTGGGCGGGAAGATCTCGAACAGGCTGACGAGGTGCTTGCGTGCGATCTCGCGTTCCTCCCCCGTCGTGCGCCGGACGGCGCCGAGCAGCCGCGCGAACGCATCCTCGATCTGACCCATGGCCAGCTCGATGTCGGCGACTCGGACCTGCGCCTGCGCGTCGTCTGGATGCTGGGCCGCATCTCGCCGCGCCGCGGCCTGATCGTAGGACTCAACCCGGCGGATCAGGCCGACCTGCCGTACTCCCATGGTGGCGATCGGATCGTTCGGGTACATCCCGAGCACCGTCTGGAACTCGGCCTCCGCGGCGTTCATGTCGCCACGCTCCATCGCCGCCTGCGCCGCCTGGAACGCGCTCTCTGCCTCGGCCGAGCCTGGCTCACCGGCCCAGCCGGGCGGCGGACCACCGGGGTGCTGGTCCTGGCCGTCCGCCGCGGCCGGCTGGGCAGCCGCCTCGTCTGACTGGCTGGCCTGCCCCGCACCGTCTCCCGGCGGCGGCTGCAGGCCGAGTTGCGCCGCCACCCGCATGACCTGAGACAGCCACTCCCTGACCTGCGTCTCCGGCAGCGCGCCCATGAATCCGTCGGCGATCTGGCCGGCGATGACCGCCACCACCATCGGGATGCTCTGGACCTGCAGGGCCGCGCTGAGCTGCGGGTTGGAGTCGATGTCGACTCGGGCGAGGACGAAGGCGCCGTTCGCCTCGGTCGCGAGCTTCTCCAGGATCGGGCCGAGCTGCTTGCACGGCCCGCACCACTCGGCCCACAGGTCGAGGACGACCGGCACGGTCCGCGACCGCGCGACCACGTCGGTGTTGAAGGACTCGTCGGTGACGTCGATGATGTTGCCCGCCTGACCCCCGGCGGCCGGGCCCTGCTCCGCCGCCCGCTGCCTGCGCTGCGTGGCGGCCTGCCGTGCACCCAGGTCGATGGCGCCATGGAGGGAAAAGTCCCGCGGCTGGTTCATGACTCCATCCTGCCGCATCGGCACTAGTGCCCTGCGCCCGAAGCCGAACCAGCGTCCGCCACCGAAGCAGCGGCCCATCTGATGAGCGGGCGGGCCCCGGTCAGAACGCCGGGGCCTCGAAGTAGGCGCCCCACTCGGATCGCAGCGCGTCGCAGATCTCGCCCAGCGTCGCCTCCGCGGCCGCTGCCTCGATCATCGGCGGCACCATGTTCGCGCCCGACCGGGCCGCGGCCAGCATCGCCGCGAGCGCCGCGTCCACCGCCGCCTGGTCCCGCGCTGCCTTGCGGCCGCGCAGGTCGCGCACCTGCTCGACCTCGACCTCGTGGCTGACCCGCAGGATCTCGATCGGCTTCTCCACCGTCTCGGTGTGGCAGTTGACCCCGACGACGCGCTTGTCGCCCTTCTCCAGCTTCTGCTGATAGGTGAACGAGGCCTCGGCGATCTCGGACATGAACCAGCCCTCATCGATACCGTGCAGGATGCCGGCCGTCATCGTGCCGTCCGGGCTCATCGCGCGGACGCGGGCGAAGATCTCCTCGGCCTCGGCCTCCAGCCGGTCGGTGAGCGCCTCCACGTACCAGGAGCCGCCAAGCGGGTCGGCGACGTTGACGACGCCGGTCTCCTCCATGATCACCTGCTGGGTGCGCAGCGCGATCTCCGCAGCCTTCTCGCTCGGCAGCGCGAGCACCTCGTCCAGCGCATTGGTGTGCAGTGAGTTCGTGCCGCCCAGCACGGCCGCCAGCGCCTCGATCGCAGTCCGGACCACGTTGTTGTCCGGCTGCTGCGCGGTCAGGGACACTCCGGCGGTCTGAGTGTGGAATCGCAGCCATTGCGCGCGCTCTGTCTTGGCCCCGTACACGTCGCGCAGCCAGCGCGCCCAGATCCGCCGCGCGGCGCGGAACTTGGCGATCTCCTCGAAGAAGTCGACGTGCGCGTCGAAGAAGAACGACAGGCCAGGCGCGAACACGTCCACGTCCAGGCCGCGGGACAGCCCGAGCTCGACGTAGCCGAATCCGTCGGCGAGCGTGAACGCGAGCTCCTGCGCGGCCGTCGAGCCGGCCTCGCGGATGTGGTAGCCGGACACCGACAGCGGCTTGTAGTCCGGGATGTGCTCCGCGCAGTACTCCATCAGGTCGCCGATCAGGCGCAGGTGCGGTTGCGGCGGGAACAGCCACTCCTTCTGCGCGATGTACTCCTTGAATATGTCGGTCTGCAGGGTGCCGTTCAGCTTCGAGATGTCGGCGCCCTGCCGTTGCGCGGCGGCCAGGTACATGCAGAAGACCGGCACCGCCGGGCCGCTGATGGTCATCGACGTGGTGGTGTCGGCCAGCGGGATGCCGCCGAACAGGGTGTCCATGTCCGCGGTGGAGTCGATCGCCACGCCGCAGTGGCCCACCTCGCCGGCCGACTTGGGGTCATCGGAGTCACGACCCATGAGCGTTGGCATGTCGAACGCGACCGAGAGCCCGCCGCCGCCGGCCTGCAGCAGCATCTTGTAGCGCTCGTTGGTCTGCACCGCGTTGCCGAAGCCGGAGAACTGCCGGATCGTCCAGGTCCGGCCGCGGTACCCGGCCGGGTACAGACCGCGAGTGAACGGGTACTCACCCGGCCAGCCGATCCGCTCGAAGTCCGGCACCACCGCCCCGTCTGGCGGCCCGTAAACCGGCTCGACCTCGAGCCCGGAGAGAGTGCTGAAGTCCGCCTCCCGGCGTCGGGAGGCGTCGTACCGGCGCTGCCAGCGCTCCCGCCCGTAGTCGGCCATCCGGTGCCTCCTGCAATTTAGTTGGACGTCCTACTATCCAGTCAGTCTAGCTCCGGCCTGGCGGTTATGGGAACGCGGCGGCCGGGCCGGGCCGGCTAGCGCGCCCAGCGGCGAAACTACTCACAACCGGACGCTGCCCAGCGGCGTCTTAGATCACGCATGGCAGGTGAAGCTCCAGGTCAGCCTCGGATTCTCCGGAGAAGTGGTACAAAAGATGCGACACAGCGTCAGCGGCGGCAGCTGCGTACTGGCTTTGCGTGACACGGGGCCGGTCTCGATCGGTCACGTGCAGCTGACCTGGCCGGGGAAGCAAGCGCAGGCTCGCAAGCAGGGGAACTCCGTGGCAAGGCTCCGCGCGTCCGACCATGAGGCGGTCGAGGAGTTCTTCAATGCGTGCTACCCGCGGCTGGCGGGCTGGGTCCGCAGGCTGGTGGACGACGACGAGACCGCGCACGAGATCGCGTCTGAGGCATTCACCCGGCTGCTGGGCCGCTGGCAAGGTCTGGACAACCCGCAGAGCTACGTCTACATGATCGCCACGAACCTGGTCCGCGACCACTGGCGCAAGACCGGGCGGGAGCGGACGGCGCTGCGGGCCATGACTGCGGCCGGCCCGCCGGAGATGTCCTACCAGCCCGCCCAGGACGTCGACGTCCGGGCGCTCATCGCCCAGCTCCCCGACCGGCTGCGGAGCGCTTTCCTGCTGCATTACTACGGCGGCTTCGGGGTTAAGGAGGTGGCGGCCATGCTGGGCCGCCCGGAAGGCACCATCAAGGCGGACCTGTTTCACGCCAGGGCCCGCCTGAAGTCGGCGGTTGGAGAACCGAGTGACTGATCAGCACGATCCAGTCGACGAGTGGCTGGAGCGCGAAGTGAGGCCGCTGCTGCCGCCCACCGGGACGCTGGACCGGATCCGGCACCGGGCCCGGCGGCGCAAGCGCAACCAGGCGCTGATGGCCGCCGCTGGCTGCGCGGTCGTCGTGGCGGGCGTCGCCGCTGTGCCGCAGATCACCGCCGCGCTGCACAGCCCGCCGAACTCCGCCCCCGCCGTCCGGAGCCAGCCGCAGCCGCAGGCGCAGGCGCCTGGGCCGGACACGGCGCCGGGTCAGCAGACATCAGCGCCAGAGGTCAAGTCGGCGACCCCGGAGCCGCAGCACTCGACCCTGACCCCCGGCAGTCCGGCCAGCGATCCGGTGCCGGCCGGGTTCCAGCCCACCTCGATCACCTTCGTCGGCACCGGCAGCGGCGGGGTCGTGGGCGCCGCTATCGGGCAGGCAGTCGGCCATAAATGCGCGACGCAGTTCTGCACGTCGCTGGCCCAGACGCCGAACTACGGCGGCAAGTGGTTCGGACTGGCGGCGCCGGAGACTGGCGGCCCGGACGGCAGCACCGGCGTCAGCCAGGTCCGGTTCGCGGACCTGAAGAACGGCTGGGCGTTCGGCCCCGCGCTGTGGCAGACCAGCACGGGCGGCTGGCCATGGCACCCGGAGAATACCCACGGCCTGCGCGTCATTGACCTGGAGGCAACGCGCCAGCGGGCCTTCGCGGTCTTCGCGGCCTGCACCGGCAGCGGCACTGCGTACGCTGGCGGCTGTACGTCGTTCCGCCTCTACACCTCGGCCACCGGGAGCAGCACGTGGGCACCGGTGACCGTGCCAGCCGCGTTCCAGGTGATGAAATCGACTGGATCATCGTCGGTGAGCCTCGTCATTGCCGGCGGGACGACCGGCTACCTGCTCACCCCGTCGGGACAGGTACTCAGCGGCCCGGTGTCCGGCGGGTCCTGGACGCTGGACAGCCAGGCACCATGCCAGCAGGGATCGGCGCAGCTCGCCGCCGGGCAGTCGCTATTGCTCGCCTGCACCTCGGGTCAGCAGACCACGATCTATGGGTCCGCGAGCGGCGCAACCTGGAAGCGGGTAGGCGCCGTGACCACGCCCGGTGCGGCCGACTCCGTGAGCTCTGACTCGACGGGGCACGTAGTGCTGGCCACGACCGAGGGCCTCTACTACTCGGTCAACGGCGGCCGGAAATGGCAGGCCGCCTCCGTCGCGAGCGCGCCCGGCGGCGGATTCAGCTATGTCGGCATGACCAACAGCAGTCAGGGGGTGGCGCTGCCGGCGGACGCGACCCTCGGCGAGATCTTCGTGACCAGCGACGGCGGCCGGACCTGGACCGCGTCCCCGGTCAAGAGTTAGTGAAGTCGCCGGCGGTTACCCGCAGGCTGCGCAGCATCGCGAACAGCTCCTCCAGCTGGACGTCGCTGTAGCCGGCCATCCCGAACTCGACCTTCATCAGGTCGGCGGTGGCGCGCTGCACGACCTCGCGGCCGGCCTGGGTGATCTCCGCCAGCGTGCCGCGTCCGTCCCGCGGATTCGGCCGCCGGACGACGAGGGCCTGCTTCTCCAGCCGGTCGATGGTGTTCGTGACGCTGGTCGGGTGCACCATGAGCCGCTGCCCGATCAGGCTCATCGGCAGCGCACCGTCCCGGCTGAACGTGAGCAGCACGAGCGCCTCGTACCGGGCGAACGTCAGGCCGTGCGGGCGCAGCAGTCCGTCCAGCTCGCCCAGCAGGATCTGCTGGACGCGCATGATCGTGGTGACCGCCGCCATCGCCTTGGAGTCACCGAACCGGCTCTCCCAGGTCTGCGCCGCCCGCGCGATCGGGTCGAAGGGCAGATCCAGCGGCTTGGGCACTCACACAAACTATCGCGGGCACGCCATAGAACGGTCCGCACTGTCCGGGTTGCGTCACAGCCCGTGGAATACGAATCGGGTCAGCCGGCGCGTACATGGACATGGCTATTTACAGACAGTTACATTGCCTGCTGGGGAACGTCTGTTGATCAAACCCGGGGGAATTCGGTGCGTGCGGCGCATGCGGTCATGCCCGCGGATCCCGTCCTGGCGGCCGGGATCGGCGTGCGCCGTGGCCTGCACTGGGTCGTCCGGTCGGCCAGCTTCCGGGTCGCTCCTCCGCTGCCAGGCCGGTCGGCGCTGGGCATCCTCATCGCCGGGCCGGCCCACGCCAGCGCCCTGATCGACGTCCTGGCCGGGGCGTCCAGGGCCGCTTACGGTGAACTGCGGGTGCTGGGCTGCGACATGACCACGACGCGGGGCCGGGCGGCGGTTCACAGCCGGATCGGCGTCGCCCGCCGGCATGGCCGCCTGCTGCCGGGCCTGCGCGTCCGCGGGCTGGTCGAGCACGCCGCCAGGCTCGCCGGACCGGATGGCGGTGACCGGCGCGTGCTGGCGGCCTACATCCTCGACCGGCTGGCGCTGAGCCCGTGGGCCGAGGTGCCAGTCCGGCTGGCACCCGAGTCGGTGGTACGCCGCGCCCGGCTGGCCGCCGCCGCCGTGCACCAGCCCGAACTGCTGCTGCTGGACGGGCTGCTGGATGGCCTGCTCGCCAGGGACGCGGCGGTGTTAGCCGACTCGATCGAGGACCTGAGCCGGGACGCGGGCATCCTGCTGACCGGCGCCGACGCCAACATGCTGGCCCTGGCCTGCGACGAGGTCATGGTGCTGGCCGACGGCGTGCTGATGAGCGCCGACCGGTACGAGGACATCGTCAAACTTTCGTAATCCAGGCTGCCTTAGGCTGCAATGCATGGACTGGAGCCTGCTCAGCTGCGGACGGCACGGCCATATCACCTTTGCCCCGGACGAGCCGGAACTGCGCGAGCAGATGCGGGCCAGCCGCGGAACCGATGAGGCGTGGCAGTGCCTGCGCTGCGGCGCCTACGTAGCCGGCCCGGCGGCGGTAGCAGGCCCGGCGGATCAGGCGCCGCTGGTCCCGCGCGGCAAGGAGATCCGCAGCAAGGTCATCCTCCGGGTGTTCGCGGTCGAGCGGGTGCTGCGCGGCCTGATCTTCGTGGTGGCCGCCTACGCCCTGTGGCACTACCGGCATTCGCAGACGTCGCTTGAGCACGCCTTCGACCGCGACCTTTCCTCGCTGCGCAGCGTCCTCGGCCAGTTCGGCTACAGCATCTCCAGCTCCAAGCTGGTCGGCCTGCTGCGGCACGCGCTGACGCTGAGCTCCCAGACCCTGACCCTGCTCGCGGCCGGGGCCCTCGCGTACGCGGTCATCGAGATGCTCGAGGCGGTCGGGCTCTGGACCGCGCGGCGGTGGGGCGAGTACTTCGCGATGATCGCCACCTCGGTCGGGCTGCCGCTGGAGATCTACGATCTGACCCGCAAGGTCACGGTCACCACCATCGTGCTGTTGCTCATCAACCTGGCGCTGGTCCTGTACCTGGCGCTCACCAAGCGGCTGTTCGGCATCCGCGGCGGCAAAGAGGCCTACGACGCGCGGCTGCGCGAGGAGTCCGTGCTGGAATCGGCCAGGGAGGCCGCCCAGCGAAGTCGGGAGGCCGCGGCCCGCGAGGCGACCTCGGACGGCCCGGCGGCGGCTGATCCGCAGGCCGCCAGCCGCTAGGCGGCCAGCGAATTTGCGGACGTAAACGGTCATATCTCGCGCTAGCCGGAGATCAGCTCGTCGGCCGCGGCGTACGGGTCGAGGTCGCCGTCGGCCACCCGTCCGGCCAGCTCGTCCAGCCTCGACTCGCCCGGCATGCCGCCCATCCGCTGCCGCAAGCCCGGTCAGCGCGATCGCGGAGATCTCCTCGCGGGCCCGGGTCAGGCGGCGGGCCGCGCGCTCACCTGAGCGGTCGAGCCAGTCGCCGTGCCTGCCGATCGCGTCCGCCAGGTCCGCGATGCCCGCGCCGGTGGCCGCGGTCGTGCTGACGATCGGCGGCTTCCACTGGTCCTCGCCGTAGCGGGCCATCGCGAGCATGTTGCGGAGGTCGCGGACGACTTCCTGGGCACCCGGCCGGTCGCTCTTGTTCACCACGAACAGGTCGGCGATCTCCAGGATGCCGGCCTTCGCCGCCTGGATCGAGTCGCCGAGACCGGGCGCCACGACGACCAGCGCCGTGTCCGCGAGCGAGGCGATCTCGACCTCCGCCTGGCCCACGCCGACCGTCTCCACCAGAATGATGTCGAAGCCGGCCGCGTCCAGGATCCGCAGCGCCTGCGGCGTCGCCCAGGCGAGGCCGCCCAGGTGCCCGCGGCTGGCCATCGACCGGATGAACACCTGCTTGTCGGTCGCGTGGTCCTGCATCCGCACCCGGTCACCCAGCAGAGCGCCGCCGCTGAACGGCGAGGACGGGTCGACCGCGAGCACTCCGACGCGCAGGCCGGCGGCCCGGTAGGTCCGGACCAGCGCCGAAGTCACGGTGGACTTGCCGACGCCGGGCGACCCGGTCAGGCCGAGGACGCGAGCCTTGCCCGTCAGCGGCGCGATCACCTTCATTACCCGGCGCAGCTCGGGCGCCTCGTTTTCCACCAGGGACACCAGCCGGCCGAGCGCCCGCGAGTCACCCGCGCGGGCGGCGCCGACCAGAGCCTCCGGGATCGGCCCCGCGCCGCCGCGACCGGCCGACGGGCGAGCCAGGCGAGCCAGGCGAGCCAGGCGAGCCGGGCACGGGCGAGCCAGGCACGGGCGATCCAGGCTCGGGGGCCTCAGGCTCGGGCACTGGCCTGCTCAGGCGCTGGCGGCCGCGGGCACCCGCAGCAGCAGGGCGTCACCCTGGCCCCCGCCACCGCACAGCGCGGCCGCGCCCAGCCCGCCGCCCCGGCGGCCCAGCTCGTAGATGAGGTGGAGGGCGATCCTGGCCCCGGAGGCGCCGAGCGGGTGCCCGATCGCGATCGCGCCGCCGTTGACGTTGACCTTGTCCGGGTCGATGCCGAGTTCCTTGACGGACTGGATGGCCACCGCGGCGAAGGCCTCGTTGATCTCCACCAGGTCCAGGTCGGCGACCGTCAGCCCGGCCTTGCCGAGCGCGCGCTTGATCGCGTTGGCCGGCTGCGATTGCAGCGAGTTATCCGGTCCGGCGACCACTCCGTGCGCCCCGACCTCGGCCCGTACCGTGGCCCCGGCGGCCGCGGCCGCTTCGGCGGACATCAGCACGACCGCGCAGGCGCCGTCGCTGATCTGCGACGCCGAGCCGGCCGTGATGGTGCCGTCGGCGGCGAACGCCGGCTTGAGGCCGGCCAGCGCCTCGGCCGTGGTGTCCGCGCGCACGCCCTCGTCGGTGTCGACGATGAGCGGCTCGCCGCGCCGCTGCGGGAGGCTGACCGGGGTGATCTCCTGCGCCAGCAGGCCATTCTTGATCGCCGCCGCCGCGAGCTGGTGCGAGCGCGCGGCGAATTCGTCCTGCGCCGCCCTGGATAGGCCGAGGCTGCCGTTGTGGCGCTCGGTCGACTCGCCCATCGACACCTGGTCGAAGGCATCCGTCAGCCCGTCGTGGGCCATCGAGTCCACCAGCGTGGTGTCGCCGTACTTGAAGCCGCGGCGCGAGCCGGTCAGCAAGTGCGGCGCCTGCGACATCGACTCCATCCCGCCGGCCACGATGACATCGAACTCGCCGCCCCGGATGAGCTGGGCGGCCAGCGCGATCGCATCCAGCCCGGACAGGCAGACCTTGTTGATGCCGAGGGCCGGCACCGTCATCGGGATGCCTGCCAGCACCGCGGCCTGCCGGGGCGGGATCTGGCCCTCGCCGGCCTGCAGCACCTGGCCCATGATGACGTAATCAACCTGCTCGCCGGGGATGCCCGCCCGCTCCAGCGCAGCCTTGATCGCGATGCCGCCCAGCTCCGCTCCGCTGAGCCCGCTGAGGCCGCCGAGCAGCCGCCCGACGGGCGTTCTGGCCCCGCCAACGATTACCGCTTCACGCATACCTGGAACGATACAGGCCAGGTAAACAGACCCCCGGAAGGGCAGAAGCCGTGCTCACTCGAATTGATCACGTCGGAATCGCGTGCCGGGATCTCGACGCCAAGATCGCGTTCTACGAGTCGGCCTTCGGCCTGACGGTGGCCAGCATCGAGGTCAACGACGCCCAGGGCGTGCGCGAAGCGATGCTGTGCGTCGCCGACGGTCCGGCGGGCGCCTCGTACGTCCAGCTGCTGGAGCCGACCGGTCCGGAGACGCCGGTCGGCCGGTTCCTGGACCGGCGCGGCGAGGGCGTGCATCACGTGGGCTATGGCGTGGCCAACATCACAGCCGCCCTGGAGTCGATCGGGGCCTCGGGCGTCCGCCTGATCGACAAACGGCCCCGGCACGGATCGATGGGCGCCGCCATCGCGTTCCTGCACCCGGCCGACATCGGCGGGGTGCTCACCGAACTGGTGCAGGCCGCTGGGACCGGTGTGCAACAGTGAGCCCCGAAAGCGGATATAAGGTGTGGAACTAGCCGGCCCGGATTGCCCCGGCCCTGGTGACGAATTCACATATGAATAAAAAACGGTATCTCCGGCGCTACCGACCCCGAACGTGCCGCCAACGGGCTACCGGGAGAGTACGCTTCCAGCCACCGGGCGAGCGCAATTGCGAGCCGGCATGGGCGATGACAGCCGCTGCAGCGCTGCCATACCCGGCCGCCGGGTTCCCCGCCACTCGGACCGGTGCGTGACCCTCCCGTCTACACAGGATTAGGCCCACATGCAGCCCGACATCGATGCTCAGCTAAGCAACTTTTTCGTTGACGTACCCGACTTCTCCAGGGTCATGCGGGGCTACGACCCGCAGCAGGTGACGGCGCATCTGGAGAGGCTCGACAGCGAGATCCGCAAGCACCAGGACACGGCGCAGGCACTGGAGCGCGAGCTCACTGACGCCCACCGGCAGATTCAGGAGCAGGAGCGGCCCACCTACTCCGGCCTCGGCTCCCGGATCGAGCAGCTCCTGCGGCTCGCCGAGGAGCAGGCCACCGAGATCGTCGAAGAGGCCAAGGCGGCAGCCAACGAGCTCAGCGCGTCCGCCAAGGTGGCCGCGGCCGAGGCGCGCGCTTCGGCCGAGAACGAGGCGGCCGAACTGCGCGCGGTAGCCAAGCGCGAGACTGACGACCAGCGGTCGTCCGCCGAGCGCGAGGCTGAGGCGATCCGGACCAAGGCCGGGCGGGAGGCCGACGAGCTCAAGTCGACCACCGACCGCGAGGTGGCCAAGCTGCGCGCTGCCGCCGACCACGAGGTGGCCGAGAAGCGGGCCGGCAACGAGCGCGAGATCGCCAAGATGCGCACCACCGCCGAGCGCGAGGTCGCGCAGATGCGGGCGTCGTCCAAGCGCGACCGGGATGAGATCCTCACCACCGCCAAGCGCCAGGCCGACGAGATGCGCAGCCAGGCCCAGCGCGCGTTCGAGGACAGCGAGGCGCAGCGCGCCCAGGCCGAGGCGGAGTTCGAGATCCAGCTCGCCGCTCGCCGCGAAGAGGCCGAGCGGCAGGAGGCCGAGCGGTTGTCCGCCGCGCAGAACGCCACCCAGAAGATGGTCTCCGAGGCCGAGCAGCGCGCTGCGATCGCCGAGGAGCGGGCCAGCAAGGCCAGCATCCAGGCCGAGGCGACCCGGCGCGAGGCCGATCAGCACGCGCAGCAGCTTGTCAGCAACGCGAAGAAGAACGCCGACGGGATAGTGGCGCAGGCCAAGGCTCAGGCCGACCAGCTGCTGGCCGACACCAAATCCGAGTCCGACCGGATCCGCAGCGCGGCGCAGCGCCAGGTGGACGAGCTCAACAAGCAGAAGGAGAGCGTCGGCGCTCACCTCGCGCAGATCAGCCAGCTGCTCGGCGCGCAGATGCCCGGCCTAGCCGACGTGCTCAAGTCCAGCCCGCCGCAGCAGCCCGCCGTGGCCCAGGCCGCGCCGAAGGCAGTCGCGGCAGCGCCTGCCGCGGCCCCGGCACCCGCAGCACCCGCCCCGGAGCCTGCGGCCGCGACCGCGCGCCACTCGGCCCCGGCCAATGGCGGCGCAGCCAACGGCGGCGCCAAGCAGCCGGCGAGCGGCAAGCAGGGTGACGGCGAGGACGAGTGGTGGACTGAGTAAATCCAGCCACGTACAGAGGGGGTTCCCCGGCGATGCCGGGGAGCCCCTTCAGTTTTGTTGCTGCCTCGGCCGCGGCGGCTGGCAGCGCAGGCCGGGTGCCTCGGCGGCCCCGGCCAGGGCGCTCGGATGGACCATCGGCCGGTAGCCAGCCTCGATCGCGGCAACGATCGACGGCGGCGTCAGCACCTCCGCGAGGACGTCGGATCCGGCTGGGGCCCGGTCAGGGTCGCCGTAGCCGTGGGGCGACCACGGCAACAGCGCGCCACCGGCCAGTAGCGCCGGGCCGCTGGCCGAGCGGACGATGACGCCGTCCGGCAGCCCCGACAGCGGCCGGCGGTGCGTCCGCTGCCGCCGGGTCCGGTCCACCCGCTCGGCGTGCAGCCGCGCGTCCATCTCGACCGCGCGCGGCCGGGCCGCCAGTGCCCGCGTCGCCTGCCAGGCCGTACCGAAGTCCAGGTAATCCGGGCGCCGACAGTACCCGCACGGCCGGTGCCCGGCCGCGAGCGCGGTCGCCTCGTCCAGGAAGAACAGCGCCGTCCACCGGCCCGGCGGCATCGGGTCGCGCCGGACCCCGTTCCAGTCCAGTACGCAGCAGATCCACAGCTTCGATCGCCAGCGGCTGACGCCGAGTTCCCGGCCGTGGCCGTGCAGGCACCCCCGGTTGCCCATCATCAGCCCGCGGGCCGGATCGGCGACGATTTCCCCGGTCGGACAGACCCTGTTCTGCAGCGGCATCTGACCATCATCAGCCGCCGCTGTCCCGGCCGCGACCGAATGCCCGCGTCGCGGACCTATCTGGCGGGAACCTGCCAGCTCAGGCGCTGGCGGTCTGACCCCCGTCCACGACGAGCGCCTGCCCGGTCAGGTACGACGACGCGTCGCTGGCCAGGAACAGGGCCGGGCCTGCCATCTCCGCCGCGGACGCCCACCGGCCCATCGGCGTCGTGGCGATCGTCGCCGGGCCGAGCACCGGGTCTTCCCAGAGGGTGCGGTTGAGCTCGGTCGCGGTCCAGCCAGGGCACAGCGCGTTGACGCGGACACCGGCCTGGGCCCACTCCACCGCCAGCGACTTCGTCAGCGAGATGAGGCCGGCCTTGGCCGCGCCGTATGGCGACATCGTCGGCGAGGCGGCGACGCCCGCTACCGACGCCACGTTGATCACGGACCCGTGCCCGCGGTCGAGCAGGTGACCCGCGGCGGCGTGGCAGACATAGACCGCCGAGCTCAGGTTCAGCTGGATCAGCTTGTCCCAGCCGGACAGGCGCAGGTCACGGAACGGGACCATGAAGTTCGAGCCGCCGGCGTTGTTGACGACGATGTCCAGGTAGCCGAGCTGGTCGATCGCGGTCGCCACCGCGGCCGCGACCGCCTCGTAGCTGGTCACGTCCGCGGGGATGACAAACGCCTTGCGGCCCACGGCGGTGACGGCCTCGGCGGTCTCGGTCAGCCCGTCGGCGCCGCGCGCGACCAGGGCGACATCCGCCCCGGCGTCGGCGAAGGCGACGGCGATCGCCTGGCCGATCCCGCGCGATGCGCCCGTGACGAGCGCGGTCTTGCCGGTCAGGTCGAACAGCCCCACTGTCATTCCTCCCACTCGGCCGGCAGCGGCCAGGCCGCCGGGTTGACCCGCCGCACGATCTCGTCCAGCGCGATCCGGACGTAGCGCTCCCCTACCCACAGGTGCTTGGCGCCGGGCACACCCACCACCTCGGCCTGCGGAACCCTGGCAAAGCGCTCGCGTGCTTGCGGCGGCTGGAGGTAATCATCGTGCTCCGGCACTAGCGCGAGCAACGGCTTGCCCGCCCGCGCCCATGCGTCCAGGTCGGCGTCACCCGCGCGGCGCAACGGCGGGGACAGCAAGATCGCACCCTCGACGTCCGGGTCCAGGCCCCAGCGCAAGGCCAGTTCGGTGCCGAACGACCAGCCGAGCAGCCAGAGTCGCGGCAGGTCACGGTCGGCGCAGTAGCCGATTGCCGCCGCCACGTCGTGCCGCTCGGTCTCGCCGTCGCCGAACTCGCCAGCGCTTCGGCCACGCTCGGAGAATGTGCCGCGGGTATTGAACCTCAGCACCGCCAGGTCGGCCAGCGCGGGCAGCCGGTAGCTGGCCTTGCGCAGCACGTGGCTGTCCATCATGCCGCCCTGGGTGGGCAGCGGGTGCAGGCAGATCAGCGTCGCGACTGGCGGCGTTGAAACCGGCAAGGCCAGGTCGCCGACCAGGGTCAGTCCGTCGGCGGTCAGCATCGTGATGGGCTCGCGCCGGGCGGGCAGCACGGTGCCGGCGGTTATCTCGGGCATCGGGTTCCTCGGGGGCTAGCGGTACGGCCGCGGTCCCGGTCGCCGGGGACGTCGCTGCCAGCAGGCATTGTGCCAGTGCCTGCGGCCCTCGGCTCCGGTGGCATCCGCCGGCCACACCACCACGTGCGCGGTGCCGGGCCGCAGCTCCTGATCACAGCCGGGGCACCGGTACTGCTTGGTGGCGGCGCCGCCGGGCACCTGCCGCACGATCCAGTCGCCGTCGGGCCACTCCTGCAGTTGCGGCGGGCCGAGGCGGGCCGAGGAGTCTTCTGGCTGGTCCGCGGCGCCGCTCTTGCGCCGCTGCGCGCGGCGCGGCTTGCTGGGATCGCCGACGGGCCGGCGCCCGGCCCGGCGCGGGCTCACCGGGGCTAGCCGGCGAAGCCGAGGGCCGCGGCCGCGTGCTCGGCGAGCAGCGGTGGCGGCGCGAACGCCGGGTCCCCGTACGCGGCGTGCATGGCCCGCAGGCCGTCCAGCACCACCTGCGGCCCGGTCTTGTCCAGCAGCTGGAACGGCCCGGCCGGATAGCCGCAGCCCAGCGTCATGGCCGTGTCCACGTCGGCCGGGCTCGCGTACCCGTCCTGCACCATCCGGACGGCGTCGGCCAGGTGCGGGTACAGCAAGGCGCCGACCAGGAACCCCGGCCGGTCGGGCGCCTGCACGGCTTGCAGGCCCAGCCGGTCCGCGAAGGCCAGGCCCGCGGCGGCGGCGGGTCCGCTGGTCAGCCTCGTTCTGATCAGCTCCGCGAGACCCGAGGCCCCGAGGTGCAGTCCGACTGCGTGCTCGGGCCGGCCCGTTTCCAGCGCCGTGGGCAGTACCCGCTCATCGGGCGCCGCGGCGATGACGACCAGATCGCTGGCGTGCGCCGGGTTCCGGGTCACGTTGATCCCCGCGGCCGCGGCGGCGCTAGCCAGCTCCGCCTCCGCCGGGCTGCCGGAACCGATCAGCGTGACGGTGCCAGGCGGGGGGGTACCGGCCCCGTTCCCGTCCGCACCGCTGGCGGCGTAGTCGTAGATTCCCCGGCCCGCCTTGCGTCCGGTGCGGCCGGCGGTCACCAGCCGGCGCAGCAGGGCCGCCGGGACGTGCCTGGTGCCGCCGAGCTCACCGTGCAGGACCTCCAGGATCGAGAGCGAGGTGTCCAGCCCGATGAGGTCGAGCAGCGCGAGCGGGCCCATCGGCAGGCCGAGGCCAGCGGTCGCGGCGAGGTCAATGTCCTCGCGGGTGGCATAGCCGGTCTCCAGCAGCCGGACGGCGTGGTTGAGATAGGGCAGCAGCAGCGCGTTCGCGACGAACCCGGCCCGGTCGCCGACCTGAACCGGGGTCTTGCCGAGACGGCGGGCAAGATCGGCGATCCCGGCCGCGAGCCCGTCCGCGGTGAGCACCGTGGAGACGACTTCGACCAGTCGCATCACCGGCGCCGGGTTGAAGAAATGCATGCCGACCACCCGGTCAGGATCGGCGGTCGCGGCCGCGATCGAGGTCACCGACAGCGAAGACGTATTGGTGGCCAGAATGGCTTCCGGGCTGCACACGCGGTCGAGCTGCGAGAAGACCTGGCGCTTGAGCGGCATTTGCTCGGGTACCACCTCGATCGCGAGGTCTGCCCGCGCGGCGGCGCTGAACGCGGTCGTCGGCTGGATCCGGCCGCGGATGCTGTCCCGCTCTGCCTCGGTCAGCTTGCCGCGGCTGACCGCCCTGGCCAGGGACGCGTCCAGGATGGCCACGCCACGCGCCAGCGCGTCCTCGTCGACCTCGATCGCGACGACGGCGATCCCGGCCCTGGCGAGCACCTCGGCAATCCCGGCGCCCATCGTGCCCAGGCCGACGACGGCTGCCTCTCGAATCTCCATGGCCGCGACCCTACCGATCCGGCCTGCCCGGCCAGCTTGCGGGACGCCCACACCCAGGCGCCCGGACGACATACTTGGTGCACTCGGAAAGCCGCCCGAATGGAGAGGAACGCCGATGGCGCGTCCTGACCGGAGCAATGCGCTCGATCACGTCGTGGTCATCATGTTCGAGAACCGCTCGTTCGATAGCCTGCTCGGCCGCCTGTACGACCCGGGCGAGGTGCCCGCGTTCGAGGGGGTCATCGGGAAGAACCTGGCGAACCCGGTCCCGGCGTGGGCACCGGGCGCCGGCGCGCTCGTGCCCTACGGGATCGCGACGGACATGAACACCCCGAACCCGGATCCGGGCGAGGAGTACCAGCACGTCAACACCCAGTTGTTCGGCCTGATCGACCCGCCGTCCAACCGGAACGTGCTGCCGGACAAGATGACACCGCCCTACAACGCGCCCGCGGATTCCCGGCAGCCGCCGACGATGGACGGCTTCGTCGCCGACTACATCAGCGCGTTCACGGCCGAACTGCAGCGCGCGCCGGCCTACGACGAGTTCGCGCAGATCATGACCGGCTATACGCCGGCCGAGATGCCGGTCGTGGCGGCGCTGGCCCGCGGCTTCGCCACGTTCGATCACTGGTTCTGCGAGGTGCCGACCCAGACGTTCGCGAACCGGTCGTTCTTCCACGCCGCATCCTCCTCCGGCTATGTCGACAACCTCACCCCGATTGACGCGTTCCCGCTGCACAACGACGTGGAGACGATCTTCGAGCGGCTCGACGCGCAGGGCCTGAGCTGGCGCGTCTACTGCGATCCGCCGAGCCACATCTCGCTGACCGGCGTGATCCACGCGCGCCTGCTGCTGCCGTACTTCGCCACCAGGTTCTTCAGCACCAACCAGTTCCTGGCGGACGCGGCCGAGGGCAACCTGCCGGCTTACTCGTTCATCGAGCCGAACCTGCTGTTCGGCCACAATGACATGCACCCCGCGTTCGACGCGCTGTTCCCGGACGCGCCCATCGACGCGCCTTCGTCGCTGCTGGGCGGCGAAGACCTGCTCGCCCGGATCTACGACGCGATCCGGAACTCCCGGTCTGAGCACGGGTCGAACGCGTGGAACACGCTGCTGCTGATCACGTTCGACGAGCACGGCGGCACCTATGATCACGTCCCGCCGCCGCTGGTCCCGCCGCCGGACCCGACGGCCTCGTTCCGGCAGTACGACTTCGGGTTCGACCGGTCAGGCGTGCGCGTCCCGGCGTTCGCGATCTCGGCCTGGATCCCGGAGCGCACCGTGGTCAACAACGAGTACCGCAACACGTCGGTGATCCGCACGCTGCGGCACCGATGGTCGCTCGGGGCGCCGCTGACCGACCGCGACGCCGTGGCAGCGGACCTGACTCCGGTGCTGACGCTCGAGACGCCGCGCGACCCAGACTCCTGGCCCGCGGTGACGGCGCGGCCGGTGCCGCCCTTTACCGGGAAAATCCCGGCGCCCGAGCAGGCACTGAAGGGCATGGCCAGGGCGGCGTTCCACGCGTTCGTCGCACTGGCAGCCGACCGGTTCCACTCCGACAAGCAGGTCACCGCTGACGAGGATGTGACCCGCGCGGACGCGGTCGAGCTGATCGCGGATCTCGGCGCGGACGCGTTCCCGCACCTGCACGGCTGACCCGGCAGCCGCCCGCACGTCAGGGTGGACCGTCGCCGGTCCCCCGACCTGCGCGTCAGCCTGGCGCCGGGGTGCCGGTCCGGGCCAGGTGGCGCTGCACCGCGGCCAGGTCGATCCGGCCGGCCTGCAGACCGGCCTGCACCGCCCAGGCCGCCTGGTCGAGCCGGAACGCGCGATAGACCGGCTCGATGGCGGCCCGCTCAAGGTCGGTCAGCGGCCAGCCCAGCCGGGCCAGCTCCGCGCCGTAGGCGGCGGCCGCCTGCGGCGCCCGGTAGGTGCGTGCGATCGCGAGCTCGTACGGCCGGGAATCCAGGTGCGTCAGCCCGAAGTCGACGACACCGGCCAGGCGGCCACGAGCGTAGTGCACGTTCCACTCGGCGAAGTCGCCGTGCACCACCGTTAGCGGCAGTGCGGCGGCACCGATGCCCGCGAGGCCAGCGCTGGTGTCCTCGGCCGCAGCGCGCGCCCACGAGCCGAGAGGCGGGCTGACGGCGAGCAGACCCCGCACACAGGCTGCCCAGTCAAGCCGGGTGTGCACGGTCGGCCCGGCGTGCTGGGCGCGCCAGCCGGGCCGCTGCCCGATCCGGGAGCCGAGAGCGCGCAAGGCCAGCTGCAGTCGGGCCAGGTCGCGGCCGCGCCGGCGGCGCTGCGGCACCGACTCGTCCGGCACCGCCCGGCCGGGCACGAACCGGGTCAGGCAGTAGTACGCG
The DNA here is from genome assembly GCA_963726425.1 of uncultured Actinomycetota bacterium. Classification (GTDB taxonomy): domain Bacteria; phylum Actinomycetota; class Actinomycetes; order Streptosporangiales; family Streptosporangiaceae; genus JAJYUU01. Next base: position 318,139 of record CAVSCN010000037.1, on the reverse strand, counting down.
CCGTCATGCTCGGTGAGGTCGCTGACCGGCTCCGGGACCACCCAGCCGGCCAGAGCGAGATGGTGCAGCACCGCGTGCTCGTAGGCCAGGTCGGCCGCCGTCGCGCCAGCGTGGTAGCGGCGCAGCACGACCCGCTGCCCGGCGCCGGTCCGCGCCAGCCAGCTCGCGTTCTCGCCCGCTACGTCCTTGAGCGTGCGCACGCTCCCGGCCCGTACGTCCAGGCCCTTCAGCACGTGCGCAGCCGGGTCCGTCATCGGCAGTCAGCTTAACGACGCGTCGTCATAGTCAGGCGAGCAGCGACGCCGCGAGCAGATCCGCCAGCCAGCTCTCATACTCTGCGGCCGGCCACTGCCGCTCGGCGACCAGCGCATGCTGCGTACGCGGATTGGCGATGGCCCAGATGATGTCGGCCGCGCGGGCGGCCGGCAACCCTGGGCGCAGCGCGCCCCGGGCCGCCAGCAGCTCGGCGAGGATGGCCCGCAAGGTGCCGAACACCGCGTACACGGTCTGCACGGCCACGTCCGCCGCAGCGGCGATGGCCGCGATCGCGGTGGCGGTGTAGCCATCGCGGATGAACAGCACCTCCGCGGCGTCGAGTATCCGGTGCCGGGTCGCCTGGGCTTTGAGCTCCCGGCGACCTGGCCGATCACCGGCGTGTTCCCGATGGCGGGCCTGCACAACACCCTGCACCGGCTCGTGGTCGACGGCAGCCCGGTCGCCACCGGGATACTCGCGGTCGGTGACAGCGTCTGCACCACCAACCCGACCCTGGGCCGCGGGCTCAGCCTGGCAATCGGCGGGGCCGCGCACCTCGCCGACGCCATCGCCGGGCACGGGCCGGCCTGGCCCGAGCTGGCCCTGGCCGTGGACGCCTGGACCGCCGAGCACGGGACGCCGTACTACGCCGACAAGGCCGCGCTGGACGCGGGGCCGGCTCGCCCCGCGGCACACGATCTTCGGCGACCCGGCGCACGCGGCGACGGCCGTGCCACCCGGCGTGATCACGCACTCCCAGCTGCGGCTGGCCGGGCGATACGACCCGGCCGCGTTCCGTGGCTTGTGGAGCATCTACGCCATGATCCGCCGGCCCGAGGACGTGTACCGGGACCCCCGGGTGGTGGCGGGGACGCAGGCCGCGCTGCGGGGCCAGCCTGCGGCGGTGCCGCAGCCGACACCCGAGCAGCTGCGCACGGCTCTGGCGAGCCCGGCCTCGAGAGCCGGCCAGACGCCTTAGGGTTAGTCGCTGTGCGCCTTGTCATCGCCCGGTGCAGCGTCGACTACGCCGGCCGGCTGTCCGCTCATCTCCCGCTCGCGACCCGCCTCATCATGATGAAGGCGGACGGGTCGGTCCTCGTGCACAGTGACGGCGGCTCCTACAAGCCGCTGAACTGGATGTCGCCGCCGTGCCGGCTCGCCGAGGCGGATGGCCAGTGGATCGTCACCGCGAAGTCGGGTGAGACGCTCACGATCACGATCGAGGAGATCATCAGCGACTCGTCCCACGACCTGGGCGTCGATCCCGGCCTGGTCAAGGACGGCGTCGAGTCGCACCTGCAGGAACTGCTGGCGGCGCAGGTGCACATCCTCGGCGAGGGCTGGCGGCTGGTCCGCCGCGAGTTCCCCACCGCGATCGGGCCGGTCGATCTGATGTGCCGCGACCACGACGGCGTCAGTGTCGCCGTCGAGATCAAGCGACGCGGCGAGATCGACGGGGTCGAGCAGCTCACGCGCTACCTGGAGTTGCTGAACCGGGATCCGCTGCTCGCCCCGGTGCAGGGCATCTTCGCCGCACAGGAGATCAAGCCGCAGGCGCGCGTGCTCGCGGAGGACCGGGGTATCCGCTGCGTCACGCTCGACTACGACGCGATGCGCGGCACCGACGACGGCGCGCTGCGGCTGTTCTGACCCGCTCGCAATCCGCAGCCGGGCGTGACTGCGACAACTAGCTCTACCGTAGCGCCTTTTCCGTTCGCTATTCTACGCATTTGACACAATTCGCCATTGCGCGCCATTCTTGCCGGGCGGCAGTTCCGGGGCAACGACGGCAAGGGGGGCACGAGGCTCATGCCGGAGCGATTTGACGAGATCAGGACCGAGCGGCTGCTGCTGCGGCGGTGGCGGGACAGCGACCGCGCGCCGTTCGCGGAACTTAACGCCGACCCCGAAACCATGCGGTTCTTCCCCGCCACCATGAACCGGGCGGCCAGCGACGCGTTCGTGCACCGCATCGAAGCACGGTTCGACCTGCAGGGCTACGGCCTGTGGGCGCTGGAACTGACAGCGACGGGCGAATTCATCGGCTATACCGGCCTCAACCCGATGCCCGAGGGCGTGCCAGGGGCCGGCGGCATGGAGGTCGGCTGGCGGCTGCGCAAGCAGTTCTGGCACCACGGCTACGCGACCGAAGCCGCGCGGGCCGCGGTGGACGTGGGCTTCAACGGCGCGGGGCTGGCCGAGATCTGGTCCATGACCGCGATACTCAACGAGCCGTCACAGGCCGTGATGCGCCGGCTGGGGATGTCCGAGCACCGCCTCTTCGAGCACCCCGCCGTTCCGCTCAAGAGCCCGCTCCGGCCACACGTGCTGTACCGGCTAGGGCGCGCGGACTGGCCCGGACAGGCCGCCGAGGAGGTGCGCGTTCACGGCCTTGGCGGCAGCGGCGAGGTCAGGCAGCACTGCCACCGCCAGCCCCGCGGCGCGCAGCCGGGCCGCGCCGCCGCCGGGCACGAAGAGCGGCGGCTCCAGCCAGGCGATGACAACCCGGCGCAGGCCACTGCCGATGATCAGGTCGGCGCACGGCACCGGCCGGGACGCGCGGGCGGCGCACGGCTCCAGCGAGCTGTAGATCGTCGCGGCGCCGAGCTGAGCGGCCGTGGCCCCGGTTTCAGCGGCCCTCGCCAGCGCCACCTCTTCGGCGTGATCGGCCGGATCCTGCTCCCTGGAGTAGCCATGGCCGAGGACGACATCGGCCGGTCCCACCACGATCGCCCCCACCGAGAAAGCCGAGGCCGACGGCGGGCATCGGCTGGACAGCTCGATCGCCGCCAGCAGCCAGCGCCGGTCCGCTTCAGTGGACGGCAGCTGTGCCATGGCGGCTCCTGGTCGGAGGGGACTGTTCAACCTACCTGACCCGATACCCCAGGCCCGCCAGTGATTTACTGACTCGATGACGGCGGCCGGCGGAATGCGGCACACCCGGCATAGAATCGCACCAAATAGTGCAGAACGGCGGTGCAGACAATGACGGCCACCATCGGCAGTTACGGGTATCCCGGCATCTCGCAGCGACACCTGCGGTCCACCGAGACCTTCGACACGGTCAACCCGGCGACTTCGGAGGTCATCGCGACCCTGCCGGTCTACGGCGAGCAGGACGTCAACGACACGGTCGAGCGCGCTCAGGCGGCCGCGCAGTGGTGGGCGGGCCTGGGCTGGAAGGGCCGGGAGCAGCGGCTGCTCGCCTGGAAGTCGCACCTGACCCGGTACATCGGCCGCCTCGCCGAGCTGGTGCACACCGAGACCGGCAAGCCGGTCGCCGACGCTCAGCTGGAGATCTTGCTGGCGATCGTGCACATCGACTGGGCCGCGAAACACGCGCGCCGGGTGCTCGGCCCGCGCCGGGTCCGCAGTGGCCTGGTCGCGATCAACCACACCGCGATCCTCGAGTACCAGCCGCTGGGCGTCGTCGGGGTCATCGGGCCGTGGAACTACCCGGTCTTCACGCCGATGGGCTCGATCGCGTACGCGCTGGCCGCAGGCAATGCCGTCGTCTTCAAGCCAAGCGAGCTGACGCCCGCGGTAGGCGGCTGGCTGGTCAGTTCGTTCGCCGAGGTGGTGCCGGAACGGCCGGTATTCCAGCTGATCACAGGGCTCGGGCAGACGGGCGAGTACCTGGCCAAGAGCCCCGTGAACAAGATCGCGTTCACCGGCTCGGCCGCCACCGCCAAGAAGGTGATGGCCGCGTGCGCCACGAATCTCACCCCGCTGGTGGCCGAGTGCGGCGGGAAGGACGCGTTCATCGTGGGAGCGGACGCCGACCTGGACGCCGCGGCCGACGCGTGCGCCTGGGGTGCGCTGTCGAACGCCGGCCAGACCTGCGTCGGTGTCGAGCGTGTCTACGTGGCCCAGGAGGTCTACAACACGTTCCTGGAGAAGCTCACCGACACAGGTGACCAAGCTACGCCCCGGCGACGACCGGGAGGCCGACTACGGCCCGATGACGATGCCGGGCCAGGTCGAGGTCGTCGAGAAGCACATCGCGGACGCACTCGCCCGCGGCGGCCGCCCGGTTATCGGCGGCATCGCCAGCATCCGGCGGCCCTACGTCGGGCCGGTCATCCTGGCCGACGTGCCCGAGGAGAGCAAGGCCGTCACCGAGGAAACGTTCGGGCCGACGATCACCGTGACCAGGGTCGCGGACCTCGACGAGGGCGTCGAGCTGGCCAACGCGAGCCGGTACGGCCTGGGCGGCACGGTGTTTGCCAGGAACCGGAAGGCCGCCATGGCGGCCGCCAGGGCGCTGCGCAGCGGGATGACGGCGATCAACTCCGTCATCTCCTTCGCCAGCGTGCCGTCGCTGCCATTCGGCGGCTCGGGCGACTCCGGCTTCGGCCGCATCCACGGCGCCGACGGGCTGCGTGAGTTCGCCCGGCCGAAGTCGATCACCCGGCAGCGGATGCGGCCCATGGTGAACCTGACCTCGTTCAGCCGGACCGACGAGGACATGAAGAAGATCCTCAAGCTGGCGACCGTCCTGCACGGCCGCGCAGCCGCGCGGGCAGTAACCGCTCACGCAGAGGCGGCTAGCGCGACGTCGGCGGGGTCGAGCGCGGCCAGCGGGGCCCGGCCCTGGATCAGGTCGGCCGCGCGCTCGGCGATCGCGATCGTCGGGGCGTTCGTGTTGCCGCGCGGCACCGTCGGCATCACTGACGCGTCGACCACCCGCAGTCCCTCGACACCGCGCACCCGCAGCTCGATGTCGACCACGCTGGTGAGCTTGCTGGCCGCGACCCGGCCGTCGCCGCCCATCGCGCACGTGCCGACCGGGTGGTAGAGCGTGTTGACGTCGCCGCGGATCCACTCCCACAGGTCGGCATCGGATCGCAGCGCCGGGCCGGGCGCCAGCTCGGACTTGGCGATCCGGCTGAGCGGCCGGGCGGCGGCGAACTCGCGGGCCATCGCGATGCCCTTGACCAGCGGGTCGAAGTCCGAGGTGTCGGACAGGTACGCCGGGTCGATGGCGGGCTTGTGCCGCGGATCGGCGCTGTGCAGCCGGATCCGGCCCCGGCTGCCGACGGATACGAGCGTGACGAGCACCGACAGAGCCCGGCTCGCCGGATCGGCGAGGCCGCCATTGACGAACGGCACCGGCAGCACGTGCCACTGGATGTCCGGCGCGGGCAGCGAGGAATCAGTGCGCAGAAAGCCGCCGGCCTCCGCGATATTCGTGGTCATCGGGCCCGTGTGAGTCATCTGCCACCGGGCCAGGTTCCGCGGCCCGGCCAGCTCCCACAGGCTCTTGCTCCTGGGCACGCTCCACATCGCCGTCACGACCGGGTGATCGGACAAGTTCCCGCCCACGCCCGGGCTGTCGGCGAGCACCGCGATGTCGTGCTCGCGCAGGTGCGCGGCCGGGCCCACGCCGGAGAGCATCAGCAGCTGCGGGCTGCCGACGGCGCCAGCCGCGAGGATCACCTCGGAGTCGGCCCGTGCCGTCTCCTCGACGCCGCGGCGCAGATACCGGACGCCGGTCGCCCGGCCGCCCTCGATGTCGATGCCGGTCACCAGGGCGTCGGTCTGCACGGTGAGATTGGGCCTGCCGACGGCCGGGTGCAGGTAGGCGTCGGCCGCCGACCAGCGCCGCCCGCCCCGCTGAGTTACCTGGTAGTACCCCACGCCATCCTGGCTGGGCCCGTTGAAGTCGTCGTTGCCGGGCTGGCCGCAGTGCTTGGCGGCGCTGACGAAGGCCCCGGTCAGGTCGCTCTTGTAGCGCAGATCCTGCACGCTCAGCGGTCCGGAAGCCCCGTGGTAGGCCGACGCGCCCCTGGAGTTGCACTCGGCCCGCAGGAAGTAGGGCAGCAGGTCGGTATAGCCCCAGCCCTCGCAGCCGTAGTCGTCCCGCCAGGTGTCGTAGTCCACCCGGTTGCCGCGGATGTAGATCATCGCGTTGATCGACGACGAGCCGCCGAGGACCTTGCCCCGCGGCCAGTACACCGAGCGGCCGCCGGCCCGGTCCTGCTCGGTCGTCTGGTAATCCCAGTCAAAGGCGGTCTTGAACAGCAGGTTGACGGCCGCCGGGATGTGGATCTCATCCGCCGTGTCCGGCGGCCCGGCTTCGAGCAGCAGCACCCGGGCGTCAGGATTCTCGGTCAGCCGAGCGGCAAGCACGCAGCCGGCGCTGCCGGCGCCGACAATGATGTAGTCGTACACGGCCATACCTTTCCCGGACTCGGCCCGCGGGCCGACGAATACCCTACTCAGCCGCGTGCTCAGCTTGGCTGGGGCTGCAGCCGCAAGCCGGCTCCCCCAGGTCTCAGCGTATCCAGTTAATTAGGGCCAGCTCTCTAGATTCCGGGACGTACGCGGTGATTTCAGAAGACTGGTAGCACGGCGCCCTGTCGGTCACAGTACATACACAACAGGGCGTACATAAAGGTGCGCTCCCGGCCTGTTCGGCCGGGAGCGCACCTCCCCCCACCCAATCGGCCGCCGCCACCCCCCGTTCTCCGGCGGGCCCCCGAGAACCGCCGGAAACTTTGTGGCGACTGCCGAGCCGCCTGGAGAGCGGCTCCTCCGCGGCCCTATACCGGCCACGGATCTGACGCGACCCCAATTGCCTGTAGCAACGATCCAGGCGACCGCGTCTTCCTATCACTCTTAGTAGCTACACGATGCCACATCGTGGTCGCATTGTGAATACCCCCAGGTCACCCTAGTTAACACACACAATTCTCAGCACGGCTGTATGGCTGCGTAACCAGCCGCCTAGCTGCGGATTCACGAGTTTCGGACATGAAGCGGCGTTTATCTGCGCAGTCACGTGGTGAGTCAGGGACGTCGCTGCGGATTTCGTTGCGATCGGGCTCAGACACCGCGGCACTGTCCCGGTTGGTCACTTGATTTGGGTAATTCACGCCCGGTATGACCGCTCTCAGAATCAGGCCAGAAAGACGCGCCGTGCGGATCTGATTGCCGTGCGTGACTTACGTCACTCACGCTCCCCGCCAGCCGCGATCGACAGGCCGGTACCGTGGTGGTCATGGCCGCTGACCCTGACAAGCCCGTCGTTCTGTCCCGTATTTACACCCGCACCGGCGACGACGGCACTACGTCACTGGGCGACATGAGCCGCGCGCGCAAGACCGACGCCAGGCTGGCCGCGTACGCGGACACCGACGAAGCGAACAGCGCCCTCGGCGTCGCCGTGACCATGGGCCAGCTGCCGCCCGCCATATCCGCGTTGCTGGTGCGCATCCAGAACGAACTGTTCGATGTCGGGGCGGATCTGTGCAACCCGGTCAGCGCGCAGCCGGAGTTCCCGCCACTGCGAGTCGAGCAGGACTACATCGACCGGCTGGAGCGGGCCTGCGACGAGTACAACGCCGAGCTGCCAGTGCTGCGCAGCTTCGTCCTGCCTGGCGGCAGGCCCGCCAGCGCCCTGCTGCACGTGGCCAGGACCGTCGTGCGCCGGGCCGAGCGCAGCACGTGGGCCGCGATGGAGGTCTACGGCGACAGCATGAACCCGCTCACCGCGCAGTACCTGAACCGGCTCTCGGATCTGCTCTTCATCCTGGCCAGGAAGGTCAACGAGGACGCCGGCGACCTGCTGTGGAAGCCCGGCGGCGAGCGGGCCTAGTACTCCAGCCGTAGATCGTTATGTTGCATGGTCTTGGGTTATTTGCCGCTGGTAGCGGCAGGTCCGGGCGCGGTGCTGGTGGCGGCGTCGCCAGTGTGACCAGCGGAGGCGGTGCCCGGCGTCGCGGCCCGGTGGGGCAGTCACTGCGGCGAGGAGGTGGGCGATCTCGTTGCGGGTCAGAGGGATCTGCCCGGCCGCGGCCGGGCCGCGGGCGGATTCGATGGCGGCGGCGATGGTGAGGACGGCGGCGCCGAGCATGGCCAGAGTGACCCACCGGTACCAGGAGTTCCAGCGGCGTGCCTGGTGCTCATCCAGGCCGGTCAGGCCCTTGCCGGCCTGGAAGTTCTCCTCGATCGTCCAGCGAAGCCCGGCGACCTTGACCAGGGCGGCGAGCGTGACCCGCTGCGGGGAGTAGCAGTGGTAGAAGGCCAGTTCCCCGGTGCTTCGGTTCCGGCGGATTAGCAGGCACCGGTGTCCGGGGCCAGGGGGCAGCATAGCCAAGGTAGACCGCGACCTGGGCGTTCTCGATCCGGCCCGCGGTGCCGGTGTACTGCCGCTGCGCCCCCGGCGTGGCGGTGCCTTTCCTCACGTCCCCCGTCTCATCCACCACCAGCACCGCGCCGGGATCACCCAGCTGCTCCACGACGTAACTGCGCACGTGTCGCGGACCCCGTCGGCGTCCCACCGGGCCCGGGACAGCAGGTGCTGCATCCCGTCCGGAGTCCGGTCCCCGGCATGCTCGGCGATCGTCCAGCAGTTCTTGCGCGGCAGCTCGGCCAGCAGGCCCAGCACGAACGCCCGGGCCCGGCGCCGCGGCTCCACCCGGCTGAACCGGGCATCGGCCCGGGTCAGCAGCTCATCGAATGTCCCCAGCCAGCGGCCAGGGTCTACGCTAAGGCCAGCGGCCGCCAGAAGATCATCGCGAGTCATCACAAACCCAGATGATCAGACAGCGGCCGCCCCGTCTCCGGTACCGGCACCCAAGATCTACGGCCCGGGCGGCAGGCAGGGCCGCATCACGTCCAGCCGCGACCGGCGTAGCATCCGCCTGCCATCTCACACCCAGGAGCACACATGCGACGAGGCGAGGTCTGGTGGGTCGAGTTCGACGAGCCTCGGCCTGTCGTGCTGCTGTCGGAAGACGAGCCATCCGGGTTCCGGGCGATGCAGGTCGTCGCTCCAGCGGATACCGACATCTCCGGCTGGGGAATCGAGGTGGCAGTCGGCGTCCCGGAAGGACTGCCCTTTGAAGGCGTGCTGCGGTTCGCGTTCCCGTGGCCGGGCTTTACCCCGTGCACCTGGCTGACCACCCTGAGCCGGGACGACCTGATCGAGCGGGCAGGCGCAGTGTCCACCGCCAAGCTCAGCGAGATCGACGACGCACTGCGTGCCAGCGAGCAAAGGACGGAGTGGACCCCGGCCGCGGCGGCCAGGCTCAGCGAGATTAAGGATTCCCTCCGTCGGCGGACTCAGACATACGGAGAAGGAACGGACGCCCACGCTGACGAAGGTCGATCTCGTCCGCACGACCGACGGTCCGCGGCGCCTCAGCAACAAGATCACGATCTACGGCTGGAGTACTAGCAGGCTGGCCGGTCAGCTGGCGCGGCGGATCGGGTAGATCGGCGAAGCCTCCAGCCACGCCAGCAAGCCCATGAGCGCGGCCTGCGACATCGCGAGCTCGACGCTGCTGCGAGCCGGCGGCCCGCCCCGGTGCCGCAGCAGGCCCTCGCACTCGATGATGACGACGCCTGGCCCGAGCCGGACATCCTCGCGCGGGGCGGCCGGGCGGGTGCGCAGCACGGCCAGCTGACTACGGTCGAACGCGGCGTGCGGCCGCAACCGCAGGCTGACCGATCGATGCCAGTAGAGCTGGTCGCCGCGGTATTCGGCGAGCCCGTAGAGCCAGGCGCCGCCGGGGCCGTGCCGGAGCGCGCACTCCACCACGCCGCCGCGCCTGGCAATGACCGCGCGGCGCAGCACCAGCGCGGCGCCCAGCAGCGCGACAATCACGACAGCGGTCAGGCCAGCTGCAAGTGCTAGCTGACCGGCCACTCTCCTCTTTTCTCCGCGCCGCTCGAGTCCGGATCAGTTCGCCTGGCCCGCTGCTTCCAGCAGCGCCCGGTAGTACCGCACGTCGGCTGGCTCCTCTGGCCCGCCGGCGGCCGGGCCGGCCGCCTCCAGCGCCCGGTCCAGCGCGGCCTGCGCCGCGGCCGTGTCGACGTCCCGGCCGAGCTGGCCCTGCCGGGCGAGGATGGAGAGGCGGTTGCCGGCCATCGACAGGAACCCACCCGACACCGCGGCGTACACGTCCGGATCGGCCACGTTCTCGTGCCGGATCTGGACCGTGCTGCCTTCCGCCAGTATCCCGATCACCGGGGCATGGTTGGTCAGCAGGCCGATCTCGCCGTCTAGCGTCCTGGCGATGACGAGCTCGGCGTCGCCAGACCAGAGCTCGCCTTCGGGCTGGACGAGTTCTACCCGAAACGTCACGACTTCTCCATGTCCTTGGCCTTCTTCTCGACGTCCTCGATGCCGCCGACCATGAAGAACGCCTGCTCCGGCAGGTGGTCGTACTTGCCCTCGGTGATGGCCTTGAACGACGCGACCGTGTCGTCCAGCGAGACGAACACGCCGGGCTGGCCGGTGAACTGCTCGGCCACGAACATCGGGTGCGACAGGAACTTCTCGATCCGGCGGGCCCGCTGCACCGTGACCTTGTCCTCTTCGGAAAGCTCGTCGATGCCGAGGATCGCGATGATGTCCTGCAGCTCGGTATAGCGCTGCAGGATCCGCTGGGTTTCCCGCGCGACGGCGTAGTGCTCCTCGCCGACGTACTGCGGCGCGAGGATCCGGGAGGTGGAGGACAGCGGGTCCACCGCCGGGAAGATGCCCTTCTGGGTGATCTCACGCGACAGCGCCGTCGTGGCGTCCAGGTGCGCGAACACAGCGGACGGCGCCGGGTCGGTGTAGTCGTCGGCGGGCACATAGATCGCCTGCATCGAGGTGATCGAGTGACCGCGGGTCGAGGTGATCCGCTCCTGCAGCTGACCCATCTCGTCCGCCAGCGTGGGCTGGTAACCCACCGCGGACGGCATCCGGCCGAGCAGCGTGGATACCTCGGAGCCGGCCTGCGTGAACCGGAAGATGTTGTCGATGAACAGCAGCACATCCTGCTGCTGCTCGTCGCGGAAATACTCGGCCATCGTCAGCGCCGACAGCGCGACCCGGAGCCGGGTGCCCGGCGGCTCGTCCATCTGGCCGAAGACCAGCGCCGTGTCCTTGATGACGCCGGACTCGGTCATCTCGAGGAAGAGGTCGTTGCCCTCACGGGTCCGCTCCCCTACGCCCGCGAAGCACGAGACACCGCCGAAGTTCTTAGCGACCCGGGTGATCATCTCCTGGATCAGCACGGTCTTGCCGACACCCGCGCCGCCGAACAGGCCGATCTTGCCGCCCTTCACGTACGGGGTCAGCAGGTCGATGACCTTGATGCCGGTCTCGAGGATCTCGGTCCTTGCTTCCAGCTGGTCGAACGGCGGCGGGTCACGGTGGATCGACCACCGCTCCTTGATGTCCAGTGACGCCTTCGGGACGTCCAGGGGGTCGCCGAGCACGTTGAACACGTGGCCCTTGGTGATGTCACCGACCGGCACCGTGATCGGGCCGCCGGTGTCGGTGACCGCGGCGCCGCGGACCAAGCCGTCGGTCGGCTGCATCGAGATCGCGCGGATGGTGTCATCGCCCAGGTGCTGCGCGATCTCCAGGGTCAGCGTCTTGGTCGTGTCGCCCAGCGTCACGTCGACGTGCAGCGCGTTGTAGATCTCCGGCATCTCCTCGGTCGCGAACTCGACGTCCACGACGGGGCCGATCACCCGGGATACGCGGCCGGTGGCTGCCGGGCTGGCCGACCCGCCGGCGGCGGTGGTCTCTGCGGTAGCGCTCATGTTGATGCTCACTTACTCCCTGGTCGCGTCGGCGAGCGCATTCGCGCCGCCCACGATCTCGCTGATTTCCTGGGTGATCTCGGCCTGCCGGGCCTTGTTAGCTTCCCGGCTGAGCTGCTCGATCAGGTCGTTGGCGTTATCCGTGGCCGACTTCATCGCCCGCCGGCGGGCCGCGATCTCGGCGGCGGCCGATTCCAGCAGCGCGTGGAACAGCCTGCTCTCGACGTACCACGGCAGCAGTGCGTTGAGCACGTCCTCGGGGACGGCTCGAACTCGTAGATCGGCATCGGCCCGGATGGCGGCGGCTCGTCCGACTTCTCGATCTCCAGCGGCAGGATCCGCCGCACGATGGCTTGCTGCGTCAGCATCGACACGAACTCGGTGTAGACGACGTGGATCTCATCCACGCCACCTTCCGCGGCCGACTTCGCGTACGCGTCCAACAACGCCGTCGCGACCTCGGACGCGTTGTGGTGACGCGGGGTGTCGGAGAATCCGGCCCACTCGGCGGCCATCTGCCGCCCACGGAACCGGTGCCAGCCGAGACCCTTGCGGCCCGCTACGAACGGCACTACCTCGATGCCCTCGCCCTCCAGCAGGGCGCGCAGGCTCTGGGCCTCGCGCAGCACATTGGCGTTGAACCCGCCGCAGAAGCCGCGGTCGCTGGTCAGGATCAGCACGGCGGCCCGCTTCGGGTCCTCGACCGGCCGGGTCAGCGGATGGTCTACGTTGCCCGACCTGCTGACCACGGCCTCGACCGCGCGGGTGATCTCCCTGGCATACGGCTGCGCCTCATGCAGCCGCTGCTGGGCCTTGATGATCCGCGAGGACGCGATCAGCTCCTGGGCGCGCGTGATCTTGGCGGTGGACTGCACACTCCTGATCCGCCGCCGTACCGCACGAAGCTGGGCTCCCATGCTGCGTTACCCGCCCTATTCGCTCTCGGTGCCGCTGCGGGGCCTGGTACCGGGGTCGTCCTCGATACCCGTGCTCTCGCTCTTGCCCTCAGCCTGGTACTGACGGATCTTCTCCTGTTGCACCTCGTCCTCTTCGAGCGCCTTGGCCGGCTCGTCGGTGGCGAGCAGCTCACCGCCGGTCTTCTCGAATCCGCTCCGGAACTTCTCGATCGCATCCTTGAGCGCGACGGCGGTGTCGTCGTTGAGCTGGCCGGTCTCCCGGATCGCGTCGTAGATCCCGGCCCGGTTGCGCTGAATGTCGTCGAGGAACTCGGCCTCGAACCGGCGGACGTCCTCAACCGGCACGTCGTCGAGGTAGCCGCTGTTGGCGGCCCAGATCGAGACGACCTGACGCTCCACCGGGAACGGGCTGTACTGCGGCTGCTTGAGCAGCTCCACCAGCCGCGCACCGCGGTCGAGCTGGGCCCGGGACGCCGGATCCAGGTCGGAGGAGAAGGAGGCGAATGCCTCCAGGTCACGGTACTGCGACAGCGCCAGCTTGAGGCCGCCGGCGACCGACTTCATGGCCTTGATCTGCGCGTTACCACCGACGCGGGACACCGAGATACCGACGTTGATGGCCGGCCGGACGCCCGCGTTGAACAGGTCGGTTTCCAGGAAGATCTGGCCGTCGGTGATCGAGATGACGTTCGTCGGGATGTACGCCGACACGTCGTTGGCCTTGGTCTCGATGATCGGCAGGCCGGTCAGCGAGCCGCCGCCCAGCTCGTCGGAGAGCTTGGCGCAGCGCTCGAGCAGCCGGGAGTGCAGGTAGAAGACGTCGCCCGGGTAGGCCTCGCGGCCGGGCGGCCGGCGCAGCAGCAGCGAGATGGCGCGGTAGGCCTCGGCCTGCTTGGTCAGGTCGTCGAACACGATGAGCACGTGCTTGCCCTGGTACATCCAGTTCTGGCCGATGGCAGAGCCGGTATACGGGGCGATGTACTTGTAGCCGGCCGGGTCAGAAGCCGGGGCCATCACGATCGTGGTGTACTGCAGCGCACCCGCGTCCTCCAGCGTCTGGCGTACCGCGGAGATCGTGGATCCCTTCTGCCCGATGGCCACGTAGATGCAGCGCACCTGCCGGGCCGGATCGCCGGAGTCCCAGTTCTGCTTCTGGTTGATGATCGTGTCGATGGCGATCGTAGTCTTGCCGGTCTGCCGGTCGCCGATGATCAGCTCGCGCTGACCGCGGCCGATCGGCGTCATCGCGTCGATGGCCTTGATGCCGGTCTGCAGTGGCTCGGTCACTGGCTTGCGGTCGATGACAGACGGCGCCTGCAGCTCCAGCTGGCGCTCCTCGGTGTCCCCCTCGATCGGGCCGAGGCCGTCCAGCGGCGCGCCGAGCGGGCCGACGACGCGGCCGAGGAAGCCGTCGCCCACGGGCACCGACAGCACCTCGCCGGTGCGCCTGACCCGCTGGCCTTCCTCGATCTGGCTGAACTCGCCCAGGACCACGACGCCGATCTCGCGGACGTCCAGGTTCAGCGCGATGCCGCGGGTACCGTCCTCGAACTCCAGCAGCTCGTTGGCCATGGCCGAGGGCAGGCCGGAGACCCTCGCGATGCCGTCGCCGCACTCGACGACAGCGCCGACCTCCTCGGTGGAGGCCGTTCCGGGCTCGTAAGCCTGGACGAAGCGCTCAAGAGCGCTCCGGATCTCTTCCGGCCGGATTGTCAGCTCCGCCATCTTCCTCGTGTCCTTCTCGTCTGTGCTCTCAGGTATCTGCGCTTGCAGGTCTTGTTCGGTGCCGGGCGCGTCCAGGCCGGGTTGCTCGGTCAGGCGACCAGCCTGCGGCCGGCCGTGGCGAGCCGCGTGGCGATGCTGCCGTCGATCAGCTCATCCCCCACCCGGACAGTCATGCCGCCCGCCACCCTGGGGTCCAGCACGACGTTGAGGTGAACATCGTGCCCGTACGCGGCGGCGAGTCCGGCCGCGAGCCGGTCCCGCTGCTCGTCGGTCAGCGGCACGGCGACGTGCACCTCGGCCACCAGCCGCTCGCGGCGGCGGGCCGCGAGCTTGGCGTAGTTCTCCAGGCTCAGGTCCAGGCTGCGCCCGAGCGGGTTGACCGCGGCCTGGACGATTAGCCGGAGCGCCTCCGGTGTGACCTTCGCGGCCAGCAGGTCCGTCAGCAGCTGCGTCTTGCCGGCCGCGGACACGAACGGGTTCGTGAGCGCGATCCGCAGGTCCGGCTGGCTGGCGACCACCCGGCCGAACCGGAACAGCTCGTCCTCCAGGCTGTCCAGCCGTCCTTCTTGCTCGGCCGCGGCGACCACGGCGTGCACGCCCAGCTGCTCGACCGCGTCGGTGACGTCGCCGGGCGCCGACCAGCGGGCCGTCGCCACGGCTGCGACCAGGCCGGTTGCCTCGTCGCTGACCTTCCCGGAGAGCACGGAGCCCGCGAGGTCGGCCCTGGCCTGCGCCGAGCGCGACGGGTCGCTCAGGGCCCGGCGCAGCGCTGGCTGCGTGGCCAGCAGGCCGGCCACGCTGAGCAGCTCGTCCCCCAGGGCCGTAGCGGCCTGCGCGCTCGCGGTCAGTGGCGCGAGCCGCTGCTCCACGTCGGCTAGCGAGGCCCTGCTGATGCCCCTCATGACGATGCCCGCGCTCCCGACGATTCAGCCCGGCTGGCGTCGAGGTCAGCGAGGAACCGGTCGACCACCCGGCTCTGCCGTGCCTCGTCATCCAGCGACTCGCCCACGATCTTGCCGGCGAGCTGCACCGCGAGCGTGCCGATCTCGCCGCGCAGCGAGGCGAAGGCTTGCTGGCGGTCGGCGTCGATCTGCGTGTGTGCGGCGGCGATTATCCGGGCCGCTTCGGCCTGCGCCTCCTCGCGCTTGGCCGCGACGATCTGGACACCCTCTTCAAGAGCCTGCTCGCGCTGCCGCGCGGCCTCGTGCCGGGCCTCGGCTAGCTGAGCCTGGAACTGCTCGCGGAGCCGGTTGGCCTCGGCCTCGGCCTGGGCCGCCCGCTCGATCCCGCCCTCGATGGCGTCCGTGCGCTCATTCAGGGTCGTCAAGATCCTGGGCAGCAGGATCTTCCATAGCGCGAAGAAGACAATGAAGAACGCAATGCCGCCGACGATGACCTCGGTCCAGTTCGGGACCAGCGGGTTCGGCGACGACGACGCGGCCGCTAGGCGATCCAACATGTGCGGCTCCCTCTTCCGGGGGTTGTGCTACTTGATGAAGAACGGCACCGCGATGCCGATGAGGGCCAGTGACTCAGTGAGCGCGAAGCCGATCCACATCAGCCCGGTGACACGCCCGGCGGCCTCGGGCTGGCGGGCGATCGACTGGATCGTGTTGCCGAAGATCAGGCCGATGCCGATGCCCGGGCCGATGGCCGCAAGGCCATAGGTGAGGGCGCCCAGGTTGTGGAGAAAGAACGGGTTGCTGTTGCTGCCCAGCTGAGATGTGGGACCGGCGGCGATGTAGAGCAGGTGATGCAGGTGCATCGCGAGCTGCATGGTGCTTCCTTCTCGTTGGCCGGCGGGCGGTCCGCCGGGATTTTCTTGTGGAGGTCGGCTCAGTGCGAGGCTTCGTACGCGCCTGAGATATAGGTGGCGGTCAGGATCGTGAAGATGAAGGCCTGGAGCGCCTGAACTAGTACCTCCAGGCCGGTCACCAGAATAAGAACGACGAATGAGGTAGCCGAGTACAAGATGCCGATCGACGCGCTCAGCAGGTACCAGGTCGCCAGCGAGAACACGAGCAGCAGCACGTGGCCGGCCAGCATGTTGGCGAACAACCGGACCGACAGCGTGAACGGCCGGACGAGGACGTTGGAGAGGAACTCGATCGGGACCAGCAGCGGGAGGATCCACCAGGGTGACCCCGACGGGATGAGCAGTGTCCGCAGGTAGCCGAGGCCCTGCTTCTTGAATCCCAGTCCCATGTAGATCAGCCACACCATGAGGGCCAGAACCATCGCGAACCCGAACTTCGAAAACGCCGGGAAGTACAGGATCGGGATGATGCCCATGATGTTGTTCACCCAGATGAGGAAGAACAGCGACAGCAGGAACGGCAGCCACTTGTCGCCCTTCTTGCCCATCTGCGGCCGCAGGATCTGATCCCGGACGAACAGGACGCCCAGCTCGCCGAGATTCTGCATGCCGCGCGGCACCAGCTTCGGCTTCGCGAACGCGGTCCAGAAGAAGACGAGCACGATGATCACGCTGAGCAGCATCAGCAGGGTGGGCTTAGTGAAGCTGTAACTGCCGATCTTGAACAGCGGCGAGAAGTAGAAGTCGTCGATCGACGGCGCGGGGAAACCGCAGCCGGAGAAGAGGTGGCAGCTTTGCGCGGCTGAAGCCGCAAGTACATGACTCAACGAGATACCTCTTCGGGCTGTCGCGTGCAGGCAGGCCGCTGCGGGTCAAGGTCAGTCATCATGGCGCAGGTGGCTCGCGCGCGTGCACGCGGGTATACCGCATTGCGCACGGTGACGGACCTGCTCCAGGTCAGGACCGGGTAAACCGGAAGATAATCATGGCCACCGAGAGCCCGATGCCGAGGATCATGCCGATCGGGAACAGCACCGAGATGTGGGTGTAGTGCGCGGCAACCCAGCCGATGGCGCCGTAGAAGATCATGCCGCCGAGCATGTAGCTGAGGATCTGCCAGCCGTCGGCCTCGCGCGGCGTGCGTGGCTGCTCCCCCTGCTCCTGGCCGTGCTGCTGCTGGGCCATCATGCCGCGGGCTCCGCCGCAGCGGGCCGCGGGCAATATTCACCGCGGGCCGCAGGCTGCCGTCCGGAGTCCGAGTCCCAAGCACGGGTCATCGTTCTCCGTCCGGCTCGACGTACAGCATCTTCGTCTTCGTCCACGACACCGCGAGCGCGATGTCGTAGACCAGGACCAAGACGATTGCCGTGAGCCCGAACAGCCACGGGCTGAAAGCCGTGCTGTCCTGGAAGCGTCCCACCAGGAACAGCAGGACAAGGATCTTGAACAGGTAGGTGCCGATGCCCGCGAGCATCATGGCCTGCGGGCTCACCTTGGCGGCCCGGCCAAGCGCGAGCACGGACAGTCCGAAAAATGCGGCGACCACGACCACTGCGATGGCAGCACCGAGCAGGCCCTTGCTACCGCCCAGGGCAGCGCTCAGCGCCACCATGACGGCGGCCGCCACAGCCGTCACGGCGGCCGATCGCCGCGCCATCGGGGCGATGTTCGCCAGCATCTCGATACTCCGGATGGATCTCTAGGAAGCCGCGCTACCTGGCACTCACAGTGCCGTAACCCCGCGCCACGCGGCGCCTGGCCGGTGCTGGCCAGGTGACCGAAACGTATCACGGGACCTACACCAGCCGGTGATGTAGGTGCTCGTGAAAGATATCACAAGCTGTCCGATCTTGTAGAACAGAGGGTCACCTATTGTGACGAACGACCCATATCCGCGATATATATGCCCAGGTCACGACCGTCTTCGCGGTTAGATCGCGATAAGTCAAGGGTTAGTCAGGTTCGGTCTGCGAGCAGTCGCGGTGCGGGCCCGGGCACCGGCTCAGTCCTCGCCGCCGCGCAGTACCTCGACGGCGGGCGACTGCGGCGTCTCAGGCCCCGCCGCGGGACCGCCGTCCGGCGGAATATGGCCGTTCGCGGCCAGCGGGTCGGACCGGTGACCGTTGCCGGCTTCGGAATCCGGGCCGTACCGCGGGTCGGGCCGCTGGCCGTTTCCGGCCTCCCCGTTCGGGCGCGGCTGCCAGCTGAACTGGTCCGAGCGCGGTCCCAGCCACGGATCGGCCGGCGGAACGCTGCCCACCACGGACCTGGCCGGCGGGCTGGCCGCCGGCTGCGCCTGCGACTCGGCCGGGGACGCGCCGCCCGGCACCGGCGCACCGGCGGGCGCGAGCGCCCGGTCCGGTCCCGGTTGCGCGTCGGCCGCCGCGGCCGGCTGCGGTTTGCCGGACTGGTCCCGTCTTCGCAGCCACGGCAAGGACAGCAAGACCAGGGCCACGACCGCCGCGCCGGTGATCACCACGAACACCAGGACCGGCTGGCCGTGGTGATTGGCCGCGCCCGGCTGCGGCACGCGCTCCAGCGAGAACCACACGATGCTGCCGGAGAACACAGCCGCCCACAGGTACATGACCAGCACGCTCGCGCGCTGCGAGTGACCGATGTCGATCAGCCGGTGGTGCAGGTGGTTGCTGTCCGCGGCGAACGGTGACTTGCCGGCCCTGGTCCGGCGGATCACCGCCAGCAGCAGGTCCAGGTACGGGATGACCAGGATCGCGGCCGGCAACAGTAGCGGCAGCGCCACCGGGTACCGGTTGACCCGGGGCGACCACAGGGCCGGGTCGAGCGAGGAGATGCTGGAAATCGGCGCGTAGGCCAGTACGAGCCCGAGCAGCATGGCGCCGGTGTCACCCATGAAGATCCGGGCCGGGTGGAAGTTATGCGGCAGGAAGCCCAGGCAGACGCCGGTCAGGATGGCCGACGCCAGCGCGGGCGCGGCCAACTCGGAGACGCCCACCACCTGGGCCATCTCGTAGTAATAGATCAGGAACGAGGCGGCCGCGATGGTCACGATGCCCGCCGCCAGGCCGTCGAGCCCGTCGATGAAGTTGACCGCGTTGATGGTGGCCACGACCACCAGGATCGTGAGCAAGGTCGACTGATCCGGGGTCGGCGCGAACGAGGCACCGCCCGGCAGAGGCAGCAGGTTGAGCTGAGTCCCGGTCGCCACGAGGATCGCCCCCGCCGCGATCTGGCCGGCCAGCTTGGTGAGGGCCGACATGCCCCACTTGTCGTCGATGAGGCCGATCACCACGAGTAGGCCGCCGGCCAGCAGCAGGCCAGGCACCATCCCGGTCGGGCCGAACGCCTGCCGCAGCTGCGGGATCTGCTCGGCCACCAGCAACCCGGCCGCCAGGCCCGCGTACATGGCCAGACCGCCCATCCGGGGCACCGGGACGGTGTGCACGTCCCTGGCCCGTGGCTCGAACATCGCCCCGGCCCGGATCGCCAGCCGTCGTACCAGCGGTGTTAGCAGGTAGGTGACGGCGGCGGCCACAAGCAGCGTCAGGACGTAGTCGCGCACGCGGGCACCGGATCCGGATGGTTATCGGGCATCACCGGCAAGCCTAGAACACCGGCCGGGCTGCCACGGCTCACGGCTGTGCTCACCCGGCTCATGGCTGTGCTCACCCGGCTCATGGCTGTGCCGCGCCGGCGTCCTCGTTAGCGAGGACAGCGGCGATCTCGCGCAGCTTGCCCACCGAGATCGCGCCGCGGCGCAGCAATCGCGGCTGGTCGCCGGTGAGATCGACGATCGTGGAGGCCACCCCGCCGGAGCTCGGGCCGCCGTCCAGGTAGACGGAGACGGAGTCGCCCAGCTGGTCCCTGGCCTCCTGAGCCGTGCTGGCAGCCGGGGAACCAGTCAGGTTGGCGCTGCTGACGGCCATCGGGCCGGTCTCGGCCAGCAGCTCGAGCGCGACCGGATCCTGCGGCATCCGGATGGCGACGGTGCCGCGAGTGTCGCCTAGATCCCAGCTGAGCGTCCTGGCCGACCGGCACACGATGGTCAGGCCGCCTGGCCAGAACTCATCGATGAGCAGCTGCCCGTACGAGCCGAGATCCTCCACCAGGGCAGATGCAGCCCGGACCGTACCGACCAGCACTGGCGGCGGCATTTCCCGGCCGCGGCCCTTGGCCGCCAGCAGCCGCTGCACGGCGGCCGCGTTGAATGCGTCGGCGCCTAGTCCGTAGACGGTGTCCGTCGGCAGGACGACCAGCTCACCCCGCAGCACGGCGGTCGTCGCGGCGGCGATCCCGTCGGTGCGCGCTTGCACCTCGGAGCAGTCATACCAGGCGCTCATAACCGATCATCCTGCCACGGCGACGGCGCAGCTAGCGCCGGGACGTCGCGGCCCGGCGTCACGGGCGCGTGGCGGTGACGAACCGGTCCCGGCCGGAGAGGTCGGTGTGGTTGCGCGTCTGCTGCCAGCCGTTCTCCTCGGCGAACACCCAGTAGACGGCGGCGCCCTGCTGGGCTCCGTGCTCGACGGCGACCAGCCCGCCGGGTCGCAGCAGCCGGCGCGCCGTGTGCGCCACTACCCGCACCGCGTCCAGGCCGTCCGGGCCGCCCCACAGCGCCGTCGCCGGGTCGTACTCGCCGACCTCGGGCGGGACCCAGGCACCGGCCGGGATGTAGGGCGGGTTGCTCACGACCAGGTCTACCGCGCCGTCCAGGCTGGCAAGCTCGGCGGCGAAGTCGCCGGAGTGCAGCGTGATCCGGCCGGCGGTGTGCGGGGCGGCCGCGGCACAGGCGGCGATGTTGCGCTCGGTCCACTGCCGCGCCAGCGGGTCGGCCTCGACCGCGTGCACCCGGGCCCGCGGTACCTCTTGCGCAATCGCGAGCGCGATCGCGCCAGAGCCGGTGCCGAGGTCGGCGACCACTGGCTCGGCGACGTCCATCTCGGCCAGCCGGTCGATCGCCCAGCCGGTCATAACCTCGGTCTCCGGCCGCGGCACGAACACACCGGGCCCCACTTCCAGCTCGAGATAGCGGAAATAGGCGCGCCCGGTGATGTGCTGCAGCGGCTCGCGAGCCTCGCGCCGCGCGATGTCGTCCCAGAACCGCGGGTCGAACTCCGTGTCCGGTACCAGGTGCAGCGCCGCGCGCGAAACTCCGTGCAGGTGCGCGGCGATCAGCTCCGCGTCGGTCCGGGGCGACTCGACGCCGGCGTCGGCCAGCCGGACGGTGGCGATCGCGATCTCATCCATGAGCAGGCTCACTGGCCGGACTCACTCCCCGGCCGGTCAGCCCGCCTGGTCCGCACCGGCGATCTTCTCTGCCCGGTCGGCCTCGATCAGCGCATTGATCACGGCGTCCAGGTCGCCGTCGATGACCTGGTCCAGGTTGTATGCCTTGAACCCGACGCGATGATCGGAGATCCGGTTCTCCGGGAAGTTGTAGGTCCGCACCCGCTGCGATCGGTCCACGGTGGCGACCTGGCTGCGCCGGTCGGCCGAGGCCTGCGCGTCGGCCTCCTCCTGGGCGACCGCGAGCAGCCGGGCCCGGAGCACCCGCATGGCCTGTTCCTTGTTCTGCAGCTGGCTCTTCTCGTTCTGGCAGGACACCACCACGCCGGTCGGCAGGTGCGTGATGCGCACCGCGGAGTCGGTGGTGTTCACGCTCTGGCCGCCGGGACCCGAGGACCTGAATACGTCGATCTTCAGCTCGTTCGGGTCGATGGTGACGTCGATCGGGTCGGCTTCCGGCATGACCAGCACTCCGGCCGCCGAGGTGTGGATCCGGCCCTGCGACTCGGTGGCGGGCACCCGCTGCACCCGGTGCACGCCGCCCTCGTACTTCAGGTGCGCCCAGGAACCCTCGCCGCCACGGGCCTTGACCGCCATCGTGACGTCCTTAAAGCCGCCGAGGCCGGTCGTGGTGGAGTCGAGAATCTCGGTCTTCCAGCCGTGCCGCTCCGCGTAGCGCTGGTACATCCGCAGCAGGTCACCCGCGAACAGGGCCGACTCCTCGCCGCCCTCCCCCGCCTTGACCTCGAGGATGACGTCCTTGTCGTCGTTGGGGTCCTTGGGCACGAGCAGGGTGTTGAGCCGGTCCTCCAGCTCCTCCCGGCGGGCCGCAAGTTCCTGGCCCTCGGCGGCGAACGAGGCATCCTCGTGCGCCAGCTCGCGGGCGGTCGCCTCGTCCTGCGACGTCTGCTGCCACTCGGTGTAGGCCTGGACGATGGGGGTCAGCTCGCCGTACCGGCGGCTGAGCTTCCTGGCCCGGTCCTGGTCGGTGTGCAGGGCCGGGTCAGCGAGATCCTTCTCCAGCTGCGCGTGCTCAGCGGCGAGGTCGGCAAGTCGTTCGAACATTGCTTACCTCTCTTCATTTACCCGCGACGGTGCGGAGTTCGTGCGGCTATTGGCGTACCAGCTGTGCACGTCCCGACCTGAGCCGTACATAGGTAGTCCGGATTGCCGCCACGAACGGGGCAATCCGGACCATAAGCGCAGATGTGGCCCGCGCGGGCCGGGTTACTTGCCGGCTGGCTTCTTGCCGAACCGGCGCTCGAACCTGGCGACGCGACCGCCGGTGTCCAGGATCTTCTGCTTGCCCGTATAGAACGGGTGGCAGCTCGAGCAGACATCGGCGTGGATGACGCCGTTCTTGGCCGTGCTGCGGGTGGTGAACGTCTCGCCGCAGCTGCAGGTCACCTGCGTGACCACGTACTCCGGATGGATACCGGACTTCATGACTAACTCCTGGTTCCCGCGGTCGCCGGGTCGCCGTTTGTTACTACACAGCAGGCGTGAACCGGTACCGCATCTAGTAGGCCTCCAGTGTGCCAGACGCACTAACGTACGCGGGCACCCGGAGATTCCCGCCCCGGCCGCCGCCCGGCGGCCGGGCCGGGGCGGACCGACACTAGGTGCCGGGCGACGTCTTCTGCACCAGCAGCAGGAACTCGGCGTTGCTCTTGGTGCCCTTCATCCGGTCCATGAGCACTTCCAGCGCCTGCTGCGGCTCCAGCGAGTGCAGCACCCGCCGCAGCTGCCAGACGATCCGGAGCTCCTCCGGCGTCATCAGCAGCTCTTCCTTCCGGGTGCTGGACGCGTCCACGTCCACCGCCGGGAAGATCCGCTTGTCGGACAGCTCGCGGCGCAGCCGCAGCTCCATGTTGCCGGTGCCCTTGAACTCCTCGAAGATGACCTCGTCCGCACGGGATCCGGTCTCGATCAGGGCAGTCGCGAGGATCGTCAGCGAGCCGCCGTGCTCGATGTTGCGGGCGGCGCCGAAGAACCGCTTCGGCGGGTAGAGCGCGGTCGAGTCGACACCACCGGACATGATCCGGCCGCTAGCCGGGGCGGCCAGGTTGTAGGCCCGGCCGAGCCGGGTGATCGAGTCGAGCAGCACGACGACGTCGTGGCCCATCTCGACCAGGCGCTTGGCCCGCTCGATCGCCAGCTCGGCCACGGTCGTGTGGTCCTCGGCCGGCCGGTCGAAGGTCGAGTGGATGACCTCGCCCTTGACCGTGCGCTGCATGTCGGTGACTTCCTCGGGCCGCTCGTCGACCAAGACGACCATGAGGTGGCACTCGGGGTTGTTCTTGGTGATCGCGTTCGCGATCGCCTGCAGGATCATCGTCTTGCCCGCCTTCGGCGGCGAGACGATGAGCCCGCGCTGGCCCTTACCGATCGGGCAGATCAGGTCGATAATCCGAGTGGTCATGATCGTCGCGTCCGACTCCAGCCGGAGCCGCTCTTGCGGGTACAAGGGCACGAGCTTGTTGAACTCGGGCCGGCTCTTCGCCGCTTCGGGGTCGAGCCCGTTGATCTTGTCCAGCCGGACTAGGGCGTTGAACTTCTCGCGGCGCTCGCCTTCGCGCGGCTGCCGGATCGCGCCCTCGATCACGTCGCCCTTGCGCAGCCCGTACCGGCGGACCTGGGACAGCGATACGTACACGTCGTTGGAGCCAGGCAAGTACCCGGTGGTGCGGACGAAGCCGTAGTTGTCAAGGACGTCGAGAATGCCCGCAATCGGGATGAGGACGTCGTCCTCGCTGATCACCGGCTCGGCTTCATTGCCGCCGCCGCGCTCGCGCCGCCGGTTGCCGCCGGTGTTGCGGTTGCGGAACCGGTCCCGGCTGCGCCGGCTACCCGAGCCATCGCGGTCGTCATCGTCGCGGCCGCCCTGGTCCCGGCTGCCCTGGTCGCGGTTCCGGTTGCCCTGGTCCCGACCACCCTGGTCGCCGCCCTGGTCGCGGTTCCGCCCGCCCTGGTCCCGGCTGCCCTGGTCGCGGTTCCGGTTGCCCTGGTCGCGGTTCCGGTTGCCCTGGTCACCGCCCTGGTCCCGGCCGCCCTGGTCCCGGCTGGCCTGGCGGCCGCCGTCGGAGTCCCGGTCGGAGTCCTGCCCATCGCTGGCTGCGCGGGGCTGGTCGGAGTCCTCATCGCGACGCCCGTTGCCCCGGCGGCGCCGGTCACCGCGCTGGCCGTCGCCGGCCTGCTGCGCCCCGTCGCCGGCCGGTCCCCCAGCCGGGCTGGCCGCCGTAGCCCCGTTCACCGCCGGCTCCGCGCCGGCGGGCGTTCCCACCCCCGCCTGGTGCCCGTGAGTCTCGCCAATGCCGCCTGCTGCCGTGCCGCCCAATCCGGGCTGCGTCGATGTTGATTCCATGGCGTCCTGCTCGAAGGTGCGGTTAGCGCCGGCTCCCGCAGACGCTCTCCGCTGGACTGAATTGTCGGAAGTCTTAATCTGATCGGCCTTCGGCTCCTGGTCCGGGGATACCTCCGCCCGGAATCCTCCGCCGGGCCCATTCGGCGAACTGGCCCCCGCGCCCTGCCGCCTCTCCTCGATCGCAGCGATGAGCTGTCCCTTGCGCATCTTCGCTGTCCCGGTGATGCCCTCGGCCTGGGCCATCCGCTGGAGCTGCGGGAGCAACATCGCAGACAACCCGCCAGCCTGGCGGCGAGTGCCACCACGGGCACTCGCGGCGACCCCGTCGGCTGCAGCGGCCGCGTCACTGGCATCCGGCCAGGAGCGTACCGCGCCGTCCGGCTCGTGGGAAGTCCCGGCCGACGCCGCCACGCCGGCAGGCTGATCGCCCTGATCGGGCAGGTCAGCGGAGAACAAGTCCATCGTTTCGCTCACAAGGGGTCCTTCCCGGGGTGCGGGTGACGGCCGCCGGTGCGGTCACGTGCTGCCCGCTGTCGCGTTGTCCTGGCGGCCTTCGCCGCCCAATCGGGCTGGCTGCCTGCCAGCCCGGATTTCCAGCTAGGCGCAGGCCAGGCAATGACCTGCAAGTTTTACGCCCCCTCCGCCCGCCACCACCGCTGCTGGCAGGCCACCTCAGTCGCGGTTGTGCGCTGCCGTGGGCGTGGCCACCTACGCTGGTGGTCTCGGCCGGGCAAGCTGGATGCTCCCGCGATAGGCAGGTGAATTTCGAGGTCGCACGCACCCGAGCGCCTGATATTCGATCGGATGGAGTGCGAACGAGCACCTTTCCCCAGTGCGGGGCATCTGGTGCAGCACCTAGCTTAACACCAACGCGGCACACGGCATTCCTTCGACTGTGTCCAGCACTAGCGGGACGGTCCGCCAGCAGGGCTCCAAGCGACCATGACCAGGCTGCGGCCGCACTACCCGCCCGCGGGTACGCTCGCGCCCGGCTAGGGAGCGCGGGATACGAGCGAGTCCTGGAAACCTGGGCGGGGGTGTCTGCTGTCGGTATACAGGGGGCTTACAAGGCATGCGGTACCCGTTTCGCTGGCGATTGAACCACCACATCCGGAATCGCTGGCCCCCGTCACCCCTGGCTACTGCTCCCTGCGCCGCGAACCTACTTCAACCTGGAGATTCCCACAAGTATCCGTCATCCGGACACGCCGCGAACCCGATCCTGGCGGCCGGCTCGACGCCGGCGCAGCCTGAGCGCGGCCGCGAGCACGGTCGCGGCCGCGTCCGCCAGCAGCAGCCGAGCCCGCGCCAGGGCGGGCTCGGCGGGCGCCGCGGCACCTCCGAACGGGAGCGCCGGGCAGGCTAGCCGGCACGCTGTCCACGCCGCCGCGACTCGCTCCAGGTAGTGCGGCACCTCCGCCGGGCGGCCATGCCGGGCCGCGCTCGCCACCCGGAGCGGGAACCAGGACAGCAGGCCAAGCAGCTCGCGCTCGGCCGCTGAGTCAAGCAGCCAGGTGGCCGTCTCCCCCGGCTCCGGGCGGCCGAAGCCAAGCTCAGCCGCCCACCGCAGGACCGACGCCGCCTCAGCGTGCGCGAGCTGAACAGCGCCGTACTCCTCCGGGTGCGGATCCGCGGCGGCGAGAGCGCCGACCCGGCCGGGCAGGGTCCGGGCCAGCCGATACCGGACGGCATCGGCGCCGAAGTACGCGGCCGCCGCGGCGACCGGTGACCGCGCGCCGTCTGGCGGCCGTGGTCCGGATACTCCCCGTTCCCGGCCCAGGCGTTCGGTCGCTGCTGCGCCCGCGGCTTCGGCGAGCCGGCCCGCCATCGCATCGGCTTGGTCCTGCCAGGCCTGGGGCCACGTCGTCGCGGTGAGCAGGTCGGGCCAGGGCGGGATGGCGGTCGCGCGGCCGCTGAGCTCGGTCGTGCGGGCGCACGCCGGGCCTGCTGCGGTGAGGCGGGCGGCGACCGACGCGAGCGCGCGTCCGGTGACGGTGATCGTGAGGTAACCGGCGCCCGTCGGCTCGGCCGCGACGATCCACTCGGCCGGCCGCACCGCGGCCGCGAGCGCCGCCGCCAGCTCGGCCGGCGGGCGGCCGGTGTGCCTGGCCAGCTCGAACGGCAAAGAGGTCGCGAAGCTGGCCGGATCGCCGTCCGGCGCGGGCCGCAAGGTGGCGGCGACCGGCGGCAGCGGCTCGCCCGGCAGCACCGCTTGCGCGGCGCTGACCAGCTCAGCGTCCAGATCGCCGGTGATCACGTTGCCAAGGCTACGGCGGGCGGCTCAGTCGAACGCGGTGCTCGACGCCCCGGCGAGCTCGCGTACGACCCGGATCATCTCGGCCGGGTCGAAGGGCTTAGTGAGGTAGGCATCCACGCCGATCTGGCGGCCGCGATCGCGGTCGTCTTCCTGGGCGCGGGCGGTGATCAGGACGACCTTGATCCCGGACGTCTCCGGGTTCCGGCGCAGCTGGGTGGCGGTGACCCAGCCGTCGAGCCGGGGCATCATCACGTCCAGTGTGATGACGTCGGGGTGGACTTCGGCCACTTTCTCCAGGCACTCGCGGCCGTCTACGGCCGTCACGACCTCGAAGCCTTCGAGCGTCAGGTTGACCGCGATCAGCTGACGGATGACCTCGTCATCATCAACTACGAGCACCCGGCCCAGTCCCTGGCTCACGGGCGTGAGGCTATCGGCTCCGCCATGTTCTTGCGGGCAGTTCCGCGCCGTGTCCGCGGATACTTGTGGCTGGTACTCTTTGCTGCGGCCCGCAATGCGACAGCGCGGGCCGGCAGCGCCAGCCCCCATAGCTCAGGGGATAGAGCAACGGCCTCCGGAGCCGTGTGCGCAGGTTCGAATCCTGCTGGGGGCGCCCATCCCGACCAGTCCAGTTGCTCGCCGACCTGGCCGGACACTCCGAGCGACACACTCGCTGGTATGCAGTCAGATGCCGCCTTATGCGGCCCGCCATCGCGGTTTCCGAACATACGCGGAACGGCGGTGAGCCCATCGGCGCAGGTCAGTCTCGGCCCAGCGCGTCATCCATCGGCCGCTCAGCAAAGAACGGCGCGGGGGTACCGGCGTTCAGCCGCCAGGAGACACCGGCATGACGGAAGTCGTAGGGCCTGCCCATCAGCGGGGCGCGCGCCGATTCAGCCGGCCTCGTGTCAGCCGATGTGATGACTGTCAACGTCCGCAGTTTGGCTGACGACGCGGGGCGCCGTCGTCGGTAGCGTCGCGGCCATGCGCGGTAATTCACCGATCTCAGGCCGACCGCCGGTCCTCGCGGCCGCGGCCTCACGATCCCGACGGCTGTGGTCGGCCGCGGCGGCAATCACGTTCCTGGCGGTCGTGGTCGTCGTCTACCCGGCAGCCCTGGCTCCCGTCGTCCTTTTGCTCGTGGTCGTGGTGCCGTTCGAGCGGATCTTCCCGCGTCATCGCCAGCGGTTCTTCCGTCCGGGCCTGGGTACTGACCTGGCCTGGGGGATCGCCCAGCCCGCGCTGAAGCTGGTCGCGGGGGCATTCGGGGTCGTCATCGCTCTCGCCAGCCTGGCCTGGCTGCCCGCGCTGCTGCTCCGGCCGCTGGTCGCAGGCATCCCGTTCTGGATGCGTTCAGCGGTGGCGGTCGTGCTGTTCGACGCGCTCGCCTACTGGGGTCACCGGTGGAGCCACGAGGTCGGGTTCCTGTGGCGATTCCATTCCGTCCACCACTCCTCAGAGCGGATGGACTGGATCAGCGGCGTGCGCAGCCATCCGCTCGATGGCACCGTGCTCGCTCCGCCGATAGTCGTCCTGCTGGCCGCGGGCTTCGGGGCCAAGCTCACCGGCGTCCTCGCCGTCATCCAGATAGTCACCGGCTTGTTCCTGCACGCGAACGTGCGGTGGCGGTGGCGTCCGCTGCAGCGGATTGTCGCCACACCGGAGTTCCACCACTGGCACCATTCCAGCGAGGCCGACGCGCTCAACACCAACTACTCGGCGTTCCTGCCCATCTGGGATCTGCTGTTCGGGACGTTCTTCATACCAGGCGGCGGGCGGAGGCCGGAGGTCTACGGCACGGCTACGCCGGTACCAGACGGTTTCGTCGCCCAGCTCTGGCACCCGTTCCGCGGCCTGCGCAACCCGGCCGGGGCGCTGCGCCATCCGATCGCGGAACTGCGCCGCACGCTCGCCGCGCTGCGGCGCGGCGCCATCCAGATCCGGGACGCCAGCCGTCGTCGGTCCGCTCCCGGCCAGCGGTGAAATCGCCCTATGCTGCCGGGATGGCCGTTAGCACCGGCTGGTACCGACGTCTCGCTGGCGCCACCGTCCTCGACGTGGCGCTGGTCGGTGGGCTCTTTGTCATTGACGTAAGCACGGAGGCCGCCGTGACGGCCGGCGCCCATCTGCATGCCCCGGCGCTCACTCCCGCAGCCGTCGTGCTGGCCGGTTGCGGTGCTGGTGTGCTCTGGGTCCGCCGCAGTCGGCCGATCCTGGTGTTTGTCCTGATCATCTGCATAATGATCGTCGGCGGCGCGGCCGCCCGGCCGGGGCTGTGGACCGAGCACACGGCCGTGCCGCTGGCAATCGCGGCCTACGCGATCGGATCCTGGTCGGACCGGCACGCCGGATCGATAGCCGCACCATCTATCGCCCTGCTTCTGGCGTTCAGCGCGCTCTCCCGATCCGGGTCCGTGCTGACGGCCGCGCTGGCCGCGATAGTGGCCATCGCGCTCCCGTGGGTGGCCGGCCGGGCAGTCAGATCACGCCGCCTGTACCTGGGCCAGGTCGAACGCCAGCTCGCCAGGGCCGAGCAGGAGCGTGACGAGCACGCCCGGCAGGCCGTCCTTGACGAGCGGCGCCATCTAGCCCGCGAACTCCACGACGTCGTCGCCCACCATGTCAGCCTCATCGGCGTGCAGGCCGGCGCGGCGCGCACCACCCTCGATCACGCACCGCATTCCACCCGCCGGGCGCTGCTGGCCATCGAGGAGTCGAGCCGATCGGCGGTCAGCGAGATGCGCCGTCTGCTTGAAGTCCTCGACGTGCGCCAGCCCGGCGCGGCGCCCGCCCCAGGCCAGAGCGAGCTGGCGCCGCAGCCCGGCCTCGATCAGCTTGACGACCTAGTCGAGAGCTTCCGCGAGGCCGGCCTCGCGGTCGACATGCGGGTCCGCGGTGATGCCGCCGGCCTCGGCCCGCTCCTCGAGCTCTGCTGCTACAGGCTGATCGAGCAGGCGCTTACGAATGTGGCCACGCACTCCGCGGCCGCGACTGTGTCGGCGGAACTGGCCATCAGCGGTACGGAGGATCCGGCTGCGGGTCCCGTGATCCGCGTCACTGTGCACGATCCCGGCCCCGCGCTCGGCAGCACATCGGGATCGGGACGCGGCCTGGTGGGAATGCGCGAGCGCATCGCACTGTTCGGGGGGACCTTGTCGGCCGGCCCGTCTGACGACGGCGGGTTCACGGTCGATGCCACGCTCGGCGACGGGAGCGGGGAGGTAGCCAGATGACCGTCCGCGTCGTGATCGCCGACGACCAGGCACTTATGCGGGCCGCGTTCCGTACCATCCTCGAAGCTGCGGGCATTCTGGTTGTCGGCGAGGCAGCGACCGGAGACGAGGCCGTCGCGCTCGTCGGCACGGAGCGCCCCGACGTCGTGATCATGGATGTGCGCATGCCGGGCAGCGACGGGCTCAGCGCGACTGGCCAGATTTCGCGCGTTTACCCGTCGGCCCGGGTCCTCGTGCTCACCACCTTTGACCTCGACGATTACCTGTTCGGTGCTCTTGACGCTGGTGCCGCTGGGTTCCTGCTGAAGAACGCCGCGCCCGAGGAACTGATCGCCGCGGTCGGCCGGCTGCGGCCGGCGACGCAGTTCTCGATCCGGCGATCACCGCGAGAGTGATAACCCGATACAGAGCCAACCAGGCCCGCAACTGCGCCCGGCCGGACCCAGCGCGAGCCGCTGCCCTCGCATCGCTCACCAGCCGGGAGCGCGACGTCCTGGCGCTGCTGGCGCAGGGGATGTCCAACGCGGAGATCGCCGCATCGCTGACCGTGGGGGACGCCACCGCGAAGACACATGTCTCGCGGCTGCTGACCAAGCTCGGGGTCCGAGACCGTCTGCAAGCCGCAATCCTCGCCTATCAGAACGGCATCACGTCCGTCCCTCCGGCGGAACTGGTCATGACACCAGCGGACCGGGCGGCCAGGCGGCGATAGCGGGAGGCCCGGGACCTGCCGGTGCTATCTCGCGGCTCGGTCGGGCAAATGACCGGAGTAGGTAGTGTCGGCCTGCCCGACGCCGCGGGCCCAGGAGCGCGGTGGGCGCTCATCTCCGCAACGCCGACCGCGGACGGCGCGCGGCTGGCAGGCCCGCAGGCCGCCTCGCGCATCAGGTCCGCGACCAGTCCGGTCGGTAGCGGGGACGTAGGTGAGCTGCTCGTGCCGCCGTCGATGGAGAAGGTGGCGGCGGGGTCGGTCTGGAGTAGCGCCTGGTCGCATCTCGCCTGAGGGGTTCAGGCGTCCCGGAAAATCTGATGAGTGCCGATTCTGCGCCAGATGACATGCGGCTCGCCGGGACGGTGCTGCTGCAGTCCGTAGGAGAAGGTTGCGCGGCCGTCGGGCGCCCATGTCATCTCGAACACACCAGAAGCAGCCTGGACTCCCTTGACCCGAAGGCCGGCCCGGAATGTTCCCTTCGTGAGGTCAGAGACGAACTGTTCGGTGACGACACGCTGAAAGCGGGCTCTCAGGTCAGGCGTGAGCTGTTTCCAGTCGCGCTCGAACCGCGGCGTGGCCTGGAAGGTAGGCACTCGCTAGTCCCGCGCCTCCAGATCGCCGAACATCTCCTCCGCGCTGGTGTAGACGGGAGACAGCGCACTCCTGGCGATCTCCTCGTCGGCCTCGCGCTCGCCCGCCAGCCAGTCCGAAGACCAGAACCACGCCTGATCGGCGGGGATCGTCTTGAGGCCGCGCACGGTGACCGTGCCATCGTCCTGCCGGGTGAACTCGACCTCGTCGCCTTCACTGACGCGCAGCGCTTCGCGGACCTCAGCCGGGAGGGTGAGCTGGCCCCGGCTGCGGACCCGAGCCGTCGTTATCGCAGTCTCGGCGGTCATAGTCTCTCTCTGCATTCTCTGACTTTCACACTTTCGCATATTCTAACATGCTTCACGTCGACTATCTTCCCGCTCGGCCTCGGCCTTCGCGGTGGCCCTCCCTGGCTGAGCTGCAGCAGGACACAGCTGGACAAGATCGAGAGGGCTCGCGACCTGCCGGTAACGGTCTCCGGAGCCGTGTGCGCAGGGTTCGAATCCTGCTGGGGGCGCTTCCGGAATTACCTTGGCAGGACGTAGCCGACCTGCGGTGACATGGCCGCCGGCAGCAGCGATCCTTGGCCCTCCTGAGCGTGCACCGGGTTCAGCAACCGGCCAACGGGCGGGCGACGGATGCCAGCAGGTCGCCTGGCGCCGCGGCAAGGCTGCTCAGCCCGTAGGTCAGCACACCGGCGGCGGGAGATACGACCTCCTTGACATCGTCTCCGAACGCATCCTCCAGCCGGCCGAGACGCGTGCCCTGGTCGACGGAGGTCCCGACCGCCACGTCGGGGAACCAGAGGCTGTGCCGGTCGCTGAGTATGTCGGCCGCGTCCTCGAACATGGGCAGGTGCGAACGCGGGTGGCCGTCGGTCTCGACGATGCCGGCCAGCGCCGCGACGCGGAGCAGGCCCTGACGCTGCACGTCGGCCTCCCGCTGCGTCCAGCGGCCCTGGCCGCCGACCTCCACGAGGGCCGCCGCGACCCCGGCGAGTGCAGCCTGGAAGATGGTGGATCCCTCGGTGCGGTCGACGATGAGCCGCGCGACGTCGAAGCAGTCGGCCACCGCGCGGGATCGTTCGCTGATAACGCCGTCCGGTCCCGCGGCGACGCCGCAAAAAGCGTCCAGCGCTTCGGGCAGGTCGCCGCAGTGGCAGTCGACGTAGTAGTCAGCGCGCGCTAGCAGGTTCTCCCAGAGCCAGGCGGCGAGGCGCGCGGTCGGGCCGCCGCGCGGATCGCCGGGGAACGACCGGTTGAGGTTCTGGCCGTCGAGCGGGTTGACGAATGCTGACCGCTGCTCGAACGCGATCGGGCTGGACTGCAGGCTGGCCACGACGGTGCCGCGCATCCGGGCTGGGTTCAGATCGCGGATGAACTGGCGGACCGCCACCATCGGGACGTATTCCCCGCCATGGATCCCGGCCGTGACGGCCAGCACGGGACCGGGCTCGGTCCCGTGCGTGACTGCAATCGGCAGCGCGACGGTGCCGGGCCCGACGCTGACGTGGCAGTAATCGCGGACCTGCGAGCCCGGCTGAGCTTCAAGGTCACCGATCCGGTAGGGCAAGGGACCGGTCATCGGTTCCCCGCCCCGGTGATTGCAGCCAGGGGCAGTTCGCTGATGGTCTCGCCGGCTGGCAGGAAGCGGGCGGGATCAAGGAAGCTGATGTGCGTGGCGGTCGTGCCCTCGGCGACGAGGTCGGCGGCGACGGCCCCGAGCGAGGACGCCATCTTGAATCCGTGGCCGGAGAAGCCGATGGCCACGACAACCCCGTCCAGGCCCGGCACGGAGCCGAGCAGCCCGGTCTCGTCGACTGTGTACCCGTCAGCGCACACCACTGCCCGGACGGGCCGGGGAACCAGCGCGGGCAGGTACGTGCGCACCCAAGCTTGCACCGTGTCCAGATGGCGCGGATCCCAGGCGATGGGACGAGCCATCGAGGCGACCTCATCGAGGTAGATGCTGGCCGCGACCTTCATGGTCCATCCGTCGCCGCTGGGGAAGCCGTAGAACTGAGCATCCCGTGATCGGCGGATGAAAACCTGCCCGCTACCGCGATCGACCAGATCGCGGTCCGCGATCGGGAACCACGTCAGTACCTGCGGCAGGACGGCCAGGTGTGTGCCCAGCGCCGCGCACACCGGACCGGCGCCGGTTCCGGTCGCCACCAGCACGCGCGGCGCGCGCAGGTCTTCCTGATCAGTCCGGACCAGCCACCGGTCCCCGGCCCGCTGCAGAGCCCGGACCTGCCGGTCGCCCAGGAACGACGCGCCGCGTCGCTGGGCCTGGTATACCGCCGAGAACACGGCGCGCTCGCTGCGCACGAAACCGCCCTCGGGATCGAACAACGCCACGTCACCGTCGCGGATCAGGTGCTCGGGCAAACGCTGCCGCGCCTCGGCCCCGGTCACAACCTCAAAACTGAGCCCTCGCTCACGGCCGGCCCGGAGCAGGGCGGCGTGGTCGGGGTGGTCGTGATCCATCACCGTCACCACGCCCGTGACCGTCAGCAGCTCATCGCCGCTGGCCGCTTCGAGTTCGCGCCACAGGTCACGGGCGCGCTGCAGCAGCGGTGTGTAATGGCCGCCCTCGGCGTAGACCATCCGGAACACGCGTGACTCGCCCGCGTACGCCGAGAACGGTCCCGGCACCGTGAACCGGTCCACCGCTATGACCCGCAAACCACGCTCAGCCAGCTGCCAGGCCGCCATGGTCCCTACCGAGCCAGCCCCGACGATCACGACATCCGCGTCCAGGACCGTCATGGCACCACCATCAGTTCTCGCCGGGTGAAGGTCTGTCGCCAAGTCTGCGTGATCGTCAGTGCGTCTGTTCATAGGGAGTTCCACGGTAATGACCCAACTCTCGCATGTCTTCGCCAAGCTCAACGTCCGCTCCCGAACCGAGCTGGCAGCCGCAGCGTCGCGGCGTGGCTGAACGCCATCGGCTGTTCGGCTGGGTGTCGATGCACGATGGCGTCTACGCCCGGCCCGCGACATTCAGCAGACGACGACCGACCTTGGCAGCCAGGTCAGGATCGCGGGGTCGAATCGATGAGCTGGAAGCACAACTCGACCAGGATCAGAGCGACGCAGGCCTCGGCAATGCCCTCGGCCAGGCCGCGCACGGCCAGGAATGGGGCTATGTCGGCGACCGCGTGCGGGTCTGGGGCGATGGCCTCCAGTTCTCCCACCACGCTCAGCGGGATGGTGGCCAGCAGCAGCACTGAGACTAGGTGCCCACGGGTCAGCTGCGCCGACCGGCGGGCGGCAGAGAGCACCGGCCGGTGCTCGATCTCGATGATCGGGCCGATAACGGCCAGCAGCGTGAGAGCCGCCAGGCCGGGCGCGACAAACAGCGCGAAACCGATTACCACCGCAACGGTGGCCAGGACGTCGGCCGCGACGAGCCGCCGCCACGGCAGTGATCGAGCCACGTGCAGGAAGGTTGTCGCTCCCTGGCCATGCTCGGCCACGCCGACCAACCGGCAGACGTACCCGGACAGCAGCACAGTGCCAAGCAACGTGACGCCCGTCGATCCGAGCTCGGTGCCAACCGACAGCGCGGCGTCGGAGGGATCCACGTAGTGATCAATCACGATCTCCACGCCGGCACCGACGAGGGACACCGGGATCGCCAGTGCGAGGATCTGCAGCCAGTAACGGCGCCCGGTACGCGCCGCAGCCGAGATGACCACGCGCGCCTTCACCCGCTGGCGCCGAGGGCCAGCCGGCTGCGCTGGCCGACCCGCGACTTCCCCGGCCATCCGCGTCCGGCGACCGGCTCAGGCTCTCCCCGGGCTCTGCACGCGGTGCGTGATCGTCCTGTTCAGCGCCCACTGCGCCTGCCGTATGGGTGCGCCATGGCAGACAACGTTAAGTCATAGCCGCATCACCCAGCGTCACATCCCCCTGGGCAGGCTCAATTAGCTGCCGAGGCACAACGGCCACCGGTCAGATCGCGCACGCGACCGACCCGGCACCGCCATCTCTGCTCTCGCTTACGTGCGGAGCGGTGAAACCTCCCGGTCCCAGGCCTGGGCGCCCATCTGGACGGCTTCCCACGGGCTGCCGAGCGGAGGCGTGTAGGACAGGTCGAGATCGCTCATGGCCGCCACGGTCATGTCGTTGTAGATGGCGGCGGCGGCGATGTCGATCCGCTTGGCTATCTCGGCGTGCCGGTGACCGAACAGCTGCATGCCCAGCAGCCGCCCGGTCCGGCGGTCGCCGGTCACGCGCATCGCGATGCGGTGGCTTCCGGGGTAGTAAGCCTTGTGGTCGTCGGCCTCGGCGGCGACGGTGACCGGGTCGAACCCAGCGGCGACTGCCTCGTGGTCGCGGAGCCCCGTGCGGGCCGCGGCCATCTCGAAGATCTTCACGACCTGGGTGCCCAGGCTGCCGGCGAACTCCTTGCTGCCGCCCAGCGCGTTCTCGCCGGCCACCCGGCCCTGCTTGTGGGCGGTCGTGCCGAGCGGCAGGTAGGTCTCGCCGAGCAGCCGGTGGTGGGTGACGACGCAGTCTCCGGCTGCGAACACGTCGGGGAGATTGGTGCGCATCGCCCGATCAACCGCGATGGCGTTCCGGTAGCCCGTCCCCGCTCCGGCCTCTTCGGCCAGCGTGGTGTCGGGCCGCACGCCGGTACTGACGAGGATCACGTCGGCGACCACGGTCGCAGCTGGCCCCGTCGCCGCCGACGGCGTCAACCCTGGCGCCGGCCGGCCTCATGCGGGGCGGCTTTGCTGATGCGCCGCACGGTCGCGCCGGTGAGCGACGTCGACGCCGCGCGCGGAGAGCTCGGCGCGCACGAGGGCGCCCAGTTCCTGGTCGACGGTGGGCAGGACCTCGGGCAGCTGCTCGATCTGGGTGACGGCCAGCCCGCGGGCGGTGAGCGCTTCGGCCATCTCGAGCCCGACGTAGCCGGCGCCGACGATGACGGCGCTGGCCGGGCCGGTCTGCTCCAGCGTGCGCATGACAGCGAAGGTGTCGCCCATCGAGTGCAGCAGGTGCACGCCGTCGCTGGCGCCCAGCTCGCCCAGGCCGCCGATCGGGGGCCGGACCGGCAGCGCGCCAGTACCGATGATCAGCTTGTCGTAGCTGATCAGTTCCTCGCGCCGCCGGGCGCGGTCACCAGCAGCTTGCGTCCGGATACGTCGATCCGGCGGGCCATGGTGTCCAGCCGCAGGGCCATCCCGGTTGCTTCGAGGTCCGCGGCAGTGCGGTGGGCGAGGTTGCGCCAGTGCGTCACCTCGCCGGAGACGTAGTACGGGATGCCGCAGATCGAGAAGTTCGGGTAGGCGTCCGCCACGACGACCGTGACGTCGGCAGTCGGGTCGAGCTCGCGGGCGCGTAGCGCGGCGCTGATGCCGGCGTCGCTGCCGCCGATCATGACCAGGTGCATGCGTCGATCCGTCCTGTTAGTCGCGGAGGCCGCCAGCCGGGCGCCCGGCTGTCGCGGCAGTGCCGCCTGCGGATGCCCCGGCCCCGTGGTGCGGAACGACGACCTCCGCGGCCTCGGCCGGCGTGACCTCCGGATACAGGGCCTTTACCAGGAGGAAGGCGAGGGCGCCACCGATGATCTGCGCCGCGATGAAGACCGGAACCGATGCCGGCGCGATGCCCGCGAAGGTGTCGGAGAACATCCGGCCGATGCTGATCGCGGGGTTCGCGAAACTGGCCGAGGACGTGAAGAAGTAGGCCGCCCCGATGTAGGCGCCGACAGCTGCGGGCGCCGACCGGGACCGCCCGGACCGGGCCAGGGCCATGATCAGCAGGATCAGTCCCAGGGTCGCCACGATCTCGGCGAAGAAATGCGCGCCGCTGGCCCGGTGCTTGACCGAGATGCTGACGGCATCCAGGCCGAACATCACATTTGCGATCACTGCCCCGGTGATGCACCCGGCGATCTGGGCGGGCAGGTACGCAGCGGCGTCCCGCCACCGCAGGCCGCCGAACGCCGCGTCGACAAAGGACACGACCGGGTTGAAGTGGCCGCCGGAGACCGGGCCGAACATCAGGATGATCGCGTACAGGCCGGCTGCGGTCGCGGCGGCGTTCTCCAGCAACTCCAGGCCGGCGTTGCCCGGCGACAGGCTCGCGGCGGCGATGCCCGAGCCGACGACCGTCGCGGTCAGGAACGCACTGCCCGCGAATTCTGCGGTCAGCCGCCGCCACAGCACGATCTCGCCCAACGCGTCCCGGTTCCTTTATAGACAGTCTGTCAATACAGCCCAGCTTGCCAGGCTGCATTGATCCCCGTCAACATAGAGGCATGTCAATTCAGGACGCGACGCGGGTACTGCCGATCCTCACCGCCGCCGGCCAGGATGCCTGCTCCCAGGCGGCGCTGATCGGCGATCCGATCGACGACGCGGCCGCGGCCGGGCTGGCGCCGGTGTTCAAGGCGCTAGGCGACCCGGTCCGGCTGCGGCTGATGTCCCTGATCGGCGCGCGTCAGGGCGGCGAGGTCTGTGTCTGCGACCTGACCAGCGCATTCGACCTGACCCAGCCGACGATCAGCCACCACCTGAAGGTGCTCCGCGAGGCCGGGCTCATCGACAGCGAGCGCCGCGGCACCTGGGTCTACTACCGCGTGGTGCCCGCGGCGCTGGAGCGGATGGCGGCGCTGCTGACGGTCCCGGCCGGGCTCACCTAGCGGGTGGCCTGACGGCCTGGATGATCGCCGAGTGCAGCGATGACCCGGCCGGCGTGGTCGGGGTGATCGTGATCTCCGTAAAGCCGGCCGCTCGCAGCAGCCCGGCCTCGTGCAGGACCTTGAGGTGGTGGCTGATCGTCGGCTGGGACAGGTCGAAAGCGTCGTTGAGATCGCACACGCAGGCTTCCCCGCCGGCCCGCGATGCCACCAGCGACATCAGCCGCAACCGGACGGGCTCGGCCAGGGCCTTGAGCAGCGGGGCGATCTGGTCGGCCTGCTCCTCGGACAGCGGCTGCTCCGACAGCGGCGGGCAGCACGCGGCGGTGCTGACCGGATCCAGCACGATGAGAGACTTCGACATACGTCTATATTGACAGACGCCGATGTCTTGTGGCATGCTCGGCAGCGGCGGAAGACATAGACATATGTCGATATCACGGAGGATCCCATGACCGGCCGCGTCCAGCTCGCCCTGAACGTCGACAACCTTGACGAGTCCATCGCCTTCTACACCAAGCTGTTCGGCACCGAGCCCGCCAAGCTGCGGCCCGGCTACGCCAATTTCGCCATCGCCGAGCCGCCGCTCAAGCTCATCCTGATGGAGAACCCGGGCCAGGGCGGCAGCCTTAACCACCTCGGCGTCGAGGTCGCCGACACCGACGCCGTCGACGCCGAGCAAACCCGGCTGGCCGGGGTCGGCCTCGCCTCGATCGACGAGCGCGACACCACCTGTTGCTACGCCAAACAGGACAAGTTCTGGGTCGAAGGCGCGCCCAACGGCGAGCGATGGGAGATCTACACCGTGCTGGCGGACAGCCAGACCTTCTGGGGCCAGGATGGCGGCGAGAGCTGGGCCAGGGCCGAGGCGGCACTCGAAGAATCCGGCGAGGGCACGCAGTGCTGCGGCGGCCCGGCCGCCGCGTCAGCCGGGAGCGGAGCCGGGGGCACCGCGAGCCGCTGCTGCTGACTCCGAGCCACTGCGTCCGGGCCGGGGCGATGCTGGACCAGGTCCGCCTGCTGCGCTTGTCGGCGCGGACCAGCGCCCTGGCGTGATGCGAAATCGTCGGGTGAGTACGCCCCACCGGCTCTCGCATACCGGGGATGCACATCTCACCTTTTGGCGGCGCCCGGCTAGGGACTCGGCCGCGTGCGTTCGGTCCAGGGCATCCTGCCGGCGATGTTGGCGACGATGAGCGTTCGGACCGGCGGGTCCCACAACAGCACGGTGTCAGCCCGGGCCAGCGCAACCAGAGCGGCCATGTCCGGGGCAGTGGCAGTGACCACATGCCGCTCGTCGTCGTCGGTGATGATCAGGCATTCAAACTGGCCGTCCTGGCCGTCGGCACCCGCCGTCCAGTTGGCGTTGAGGACCTTCACCGGTCGTGTCTGTTCGCTTGCTCCTGGCATATCAGCAAGCAACCACCGCGAGCCACGCTGCAGCAATTGATTCGCTCCTGGGCGTATGTTGGGTGGCGATGACGCTGTTTGCCATGCGCGATCGCGACAGCGTGCTCGCGGTCCGGTTCGCCGTCTCGCCGCTGTGGGAGACGCAGGCAGCCGTGCAAGCTCTGGCCGACGACCGAGGCCGGACCTATCACGGCCCGTGGCTGCGACGCGTCCGCGCGGCCGCGAGCCGGCTTGACTCGGCGCCCCTGCTGGCGGTGCTCCCGCGCTTCGGTTACGTGCCGGACTTCCTGACGCCGCCGCCCGCGACTGGCACGCCTGCCGTGGCTGAGCAGCTGAATCAGATCCGGGCGACCGATCCCGCGCAGGTGGCAGGCGAAATCCGGCGATGCATCGACTCCCGGCCCGATGCTGCGTCGCTCCCGTGGCTCGAGTCCTTCAGGGCTGATCCGGAAGGCGCACGTGATCGGCTCGCGGCTCTGCTGCACGACGCCTGGACAGCCCTGGTCGAACCAGATTGGGCTCGCGTCCGCTCGCTCCTCGACCGTGACATCGCGGAACGATCTCGCATGCTCGCGACTCACGGCCTGAGGCACTGCCTGTCGGCACTGCATCCGAAAGTCCGGTGGAGCGATGACGGGGTGATCCTGCCCGATGGCAGCGACCGAATCGTCAATGTCGGCCACCGCGGGCTGCTGCTCATGCCCAGCGCCTATCTCTGGCCGAACGTCGCCGCGATCGTGGAGGAACCCTGGCAACCGACGATCGTGTACCCGGCCGACGGCATCGCTGAGCTGTGGGGATCGCGGGTGGTACCCGGGGCCCTCGGCCGGCTGCTCGGTCGCACTCGCGCCCGGGTCCTCGCCACGCTCGATCAGCCGCTTTCCACGACCGCAGTCGCTGGCATGACGGGGCTCAGTCCAGCCGGCGCTTCGAGACACCTGCTCGCACTCCGCGACGCAGGCCTTTTGACCACTACCCGGCACGGCCACGAAGTCCGGTACCGCCGAACCGACCTCGGATCCATGTTGCTCCAGGCAAATGCCGCTGAGTCCAGATCTTGATCCGGTGTCTTAGGCCGCCCCTAGACGCGGTTCCGGGTCAGTTACGCCGCGATGCCGGCGGAGTGACGGCCCGGCCGATGTTGCGCGCGGTAAGCAGGGCGTGCGCAACGAGGGCTGCGCTGATGCGGGGCGTCCGCTACTCCGTCTTGCTATGTACTGGTAGTCAGTGTTACAGTCTACCAGTAGTCAGTATTACCGAGTAGTTCCGGGAGGAGATGTTTCCGTGGCCAAGCTGGTGACGGAGATGCTCAAGGGGACGCTGGAAGGCATCGTCCTGGCGGTCCTGTCCGGCCGGGCCGCGTACGGCTACGAGATCACGGCCTGGCTGCGCGATCAGGGCTTCTCCGACATCGCCGAAGGAACCATCTACGCGCTGCTGGTCAGGGTCGAGCAGCGCGGCCTGGTCGATGTCGAGAAGGTCCCTTCCGAGAAGGGGCCGCCGCGCAAGGTGTACTCCCTCAACGCCCGGGGGCGCGAATACCTCAGCGAGTTCTGGAGGACCTGGAGCTTCCTCACAGAGCGCCTGGAGCAGCTCCGCGAAGGAGGCAACTGAGATGGCAGCGAAATGGACCGAGCTGATCACCGGGTCGCTTGACCAGAAGAAACAGTACCGGCAGTACAGGGCCCGCATCGGGGCCCTGCCCGAGCCGTACGGCACCGTCGCGAAGGCGCTACAGCGGTACTTCATGTACAGCGGCGGCAGCGTCATGGACGGCGAGACCGCCATCAGGATGTTCGGCGACTTCGCCGACCTGTGGGAGCGTGCCGCCGCCGACGGCACGCCAGTGCGCGCGATCGTGGGTGACGACCCGGCCGAGTTCGCCGATACGTTCGCCCAGTCCTACACCGGCAAGCGGTGGATCGACAAGGAACGCGCCCGGCTGACCAGGGCGATCGAGGCCGCCGAGCAAGGCGAACAGCAATGACCACCGACGCAGCCATCCGCGTCCGGGGCCTGGAGAAGTCCTACAAGGAGCTGCGCGTGCTGCGCGGAGTGGACTTCGTCGTGGCCCGTGGCAGCATCTTCGCCCTGCTCGGCTCCAACGGGGCGGGCAAGACCACGGCCGTGAACATCCTGTCCACGCTGCTCAAAGCCGATGCGGGAACCGCCGCCGTCAACGGCTTCGACGTCGCCGCGCACCCGGCCGACGTGCGGGAGTCCATCAGCCTCACCGGCCAGTTCGCCGCGGTCGACGAGATCCTCACCGGGCGGGAGAACCTGATGCTGGCGGCCCGGCTGCGGCACCTGAAGGGCCCCGGCCAGATCGCGGACGGCCTGCTGGCCCGCTTCGGCCTCACCGACGCGGCCCAACGACGGGTTTCGGCGTATTCCGGGGGCATGCGCCGTCGCCTGGACATCGCGATGAGTCTCACCGGGAACCCGCCGGTAATCTTCCTGGACGAGCCGACGACCGGGCTCGATCCCCAGGCCCGGATCGAGGTCTGGCGGGCCGTCAGGGAACTCGCCGGGCGCGGCACGACGGTGCTGCTGACCACGCAGTACCTGGATGAGGCCGAGCAGCTCGCCGACCAGATCGCGATTCTGCATCAGGGCCGGATCATCGCCAGCGGCACCCTCGACGAGCTGAAGCAGCTGTTCCCGCCCGCCAAAGTCGAGTACGTCGAGAAGCAGCCGACCCTCGAAGACATCTTCCTCGCCATCACCGGCAGCGACGGCAACGCCAGCAGTGGCAGCACCGCCAGCGACGACGGCACCGCAAGCTAGACGACGGCACCGCAAGCTAAGGGAACAACGATGAGCAAGCACTTCCTCGCCGACACCACCGTCCTGCTCGGACGGTCCCTGCGCCACGTCACCCGCAGCCCGGACACCATCATCACGACCGCCGTCATGCCGATCGCCCTCATGCTGCTGTTCGTCTACGTGCTCGGCGGCGCGATCAAGCACGGGCCGCAAACGTATGTGACCTACCTGCTGCCCGGCATCCTGCTCATCACGATTGCCTCTGGCATCTCCTACACCGCGCTCCGGCTCTTCACTGACATGCAGGGCGGAATCTTCGCCCGGTTCCAGTCCATGCCGATCGCGCGCTCGGCGCTGCTGTGGTCACACGTGCTGACATCGCTGGCCGCCAACCTGATCTCGCTCATCGTGGTCGTGCTCATCGCAATCGCCATGGGATTCCGCTCAGGAGCAGGACCGGCAGCATGGCTCGCCATCGTCGGCATCCTCGTCCTGTTCACCCTGGCTCTAACCTGGATCGCCGTCATCCCCGGCCTCACCGCGAAAAGCGTGGACGGCGCGGCCGCCTTCGCCTACCCCCTCATCTTC
This sequence comes from uncultured Actinomycetota bacterium, assembly GCA_963726425.1. Classification (GTDB taxonomy): domain Bacteria; phylum Actinomycetota; class Actinomycetes; order Streptosporangiales; family Streptosporangiaceae; genus JAJYUU01. The sequence goes on along the minus strand of CAVSCN010000037.1, from coordinate 275,039 downwards.
CTGCCCTTCGTCAGCTCGGCCTTCGTGCCCACCGCCACCATGCCCGGCCCGGTACGCGCCTTTGCCGACAACCAGCCCATGACATCCATCGTCAACACCATCCGCGACCTGCTCGCCCAGCACGCGGCCGCCACCAGCATCTGGACCGCGCTCGTCTGGTGCGCCGGCATCCTCATCGCCGCCTACGCCCTCGCCATGGCCGCATACCACCGCAAGACCGCCTGACGATCCGCAGCCGCACGCTAGGCTGAGCCGCGTTTACCCAGGTGAGGGCACCTGCTCCGATGACGGGCCGGCACCAACGCGGGCGTGAGCGTCACCGGCGGGAGCCAGCGACGTCAGCGTTCGCCGCCGTGGACGAGGTCGAGGACCCGGGTCTTAGGAGCGCCAGCCAGGCCGGGCGAAGACGCCGGTGATGACCAGACGTGTTCTGCCAGAAAGCCGGCGAACGCTTCGGCCACCCCGGCCGTGTCGAACTCCAGGTCAAGCATCAGGAAGTTCGGGTCGTCGACCGGCAGCCGGATTGTGCAGGCACGCACTCCGGCATTTGCCCGGGCTTCCGCGAATCCGTCGAACGCTTTCTTCCAGACCTGATAGTCGGTGATTGCGTGCTCGATCCTGAGAGTGGTCATCAGATCTCTCCGTCATGTCGCCGTGCATGCTCTTGAGATCAACGCTAGGGATGCCAGTCGTTCTCCGGTATCCCGGCAATCTGGGGGTTGATCTCGCGCTCGCGCAATGCTGGAGAGCGGCCGCGCACGTCATGGCATACGCTCGCGACGTGGCGGGGAACTGGTCGCGGGCGCGCGCCCGCGAGCGCGTCGAAGCCATCTGCGCGGAGTTTCATGACGCCAGGAGCCTGCGCCTGCAGGTCCTTGCGGTGCTCCGCGAGGTCATCGACTTCGACGCCTACGTCTGGCTGCTCACCGATCCCGTTACAGCCGTCGGCGCCGCGCCGCTGGCCGATGTCCCGTGCCTGGCCGAGCTTCCGGCTCTGATCCGCGCGAAGTACGCCACTGCCGTCAATCGGTGGACGACCCTGCGACTGCACAAGCTCACCAGCCGCCACCCTGAGCGACGCCACCGGCGGAGATCTGAGCCGGAGCCTGATGTGGCGCGACGTCCTGAGCAGATATCGCATCGGCGACGTCGCGTCGGCGGTCTTCGCCGACCCGTACGGCTGCTGGGGCTTCCTGGACCTGTGGCGCAACGACACCAGCAGCCCGTTCAGCGCCGCAGACGCCGGATTCCTCGCTGAGGTCGCGGCGCCGCTGGCCACCGCACTGCGCCGGTGCCAGGCCAGGACCTTCGTTGACCCGGCGACTCCGCACCGGCCGGATCTCGGGCCAGTGGTCCTGGCACTGGACAATGAGTTGCGGATTGCCAGCCGCACAGCGGCTTCGCGCGCCTGGCTCGATGCGCTGCTTCCGCCCGCGCCTGACCAGAAGGCAATCCCGGCGAGCGTCTACAACGTCGCCTCCCAGCTACTGGCAGTTGAGAAAGGCATCGACGCACAACCGGCGTTTGCCCGCACGCACCTGGCCGACGGCTTCTGGCTTGCCCTGCGGGCAGCCAGGCTCTCCTCAGATCAGCCTCCCGCCGGCCAGGGCGCAACGATCGTGGTCACGATCGAGGAGGCGGCCGCCTCAGAGCGGCTCGAACTCTTCGGCCGCGCATTCGGACTCAGCGCCCGCGAAGACGAGCTGCTCGGCCTGCTCGCCACCGGCTGCGACACCCGGTCCATGGCCCGCCAGATGTCGTTGTCGGAGCACACCATCCAGGATCATCTCAAATCGATCTTTGCCAAGACCGCCGCTCACGATCGCGTTACCGTCCTGTCGCGCGCGCTCGGCACCAGGCGTTAGGAGCTCGAGATACTCAGGCGCCTCCGCGAGGAGGGCTGTCGGAGTGCGTGCCGTGGTCATGAGCTTCCAGCTCGACGATGGCTTTGCGCAGCTGAGCGCTGCGGGCAACGGCGGTTCTCGCGGTCAGGAGTTTCAGGATCACGCCGTATTGCCGGGTCTTGCTCAGCACGCCGAATGCTCGGGCCGCTTGCGGGCTGGATGCCAGGGCGGCGACGAGATCCGCGGGGACGGTGGCGCTTCGTTGTGGCTCGTAGGCGTCGGCCCATCTGCCGTCGCTCTTCGCCGCCTCGACTTCAGCGAGGCCTGCCGGTCGCATCCGTCCGCTCGCGATGAGCTCCTCGACTTTCGCCACGTTGACCTGCGACCAGCGGCTCTGCGGTCGGCGCGGTACGTATTTTTGCAGGTAGTAGACCTCGTCATGGGCTTTCCGCTGGCCGGAGATCCAGCCGAAAGCCAGGCCGACATCGACCGCTTCGTCGCTTGTCAGCGACGGGATGCCGGCTCCCTTCTTCGCGATCTTCAGCCACACGCCGGCTTGCAGATCGAAATGCGTCTCCAGCCACTCCTCGAACTCCGCGGCGTCGCGGAACGTGATCACCTCGGCTTCGCTCACGGAACGCACTTCCTTCCGCCGCAGCCGCCAGGACCATCGGGTCAGCCGAAGGTATCAGCCGGCGCCCGGCGGCACAGGATGACTTTTGAGTAGCACTGCTGTGCGGAGATGGGGCACTTGCCACTAGGCCGGTCAGTTTTATCGGCTGCGGATCCGGTGAGACTCGATCAGACTGCGGAACTACCGCGCAATGAGCCACCAGCCCGAGCCGCTCTCCGAGGCAGTCGACGCGAAAGGAACGGCACCCATGCCTGACCAGCAAGCAGGAGACCCTGGCGACCACGGAAGCACGACTGCTGACCTGCCCGAGAGCGCAGGTCCCGGCTCAGTCGATGGCCGCCACCTGCTGCTGGTCGGCGCGGGGCCTGGCCTCGGAATGGCCGTGGCACGCCGCTTCGCGGTGGGCGGCTACCGGGTAACCCTGGTGGCGCGGAGCGTGGACGGGCTCGGAGACCTCGCAGGCAGCCTGGCCGATACCGGTGCCAAGATCAACACCATCGCGGCCGATGCCAGCGATCCCGATGGCCTGGGCGCCCGGATGAGGGAGCTCTATCTCGGAACCGACGCACCTGGCGTGATCGTCTATAACGCCGTCATGGGAGCTCCAGACCGGCTGCTGAGCTCAACTGTCGCCCACCTCCAGGCGGCGTATTCGGTAGATGTCATCAGCGCCATCGTCGTCGCGCAGGTGGCCGCCCCGGCCATGCGGGCGGCCGGCTTCGGGACCATCCTCGTCACCGGTGGCGGGTTTGCCGACCACCCGATCCCGGCCCTTGCGACCGTTTCCCTCGGCAAGGCGGTTCTCCGGTCGGCCGCGACAATGCTCGGCGCTGACCTGGAACCGGACGGCATCCGGGTGGCCACGCTGACGATCGCCGGGCAGATAGTCGCAGGCACTTCCTTTGACCCGGAACGCATCGCCGACCGTTACTGGGAAGTCGTCCACGCGGACGACCCATGGCAGGCAGAATTCCGGTTTACCGGCGAGTAGCCGCCGCCGCTGACCGCCAGCCCCAGGAAACCTTGAGAGCGGCCACAGGCTCATCGGCAGGGATCAAAAGGCCGAAGTTCGGGAGGCAATGTCCCGGTCGCGATGAACTCGGCCAGCAGCCGGCCGGTGGCCGGCCCGAGCGTCATCCCCCACATGCCATGACCGCCAGCCACGTAGATACCCGCATGCCTCGTCGCGCCGATGAGCGGCAAGCCGTCGGCAGTGACGGGCCTCGGCCCTACCCAGAGGTCGCTGGCCGACGCCCAGTCGACCCCGTCTAGATAGTCCTTCGCCGAGCGGATGATGGCCTCGACCCGGTGCCGGTCGACCGGCGAGTCCGGTGCCCGGAATTCCATGGTTCCTGCCATCCGCATGCCGTCCGGCGCGGGAGTACAGGCCACCCGCAGCGAAGGCAGGTAGAGCGGCCCATCGATCGTCGGCGCGGACTTGACAGTGAAGGAGTAACCACGCCCAGCTGCGATCGGAACCCGGACGCCAGCGGGCCGCCCCAGCCGTCGCAGCCACGCTCCGTTGGCGAGCACGGCGACGTCGAACTCGGCCGGTGTGCCTGATGAGGTGACCACGACCTTCCCGGTGCGCGCTGGCTCCACGCGATCCACGTGACCATCGCGGTCTCGGGCCTTGAGCTGCCCGCCGCGCGCCTGGAATGACCTGGCCAGGCTCCTGGTGTAGTCGAACGGCTGCAGGTAGCTCTGGCCATCGAGCCGCAGGCCGTGCCGGGCCCGCGCCGAGAGCACGGGCCGCTGCGAGCGCAATTCGTCCTGGCTGAGCTCGCTCACGCTGTGGGTATGCGCGGCATCGCCGATCGCCCGCAGTTCGTGCCCCACCGACGCGGCCTCCGCCGCGTCGCTGAATGCCATGACCACAGGAGCAGCCGACAGCTCGCCCTCGACGCCGCCCCGGGTGAGCAGCTCATAGGAGTTCAGCGAAAGCGCGCAGATCCCGGCCAGGCTGGCTACCCCGCGCTTCCACCTGGCCTCGGTGCAGTTCACCGCGAACGCCGCCAGGAAGCGGGCAGTGACCGGCAGCGCGGCCGGCGTCACCCGCAGTGGAGAGTCCCGCCTGGCCAGCGAGCGCAATGCGTAGCTGAGCACGCCCGGCTCGGGCAAAGGCGCCGTCATACCGGGGCAGATCCACCCCGCGTTACCAGCGGACGCGCCCGCCGCCACGCCCCGGGAGTCATAGACCGTTACCTCGTACCCGTGTTCCTGCAGGAACCATGCGACCGACAAGCCAACGATGCCGGCGCCGACGACCGCAGCCCGGCCCGCGCCTGCGTCGGCGCCGATGTCGGCGGACCGCTCTGCTCCCTGCCTGCCCGGGCTCACCGCGCGCCGACACCAGTCACCCGCAGCACCAGCCGGGACAAGTGCGGCCCGCCGTGGTAGACGGTCTGCCGGACGACGATGGGCGGCTCGTCGCCGGCGTAGCCGAGACCAGTGTTCGGATTCGGGTGATAGTTCGGAGCGAGCGACGAACTGACGGCGACCTCGAGCGACTCGCCCGTCGCCAGCTCGAGGGCGATGTCGTTGACTTCGACATCCAGTTCGTAGATCTCCCCTGGGTTGAGGAGCTCGACCTCGCTGAGCGAAGAGCGCATCGCCGCCCGGATGATGCCGTCCGCGATGATCGTCGCGGTGCCATCGGCCCGGACGTAGCTGAGCGAGACCACGAAGTCGGTGTCACGCCCAGTGGTGGCCGCGTACAGCACTGCGTGCACGGGACCGGCGATCGCGAGCGGCGATGCGACCGGCGCGGTCCGGTACCTGAGCACGTCATCGCGCCCGTCGATCAGCACCGCCGGCCGGGGCGCCCACTCCAGCCGGTCGCGGTTGTGCAGCGACATCAGGCTGAGCACCGGGCGGGCCGGGTCGTACTCGTACTCCCTGGTCGCGGCCACTGCAGACGGCTGCGCGCTGAGCGAGCCGTCCGCGTGGAGATACAGCACGTGCTCGCTGCTCCCGGCCGGGGGCCAGGTGCCCGACTCGCGCCAGGCGTTCGCGCCGAGGCTGTAGTACCGGACCGCCACGTCATCGGCGCCGGCCGGCTCGTCCTTCAGCCACCGGCCGAACCAGCGCTCCCAGAGCAGCCGGATGTCCACGGTGCCCTGTGCGCTGATCGCAAGATCGCCGTCCACGGCGAGCCCGGTCACCACCGCCGCGTGGTGATCCCAGGGGCCAATGACTAGCGCCTGCCGGTGCCCGGCTGGCGACGCCTTCCGCAGCTCATGAAAGTGGTGGTACTCCCCCGGCGCGCACGCGTCGAACCAGCCGGTCAGGTGCAGCACCGGGATGTCCATCCGCTCGTAGCCGCTGATGTCGAGCGAGTGCCAGTAGTCGTCGTAGGTGCTGTGGTCGAGGGCGGCCTGCCAGGAGGCCAGCGGACGACCGGTGTCATCGTCCAGGCTGCGCAGGTCAGCGTGATTGACCAGCCAGGCCCAGCTGGGGAACGGGACCGGCTGCACGACCCGGCCGGCGGTGCGGTTCAGCCATTCGAGGTAGTCGGAGGCATAGAAGGCGCCGAACCGGTAGGGCCAGTCCCTGAACCAGCGGCCCGGGCTGCCGCTGGTCACCATCGCGGCCAGGTGCGGGGGGTGACGGCTGGCGGCCGCCCACTGCACCCAGGCCTCGTACGAGCCGCCGAGCATGCCGACCTTCCCGGTGCACCAGGGCTGAGCGGCGACCCACTCAACCGCATCGTGCCCGTCGCCGAATTCGCTGCTCCACGGCTCCCACTCACCGCCAGAGTCACCGCGGCCCCTGACGTCCTGGGCAACGAGCGCGTAGCCGTGGTCGGCGAAGAAGTCGGCCCACTCCAAGATCCGGTCACTGACCTTGGAGTACGGCGTGCGGATCAGGATGGCAGGCCACGAGCCGACCGCAGCTGGCAGCACCACGTCGGTCGAGAGGGTGACGCCGTCGGCCATCGGGACGCGGACGTCGAAGAGCCGCCCTGGTGTCATTCGCCCCACACCGCCCCGAAGACCCGCAGGAAGTTACCGCTGGCGATCCCCTCGATCTGGGCCGTGGTGTAGCCGCGGCTCAGCAGCCGGTCGCCGATGTTGCGGATATCAGCGAACCCGGCGATACCCGGCGGGTAGGTCCACGGCGGCCGCGGATAGGTGTCCGCCTCGTAGCCGAAGTAGTCGTAGTCCTCCTCGGTCTCCTGGCTGAAGTCCAGCCCGAGCCCGACATGCTCGGCACCGACGAGCGCAGCCAGGTAGTCGACGTGATCGAGGAGCTTGTCCAGGCTCTGGTCGGCCGCGCTGACGAAGCCGGGGAATGCGCACACGCCGATCACGCCGCCGCTCGCGGCGACCGCGATGATTTGCTCGTCGGTGAGGTTGCGACGGCTCTCATAGACGCCGCAGGCATTGCCGTGGCTCACGATCACCGGCGCCGAACTCGTCTCGATGACCTCCAGGCTGGTGCGCCTGCCTACGTGCGCGACGTCGACGACGATGTGCAGCTCGTTCATCCGGGCGATGGCCGCGCGCCCGAGCTTGGATAGCCCGCTGTTGGCCCGTTCGAGGCAGCCGTCGCCGAGCCGGTTCCTGGCGTTGTAGGTGGGCTGCATGACCCGGACGCCGAGGGCGTGGTAGGCGTCGAGCAGGTTGACGTCGGCCTCGATGGGGTCGCAGCCCTGGAAGTGCAGCACGACGGCGATTGCCCCGTCCCGGTGGGCCGCCTCGATGTCGCCAGCGGACCTGGCGATCCGGAACGGCAGTGATCCCTGCCGCTCGAGCAAGAGCCAGTGCGCCAGCACGCCAAGCGCGTGCCGGGAGTCCTCGATCGACGCGACGGTCGCCAGCACCGTGGTCACCTCGCCGGCCCGCAGGTCGGGCACGTACCGCTTGAGGTCCCTGGGCTGGATCAGCGGGCCCGCGGCGTCCAGGTATCCGCCGGCGACGGTCACGTGCTTAGTCGCCGAGTTCGCGTTCACCGGAGCGACATTCATCGTAAATCTCCTTGGTCAGCGGGGCTCTGGGTGCGGCTGTTTCGCTCGGATCAGCCACACCAACCTCTGCGCTTGGAACGGGGTGTCACCGTGCCACTCGCGCCGGGCTGTGCGGGGTGCCCGAGACCCGCTTTCCGGCCTGAGCTTCCGTCATGTGAAACCTATCCGTTTAAAACCTTAGGTGTAAGATAACAACCCTATTCTTCCGGACGAAGGAGCATGTCGCGGATGTCGCTCAGTCAGTCGGATCTGCAAGGCCAGCTTGGCGAGCTAGTCGCGAAGCATCGAGTGCCCGGCGCGGTCGTCGCGGTCTGGCAGGACGGCGAACTGGTGACCGCCGCGGCTGGTCTGGCCAACCTCAACACCGGCGTGCCGATGACCGTCGATACGGCCTACCTGACCGGCTCGATCACCAAGGTCTGGGCGACGACGCTGTTCCTGACGTTTGTCGAGGAGGGAATTCTCGACCTGGACGTACCGATCGTCAGCTACGCACCCGACATCCAGTTCGGCGCCGACCTGGCCGTAGCGAGATCCCTGACCTTCCGGAATCTGCTCAATCACAGCAGCGGCGTGGACTCCTCCGACCTGTTCGTGGAGTCGCGCCCGTACCCCGAGGGCGCCGAAGACTACCTGGGACCGCTCGCGCGGGCAGGGAAGCTGACGGAACCCGGAGTCGTCTCGTCCTACAACAACGCCGGCTGGATCATCGCGGAGCTCGTCCTTCGCAGGCTGACCGCGAAGAACTTCCTCCAGCATTTGCAGCAGCGAGTTGTCGATCGCCTCGCAGTGCAGCGCACGGTCTTCTCGGCCCGCGAGGCCATGCTGCAACGGACCGCTATCGGCAGTTTCCCGGCGAGTGATGGCACACCTGAGGCCACAACGCAGTTCATGTATCCGGACTCGTGGGCCGCGCCCGGAACGATGACGATCACGACCGTCGAAGACACGATCGCGTTCTTGCGGATGCATCTGGCTGACGGACTGCTGCCGGATGGCACCCGGCTGCTCAGCCATGAGTCGATCCGGGCGATGCAGACGCCGACTAGCCCGGACCCGACCGGGCCCGACAGCGGCTTCGGACTGGGCTGGATGTACAACCAGCACGGCAACGCCCGGGTCTTTTCTCATGGTGGCGGCTCTCTTGGCGGAGTCGCGCACGCACAGATTTCGCCCGCGGACAACTTCGCCATGGCCGCTTTCGTCAACAGCCACATCGGACTGCCGGTCCACGACGAGATCCTCAAGCTGGTGCTACCGTCGCGGCCGTCACCGCTGGCCACGCCGACCGGGCAGATCCGCCATGATGTGCCGCTAGACCCGTTCATCGGCAAGTTCAGCCGGGCCACGATGCGCACGCAGATAACGCGGGACTCAGGCTCAGAGCATTTGCTGGTGCAGCTCACCGGGGTGCCGGAGGAACTGGTCGGAGCCAGGACAGAGCTTCAGGGCATGGTCACCGAATTCCGTGCCGCACCCATCAGCGAAAACAGGCTGCTCTCCTGCGGCGAGCTCCTGGGCGGGCCGCAGACATTTACTTTCCATGAGGAAACCGGCGGTGCTTTCCAGCTGATGTACACGGGCCACCGGCTCGCCCGGCGCGTAACCGCCTAGTGAGGGCGGGCCTTCACAACTACACACGTTACGCGTTAAGGTATAATACCTGACATCCGGCTTACGGAGCGCAATGTCCGAAACTCAGCCCAGCGCGGCCACGGCATGACGGCGCCGACCGCTACGGGCCAGCCAACCGAGCGGACGCCGACACTCCTGCTCGACAGCAGCACTATCCGCCGGCTCGTCACTATGAAGGATGTCATCGAGGTAGTGCGGCAGGCCGCTAGCGAGCAGGCCGCGGGCGGAGTCGTGGCCGCGCCCCGAGTCGCCCTGCCGGGCGGGACATTGCTGATGGCGGCCGAGTCGCAGGAACGCCATGGAGTTGCCACGAAGCTCGTCTCGGTGGCGCCAGGCAACCGAGCTGCTCGCCTGTCCACCATCCAGGGCCTGGCGACGTGGCTGGACTACACGACCCGGCGCCCGTTGCTGGTGGCCGACGCACCAACGGCCACGGCGCTGCGGACCGGGGCGCTCTCGGGAGTCGCCACCCAAGCACTTGCGCCGCCCGAGGCATCGGTGCTCGCCATGGTGGGAACGGGCGGGCAGGCACTGTCCCTGGTCGAAGCGTGCGCGGCCGTCCGCCCGATTCGGCAGGTGCGGCTGGCCAGCTTGCACCGGGCATCGGCCGAGGAACTCCGCGGCAAGCTCGTGCGCGCTTCGGCCTGAACTCGATGTACACGTCTGCGAAAGCGTCAAGGAGGCGGTCAAGGACGCATCGATAGTCTGCCTCGCCACGACGTCGGTGACGGCCCTGGTGGAGGACAGCGACGTGCGATCCGACGCCCACATCAACGCGGTCGGCGCATTCCGGCCTGACATGCGCGAGCTCGGAGTATCCGTACTAGCGGCGGCGACGCTGGTGTGCTCGGACGATCCGCACGGCGCGCTTCGCGAGGCTGGCGACCTGATGGAAGCAGCGGCCCGCGGCGCGGTCAACGCTGAATCCATCGTCGACCTCGGCGGACTTGATGGTCGTTATGACCTCGCCCAGCGCAGCGGTATCACCATCTTCAAATCCGTGGGAACTGCCATCGCCGATCTTGCCCTGCTGGACCTGCTGTGGCAGCGCGCCAGCGCCGACGACACGATTCCCCGGTTTGAGTTCTCCGGGTGACGAGCTGAGCTATGGCGGCGACCGTCTGGAAGCTCGCCGCCTGACTTCTCTTGTCAGTCCGGCAGGACGTGGACCTGCAGATGTGACGGATGGTCGGGGTCGTGGTAGATCGTCTGACGGGCCTGGATGGGCTCGCCGGGCTCGCCGCCGCGGTTGGTGTTGCGGTCGAACCGGGGGAAGTCAGCGGAGGAAATGTCGACGCGCAGCCGGTGGCCGGCCTTGAACCGGTTCGCCGTCGCCCACATGTCGATCTCCAGCCGGTACACCCGTCCGGGCTCCAGGAAGCTGGGCTCGCCGTCGGGGTCGCGGTACCGGGTCCGAAGCGCGCCCGCCTGCAACTGGATAGCCCGGCCGTCAGGGAACAGGTCAGTAAGCCGCGCCACGAAGTCGGTGTCGATGGCGCTGGAACTGGCATACAGAATCATTCGCAGCGGCCCGGCCACATCCAGATCCTGCGGCAGTGGCTCGGTGGTGTAGGTCAGCACGTCGGGCCGCCGCTGGACCTCGCTGACATCCACGCTGCCGGGCGGGTACACCCACGACACGATGCTGCCGCCCTTGGTCGGCGTGGGATCGCCCGGGTCGTAGGTGTAACCGTCCGGCTCAGCCGGGGTCTGCGGCTCCTGGCTGGTCAGCGTGCCGCCCGGGCCCAGGTACAAACGCGCGGGCTGCGCGTCGCGGATCGGCCACGAATCGGCCGCGCGCCATTCGTTGGCGCCCATCAGGTAGTAGATGACCCGCGGCCACGACTCCAGCGCGTCCGCGCGCACTGCCGCATACCACCGCGCCAGCACCTCGGTGATACCCGCGGTGCGGTAGGGCCGGTCGAGTTCCGGGTGGCCCTCGCGGCCCTCGTGGTACCCCGTCATCCCGTGCGAGCTCGGAGCGATCAGCATCCGGTTGCGCGAGCGCAGCGGCTCCGGGGCCGCGTCGTTCAGCAGGTCCCAGGTGGCAAACAAGTCGTTGAGGCCCCAGTCGTACCACCCGCTGACCAGCAGCGCCGGCGCATGCAGCGACTCGGCTACCTCACCCATCCGGACATGCGGAAGCGTGTGCCGGTCGTGCGAGATTGTGTGGCCGAAAACATCTGAGAGTGACTCGACCTCGACCATTGTCACGTTACGTGACTCAGTAATCTCCTTGACGAGCTCAACGCGGTCCGCGCAGCTGAGGGAGCAGTAGTACGCCCACAGACGATGCCGCGCCGCGTACGGCGACAGGTCAGCCAGTTCGGGGATCCGCTTGAGCAACGTGCTTGGTAGCGGCTTGTACAAAGGCTCGTTGAAGTAGCCGGTGGCGAGTGTCTCATCGAGCATGATCCCTTCCAGATCCTCGTAAGACACGTCGAGTATGTCGTCGCCGTTACCCATGGACCGGGCGTAGGCGTTCACGAACATGTGCAAGTGGACAGTGTTGATCCCCACGCCCAGGCCGCTGACTTCAGGCACGATGGCCGACATCGCCGGGTGCATGGCCATGCACCACTGGGTCTGCCCGACATATGAGCCGCCGGTGGAGCCGATGAAGCCGTCGTACCAGTCCTGGTGAGTGATCCACTCGATGAGGTCGTAGCTGTCCTCCGGCTCGCGGACGTAGTAGTCCCAGAAGTCCGGCTCACTTCTGCCTGTCCCGCGGCAGTCCTGCGACACAACGGCAAACCCGCGCCGGGCGAGGGACAGGAACGCCCCGACGTTGGCGTCCTGACCCCGCTCGTAAGGAGTCCGCATGACCACAACCGGGGCGGGCAGCTTCGGCGGCAGGTAGACATCCGTAGCCAGCCGGACACCATCGCGCATCGGGATCATGACCGTCTCGACCCTGACATCCGGCACCGTGAACTGCGGCGACGCCATCCTGGCCGGCTGTCGCAGCAACTCAGCGAACACTGGCGCAACCTCGTCGAGCCGCCCCGAAGCAGTCTCAGTCATTGCGGATGAACCTCCTCCATCGCCCGGTGCCCAACCGCCAGAGACTGGCTGGCCGGCAGCATCGATCACGTCCAGACTGCATCGAAGACGCGCAGCCAGTTCTCGCCGAGAATTCCGCGCACGTCCGGCCCGCTGAACCCGCGCTGAAGCAGCCGCTGCGTAAGGTTCGGGAGCCCGGAAGCATCCGCTAGTCCGCTCGGATAGTGCCATGGCGGCGGCGGATAGCTCTCCCGCGACCAGTGGCCATCCGCAACGAGCTGTTCATATTCGGCCAGTGGCGGATTACGGCCCGTGTAGTCGAGTCCGATCCCGACGTGACCAGGCCCAACTAGCTCAGCGATATAGGCCATATGGTCTATGTACTGGTCCAGGGTTGGCGTGGTTGTGTCCGCCACGAATGCCGGAAACCCGTTGACGCCGATGACCCCTCCGCTGCCGGCAATGGCCTTGATGAGGTCGTCGGTGAGGTTGCGCCGACTGGGATGCACTGCCGCTGCATTTGAATGCGAGGCAATACACGGTGCTGTGGACGTCTCGACGGCTTCCATACTCGACGCGTACCCGGTGTGCGAGACGTCGACGACAATCCCCACGCGGTTAAGCTCCGCCACCAGCCGGCGGCCGAACCGGCTGAGTCCCGCATTGCCCGGCTCCTCGCAGCCGTCCGCGGCCGGGCTGCGTACGTTGTAGGCCAGCTGGACGACGCGGACTCCTAGCCGGTAGTAAACCTCGGCCAGATCCGGGTCGTACTCGAACGGGCAGGTCCCCTGGAAGTGCAGCACGATGGCGAGCTTGCCGTCACGCTTGGCCGTGCGGATGTCCGCGGTGCGGATGGCCAGGCGGAGCTCGTCGTTCTCTTGCACCATCCGGAAGACGCCGCCAAGCAGGGCCATCGTCTCCCGGCAGCTCTCCCAGGCTGCGACGCTCACTACGCACGCACTGGCACCACCCGAGACCCACGCGGGGAAGGCGTCACGCCAGTGTTCGCCTGGACAGGTGCCGTCAATGACGATTGCGCCGGAGTGGGCCGCGAGTCCAGCTGCCGCTAGGCGCGAGTCAGCTACTGTCACGTCACCTCCGGCGAATGTTATGTATAACACCTTAAGAGATAACGTATATGGCGTCAAGCCTTGCCTAGAGCTGTGAGAGCATAAGGCGACGAACCTATGACCAGGGAGGCTGGCCGCGTGACTGGCCGAGAGTCGACGACCGCTGAGATGAGTCACGGCGGCATCAAGCTCCAGGCGGATAGCCTGCGAGATCAGGCGCTGCGGGTTATCCGCGCCAGAATCATCTCCGGGGCAATGCGGCCAGGCCAGCTATATGCGCTCGGAGCGACGGCGAGCGAGCTCGGGGTGTCGGTCACGCCGGTCCGGGAGGCCGTTCTCGAACTCGCCAGGGAACGCCTGGTTGAGCTCGCCCGTAACCGGGGGTTCCGGGTCCGGGAGATGAGCGAGCACGAACTCAACGAGATCGTCGAGTTCAGGAAGATCATCGAGGTCGGAGCCGTACGCCAAGTCGCGGAGCGCAAGCTCCTCGAGCAGGCTGACGAACTGCAGGAACTCGCCAGGGCCACCGAGAAGTACGCTGCCGCGGGCGACTGGGTCGGCTTCCTGGACAGCGATCGCGACTTCCACCTGGGCATCATGGGTCATCTCAACAACGAGCGGCTCATCCAGGTCGTCGGCTCCCTGCGGGATCAGAGCCGGCTCTATGGACTCGACCACGTCGCCGGGACCGAAAGTCTCATTCAGTCGACACATGAGCACACCGCACTCCTCGACGCCATAATCAACGGCCACGCTGACGAGGCCGCGGTCATCATGGACCGGCATCTGCAGCATGCCCGAGGAATCTGGGCTGGCAAGGACGAGTCGAGAGCCGGCAAGGACGAGCCGGCCCGCTAGCCGCAGCCCATCCGGGAGTGGGGCCGGCTAGCCAGCCGGTCACTCGCCGGGCGGTGCGGTGATCGGTTCGAGCGGCATGCGCTGCACTTCTGTCGTGCGCGAAGAGCCCACGGCGAAGCACCTCCCCCTAACACCCTCGCCCGCGGCGTCCCTCACCCGATTGCCTGCTGACGGCCGTCGACGACGTATGGGCCAAGCAGTGCGCCAGGCCATCAGCCCACGTGTCCGCAACCCAACTCCGGCCGCTCTGTCGCCCTTGACAGCCCTCGGGGGCAGAGTAATATAAGACGCCTTAGGTATCGACATATCACCTGTCTGCCCGAATGGCAGGTTAACGTGCTCCATCGTGTAGTCCGGTTGGTGCGGCATCCCGCCGCGAGCTTGGCGCCGAGTGCCTGGCCTGACTCCGCGATGCGCCTGTCCGGTGAGTCCTGGATCCCGACCGGGCGCGCAGCCACCTCAGCGGCTGCGGGCCCGATTTGTTGACGGCAGAAAGGGTGCGTGCAGTGCTACGCAATTCGAAGAAATGGACGTTCTCGAGAATTGCTCCTCTGTCGGCGGTCGCTGCCTTGTTCCTAGGCAGCCTCGCGCTCGCCGCATGCTCGACCAGCAGCAGCCCGGGTACCTCCGCTGGTTCAGGTTCAGGTTCAGGCCAGACGATCCCGCAGTTCACGGTGGGATTCGATCCCGCAGTTTCGACTCTTAACTACGCCAAGAGCAATATCGGCTATCAGCTCGGCGGACTCGCTCTCGAGCCGCTCTTGATAGCGGAGAAGTCCGGCAAGCTGCAGCCCTGGCTAGCCCAGTCGTGGAAGCAGACGAGCCCGACCACGTACGTCTACAACATCCGGCCCGGGGTCAAGTTCTCCGACGGCAACACGCTGACTGCCGCCGATGTCGCCTTCTCACTGAACTACTATCGTCGGCCCGGTTCGCTGGACGCCTACAACTTCCCGACGACGCTGAAGAGCATCACGGCCACTGGCCCGGAAACGGTCACGGTGACCCTGAGCGCGCCGGACGCGGCCTGGGCGGTCGTGCCCGCCGGAGACCCGATGGGGATCTTCGAGAAGAAATTCTTCGAGGCGCATCAGTCCACCTTCGGCGCTCCGGGCACCGGCGTCGTGGGTACCGGTCCGTGGGAGTTCACGAGCTTCAACGGCACCACCAGCGCCGAGCTGAAGGCGAACCCGCACTACTGGGGTGGGCCGGTCAAGATCAAGCAGGTCTCGGTGCAGTTCTTCTCCAGCGAGACGAGCGAGGCCCTCGCCTTCCGCGATGGCGAGATCAATCTCGCCTTCCCGATCGACAACAAGGCGTTCGCGTCGACCGCCGGCGCGAAGCTGACCACCGTCCCCAGCTACGCGGTTCAGGGCGAGTTCCTGATGAACACGATCCAGAAGCCATGGAATGACGTGCACGTGCGGCTGGCTGTGGCCTACGCGCTCAATCGCACCGACCTCATCAACGCCTGGGGCGGATACGCAGATCCGGTGTACCAGTTCCTGACGGCCGGCCTGCTCGAGAACATCGCCTCCCCCGCGCAGGTGAACGATGCACTGAAGTCCGTCCCCGTCTACTCGTACGACCTGGCGAAGGCCAAGGCGGAGATGGCGCAGTCAGCGTATCCGCACGGCGTTAACGCGACCGTGAGTGTCGAGGGCGCGGGTTCCTATCCGAATGTGAGCCAGGCAATCGCCGCTGAGCTCGCTCCGATCGGAATACACCTGAAGCTCGACGTCATGACCGTCGATCAGCAGAATGCCAACTTGACCAGCGGTAACCGCCAGGGCATCCTCGCGACGTTCACCTACAGCGGCTCGGTATCCCGCGACCCGGGCGAGGCGTTCGACTTCCAGATGGGAAAGTCCAATATCAGCGCCGGGAACTGGAACACCATGAACTGGGCGCCCACGCCAGTCGACGACCTCATCAATCAGGGATTCACTACCACCGATAACGCCGCCCGGCTCCGGATCTACGGGCAGATAGACACGGCCTATGCGCAGGCGGCTCCGTTCATTCCGATCTTCAACGAGGAAGCGACCGTGGCACTTGCGAGCGGGTACACCTGGCCAGACTTCAACGGCTACTACTACGACCTCGGTCCGTGGCTGCTCGGGATCAACAAGACGAGCTGATCCGCAGTTGTGAGCCGGCCCGAGCATGGTGCCACTGTCAAGCAGAGCCAGGGGGGCGGCGCTTGCTGCCCCTCTGGCCTTGGTGAGAAGGAGGTGGCCGGCGCTTGAACGGCTGGGGGTTGCTCGTCTTCGTCCTGCGGCGACTCGCCGTCCTGGCTGTGCTGCTCGTCGTGATCTCCTTCGTGTCCTTCTCCCTCCTGTACATTTCACCGGGCAACTTGATCGACATCCTGCTGGGTGCCAGACCGCATACGGCCGCGACGGTGCAGGCGCTGACGCGCGAGTACCACCTGAATGAGTCGTTCCTGGCCCAGTACTGGCTCTGGGCCCGCCAGGCCGTCCAGTTGCACTTCGGGACGTCGATCCAGACATCCCTTCCCGTCACCAGCGAGATCACGGCGCGGCTGCCGTTGTCGATGTTCCTCGGGATCTACTCCTTTGTCCTGACGATGGTCTTCGGGATCGGCCTCGGGGTGATATCGGCGTTGAGACGCGGCAGTATCGTCGACCGGGGACTAACCGGCGGAGTAATGCTCGGCCTGTCAACACCGGCGTTCGTTGCTGGCGTCGCCCTGCTCTACGTCTTCGCGATCCGGATCCACTGGTTCCCTGCCTACGGGGTGGGCTCGGGTTTCTTCGACGAGTTCTGGCACCTCACCCTCCCGGCCCTCGCCTTGGCGCTGACGACCGTGGCGTATGTCGTGCGGCACACTCGGGCGGCGATGATCGGCACTCTCGACCAGGACTATGTCGTGTTCGCCCGAGCGCGCGGGCTCTCGTCGCGCCGGGTGCTTTACGTTTACTTGCTCCGCAACGCTCTCATCCCGGTGATCACGATCAGCGGCGTCATCTTGTCCTCCCTGATCGTCGGCGTGGTTCTGGTCGAAGTAGCGTTCTCGCTGCCAGGTCTCGGCTCACTGCTGGTTACGGCGGCGGGCGCGAAGGATATCCCGACGCTCCAGGGCGTCGTGCTGCTGTTCGCCGTCGTCATCGTCGTCGCCAACCTGCTCGCTGACGTCGTCTATATGGTCGTCGATCCGCGCATCCGGGTTGGGGAGCGATCGTGACCGCGAATTCCGCTCTGGTGCTAACCGACGAGCTAACGCCGGTCCGCGGACGCTTCCGCCGCCACGTACGTGTCGCCGGTGATCTGGCTGTCCTTCGTGGTCATCGCCGGAGTGCTGGCGATGGCAGTCTTCGGAGCGCTTCTCGCCCCGCAGAGCCCTTCTGCTCAGCATCTGGCGATTGTTACTGCCCAGCCGTCTGGCGCGCACTGGCTGGGGACCGACGCGCTCGGCCGGGACGTGTTCTCCCGGGTAATTGCCGGGTCGCGGACTGCGTTCTTCGGGCCGCTGGTCATCGCGGTGGCCTCTTTCTTCCTGGGCAACCTGCTGGGACTGTTCGCCGGTTACCGCGGCGGGCTGCCCGACGCCGTGATCATGCGCTGGGTGGATTTCATGTGGTCGCTTCCGGCGCTGGTCATCCTCGTCGTCGTGGCCGGAACGGTGGGCAGCAACTACTGGCTCGCGGTCGTCGTGCTCATCGTGCTCACCGTGCCTTTCGACACCCGGGTGATACGCGGGGCCACGCTGGAGCAGGTGCCACGCCCGTACGTGGAGGCGGCCAAGACCCTCGGGGTGCCACGGTGGAAGATCATGCTCTTCCATGTCTGGCCGAACGTCTCCCCGGTCGCCGTGGCGAACACGTGCCTGGTGTTCGCTGGATCGCTCGTAACGCTGGCCGGCCTTGAGTTCCTCGGGCTCGGCCTGCCGCCAGGGACTCCGGACTGGGGGCTGATGCTGTCACAGAATGAGGCGCTCCTGTTCACTAACCCGCTCGCTACCTCGCCCCCGGCGTGATGATCGTGCTGACCGCGATAGCGATGAACCTGATCGGTGACTGGCTCTATGAGCAGCTCTCCAGCCGGGGGGCCGACCGTTGATCCCGGAGTCGCTATCCGCCGTCACCGAAGACGCGGCCATCGGTCCAGTGCTCGAGGTCGAGGGGCTTCGGATCGAACGCGTACGTCCGGGCCGCCGCGACACGATCGTCTCGGCCGTCGACCTCGCTCTGGGCGCCGGGCGAAACGATCGGGATCGTCGGCGAGTCGGGCAGCGGGAAGTCGATGACGGCTCGCGCGATCATGGGCCTGCTGCCCGCTACCCTGGCCGCCCAAGGCCAGGTCCGGTACCGGGACCGCAACCTGCTCGACCTTTCCGAGCGGGAGTGGCAGGCGATGCGCGGCCGCGAGATCGGCCTGATCTTGCAGGACCCGTTCACGATGCTCAACCCGGTGCTGCGCTGCGGAAAGATCATCGACGAGTCGCTTCCGCAATGAGCCGCGCCTGGGCCGTGATGCCCGGCGCGCAGAGGTGGTCCGCCGGCTGGCGGAGGTCGGAATCCGCGACGCGTCGGTTGCCGACCGCTATCCGTTCCAGCTGTCCGGGGGGATGCGGCAGCGGGTTGGCGATCGCCGCCGCGCTGGCCCGCGACCCGCGCGTCCTGATCGCCGACGAACCCTCCACCGCGCTCGACGTCACCACGCAGCGGGACATCCTCGCGTTGATCAAGGGCATTCAGGCGGCGCGGGGAATGAGCCTCATCTTGATCACGCACGACCTGCGTGTCGCTTTCGCGATGTGCGATCGCATCTACGTGCTCTATGCCGGCTCCCTGGTCGAGGTCGGGCAGCTCGGCCGAGCTCGACGCTGAGCCGCTGCACCCCTACAGCCTCGGACTGCTTCTTTCCGAGCCGTCGGCGGAGCGCCGCACCGGCGAACTGGTGGCG
Organism: uncultured Actinomycetota bacterium; assembly: GCA_963726425.1. Lineage (GTDB taxonomy): Bacteria > Actinomycetota > Actinomycetes > Streptosporangiales > Streptosporangiaceae > JAJYUU01. The sequence continues at coordinate 256,097 of CAVSCN010000037.1, read as the reverse complement.
ATCCCGGGCTCGGTCCCAGCCCCCGACGACGTCGCCGGATCGTGTACGTTCGCCCCGCGCTGCCGGTGGGCCGCACCGCCCTGTACCGAGGAATCCCCGCTGCTGGCCGAGGTCGCGCCAGGCGCGCTTGTCCGCATGCGTCCGCGTGGCCGAGATCCGGGCCGAGATGGCCACGCTGCGGCAACGAGCTGAGCAGGAGGACAGCCCGCCCGATTCAGCGGAACGGGGCAGCGACCGCGCTGATCCAGGCCGAGGACGTCCGCAAGGTCTTCCGGAACGGGCGCCGCACGGTCACCGCGCTAGATGGTGTCTCGATCGAGGTTGGTGCGCACGAAAGCGTCGGGATTGTCGGTGAGTCCGGTTCGGGGAAGACCACCCTGGCCCGCATCCTCGTTGGCCTCGAAGAGGCCACCGGCGGCCAGATCGCGATCGACGGCATTCCCGCGCGCAACCGGGCGAGCCTGAGCGCACGAGACCAACGCAAGCTCCGCAGCACCGTCCAGATCGTCTTCCAGGACCCCTATTCCAGCCTCAACCCGATGCGCAGCATCGGATCGATCCTGCGGGAGGCGATAGCCATCGGCGAGCCGGCAACGAAGGACCGCGACGCTGAAGTCGGCAATCTCCTCCGCTCGGTCGGCCTCCCCGTCGACTACGCCGCACGCAAGCCAGTCGCCCTTTCCGGCGGCGAACGACAGCGCGTCGCCATAGCTCGCGTGCTCGCAGCCCAGCCCCGCATCCTCATCTGCGACGAACCGGTCTCGGCGCTCGACATGTCCGTCCAAGCGCAAATCCTCAATCTGCTCATTACGCTGCGGTCCGAGCGCGGCCTCGGCTACCTGTTCATCACGCACGACCTGTCCATCGTCCGACAGGTAACCGAGCACCTCTACGTCATGCACCGGGGGAAGAATCGTCGAATCCGGCCCGACTGAGGAGGTCCTCAGCAACCCCCGCGATCCGTACACCGCCACCCTGCTCAAGTCAGTTCCGCGCCCCGAGCCAGAATGGCTCGCCACCTCTCAGTAACAAGCCAGAGAAGGTCACCGCGCCTGAGACGTCTCACCTTCCGGTGTCGGCTTGGCGAGGAGCTTCGGCAGCACCCTGCCGAGCGCCGCGCGGTCGGTCGCGGTCAGGCGATCGGTGAACAGCGACGCTACAAGCTGCAGGTGCGAGTCAATGGCAGCAAGCAGTGCGGCCTGCCCGGCCTCAGTCACGGTAATCTCCATGCCGCGCCGGTCGTCGCCGGCGGTGCTGCGGGTGATGACTCCCGCCTTCTCCATCCGGACGAGCAGCCGGCTCACGCCGCTTTCGCTGAGCAGCATGCGATCCCGCAGCTCTTTCTGGCGCGCCCGCATGCCGGGCAGGTCGGCTAGGTGCACGAGAACGTCGAACCACTCCAGCGGCAACTGGTGCTCGGCCAGCATCTCATCAGCAAGCTGCTCGACGATCCGCCTGTGCACTGCGAGAAAGGACTGCCAGAGGGGGGTTTGCTGATTCAGCCGAGCTAGCGCCTCCGCGAGCTCGCAGCTACTTCCGCCGGGCGTTCGCGGCTCGCTCGGGGAGACTGCCGGACCGGCCTGCTGGGTCCCTTCAAGGTCACTGAGTGCACTCACCTTGGCGATTTCTGGCCATACCAGGTAGCGATTACGTGAGCCGGCAAGCGGCGGCCCGCACGTCACAACACTGAGACCGACGAGGCCACCTGGCGGCGTAGACCCTGCGTGAGCCTCGGAACAGGATTCCGAGCCGGTCACCAGAGTCACTCCAGGCTACAAACAATTGCCCGCGCAAGCAATCTCTGCAACTACTTACTTGCTTGCGCAAGTAAGTATGCTAGCCTGGCATGACCTGCTCGTCCGGAGGCGGGCGCGGCCCGGGACGGCGTGAGCAGCGGTTCCTGCCGCCACAGCAGCCCATCATCACCGGAGGCGAACACGAATGACCTCATCTACACCGGAGCCAGGCTCCCCCGCGCGACGGCCGCTGCTGACACGCCGGAACCTTCTCGCGTCCACAGGGCTGACAGCGGCCGGCGTGTCCGCGGGGCCGCTGCTCGGATGGAGCACCGCCCAAGCCGCCGTCTCCCCCGACTGCCCGCCGGGAACCACTGCGCCGGTCCCGCCGGCGGCGAAAGGCCCGGCCATACCCGCGTCCGGGTACCTGGTCGAGGAGATCGCCGACCGCGTCTACTGGCTAACTGACGGCCTCTACCAGATGATCTTCGTGACAACTGCGGAAGGAGTCGTGGCGGTAGACGCCCCTCCCACCATCGGAAGAAACATCCTGAGGGCCATCGCGACGGTCACCAACTCCCGCGTCACGCATGCCATCTACAGCCACCACCATGCCGACCATACCGGCGCGATGATCCTCTACCAGGGAGCCCGCTTCTACGCACACATGGAGGTCGCCGACCTGCTGAGGCAGACGAACGACCCGAACCGCCCGCTCCCTGATGTCACGTTCGACCGTCACCTGACCGTCCATGCCGGCGAGGACGTCCTGGACCTGGCCTACCACGGCCCGAACCACTCACCGGGCAACATCTTCATCAACCTGCCCGCACAACGGGTCCTCATGCTCGTCGATGTCGTGTTCCCCGGCTGGGTGCCCTTCGCCTACCTCGCGGAGTCGCAGAACATCCCGGGCTGGCTCGAAGCCCCGGCGCAGGCGCTCCGCTATCCGTTCGACACGTACATCGGGGGCCACCTGACCCGCCTCGGCACCCGCGACGACGTGCTCATCCAGCAGGAGTACGTGGCCGAGCTCAGGGCGCAGGCCGCCAGCGCGATCGCTACCTTCAACCCTGCGAGCGTCTACCAGTCCGTCGATCCGACGAACCCGTGGGCCATCTTCCGCGCCTACCTGGACGGCGTCGCCGGCCAAGCCGCAAGCGCGGTCATCCCCAACTGGGTCGACCGGCTCGGCGGGGCCGATGTCTATACCCTGGCCAACGCCTACCAGCTCGTTGAGTCGCTACGGATCGACTACGGCCAGCTCGGCCCGTTCGGCATCCACCCCTGACCGCCGAGACTCCAGCCAACCCTAAGCCGTTCGGTCCGGCTGCTCGAGTTCCAGCAAACGTCGCGCGGTGATTTCGTTGGTCACCAGGACGTCGAGAAAGCCGCCGCGCAAGGCCCCGAGGATTGCCTCGGCCTTGTGCACGCCGCCCGCCACGCCGACGACCTTGGGGATGTTCTTCAAGTCGACGAGTTCGATGCCGATCCGCCGGTCGTGCAGCGGGATGTCAGCGACAACGCCGTTGGCGTCGAAGAACTGGCCCAGGATGTCGCCGACGACATCGTGCCCGGCCAGCAGCCGCAGGTCGTCGTCGGTCAGGTACCCCATCTGCGAGATAGTCGCGTCTGCGGTCGGGGTGCCGACACCGACGACTGCCTGCTCGACGTCGCATGCGTGTTTGAGGACCTGCTGGATCATCGGCTCGTCTCGCAGCGCCCTGGCCAGCGCAGGCGAAGACGCGTGGATCGGCGCCGGAATGACGGCGGCCGTCGTGACCTGGTCACCGTCGGCAGCCTCGCCCTTCGACGACAGGATCGTCTGCAGGTAACCGTCCACCCCGCCGGTCAGGGTCACCATGTGGACGGGCCCGACGGTCCCGAAGTTCGTCGCCGCGATCACTCGCGACACCGTCTCACCCCAGCCGACCCCGAGCGTGCCGCCGGGTCGCAGATGCGTGTTGAGGAACTGCGCACCGCCCAGGCCGACTCGGGCGTTGAGCGCGTGATGGTCGCCTGGTTCCCTGCGGTGGTCGGGAACGACCAGCGCCTCGGTGAGGTGGAAGACGCGGCGCAGATCAGCGCTGAGCTCGAACGCGTTGAGGTACTCCGTGTTCAGCTGAATTGACACCAGGCCGACCCGGCGGGCCCGGTCGAGCAGCCTGCCTACGGATGCGCGGGATACCGAGAGCCGCTTGGCGATCTCATCCTGGGTGAGCTCGTCCTTGTAGTAGAACCAGGCGGCGCGCAGCAGGAGTTCCTCCGAACTCCAGCGACCGAACTCGTCTACCCCGCTCCGCACGCCATCGCCTCGCTTCGATCAGGTGAGCACTCGCTCAGGGGCTTGACATATGCCCAGCCCGATGCCGCATGATCATACCCATCCGGCGTAACGGTCTATCCGGGCGCATGCCGCCAATGGAACGGCGGCGCCTGCGGCATCGGCGCCGGCCGCGCAGGACGATCGGCTGGAGGCCCACGTGACAGCGCCATCCGGGTCCGCAACTGATGCCGCGGGCGACCTTGGCCTGCGCGGGGCCGCGATCATCGTGACGGGAGCCAGCAGCGGCATTGGTGCCGCGACCACGGTCCAGCTGGGCGCGGCCGGAGCCGGCGTTGTGCTGGTCGGGCGCCGGGCGGACGCGCTGGCGGCGCAGGCGGGGCGCGTGACCGACGCCGGCGGGCAGGCCCTCTGCGTCCCGGCGGATATGGCCGATCCGGCTAGTCCGGACATTATCGCCGCCGCCTGCCGGGAGCAGTTCGGACGGATCGACGGCGTCGTCAACAACGCGGCCATCTGCCGCCACAAGCCGCTGGGCGACTGGGACACGCCGACCTTCGACGAGCATCTGACTACCAACGTTCGCGGCCCCTATTTCCTGATCCAGTCTGCCCTAGCCGACCTGACCGCGTCGCCGGTCAAGTCGGTCGTGAACATCAGCTCGTCCTCTGGCGCGATCCACCTGTCCGGACAGTCCGTCTACGGCATGACGAAGTCCGCGCTGAACTACCTGACCAAGAGCCTGGCCGGGGAGCTCGCCCCGGTCGGCATCCGGGTGAATTGCATCGGGCCGGGCCCGATCGACACGCCGATCCACGCAACCTGGGCGGACGACCTGGAGGCGGCCTATCAGTGGCTCGCCGAGCAAGTCCCGCTCGGCCGGATCGGCCAGGCCGACGAAGTCGCCCGCTGGATCACCTTCCTGCTGAGCCCGATCTCGTCGTTCATGACCGGCGCAGTCATCCCGCTGGACGGCGGCCAGGTGATCCACCGTGCCTGAGCTGACCCCGCAGATGCTCCGGACGGGCACGGCGAAGCCGCCGCCGGAGCTGCGCGCGCTGCGGGCCGGTCCGCTGCGGCTCCTGTTCAGCGATGGTGATCTGCGCCGGATCTGCCATGGCCCGGTTGAAGTCGCGCGCCGGATCTACGTCGCGATCCGCGACCTCGACTGGAACACACTGCCCGGCGAGCTGACCGGGCTGGAGATCACCGAGCGGGGCGACTCGTTCGCGATCCGGTTCTCCAGCCGGCACGTCGCCGGGCCACTGGACTACGAGTGGCACGCCGAGATCGACGGCGACCCGGACGGAACGATCAGCTACCGGATGCGCGGCGAAGCGCTGACGGCTTTCCCGTACGCGAAGATCGGCATCTGCGTGCACCACCCGGTCGACGGCTGGGCGGGCCAGCCGTACGCGGGCAGCACGCCAGCCGGACCGGTCGCAGGCCGGCTGCCGGATGCGATCGGCCCGCAGATCCATCTCGCCGACGGCACCGACCGGCCGCTGTTCGACCCGGTCAGCGACCTGGACATCACGCACGCCGATGGCGGCGTGGTGCGGTTCGACTTCTCCGGTGACCTCTGGGAGCTGGAAGACCAGCGGAACTGGACCGACGCCTCCTACAAGTCGGCGTCGACGCCGGCCAGCCTCGGCTATCACCACGAGGCCGAGGCCGGCACGAAGTTCGATCAGCAGGTCGTGATCCGCGCGCACGGCTTCGCCACCGCGGCGCAGCCGCCGGCTGCCGTCGGGCCGCTGACGCTGACCGTGCGCGACGCTGCCGGGCCGGCCTTCCCGCCGGTCGGGCTGCGATGCTCCGATCCGGGCGCGACCCTGTCGGCGGCGGGCCGGGCGGCGCTGCGCACGATCAGCCCTGCGCACCTGCGGGTAGACGTGAACCTGGCTGCTGAGCGGGCAGCGGACGATCTCGCGTCCGGCTGGGAACTAGCGCGCGAGCTGGACTGCGGACTTGAGCTCGCGGTGTTCGTGCCAGGGCCTGCGGACTGGCCGGAGACCGGCGCGGCGCTCGGCCGGCTGCGCACGGGAGTGGCCGCCGCGCAGGCGGCCGGCCGGGTACTGCTCGCGCGTGTCCTGGCGTTCGGGGCGACCGAGGAATCGAGCTCGGCGACGACGGTCAGGGGGGTCCGGGACGCGCTGGCCGGCGCGGGCAGCACCGGCGTGCCGGTGATCGGCGGCACCAACATCTACTTCAACGAGCTGAACCGGCACCGGCTGCCGGCCGGCAGGCTGACGGGCTGGCCTGGTCGGTGAACCCGCAGATTCACGCCTTTGACGACCTCTCGCTCATGGAGAACCTGCAGGCGCAGCCGGACACGGTGGCGACCGCCCGGTTCTTCGCCCCCGGCACGGCGTATTTCGTCACGCCGATCACGCTGCGCCCGCGGTTCAACGCGGTCGCCGTCACCGGCGCGCAGCAGCCTTCCGGCGGGCTGCCGTGGCAGGTCGACGTGCGGCAGCCGGCCCTGTTCGGCGCGGCGTGGACCCTCGGCAGCATCGCCGCGCTGGCCGGGTCCGGCGTCCACGGGCTCACCTACTACGACACGCAAGGGCCGGCCGGAGTGATCGAGAGCCCGGCCGGCAGCCCGAGCCCGGCCGAGTTCTTCTCCCGTCCGGACACGCCGTACCCGCTCGCGGTGGTGCTCGCCGACGCGGCGAGCCTGGCCGGCGGCCGGATATGCGCGATGGCCGGGCTTGATCCGGCCGTGATCGCGGGGATTGCCGTCGCCGCGGCCGCCGATCCGCACCGGATGACGCTGCTGCTGGCCAACCTCACCGCCCAGACCAACGACGTCCGGGTCGGGCTGGCGGGCCACCCGGGAGCACGCGCCCGGATCCTCGACGAGCACACGGCCGGGGCCGCCGCCGCGAACCTGCCCGGCTTCCTCGAATCCCGCTCTGATCTCCCCGTCAGCGAAGGAGCAGTCACCGTGACCCTGGCGCCATACGCAACCGCGCGGCTGGACCTGACCGGTGAGTGACTGGCGGCGGCCCTGGCTGGCCGCGCGGGACCGGGTCGAGGAACAGTACGGCCAGCACCGGGGCACGCCGCTGGCGGCGCTGCAGACTCCGGCGCTCGTCGTGGACGCGGACGTCATGCACCGCAACATCGCCACCATGCTCGCCGCGCTCGACGGCCGGACCGCCAAGCTCCGGCCGCACACGAAGGTCCAGAAGTGCCCGGACATCGCGCTGTTGCAGGTCGCAGCCGGGGCGATCGGCGTGACCGTCGCTACCGTCTGGGAGGCGGCGGCCATGGCGGCCGCGGGCGTCTCCAGCGTCCTGGTCGCCAACGAGGTCGTCGGCGCCGAGAAGATCACGTTCGCCGCGCAGCTCGCCGGCCAGACTGACCTCGCGATCGCGGTGGACGACCAGGGCAATATCGCCGACCTGTCCGCGGCAGCGACCGCGGCCGGCAGCACGCTCGGAGTCCTGATCGACCTCGACGTCGGGATGGCGCGCTGCGGCGCCCGGTCGCCCGAACAGGCGCTGGAGCTGGCCCGCCAGGTCCACGCCGCCCCGGGCCTGGACCTGCGCGGTGTCCAGGCGTACGAGGGACACTGCATGCTGGAGCCGGACCGGGATGCCCGGACCCGGCTCGCCACCGAGGCCACGAGCTACGCAGCCGGGGTCAAGGATCTGCTGCTTGCCGACGGCCTGCCCGCGAGCACCCTGTCCGCCGGAGGGACCGGAACCTACAACATCACCGGCACGAACCCGGCGGTCACCGAGTTGCAGGCCGGCTCGTTCGTTTTCATGGACGCGTTCCACGGCAATCTGGTGCCGGGGTTCGAGGTCTCGCTGACGGTGCTGACGTCGGTCATGGCGCGGCACGGCGACACGGTGATATTCGACGCCGGCCGCAAATCGATCGGCATCGACTTTGTCTCCCCGCCGATCCAGGGTCACAGCTACGAGGCGCGGTACTACGCCGAGGAGCACGCGCTGTTCGACACCGATCCGTCGTTCACCGCCAGCATCGGCGATCGCGTCCGGCTCGTCTGCGGCTACGCGCCGACCACGGTGAACCTGCACGACGTGCTGTTCGCCGTGCGAGGCGACCAGGTCGTCGACGTCTGGCCGGTGTTCCCGCGCGGACCCCAGCATTGCGGCTTTCTCCGCGCCTTCGGGCATTAGCGCGACAACTGCGCGTGCTGCCTCTTGTCAGGGCGAACGGACATGACCATACTCGGTGAGCAAATGCTCTTTAAATGAGCTAATGCTCAGGACGGCGGATGCTCCGTGGCTGACCTGTGGGGACGGCAGTGGTCCCGGGCCGACCTGCTCGCGCGGGTAGGCCGGCTCGAGCAGGTCGCGGGCGTCCAGCTGACCGAGGCCGCAGACGGCGCCGAGCGCGGCGTGCGGTTGCTGCGGGTCAGCACCGGGGCCGGCTTCGACTTCGAGATCCTGGTCGACCGCGGCTTCGACATCGGCCGGGCCTGGCATCACGGGCAGCCGCTGGCCTGGTGGTCACCGGTGGGCCTGATTGGTCCCTGGTATTACGAGCCGGCCGGGATCGGCTGGTTCCGCGGCTTCCCCGGCGGCTTGGTTTCCACCTGCGGCCTGGACCAGGTGCAGCTGGGCGGGACAGATGACGCGACGGTCTTCAACTTCCCGCACCGCCGGACCGAGACGTACGGCCTGCACGGCCGGTACCCAGGCCTGCCGGCCCGGCTCGGCGGCTACGGCACGACCTGGCGCGGCGACGAGTGCGTGATCTGGGCCGAGGGCGAGGTCACCCAGGCGGCGGTCTTCGGCGAGCAGCTGCGGCTGACTCGGCGGATCGAGGCAGATCTCGGCGGCTCCAGTGTCCGGATCACCGACACAGTCACCAACACCGGCGCGACCTTGTGCCCGCACATGATGCTCTACCACTGCAACATCGGATTCCCCGTCGTCGACGCGACGTCCGAGCTTGCCTATCCGGCTCCGCCGGGAGCGTGCGTGAGCGAGGCGAAGACCGAGCGGTACCGGCGGCTCGCCGGGCCTGAGCCGTCATTCGTCGAAGAATGCTACGAGCACGACATGGTGGCCGATGAGGCCGGCTACGTGACGGCGGCCGTGCTGAACCCGGCCGCGGCGCTCGGGGTCTACCAGCGGTACCGCAAAGACGAGCTGCCGCATCACGTGACCTGGCGGCAGCTGGGCTCCGGCACCTATGTCGTCGCGATGGAGCCGGGCACGAACCGGGACGCGGGCCGGTTCGACGCCCGCGAGCGCGGCGAGCTCATCCACCTGGCGCCGGGCGAGGAACGCCGCTACGAGCTCGAGCTCGGTGTCATCGCCGGAGCCGGGGCGATCGCCGGCTTCGCCGCCAGGACCGCGGAGCTGTGCCCGGAGAGCCGGTCATGACCGGGCCCGGCCCAGCGCTGGCCGGCCCGGTGCTCGCCGGCCCGGTGCTCGGCGGCCCGGTGCTCGCCGGCGCAGGCGGCCCGCGGCTGTCCGCCGGGGTCCTCACGGCCGACCTGACCAGGCTCCGCGACGAGCTGGACCTGATCCGGGGCCGCGCGCACTGGGCCCACGTCGACGTGATGGACGGCTCGTTCTGCCCGCAGCTGACCGTCGGGCCCGCCTTCCTGCGCGCGGTTGCGTCGGCCGGCGTGCCGGTCGATGCGCACCTGCTGGTCGACGAGCCGCAGCGCTTCCTGCCCGAGGTAGTCAGCGCCGGAGCCGCGATCGTCACCGTGCACGCCGAGTCGACCCGGCATCCGCACCGGGCGCTGCAAGAACTCACCGCGCTCGCCGCGGCGGCCGGGCGCCGGGTGATCCGCGGCATCGCCATCAACCCGGGCACGCCGGTCCAGGCCATCGAGCCCGTGCTCGAACTCGCCGACCTCGTTCTGGTGCTCGCGGTGAACCCCGGCTGGTCCGGCCAGGCGCCGGCCGCGAACACGGCCCGCCGGATCGCGGCGGTCCGCGAGCTCGCCCGCGCCGCCGACCATCCCGTCATGGTCGGCATCGACGGCGGCGTGACCCGCGCGAACGCTGCGCAGGTGGCCGGCTGGGGCGCCGATCTGGTGGTCAGCGGCAGCGCGATCTTCGATGGCAACGACGCGAGCGCCAATCTGGCCGCCATCCTCACAGCCCTCGGCGCCCGGCCGGCGCCCGCCCCAGCCAACACCGCACCAGCTGACTTCTTCCCCGCCACCCCACCTGGAGGTACCCCATGACCGAGTCGAACGGTCGCATCGTCACGCCGCGCATCCCGATGGCGATCACGCAGATCGCCGTCGTGGTTCGCGATATGGAGCAGTCGCTCAAGGACTACACCGAGAATCTCGGCTGGGGCCCGTGGAGCGTCTTCGACTACAAGCCGCCGCTGCTGCACGACACCAAGGTCCGCGGCGAGCCGGTCGAGTTCCGGATGATCGGTGCCGAGACTCACGTCGGCGATCTGGGTTTCGAGCTGATCCAGCCGGTCAGCGGCCCGAGTATCTACCAGGAGTTCCTGGACACCTACGGCGAGGGTGTCCAGCACATCGCGTGCATGAAGCACTCGGTCGGTGACTCTGACCAGATGAAGGAGCACTGGGCCGAGCGCGGCGCCGAGGTGCTGATGAGCGGCCGGATTGGCGAGACGATCGAGTTCTACTACCTCAACACCGGCCCGATCATCAAGTGGGTGCTCGAGTCCGGCAGCGGGCACGCGATCGACCTGAAGCCGACCTACACCTACCCGGCGAGCTGAGGCCCCGCCCGTGCGCGTGCTCGCCATCGGCGATCCGTACATGCCGGTCAGCCACTTCGCCGCGGCCCTCGAGAGCCTCGGCGACGCGGTCACCGTCACCACGATGCAGATCAGCCGGACCGACGCGGAACCGCCCAGGACGCCGTCCGAAGCGCTGCTGCGCGAGTACGCCGGGGACCCGGCCGAGGTGGTCCGGGCGGCCGCCGGCCACGACGCGATCGTCGTGCACGGGGCGCCGGTCAGCGCCGAGGCCCTGGACACGCCCGGCCTGCGGCTGGTCTGCTGCGCCCGCGGCGGCCCCGTGAACGTGGACGTGGCCGCCGCGACGGCGCGCGGGATCCCGGTGGCGAATACGCCCGGCAAGAACGCCGCTGCGGTCGCCGAACTGACCATCGCGTTCGCGCTGATGCTGATCCGCGGCGTGCCCCGGGCCGCGCGGTACCTCGCGGACGGCGGCACGGTCGCCCAGTCGACCTACGAGGGCCATGAGTTCTTCGGCCGCGAAGCCCCCGGCACCGTCCTCGGGCTGGTCGGCCTCGGACACGTCGGCCGGAACGTCGCCAGCCGGGCGGCCGCGCTCGGGTTCACGGTCATCGCCCATGACCCGGTCCCGCCCGCCATCGACCAGGACGGGATCCGCATGGTCAGTCTCGCTGACCTGCTCGCCGAGTCCGACATCGTCTCCGTGCACGCGCGGGCCACCCCCGATAACCGGCACCTGTTCAGCTCGGCCGCATTCGCCGGGATGAAGCCGGGCGCCGCGTTCATCAACACGGCGCGGGAGTCACTCGTCGACGAGCCCGCCCTGGCGGGCGCGCTGCGCTCCGGCCGGCTGAGCGGAGCGGCCCTCGACGTCGTGGAGCGGCCGGCCGACGGCGCCCGGCACCCGCTGCTGGACATCCCGTCGGTCTGCATCACCCCGCACATCGGCGGCGCCACCGAGGAAACGCTGGTGCGCGGCGCGGAGCGGGCGGCCGCGGCGATCGCCACCGTGCTCGCCGGGGACCGGCCCGCCGCTGTCGTCAATCCGGATGTCTTTGACCGCGAGGAAGCCGGGATATGAGCTACCTGCTGGCGATCGACGCGGGCACCGGCAGCTGCCGGGCGCTGCTGTTCACCGAGAACGGCGAGCAGGTCGCGGCCAGCCTGCGGGAGTGGACGCACCGGGAGCCGCCCGGTGTCCCCGGCGGGCAGGATTTCGACGTGGCGGCCAACTGGCTGCTGATCGCCGGCTGCGTCCATGAGGTACTCAGTGCCGCGGGCGCGACCGGCGCCGATGTCGCGGCGGTCGCGGCGACCAGCATGCGCGAGGGCATCGTGCTCTACGACGGTGCCGGCCAGGAGATCTGGGCCTGCCCGAATGTGGACAGCCGCGCGGCGGCGGAGGCCACCGAGCTGATCGCCGAGGGCGCGGCCGAGCGCATCTACGCGGTCGGCGGCGACTGGGTCGCGATCACGAGCCCGGCGCGGCTGCGCTGGCTCGCCCGGCACCGGCCCGACATTCTCGGGGCGGCGCGCGGCCTGGGACTCCTCAGCGACTGGATCGCGACCAGGCTGTCCGGCGAGCTGGCGACCGAGCCGTCGTGCGGTTCCAGCTCGGGCATGTTCTCGCTGGCCGACCGCACCTGGTCGGCGGAGATCGCGAAGATCTGCGGCATCGACCCGGCGGTCCTCCCGCCGGTGCGTGACCCCGGCACGGTGATCGGTGTCGTCAGCCGGCGCGCAGCCGAGGAGACCGGGCTGCGCGCGGGCACCCCGGTCGTGGCGGGCGGTGCCGACACCCAGCTCGGGCTGCTCGGAGCCGGCGTGCGGACCGGCGAGTACACGGTGGTCGCGGGCACGTTCTGGCAGAACACCATGCTGCTCGACCGGCCGCTGATCGACCCGCAGACGCGGCTGCGCACGCTCTGCCACGTGCTCCCTGGCCAGTGGATGCTGGAGGGCATCGGCTTCTACTGCGGCATGAGCATGCGGTGGTTCCGGGACGCGTTCTGCGCGGCTGAGGTCGCCGTCGCCAGGGAACGCGGCGTCGATCCCTATGTCGTGATGGAGGAGGGCGCCGCCCTGGTGCCGCCCGGCTCTGGCGGCGTGCTCGCGATCATGTCGAACCTGATGAACGCGAGCCGCTGGGCGCACGCGGCCCCCTCGTTCCTCGGCTTCGATCTCAGCGACCCGGCCAGGTCCGGGCGCAGCGCGTGCGTCCGGGCGATCCAGGAAGCGGCCGCGTACGTCGCCCGCGGGCACCGCGACATCATCGCCGGGCTCACCGGCGCCGCCGTCAGCGAGCTGGTCTTCACCGGCGGAGCCGCGAAGGGCACGCTCTGGCCGCAGATCATGGCCGACGTGACCGGGCTGCCGGTGCACGTGCCGGCCGTGACCGAGAGCAGCGCGCTCGGCGCCGCTCTGTGCGCGGCGGTCGGCGCGGGCATCCTCGGCGGCCTGTCCGATCTCGAGTCCACCGTGCGACGCCGCGCGGCGACCTGCGAACCCGGCGCTACCGCCATGGCCATCTACGACGAGCGGTTCGAGACCTGGCGGGCGGTCTACCCGCGAATGCTCGAGCTGTGTGACGACGGCCTGCTCCGCCCGCTCTGGCGGGCGGCGGGCGCCTGACCCATCCGCGCCAGCGCGCTGGCAACCATACCGGAGGCGGTACCCGATGGCCGACAACGACGAAGTCACCGAGGGTGCTCGGTTCGCCGCGCACATCGGCGCGGAGCCGAACGTCAACCGCCTCAAGGGTGCCGGCGCGCTCGACTGGGGCATGCAGAGCCGGCTGGCGCGGATCTTCCAGCCCGGCACGAACCGGACGGTGATGCTGGCCATCGACCACGGCTACTTCCAGGGACCGACCACCGGACTGGAGCGGGTCGACCTCTCGATCGTCCCGCTGCTGCCGCTGGCGGACGCGCTGATGACGACCCGCGGCATGGTGCGATCCACCATCCCGGCTACCTCCGGAGTGCCGATTGTGCTCCGCGCGAGCGGCGGGCCGAGCGTCCTGAAGGACCTGTCGGACGAGCAGATCGCGGTCGCCATGGAGGACGCGGTCCGGCTCAACGCGGCCGCCGTCGCCGTCCAGGTCTTCATCGGCGGCGAGAACGAGACCCAGTCGGTGCACAACATGACCCGCCTCGTTGACGAAGGACTGCGAGCCGGCGTGCCGGTGCTCGCCGTGACGGCCGTGGGCCGGGAACTCACCAGGGACGCCCGCTATCTCCGGCTTGCCGTCCGGATCTGCGCGGAGCTCGGTGCCCAGGTCGTCAAGACGTATTACTGCCCGGACGGATTCGACACCGTGACCTCGGCCTGCCCGGTGCCCGTGGTGATGGCGGGCGGCAAGAAACTGCCCGAACCTGACGCGCTCGCCATGGCCGCCCGGGCGATCGAGGGCGGAGCCGCGGGCGTCGACATGGGCCGCAACATTTTCCAGAGCGACCATCCGGTCGCGATGATCCGTGCGATTCGTGCGGTCGTGCACGAATCGGCCAAGCCGGAAGACGCCTTCGAGGAGCACGTCCGGCCCGTCCTGCCCGGTACCTGAAGGAGAGCTGTTCCCATCAAGGAGAGATGACCATGACCGAGTCCACCTCTACCGCGGACGTGAGCCCGCCAGTTGGTCCGAGCCTGAAGAAAGGTGTCATCACGCTGCCAGGCGTGCTGATGCAGAGCGTCACCAGCATCGCCCCGGCGATCGCGGGACTGTTCACGGTGCCGTTCATCGTGCTGAACGCCGGGATCGCCGCCCCGCTCGCCTACCTCGGCGCGTTCATCATCGCGCTCTTCCTCGGCTACGTGCTGGCCCAGTTCAGCCGGCACCTGTCGTCCACGGGGAGCTACTACACCTTCGTTTCCCGGTCGCTGGGCGGCCGGTGGGGGTTCCTGGTCGCCTGGGTTTACCTGCTCTTCTATCCGGTCGTGATCGCGCAGGTGGGCTCGTTCATGGGCTCCACCCTGCAGTCGACGCTCAAGGCCGAGTACAACATCACCTTTCAGTGGTGGTGGTTCATGATCTTCCTGATCCTGTTCGTCGCCTGGACCGGGTGGCGCGGGGTCGAGCTGTCGGTGAAGCTGCTCATCGGGCTGGGCGTCATCGAGGCGCTGATCGTCCTGGCGCTGGCGATCAACGGCTTCGCGAGCCCCGGCGCTGGCGGCGTCAACTTCGGCTGGCTGAGCTTCAGCCACGCGCACGGACTGTTCCTCGGCGTGGTGTTCGCGATCTTCGCGATCACCGGCTGGGACGCCGCAGCGCCGCTGGCGGAGGAAAGCCGTGACCCGAAGCGGACCGTGCCGCGGGCCGTGATGGGCTCGATCATCATCATGGGCGTCTTCCTGGTGCTGGTGTCGTGGGGCCAGACCTCCGGCTGGGGCACCAACAACCTGACCACCGGCAAGAACGCGTTCGCCTCGTCCTCGCAGTTGCCCGCGTTCGTGCTCGGCCAGCACTACTGGGGCGGAGCCTGGTGGATCGTGCTGTTCGCGCTGTTCAACTCCGCGATAGCGGTCTCGATCGCGTGCACGAACGCGTCGACCCGCTTCCTGTACGGCATGGCCCGCGCCAAGGCGCTGCCGTCGTTCCTGCTGAAGGTCGACGCCAAGAGCAAAACGCCGATCAACGCGGTGCTGACACAGACTGGAATCAACGTCTTGCTCGGCCTGATCCTGCCGATCATCATCGGAGTGGCCAACGTCTACAACGTGACCGGCACGTGGTTCACCTTTGCCCTCGCGTTCGTCTACATCGTGGCTAACGTCGGGCTCTACGTCTTCTACAAGCGCGAGCATCCGGACGAACTGAGCGTGCCGAAGCACATCGTCGTCCCGGCGATCGGCACGATCGCGCTGGCCGTCGTCATCTACTACTCGGTGAATCCGCTGCCGGCCTGGCCGGTGTCGCTGGCTCCGTTCATCGTGCTCGGGTGGCTCGCGGTCGGCATTGCCGTGGTCTTCACCGTCTACCGGGGAAACCGGTCGGGCGATCTCAAGCTGGCTGGCCTCGCGATGGGCGAGGCGGTCGAGCACGCGATCGAGGAAAGGCTGGTCGTCTCCGGCGAGTTGCCGCCGGCCTCCGACGAGCGCTAGCTGAAGTGAGCCGGGGTGTGGCGGCCGGAGGGCCGCCGCACCCTCGGCCCAGACATCGGCACTGACACCGAAGGACAGAGCATGCAGCGCTTCACCGACCGCGGCGTCGTCGTCACCGGCGCCGCGCAGGGCATCGGCCTTGGCATCGTGACCCGGTTCCTGGAGGAGGGAGCCGGGGTCATCGCGCTCGACCGCAACGCCGACCAGCTCGCGACCGCGACCGCGAACCTCGGCCCGCGCTGCGTGCCATTCGTCGGCGACGTCGCGGTCCGGGACGACTGCCGCCGGGCGGTCGAGCGGTGCGTCGCCGAGTTCGGCCGGATCGACGTGATGTGCGCGCACGCGGGCATCGCCGACCCGCTCGGCCTGCTCGAGATGACCGGCGAGCACTGGCACCGCCACATGGCGGTGAACGTCGACGGAGTCATGCACTGCGTGGTGGAGGCTGGCCGGGCCATGACCGCCAGCGGCGGCGGCTCGATCGTGTGCACTACCTCGATCAACGCGTGGTACGTGGAGGAGACGCACGCGGTCTACAACGTGACCAAGGCGGCGGTCTGGGCGCTGGTCCGGTCCGCCGCGATGGACCTGGCCAAGCACAACATCCGGGTGAACGGCGTCGCGCCAGGCGTCGCCGACACGCCGCTCGCCGCGCTCATCACGCGCGACGAGGTGCTCGGCCCGCAGTATCTGAAGACGATCCCGCTCGGCCGGTTCGCGCAGCCCGCTGACATCGCGGCCACGGTCGCCTTTCTCGCCTCGCCGGACGCGAGCTATCTCACCGGCCAGAACATCGTGATCGACGGCGGCCAGACCCTCGGCATCCCCGGCAGTCTGGAGACCTAGCCTGCCGCCGGCAGGCCGAGCGCCTCGGCCGCGGCGGTGAGCGCGGCCAGGTGTCCGTCCACCGCGCCAAGGCCGGCGCCCATCGTGTTGACCGACAGGTGCGTGGCCCCGGCCTGCTGCCAGCGGCCGGCATGGTCGACCAGCTTGGCCACGCCTTCGGCGCGCCATGAAACCCGGCCTTCCATGCCGATCCGGGCCGGGTCGCGGTCGGCTGCGAGGGCGGCCTCGGCGATCACCGCGAGCGCGTCCGTCAGGTCCTCCCCCGGCCGCATCTGCGGGAACCAGCCGTCGGCCAGTCGCCCGACCCGCTCGTACGCGGGCCGGGAATGGGCGCCGAACCAGACCGGGATGGGACGCTGCACCGGCAGCGGGCACAGGCCCGCGCCGGTCACCTTCTCGTAGTCACCCTCGAACGTGACCGACTCCTCCGTCCACAGCCGGCGCAGGAGGGCGACCTGCTCAGCCATCCGCCGGCCGCGGTTGGTGAAGTCCTTGCCCAGGGCCTCGTACTCGACCGCGTTCCAGCCGAGCCCGACCCCGAGCCGGAACCGGCCCTCGGTGAGCAAGTCCAGCTCAGCAGCCTGCTTCGCGACCAGCGCGGTCTGCCGTTGCGGCAAGATGATGATCCCGGTCACGAGTTCCAGCCTGGTCACGGCGGCCAGGTAGCCGAACATGACCATCGGCTCGTGGAACGTCGTGTGCAGGTCATAAGGGCCAGACCAGTTGGGGTATACCGCGGGGTCGGCGCCGAGCACATGGTCATACGCCAGGATGTGGGCGAAGCCCAGTTCCTCAACTCGCTGCGCGTACGCGCGGACAGCGCTCACGTCCGGGCCGATTTCTGTCTGCGGGAAAATCACACCTATCTGCACGAGTGCATTGTCTAACAGGAGTCTCACGTACGTGCCAACATGCACCCGCTTGACCAGCCAAGCGGCGGCGCACTCGGGCACGATGGATCGGTGTTTATTTTCCTGGTTCGGGCCATGCGTTCCGGGCACCGCACGCGTATCGCGCTGCTCCTGACCGCGGCCGCTGGCTGCGTGCTGCTCGGGGCGGTGCTGTTCGCCCACGCCCAGCGACCGCACATTCCCTTCACCTCGGGCGTGTACTGGGCGATCACCACGGCGACGACAGTCGGCTACGGCGACGTCACCCCGGACACCGCGATCAGCAAGGTCATCGCCTCGGGCGTCATGCTGACAACCATCCCGCTGCTCGCCTCGGTCTTCGCGCTCGCGACCGGCGGATACGTGACCGCACGAATAAGGAGGATGCTGGCCATGCACAGCCCGTTCCCTGACCGCCCGTACCGGGTGGTGATCGGGACGAATCAGACGGTGCCCGCCATCCTGGATCAGCTCGTCGCCGCCGGTGTCTCAGTGGTGCTGGTGGCCGACGTGGACCCGGACGGCCTGCCGGCCGAGGTACATCACATCCGGGCCGATGCCACCCAGGACGCCGCCATCAAGCGGGCCCGGCCGGAAGGGGCGGAGCAGGCGCTGATCACGGGGGCATCCGACGGCGATGTCCTGGTCAGCTCCGTCCTCACCCGCAGGCTGGCGCCGCAGCTCCCCATCATCGCGCTGGTCAGCTCACAGTCGGTGCGCGAGGCGCTGGCCGACCTCGGCGTCCAGCAGACGGTGTCGGCCCATGACCTGATCGCCGCCACCCTGGCCAAGAGCCTGGAGGCGCCGCACGCCGGCGACATGGTCGCGCAGCTAGTCGAGTCCCGGTCGCACCGGCTGGCGGAGGTCCCGGCCACCGGGCTGGCCGGCAAGCCGCTGAGCGCGGTCAGAGATGAGCGGGCCGGTCTCGTGCTCGGCCTGGTTCACGACGGGAAGTTCACTCTGGGCCTGGCCGACGACCCCTTGATCGAGACCGGCGACTACTTGCTGATCGCCGAGCGCGCGCGGCCGGACGCCGTTCGCGCGCGGCACGCGACAGCAGGCCCGGGGTGATCTCGGCGAACGTCTCGACCAGCGACTACCACACCGCGGGCGAGCCCTTCCGGATTGTCACCGATCCTCCGGTCGACCTGCCGGGTGACTCCGTCGCTGACCGGCGGGCCCGAGCACTGGACAGTCCGGCCGCTCAGGAACTGCGGAAGCTGCTGTGCTTCGAGCCGCGCGGGCATGCCGACATGTACGGGGGATTTCTCGTGCCGGCCGATGACGGCGACGCGCACCTGGGCGTGCTGTTCTGGCACAAGGACGGTTTCTCGACCGCGTGCGGGCACGGGACGATCGCCCTCGGCGTGTGGGCGGTCGACACCGGCCGGGTGCCGGCCCCCGACGACGGCAGCGCAGACGTGGTCATCGACGTGCCCTCCGGGCGGGTCACCGCCCGGGTGCACCGCACCGGCGGTCGCACGGTGGCCGTCGACTTCGTCAACGTGCCCAGCTACGTGCTCGCCCGTGATGTCCCGCTGGCCACGTCCCGCGGGCGCGTCGCCGCGACGGTGGCCTACGGCGGGGCCATCTACGCCAGCGTCGACGCCGCTGCCGCCGGGCTGTCGGTAGACCCGGAGCACTACCAGGAGCTCATCGCCCTCGGCCGCGAGGTCAAGCGGGCGCTGAACGGCACCGAGCACGCGACGCATCCGACCGACCCCCGGCTCAGCGGGGTGTACGGCACGATCCTGTACGAGGACCTCGGCGGCGACGGCAGCCGGGTGCGCCAGCGCAACGTGACCGTGTTCGCCGACGGTGAGGTCGACCGCTCGCCCTGCGGATCAGGGACGTGCGCGCGGCTGGCCGCCCTCGCCGCTGAGGGCCGGGTGACCCCCGGCGGCCCGATCCTGGACCACGAGTCGATAGTCGGCTCCCGTTTCACCGGCTCCGTCCTCGCCACTACCACGCTCGATGGCCGGCCGGCCGTCGTCCCGCAGGTCACCGGCCTGGCCCACCGGACCGGGGAACACATCTTTATCGTCGACCCGGCCGACTCGCTCGTGCCGGGCTTCGTGCTGAGGTAAGCAGGCCGTCTTGTCACCCGATCGGGTGTCATGACAGTTTCGCCCCAATCGGGAAGGCTGACTGTGCTCCAGCCCGTGACGCCATGACGCCGCGAGCGCCCGGAAATTGTCCGGGGGCAACTCCTGTGGGGGGAACCTGGGTGTCCGGGCCGTCACGGGCCCAGGGCACCCAGGCTGGGGCCGTCGGCCGAGCGGGCGGCGTATGACTTATACGGCGTGATCTCGTCCAGCGTGATCACGCCGTCCTCGATCGCGCGGGCGAGCAGTGCGTCCTTGCTCGGCGCGGTCCGTCCCGTCGCCGCGTACTTGGCGCGCGCGCGGCTGATGTACTGCCGCACTGTGTTCTCACTGATCGACATGCGCCGCGCCACCGATGCCTTGGACATGCCCTGGAACCACAGCAGCAGCGCCTGCCGTTCCTGCTCTGACAAGGCCGGCCGGGCCGGGTGCTGGTCGGCGAGTATCGCCCTGGCCTGCGATCGGGTCACGTACGGCCGGTCGGCGGCAGCGGCCAGGACAGCCTGGACGAGATGGTCGCTGCCTTCATCCTTCGACACATAGGCGTGCGCGCCGTTGTCCAGCGTCTCCATGACGATGTCTGGATCGCTGTGCCCGGAGAAGGCCACCACCCGGTATCCGGCTGTTACCAACTCCGGGATGTGCGTGGTGACCAGCTCGCCGGATAGCTCCAGATCCAGGATGACCACGTCAGCCTGCGGCGGCGGCGCGGCGCGGAGCCCGGCCAGGTCATGTGCCGTCTGCACCAGCCGCACCCGGTGGCCCGGATCGGACCGGATCCAGGACGCCACCCCCGCGGTGACGACCGGATGGTCTTCGATGATCGCCACCGTCACTGGCTGTTCCATCGCGCCTCCGCCCACAGTAGGCCGCCGTCTTGCTGCTGATCGATCGCGACCCCGTCGCCGGCCGCTGGCAGCGCGACGGCCGCGCCGGTATCAGCGACGAAGCTGACGGCGATTCCGGCGGCCACCGCCGCCAGGGTGATCCGCGCCTGGCTGCGCGCGGCGGTCAGGATCGCGATGGCCGCGTCGGTGATCACTCGCCGGGCCGGGCCAGGGAGCTGCGGCAGCGGCCCGGCCGTCTCGATCTCGACGGCTACGCCGCGCCGTTCGGCCACGTCGGCGCTCGCGTGCAGCTCATGCACCAGCGATCCGGGCACTTCGTCGCCCTCGGCCAGCAGCCGGCGCAGCCGGGCCGCCTGGACCGCGCACCGGGTGCGCACCTGCGGGTCGCCAGGGTCAGCTGTGCCCGCCGCCAGCTCGGCGGCGAGCGGGATCGCGCTTTCCTGCAGCGCCAGCCAGCGTGCCTGCCGGGCCGCGCGGATAAGCTCCGCGGTGGCCGCGCGCTCGCGCGCGGCGTGCTCACTCCGCGCCGCCTCTGCGGCCTGCCCTGCGGCCGCATCCAATGCCCTGACCCCGGCGGCGACCGCGACCTGGGCGCCGGTCGACCAGGCGAGCACGGCGAGGAACCCGGCCAGCTCGGTCCGGTTCAGCCCGTCCCACACCTGCACGCCCAGGGTGGCCATGGCCTCAGCCGCGAGGAACCACGCAAGCTCGGAGAACCGGCGGCGGAGCAACACGAGGACGCCCATCCAGCCCGCGCTCCCCCACGCCCAGTTGACGGCCAGCATCTGGCCGGCCGGGCTGGCAATGGCCGACGCGGTGCTGGCGGCCAGCGCGATCACGGCCACCGCCCAGGCCAGGCGCCAGTCAGGCGCTCCGCGTAGCACGATGACCGACCCGGCGGTGATCGCCAGCGTCATCACCAGCCACATGGCGCCCTGGAAGGCGACCGAGCTGAAGGCGAGCCGGTCGTTCAGCAACTGGCCGCCCGCCCCGGCGAGATGCCAGCCCGCGACCAGGAAGACCACGGCGATGGTGAAGGCCCGCTGATACCGGCCCGACATCATCGCGGTCGGCTGCATGGCCGTCATGCCGGCCAGCTCACGGTGACGCTCGTGCCCGCGCCGGGACGGCTGATGATCGCGGCCCGGCCGCCGGCGGCCAGCATCCGCCCGGTGATCGACTCGCGGATCCCGCGGCGGGACGGCGGGGTGGCGGCCGGGTCGAACCCGCGGCCCCGGTCAGTGACCTTGATGATCGCCCAGCCGGCGCCGCCGGTGACGGTCACCTCCGCCTGGCCGGTCCCGGCGTGCTGCTCGACGTTGCGCAGCGCCTCACCGACACAGGCGACTACCTGGTCCGCGACCGGACTAGGTAGCGTCACCGGGACGAGCCTCAGGCGCACGGCCAGCTCATCGACGCTGGCCGCGGCCGACTCCAGCTTCGCGGTCAAGTCAGTCAGCGGCGCCAGCCGCGGCGGCATCGGGGCCGGGGCGACCGCGAGCCCCTGCAGGACGCGCACGTCCCTGGCCGCCTGCGCCGCCAGCGCCGGGGACGGTCGGGCAAAGGCACCCGCCGCGACCATGGTCAGGGTCGACAACACGGTGTCGTGCAGCTGGCGGTGCTGCTCCCGCTCGTCGGCCCGCCGGGCCTCCTCAGACCGGATCTGCCGCTCAGTCTCCAGGCTGGCGGCGACGATCGCGTCCGCTTGCCGGGCGCCGCCGCGGATCACCGCCACCAGCCCGGCCGCGACGAGCGTCTCCACGCCGAGCAGCCAGCCATCGGCCAGGTGCCCGGTGCCGAGCCCGTAGGCGACGACGACGATCGCGGCGCCGGGCAGCCCGAGCCAGGGCCGGAGCGCGATCTGCAAGATGTACACCGACGTGCACGCCAGCGGGAGCATCCAGGTCGTGTCGTCCTTGATCAGCACGGCCGGGACCAGGTGCTGCTGGGCCAGGGCCAGGGCCGCGATAGCCGTGGCGTCGGCCAGCACCACCACCGGCGTCAGCCCGGACCGCCGGACCCGCCAGGCGAAGAAGACCGACCACAGGCACAGCGCGGTCAGCGGCAGGCTCAGCCACAGGACCGAGATCTCCTTGATCGCGGCCAGCACGGCCACCGCCGAGAACAACACCGCGCCGCCGACGCGCAGGGCGATCGCATACCGGCCCGCCAGCCAGTGCAGCGCCTGGTCGGATGGCCCGGCTAACCGCGGGCGGCGGCTGCGCCGGTGGCGGCCGGCGGCAGGCTTGATCCGTTCTTCGACGGAATAAGCTGCCGCTACCACCGGATCAGTATGCGGCAGCAGCAAGGCGACATGAACGGTGATGATTCAACATCTGGGCCGCGCTGAGCGATCTGTGACTCGGCCGGCTGGCAACCTGCGCGCCTGTCCGCCGGATCACGAGGCGACCGGAACGGGGAAGGAAATGGCCGGTGACTGACGGCGGGCTCGCGGGCGTCCGCGTGATCGAAATGGGGCAACTGCTCGCCGGGCCGTTCTGCGGGCAGCTGCTCGGTGACTTCGGCGCCGAAGTAATCAAAGTCGAGCCGCCAGGCATGGGCGATCCGATGCGGGACTGGGGCCGGGAGAAGCCGCACGGCAAATCACTGTGGTGGCCGATCCTGGCGCGGAACAAGAAGTCAGTGACGCTGGACCTCCGGTCGGACCGGGGCCAGGACCTAGCCCGGCAGCTCGCCGGCTCGGCCGACGTGCTGATCGAGAACTTCCGGCCGGGCACGCTGGAGCGGTGGGGGCTCGGCCCCGATCAGCTCTGGGCCGCCAACCCCGGCCTGATCATCACGCGCGTGACCGGGTACGGGCAGTCTGGTCCGTACGCCGCCAGGGCCGGCTTCGGCTCGATCGGCGAGGCGATGGGCGGCATCCGCTATGTGACTGGTGACCCGGCGATGCCGCCGTCGCGCGCGGGCATCTCCCTGGGCGATGAACTGGCCGGCACCTTCGCGGCCCTCGGCACTCTGGTCGCGCTGCACGCACGGCAGCGCACCGGGAAAGGCCAGATCGTGGACACGGCGCTGTATGAGGCCGTGCTCGCGATGATGGAGTCGCTGCTGCCCGAGTGGGCGGTGGCCGGCTACCAGCGCGAGCGCACGGGCTCGGTGCTGCCGAACGTGGCGCCCAGCAATATCTATCCCACCCTCGACGGCCCGATCCTGATCGCGGCCAACCAGGACTCAGTCTTCCGCCGGCTGGCCGCGGTCATGGGCCAGCCGGACCTCGCCGTCGACGCTCGCTATGCCACCCACGGCGCCCGCGGCGCGAACGCCGCCGAGCTCGACGATCTGATCGGCGCGTGGACGGCCCGCCAGCCGGCCGCCGAGGCGCTGGCGCTGCTGCATACCAGCGGCATCCCGGCCGGGCTCATCTACCGCGCCGCGGACATGCTGACCGATCCGCACTTCCGGGCCAGGCAGGCGATCGTCCGAATGGCTCACCCGGAGTTCGGCGAGATTCCCATGCAGAACGTGGTCCCGCGGCTGTCCGGCACGCCCGGCACGATACGGTCGCTCGGGCCTGAGCTCGGGCAGCACAACGCGGAGATCTACGCCGGCCTGCTAGGGCTCACCAGCGAGCAGACGACCGAACTGGCCGCCTCGGGCGTCATCTGACGGGAATGTCCCAGGTCCGATCGGCGATGTGGCCGAGGTCTGGCTGACGCACCAGCAGATCCCCGCCAGGGGTCCGCTCACCTGACGCCAGCGCCGGCCGGGCCGCCAGTGCCGGGCCGGGCCGGATGCTGGACGATCAGCACAACCGCATCCAGCAGCCGGCTCCAGCCCGCGTCACCGGGATCCACGCCGATGGCATCCGCGCACCCGGCCAGCGCCGTGACGATGCGCGGGCTGAGCTCATCAGGCCGGAGGCCGAGGGTGCCCGCCAACTCGGAGCTCTCCCGCCGGAACCGGTCTGTGCGAGCAAACCGGACCAGCGACTGCGGCGCGCTCGGCGCGGGCCTGGTGGTCGCGGCCAGGGTCAGCGTCAGCTCCGAGCCCAGCGCAGCGGCTAGCCGGCCGAGTGCTGCCATCGTCGGGTTACCCCGGCCGTTCTCCAGGTTCGCGATGTACGGGACGGACAGTCCCGCGTCGGCCGCGACAGACGCGACCGTCCGGCCGGAGGCAGCCCGCAGAGCCCGTAGTTGATGCCCTAGTTCAGCGAGCGTCGTCATCGCGGTCCTATCTTGACAGAAGTATTTCCAACATTGCTATTCTACTGCGACAGACCGGAACGGGGACAGAAGGCGCGACCTGGCATGTACGACATCCGCCATCTGAACCGCCGTGCCCTCGTGTTCCGCAACCGGGCATTCGGCCTGCTGTGGTTCGGCCAGTTGCTGTCCGGCGCCGGCGACTGGCTGCTCCTGGTCGCGGTCCCGGTGTATGTATTCCAGCTCACCCGGTCGGCCAGCGATGCCGGATTCGCCCTCGTCGCGGACGTGACCCCGCGGCTCCTGCTCGGGCCGGTCGCGGGCGTGTACGCCGACCGATGGCCGCGCGGTCGCGTCATGATCGGCGCTGACCTGCTGAGTGCCGCAGCCGTCGGCGTGATGCTGCTTGGCTGCGCCAGGGCGGAGCTATGGCTGCTGCTTGCCGGTGTGTGCGCCGAGAGCGCCTGCTGCACGTTCTTCAGCCCGGCGTGCACCGGCCTGGTCCCGGCTGTCGTCGGCCGGGACGGTGACCTGGCGTCGGCGAACGGCTGGTTCGCCGTTTCCGGCGGCTTCCAGCGCCTCGCCGCCGCGCCGCTCGGCGGCGCCTTGTATGCCCTGGGCGGCTTCTGGCTGCCCGCCACGATCGACGCCGCTTCCTATCTCGCTTCGGCGCTGCTGGTGGCTCTGATCACGAGTACACCGAGCGCGAGCGCGCGGCCGCGCGGCGAGCGCGCGATCGAAGCCTTCGGGGCCGAACTGCGGCACGGACTGGTGTCGCTCGTCCGCAACAGCACCCTGCGGGTGCTGCTGACCGCGTCCTCGCTCTTCCTCTTCGGCAACGCAGCGCTCACCGCGCTGTTCGTCCCGTACGTGCTGGCCGGCCTGCATCTGCGGGCCGGCCGGATCGGCGAACTGTTCTCCGCGCTCGGCGCCGGCTACCTGGTCAGCACCGTGACCGGACGGGCGGCGGGAAAGAGTCCCCGGCTCCGGGCCTGCGCGTGCGGTTTGCTGGGCCTCGCCACTGCCGCCTTCGCCGGATTCCTCGCCTTCCGGTCGTTCTGGGCCGCCGCCGGTTTCCTCGCGCTCGCGGGCCTCGCCGGCGGCTCCTTCCTCCAGCTGCAGCAAACCACCATGCAGCGGAACGCACCCGATCACCTGATCGGCAGGATTAGCGCGGCATACTCCACCATCACGACGGCCATGACGCTCTCTGGCGCGCTGCTCGCAGCCATCGCGGTCAGCTGGATCGGCCGTACCGAAACGATGGCCTTAGCCGTCACGGCCATCGGCGGTGCCGCCGCAGCCGCCCTGTTCTTGCCGGCCCGGCGGACGAGCGCGGGGGCGGAGGTCACTCACCGGTCTGGCCGTCGATCGATTCGCGGATCAGGTCAGCGTGTCCGTTGTGGCGGGCGTATTCCTCGATCATGTGGGTCAGAACCCACCGGAGCGAGACGCGCTCCTGGTCACCCCAGTACAAGACCGCATGATCCTGCTTCAGGGCCGCTTCCGCGCCGTCGCTGAGCTGTTCGTTGACGATGACCCTGGCCCGGTTGACCCGGTCGGCCCACAGCGCCCGCAAGGCGGCACCGGAGTCAGCAGCCGCACTGTGAAATGTCCAGTCCGGGTCAGCGTCGAAGTCGACGCTCGCCCACGGCTCGGGCAGCTGCTGTGCCCCGACCACCTCGGTGAACCAGGAATCCTCGACGCAGGCCATGTGCTTCAGCAGCCCGCCCAGCGTCATCGGCGACGGCGGCCGGGCCATCCGCAGCTGCTCATCGCTCAGGCCGTGGCACTTCCACTGCAGCGTCGCCCGCTGGTAGTCAAGAAAACCGAGCAGCGTGGCGGCCTCGGTACCGTCCCGGGGCGGCTCGGACCGTCCGTGCTCATCCGATCTCGTTTCACTCACAGCCTGGACCGTATCGCTCCCGACGACGATTACGGCGTCAGTGCGGCGTACGGCCGGTCGGACCGTCCTGCCCGCGCTGGTGGCCGCGCCGGGCCGCGCTGTCGAAGATGCCGAGGATCTCGCACGGGCCGCCCTCGGCGCCGATGGCGTGCGGCAGCATCGTGGGGAACTCCGCCGCCTGGTCTGTCTCCAGCCGGAAGCGCCGGTTGCCCAGCAGCAGGACCGCGGTCCCGGCCAGGACCACCAGCCATTCTCGTCCGGGGTGGGCGCGCATACCCGCGGGCCGCTCGGACGGCGCATCGACCAGTCGCTGGCGCACCACGGTCACGCCGGGATCCGCGCGCACGGGCCACCGCAGCAGCCCGTGCGCCGCGTCGTGCGCCGGATTGCTGACGACATCGTCCGCGGCCGTCTCGACCAGTTGGTCCAGGGAGGTGTCCAGGACGCGCGCGAGGGTGACGAGCTGGTCCAGGGCGAGCCGACGCTGGCCGTTCTCGATCCGGCTAAGCGTGGACTGGCTGAGGCGGGCGCGCACCGCCAGGTCCTCCAGGGACAAGCCATGCGCCAGGCGGAGCGCGCGGATGCGCTTGCGCACGAGGCTGTCCACGTCGCTGTCCTCTTGCTCCATAGGCAAGATCATATGCTATTTACGCAAGTAGCACTTACGGTCATCTGGTACGGGCAGGCGCGGAGCCGGCCACCGAAGCAGAGGGAGAGGCAGGCCATGCCGGTGACAACCGCTCGGAGCACTGACGAGCTACCAGACGAGACCGTCGACGCAGTGGTGATCGGTGGCGGTGCCGCGGGCTTGAGCGGCGCGCTGATGCTCGCGCGCTCGCGCCGCTCGGTTGTCGTCGTCGACAGCGGATCCCCCCGCAATGCGCCCGCCGACGGCGTCCGCGGGCTGCTCGGATTGGACGGCATCGCGCCGTCCGGCCTGCTGCGCACCGGCCGGGAGGAAGTCCGCCGGTACGGCGGACGAGTGGTTGCGGGCGAGGCGGACGCCGCCGTCCCGGCCGCTTCGTCCGTCCTGGGCGACCCGCGTTTCGCCGTTACCCTGACCGACGGCCGCGCCCTGCGGGCGCGCAGGCTGCTGGTCGCTACCGGCCTCCGGGACACTCTGCCCGGCGTGCCCGGACTCACAGCGCACTGGGGCCACGGCGTAGTGCACTGCCCGTACTGCCACGGCTGGGAGGTGCGCGATCAGCCCATTGGCGTCCTCGCCACCGGACCGGCTTCGGTTCACCATGCCTTGCTCTTCCGCCAGCTCACCGACGACCTCGTGTACTTCACCCAGGGCACTGACCCGGACGAGGATGTCCGGGCCCGGTTCGCGGCCCGCGGCATCCGCGTCGTCGACGCCCCGGTGGCCGCGGTGAAGTCCGCCGAGAACGGCGCCCTCGCGGGCGTGCGACTGGCCGACGGGCAGTTCGTGCCCCGCCGCATCCTCGCGGTCGCCACCACCATGCAGGCCCGGACCGACGGCCTGACCGGGCTGAACCTGCCGATGCAGGACCTGCCGGGCGGGATGGGCCGCCACTTCGCCGCCGGCATGGCCGGAACCACCTCCGTACCGGGCGTGTGGGTGGCGGGCAACGCCACCGATCTGACCGCCCAGGTCGGTGCCGCCGCCGCGGCCGGCGCGCTGGCGGGCGCGCACATGAACGCCGACCTCGTCACCGCCGACACAGACGCTGCCCTCGCCGCGGCGCGACTGGTCACAGGCCGCGCCTGAGGCCGCCGCGCAGATCCGCTGCCTGCCCGCGCGACCTTCGTGTCAACCGCCGGCCGGGCCGGCGGAGTATCGGTGGTAGAACCAGGCAAGCGGAAAGCAGGATTACGCGACGCGGCGCGGACGAGTCCGGGGAACGGTTCACCGCCTTCGTGCGCAGGCACTCTGGCCGCCGCCTGCGGCGACCGCCGTGCTCTTGCCGCGGCTGAGACGGCGGTTATAATCTCTATTACTCTGATCGGGTAAATAGATTGACAGCCAAAGCGCTCCGAAACGAGATGATGCTCGTTATTCCCACCACCGACCCCGGATACCTGCTCCCGTCGGTGGGCGGCTCCGTGCGCAGCGAGCTCAAGCGGCTACTGGCCCGCTGGCAGCTCCGGCCGCTCCAGTTCCACATCCTGAGTGCCCTCAACGCGGAAACCGGACTGTCGCACGGTCAGCTCCGTGAGCTGCTCGGGATCACGAACGCGCACCTGGTGAGCCTCCTCGACGGCCTGCGGGCCATGGACTACGCCACCCGCACGCCCGACCACGACTACCATCCCCGCCGCTACCTCGTCACCATCACCCCGTTCGGCCGCGACGTCCTGGCCGAGGCCAGCCGCGCGGTTGACGAGTACATGAGCAGCTTTCTCAGCCCGCTCAGCCAGCCGGAGCTACACCAGCTGACGGCGATCCTCGCCAAGCTGCTCGGGGCTGGCGAGCCAGCGGATCAGGCCAGCCCGCTGACAGCAGACCGCAGCATGGCCTGGCGGTAGCGGACGCGGCGACCTACGGATGGCAGCGCGCTCCCCCGCGGCCCGTCCCGAGCCGGGCGGCCCTTCCACCCCGGAGGTGCTGGCGCTCGCTGATCAGCGGGCCGAGCGCGACCTGCTCGGTAAACGGGTCCCCGACGGCCAGTAGCTCGCCGGATCCCCGTGGAAATGCCCGGAGCTGGCCGACCGGATTGGCTCTGGCTGGCGACGGCTGAGCCGGGTTAGCCTCGGTCCGCGGGGCACTGACCGGGAGGCGTGCATGTCCGAGAACGGCTTTACGTCCAGGACCGTCGGCATCAACGGGCTGACGTTCCACTACACCGACTGGGGCGGCAGCGGCGCACCGCTGGTGATGCTGCACGGCCTGTCCGGGCACGCGCACACCTGGGACCACACGGCCGCGGCGCTGAGCGATCGCTATCATGTCCTCGCCCTCGATCAGCGCGGCCACGGCGACACCGACTGGGCCCCGCGGTACGGGCTCAGCCCGATGTCAGAAGATCTGCTGGGCTTTCTGGACGCGCTGGACCTGGCCGAGGTCACGCTCATGGGCCTGTCCATGGGCGGGCTCGTCTCTTTCGTCTTCACCGCCGCCCACCCCGAGCGCGTGACCCGCGCGGTCATCATGGACATCGGGCCGGAGATCGCGCCCGCGGGGTCGGCGAACGTGGCCAGCAGCCTGGCCGCGAAGGACGTCTTCAGCTCCGAAGACGAGGCCTTTGCCCAGGCGCGGGCGGCCAACCCGCGGCCCGCTGACGCGACGCTGCGGCACCGGCTACGTCACAACCTGCGCCCGCTGCCGGACGGCACGCTCACGTTCAAGTACGACAGCGCGCTGCGGCGTAACCCCAGGGCGCTGTTCGATCTCACGCCGGATCAGCTCTGGGCGGCGTGGCGGGCCATGGCCTGCCCGGTGCTGCTAGTGCGCGGCGACGACAGCGACGTGCTCGCCGCCGACACCGCGCAGCGCATGCTGGCCGAGAATGCCAACGTGAGCTTCGCCAGCGTTCCCGACTGCGGCCACAGCATCACCCTCGACCGCCCCGAAGGCCTGCTCGAAGCCGTCAGCCCGTGGCTGGCCGCCACCACGGCCGGGCACCGGGCCTGAGCCAGGTCACGCCGTCGCCTCGCGCTGGAGCACCCGGGCGCTCGGCCGGACATTGCGGTCGCGGTCGATGATGCCGAACCGCACGTCGTACCCGTGCAGCCACTCGTAGTTGTCCACCGCGGTCCAGTGGAAGAAGCCGCGCACGTCGACGCCGCGCGCGATCGCCTCGCCGGTGACTTGCAGGCCACGCTCGAGATAAGCCGCGCGTTCGACATCGTCATCGGTGCCGATACCGTACTCGGCCACCAGCAGCGGCGTCCCCGGCAGCAGCTCGTGCAGCCGGTCGAGCACGAGGCCCAGGCCGTCGGCCCAGATGCCGTACCCCAGCGGCGACACCGGCGCGCCGGACGGATACGGCACCAGCCGACCGGCCCGGATGCCGATGGTGGAGTAGTAGGAGAACCCGATCAGGTCGAACGATCCGGCCAGGTCCGGCCGCGAGACCGGATCCAGGCCGGGCACGCGCAGCACGCCGTCGCGGAACAACTCCAGCCCCGCGCGCCAGTTCAGCGCGTCGAGCGGCCGGCCAGCCGGGCAGTCCGCGGATCGTCGTCCAAAGTCTCGATGGCCGACAGCCCGAAGATCGACGCGACCGGGGCCCCGGTCTGGCGCAGCCGCGCCGCGGCTTCCGCGGTCGCGAGCTGCATGGCGCGCGAGACCAGCATCGCTTCGGCCGGGTCGTTGCGGCCGGGCGGCCAGCCGCGGCCCCGGTAGGCGGCCAGCGCGTAGTAGTTCGTCTCGTTCACCGGCTGCCAGCCACGGGCCAGGTCACCGAACGTCTCGGCGATGAACTCGACGTGCCGGGTCCAGAACTCCGTCCGATTCGGCTCGGCCAGGAACCCGCCCGCCGCGGCGAACCACCGCGGCAGCGTGAAGTGATGCAGGCAAAGCCACGGCTCGACTCCGGCCGCGACCGCGGCGGCCAGGATGTCGCGGTAGTGCCCGACGGCCGCCCGATCGTGCCGGCCCGGCTCCGGCTCCACCCGCGCCCAGTCGATGGTCAGCCGGTGATGGCGCAGCCCCAGGCTCGCGAGCAGCCGGAAGTCCTCGGCGTACCGGGCGGCGAACCCGTTCCCGTCGCCCGACCGCGGCGCGTATCCCGCCCGCTCCCAGTCCCACCAGTCCGACGCCGGCGACGCGCCCTCACACTGGGTGGCGGACGCTCCCGTTCCCCACCTGAATCCGTCCGGCCAGCGCATCTCGCTCCTGTCCTCGGCTATCGGATGAACCTCGGCTGCCGCCCGTCAGGCCAGCAGCCAGCGGCCGGCCAGGTCGAGCTGCTCAGCCCGGCTGCGCGCGCCGGGATCCGCGGCGAGGAAGTGCTGGCCGATCATCAGCGAGAACGCCAGCAGGCTCCGGGCCTCGGCCTCGGCCTCGTCGGCACAGATGGCGCCGAACAGCTGCCGCAGGTAGGTCATGCGCGCGTTGTCGACCCGGCGCAGCCGCTGGGCCACGCCGCGGTCGCGGCGGGCCCACTCCCGGATCGCCAGGTCGATCGGCAGCAGTTCCGCCGAGAAGGTCAGCGCGCCCGCCCGCCTGATCTTCGCGCGCGCGTCGCCGCCGCGATCCTCGACCCGGCGAAGCACGTCATCGGTCGACATCGTCTCCCAGGCGTCCAGCATCTCGGTCAGCAGCGCAGCGCGGTCGGCGAAGTGCCCGTAGAAGCCGCCCTTGGACACGCCGAGAGACTGCGCCAGCGTCTCGACGCGCACGGCGTCCGGGCCGCCTTCGGCCAGGGCCCGCAGGCCCTGCTCGATCCAGCGGTGCCGGGGTGTCCGGGTGATCGCGACCATGACCCGAGTGTGCAGTATCCCTGCCGGTTGACTCCCGCGGTGCGGGTGCTAAGTTCAAATATACGCTACCGTATATTTGAACGACTTCATCCGGGAGGTGGTCATGAAGATCGCAATCAGCCACGAACGGGCGCTGACGGCGCGGCCCGACCAGATCGCCGGCCTGCTGTCCGACTTCGAGCGCATCTGGCCGACCGACCTCGCCCCGGCGCCGCGCTCGCTCGGCGGCGGCCTCTACGACACGAAGCTGATGCTCTGGCAGGAGATCGACCGGCCGGGGGCGGCCAGGGCTTTCCGCGTCGTCCGGCCCGCCGGAATGCGCGGCGAGCACTGGTTCGAGCTCAGCACCGGGGGCGGCGCGACGACGCTCCGGCACACCGTCAGTGCCATCGCCACCGGCCGGTTCGCGATGCTCTGGCGCACCGTGATCGGCCGCCGCCACGACCAGATCGTGGAGGCGATGCTGGACAACGTCGAGCGGCTGGTCGCGGCCGCCAGCGCGTAGCCGCGCTACTGGTTGGAATCCCAGGCAATCTCAAATAGATGCCCATCGGGATCGGCGAAGTAGCCGGAGTAGACGCCGAACGGGCGCATGTGCGCGGGCGCGGTGAGCGTTCCCCCGGCCGCCTCGACGTGGCCGAGCAGCCGGTCCACCTCCGCCTGCGAGCCCGCCGGGAGGCCAAGGCTGAACTCGGTCGAGCTGCGCGGGCCGGCCGGCAGGCTGGCGTCTTTGGCCAGGTTCACCCGCTCGTACAAACCGAGTAGCAGGCCACCGTCTAGTTTGAAGAACGCGATCGTCCCGTCCGCGCCCGTGACATCGTCGTGGAATTCGTGCCCGACGATCCCGTCAGTCGGCCAGCCCAGGCCATCGCGGTAGAAGGCCAGCGACCGATCGAGATCATCGACGGCCAGCGTGATGAACGCGATCTTTGCTTGCATGGAATCCAGTCTGCCCGCCGACACCGACAGAGCGATCAGCGCGGCACTTCCCGTCCGTGGGAACGGGAAGTGCCCGCCGGTTCCGCGACCTTATGCGATCAGGTGCACTCAGGCAGGTTGTAGGGCGACTGCCAGGGATTCTCGCCGCCCTCGTTGACGTAGGGATCGGGGATGTGGCCGACCACCGGGCTCTGGGTGTGATCCAGGATGCCGTCTTCGGCGTAGTTGGAATTGGGCGGGTTGCCGTAGTACCAGCAGGTGATGTCGACGTCGGTGCCGGGCTCGATCAGGATCGGGATGCCGTCAGAGCGCCGGAAGATGATCGGGTTGAACTCGAAGACGCTGTGCACATCCTGCACCGAGATCTCGCAGGAGCGGCTCGACCCGCTGCCGGTACAGCAGCCCGGATGGGATACCTGCGCGACGGCCGGCGCCGCCAGGCCGGCCCGCCCTTGCGCGTCGTGTGATATCTAGATATCTTCACATCACTATGACAGAGAGACTGGCGCGCGGAAGTGGCAGCGCCCCGACGAAGAACATGGTGCTGCGGCTCGATTCGGAGCTAGCCGAGCGGCTGGCCGGCATCGCGGAGGTCGAAGGCCGCTCGGTATCGGACGTCGCTCGCGAGGCGATCGCGGCTCTGGTGGAAGGGCGGCGCAAGGACAAGCGCTTCCGCCGGCTGCTGGAGGACAGCCTCGCCCGCCACCAGCGCCTGCTCGACTTGCTGCGCGGGGACGAATCGTGACCGCGCTGGATGTGGCCGATGTCGTCGTGATCGGCGGGCGGGTACTCGGCATCGGCACGGGCGCTGCGCTCGAACAGGTTGACCCGCAGGCCGCTGAGACGGCTCTGGCCGAGGCGCCCGCGCTGCCGTCCGTTCCTGACAGCTACGCCGCGGCCGCCGTCTGCGCGGGCCTGATGAGCTGCCTGCTGCAATATCCCCCGTTCCCGGCGCACCGGGAGCGAGTGGCGGTCGCCGTCGCCCTGCAGTTTCTCGCCGTCAATGGCTGGCAGGCCGACCTGGACCCGCCGCAGGTCGCGGCCATCGTCGTGCAGTGCCTGGCCGCCGGGCGCATCGAGCCGGAGGACATGGCCAGGTGGCTGGCGGCCAGGCTGTCCGCGCCGCCCGCGCGCGGCATCAGGATGCCGCATGTCCGGAGCAAGGAGAATCAGGTGCCGATACCGCTGCATGGCTCGGCCCGGCGCGCCCGTGGGGGCGCCGGCATATCCGTCGACGGCCGGATGCTGGCCCGGTTCAGTGCGGACGCCGCCGCGACTGTCTTCATGGCCCGGCAGGAAGCCCGCCGACTCGGCCACGACAGCGTCGATCCCGAGCACCTGTTGCTCGGCCTGATCCGGGTTGGAACGGGCACCGGGATGTCCGCCCTGGACCGGCTCGGGGTCAGCCGGGAGGCGCTGCGGCGGGAGCTCGAGGAGACCATCGGCCAGGGCCCAGGCGGTACTTACGGCCCCGTCCGGTTCAGCCAGCCGCGCGGCCAGAAGGTGCTGAGGTCCGCCCTGCCTGAGGCGCTCGCGCACGGCACGACCGAGATCTGCACCGCGCACCTCCTGCTCGCCCAGTACCACGATGACGGACCGGCGTCCCGGACGCTGGCCCGGCTCGGGGCGACCGAGGGCCGGGTCCGCGACACCGTCGCGGCGACGGCCGCGCACCCGCACGGGCCCCGGCCGCGCCGTGCTCGCGCGGCCCGGGGCTGACCGCGACCACGCAGACGGCGCTCACTCCCCGGCTCCCCCGCGAACCGGGATCGATCGGAAGGCACGACATGGCCAGGATCAGCTACGACGACCGGACCGCGGCGGCCTACAAGGCAGTCCGCGAGATTCCGCGCGAGGCACTCGGGGGCTGGCAGGACGCGGTACGACGTCACCTCCGGCCGACGGCCGGGATGACAGTGGTCGACGTCGGCGCGGGAACCGGCCAGTTCGCCACCGCGTTCAGCGACTGGTTCGATCTCAGGATCGTCGCGGTCGAACCGTCGGCGGCGATGCGGGCCCAGATTCCGAGGCGGCCGGCCATCCAGGTGCTGGCGGGCGACGCCTGCGCGCTCCCGCTCCCCGACGGCTCCGCCGACGGCGCCTGGCTGTCCCTGATGATCCACCACATTCCCGATCTGGAAGCCGCCGCGCGGGAAATCCGCCGCGTCCTGCGCCCTGGCGCTCCGGTGCTGATCCGGCAGGGATATCCGGGCCTGGCCGGACCGACGCGCACGTTTCCGTGGGAGTTCTTTCCTGAGACCGCCCGGATGACCGATACCTTTCCCACCCTTGAGCAGACCTGCCAGGCATTCGGCACGGCCGGATTCCGCCGCGACACTCTTGAGCCGGTCCCCGAGATCCTGATCAGCCTGCCCGACTTCCTGGTCCGGGCCGATACCTTCCGCCGCTCGGACACCATCATGCGCAACCTCACCGAGGAGGAGTTCGGCCGGGGCAAAGAGCAACTCCGCCTGGCCGTGCAGCACGCCGCGGAGACCGGCAGCCAGGAAACCAGAACGAACTGGCTCGACCTCCTGGTCCTGCGCTGACCAGCGTGCCTCGCGACCAGGATCTGCCGGTCTGAGAGGGTACGTTCAGCGATTCTTCAGGATTGCGAAATAGCTTGCGCGGCATGGACGAATTCCGGGCTCGGCGAGTAGTCGACTCCCTTCGTGACCGCGGCGTGAACGCGCACCTGCTGCGCGGCGGCATCGGTCAGTTCGGGGTCCGCGTGTCACTGCCCGGCGGGCGCGAAGCCGAGTGGGACACCGACGGGACGGTCGGCCTCGAAGCCCAGGTCATGCGCGACGGCATGCTGGTGGGCTACGTGCCCAGGATCGAGGGTTCTGAGGACCTTGACGAGGCCGGCGTCGTGGACGCCATCGCCCGCGCCGACTACGACGAGCCCGTCGCCCGGCTGCGCACCGCGGCGCCCGCGCCCGCGCCGGCTCTCACCCGCGAAGGCGGTGTCTTCCGTCGCTTCCTCGACGGCTTCCGCTACCGGTAGCCGGGCCGCCGCCCGGTGCGGGCGGCGCCGGGCCCGACCCTGATGCCGTTGCCGCCAGACCAGGGTTAAGCCGGGGTTGATCCGGATCGACCCCGGCGCCGCTGGCGGGCAGTCTGGAAGACGTCAGAAGGCAGCACCGCTGCCGCTACTAAGAAAGCTGAACGGAGACCGATCCACATGCTCGCGATCATCGTCGTCTTTGCGCTCATGGCCATCGTGGCGCTGGCCGTGCTGAGCTTTGCGCTGCACCTCATCTTCTCGCCGTGGCTGTTGCTGGCGATTGTCGCCGCGATCGTCTGGTTCAGGTTCCGGCCGCGCCGCTCCCACCACTAGTCACGAACGCGCCCGCCGCGACGCCAGCCGCTACGCGGCGACGCCATCGACGTAAGTGACGGTGTTGGCGCCGATAGCCGGGACCCGCGGGCCTGGCAGCACGATGCCGGTCAGGTTCAGCGGGTCGGCGGCGGACAGACGCGCGATCTCGCCGTTGTGCTGCTGCTTCCGGACCGTCTTCAGCACGTCGATCGCATCCGGGTGGGCGTACTGCTCGCCGCTGAACCCGGTCACGAACCGGCCGCCGCGGATCGTGCCCCTGGCCTCCATCCGCCGGAACGCCCACAGCACGTCGCGCCAGGGCACGGCGAGGTTCTCCCGCACCACCAGGTCGCGGAAGACCACGCCCCAGCGCGCCGGCGAGCTGCTCGGCGACCGCCTCGGCCAGCTCGTCCCGGTCCGCGCCGGCGAGCCGGCGCCGGGCAGCAGCGACCAGCGCCCGGTCGCGCCGGTGCTGGCGCGCAGGCCGCGCCGCAGCCCGCGGCGTTGGCGCGGACCGCTCCGGGCTGCCGCGCCGCAGCAGCGACCGGACGGCGCGGAACCCGTCGGCCGTGACGAGCCCGCGGGCCACGCCGTCCCACAGCGCCTCGTCGATCTCGTACGGCAGCCGTCCGGTCTGAGCCGCCAGGTCGGGCCGGAACAGCGCGCCCGTGCTGGCGCAGCGCGTCGAGCACGTCGCGGGTCCGGCCCTCGGGCGGCTCCGCCGGGGTCAGGTCGCCGCGTGCAGCCCGCAGCAGCCACGGCAGGTCGTCGCGCAGCGCCAGCGTGATCGGCGTCGCCCGGGACGGCGCCATCCCGGCCCGACGCGGTTCGTCGTCCGGCTCGGTGTCGCGGACCGACAGCCGGCCCCAGCACACCTGCCCGGACATGCACAGCTCGTCCAGCCACTCCCGCCGGTAGCCGTCCACCCGCGCGGCGAGCACCGAGCTCTCCCAGGCGCCGGTGGCGAGCTCGAAGCCCTGCAGCTGCTCGATCACGGCCAGCACCCCGAACCGGCCCTCGCGCCTGGTCCCGGCCGCGACGTGCTGCCAGCGCAGCAGGAACCGCATGAAGTCCTGCGCGGTCACCGGCTCGACCTCGCGCCGGCGCCGCTGCCTGGTGTAGGCGTGGATGCGCGCCAGCAGGCGTCGGGAGCAGAACTCCTCGTCCCCGCCCGGCCCGGTGAACCGCCCGCGGATCGCGAAGCCCTCGGCCTCGAGCGCGGCGAGGGCGCGGACGATCAGCGTCTCCGGCAGCCCGGCCGCCGCCAGCTCGGCCGCCGTCGACGGGCCCCGGCATTCCAGGTGACCGCGGAGCAGGGCCGCCGCGGCGGCCTCCTCGTCTGGCGGCTCCGCGGGGACCGGGCACGGATGGTCGGGAACGCGCTTCGCGTCCGGGTACAGCGCGCTCGATCGCGGGCAGCCGCTCCACCGCCGCCCAGAGCGCGCCACCAGTCGGCGTCGGACCTGCACCGCGCGCCGCGCCGGCGACCAGGGCGTCGAACCACGGCCGCCAGCCTTCGTCCGGGCGGACCGCGACGAGGTTCAGCAGCAGGTCGTGCAGCTCGTGCTCGTCCCGCGGGTCGGGCCTGACCTGCTCGGCGACCCGCTCGATGGCGGCCTGGTCCAGCCGGCCCAGCTCGTGCGGCTCGACCGGCAGGCCGCGCCGCAGCGGGACCGCGCGGCTGCGCCGCTCCTCGAGCGGCGCGTCGTCCAGGTAGGTGAACGGCCGCCCGTTCAGGATCTCGTGCGCCAGCACCGACGGCTCGGTGGTGTCCCGCACGACGACGCGGACCCGGCCGGTCTCGATGCCCGCGACCAGCTCGCGCAGCCCGTCGATGTCCATCGCCTCGCGCAGGCAGTCCTGCCAGCGTCTGCCGGACCAGCAGGTGATCGGGGATCTCCAGCGGGCCGGGCGCGACGTTCTCCTGGCAGGCCGCCAGCGTCGGGAACACCGCCGCCATCAGGTCGTCGGCCTCCATCCGCTGGATGGCCGGCGGGTTCTTCCGGCCGCCGCGCCAGCGCAGCACGGCCAGCGAGGTGTTGAGGTTCCACCGCCACCGGGCCGCGAACATCGGCGCGGTGAGCACCGCCTGCCGGACGACCTCCTCGACCGTGCCCGAGGCCAGGAACTTCGGCACCCGGTCCAGCGGGAAGCTGTGCTGCGGCCCGAGCGACAGCAAGATCGCGTCGTCGCTGGCCGCCGCCTGCAGCTCGAAGTCGAACGTCACGCAGAACCGCTTGCGCAGCGCGAGCCCGAGCGCGCGGTTCAGCCGGGCCCCGAACGGCGCGTGCCCGACGAGCTGCATGCCGCCGGCGTCGTCAAAGAACCGCTCCAGCACGATCGTGTCCATCGTCGGCAGCACGCCGAGCTGGGCCAGGCCGGCGCCCAGGTAGGCGGCGATCGTCTCGGCGGCGGCCTCGCCGATCCCGCACTCGGCCATCAGCCAGGCGACCGCAGCGCTTGGTGCCGCCCGCCGTGAGCCGCTCGGCGACCGCGGACCGGAGCGCGCAGACCTCCTCCGACAGCTCCACGGTCCGGCCCGGCGCCTCGCCGAGCCAGAACGGCACCGAGGGCGGCGCGCCCTGCGCGTCGACGACCCGGACGATGCCGGGCTCGACCCGGCGGATCCGCCACGACGTCGTGCCGAGCAGGAAGACGTCGCCGGCCATGCTCTCGATGGCCCAGTCCTCGTTCACCGTGCCGACCACGGCGTCGTCGGGCTCGGCCAGCACCCGGTAGTCGCCGAGCTCGGGGATCGCCCCGCCTGAGGTCAGCGCCGCGATCCGGGCGCCGCGCCGGCCGCGCAGCCGCCCGCTCACCTGGTCCCGGTGCAGGTAGGCGGCGCGGCGGCCGCGGCCGGTGCGGATCCCTTCCGACACGAGCTCGGTGACGTCGGCGAAGTCCTCCGCGGTGACCGCGGCGAACGGCGCGGCGCCGCGGACCAGCGCCAGCAGCTCGTCCGCTGTCCCAGTCCGCCGCCGCGCACTCGGCCACGACCTGCTGCGCCAGGATGTCGAGCGGGCACTCCGGGATCAGCAGCCGGTCCAGCCGCCCCGACCGTGCGCCGCGCATCAGCGCCGCGCACTCCACCAGCTCGTCCCGGGTGGTGGGATAGAGCAGTCCCGCCGGGATGCCGTTCCGCGTGTGGTTGGACCGGCCGACCCGCTGCAGGAACGTGGCGAAGCTGCGCGGCGAGCCGATCTGGCAGACCAGCTCGACCGGCCCGATGTCGATGCCCAGCTCCAGCGACGCCGTCGCGACCAGGGCGCGCAGGTCGCCGCTGCGCAGCCGGGTCTCGACCCGCTGCCGGCGGTCCTTGGACAGGCTGCCGTGGTGGGCGGCGACCTGGCCGTCGCCGAGGCGCTCGCCCAGCTGGTGCGCGAGCTGCTCGGCCATCCGCCTGGTGTTGACGAAGACCAGCGTGGTCCGGTGCTGCTGCACGTGGCCGGCGATCAGGTCGCAGATCTCGGCCATCTGCTCGGTCGTGGCGACCGCGCCGAGTTCGTCGCTGGGCAGCTCGAGGCCGAGGTCAAGCTCGCGCCGGTGGCCGGTGTCCACGATCGAGCAGCGCGGCGGGCCGTCGGCGT
This sequence comes from uncultured Actinomycetota bacterium, assembly GCA_963726425.1. Classification (GTDB taxonomy): domain Bacteria; phylum Actinomycetota; class Actinomycetes; order Streptosporangiales; family Streptosporangiaceae; genus JAJYUU01. Next base: position 216,290 of record CAVSCN010000037.1, on the reverse strand, counting down.
CCGACCGGTCCTGGCCCGCCCCGACCAGCAGCCGGGCGACGGCCTCGATCGGGCGCTGGGTGGCCGACAGCCCGATCCGCTGCAGCGGCTGCCCGGCGACGTGCTGCAGCCGCTCCAGGGTCAGCGCGAGGTGCGATCCGCGCTTGTTACCGGCGACCGCGTGGATCTCATCCACGATGACGGTACGCACCGACTTCAGCATCGCCCGGCTGCGCTCGGCGGTGACCAGCAGGTACAGCGACTCCGGCGTGGTGATCAGGAAGTCCGGCGGCCGCTTGAGCATCGCGGCGCGCTCGGCGGCCGCGGTGTCGCCGGTGCGGACGGCGACCCGGATCGACGGCGCCGGACTGCCCAGCTCGGCGGCGACGCTGGCGATCTCGGCCAGCGGCCGCTCGAGGTTCTGCCAGATGTCGACCGCCAGCGCCTTCAGCGGCGAGACGTAGACGACCTGAGGGCCGGCGCCGGGCTCCGCGGCTGCGGCGTAGGACTGGTAGATCCGGTCGATGCACACCAGGAAGGCGGCCAGCGTCTTGCCTGATCCGGTCGGCGCCGCGATCAGCGTGTGCTGCCCGGCCGCGATCTCCGCCCAGCCCTCAGCCTGCGGCTGCGTCGGCCCGGCCGGGAACCGCCGTTCGAACCACCTGCGCACCGCCGGATGGAAGGACTCCAGCACCTCGCCACACTAACCTGGGCCGCTGACAGTGAACCAGCGGACGACTATGACCGCTCTCGCCACGACTCGCGCAACCGTCCGTGGCGGAAAGAATAACTGAACTCGAGATCCGGCGCTGCGGGTGGAGCACAGGCCGGCGGAGTGAACTCAGCTAACCGACTTCCCTGCAGGTCAGAGACCGTTCCGCAGTAAATTCGGATTGTATTTACTGCGACAATTTCGATATTGCAGAATTCGATTATCAACTGCCAGACTCGGGGCATGGCAGGACGCACAATACGGCTATTGAATTGGCGCAGTAAATTCAAATCGGATAGCCGGAACGCGGCGAAGACCGGCGCCGGCGGCAGCACTGCCGACCGCATCGAGCGCCGCAACGGGCGGCTGTACCTCGTCGGGCTGGCCGTCTCGGTCATCGGCAACAACGCGATGTCCCTGGCAGCGGGCATCTGGGTCAAGTCCCTCACTGGCAGCAGCAGCGAAGCGGCCCTGGTCTCGGTGTGCGTCTACGCGCCGTCGCTGGCCGGACCGCTGGCCGGGCTGGTGGCGGACCGGGTCCGCCGCCGCCGGTTCCTGGTCTGGCTCAATCTCGTCTCCGCCGCGCTGGTGCTGCCCGCCCTCGCCGTGCGCGGGCCCGGCTCGGCCTGGATCATCTTCGCGGTGATGACCTGGTACGGCATCCATCTGGTCCTGTCCGACCCGGCTGAGAACGCTCTCTTCGCCGTCATGCTCTCCCGCGACCTACGGCAGGAACTGAACGGGTGGAGCCTTGGCCTCCAGGAGACCGGCCGGCTCGTCTCGCCGCTGTTCGGCGCCGGCCTGTTCGCCCTCGTCGGCGGCGGGATCGTGAGCGTCTTCGACGCCCTCACGTTCGTGCTCGCGGCAGCGATGCTCACCCGGATCCGGCTGACCGAGACCAGACCGGTGCCGCAGCCGCGGCACTGGCGGGCCGACCTGCTAGCCGGGTTCGGCCACATCCGCCACACCCCGCCGCTGCGCCGGCTGCTCGTGGCGGCGTCGGTCCCGATGAGCTTCTCTGCCGTGCTGGTAGCCGCCCAGTACAGCCTCGTCCAGGGCGTCGGCAAGCCGCCCAGTTTCCTCGGCCTGTTCAGCGCCGGCCTCGGGGCTGGCTCCATCGTGGCCAGTCTGGTGAGCGGCCGGCTACTGCGGGCCACTGGCGAACGGCGGCTCGCCGTCCTCGGCATGGCCAACTTCGCGCTCGGCAACGCGCTGCGCGCCACCGGCTGGCTGCCGCTCGCAATCGCCGGCTCGGTCGTGCTCGGGTTCGCGCTGCCCTGGCTGTTCCTGGCCGTGCTGAACCTCGCGCAGCGCTGCACCCCGCCGGAACTGCAGGGCCGGGTGTCCGCCGCCGTCACGCTCGTCTTCTTCGGCCCGCAGGCGCCACTGCAGGCGGTCGGGGCGCTGGCGATCAGGTACGCCAGCTATCGCCAGCTCTACGTCGCCGGGGCCGCGACCGCGGTGGCCACCGCGGTCGCCTTCACCTGGACCTCGCGGCGGGCCGGCCGGGGGGCGGCCGAACCTGACCACGGCCGGGACCAGCGGCCGGGTAAAAATCCTGGCGCCACTCCGTCGGAGTCCCCGCCGCCCGGACGACGATGAGGATGTGACGCACCCCCAGGTGCGGCCCGACCCGGCTCTCGGGCTGCTGGAGCTCTACGACGACGCGCTGCCGCACGTCTACGGCTATCTGCTGGCCCGCTGCGGCGACACCGGCGTGGCCGAGGACCTCACGGCCGAGTCGTTCCTGGCCGCCGTGCAGTCGGTGCGCAAGCCGGGCGCGCCCGATCCGTCGATCGGATGGCTGATCGGGATCGCCCGGCACAAGCTGGCCGATCACTGGCGGCGGATCGAGCGGGAACAGCGCGGGCTCAGGCTGCTGGACTCCGAGCCGGCCAGGGTCGACGACCCGTGGGACACGGTCGTCGACCGGATGCGCGCCCGCGACGTCCTCGGGCAGCTGGGCCCGCACCACCGGTCCGCGCTCACGCTGCGCTATCTGGACGGGCTGCCGGTGCCCGAGGTCGCCCGGCACCTGGACCGGACCCTGCACGCCACCGAGGCGCTGCTGGTGCGGGCCAGGGCCGCGTTCCGCCGGAGCTACGAAGCAGCGGAGGGCTCGCGATGACCGATCCGTTCGATGCCCTGCGCGAGCCGGTCACGCCAGCCGACCCTGACCCCGACTTCGCCGCGCGGCTGCGGACGCGGCTGGCCCGTGAGGTCTTCATCGCCACCGGAGGAACCATGCCACAGCAGAATGTCGCCGAGCCGGAGCTGGCCGCGCCAGCACTGACGCCTTACCTCGTCGTGTCCGACGCCCGCCGGGCCCTGACCTGGTACGTCGAGGTCTTCGGCGGCGAGCGCCGCGGCGCCGACTACGTCAACCCGGACGGCACGATCGGTCACGCCGAAATCGGCATTGGCGACGCCGTGCTGATGCTCTCCGAGGCGTCCGACCTCTGGCCCGACGTGCCGGTGCGCGCGCCCGACTCCCCCGCGACATTCAGCCATTCCCTGCACCTGCAGGTCGATGACGTCGACGCGGCCACCGACCGGGCCCGGCGCAACGGCGCCGCGGTCGAACGCGAGCCAGCCGACCAGCCCTACGGTCGCTCCTCGGTGCTGGTCGACCCGTTCGGCCACCGCTGGATTCTGCTCCGGCCGCCGGCCCGGCCGGTCGCAGCGGCCGGGCGAGATCGTCAACGTGACGATGCTCGCCCCCGACCCAGACCGGGCCAAGGAGTTCTACCAGGCGGTGCTGCAGGTCACGTTCTTCGCCGGTCACCCGGGCGCCTGGCGGACCGAGGAGCTGAGTCCGCCACTGGGCATCCTGCCGTCAGGCCGGACCGAGCCGGAAGTGCAGCTGTCCTACCGGGTCGCTGACATCGAGGCCGCGATCGAGCGGGTCCGGGCGGCCGGCGGTCAGGCGCGCAGCCCGCTCCGCAGGCCGTTCGGCCTGCTCGCTGACTGCGTCGACGACCAGGGCGGGACGTTCCGGCTCTGGCAGCCGGCTGGCCGGGAGGAGCGCTGACCGGCTGCCCGGCCGGACGGCTCGTCGGTCGCGGCGTCAGATCAGCGCGGTCCGGGCGCTCGCAGCAGCGAATCCGCGGCCGGGACCTGCCGGGCCGCGTGCGCCACCAGTTCGCGCAGGGAGGTCCGGCCCGTCTTGGCGATCAGGCTGGCGACGTGCGTATCGACGGTCTTCGGTGAGATGTCCAGCCGACCGGCGATCTGGCTATTTGCCATGCCCCGAGCGAGCAGCCGGTAGACCTCCATCTCCCGGCCGGTGATACCGAGGTCGCGCAGGTGCCCGGGGACATCGGCGTGGTCGCCGCGCGGGCGCGGGACGGGCTGACCGGCCTGGCGGAGCGTGCGCCGGCACGCCGCCGCGAGTTCGTGATGCCCGCTCGTGTCGAAGCACGCCGCCGATTCGTGCAGCCAGCGGACCGGCTGCCCCCAGTGGTCGAGCAGCGCGGGCCCGGAAATGAGCTGGCGGGCGAGATGAGTCCACTGCGGAGCGAACGGCGCGAGCAGCGTCTGACCCTCGTCCGCGAGTGCCGTCGCCTCCCGGCGCCTGGCGCAGCCCGTCCAGCCAGAACGGCCTCGGCGCAGGCGAAGAACCCGCGGTTCCACTTCACCGCCGCGGCCGTCGCCCTGGCCCGACCGAGCGCGGCGCTCTCGTGCCGGCTGCTGATGGCGTGCACGATCGGGTAGAGCGCGGAGGCCATGCTCGGCGCCCGGGGCGGGCCGCGCTTCGAATACGCCGCGGCCTCCACGGCGTGCTGCAGCGCTCCGTCGAGGTCGTCGCAGAACAGCGCCGCGGTGACCCGGACCAGACCGTGGGTGGTGAACAGGATCTCCGGATTGCCCGGCAGGATCGACTCGGCGTGCCTGGCTGCGGCCTCGGCCGCCGGGCGGTCGCCGCGGGCGGCGCTGGCGAATGCCTGCACCGCGATCGCGAGCGCCTGGGCCCGGCTGGCCTTGATCCTGGCCGCATCCGTCTCGCACTGCCGCGCGGTGGCGTGCGCGCGGTCCGGGTCGCCGCTGACCGCGGCCAGGAGCGCGAGCTTGATGTCGATCACGGCCGCGGCCGAGATCGCACCGGCCGCGTGCGCCAGCTCGCTGCCCCGCTGCAGATACCGGCCGGTGCCGTTTTCTAGCATCTCGATGGTGCCGAGCTGGGACAACGCCTCGATCCGGCCGAGGACGCTGTCGGTGTCGTCGGCGATCTGGTAGGAGCGTCTGAACGCCGCCCTGGCCGCGGTGAGGTCGCGGGCCTTCTCCGTCGCGCCGATCACCTGCAGGGCCTGAATGGCGACACCCGCGGACCAGCCGGCCGAGGCCGCCGACTGCGCGGCGGTCAGCGCCTCGCGGGCCAGCTCGCCGGCCCGGTTCGCGTCGCCGGTGTCGGCTGCGCACTGCGCCAGCGCGACGTTGGCTTCGCTGACGAGCGCGCTGTCCCGCAGCCGCGCGGCGATCTTCCGTCCGGCGTCGAGCTGGTCGGTCGCGGCCAGATCGTCCTGATGCCGGGCCCGCGCTGTCATGATCAGGATCCGGGCTCGTGTCCGCGGGCCAGGGTCGGCCTCGTCCAGGCTGGCGATCAGCCGGTCCGCTGCCACCATGACCGCAGGCCGGTCCCCGGTCGCCTCGAAGGTCTCGAACTGCAGCAGGTCGAGGCTCGGCCCGAGATCCGGGCTGACGTCCGCAGCCCCGGCGGCCAGCTCGCGGGCAGCCGCCAGGGCCGCGCTGGCCGTGCCGAGCGCACCCTGCTGCAGCGCGCGCTGGCCGACCTCCAGCATGAGCGCGGCCGCCCGGTCATCCGCCCCGGCCGCGGCGTGCAGGTCGGCCGCCAGCTCGCAGCAGGCGCCCGGCAGCCCCGGATGGGCGGCCTCTACTGTGCTCGCGGCCCGCGCCGAGCGCGCCGCGCGATCGGGCGGCAGCATCCCGGCCAGGACCGCGCGTCTGGTGAGACTGTGCCGGAACCGCAGCAAACCGCAAGCACCTTCGGCCGGCTTGATCAGCATCGCTTGCTGCGCCTCGGCCAGCGCGGCCTGGACGTCGCTGTCGGCCGCGCCCGCGAGGGCAGCGAGCAGCGCCGGATCGAACTGGGCGCCCAGGATGGCGGCCCAGGACAGCACGTCGGTCACCGCGGGACCGCACGCGGCGAGCCTTCTGGTGACCGACACTCCGATCGACACGGGCACGTCAGCTGCCAGGTCCGGACCATCGGCTGACTCGCCCGCTTCCGGCCCGCCGGGTACCCCGCCGGCCGCAGCCGCGGCCAGCAGTTCCTCCACTGCGAACGGGAGACCGTCGCTCTGGCCGAGCAGCAGGCCGACCGCCTCCGGCACGTCGTCGGTGCCGAGGCACTCCGCTGCCATCGTCCGCACCTCGGCGTCACCGAGCCTGCGCAGCGTGAGCAGGTCCGCGGCCTTGCGGGCGGACAGGTTGCGCGCCAGCTCCAGGCCCGCGCTCGGCTCCGAGTCCCGAACGGTCGCCAGGCACAGCACCGGCTCCCCGCCGATGTTGTCGGCCAGGTATTCCAGCACGGTCAGCGTCTCAGGATCAGCCCACTGCAGGTCATCCAGGACGAGCAGCGCGCCCGCTGTGCCGATGCCGGCCAGCAGCCGGAGCACACCTTCGGCCACGATGACCCCGGAAACCTCGGCACCGTCGTCCCCCGGCTGACCCCACTCCGGCACGAGGCTGCCCAGCGCCGGCCGGTACCGCATCACCGCCCGGTCGTCCGGCCTGAGGCCCTCGCGCGCCGCGCGCATGAGTGCCTCGGACAGCGGCCGGTACGGCACCTGAACCGCGGACTCGGAGGCGCGGCCGGTAAAGGTGGCGACGCCGCCGCCCGCTGCCGTCTCCAGCACCTCGCGGGCCAGCCGTGACTTGCCCACCCCTGGTTCACCGGCGATGAAGAGCACTCGGCCGTCGCCGCTGCCTGACCGCTCCAGTGCCGCTGTCAGATGCGCGACTTCCGCATCACGGCCGATCAGGCTCCGGCAGAGCACGAAACCCATAACAACACGCTACAAGTAGTCAGCATTCGATTACAAACGGCTATCTATGCTGCCCGGCAACGACATGCTTAGTCCGTTCTGCCCTATACCTGGTTATCTGGCCGCCGCAGACCGGGTGGTGCGGAGCAGCGGCCGGCCGCCGGTCCGGTGCGGCAGGATGCTGCCATGCCAACTCACGTCGCGCTGCTGCGCGGGATCAACGTCGGCGGACACAACAAGGTACCGATGGCTCAGCTGCGGGAGCTCGTAGCCGGTCTCGGCCACGCCGACGTCGCGACGTACATTCAGAGCGGCAACGTCGCGTTCAGCGCGGCTGAGAAGGACACCGCGGCGCTCGCCGCGGCGCTGGAGGAGGCCATCGCCGCGACGTTCGGCTTCAAGGTCCGCGTCGTCGTGCTCTCCCGGGCCGAACTCGGCCGGGTCGCGGCCGACAACCCCTATGGGGATGAGCCGAATCCGAAGCTGGTGCACGTCGTGTTCCTGACCGCGAAGCCCGGAGCCGAGCTCGCGGCGCGCCTGGCCGACGCCCGGCGCCGGGCCCAGCAGAAGCAGCCGGGCACGCGCGACACCGCCGAGGTAAAGGGCAGCGCCATCTTCCTGCATACGCCCGACGGCTTCGGGCGCAGTGAGCTCGCCGCCCAGATCGCCGGCGGCAGCCGCGGCAAGGCGGGCGACGTGGCCGGCACCGCCAGGAACTGGGCCACGGTTACCAAGCTGCTCGCCATGTGCGACGGCTGATCCGGCCGACTCGCGGCGGCGCGTCTGTAGCGGCCGGGTCCGCGGACCGATGCTGATTTTCAGCGCCTGGCACGTCGGCGTCCTGGCCATGTCAGTGGAAGGCGAAGCCCCCGTTCCAGGCATCCGACAAGTGCATGGCGAGCGCGGCGACGAGCACCCCGCCCGCCAGCGCGCCGCTCAGCGCGAGGTATCGGGCAGCGCCGCCAGGCGCGGCGGCGGGACCAGGGCCCGGCCGGGCGCGCCGCCCCAGCAGCAGCCGGGGCAGCCGCGGCGCGTAGGCGACGACGTGGATCGTCATCGCCCCGAACCACAGCACGAACGACGCCTTGTGCAGGAACATCCAGTTTCCCTGTGCGCCGGGTCCGACGATGGCCAGCATGACGCCGGTGCCCAGCACCGCGACCGAGGTCAGCACGACCAGTGGCCCGAGTATCCGCAGCAGCGGCGCGGGCGGCCCCTTGCGGACGTACGGCTCCGAGCGCGCGTAATACCGGATGAACCGGTACATGACCGAGCCGATCTTCAGTAGCACCGGGCCGAGCAGCAGGAACCCGACCGCGAAATGCAGCCAGATAAACCGGTGGATCTCCAGAACGGTCAGGCCCTCGATCGCGAAGCCGATCAGCAGCACGACTCCGGTCAGGGCGGTGAGGTGCTCGTTACCTTCCGGGCCTCCGGCCGGGTTGGGGCGACGGTGCTGGGGCGCAGTTCGAGTCTGCACCGGTTAGCCCGCCTTCCGGCCGGACTGATGTCCGCGCGTCCGCGTGAGCCGCAGCGCCAGCGCCGGGCAGGCGCTGACGGCGCGACGGGCATGCGCCTCCAGCTGAACCGGGACATGGTCGGCCAGCATCGGGTACCCCCACTCATCGAGCTGGATCAGTTCGGGCAGCAGGTCAGCGCACAGTCCGTGCGCGGTGCATGCGATCGGGTTTATCTCAATCTTCAAGGTCATCGCCAGCCTCCCTCGGTCGGAGCAGGCGGCACTGGCAGCGGTCCGGTGAACCGCTGGCCGCGGTGAGCCGCTATGCACGGCCGGCGCCGCGCATGCACGTGCACGTCGGCGGCGAAGGCCCGCAGCGCTGACGCCGCCATCCGGACCGCCCCGTCCGGATGGCGACAGCCGCCGCGGCCGGAGATTTGCCGGAACCGCCGCTGCAAGCGGTCCAGCGGATCCCCGTCGGGCCGGCCCGCAGCCAACTGGGACAGATCGGAGGCGATCGCGGGCAGGCCGAACATGCACGGCCCGCACTGCTGCGCGCTCTCCCCCGCCAGGTAACGCAGGATGCGGGCGGCTTCGGTTAGGCCGCAAGCATCGGCCGGCAGCGCGAACAGCACCCCCGCACCGGGCGCGCCGCCTGCCCGGTCCAGGCCCGCGCGCGCAAATGGCAAGGCCGCGACCTCGCTGATCGGGTGCCAGGTGCCGAAATAGCCGCCGATTAGCACGGCCCCGATATCCGCGCTGGCTCGCGCCGCCATCAGCACGTCGCCGATCCGGGTCCCGCCGCCGACTTCGTACACACCGGGATCGGCGACCGCGCCGGTCACCGTCGTGAGCATCGTTCCTGGCATGTCCGCGTGCCCGGCTCTGGCGAACCAGTCAGCCCCGTACCGGGCGATCAACGCGATGTGGGCCAGCGTCTCCACGTTGTCGACAAGCGTCGGCCGCTTGCGGACGCCGCGCTCGAATGGCCGGGGCGGGGTAGCGGTCGGCCTGGCGTCACCTCCGTTGAGCCAGTGCACCAGCGAGGTCTCTTCGCTGGAGACATAGTTGTGCGGCAACTCGTGCACTTCGACCCGCATCCGGTCGACCCCGGCGTGCTGCCGCTGGCTGATCGCGTCCAGCACGATGTCGGTGAGCCAGTCCCGGCTCCGCGACATGCACAAGTACGCCGCATTAGCCCCGACCGCGGCCGCGGCAAGCTCGATTCCGTCCAGCACCAGGTGCGGTGCGCGGGCGAGCAGCGCCTGGTCTTTCTCACTGGCGGGCTCGCTCTCCATGCCATTCGCCACCACGATGGCAGGGCCGCGCCTGGCAGCTACTGACTGCATCTTCGTCCCGGTCGGGAACCCGGCGCCGCCGCGGCCGGTCAGGCCGGCGGCGGACACCATCTCGGTCAGCCGGTGCCCCGCCACCCGGCCGTCGCGCACGGGCGGTAGCTGGCCAAAGCGGCGCGCGTGCTCGTGCAGGCTGGCCGCCTGGTCGCTGTCCTGCCACCCGGCCGTCAGCCGGACCAGCACCCCCGTCCGGCCGGGCTCGGGCTGCCCGGCATGGACCGGCGTCACCGGGAGACCCCGGCGCTCAGGAGGAGCTGGCCGGTGGCATTGCGGCCGGTGATCGTCAGGCTCAGCTGCGCCTGCGCGCTGCTCCCGGCCGGGCTTTGCAGGGCAGCAGCCAGGCGGGCGCCACTGAGCGACGTGACCGGCCCGGCCCAGGCTTGCCCGCCGGTGACCCGGATGATGCGCACCGACCCGGACGACATCTCGATGCCGCCGTCATCATCCTTTGTCCCGTGCAGGATAACGGTCACGTCGCTGGGTGCCTGCCCTGCGGTCCGGCCGCGAACGGTGATGGTCTCCTGGCCGCCGCCGCCGGTCCTCGTGACGGAGACATGCCCGGTAAACGACGTCCAGCCAGGCGGGGTCGCGGTGGTCGCGGTCTGTCCCGCACCCGCCGGAGCGCCGCCTCCGAGCAGGGCGACCAGTGTGCCGGCTCGGGCGGCCCAGCCGGACCGCAGCGGTCCGGCGATGACGAACACGATGGTTGCCGCCGGCACGGCAATGGTGGCCGCTATCGCCGCTTTCCGGGCGGTACCAGGGGCCATGAGCTGCAGCCGCCACAGCAGCGCACCAGCCACGAGCAGGACGCAGCCGGCGTCGATGGCCAGCAGCCACGGCAGCTTGCTGTCGGTGCCGGTGCCCAGCCCGTGCCAGAGGGCCACCGGCCAGGACGCGTACGCGAGCAGGTGCACCGCGCGCCAGGCCCGGTACGACAGCCGGCCCGGAGCAGGCTCGTGATCACCAGCGCCAGGATCAGGTCGAACGCGATCGCGCCGAGCCCGAGCCAGAACGTGCGGTAGCCGGACGTGAACGGGATCACCGCGGCGAAGATGCTGATCGAGACGAAGCTGTCCAGCACGGTCGTCAGCACGTGCACGAGCACGAACGCCACGACGAGCAGCGACAGGTTCCGGTGCAGCCCGGCGGTGACGACGCGCGGCCAGTGCCTGGATTCAAGCCGGGACACCCCGGCGATGCCGAGCGCGACCGTGATCGTCAGCAGCACGAGAGCGGTCTCGCCGGTGGCCCTGGTCGCGTACCAGAGCGGGCTCGGTCCTGAGGCCGCGGCGGCTAGCAGGTGCGCGGCCGGACCGCCGGCAGCTGCCAGCCCCGGGGGCTGACCCGTTGCGGCGAGCACGGCTCAGGACCCGCCGGACACGACTGGCTGGGTCTGCGCCGGGGCCGGGGCGCGGGCGGGCGCGGGCCGGCGCGATGGCGGCGCCAGCGGGTGCGGCCGGTGCTGCCCGCTGCCCAGCCTCGACCGCCGGCCGGGCGCTCGTTGCGGCGGTGCGGCGCCGCTCGCGCGGGTCCCTGTCTGCGCCCCCGCCGGCGCAGCCGGATGGGAATGCCCCGGCAGCGCGTGCGCGAATGCGGTCCCGAGCCCGAGAGACACGGCCGCCGCACCGCCGGCGAGCCACAGCGAGAGCTTCCGGATCCGCAGGAGCTGGCGGTCCCGGCGCGCGGCGGCTTTGTGGGTCAGATGCGGCATGCAGTGTGTCCCCTTGCTCTCGCGGTTCTGCGGCTCGGGCCGGTGCCGGGCACGGGCAATTTGCCCTGGCCGGCCGGGCTGGCACCGGAAGCCAGTCCGGCCGGTCGGCAGGAGGTCACTGGGCCGCGGCCCTCCCGCGCAAGATCACCGAAGTGACCTCGCGATCAAGCTTGCCCGACCACTCGCGCGGGTCCGGTTCAGGAATCGTTCAGAACCGGTAAAGGCCGGCCGTTAGCGCCCGCCGCGGCCAGACCTGCCTGGCCGGGGCGCCCCCGGCCGGTGTACCGCCGGGCCGCGGCGCTGGCCGCGATCGGGGATCGCGGCCGGCAGCAGAATCGTGACGGTGAGCCCGCCACCGTCGGTATCCGATAGCGTCGCCGTGCCCCCGGCGGACACCACCAGCCGGTCGACGATCGCCAGGCCCAGACCGGTCCCGCCGGCGCTGCCAGTAGCAAACCGGCGGAATGCCGCCCGTTTCTGGCCGGCCGTCATGCCGGGGCCGTCGTCGGCCACGGTGATCTTGGCCCGGCCGCCCGCCTGGCCGGCGCTCATCACGATGCTGCCGCCAGGGCTGAGCGCATCCAGCGCGTTCGCGAGCAGGTTGTCCAGGATCTGCTCGAGCTGTCCGTCGCCGAGCCGCACCTGCACCGGGTCATCTACGCGGGCGGTCACGGTGATCCGCTGCTCCTCGGCTGCCGGCCGCCACGCCGCCACTCTGCTCGTGACCACGGCATCGACCGAGATCAGCACCGGAGCGGCCGGCGTGTGCTCCGCCCGTGCGACCGCCAGCAGCCCGTTGACCAGCCGCGATAGCCTCGCGATCTCCTCCTGGGCGCCGGCCAGCTCGGCTGCGAGCGGCTCGGTACTGTCCTGGGCGAGCAGCTCCAGCCGGAGCCTGAGCGCCGCCAGCGGCGTCCTGAGCTGGTGCGACACGTCGGCCATCGTCGCCTGGTGCCCGTGCACGAGAGCCTCAAGCCGGGCCGCCATGAGGTTGAAGTTCGCGGCCAGCTGGCGGACTTCGCGCGGCCCGGCCGCGGCCGGTGACCTGGTGCTCAGGTTGCCGTCACCAAGCTGCTGCGCGGCGTCCTCAAGCGCCCCGAGTGGCCGGCTTACCCACCGGGCCAGCCCGATGGCCACCAGCGCCGCGGCCAGCAGGCCAGCGGCCGATACCGCGCCGATGAGCGTCCAGAGCAGCGCGACCCGGTGGTCCACGGACGCGGTCGGCCGGGCCAGCGCCACCACGCCCAGGCTGGCGGTGCCGTTGTCGCTGCGGATCGGGGCGACCACGAGGACGTAGTCGTCGAGCTGGTACACCGCGGCCCGGGTCGCCGCCTGTCCGCGGCTGAGCTGCGCGGCCGTGGCCGGCGGTGGCTGCGAGGTCCCGGCGATCCTGGCGCCCGCCCGGTTCAGGATCCAGACGCGGTCCCCGTCCCGGCTGAGATCGGCGACTAGCCGGCCCGCTGGCTTCCCGCTGGCGTGGTCCCCCAGCCGCTCCTCGGCGACGTTCGCGAGCGTGCCTGCCGTCAATGTGGTCGCGTCGGTGAAATCGCGCTGGTCCTGCGCGGCGGTCAGCAGGCCGAGCGGCAGGGCGATAGTCCCGAGCAGCACCACGATCAGGCCCAGGACCGATGCCACGATCCTGCGGGTCACGCTAGCCCTCGCCGAGCCGGAACCCGCGGCCGTAGACCGTCTCGATCAGCCCGGGGTCACCGAGTTTGCGGCGCAGCGCCGCGATGTGCACGTCCAGTACCTTGGTCGGCCCGTACCAGTGCGCGTCCCACGCCGTTTCCAGGATCTCCTGCCTGCTCACGACCCGGCCGGGGTCGGCCGCGAGGCACTCGAGGATGTCGAACTCCTTCGGCGTGAGCTGGATCTCCTCGCCGCCGACGGTCACCCGGCGGGTGCGTATGTCGATGGCCAGCGCGCCGTGCCTGACCAGCTCGCCGTCCGGCTTGACCCGGCGCAGCACGGCCCGGATGCGCGCCTGCAGCTCGGCCAGGCCGAACGGCTTGACCAGGTAGTCGTCGGCGCCGGCGTCCAGCGCCATGACCCGGTCCGGCTCCTCGCCGTGCGCGGTGATCACGATGATGGCGGTGTCCGAGCGCTCGCGCAGCTTGCGGCAGATCTGCACACCGTCGGCATCGGGCAGTTCCAGGTCGAGCAGGACCACGTCCGCGGCGCTGCGCGCGAGCGCCGCGCCGCCGGTGCCGACGTGCTCCACCAGGTATCCGCCCCTGGTCAGGCCGCGGACGAGCTGAGTGGCGATGCTCTCGTCGTCCTCCACCACGAGGACGCTCGGGCCGCCCTCGCCAGTGACAGCAGGGCCGGCCGGGCCGCTGCTTAGCGATCTCATGGCCCCCACGTTAGGCGACCGCGTCCCCGCTCGCCGCCCGGACACGGGTCCGGGCCCGGCCGGTCCTGGCCGTCCCGCCTGACCAGCCTCGATGGAGCGGCAACCGGCGCCGGGCGGACAGCAGCCAGCGATCAGCTGGTCGCCTCTTCGTGCAGCCAGGCGCAGCCGCTTGCGCGCGGTGGTCAGAGCACGGGCGTGCCGGGCCATGTCCTGCCACGGATCGGAGGCGCGGGCAAGACGGCGCCCGATGGTGCGCAGGGTGTACCGGTCCGCCCGCATGCCCCGGGCCCGGAGCTCCTCCCACCGGACCGCGGTGGCGACCGGGGCCCGGGCCGTGGCCGGAGCGCGTACGGCCCGACCGCGGTCCGCGCGTAGGCAGTGCGCATGATGTCGAGGTAGACCTGACCATCGCGCGCGGCCTTGCGGACCGCGAGGGTGCGCTGCCCGGGGTCGTCGGCGACCAGCACCTCGGCCAGCTGGCGGGCGAAGTCCCGCACGCTGTCGAAGTCGGCGCTTCCGGACAGCGGGGTGACCGCTCCACCTCGCCGCCATCGCCGCGGTCGGCCATCGCGCGGCCGAGCCAGTCCGGCGGCGCGCTGTTGCCGATGTCCTGCTGGATGAAGCCAGGCTCGGAGATGCCGCGCGGGTACCGCTGCAGCGTCAGCGGCCGGCCCTTCAGGCGCGGCAGCATCACCTCGGCGACGGCTGCCCAAGGCGACCAGCTTTTAACCCGGTGCCGGCGGGCGGCCCGACCCCGGCCAGTGGCGTTTGGCCACGCGGATGTCGGGCACCTCGCGGCCATGCTGGTGCTGACCAGGACGTCACGATGCCCGACGTGAGCGGCGGTTTGCGGCCAGTCAGGACTTCGCTCGCGCGCCGCGCCGGTGCCTGGCTGGTGTGGTGGGTGCTGCTCATGTCCATGTGGGTCATCCTGGATGACTCGATCGCAACGGATGAACTGCTGGCCGGGGCGGGCGCGGCGGCGCTGGGGGCAACCATGGCGGAGCTCGTGGCCCATCAGTCCGGTCTGCGGCTGCGGATCAGGGCCGAGTGGCTGACCCCGGTCATGCGGCTGCCAGCGCAGGTAACTCGTGATACCTGGATCGTGTTCGCGGCGCTGTGGCGCCGGGTGGTGCACGGCGTGGAGCCGCCGAGCGGCTTCCGCGCGGTCCCTGGCCAGTTCCACGGCAGCGCCGACGAGGCCAGGACCAGGCGCGTCCTGCTGGTGTGGCTGCAGAGCGTGGCGCCGAACAGTCTGGCGCTGGGCGTGGACGCGGACCGGAACATCACGATCACTCATCAGCTCGTCCGACCGGAATCAGAGCGGTGAGCAGCTTCGTGATCGCCGCCGCGGCGATGGCCGTGGCCTTGGTCCCATGCCTGGTCGTGCTGATGCGGGGGGACGCGATGGCGGCGGTCGTCGCGTATGAGGCGATCAGCTCCGTGACGATCATGGTGCTGATCCTGCTGGCCGAGGGGTTCCGCCGGACCGGCGAGTTCGAGCTGCCGGTCGTGGTCGCGGTGCTGCTGCTCGGCAGCGGCCTGGTGTTCGTCCGGTTCCTGGAACGCGGGCTGTGACATGGCCGTACTCGTGGACATCCTGCTGGGCCTCGCCGTCCTGGTGGTGCTGCTCTCCTCGGTCGGCATCCTGGTCATGCGCGACGTCTATCAGAAGCTGCACTTCGTCGCGCCCGTGTCGCTGGTCGCGCCCCTGCTGGTCGCGATCGCGGTGCTCCTTCAGTCCGGCTGGTCCATCCGGTCGGCGCAGACGTGGCTGGCGCTGCTGCTGGTGGTCATCGCCGGCCCGGTGCTGTCGCACGCGACGATCCGGGCCGCGCGGATCCGTGCGACCGGCGACTGGCTGGGCCCCGAGGCTGTGCCTGATCACACCGAGCATGACCGGGACTGGTCATGAGCCTGGCCTCGGCTCCGACATCGGCGTTCATCCTGCCCACCGCGGTCATGGACATTGTGCAGGTCGTCCTGCTCGTGCTCGTCGCCGTGCTGGCGACCGTAGTCGTGCGGACCCGCGAGCCCGTGCGCCAGGTCATCGTGCTGAGCAGCTACGGGCTGATGCTCGCCTTGCTGTTTCTCGCGTTCCAGGCGCCCGACGTCACGCTCTCGGAGCTGACCGTCGGGGCCGTGATACTGCCGGTCCTGCTCATGCTGGCGCTGGCCAAGGTCGACGCCCAGGACTCCGACCGGGCGCCTGGTCGCGAGCGCGAGCGGGACCCGTGACCGCCCGCGCGCGCATCTGGATCTTTGTGGCCGGGATAGCCGGACTGGCGGCCTGCTACGTCTGGGCCCTGACCGGGCTGCCCGGCTTCGGCAACTACCCGGGCCCGTATGGCTACATCCTCAACCACGTCGCGGTCCTGCAGACCAACGCCACCGGCGTGGTGTCCGCGATCAACTTCGAGTATCGCGGGTTCGACACCGTCGGCGAGGAGTTCATCCTGTTCATCACCGCGGTCGGGGTCAGCACCGTGCTGCGCCACCTGCGCGGCGAGCACGAGGAGCCAGCCGGCCGGGAGGCGCTGGGGGCCACCGGGCCCGAGTCCAGCGACACGGTCCGGCAGGCGACGATCCTGTTCATCGGGCCGGTCCTGGTGACGGGGTGGTATCTCGGCTTGCACGCCCAGACCACGCCGTCCGGCGGATTCCAGGGCGGGGTGGTTCTCGCGACCGCGTTCATACTGATCTACCTGGCCGGGCAGGTCCTGATCTTCCGGCGGGTCAGCCCGGTGGCGATCATGGACGCGACCGGCGCGGTCGGCGCGGGCGGGTTCGCGGCCGTCGGGGCGGCCGCCATGCTGCAGGGACTGCCGTACCTGTCTAACTTCCTCCCGCTGGGCACTGTCCCCGGCGCGGTGAGCTCGTCCGGCACGATCGCGCTGATCAGCTTCTTCGTCGGCCTCGAGGTGGCGGCTGCGTTCGTGCTGATGGTCAGCGAGCTGCTGGCCCAGACACTGGTGATTGGCGGCGCCCGGTGATGCAGATGCTGCCGTTCCTCGTGGTCGTCTGGATATTCGCGGTGGGCTTGTACGGCATCGTCACCAGCCGGCACCTCATGCATCTGATCATGTCCCTGATCGTGGTGCAGTCTTCCACCTACGTGCTGCTGCTCGGCGTCGGTTACCGGCGCGGCGCCGTCGCGCCGTACTTCTACGACATCCCGGCGAAGACGCCGGCGGTCGACCCGGTCGTGCAGGCGCTCGCACTCACCGACGTGGTCGTGGAGGCGGCGGTCACCGCGCTGCTGCTGGCGTTTGCCATCCAGGCGCACAAGCGGTTCGGCACCCTCGACCCGCACGAGCTCGTCGAGCTGCGGGGCTGACGGCCGCGATGAACCCGCTGCTGCCGCTGCCGGTCGTGATCCCGCTGCTGATGACGGCGGCCATCTCCGCCTTCAGCCCGCTGCTGCGGCGCCACCGCCGGGTGCTCGACGCGATCGCGATCCTCACCAGCGCAGCCGTCGCCGTGCTGCTAGGCATCATCCTGGCGCAATCCGCGCACGGCGACATCGTGTACTGGTTCGCCGGGTTCCACCCGCACCAGAACGTGGCCCTGGGCATCGACTTCGAGGCCGAGCCACTGAGCACCGGCCTGGCCGGCCTGACCGCGGTGCTGGTGACCGCGTCGATGCTGTTCTCCTGGCGGTACTTCGAGCAGGCAGGGGTCTATTATCACGCCCTCATGCTGACATTCCTGGCGGGGATGGCCGGCTTCTGCCTCACCGGCGACATCTTCGACTTGTTCGTCTGGTTCGAGCTGATGAGCGTGGCGGCCTATGCGCTGACCGCCTACCGGCCCGACGAGCGCGGGCCGCTGCAGGGCGCGCTGAACTTCGCCATCACCAACAGCGTCGGGGCATTCATCAGCTTGTCCGGAATCGCGCTCATCTACGGGCGCACCGGCGCGCTGAACATGGCCCAGATCGGACACGCCCTCACCGGCCACCGGCCCGACGGACTGGTGGTGATGGCGTTCGTTTTCATCATCACCGGCCTGCTGGTCAAGGCCGGAATCGTGCCATTCCAGTTCTGGCACGCGGACGCCCACGCGGTCGCGCCCACCCCGGTGTGCGTGCTCTTCTCCGCCGTCATGGCGGAGCTGGGGCTGTACGGGGTCACCCGGGTGTACTGGTCGATGTTCGCGTCCGCCCTCGGGCACCCGCGCGTGATCACCGCGGTGCTGCTCACGCTCGGCCTGCTCACGGCCGTGACCGGCGCGCTGTACTGCTTCCGGGAACGACACATCAAGCGGCTGCTGGCGTTCTCGACCATCAGCCACGCCGGGATGTTCCTGTGCGGCGTGGGCCTGCTGACGCCGCTCGGGCTGGCCGGGGCCGCGCTGTACGTCGCCGGGCACGCGCTCATCAAGGCCACGCTGTTCCTGTGCACGGGCATCGTCTTGCACCGGCTCGGCTCGGTGAACGAGACCGCGCTGCACGGACGCGGCCGGATCCTGCGCGTCACCGGCGTGGTGTTCACACTGGCCGCGCTCGGGCTGGCCGACCTGCCGCCGTTCGCGACGTTCCTCGGCAAAGGCTGGATCGAGGACAGCTCGGCGGCCGATGGCCACGCCTGGATCCTCGCGATCCTGGTGGCCTGCTCAGTGCTCGTCGGCGGCGCGGTCCTCCGGGTCGCGGGCGGAGTGTTCTATGGCCTCGGCGACCCGCCCGGCGAGGACCCGGAGATGGCCGAGCAGGCCTCGGAGGAAAAGCCTGAGACCGACCGCGGCAGCCGCCGCACTCCCCTCACGATGCTGATTCCGGCGGTGGTCCTGATGCTCGCGGGCCTGTCCGTCGCGCTGATCCCGCGGGCCGGATCCGCCCTGGTCGCGGGGGCCGCACGATTTCAGGATCAGGTCGCCTACAACGCAACGGTGCTGTCCGGCGCGCACGTGACGCGCCCCGTGGCACCGGCTGTCCTCCACTCAGCCGGTGTCACGCTCGCCAGCATCCTGCTCGGCGCCGGCTCGGCGGCGGGCGCGCTGCTGCTGGCCGGAGCCGCCCTCTACTGGCGTCGCCCGTGGTTGCGACGACTGCCGGTAGTCCGGCGGGGCTTTGAGCCCGGCCCGGGCCTGGCCCGCCTCTCCGAGCAGTTCCAGAGCGGCGTCGTCAACGACTACGTGGCCTGGCTCGTACTCGGAGTCGCCGCCATCGGCGGCGCCCTCGCGCTGGCGATCCGCTAGCCGGGCTAGTTCTTGCGGTCCTTGCCACCCTTGGCCAGATCCCGCCAGCTAGCCTCGGACACGTCCACCCCGTGCCGCTTCGCCGCCGTCAGGATGCGCTTCCAGGCCCGGTCCCGCTCCGCGTCGGTGACGCCTTCTACCTGGTCGAACCGCGCGACGGCGGCGCGGACGTGCCGGGCGTCGATGAGCGGCTCCTTACGCTCCCGCGGGAACGCGAAGTCCTTGTCCGGCAGCTTGTCCTTCTCCGCTGTGCTCAGGCCCTGGCTCTGCCGGGGCACCTTCGCTCCCTGTGCTCTCGCGCTCTGCGCATCCCGGGCCTTGGCGATGTTCCGACGGGCCGCTTCCTTCTGTCGCGCGGTAGCCATAGGGCCTCCTCTCCACGAACCGGCTGGATCCTCCCGGCCTACCCGGGCGAGGTCGAGCCATTCAGCCCGTGCCCGGTATGACCGCTTTAGGCGCGACGGCTCGCCAGTGGATATCTGATCCACGGCGAAGCCACGGCTCGTCGCGACGTGCAGTCCGGCCGGCCGGGGTCGGGCGAACGGTGGCTGAATGCCCGTCGAACGTACCGAGTCATCGATAGCCGCGCAGGTCAGGCCGTGTCATTCTGCGGCCATGAGCCACGGGGAGCTGCAGGGCTGGTGCGCTGACCCGTTCCAGCTGCACGAGCAGCGCTACTTCTCGGCCGGCCAGCCCACCAAGCTAGTGCGCGACGGCCGGGCCGAGAGCTACGACGAGCCGCCGTCACCGACCTTGGATCGGGGCGCGGCCGCAGCGGCGGCCGTGGCCGGCACCAGCCCGGCCAGCGGGCAACCCGGCGGCTGGCCCGTTGACCAGCTCGTGCCATCCGCCGCCGCGCCCGGCCAGCCGCTGGTGCCACCCGCCCCCTCGCCCGGCGAGCAGGCCGCGCCGCCCGCGCGGCCCGAGCCAGCCGCGGCGCGCCCGCGGCGCCGGCCGCGCTTTCGCCTGATCTACACCGCGACCGTCCTCGCGCTCGTCGCGGTCGCGGGGATCGTCGTGATCGTGGTCAGGGGCAACGCCGGCCAGACCGGTCTGTCCGACGTGGCCTACGTGACGCAGTCGGCGCAGCACACAGCGGCGCAACACACCGTGGACGTCTCGCTGGCCGGCACGGTGCAGGCCGACGGGCAGAGCATCGCGGTCAGCGGCGCCGGCGGAATCAACTTCGACACCGACTCCTCCGAGCTGACGTTGCTCATGACCGTCGCGGGGCACCGCGTAGTCGAGAAACAGATCCAGGTGCCAGGGGCCGCCTACGTCACGCTGACGATCGACGGCAAGAACCTGGCTCGCCAGATCGGCGGCCGTGACTGGATCCGGATCCCGGTGCAGTCATCCTCGACCGCCACCGCCCGCGGCGGCAGCCCGCAGTCGGCACTGCGGCTGCTGGAGCAGCACGGCATCGCCGTGCGCGGGATCGGCTCGAAGACCATCGGCGGCGTGCAGTGTCCGGCTACAGCGTGACGCCGAGCCGCCAGGCCATGCTGTCCGCCGTGCGGCAGATCTCGGCCGGCAAGCTCCCGCCGGGCGTGGCCGCGACGCTGCGCGCTGTGACCCCGCCGACGCTCACGATCTGGCTGGACAGCCACGGCCTGCTGCGGCAGATGACGGCGAACCTGCAAGTCGGCGCGGTTCCCGGCACCAGCGCCGCGGCCGCCGCGACTGTGGTGGAGAACTTCTCCGGCTACGGCATCCCCGTGCAGATCCTCGCCCCCGCCCGGTCGGACGTGCTGAACTACCAGAAGTTCGCGCAGCACGCCGCCGCCGGCTCGGCCTGACTTCGCCCGCGCGCCCTGGCAGGGTCCAGGGCGGCGGTGGCTCGTTCCCAGCCTGCTACATGTCGAGGACTACGTCGGCGCGGGGCTGGGAGCAGCAGATGAGCACCTGGCCGGCGGGGGGTTCCAGCGGATCCGGGCCGTAGGTGACGTCGCCCGACAGCAGCGGGGTGACGCACGTGTGGCAGACGCCGGTCCGGCAGCTCCAGCGGGTCGGCACGTCGCAGGCCTCGGCGAGCTCCAGGATGCTGCCCGGGCCGGCCGGGAACGGCGTGCCGATGCCGCTGCGGGCGAAGGTCACCATGGGCCCGGTTCCGGCGGGACCGGGCGGCTGGTGCGGCGGCGGGGCGGTCTGCCCGGTGAGGCCGGGGTTGACCGGCGCCAGCGCGGTGAACAGCTCGGTGTGGACGCGGCCGGCGCTGATACCCGCCGCGACGAGCGCGTCCTGCACGCTGGCCATGAACGCGGCCGGACCGCAGATGTAGGCATCCGCGCTGGCCGGGAGCGTCAGCGCCGCGAGGGTGTCGGTGGTGATGTGGCCGGGCTCCGCGTGGTTCGCGCGGCGTTCCGCGGCGGTGGCCTGGCTGTAGTAGACGCGCGCCTGACCGCGCGGCAGCGCGGCGAGCAGCGCGTGCGCCTCAGTCGCAAGCGGCTGCTCGCGCGGCCCGCGCGCACCGTAGATCCACCAGATCTCGCGCCCGGAGCGGTCGGCGGCGAGCTGGTGCAGCATCGACAGGACCGGGGTCACGCCGATGCCCGCAGAGATCAGCAGCACCGGGCCCGCGCCCGCGGCGAGCGTGAACTCGCCGCGGGGCGCGGCGACGTCGATCGTGGCCCCGGCCCGCAGTGACTTGTTCAGGTAGCCGCTGACGACGCCGTGCGGTTCGCGCTTGACGCTGATGCGGTACGCGCCGGCACCGGGCCCGGACGAGAGTGAGTAGCTGCGTACCGGGGCGGGCTGCCCGGCGCCCGCGACCCGGAGCGTCAGGTACTGCCCGGCCAGGGCGGGCGGGAGCGGGCTGCCGTCGGCTGGCTCCAGGTAGACCGACGCGACGACGCTGGTCTCGCGGACCACCCGGGTCACCCGCAGCGGCCGGAACCCCGCCCACGCCGGGCCGGGCCGGGCGGACGGCTCGGTGCCGACGTCCGGCCCGGCGGGCTGCTCGCCGTGGCCGGCCGCGTCGAGCAGTTCCCGGAAGGATTGCTGCCAGCCGGGGCTCAGCGCCGGGATGCGGACCGCCAGGCGCAGCTTGTCCTGGTCCTTGCCCGGCAGGTAAAGCAGCGCGTCGGCGTCGGTCACGGTCAGCGCGTGCGGGCCGGTCCTGGTCTTGACGATCTCGTTGCCGGCCTCGATCTGGCCTTCCTTGATGACCCGCATGTAGAAGCCGGGGCGATGGTGACTGACCAGCAGCGCGGGAAGCCTGGGCTCGCCCAGCCGCAGACCCACCCGGTAGCACGTGACCCGCGGCTGGGTGACCTCGAATTCCGCCGCCCCGATGCGGTACCGGTCACCTATGCACACGTCGGCGTCGGCCAGTCCGTCGACGGTGAGGTTCTCGCCGAAGTTGCCGTAGCTGAGATCGTCGCGGCCGAAGTGGCGCTGCCAGTGCCGGTAGGACTCGATCTGGTAGACCAGCACCGCCCGCTGCTCGCCGCCGTGGCCGCCCAGGTCGCCTTGCCCGTCGCCGTCGATGTTCGCCGGCGGACCATGGCCGGCCAGGCTACTGGCTGCTTCCATATCCCGGTATAGACCGTCTTGCCCTGCCACGGGACGTCACGCGGCAGGCCGACGTTCACCGACAACAGCACCGGCATCCGGGTGCGCCTCTCCGCCGCGCGATCTGCTGGCCCGGCATACATCGATTCTGTCCGGCTCGAAACGGAATCAATCCCTGGCCGCGGCCGACCTCGGGGCGGTCGTCCGCGCCGGGACCGGGCTGCGCCGCGCCGCGGCCCTAGGCAATTTCAGCGGCGAAGATCGGGATGGAGTTCGGCTGGGTACCTTCAGCTCGGGATTGATCATGTCGGGGCCATGAAAATGCCGAGTTCGGCCTAGTTTGCGGGAGACCGGGAGGTGGGCGGGCCGTTGTCGTCGTCTCCCGCGCTGGCGATCGGACTGGGGGTCACCGCCTCGCTGATGTTCGGCGTCGCGTCGGTCGCCGACCAGCACAGCACCCACCTGGTGAAGCAGCGCAAGGCGCTGTCCCCCAGGATCTTCGTGGACCTGGCTCACAAGCCGCTGTGGCTGGCCTCGATCGGCGGGACCCTACTGGGCTTCGCCCTCCAGGTGCTCGCGCTCAGCTACGGCCCGCTCGCGCTGGTCGAGCCGCTGCTGGCCTGCGGGCTGATCTTCGCGGTGCTGATCAACTCATACTTGCGCCGGCGATTTGACCCGATATTGCTCGGCGGCGTGGCGGGCACGGCGGCCGGTATCGCCGGATTCCTGATCATCGCCAACCCGTCGGCCGGCCGCACGAGCGTCGGGTTCTTCACCGTCCTGCCGCTGGGCGCGGGGCTGTTCGCGGCGCTGGCGGCGTGCCTGGCGGTGTCCCGGCGCAGCCCCGTCCTCAAGCCACTCGCGCTGGCGCTGGCCTGCGGGATCTGCTACGGCGTCGCGGCCTTCCTGGTCAAACTCGTGATCTCCGACGCCGGGGCCGGCATCGGGGCGCTGCTGACGGACTGGCCGATCTACGCGCTCGCCGTCGTGGGGCCGCTCGGTTTCCTGCTCAACGAGAATGCGTTCCAATCCGGCACCCTGCTCGCCCCGGTGCTGTCCATCATCACCGTGTGCGACCCGGTGATCTCGGTGACGCTGGGCTGGCTCTGGCTGGACGAGCAGCTGAGCGGCTCAGCGGCGGGCATCGTCGGCGAGGTCCTGACGCTGCTGCTGATGACCGTGGGCGTCGTGGTCATCACGCACCGGGCCCAGCACCTGGTGCCGGGTGCTCCCGACGCGGCGCCGACTGTGCGGGCCGACCGCCAGCCGGGTTAGCTCAGCCCGGCTTGGCGACCGTCAGCAGTACCGCCGAGTCCTCGATGGCCTCCAGGTCGTGCGCCGAGTCGGGCACGACCAGCAGGTCGCCGTCACGGCCTTCCCAGGCATTCGCTCCGGCCTTCAGCCGGACCCGGCCCGCCAGCACGTGCACGGTCGCCTCGCCGGGGCTCTCGTGCTCGCCCAGCGTGACGCCCTGCAGCATCCCGATCATGGTCTGCCGCAGCACCCGCTCGTGACCACCGACGACGGTCTCCGCCGCCCGGCCGCTGGCGCCGCCGCGGGCGCGCTCCACTAGCTCCCGGGCCAGCGCTTGCAAGGACATCTTCTGCATGGCCGTATCGTCTCATCGTCACTCGCGCCCCGGCGCGGGGCGGTCACTCTGAGCGACAGGCAGCCAGTAGACGGCCTTGACCCAGATGGTGGCCAGCGCGTCGAGCGCGCGCTCATCGTCGAACGGCACGTCCTTCTCGCCGCCCTGGCCGAGCCAGATGTAACAGAAGTGCTCCAGCATCGCCGACAGCGCGGATGCGGTCAGGACCGGGTCGGCGCCGGGACAGTAGCCGTCGGCCTGCGCCGCCCGGATCGCCCCGGCGATCCTCGTGATGGCCTCGCCGCGCAGTTCCAGCCACCGGTCCCGGAACCTGCCCTCGACCATCGCGGCCTGGAAAATGCCGATCAGCTCGCCCCGGCGCTTGGCGTACGTTCGCCAGAACCCGGCGACCGCCTCGCGCAGCGCGTCCTCGCGCGCGAGCCCGGCCCGGTACGGCAGGACGGCCATCGACGTGGCTTCAGCGTGGAACTCCTCGGCTAGGCCGATGAGCAGGTCGGCCTTGGTGTCGTAGTAGTTGTAGAACGACGCGACCGACCGGCCGGCCTCGGCCGCGATGTCGCTGATCTTGGCGTTCAGGTACCCGTCCCGCGCGAACACGACCCGGGCCGCCGCCCGGAACGCCTCGTCTGTCTGCCGGCCCTTCCGCGTCGCCTTCAGCGTGCGGGCTGCGGTCGTCGCAGTGGTCACGAGACCCGCCGGTCCCGCCCGGCCCAGAACGGCTCGCGCAGCGCGGCCCGCTGCACCTTGCCGGTCGCGGTCCGCGGCAGCGCGTCGACGATGGTGACCCCGGTCGGGCACTTGAACCCGGCCAGCCGCTGCCGCGCCCAGCCGATCAGCTCATCCGGGTCCAGGCCAGGCACGGTGGAGTCAGGCACGGGCACCACGATCGCGTGCACCGTCTCGCCCCACGTTTCGTGCGGGATCCCGATCACCGCCGCGTCGGCGACACCGGGATGCCGGACCAGGACCGCCTCGACCTCGGCCGGGAACACGTTCTCGCCACCGCTGATCACGACGTCGTTGAGGCGGTCGACGATGGTCAGGTACCCGTCGGCGTCCAGCACGCCGACGTCGCCGGTGCGGTAGAAGCCGTCCTCGGTCAGCGTCGCGCGGGTGGCCGCCGGGTCGCGCCAGTAGCCGGGCAGCGGGAACGCGCCGCGCACCTGGACCTCGCCTTGCTCCCCCAGCCGCACCTCCCAGCCCAGCGACGGCCGCCCCGCGGTCGCGAGCCGGCCACCGGCCGGGTCGTGATCAGCCGGCGGCAGCGAGCTGATCGGCAGCGGCCCGGTCTCGCTGCTGGCATAGTTCTGCCGGAACCGGCACCCGAGTGTGGTTACAGCGCGTTCCAGCACATCGGGCCGGATCGGCGACGCGCCGTAGACGACCTCGGTCAGGTGCGAGAGGTCAGGCGGGTCGGGCCGGGCGGCGACCTCTGCCGTCACGGCCTGGATCAGCGTCGGCACTAGCTGGGTGAGCTGGATCTTGCGGCCGGCCAGCTCGTCCACGAATCCGGCCGGATCGAATCCGCCGAGCAGGTGCAGGTGGCCGCCGGTGAACAGGACGTAGCTGACGTTGGCCAGGCCCGCGACGTGGAACAGCGGCAGCGCGCTCAGGTGCCGGGCGCCCGGCGCCGCCTCCGGCACCTCCAGGTTCATGAACACCACGGCCGCGATCAGCTGCTGGTGCGTCAGCGGCACCAGCTTGGGCCGGCCCGTCGTCCCGCTCGTGTGCACGAGGATGGCAGGCTCGGGCCCGCGCAGCCGCTCGGCCGGGCGCTCCGGCGGCGGGCCGTCCGCGGTCACCGCACCGAGATCTGCCAGCACGGGAACGGGGGAACCCAAGGCTGCGGCCGCCCCCGCGGCGAGCGCGTTGCAATCGCGGTCAGTCACGACGGCGGCGGGCTCTAGCACCCGCAGCAGCCCGGTCACCTCCGGCCCGGTCAGCCGCCAGTTGACCGCGGCCGGCAGCGCGCCGGCCCGGATCAGGCCGAACATGGCGGTGACCCAGCCGGTCTGGTTCCGGGCAACGACGGGCACGACGTCACCGGCGCGGATGCCAGCCGCGGCGAACCCGGCGGCAGCGCGCTCCATCGCCACCGCGAGGCCGGCGTAGGTCAGCTCGCTGCCCCGGTCATCCGACAGCGCCACGGCGTCCGGCTGGGTGGCCGCGCGCCACTCGATGACGTGGACGAGCGAGAGCACCAGGTCAGACCCGCACGCCGGTGCGGTCCGCAGCGGTCTTCGGCTCGTGCCGGACGTCGCCGGGCTGGCCCATGACCCGCCGCCAGCAGGCGAACTCCAGCAAGACACCATCCGGGTCCTGGAAGTAGAACGAGCGCACGAACACGCCAGGGTGCAGTTCCCTGGCGACGCCGAACTCGCTGTCGTCGTGGTCCAGGATCGGGCTGACCCTGACGCCCTTGGCCTTCAGCTTGCCCCGGTACTCCAGGAACTTCTCCTCCGGCACGTTGAACGCGATGTGGTTCATCGAGCCCACCGCGCTGGTCCACTCCCCCAGGCCCGGCACGGTCACCGGCGCCGAGATGCCGGGCACCGGGTCCGGCGCGTCCGGGAACCAGAAGAACGCGAGCGCGTTGCCGCCACCCATGTCGAAGAAGAAATGCTGGCCCTGGCCCATCGGCAGGTCCAGAGTCTTGATCAGCCGCATGCCGAGTACCTCGGTGTAGAACTCGACCGTGCGCTTCATGTCCGAGCAGACCAGCGCCAGGTGGTTGACGCCGCCCAGGTCGAACTCCTCGTTCCGCCACTCCGTCATGAGGTCCTCCTCTGGCCACTGAAGCTAAATCTAAATCCAGTTTCAGTTTTCTGCCAGGGCACGGGCCCGGTCGCCGACGCCGTATCGTTCTGCTGTGCAGAAACGGCGGTCCGCAGCGGAGCCGGGCCGGGAGCCCGCCTACCCGATCGCGTCGGTGGACAAGGCGCTGCGGCTGCTGATGCTCTTCCGCGCGGAGCCGCGGGTCCGGTTGTCGGACGCCAGCGAGCACCTCGGCGTCGCGCACTCGACCGCGCACCGGCTGATGGCGATGCTGGCCTACCACGGCTTCGTCCGGCAGGAGCCGGACTCGCGCGCGTACGTGGCCGGCCCGGCGCTGGTGGAGATCGGCCTGGCCGCGGTCCGCCAGCTGGACATCCGCCGGCACGCGCGGCCGGTGCTGGAGAGCCTGGCCAGTTCACTCGGCGAGACGGTCCACCTCGCCGTGCTGGAGGGCGGGAACGTCCGCTACCTCGACGCGGTCGAGAGCTCCAGGGCGCTGCGGGTGGCGGCCCGGACCGGGTCGGCGCTGGCGGCGAACTGCACCGCGTCCGGTAAGGCGCTGCTCGCCGCCCTGCCCGACCAGGAAGTGTCGGCGCTGTTCGCCGGGCAGCAGTCGCTGACCGCGCTGACCGCGCGCTCCATCACCGCCAAGTCCCGGCTGCTGGCGGAGCTGAAAAACGTCCGCGCGCGCGGCTGCGCGATCAACCTGGAGGAGAGCGAGGAGGGCGTCGCGTCGGTCGCGGTCGCCGTGCTCGGTCCGCAGCAGGTGCCGGTCGCCGCGCTGGTCGTGTCGGCGCCGGTCGCCCGGATGACCGAGGCGGCCACCGAGAAGGCCGTGGCGGAGCTGCGGGACCGGGCCCGGTGGCTCGAAGCACAGTGGCTCGAAGCACGGGGGCTCGAAGCACGGGGGCTCCAAGCACGGGGGATCCAAGCACGGGGGCTCGAAGCGCGGAAGCTCGAAACACGGGGGCTCGAAGCGCGGAAGCTCGAAGCCCAGCCGCCCGGCGCGGGCTGACTGCCTTCGCTGCGACATCAGGTAATGGTCTGGTGTCGTAAGAGCAGCATCAGATCACTACTTGATGCCGGCGCCGCCGTCGGAGTGCACCACCGTGCCGGTGATGCCGCGGGCCCGGTCCGAGGCCAGGAACACGTAGCTGCCCGCGTGATCGTCCCCGGTGAGCGCCACCTGCAGCGGCGTGCGGCCGCGCAGGTCCTGCTCCCGGCCCGGAGCCGCGCCCAGCACCTGATCAGCCAGCCCGAGGCTGCGCGGCCCGCTGAGCTCGGTGCCCAGCGTGCCGCCGGGCGCGACGCCGTTCACCCGCACCCGCGGCGCCAGCTCGTGGGCCAGCGCGATGACGCAGCCCCGCACGGCGAACTTCGACGCGACGTACAGCACTCCGCCGCGGCCCGGGTAGAAGCCCGACGTCGAGACCGTCAGGACCACGCAGCCGCCGGAGCGCTGCAGCTCGGGCAGCGCCGCACGGACCGACACCAGCTGGCTCTTGACGTTGACCGCGAAGATCTCGTCGAACCCGGCGTCGAGCTGCTCATCGTCGAGGTCGGCCAGGCCGCGGTAGAAGTCGAAGATCCCGACGCAGTTAACCAGCACGTCGATGCCGCCGAAGGCGGCACCCGCCGCGGCCACGGCCGCCCGCGCGTCCGTCGCCGAGGTGGCGTCGCCGCGGCTGACCACGCAGCCAGGCAGCTCGGCGGCCAGCTTCGCGGCCTTCGCCTGGTCCAGTTCCAGCGCCGCGACCCGCGCGCCCTCGGCCAGGAACGCGGTCGCCACGGCCCGGCCGATGCCGGATCCGGCCCCTACGACCAGTGCGCGCTTGCCGTCCAGCCACTGCATCAGGGCTCGTCCTCCGGGCCGTGCGGTGTCGCGAGCAGGGCAGAGAACAGTTCGTGCCGCTGCCAGGCCAGCGCCTCCAGCTCCAGCGGGCAGAGCAGGATCTCGTGCCCGGAGGAGGGCACCCGGATCCGCAGCCTGGCCCCGTTCCTGGTCTGCACGCGCTCGACCAGCACCTCGGTGAACTCGTTCGCGAGCCGGATGACCGCCTGCGGCTCGGCGTCGGCCGTCACAGGAACACCGCCAGGTTCTGGGTGCGCAGCACCGACTCGTCGACGGTGATCTCCCGCCGGGCTAGCCGCAGCCCGTCGCCGGTCTCCCGGAGCAGGTCGCTGCGCCCGGCCGAGAGCAGGTCGGCCTCGCGGGTGTCACCGCGGCTGCGGAACATCAGCAGCGCGGACTCGACCAGCAGCTCGGCGGCGCCAGGCCGGAAGGTGCGCACGTTGGTGACGAAGTGCCGGGTACGGGACGGCGGATCCTCGGTCCATGCATGCTCAGTGGCGAGCCGCTGCACGCGCTTGCGCAGCGCGTAAATGTCCTCGTCGAAGTGGGCCATGTCGGCCAGCGCGTCGAAGCCGGCCCCGCGCGCGGTCGTCACCCGGACCGGCATCAGGTACCGGATGTCCTCGGTCAGCAGCGCCAGCCAGCCCTCGTAATCGGCCGCGTCCAGCAGCGCCGCCTCCTCCACCAGGAACTGGTGCGCGGCCAGGTGCGCCGGGTCGGCGTAGGGCAGCGGCCGGGTCGCTGTCACCGCGGCGCTCCCGGTACGACGGCCTGGCCCAGGTCCAGCGCGGGCCCGGCGGCGGGCTCGCGGTCCAGGCAGTCCGCCCACTGCCGCAGCCAGTGCCGCTGGTTGAACTCGCCGAAACCCTGATACGCGACGCCAGGGCCGGCGAAGGCCGCACTGTCCATCGGCGGCTTGATCGGCTGGCCGGACGAGGTCAGGCCCATCCGGCTGTTCAGGTTCAGCCGCCGCGCCATGGAGCCGGCCGCCATCGACGTGATCGACACCCAGTTCTCCACGTCGTCCTGTTCGAACATGCCGGAGCTGCCGAAGCACATGAGGTAGGCCTTGTAGGAGTCACGCTTGAACTCCGCAGGCGCCGCTGCGTCGACCGCGAACCAGGACAGCACCTCGGTTTCCTGCTCGCTGACCGGCTGCCACTGGCGCAGCGAGATGAACGGCGCGACGGTCCCGGCCGAGTCGATCTGCGGCCAGTTGTGCACGAAGCTGAGGTTGGGAAACAGCGTCGCCGCCGACACCATGAAGCCGCTGTCCCCGACCAGCTTGCGCTGCCGGACCGACCACGTCGCGGCCATGGCCGGGTGCATCGCCTCCGGGTAGCCGACGTAGCGCAACTGCTCGGCGAACTCGCCGCCTGGCGGCAGCTTGTAGGTGGTGCCCGCGCCCGGTCCCGCGACGTACAGCGCGCCCTCCTTACGCTTGCTCGCCTTCGGCTCGCGGAACAGGCCGA
This sequence comes from uncultured Actinomycetota bacterium, assembly GCA_963726425.1. Classification (GTDB taxonomy): domain Bacteria; phylum Actinomycetota; class Actinomycetes; order Streptosporangiales; family Streptosporangiaceae; genus JAJYUU01. The sequence continues at coordinate 186,299 of CAVSCN010000037.1, read as the reverse complement.
TGTCCACCACGCTGGCGTGCGTGTGCGGGGTGTGGTAGCTGTCGCCCGCGAAGTTCTCCGCCCCGATCTTCCAGTTCGCCTTCACCCGCCATCGCTGCGGACCGCGCAGCTCGATCCCGGCCGGGCTCTGCCGGGTGTAGAAGTCCAGGTAGAACGCGAAGTCGCCAAGGTAGTCGGCCAGCGCCGGCGCGGCCGGGTCGAGGCTGATGAAGATCAGCCCGTTGTGCGTGGCCATGGCCAGCGCCGGCAGCAGCGACTGGCCCGAGCGGGCGAAGCCGTCCTCGCCGCCGTAGGCCTCGCCGTGGAACGGCACGCCCGCCAGCCGGCCGTCGTTGCGATAGGTCCAGGCGTGGTACGGGCAGCGAAAGTGCGACGCGTTGCCGAGCTCGGCCCGGCAGACCTGCATGCCGCGGTGCAGGCACATGTTGAACAGGACGCGGACGACGCCAGCCTCGTCCCTGGCGACGATGAAGGAGTCCGCCAGCACCCGGCGCACGACGTAGTCGCCGGGATCGGGGATCTCGGACTCGTGCGCCAGGAACACCCAGGACCGGGCGAACAGCCGGTCCCGTTCCAGCGCGAACACCTCGGGGTCGGCATAGACGTACGCGGGGATCATGCCGCGGCGCACATCGCCGAGCACGGATTGCAGATCCAGCACGGGCGGTCCTCCTTCCGCGGTGGTCAGACCGCCAGCCCGGCGTGTTCGAGCCGGGCCACGTGGTATCGCCACAGGTGGTCCTCGTTGAGCGTGGCGCCGAGATCGGGCAGCTCGGCGACATCCTCGGCCGGCAGCTCGGCCGGATGGCCGCCCGCCTGCGCGATGCCGAGCGTCACCCGCGCCAGCGACTCAAGGTGGAGCGCCCGCAGGACGGCCCCCGCGATCGTGCCGCCGGTGGTAGTCACCCCGTGACCGCGCAGCACGCAGACCGGCGCGTCGCCCATCGCGGCCAGCATCTCGGCGGCCAGGTCGGGCCGCCGGATGAGCACGGCGCGCGGGTAGACGGGGATACCGGCCAGCGCCAGCCGCATCGCCGGGATGTTGTACGACCCGATCACCGGCCGCAGCGTCAGCCCCGCCAGGTCGGTCATGATCACCGACGGCGCGTGCGCGTGCGCGACCGCCTGCACGTCGGGGTGGCGCCGCAGTACCTCGGCGTGAATCGGCAGCTCGCTCGGGGCGACGTAGCCGCCCGGCAGATCGGCCGGCCCGCCGTCCAGTGGCACCGCGTGCACGTCGCCGGGCGTAGTAAACAGCAGCCCGCGCTCGTGCGGGCCGCGGCAGCGGATCAGCAGCCGGTCCGCCCCGAGCCGGACGCTGACGTGACCCAGGACGTCCTCGGCCAGTCCCTGCAGGGCCAGGATCCGGCAGGCGCGGGCGATGGAACGCCGCAGCTCGGCGACATCGGGTTCCATCTTTCCTCCGGCACAACGGCAAAATCCCTGGCCGAAGTCTGTCCTACAGAAGTCGCTTCTGCAACGATACGTCCTGCGAACGGAAGGACTCGCCGGATGCAGAGCTGGATCCACGTCATCGAGTGGCGCGCGAACGTGCGGCCGGACGTGCTGGCGCTGACGGACGACCGGGGCGCTGCGTACACGTACGCGGAACTGCTCGCGCAGACCGAGCGCCGGGCGGGCGGCTGGGCCGCCTTGGGGGTCGGGCCCGGCGACGTGGTCGCGCTCGTCGCGAAGAACAGCGCCGACTTCCTGGTGCACGCGTTCGCGCTGATGCGCGCAGGGGTGACGCCGGCGTTCGTGAACTGGCGGCTGTCGCCGCGCGAGCTGACCGAGGTGCTGGACCTGGTCGGGCCCGCGGCCGTCGCCGCGGACGCCGAGTTCGCGGGCCTCGTGGACGCGGCCTGGTCCGGTCCCGGCGGCCGGGTGGTCATCGGGGCCCCGAGGCCGCGCGACCACCAGGCGCCGGACGGCTGGCGGGACGGCGCGAACCTGACCGCCGCGGCACCGCCCCGGCCGGCGCTCGCCGGCGACACCGTGCTCGCGCTCGTGCACACCAGCGGCACAACTGGCCGGGCCAAAGCGATCCCGCTGCGGCACGGCGCGCTGATGATGACCGTCGCCGACTTCGCGATCGAAATCGGCGACCAGGTAGCCGGCTCGCGGCACCTGCAGATCCTGCCGCTGTTCCACCTGGGCGGCTTCGGGCAGTGCCTGCAGGCGATCCTCACCGCGGGCACCGTCTACATACACAGCGCGTTCAGTCCGGCCGCCGTGATCGACGCGATCGAGGCCGACCGGATCGAGTTCTTCACCGCCGGACCCTCGCTGATCGACATGCTGGTGGCCGAGATCCGCGCGCGTCCCGGCGCGGACCTGTCCAGCCTGCGCGAGATCGCCTACGGCACCGCCCCGATCACGCCGTCCGCGCTGACCGCGGCCCTGGCCGCGTTCGGCTGCCGGTTCCGCCAGATCTACGGCAACACCGAGAGCCAGAGCATGATCAGCCTGCTCGCACCCGAAGATCATCAGCCCGGCCATCCCCGGCTGGCCAGCGCCGGCCAGGTCTCCTTCGGCTGGGAGGTACGCATCGTCGGCCCTGATGGCCGCGACGTGCCCGCCGAGACGGCGGGCGAGCTGCTGATCCGCGGCGAGTGCCTGTTCACCGGGTACTGGCGCGACCCCGAGGGCACCGCGGCCGCGTTCGCCGACGGCGGCTGGTACCGGACCGGCGACATCGCGACGCTGACCGCCGACGGTTACCTGTACATCCTGGACCGGGCGAAGGACATGGTTATCAGCGGCGGCGAGAACATCTACCCGGCCGAGGTGGAGGCCGTCCTCGCCCGGCATCCGGCCGTCGCCGACGTGGCGGTGATCGGACGGCCAGATCCGGTCTGGGGCGAGGCGGTGCACGCCGTGATCATCCCGGCCGCGGGGACCGGCGCCGATCCCGCCGCCGACGAGATCATCACCTGGTGCCGTGGCCAGCTCGCGCACTTCAAGTGCCCCAAGACGGTGGAATTCGTGGATTCGCTCCCCCGCACCACGACCGGCAAGGTCCTCAAGCGGGAGCTGCGGGCGCGGGCGCACGCCCCGTCACCGACACCGCCGTCACCGACGGCGGAGACGCCGGACGCGGAGGTGCCGTCATGAGCGCGCTACCGCCCGGAACCGGGCTGGGCCTGTCGATCGCCTCGCACAGCGGGCTCACACCCGGCGCGGTCGGCCAGCTCGCCGCCGCCGCGGAGCAAGCCGGCTTCAGCGCCGTGTTCGTGGCCGAGGGCCACGGCGACGCGCTGGCGCTGTGCCACCCGGTCGCGGCGGCCACCAGCCGGGTCCTGGTGGGCACCGCGATCACGAACGCCGCACTCCGCCCGCCAGTCCTGACGGCCAAGACCGCCGCTCAGCTCGATCACGCGACCGCGGGCCGGTTCATTCTCGGGCTCGGCGTCGCCAACCCCGTGATGAACACGCGGTTCGGGCTCCCGCCGTTCGCGCCGCTGCCGATGATCGAGGAGTACGTGCAGGTCGTACGCGCGGTGCTGAGCGGCCATCCGGCCGGGATCGACGGGCAGCTGTTCCGCACCGGGGTGGTCCCGCTCGACAGCCCGCCGGTGCGGGCTGACCTGCCCGTCTACCTCGCCGCGCTCGGCCCGCGGATGCTGGCGCTGGCCGGGAGGATCGCCGACGGCGTGATCCTCAACCTGATGACGCCCGACCAGGCGGCCGACGCGGCGCTCATCGTGCGGGATGCGGCCAGGGCGGCGGGGCGGGATCCGGCGGCGGTCGAGGTCGTGTGCGTGGTGCACACCTGCCTGTCCGACGACGAGGCCGCGGCGGCGGCCGCGGCGCGCGCGGTCGTCCCCCGGTACGCGCTGCACGCCGCGGCGCCGCGGCTGTTCGGCGAGCTGGATGGCGGGCCGAACCTGCAGGGCGTGCGCGACCGGCTGCTGGCCGGCGACCGGGCGGGCGCGGCCGACGCGGTGCCGCAGGCCGCCGCGGACGGCTTCGTCGCGCACGGCAGCGCGGCTGCCTGCCTGGCCCGGCTGGCGCAGTACCGGGCCGTCGGGGTCGACCTGCCGGTCCTGTTCCCGATGCCAGTCGGGACCGATTGGGGTTATGAGCGGACGATCGCCGGGATGGCGGCAGGCGCGGCCGCACCGGCCAATTAGAAGGGTGCGGCCATGAGCGAGGAAGTCGTCGTCAGGTTCTTTGCCGCGCTGGAGGCTGGCGATATCGGGACGCTGCGTGAGCTCTACGCCCCGGACGCCGTCATCTGGCACAACGACGACCTGGTCGAGCAGCCGGTGGAGGAGAACCTGAAGGTCCTGCAGGGCCTGCAGCGGGCGGTCTCGGGCCTGCGGTACGACATCGTCCGCCGGGTACCCGCGCCCGACGGCGTGCTGCAGCAGCACGTGCTGCGCGGCAGCTTGCCGGACGGGACCGAGGTCGAGCTGCACGCCGCCATGTACCTGCAGGTGCGGGACGGGCACGTGACCAGGATCGAGGAGTACCTCGACTCGGCCAAGCGCTCGTCGATCCGGGCCGCCCGGCAGGCCCTCGCCGACTAGGGCGTACCGCAGACGGGCGTCATGCTCGCCCGCGCGACAATCTGGGCTGGTTTATGGCGAGTTCGCCGCTGCGCAATCTGTATGATCCGCCGCGCGGGCGCCGATGCGGTGCAGCTAACTACATATACGGCTACATGTTTCACACGATGTACTCGCCCGCGCGGTCCTTGTAGCGTGCACATACTCGGCTTTTCTTATGAGGGGGGAGAGCCGGGCGCTACGAAAGGCCAGTAGTAATGTTTCGTAACGCTAATCGCGATTTAGTCACCCACGAACTGGGCCGTGGCCCGGCCGCCAATCACGAGCCGCAGCGCGGACGCTGGAAGCGATCGCGACGGCCTCCCGGCCAAAGTTCCCAAGTAGCTGCTTTCCAGTTCGCCATCTGCCCGAAGTGCAAGCTGATGATCCGCGACCGGGTCGCGATCACCGCCGGCTACTGCGGTCGCTGCCAGGACTTCACGCTGATGTGCGCGGCGGGGCGCAGGCTGGTCAGCCCAGATGTGACGACGCGGACCAGCTGGCACTGGCCGTGCACCGCGACCGGGACCGCCACGTGGCAGGTCGCCAAGGCCGGGATGCCGATGATCGTATTGCTCTGCGCCGAGCACGCCGAGGAAGTGGCCGCGGGACGCGTCTCCTGGATTGAGCAGCCGACCTTCGTGGGGGCAGCCTGGCCAGCGACGCGCATGTGATCAGCCGTCCTTTACCAGGCCCAAGCGGTAGCCGCCGCCGAGAACGGTCTGGACGATTTGCGGGCTAGCCGGGTCGGCTTCGATCTTGCGCCGGAGATTCTTCACGTGCGAGTCGACGGTGCGCTCGTAGCCTTCGAATTCGTACCCGCGCACCTTGTTAATCAGCTCGTACCGCGAGTACACCCGGCCGGGCACCGTCGCTAATGCGAGCAGCAGCCCCCATTCGGTGGGGGTGAGGTCGACGATGGTGCCGCGTACGCATGCCTGCCGCCGGGACTCGTCCAGGGCGAGGACTCCGCCGCCGTAGCTGGTCACCCCGTGCACATCGGCCGGTCCCCCGCGGCGGAGAATCGCCTGGACCCGCAGCACCAGTTCGCGCGGGCTGAACGGCTTGGTCACGTAGTCGTCGGCACCGATCTCCAGGCCGGCGATTTTATCCTCCTCGGTGCAACGCGCCGTCAGCATCAGAATGGGCACCGGCCCGGCCGCGCGCAGTTCCCGTGCCACCTCCTCGCCGGGGACGTCGGGCAGCCCGAGATCGAGGACCACCAAGTCGGGTGCCGTCGCGGTGGCGAGCGTGATCGCTTCGGCGCCGGAGGCGGTGGACAGCACAGTCAGACCGGCCCGCTCCAGGTATGCGCGGACCAGCTCACGCAGCTTGCGCTCGTCCTCGACCAGCAGGACAGTGGCCGGCATCGCCCGCTCACCCGCCCTTTCGCCGCAGGCTGTGATGTTAAGTCCGGCCTCCATGATCCCCTCCACAGAACGTCAGCGCCAGTGCGCAGGAACGGCTGTGCCGCCGGCTTCCGGCGGGCACAGCCGCGGGCGACAGCCCGCACCGATAGCAGGGCGTCAGCCACTGTCCCGATCACGACGTGCGGTCAGGGCGCGCATCGCTGGTCGCGAGCCTCGCGCTGGTGGCTCCGTGCGAGCCATGCCCGATGACGGCGGCCGACCTGACGACTGCCTCCGTACCGGCCACCATTTCCTCGTGCAACTCGCGAAGCGCGCGCGTCGCCTTGTGCATGGCGGCCATCGCACCGGATGACCCGATCCGCTCCGGCTGCCGTGTCGCTGTCATTGAACCCACCTCTTCGTGATCGTGTGGCCTGCCCTTCAGGCTCACATCCCTGTTTTATGCGGCGACTGGGGAGCCGTCATGGAGGCGATATGGAGGCGGTATGGAGGCTTGCGCCGCCGCCCGACAGCACCCGGTTACGGCTGAGCGCCTGCGCGCAGCGGCAGCACCAGGCTGAACAGCGAGCCGTAGCCGGGCTCACTCGTCACCTGGACCGATCCCCGGTGGGCACGCGCGAGCTCGGCGCCAATCGCCAGGCCGATGCCGCTGCCGGTGGTGTGCCCGGCAGTGCCGCCGCGCCACAGGCGGTCGAAAACGCGTGGCTGCTCGGCCGGGTCGATCCCCGGCCCGGTGTCGCTGACCTCCAGCCTGGCCTCGCCGTCCGCCGTGGAGAGCAGCATCGTCACCGCGCCACCGCGCGGGGTGAACTTGAGCGCGTTGCTCAGCAGGTTGTCGATGATCTGGTGCAGCCGGCCGGGGTCAGCCAGCACCGGCGCGCCCGTCAGCTCGCGGCTGAAGGCGATCCCGGCGGCCGCGAAACTCGCGGTCCAGTCCTCGGCGGCCACGGCCGCGACGCTGGCGAGATCACAGGGCTGCAGGTTGAGCTGCAGCGCGGCCGCCTCCGCGGCCGCCAGCGTCTGCAGGTCCCCGACCAGCCGGCCCAGCCGCACGACCTCCTCGTGTAGCGAGACGGTCTGCTCCCTGGTGTGCGGCACCAGGTCGTCCAGCAGGGCCTCGGTGTTGGCCTGCAGGACCGCGACCGGCGTGCGCAGCTCATGCGCCACATCCGCGACCAGATCCCGGCGCAGCCGTTCCTGGCCGGCCAGCGTGTCCGCCATCTGATCGAAGGTCACCGCGAGATCGCGCAGCTCGGCGGGCGCGCCCGTCACCGGTCCGACCCTGGCATTCCGCTCGCCGCGGCCCATCGCCCGGACCGAGCCGATCACGGCGATGACCGGCCTGGTGATCCGCCGCGACACCAGCACCGACGCGATCAGCGCCAGCACGGCCGCCAGCACCGCGGCGCCGATGACGGCGCGAACGAGGGAGGTGCGCAGGTTGGCCGCGGACTCTGTCAGGCCCCGGCCGGTGTACCGGACCAGCAGCGTGCCGATCCGCCGGCCATTCAGCGTCAGCGGACGGCGCGTCAGCGTGTCCGAGGTCACCGGGACGGCCAGCGTCGACGTCACCACCTGCCCGCGGTTGTCCAGTACCTCCGCCTGCGCGCCGTCGCTGCCTGCCAGCTGCAGCGCGGGCTTGAGATCGACGTCGCTCCAGCCGGGCTTGCCGGTGTTGTAGGTGGACACCGCGTCGGTGGCCAGGGAGCTGACCAGGTCGTCGCGGCGCAGCTGCAGCAGCGCCGCGATGTCGCGCTCGGTGAAGATCACGGCGAGCACCGCCACCAACCCGACCGCCAGCACGGCCACGGCGACGAACGCCAGCGCCAGCCGGACCCGGAGCCCGACCGGTTCGCGGCTAGCCACCGGACCAGCTCCTGTGCTCGTGCCGCACGGCCAGCACCCGCCTCTCGGGACGCCCGGCCGCCTGGCCGGGCCGCAGCCAGCCGGGCGGCCCGCCACGCGTGCGCCGGTAGCGCTGGCTTTGCCATATTCGCAGCCGACCGCCGGACCCGCCAGGTACAGGTCTGCCCGCCTTGATCAGGCCCTCGCCCAGCCAGCCGCGGCCGCGTCAGTTTCCAGCCGACGGCGCCGATGGCATGCTGGGCCCGGGGCCTGGTCGTGCCGCTGCACCGAGCGAGGGAGAAGCTGGATGCCTGGACAGATTCCCACCGGCCCGATACATCATCTGCGGCTCACCGTCACCGATCTCGAGCGGAGCCGCCAGTTCTATACGGGCCTGCTTGGCTTCGATGTCGCGGTGGAGTCGCCGCCAGATGACGATCCCGCTGCCGCCGAGACGTTCAAGATTCTCTTCGGCGGCATCGTCATGATCCGCGGCACCCTGCTGATGGGCCTGCGCCCGATGGCTGCGGCGGGCGACCGCTTCGACGCCGACCGGGTCGGGCTTGACCATCTCAGCTTCGGCGTCGACAGCCGTGCTGACCTGGAGCGGGCGGCGGAGTTGCTGGACGAGGCCGGAGTGACGCACGGCCAGATCACGAGCCTGCCGTCGTTCGGGATCGACGTGCTGTCGTTCGCCGATCCGGACGGTGTGCAGCTTGAGCTGACCGCGCCGGCCGACTAGACGCGGGCCGATTGTCCAGACCGGCCACCGCCGATCGTCGTGCTGGTGAATCAGCGAGAGGAGATCTGCAGTGAAGTTCCTGATGCTTGTCTGCACCGACACCGAGCCAGACGCCGACGAGAGCGCATGGCCTGACATCGACGCCTGGGTAACCGAGAACGACGCGGCCGGCCGGCGGTTGCTGGGCACGGAACTGGTATCCCCGGCCGCGGCGAAGACGGTCCGGGTGCGGGGCGGCGAGACGCTCGTCTCGGACGGCCCGTTCGCGGAAACCAAGGAGCTGATCGTCGGCTTCGACCTGCTGGAGTGCGCCGACGTCGAGCAGGCGGTCGAGATCGCCCGGACCCACCCGATGGCATACGCCGGCCGGATCGAGATCCGGGCGGCGGCCGACCCGGAGCTGTGACCCGCCGCCCGGCGCAGGCGCCCCGGCTACCCGGCCGGCGCCTGCGCCGAGGGCGGGGCCGGCGGCAACGGCGGCGTCGCGCCTGGCCCGGAGGGTGCCATCAGCGGGTGGACATTCAGCTTCGTGCCCGCCATCTGCTTGAGCATGAAGTCGTGGTTGAGGTCCAGGATCGCGCGCGTCTCGGCGGCGACGACCGCGTTGCGGCTCAGCGTGAGCTCGTTGTCCTGCTGCTGCTCGCCGGACAAGGACCAGTTCGTCGAGCCTTTCACCGTGTAGACGCCGTCCACGATCACGATCTTGAGGTGCGAGATCGCGTTGTGTACCGAACTGGTGCCGATCGCGATGCTGTTTCCGAACGCGTTGTTGTTCCAGCTCGCCAGGATCTGCTTCTCATGTGCACCAGTCGACTGACTGCGGTCCAGGCTCATCTGGACGTAGACGTTCGCGCTGGCGAGCTTCGCCTGAATGATCTTGTTTAGCTCGTCGTCGTCATAGCCGAACATGTTGACCACGATCGAGTGCTGCGCGCTGCTCAGCAGCGCGACGAGCAGCCCGTGAGCGTCATCCCGCGGGGCGAAAAAGGTCCGCTGGTCGTCCGGGTACCCGTCCAGGAACCGCTTCTCCGCCTTGAACTGAGCAAGATCGTCCCACTCGAATACCGTCCCGGCCATGCCGTGCTCCCCTCCGCCGCCGTCCAGCACACAATGCCTGGATTGCCGTCCCGCGTCCAGGCGCCGGGCTGCCAGCCTGGGAATGACCTTACGGAGAGGATTCCTTTACTATTAGTTGACTCTGAGTTGACCTGGTGATGTCCTGGGATCTCTCGTCCCGAGCGGCGACGTCGTCGGGCCGGACCCGGACGCGCTTCGCCCCGGCGAGGTGCTGCGGCTGCCGTGAGCGGCCGCGTAGCGCGGGGATTTGGCCTTCTGGCAGCCGGTCAAATCCCCGCGCTACCGTGATCTCGCTGGCAGAATGCGGCGATATGCAGATCGCTCGCTCCGCGTCCGGCATCGGCGCTCGCCTGACCCTGACCGCCCTGGTAACTATCGCCGCCGTGCTGCCGCTGCCGCCGCCGGCAGCGCCGCGGCCGCTACCACACGCGCCGGGACCACAGCCAGCGCGATCGCGGCCAAGCCGCTCGCGGGCAAGATCATCGGCATCGACCCCGGCCACAACGGCCGCAACTACACCGACCCGGGGTTCCTCAACAAGCAGGTCTGGAACGGCCGCGAGTGGGAAGACTGCGACACGACCGGGACCGAGACCGCCAGCGGCTACACCGAGGCCAGGTTCAACTTCAACGTCGCGACATACCTGCGCGCGGACCTGATCAAGGACGGTGCCCGGGTCGTCATGACGCGGAAGAATAACCACGGCCTCGGGCCGTGCGTGAACCGGCGCGCGCGGATCCTGGACAACGCGCACGCGACCGTCTCCATCGACATCCACGCCGACTACGGCCCGGCGAGCGGCCACGGCTTCACGGTGCTCGAGCCGGTGGCCGACGGGCCCGAACGACAAGGTGATCAGGTCCTCACTGCGGTTCGGCCGGGATGTACACGCGGCCATGCTGAGCCACACCCCGATGCGGATCAGCGACTACTACGGCCGCAACGGCTACATCCGCCGCGACGACCTGGCCGGGCTCAACCTCACGACGATGGCCAAGGTCCTGATCGAGTGCGGGAACATGAACAACGCGGCCGACGCCCGGCGGCTGGTGCAGCCGTGGGTGCAGCGGCATATCGCCGCCGCGCTCGCCGCTGCGATCGTGAAGTTCATCACCGGCCACTGACGGCAGTCCGCGTCAGAACGACCGAGCCACTTCCCTGCCGTTCCAGAACAGGATCTCCTGCTGGTCCGCGCCTCCCTTGGAGATCTTGCCGACCGCCCAGCAGTTGGAGGCGGACGTGCAGCGCACCCCGAGCAGATTGTTGCTGTCGGTTCATCGTGGTGCCGCCGGGGTTGGGCGTCGAGACCAGCGACCAGTGCTTGCCGTTCCAGTGCAGCGCCTCGTTCTTCTTCCTGCCCACGGATGAGAAGATGTCCTGCTGTCCGACGGCCCAGCAGTTGCGGGTCGAGCTGCAGGTGCCGGCGGCCAGCTCGTTGTCGACGCCGGCGGTGTTCACGTTCGGGTTCGGCACGGTCGCCTTGCTCCAGCTCCGGCCGTTCCAGTGCAGCACCGCGTTCCTGACCTTTGGCGGCGTTCCGGTGCCACGGACCGCAGCCCAGCAGTTGGTCGCCGAGCCGCAGGCGAGCGCGTTAAGGGCGTTCTGGGCACCGCGCTGCCGCCCGCCGGATTGGGAACATGGACCTGCGACCAGCGCGTCCCGTTCCAGTGCAGCACGTCGTTGAGCGTCGCGGCCGTCACCGACCTCGCGTACTCGCCGACCGCATTGCAGTTGCGGGCAGACCCGCAGCGAACGGCAGTCAGCTCGCTGGTTTGCCCGGTCATGGTGCCGCCCGGATTCACGACGCGGACCTGCGACCAGCGCTTGCCGTTCCAGTGCAGCACCTCATTCAGGAGCTTCAGGCTGGTGGGCGACGGGTTGCCGTAAATCCCGACGGCCCAGCAGTTGGCCGACGAGACACAGGTGACGTCGTCAAGCTCGCTTTCCAGGTCTGGCCTGGAGCCGCCAGGGTTCGGGGTGCTGACCACCGACCAGCGCTTGCCGTTCCAGTGCAGGGCCTGATTGTGGGTCGATGTCGTTGTGGTAGGTGTTGCCCACCGCCCAGCAGTTCTTCGCGGTCAGGCAGCGGACGGCGGCAAGCGCGCTCTCGTCGTCAGGACCGGATCCAGCCGGATTGGGGGCCGAGACGCGGTACCAGGTCCGGCCGTTCCAGTGCAGCACCCGGTTCACTTCGTGAGCGGCTACGCCCTGAAACCCCACTGCCCAGCAACTGCTCGCAGACGTGCAGTACACGCCCTTCAGCACGCTGTAAGAGTTCGCGACCTGACTGGTGGCCGGTCCGCTGGCGCTGGCCTGCGCGGCGGCGGCCGGCAGGCTCGCCGTCGCCAGTACGATCCCGGCCAGCATTGCCGCATGCCGTCCGGGCCGGGAGATGAAACTCATCGCTCGGGTCCTCTCGCTTCTGCTGCCGCGCTCGCCTGTCCAGGCCAGCGCGCTGGGTTTAGCGTGCAATCGCTCGGTGCGGGCAGGTCATTGCCGCGAAGGCGGTCAGCTGCCCGGCGCCGACTGAATCGTCCACTTCTTGCCGTTCCAGTGCAATATCTCATCGCGGTACTGGCCGATGCTCTCCATCTGGAATCCGACCGCCCAGCAACTGGCCGCGGTCGCGCACCGGGCGGCCAGCAGCGTGTTCTCGCTGCCCGAGACCGGGCCGAAGGGATTCGGGGTGTGCACCAGCGCCCACCGCTTGCCGTTCCAGTGCGCCGCCTCGTTCAGCAGCGTGCCCGGCTCGACGTTGCCCTGGCTGCCTACCGCCCAGCAGTTGCGCGTGGACTGGCAGGTCGCCCCCACGAAGAAGTTGTCGTCTCCGGCCGGGTTGGTCACCGTCGACCTGCTCCACTTCTTGCCGTTCCAGTGCAGGATCTCGTTCTTCGACGTTTGCGCCGGGAAGTTGGTGCCGAAGTCGCCGGCCCCCCAGCAGTTCATGGCCGAGCCGCACGCCAGCGCGTCAATCTGGCTGGTCCGGCCGAAACCGCTCGGGCCGGGGTTCGGCGTCGTGGCCTTGGACCACCGCTTGCCGTTCCAGTGCAGGACCTGGTTGTACATCTTGTACGTGCTGGCCCGGGTCGTGCCGTCATCGCCCGCGGCGTTGCAGTTGGTCGGAGAGCCGCAGCGCACCGAGAACAGCGAGTTGACGTGCGCGATCGTGGTGCCGCCCGGATTCACCACCCGCACCCTTGACCAGCGCTTCCCGTTCCAGTGCAGGACCTGGTTCAGCAGTTTCTGATGGCCGGTCGTCGAGAAAGGCGAGCCGAAGTCGCCGACGGTCCAGCAACTGGCCGCCGATGTGCACGTCACGTCGAACAGTTCGTTGTTGTCGTCGGCCTTCGTGCCCGCCGGGTTGGGCGTGTGCACCTGCGACCACTTCTTGCCGTTCCAGTGCAGCGCCTGGTTCAGCGTGGTGCCAAAGTCATTCTTGGTGTCTTCCCCCACCGTCCAGCAGTTCGCCGCGTCCAGGCAGCGGACCGCGAACAGCTCGTTGAATGCACCCGCGCTGCTCCCGGCCGGACTGGGCACTGCCGTCTCATGCCAGGATTTGCCGTTCCAGTGCAGCATCTGGTTCACCACCGAGGTGCCGCTCGTGCTTTCCCGTGAACCGACCGCCCAGCAGTTCCGCGTCGACGTGCAGAACACCCCGTCCAGGATGGTCAGAGTGCTCCCGGCTTGCGTCGCACCAGGAACGCTGAGGCCGGCGGGAAGGTGACCCGCGAGCGGGCGCGGGCCGGCCGCCGGCACCGATGTCGTGGCGGCTGGCGACGTCACTGCCGAGCCGGCGCTGGCCTGTACCGCCGCCACGGGCAGCCCTGCCGCGATAACTAGAGCCCCGCCCGCGACAGTGGCGGCCCACCACGATCTCCGGATACCACGCACTGGTTTCCCCACCTTTCGCTGCCGCGCTCTTACTACTTGAGGCGGTCCATCGTGTGCCGTGCCGTTCCGTGCCGGAATTGTCCGCGTCATTTAGCCGACCCGGCCCGCGGCTCGGGCCAGCGCTGTCCAGCGTGCGGCGCTGGCCTGGGCAGATCCGGCGCTCTATGCAGATGAGGCAAAAGTGAAAGAATGGCGCGATAAGTGCAGCTGCACCGGGAGGGTATGAATGGCCGGTACCAGCGGTGGCGGTCTGCGCCCGCGGCGCGGCGGGCGCGGCGGCGACGACGGCGCGGGCCTGTTCGCGGGCGCCACCCGGCGGCGCAGCGACCGCAGCGGCGTCGACGAGCCAGCACCCTGGCGATCCCGGCGGTCGGTGCGAGTCGTTACCGCGCTGACCGTGCTGGCCGGCGTCCTCTTCTTGCTGTGGCTGGCCTGGGTGGGCTACCTGTTCTTCGCCAGGGGCGGCCCGTCCGGTCTGGCCTTCGACCCGGACCGCCGGTGCACGACGCTGAGCTTCTCCTGCGGCATCCTCACCAACCTGCTCGCCTCCGTCGTGCTCGTAGCGCTGGCCTCTTCGTTCCTGCTCTGGCGGTTGTTCGGGCTGCAGCGGCGGTACCGGGCCAGGGCCAGGGACGAATCGCGCGAGCTGGTTCCGACCGCGGGCGCCATCATCGACAAGGTCGTCGGCCGCGATGACCTGTGCAAGGCCGTGATGGCGGATCTGCACGACCGCGGGGTCCGGCCGCATGTGCTGGTCGGCGGCGTCGGCACCGGCAAGACCGCCGTCCTGGTCCGGCTTACCGAACTGCTGGCGGAGAAGCGCGCCATCCCGGTGCCGGTCAAGCTCAGGGACGCCACGACCGAGCTTGACTTCCAGGTCCTCGCGCGCGAGCGATTCCTCAGCGAAGTCAACCCCGGTCTGCTGTCCGGGACCGAAGGCGAGACCATCTGGCGGCGACTGATCAAGGATCGCAAGATCATCGTGCTCGCCGACGGCCTGGAAGAAGCGCTGGTCGCCGACCCGGAACGGGACAACATCATTCGCGCCGCCATCCGGAAGGCGCATCAGCAGCACCTGCCGCTCGTCATCGCGTCGCGGCCGCATGATCCGCTGCGCGCGACCGAGGCCGCGATGCTCACCCTGGAGCCGCTCAGCTACGAGGCGGCGCTGGCTTACATCGCCGGTGACCGCACCGGTGAGGACGAGCGGCGGCTGGCCTGGATCGTCGAGACCGCCGAGGTCATCGAGGCGCCGCTGTATCTGCAGATCACGCGCGAGCTTCAGGTCAAGGGACTGCTGGAGCCCGCCTCGGCCGGGCAGCACGGCGTCGTCGACACCCGGGGCGTGGACCGGTCCCGGCTGCGGCTCGGGTTGCTGCAGACCTGGGAGCGCGCGCTTATCCGCGGTCACCTGCGCGAGGAGGTGCCGCTGAACCGGTCGGAGCGGCACGCCGCAATCGAGCACCTCTCCGCGCTGGCGTGCGCCGGCCTCAAGCTTGACCGACTGGAGGTGGAGTTCGACGACCTGCAGGACGCGTCGTTCACCGCCGAAGTACAGCGTCGGCTCGCGGCCATCGACGAGCAGGCGGGCCCCGGGACCAGCGTCCTCAACGTGGACACCCGGCTGGCTGCCGCCTGGGCCGCGCAGCTCGATCTCGTTGAGCTGCGCGGCAACAGCATCCGGTTCCCGCATAGCCTCATGCAGGCCTACCTCGGCTCCCGGCTGCTCGACACCGCCTGGCAGGACCCTGCCTACGTGGCCGCTGCCGTGCAGCATCCCAAGCCGAGCCGGGAACTGCTCATCGCCCTGGTGCTGCGATCCAGAGCCGGGGCGGCGCCGGGCAGCCCGCGATCGGTCGCCGGGTCGCGCCGGTCCGATCCGGCGCCGCGACCCCGGCAGTCGCGTCGCGCCAAGCGCGCCGACGCCGGGCCAGTCGGACTACGTGGGCGCGCTGCGGCAGGCGGCCACCGGACGCGACGACAACAAGGTCCTGGACATCTACGCGGCAGCGCTCGAAGTCGACAGCGTCGCCGCCGAGCCCGAGCATGTGACGATCGCGGCCGAGATCGGCAGCAGGTGGACCCGGATTCACGCGCAGGACCCGCGCACGCTGGAAGAGGGCAAGATCGCGGTCGTGCACCGCTTCGGCGAGGCCGCCCGCGCCATGGAGGATCGGCGTCGGCAGGGCGAGAACTGCCCGGCGCCGTCCTACCCCCAGCTGTACGCCATCGGCTGCACCGAGCGCTCCTATCCGGTCCAGGTCGCCGCGGCGCAGGAGCTCGGGGTGAGCGGCTTCGCCGCCTACGCGGCCTTGCGCGACGTGCTGGAAGCGCCGTGTCCGGCCTGCGCCCGCGAGCGCGCGGCCCGCGGCGCCGCTCGAACCGGCCCCGGTCAGGCCGGCACCGGGCCCGCCGGAGCGGCGGCGGCCCCGGCGGACCGGTCGCGCTCCGCAGTGATGAGCGCCTGGCTCGCGCCGATGCTCGCCGGGTCGGTGGGCGGTCAGGCCGCCAGCGCGGCCGAGCGGGCCGCCGCCGAGCACGCGCAGGCCGACCTCGCTCAGTGGCTGCGGCATCTCGGCCGCGACGCCCGCCAGACGGGCGAGGACGATCTGCCGCTCTCGCTGGAGATCGCGCTGGCGCAGGGCTTCAAGTACGCGGCCAACCGCCGCCCCGGCCAGCCGGACAACCTGCGCGAAGCCCGGATGTACCTGGCCGAGCAGGCGCTGGAGATGCTCAAGTCCGCGAGCTACTGGTTCTCCCAGCTGACCCTGCTGCACGCGCTCTGCCTGCTGAACTTGTCCGAGGGGACCAGGCAGCCAGACGACAAGCGCCGGGCCCAGCCCGAGGCGATCGTCAAGCACTGGCTGGATGTCGCGGGGCGGGACCGCCCGGACCGCGGCCGGACAGACGGCACCCGCGTGGCCGGGACGGCCTGGCCTGCACCCGTTCGTCCGGGAGGCGGCGCAACTGGTCGTGCTGGCGCTGAAGACCCGCCGCCCGCAGCGGTACTGCTGGATCGACGAGAGCGGCGTGGTGGGCCAGGTCGGGTCGCGGAATCTCAGCCAGGAGACGCCGCACGGCCGGCACCGACCTGTGGATCCCGCCGTCGGCAGGCTGGACCGCGCTCGACGGCCGCGCACAGCAACTGGTCGCGGACGTGCTCCTGCTGCTGAACCTGGCCGACCGTGGCGGCCAGGCGAGCGAGCGCGAGCGCCGGCTGAAGCGCTCGAACCGGTCTGACCTGCCGCCGTGCATCACGCACTACCGGGACGCGCTCGAACCAGGCCGGACGATCGGGACCGCGGTGTCATCGGCACCCGGCACCAGCTGCGTGGACGGCTGCGCCTTCGAGCTGTGCCCGTATCCGCCGAAGGGCACGCAGCCGCGGGTCGAGATGAGCGAGGCATTCTGCCGCCGACAGCAGACACTGGTCATCCGGCCCCGTGATCCGCGCACCGGGCGCGCGCCCTGGCAGCAGATGCGCCCGGCCCAGCTGACGAGGTTCTGGGTGGAGATGGCAGACCGGGCCCGCGGGCAGCGGCTGCGCTCTGTGAGCTCCGACCGGAACGGCGGCTCCCAGTGACCTGGCCGGGTTGTACCTGGGCGGCCAACCAGGTCACAATCCTCGCAGGGATGGGGGGTGCGCCCAGATGGAGCTACTGGAGCGGGCATCGTTCCTGCGCACGCTGGCCGAGTACGCCGCCGAGGCACGGCAGGGTGACGGCAGGCTGGTCCTGGTGTCCGGCGAATCCGGAATGGGCAAGACCGCGCTGGTCGAGGCATTCCAGGGTGACCTGAGCGGTGCACGCTGGCTGTGGGGAGTCTGCGACGGGCTATTCACGCCCCGGCCGCTGGGCCCGCTCTTCGACATAGGCGCCCAGACTGAGGCCGAACTCGCTGGGTTGTGCCGCGACGGCGCGCCGCGGGACCGGCTGTTCGCCGCGCTGCTGGCCGAGATGAGTTCGCCCGACTTCACCGTGACGGTCATCGAGGACGCGCACTGGGCCGACGAGGCCACCATCGACCTGATCAGCTTCGCCGGGCGACGCCTGGCGCGACTGCGCGGGCTGATGCTGGTCACCTACCGCGACGACGAGCTCGGCGACGACCATCCGCTGCGGAGAGTACTCGGTGACCTGGCGACGCAGCGAGCTACCCGGCGGATAAAGCTGCCGCCGCTGTCGGTGGCCGCGGTGCGGACCCTCGCCGGCCAGCACGACGTTGACGTCACGGAACTGCACCGCGTTACCGGCGGCAATCCGTTCTACGTGAGCGAGATCCTCGAGGCGGGCTGGCCGTCGGTGCCGCCCACCGTCCGGGACGCCGTGGCCGCGCGCCTGACCCGGCTCAGCGCCGGCACCCGGCACGCGGTCGAGTCCGCCGCAGTAATCGGCACGCGCGTACCGCGCGAGCAGATCACGATGCTCGCGAGCGAACCGGCCGCGCTGGCTGACTGCCTCGCCGCCGGCCTGCTGGTACTGGACGGAAGCGGACTGCGATTCCGGCACGAGCTCGTCCGGATGGCGGTCGAGGCAGCGATGCCGGCGCAGCGTAAGGCGGGCCTTCACGCTCGCTTGCTGACCGAACTCGAGCGCGACAGCGATGCCGATCCGGCGGTGCTCGCTCATCATGCGGCCGGGGCCGGCGATCAGCAGGCGGTCCTGCGGCATGCGCCGCTGGCGGCGCAGCGCGCCTCGGTGCTTGGCGCGCACCGCGAGGCCGCCGCGCACTACGAGCACGCCCTGGCCTGCACCGATCACCTCAGCGACGCCGTTCGCGCCGACCTGCAGGAGGCGCTGGCCGGCGAGTACTCACTGCTGGACCGGTGGGAGGAAGCGGAGCAGGCACTGCGGACCGCGCTGGGTATCCAGCAGGACCTCGGCGACACCAGCGGCGTGAGCCGAGTGCTCCGGCAGCTGGCCACGGCCCTGTGGCGGCTTTGCCGCGGCGAGGAATCCGAGCGAGCCGCCTACGAAGCCGTGCGAGTACTCGAAGGGGAGCCGCCAGGGCCCGACCTCGCGTGGGCCTACGTCAATGTCGGCCTCGCGGCGTTCGTCGCGGGCCGGACCGCCGAGGGCAATGACTTCGTCCGGCGGGCGATACCACTCGCCGAGCGCTTTGGCCAGCCTGACGTCGTGTGCTACGCGCTCAACGCGATCGGGTGCAGCCTGACCGAGGAGGGCAAGGACGGCTCGCCGGAGCTGGAGCGCTCGCTGCAGACCGCACTCAAGGCCGGGCTCCAGTCGGGCGCCGGGCGGGCCTACACCAGCCTGCAGGAATCCGCGGTCAGGCGGCACCGGTTCCAGGACGCGGACCGCTACTTCGCGACGGGCATGGCCTACTGCGAGGACCGGGAGCTCGGGGTGTTCGCGGCGTGCCTGCGCGGCTGGCGAGCCTGGAGCCTGCTGCTCCGCGGGAACTGGGAAGAAGCCGTCGCGCTGACGGGCCAGCAGCTCAGCCAGCCGGGCCTCTCGCCGGTGAACCGGCTGAATCCGCTTCGCGTGGAGGGCGCGATCCGGGCCAGGCGGGCGAGGCCGGCTGGGACATGCTGGATGAGGCGCTCCGACTGGCCGAGAGCCTCGACGAAGCCGCCTGGACCGTGGCGATCAGGGCGCTGCGCGCGGAGCTGAGGTGGACGCAAGGCGAGACCGACCTGGCGCTGCTTGAGGTCATGGCCTGCCAGCGCTACGCGCGCGGGTCGGTTGACTCGTGGACGACCTGGTCGGCGGCTATCTGGCTGGCCCGGCTGGCCGGCCAGGCCGATCTCCCGCCCGATCCGCCCGAGCCCTACGCGCTGGAACTCGCTGGCGACTGGCGCGCTGCCGCCACTGCGTGGGAGCGACTGAGCCGGCCATATGACGCCGCCATCACCCGGCTGGTGCGCGGGGACGAAACCGGGCTGCGGCTCGCCCTTGCCGCGTGCGACGAACTGGAGGCGCCAGCGACCGCGGCCGCGGTCCGGCGGCGCATGCGAGCGGCGGGCGTGCAGGCGATCCCGCGCGGTCCGCGCGCAGTAACCCGGGCCGCGCCCGCCGGGCTGACCGTCCGCGAGCAGGAGGTCCTCGCGTTGCTATCCGAGGGCCTGCCGGACAAGGAGATCTCCCGCGCGCTGGTCATCTCCGAGCGAACCGTGCACCATCACGTGTCCGCGGTCCTGTCGAAGATCGGCGTCAGCTCGCGCGCCGCCGCGGTCCGGGAGGCGGCCCGCCGCGGCATCGGCTCGCCAACCTAGGCACCGGCACCAGGAAAACTGGGCAATCGCCGTCATCAACTTGGGCAGTTTCCCCGATTAATCACCCGGTCCTCCCGGCTTACGGTCGCTCTGAACCCGACGACCAACCAGGAGGCCGGACCGTGCCGCTGTTCATGGACGTTCACGACATCGAAGGCGGCGTCGGCATCGACGACGTCGCGAAAGCTCACCTCGCCGATCTGCAGGCACAGGACGCGCACGACGTGCGCTACCTGCGCTACTGGGTCGATGAGGAGGCCGGGCGCATCTTCTGCCTGGTCGAGGCGCCGACCGCGCAAGCCGCGGAGAGCGTGCACCGCGAGGCCCACGGCCTGGTCGCCGACCACATCTACCGGGTCCAGGAGGGATCGTAATCATGACAAGGCAGAAGCGGATTATCGCCGGGTACGCGGCGGCGGCCGCATCGCTCACGGTCGGCGCCGCCATCTGGGCGCTGCCCGCGGCGAGCCAGGCGGGCACCGACGCCGTGGCGGGTCCGGCCCACCAGGCCGCAGCCGCGCAGCCGGCCGGGATGCGGATGGCCGCGGCGAGCGGGACCCTGACCAGCGACATCGCCGCGGCCAGGGTGGCCACCGCGAAGTACGCGACGAACCTCAGCCGGGCCAGGGCCGCCGGCTACAAGGTCATCACGCCGATGATGCCGAACATGGGCATCCACTTCCTGAACCCGAAGATCACCGGCTTCAACCTCCGTAAGCCGCAGATCCTCGTGTACGAGCACACCAGCAGCGGCTGGCAGCTGGGGGCGCTGGAGTGGGTCTTCCCGTCGATGCCAAAGACCCCGCCGTTGCCGAACGCGACCTTCGGCTTCTTCCCCGCCGCCTGTCATTACACCGACGGCACGTTCGTCCCGGACGAGCACCAGGCGACGTGCCCGAAGAAGGCACCGCACACCGGCGCCGCGTTCTTCTTCTGGCACCCGGACCTGACCACGCTGCACATGTGGGTCTGGTACCCGAACCGGGCGGGCCTGTATTCCAGCACGAACCCGGACGTCGCGCCCTTCAACAAGGGCTGACAACCCGGCGGTGCGGGCTGCGGACGACCGCGGCAGCCCCGCAGCCCGCACCGTCGTACCGCGGATTCGGCCGGGCCAGCCCGACCGGCCGAAGTCCGCGTCTAGTGCTTGCTCATCGGGCGTGAATTCTCCAGCCGGAAAGTCAGGGGCCATGTCAGCTAACAGTGATCACCACAGCATCTCCCGTCGCGGACTGCTCGCCGGCGCGGGCTCGGCGGGAGCCGGGCTGGCCGCGGCGTCGGCCGGGTTATTGCCGGGCGCCAGTCCGGCCGCGCAGGCCGCCACCGCGCGGGTGAGCGCCGGGCGTCCGCCCGGCGCTCCCGCCGACAGCATGCTGTTCGGCCGGATCTTCCCGCAGCTGCCGCCGTTCGCCGCGGCGACGGACAGCGTACGAGCGGCACTCCTGGAAGTCGGCCAGCCTGGCGGCGTCATGGACGCGGGCGACGATCTCGCGACCGGGCCGAAGGCGCTGATCCTGGATCCGACGGTGAACGGCAACCCGACGACCGGCAACCCGTACGGAACCAACCCGGATAACCCGGCGATGACGGCTGGCTCGACGTTCGTCGGCCAGTTCACCGACCACGACATCACCTTCGACCAGACCTCGCAGCTGGGTCAGACCGCGAATCCCCTCACATCGCCCAACTCGCGGACACCGGCCCTCGATCTGGACTCCGTCTTCGGCGGCGGCCCCGCGATCCGGCCGGACCTGTACGTTCCCAACCCTGACGGTTCAGTCGGCCCCGCGCTGAAGCTCGGCTCCGGCGGCGTGCACGAGGACGTGCCCAGGGTGGCCAACGACGACGGCAGCTACAGCGCGCTGCTCGGCGATCCGCGCAACGACGAGAACGTCATCATCGCCGGCCTGCACAGCGCCCACGTGCTCTTCTACAACCGGGTGCTGACGGAGCTGACGAAGTTCAGCCTGCGACCGTTCCCGGCCGCCCGCGACGCTGACCCGGAGCACTCCTACATCCGGTACCTCATCGCCCGCCAGATCACGCTCTGGCACTACCAGTGGCTGCTAGTCAACGAACACCTGCCGCAGATCGCCGGGCCTGACGTCGTCAGGGACGTACTCGACCGCGGCAACCGGTTCTACCGGCCGCCACCGGGGGACGCGTTCCTGCCGATCGAGTTCGGCGCGGCCGCCTACCGGTTCGGGCACTCCATGGTCCGGCCGTCGTACCGGGCGAACTTCACCTCGGGCACCGGCGATTCCGCGAATCCGGCCGCGGACCCGTTCTTCGCCCTCGTGTTCGACGCGACTCAGCCCGCCTTCAACGGCCCGGTCACCTCGGACCGGGACGACCTGCTTGGCGGCTACCCGGCCGCCCGGCGCTACGTCGGCTGGCAGACGTTCTTCGACTTCGGCGACGGCCAGGTCAAGAACAACAAGAAGATCGACACGACGATCTCGTCCGTGCTGTTCACGCTGCCCGTCCCGGCCATCGCCCCGCACACCCAGACGGCACCGACAGTGCTGCCGCAGCGCAACCTGCTCCGCCAGCTCACCTGGGGCCTGCCCTCGGGGCAGGCGGTGGCGCGCGCCATGGGGGTCGTCCCGCTGGCCGCGACCGACCTAGCTGACATCGGCAGCGTCTACGCGCCGTTCGCCACCAGCACGCCGCTCTGGTACTACATCCTGGCCGAGGCGAAGATCGCTGCCGACGGCCTGCACCTCGGGCCGGTCGGCGGCCGGATCGTGACCGAGACACTCATCGGCTTGCTGCGGGCCGATCCGGCGAGCTACCTGTCGGCGTTCCCGCGCTTCACCCCGTTCCTCGGCGCGGACCTCGCGGCGGGGCCAACCCCCGACCCGAGCATCACCGGGAACCGGAGCTACACCCGCGCCCACTTCCTGTACTACGCGGGCGTCGTCGCCCCCGGCACCTACCGGTGACTACCTGGCCCGGCGGCATTTGGCTCGTTACTCTGTCATAACGACAGGTCACCGGCGCCGCACGGAGGGAACTTGTTCGCTCGCCAGCACGCGATGGACCATCCTGACCAGCCCGCGATCATCATGGCCGGCTCCGGCGAGACCGTTACCTTCGCCGCGTATGAGGCCGGCTGCAACCGGGTGGCGCAGTTCCTGCGCGCCGCGGGGCTGCAGCGCGGCGACCACGTCGCGGTGTTCATGGAGAACAGCCCCCGGATGCTCATGATCGAGGGCGGCGCCGAGCGGGCCGGCCTGTACTTCACGCTCATCAACACCTACCTGGCTGCCGAGGAGGCCGCGTACATCATCGGCAACTCGCGATCCCGGCTGCTGTTCAGCTCGGCCGCCCGCCAGCCGGTCGCGGCGGCGGCAGCGGCCAAGTGCGACGGGCTTGAGCGCAGGCTCATGTCCGGGCTGCACCACGGGCCGGACGACGCGCCAGACGGCTGGGAGGACTTCGACGCGGTCATGGCCGGATTCCCGGCCGATCCGGTGCCGGATGAGTCGCTGGGCGCGGCCATGCTGTACTCGTCCGGGACGACCGGGCAGCCCAAGGGCATCCTGCGGGACCTGCCGACGATCGCGCCGAGCGACCCGCTCCCGCTGATGGAGTTCGTGCGCGCGATGTTCGGCTTCCGCGAGGGGATGACCTACCTCAATCCCGCGCCGCTGTACCACTCGGCCCCGCAGGCCAGCGTGTCGGCTTCGCTCCGGCTCGGCGCGACCACGGTCGTGATGGAGCACTTCGACGCCGAGCAGTGGCTGGCCATGGTCGACCGGCACCGCGTCACCCACTGCCAGATGGTGCCCGTGATGTTCAGCCGGCTGCTGCGGCTGCCGGCCGAGGTGCGGGCGCGCTACGACACCTCGTCGCTGGAGTGCATCGTGCACGCGGCGGCGCCCTGCCCGGTGCACGTCAAGCGGGAGATGATCGAGTGGCTCGGGCCGATCATCACCGAGTACTACGGCGCCACCGAGGCCAACGGGTTCACCTTCTGCGACTCCGCGCAGTGGCTCGCGCACCCGGGGACCGTGGGCCGGACCATCCTCGGCGAACTGCTCATCCTCGACGACGAGGGCAGCCAGTGCCCGGCCGGCACGGACGGGACGATCTGGTTCCGCGGCGCGACCGCGTTCCAGTATTTCCACGACCCGGTCAAGACGAGCGAGTCGGTCCGGGAGGACGGCATGACGAGCACCGTCGGGGACGTGGGCCACGTAGACGACGAAGGCTACCTGTACCTGACCGACCGCAAGAGCTACATGATCATCTCGGGCGGGGTCAACATCTACCCGCAGGAGACGGAGAACCTGCTGTCCGCGCACCCGGCCGTGCTCGACGTCGCCGTCATCGGCGTCCCCAACGAGGACCTCGGCGAAGAGGTCAAAGCCGTCGTGCAGCTAGCCGACCCGGACGCGGCCAGTCCCGAGCTGGCGCAGGAGCTCATCGACTACTGCCGCACCCGGCTGACGCACTTCAAGTGCCCGCGAACGATCGACTTCGTCACCGAGCTGCCCAGGTACCCGACCGGCAAGCTGTACAAGCGGCTGCTGCGCGACACGTACTGGGCCGGTCACCAGACCTCCATCGTCTAGCCTGCCGGAGAACGCATGCAGCACATCATCGCCCTGTCCCGGACCGCCGTGATCGTGCGGCACTGGTTCGAGATCGACCTGGACGACGCGTCCATGGAGCACGGCGTCCGGATCGAGCTGCGCGAGCTGCCGGCTCAGCCGCGGCGCGGCAGCGAGTCGGCCGCGCAGGTCATCACCGCGGACCGGCCGCTGTGGCGGGCCGACCTGTTCGACCGGCACACCGACACGCCCGGCACCTTCGGCGTGGCCCACTTCCACCCGAGCTTCCTCGGCATCGAGCCTTGCCCGCGGGTGTTCGAGCCGGAGCTGACCGCCAGCCCGTTTACCTGGCTCGGGCATCAGTTCGCCGCGCTGGGCGCCACCGGCGGCCGGGACGCCTGGGATCTGGAACGAGCTGACGCGGACGAACTGAGCGGCATGTCCGCGGCCATAGTGCTGCTGGCCCGGACGCTCGGCCCCGACCAGTGCGGGTCGGCGGCGCAGTGCTACGCGCTCACCAGGGACGCACGCGAAGCGGTGCGGGTCATGATGGCCACGCTGCGCCAGCCGGAGCGGCTAGACACCGAGTGGACCGCGCCCTGGCGCCCGACCCCGGTTAGTTCCTGAAGTCCACGTACAGCCGGCCGGGCAGTTCGCCGACCCGGATCCCGGTCGTACCGCTCAGGCCGACCGCGACCGTCACGACCCCTTCGAAGTCGCCCGCGAGCGCGTAGCTGACCAGCCGCGGGAAACCCGGCGCGCTGACCGCGCGGGGCAGCGTCAGCGTGCCGCTTTCCTGATGCGCCTGGCCGGGTCGCAGCGTGATCACCAGGTACTTCGACCCCGGCAAGCTGACCACCTGGCCGGATGGGTCCGCGATGACGCGGCTGACGTAGCGGACCGTGTAGCTCGGCATCTTGCCGCTGAGACTGAGCACGAGCCGGTCGTATCCGCACTCGGGGTGCGCGGCCGCTTTGAGGCCGGTCACGACCGGCACCGGCGGCACCGGCACGGTGTGGCTGACGGTGACCGGGACGCTACCCCACGGGTCGGTGTCGCAGCTCGCCTGGGCCGCCGCGGAGGTCGTCGCGCTCGCGGCCGGGCCGGATGTGGCCGCCCCGGCGGCCGATAGTCCGCTCGCCGCCGGGCTGCCGCCACTGCTGCACGCGGCGGCCAGCACCACGATCGTTGCCGCCAGCCCGGCCCGGACCAGGAACGGCGAAGATGGTCGCGGTGCGCGCATGACTGCCTCCGACCGGTTGCAGGCGGCCGGGTGTTCTCCGCCGGACCGGATCACCGGACCCGCTAGCTGCGAGAACTGGCCGCTGGAAGGAAAGTGTCGCAGGCTGACGAGCCACGCCGCAATACACGCGCAGTTCGGTTCCCGGTCATCATTCCCGCTGTTATCCGGCGGGCTAGCGGCCGTGGGAAGGCAGATCCGCCAGCCGGTCGATTGCCTGCGCCAGCGCGTCCAGCGCCGGCACCGCGGCGCCGAGCGCGCGCCGCTGCGGCGCGGTGAGGGTAGACAGCGCCAGGTGCAGTACGGCGGCGTTAGTCGCCTGCCAGGTGAGCACCGCCTGCCGGCCGGCCTCGGTGGCGGTGAGCTCGATGGCGCGCCGGTCGCCGGCCGAAGCGGTCCGGTCGACCAAGCCCTGTGCGCTGAGCGCATTGACGATCGTGGTGACCGTATTCGGCCGCATGTGCAGCTGCCGGGCCAGCTGTCCGGGCCGGACGCCGGGCTGCTCGGTCACCGCGGACAGCACCTCAAGCTGGGCCACCGCGAGCCGGTTGCCGGGGTCGGCGACCCGGGCGCCGCGCCGCAGCGCCCGCCGCAGCCGGGCGATCACCTCGGCGAGACCGTCAGACCGCGCCGCCGGCTCGCGCCCGGCTCGATCGCGAGTCCCCATCAGCTGCCGTCCTTACCTGCGGCCACGAACGCACCGGCCCGGCCGCCGCCCGCCATCCGCCGGCGTCGCCACGGTACCGCGCAGACGGCCGCCGGTGCTCGGCCGCCCGGGCTGAAGACCCCCAGTACCGGCGGATCCGGGTATTGCCGGAATGGTCAGCGACCCGGTCGCGAATCAGTCCGCGAGGTCGGCCGAAACCCGGACGCAGGCGGGCTCGCCCGTCCACACTGTGCGTAACTCAGGCTCTGCCGCCGGGGGGCACCCGGCGGGCGCCGCAGCGGGCTGCAGCGGCAGTCCGGACGGAGGGGACCGATGACAGTAATCGCGCGTGGCCGCGGACGGGCGCTGGCCGCAACGGCCTGCGTGGTCGCGATGGCGGCGGCCGCCCTGGCCGGAGCCGGCCCGGCGATCGCCCGGCCCGGCCATGCATCTGCGCCAGCGGCAGTGGCAGAGCGGACCGCCGGACCTAAGGTCGCCGTACCGTTCACCCGGCCGGGCGGCCTCGCTCAGCCGGACACGGGGCAGATCCTCATCGTCCTCACCGGCCGGTTCAAGTTCCTGGAGACCGCGTACTGCAACTCCCGTCGCGACTGCTGGGCGGTGGGCGAGCAGCGCGCTTCCACCACCTCCGGGATCGTCAACCAGATGCTGCACTGGAATGGCTCGTCCTGGCGCAACGTGAAAGTGCCCAACCCCGGCGGCACCGCAGCGGCGGCCACCAGCGCCCTGGACGAGGTGCGGTGCACATCGGGCCGCAATTGCTGGGCGGTCGGTTTCTACACCAAGGGCTCCGCCACCCTGGACCAGGCGTTGCACTGGAACGGCCATCGCTGGTACGCCGTGCGCACGCCCGCGCCGGCCGGCACCCACAGCGACGCCCTCAACTACCTGTTCGGCGTTACCTGCGTGTCGGCGGCCAGCTGCTGGGCGGTAGGCGAATTCGGCCACGCCACCGGCAGTGGCCTGATGCTCAACCAGGTGCTGCACTGGAACGGCGCCAAGTGGTCCCGGCTGCGGGTGCCGAGCAAGGCTGGGGCGAAGGCGCATCACTTCAGCGCGCTGTACACGGTCCGGTGCCTGACCAGCCGCAACTGCCTGGCGGTCGGCTCGGCCGGCGCTAACGCGGTGACCGGCCCGGCGTCCGACCAGTCGCTGCGCTGGAACGGCCACCGCTGGGCGCTGGTTCGCACGCCCAGTCCGGTGAGCACGACCGCGCGCAACGATTCGCTGAACGGCCTCGGCTGCGCCGGATCGAGCACCTGCTGGGCCGTCGGCGTGACCGGCCCGGCCGGCCTGAGCAGCCGCTCGCTCAACCAGATCCTGCACTGGAACGGGACGAAGTGGGTCCCGGCCCGGTCGCCCCAGCCTGACGGCACCGGCAGCGGAGCCCAGAACGAGCTGTTCTGGGTTACCTGCGTCAGCAAGAAGGACTGCTGGGGCGTGGGCGCCTACGGGAGCGTCAGCTCGGGTACCGGCATGATCCTCAACCAGGCGCTGCACTGGAACGGGCGCCGCTGGGCGCAGGTGCGCTCGCCCAGCCCGGGCGGGACGTCCGCCGGAGACGTGAGCGTGCTGTTCGGTGCGCGCTGCGCCGCCTCAGATGACTGCTGGGCGGTCGGAGTCAAGGAGCCTAAGAGCGGCAACCTCACGAACGAGATCCTGCACTGGAACGGGAAGAAGTGGTCGGTCTGGAGCTGACCGGCCACCCCCGCTGACGGGGCGACAGGGACTCATGCCCGGCCGCGGCTGCCCGCCCAGGTGGCCGCCAGCGCGGCGGCCGCAAGCAGCCCCGCGGCGACGGGCTCGCCCCGCGCCGAGGCACCGGCGCCGTGCAGCGCCAGGGTGACGGCAGCGACGCCGAGCGCAGTGCCGAGGCCTCTGGCCGTGTTCACTAGTCCGCCCGCCGTGGCGGCGGTGCTGGCGGGCATGGCGGTCATGATCTCCGTGTTATTCGCGGGGATGTAGCAGCCGAGACCGGCGCCCGCCAGCGCGAGCAGCAACCCCGTCGCGACCGCCGGGGCGGGCACCGCCAGCGCCGCGACGCTGGCGGCCGCGACCGCGCCGCCGCCGGCGCACCGGGCCCGGCCGGTCCAGCGCCGCGGCAGCATCCGCTCTCCGGCCGTGGCAGCGAGCCCGAACCCGGCGGGCAACGCGGCCAGCATGAGTCCGGCGGCCAGCGCACTCCCGTGCCGCGCGGCCGCCACCTGCGGGACGAGCACCAGCGGGCCGAACAGCACCAGGTACGCGCACATGGCCCCGGCCAGCGCCGGGCCGAGCCGGGCGGCCGCCAGCGCCTGCAGGTCCAGCACGGGCGCCTCGGCCCGGCGCTCCCACCAGGCCAGCGCGAGGCAGCCGAGCCCGGCCGCTGCCGCGCAGCCCGCCACCGCGAGCACGCGCGATCCCGGTCCCGACAGCAGCGACAGCGTTCCGAGCCCGGCCGCTGTGGTCACGGCGAGCAGCAGCGCGCCGCCGGGGTCGGAGCGCTGGCGTCCCGCCAGCCCGCGGCTGCGCGGCAGCAGGAACCACCCCGCGGTCACCGCGATGAACGCGACCGGGACGTTGACGACGAAGATCCAGCGCCAGCCGGCCGAGACCACCAGCAGGCCGCCGACGACCGGGCCGAGCGCCAGCCCGGCGGCCTGCGCCGCCGCCTGCACACCGAGCCCGGCGCGGCGCTGGCCGACGGTCACGCTGGTCGTGACCAGCGCGACGCTGTTGGCCTGGAGCAGCGCGGCGCCCGCCGCCTGCAGCGCGCGCAGGCCCACCAGGACCGGTAGCGACCCCGCCAGGCCGCAGGCGGCCGAGGCGACCGCGAACACGCCGAACCCCAGCAGGTAGCAGTTCTTGCGGCCGATCCGGTCAGACAACCGCCCGGCCGGGACCAGTGCCGCGATGAGCACGAGCAAGTAGCCGAGCGAGACCCATTGGACCGCCGCCAGGCCGGTGCCGAACTGCCGCTCCAGGGCGGGGAACGCCAGCGTGACGATGCTGGCGTCCAGCTGGCCTATGAACGCGCCGAAGCAGACCGTCGCGACGGCGAACCACGGTGCCAGCGGGTGTTCCCGGATCACGGCGGGTCGGCGCGCCTCGCGCAGCAGGGTGCCCAGCGGTGCTCCTAACTATCTCTGTAGCAGAACTAATTTTAGTTCTATCACAGAAGATATCGCCTGCACCAACCGGATCTGATGGACACACGGGAACCGGTAGCCTGACCTAGGGCCGGGAAGGGACGATCACGAATGAGCGACAGCGAACTGGGTACCCGGCCCGCCATGGGCTGCTCCCCCGGCACCGTGCTCGGCTCCCGGTACACGCTGCGGCGCCGGATCGGATCCGGCGGCTACAGCGAGGTCTGGGCCGGTCACGACGCCGTCCTCGATCGCCCCGTCGCGGTCAAGCTGCTGCACGCCGAGCACACTGGGCACGCCGAGACGCTGCACCGGTTCCGCTCCGAGGCACAGCTCTCCGCGCAGTTGTCCGACGCCAACATCGCCCGGGTGTACGACTTCAATGACGCGGGCGGCGAGGGCACGCCCTACCTGGTGATGGAGTTCGTCGACGGGCCGACCCTGGCCCAGATCCTGCGCGCGGGGCCGCTCCCGGCCGCGCGGGCGATGGACATCCTGGCCCAGGCCGCCGCCGGCCTGCAGGCCGCACACTCGGCGGGGCTGGTGCACCGCGACATCAAGCCGTCCAACATCATGGTCGCGCCCGGCAACGTCGTGAAGATCACCGACTTCGGGCTGTCGCACACGCTCGCTTCCGCGCCGATCACCCGGACGGACATGGTGGCCGGCATCTCCCGGCTACCTGGCCCCCGAGCGGTCAGCCGGCGTCCGGGCCACGGCGGCCAGCGACCTGTATGGCCTCGGCGTGGTCGGCTACGAGTGCGTCGCGGGCGCGCCGCCCTTCGAGGGCACGCCGATCGAGGTCATGCTGGCGCACCGCGACTGCCAGTTCCCGCCGGTGCCGCCGGGCACGCCGGCGCCCGTGGCGGACCTGATCGCCGAGCTCACCGCGAAGGACCCGGCCAGCCTGGCCAGCGCCGGCGCCGTGGCCAGGGCGGCGGCCGGGCTGCGGGACGCGCTCCTGGCCAATGGCGGAGCCCTGGAGGCCGGGAGCCCGGCGCTGACCAGGCCGGCCGGGCCGGACCCGCGCACGCTTATCGCGCCCGGACCGTCCGCGGGGCCGGACTCCTGGTCGTCGCAACCCGCGACCGGCCCGATTCGCCGCGGCCCGACCGCGGCCGTCGGCTGGGTGCTCGCCGCGACGCTCGGGGTCGCCGCCGTGATCGCCATCGCGATCGCCGCCCTCGCGCACAAGCCGGCGACCCCGGCCGGGGCGAGCCCGCCGTCGTCCCGCCCGCCGTCGGCCAGCCCGCAGGCAGTCCGTGCGGTTGACGTCAGCCGCAGTAGTCTCATCGGCGAGCCAGTCCTGCAGGCCTACCGGCAGCTGCGCGGCGAGGGCTTCCGGGTGCGGATTCAGTGGCAGCGCACCGACCAGCAGCAGCCGGGCACCGTGCTGAACGTCCGGCCCGCCGGCCTGCGGCCGCCTGGCAGCCTCATTACGCTGGTGGCGGCGTTGCGGGACCACGGCAACGGACACGGCAAGGGAAACGGCCACGGCGGCGGCGGGAACGGCGGCGGCAACGACTGACGTCGCGCGGGCCCGCTCCCCGGCCGGGCAGCGACGGGAGCGCACATGATCGACATCGAGCCATTCGCGCGGCTGGTCAGCGCCGACCACGGCCTCGCCGTGGTGGCGCTGGCCTTGCCCGACGGCACCGCGCACACGTCAGTCACCAACGCGGGCGTGCTCGCCCATCCCGTTACCGGCGCGCCCGTGGTCGGCGTCGTGGCCCGCGGCAACGCGCGCAAGCTGGGTTACCTGCGGGCGCACCCGCGCGCGACGATCGTGCTGCGGGCGGGCTGGCAGTGGTCGGCGGTCGAGGGCCCGGTCGAGCTGGCCGGGCCGGACGACCCGCTGCCCGGCGTCGACGCGGACCAGCTCCGACTGCTGCTGCGGGAGATATTCACCGCCGCGGGCGGCAGTCACGACGACTTCGCCGAGTACGACCGGGTCATGGCCGCCGAGCGACGGACCGCCATCCTGCTGACGCCGGCCCGGCGGTACGGCAACTAGCCGGGTCGGCTAGCCGGCCGCAGCCGCGGTCAGCGGTAGCCAGACCCGGAATCGGGTGTCCCCCGGCGCCGACTGCACCCGCAGATCACCGTGATGCCGGGTGACGACGATCCGCCAGGAGATGTCCAGGCCGAGGCCGGTCCCCTGACCCACGGGCTTGGTGGTGAAGAAGGGCTCGAAGATCCGCTCCTGCAAGTCGGCGGGGATGCCGGGGCCGGTGTCGGCGATCTCAATCAGGGCGCGGTCCTCGTCGGCCGACGTGCTGATCGTCAGCGTGCCGGCGCCGTTCATCGCCGCGACGGCGTTGTCGACCAGATTCGTCCAGACCTGATTGAGCTCGGCCGGGTAGCCGGGCAACCGCGGCAGGCTCCGGTCGTACTGCCGGACCACGGTGACGCCCGGGCCGATCTTGCCGCCGAGCATGACCAGCGTGCTGTCGAGCAGCTCGTGCACGTCGCTCATCTGGTACGGGGCGCGGTCGAGCTGCGAGTACTGGCGGGCGGCCCCGACCAGCGTCGAGATCCTGGTGACGGAGTCAGCGATCTCGGACAGCAGCAGCTCGGTGTCCATCGAGTCGCCGAGCCAGCGCAGCGCGGCGGGCACGTCGCAGTCGCCGTCCGCGGCCTGGTGCAGCGACCGCACCGCGCCGTCGAGCCACTGCGAGCTGATCCCCGCCTGCACGAACGTCGGCGCCAGTTCCCAGCCGTTAGTGACCTCATGGTCGTCCAGCCAGTCGGACAGCTCATCCTCGCGGTCGCTGGTCTCCAGCGGGGTCAGGGCGGGCGCGGACGCCGCCTGCTGCGCCGCCTCGCCCTGCAGCCGCAGCAGCTCGGCCAGCATCGTGCTGTCGTGCGGGCCTTCCGCGATCGAGGCCAGCCGGTCCCGCAGCGTGCCCAGCCGGTCGCGCAGCGCGCCGGTAGCCCGCGCGGCCGCCGCGGCCGGGTTATTGAGCTCGTGCGTCAGTCCGGCCGACAGGGAGCCGAGGGCCAGCAGCCGTTCGCGCTGGCCGATGGCCTCCTGCGCGTTCTTGGTGCCGAACATCAGCCCCTCGAGCAGGTGCACGGCCATCGGGAACCAGTCGGTCATCAGCTGCGCGAACTTGGCCGCTGTCAGCACAAAGAACCGGGACGGCTCGAGCGCGCGCATCGTGTTGTTGTAGACCTGCGGCACCCGGTCGCCGATGTAGGCGAAGAAGGCGCCGCCGTACACCCCGCGGCCCGAGGTCCGGTTGACCTCGACCTCGTCCGCGCCGATCTGCCGGTACAGCGCGATCGTGCCGGACAGCAGCACGAACAGGTACTCGGCCGGCTCCCCCTCCGCGTAGACGACACCCGGCTCGAACGACTGGACCCGGCCCTCCCGGCAGAGCCAGTCCAGCTGGTTGTCAGTCAGCTTCTCGAACAGGAACAGGGTCCGCAGCTCGGCCGCCGCGCACGGCTCGCCGGCGACGACCTCGCCCGGTGTGCTAATCACAGCAGCTCCAGGTACCGGTGCACGAGCATGACCGCCATCGCGCCCTCCCCGACCGCGGACGCGACCCGCTTGGCCGACTCGGCCCGCACGTCGCCGGCCACGAACACGCCGGGCACGCTGGTCTCCAGGTGGTAGGGCGGCCGGTCCAGCGGCCAGCCGCGGGGCGGCTGGCCCTGGACCAGCAAGTCCGGGCCGGTCAGCACGAAGCCGTGGTCGTCCCGTTGCACGACACCGCGCAGCCAGTCCGTCAGCGGCGCGGCGCCGATGAAGACGAACAGCAACTGCGCGTCGACTGTCTCCAGTTCGCCGGTGTTGCTGTCGCGCAGGGTCAGCTGCTCCAGATGGTCGCTGCCGTGCGCCTCCGCGACCTCGGTGCAGGTACGCACGTGGATCTTGGGGATGGACTGCACCTGCTCGATCAGGTAGTGCGACATCGACTTGGTCAGCGACGGCGCCCGCACCAGAATCGTCACCGAGCGGGCACCCTTGGCCAGGTAGACGGCGGCCTGCCCGGCCGAGTTGGCCCCGCCGACAATGTAGATGTCCTGCTCCGCGCACGCGGATGTCTCCGTCAGCGCCGAGCCGTAGTAGACCCCGCGGCCGGTCAGGTCCGAGACGCCGGGCGCTTTCAGCTGCCGGTAAGTGACGCCGGTCGCCAGGATCACCGCGTGCGCCGACACCGAGGTGCCGTTGTCGAAGCGCACCGTCCGGGCCGGCCCGTTGACCTCCAGGCCGGTCACTTCCCGCGCCGTCAGCAGCTCGGCGCCGAACTTGCTCGCCTGCCGCCGGGCCCGGTCGGTCAGCTGCGCACCGGACACGCCGTCGGGGAAGCCGAGGTAGTTCTCGATCCGGGACGACTGGCCCGCCTGGCCGCCGGTGGCGGTGCGCTCCACCAGCACGGTGCGCAGCCCCTCCGAGGCGCCGTAGACCGCGGAGCCGAGCCCGGCCGGGCCGCCGCCGATCACCACCAGGTCGTAGAAGTCGGCCGACGGCGTGGTCGCCAGTCCCACCTTGCCGGCCAGGTCCGTGTCCGAGGGCTGGATCAGCGCCTCGCCGTCCGGGGTGATCACGAGCGGCAGGGTCCGGCCGTCGGCGCCGGCCGCGGCGAGCAGCCGGCCGCCTTCCGGCTCCTCCGAGCTGTACCAGTGGTAGGGCACCTGGTTGCGAGCCAGGAACTCGCGCACCGCCGAGGACCGGGCCGACCACCGGTGCCCGACGACCTTGGTCTCCGGCACCGGCCGGTGATCGGCCGCGAGCCACGAGTCCAGCAGCGCGTCGACGACCGGGTAGAGCTTCTCCTCCGGCGGGTCCCACGGCTTCATGAGGTAGTAGTCCAGGTCCACCACGTTGATCGCGTCGATGGCCGCGCCGGTGTCGGCGTAGGCCGTCAGCAGCGCGCGGCGGGCTCCCGGATAGATGTCCATCGCCTGCTCAAGAAACTCGATGCCGTTCATCTGCGGCATCCGGTAGTCCGCCAGCAGCACCGCGACCACGTCACCGCGCAATTTCATCTGCCGCAGCGCGTCCAGCGCCGACTCGGCCGACTCGGCCCGGACGATGCGGTACTGCTCGCCGAACTGGCGGCGCAGGTCTCGTGCCACCGCCCGGGACACGGCCGGATCGTCGTCGACGGTCAGGATCGCCGCCCGCGCTTCGGCCTGGTCCGCGGTATCCCGGTCTTCCTGAGTTGTCACGCCCCCATCGTAAGTACACGCCGCCGCGCGCGGGCACGCCGAGGCCCTAGCCCGCGCGGAAGATCGGCCAGCCGATCTCCGTCAGCCACTGGCTCTCGGCCGGCGTATCGATGCTCCCGCGCAGGTAGTACTCACGCAGCGGCCCGTCGACGCTCAATTCGTGCCGCATCGCGTACGAGCCGAGCTCGCCGTAGGTCACGTCCGCCTCGGCGAGCGAACCCTGGTGCGCGGTCACCGCCAGCTCGGCTGCCGCGACCGTCACCGGCACGGTCCGGCCTACCGGGCGCACATCTGCCGACACTGGGATAAATACCAACGCTTCGCCGTTGTCATCGGTAAAGATCTCGCTTGCGTACAATCCGCCGGTTGGCCCGGTTGGCTCCAGCCGTTGCGCCGCCGCGGTGGCGTGCAGTTCCCCGAGCGCGCCGCGCCACCACACGAGGATGTCCGCGCGATCGACCGTCGCTCGGATGCCGATCCCCCGTGTCTGCGGCACGGTCCGGCGCTCGACCGTCAGTTGCCCAGACGGTCGTTCCAGCAGGCTGCGCAGCGAGCTGACGGCGGACCGGGTCCGGGCGAGATCGGCCTCCAGCCGGCCCAGGTGAGCGCTGATCAGGTGGTTGCGCTCGGCCGCGCCCGGCGCCGCGAGCACCGCCTTGACGTCCGGAACGGGCATCTCCAGATTCCGCAGCCGGACGATGACCTGTGCGACCGGCACCTGCTCCGCGGTGTAGTAGCGATAGCCGCTGTCCGGATTCACCGAGCTGGGCGCCAGCAGTCCGACCTGATGATAGTGGCGCAGCGTCTTGACACTGAGGTGGGTCATCCGGGCGAAGTCCCCGATGGTCAGCGGCGTGCTCATAGCCCGATTCTCGACTCTCCCCGTGCTGGAGGGTCAACCCGCGCCGCGCCGGTTGACCTTCCGGCTAGCGCAGCGCCGAGGCTGGAGCCAGCCGCGAGGAACGCGGCCGAGCCTGCGGAATGACGAAAGCGAGACTTCTATGACAACCAGCATCGAGCTCAGCGGCGTCCTGGCCGAGCACGTGGCCGCGGTGAACGCGTTCGACCTGGACGCCATCATGGCGACGTTCGCGCCGGACGCGCTCGTGAACGACGCCCGGCGGGAGTTCCGCGGCACTGACGCGATCCGCCGCTGGGCCGCGAAGGAAATGGTCGGTGACCGGGTCACGATCGAGGTGACGGAGGCGGCCGAGAACCACGGGCTGGTCATCCTGCGCGGCCGTTACGACGGGAACTTCGACAAGTCCGCGCTGCCGGACGAGCTGATCCTGACCAACTACGTGACGTTCGCCGATGGCAAGATCGGCAGCCTGATCGTGATTCTGACCGTGCCCGCTGACTACTGACAGCCGCTCGCTACGCGTCCCGGAACCGCAGCACCAGCCAGCCCGCGAGCATCGCCGCCGCCGCCCAGCAGGCAAGCACCCCGAGGCCTTCCCACGGGCCAATGGGGAGCTTGCCGAGGTTCCTGGTCGCCTGAATCGCCAGGCCCGCGCTCGTGGGCGAGTACCGGTCGAACCGGCGGGCCCAGACCGGACTCAGGAGCAGCCCGCCGATGATGGGCAGCACATAGAGCAGGCCGAGCACCAGCGTGATCGCCACCGCCGACTCCCGCACCGCAGCGGCGAGGCCGATGCTGAGCAGGGCGATTAGCCCGAAGTACAGCACCGAGCCCGCGGCTGCGCGCACCACCGGCGCGTGCGCGAGGGTGACCGGCAGAAAGCCATGCGCGGCGGTGAAGCCGTTCCCCGGCGTGAAGTGCTGCCCGGCCAGCAGCGAGCCGAGCACCGCCACGGTCGCCGTCACCAGCACCGCGCCGGTCAGCACCGACGCCTTGGCGGCCAGCATCGCGGTGCGCCGCGGCACCGCGGTCAGAGAGATGCGGATCATGCCGGAGCTGTACTCGCCGGACAGCACCATGACGGCGAGCACAGCGATCGCGGCCTGGCCGAGCATGACCCCGGTCAGGCTGTTCTTGACCGGGTCGGCACCGCAGGTCTTGCTGCTGCACTGGACGACGGACGCGGTGACAGCGCTCCCGGTTACCGTGACGACGATTGCGGTCGCCAGCAGCCAGGCGGTACTCGAAACGGTCCGCAGCTTCGTCCACTCGGCGTGCAGGGCGGCCCCGAATCCGGCCAGCCGGCCGCCGGCCCGTGCGGTCGTCCCCGCGGCCGGGCCGGCCGTGGCTAGTGCCACGGCCGGTCCGGCCAGCTGAGCATGGCGCCCGGCGCTCATGCGTCCCTCCGCCGGAGCACCAGGGTGGCACCGGCCAGCGCGAGCGCCGCCCAGATCGCCAGCACCGCGAACCCGTGCCACGGCGACAGCGGATAGCAGCCGTTGTACGGCAGGCACACGTGGGTCACCTGGGAGTATGACTGGGTGCCTTGCTGCACGCTGAAGGCGGCGGCCGGGGTGAGCCGCAGCAGCCATTGCGCAGGCCCCATCGGAAGCAGCGTGCCGAGGATCAGCGGAACGACTAGGACACCGATGACGGCCGTGATCGCGCCGGCGCTGCGGCGCAGCGTCGCGCCGGCCGCCACCGCCAGGATCGCGGCCAGCGCGAACAGCCCGGCGGTTCCCACCACCATCTGCAGGCCATGCGCGCTCAGCAGCGGCCAGGCCGGGAAGACCGAGGTCACCCAGCCGCTCGTGCTGAGCTTGTGCGTAGTGACCACCAGGGCCACGGCCGCGCCTGCCAGTCCGGCGACGAATGTCACTGTCCCGATTACCAGGGCCTTGGCGGCCAGGACCCGGCCACGGTGCGGGCTCGCGGTGAACGTCGTGCGGATCATCCCGCGCCGGTACTCGGCGGTGATGAACAGCGCGGCGAGCGCGATGACCGCGATCAGGCCGACGAGGGTGCCCTTGAAGCTGAGCCCGAGCGGGTCCAGGATCGGCACGTACGGGGCGATGTCCCCGCTGCCCGTTACCGCGAAGGTACCGCCGGAGATCTGGAGTCCGGCCTGGTTCGGCGTCCGGACGATACGGCCGCAGTGCGGCCCGCACGACACCTTCACCTTCTGGGGTGTGAAGCCGCCGACATGGCTGTCCGACCACGACCTGGCCGGCCAGTTTCCCTGACGGCTGAGATGGCCGAATATGCCGGTGCCGAGCGTGCTGAACTGGGCTCCGTTGTTGCTGGCGAAGCCCTGGTCGCTCAAGAAGACGTCGGGTGACGCCGTGAACATGCCGGCCTGCACAGTGGACGGCAGCCCCGCCAGGGTGGCCGTGCCGACCTTAGTCCAGCGCGTCCCGTCCGCCGAGTCGTAGCCGGTGACCGTGTCGCCGGAGCGCGTCAGCCGCAGCCAGGCTGGTGCCGCCGTGGACGGCGCGCCGGACTGGCCGGCGATGTCGTGGGTGTAGTTGTACTGCATCCGCACGCCATGGCCAGCGGTCACCATGACCGCCGCGTACGCCGAGCCGGGCCTGGTACTGGCCTTCATGATGATCCCGGCCTTGCTCCACGGCTGCGGGCCACGCGGGAGGGAGGCCGTCACGAACGGCCCGAACCCGCCGCCCGGCGGCACCTGGACGTGGCCAGTCAGCGACGTCACCGCGACGGTGAGGGTGCCGTTCCCGGCCAGCGGCTGACGAGCGAACTCGAACTGGTCGGTGACGGCCTCGCCGTTCGGTCCGGTCGCGCCCGGGTTCTGCGCGCCTGAGTTCTGCGTCCCGTTCCCGGCCCCCGCGATGGCAAACGTCGCCAGGACCGCGAGCAGGGCGGCGGCAAGCAGCGCCATGAGCCAGCCCCGCACGGTGCGGAATTTGGTCCATTCGGCGCGCAGCAGCTGCGCGAATCCGTCCCGGCCCGGCGGGCGGCCGGAGCGGTAGGGCGTGAGCGTGCTCGTAGTCATCGTGCTGCCTCCGTCGGAGTCTCGTGCGCGGCGGCCCGGAACTCGACCGCATCCCTGGTCAGCTCCATGTAGGCCGCTTCCAGCGTCGCCCGGTGCGCCGACACCTCGGAGAACGGCACGTTCTCCGCCGCGAGCACCGCGACGATGCGCTCAGCGGGCAGACCGGCGATGGTCAGCGTGTCCCGGTCACTGGCGGTCACGGTGGCCCCCGCGTGGGCCAGCACCGTGGTCGCCTCCAGGCGCGCAGTGGTCCTGAGCGTGACCCGGTCACCGGACGCAGCGTCGAGCAGGTCGGCGACGCTGGTATCGGCGATGACCTTGCCCCGGCCGACGACCACCAGGTGGTCCGCGGTGTCCTGCAACTCGCTCATCAGATGGCTTGACACCAGCACCGCACGGCCCTCGGCCGCCAGCGCCGCCAGGAACCCGCGCATCCAGACGATGCCCTCGGGGTCCAGGCCGTTGAACGGCTCATCCAGCATGAGCACCGGCGGGTCGCCCAGCATCGCGCCGGCAATCCCGAGGCGCTGCCGCATGCCGAGCGAGAATCCGCCCGCCTTGCGCTTTGCGGCCTTCTCCAGGCCCGCGTCGGCGATGACCTCGTCGACCCGCCGGGCGCCCAAGCCCTGCGAATGCGCCAGCCAGAGCAGATGGTTGCGGGCACTGCGGCTCGGCTGCAGCGCGGCCGCGTCCAGCAGTGAGCCCACGTGGCTCAGCGGGTGCCGGAGCCGGTGATAGGGCTGGCCGCCGATCAGCGCGCTGCCCGCGTCCGCGGCATCCAGGCCGAGGACCACCCGCATCGTGGTGGACTTCCCGGCACCGTTGGGCCCGACGAACCCGGTTACCTGACCGGGCTGGACCGTGAAGGACATCCCGTCCAGAGCCTGCGTGGGCCCGAAGCTCTTGCGCAGGTCGTTCAGTTCGATAGTTGCTTCCATGGCAGTGGCCTCCAATCTGCGTCAAGGCTATGGAGACCGACCTGGCGAAGTAATCACGCTGCGGAGCCGTCTTCGCAGCCGCCAGCAGGAGTGAGCACGGCCGCTTGCCGTCACCCGCAGGAGGGATGACGGATGCATGGTCCAGGGGACGCCGCAGCGCCATTCGGCCGCGACAATGAGTAAGTGGGCGCAAGTAACTGGCAGGACATGCTGGCGGCCTGGTCGCAGGCCGCGCGGCGGCTTACCGCGGCCACCTACGCCCCGGCTGTGGTCGCTGCCATGCTGGCCGTAGTAGCCGCGGTACAAGCCATCTCCGTGGCCACAGCCAGCTCCAGGGGCGCGACGGGCACCGGATTCGATACCGGGAACGTGCACCTGGACCTGGTCCTGCTGAGCCTGATCGCGACCTTGCCGCTCGCGGTGGTGCGGACCTATCCGGTGCCGGCGGCCGTGGTCATGACAGCCGCGAACGCGCTGTCGATGGCGGCGCTGCACGACCTCACCGTGTCCATGGTCATCGCCCAGCTGCTCGTGCTCTACGCGCTCGGCCGGGTCGGCTTCCAGCTGCTGGCGGCTGCGCTCGCGCTGCCGTTCCTGCTGCTGGCCCTGCCCTCGCAGACTCACGATGCCCGCGGCATCTCCAGGACCGCCAGCGTGGTGCTGGCATCGCTGGGGCCGCTGGCCGCCTGGGCCGGCGCGGCGCGGCGGGCCCGGCGCGAGGCGGCTGAGCACACCCAGACGCGCGCGGGCATGGAGGGCACGCTGCTGGAGCACACCGCCCGCGGTGAGCGCGCCCGCATCTCCCGTGAGCTGCACGACGTCGTGGCCCATCACATTTCCATGATCGCGGTCCAGGCAGAGACCGCCCGGCTCACCACCCCCGGCCTGCCTGCCGCCGGGGCGCAGCGGCTGTCGTCCATCGGCGACACGGCGCGCACTGCGCTGACCGAGATGCGCAGGCTGCTCGGCGTGCTCCGGGAGGACACCAGCGACGTGCCCGCCGAGCGGCAGCCGCAGCCCGGCATCTATCAGCTCAGCGCACTGATCGACGAGGCCAGGGAGGTGTCCGAGGCGGGTACGCGCCTGATCATCAGCGGCTGGCCGGAGCCGCTTGATCCGGGTACTGAGGTGGCCGCCTACCGGATCGTGCAGGAAGCCCTCACCAATGCGCGGCGGCACGCGCCCGGCGCCGCCGTGGACGTGGAGCTTCGATTCGACGCCGATGGCCTCTGGCTGCGGATCCGCGACAACGGACCGGGGCCGCCCGTGGCCGGGCCGCCCGGCGGCAACGGCCTGCTCGGCATGCGCGAGCGGGCCGCGGCTGTCGGCGGTACCTTGCATACGAGCGGCGGCCCGGCCGGCGGCTTCG
This sequence comes from uncultured Actinomycetota bacterium, assembly GCA_963726425.1. Taxonomy (GTDB): domain Bacteria; phylum Actinomycetota; class Actinomycetes; order Streptosporangiales; family Streptosporangiaceae; genus JAJYUU01. The sequence goes on along the minus strand of CAVSCN010000037.1, from coordinate 145,632 downwards.
TGGTGGAGGCCCGGCTGCCCGCCAAGGCGGAGCAGAAGGCGGCGGGATGACAGCGCCGATCCGCATCATCGTCGCCGACGATCACCAGGTGGTGCGCGGCGGGTTCGCCGCCCTGCTGGACACCCAGCCGGATTTCATGGTGGTGGAAACCGCTAACGACGGGATCGAGGCCGTCCGGGCGAGCCGTGAGCTGCATCCCGACGTCGTGCTGATGGACATCAGGATGCCGGGAATGGACGGCATCGAGGCGACCCGGCAGCTCGCCGGGCCAAACGCGGCTGGCCCGCACATTCCCCGCGTGCTCATCCTCACGACGTTCGACCTGGACGAGTACGTCTACGACGCGCTGTGCGCCGGAGCCAGCGGGTTCCTGCTCAAGGACGTGACCGCTGAGCATCTGTTTGACGCCGTCCGGATCGTGGCGGCCGGCGAGGCGCTGCTCGCGCCCTCGGTAACCCGAAGGCTCATCAGCGAGTTCGCTCAGCTTCGGCCAGCCGAAGCCAGTCCGCCCGCCCCAGTACTGGCCGCGCTGACGCCGCGGGAGACCGAGGTGCTCAAGCTGATGGCCGAAGGCCTTTCCAATCATGAGATCGCGGGTCGGCTCGTGGTGTCCGAGGAGACGGTCAAGACACATGTGAGCCGTGTTCTCGGCAAGCTCGGGCTGCGCGACCGGACGCAGGCGGTGATCGCCGCTTATGAATCCGGGCTCGTCGTGCCCGGATCGGGCGGGCCGGCTAGCCACCGCTAGCGGCCTCGGAACCCATGTTCCCGCTCAGGCCCGCCGGTAGCGCAGTACCGCGACCGGCGTGAACACCGCCAGCAGCGCCGCCGACCAGGCCAGTGCCAGGCCGACGTCGCTGGTACTGCCCGCGAGCAGCGACCGGACTGCGTCCACCATCGGGGTGAGCGGCTGGTACCGGGAGAACGGCTGCAGCCACCCTGGCATGGACGCGGCCGGCACGTACGCGCTGGAGATGAACGCGAAGACGAAGGCGATCAGCGCCATCCCTTGCGCCGCCTGGGCGTTCGGCGCGTACAGGCCCATCACGATGAACACGACCGTGAAAACGACCGCGTACGCCAGGCACAGCGCGAGCGCGGCGAGCGCGGCGCCGACGCTGCCGGTCAGCCGGAAGCCGAATGCGAAGCCGAGCGCGGTAGTGGTCGCGATCGACCACGCGTTCGTGACCGAGTCCGCGAGCGCGCGGCCCAGCACCAGCGACAGCCGCGGCACCGGCAGCGAGAGCAGCCGGTCGGTGAACCCCGCCGCCTTGTCCTCGGCCACTGCCACCGCGATGCCGCCGCCGGTGAATAGCATGAGCGTCGCCACGTAGCCGGGCACCAGGAAGTCGACGTAGCTGCCCGACCCGGCGTGGATCGCGCCGCCGAACACGTACCTGAAGCTGAACAGGAACATGCCGGACTGCACGATCGCCAGCACCGACAGGGCCGGTGTGCGCAGGTATTTCAGCAGCGCGCGGCGAGCCACCTGGATAGCTGCGGTCGCCGTGCCGGGCGCCCTCGCCGGCCGGCCGATGGCCTGAGTTGGCGTCATTGCCACGGTCATGACTGCATCTCCTCTCGCTGCTCGCCGGTGAGTGCGGCGAAGACCTCATCCAGCGTCGGCCGGCGCAGCCCGATCGCGTCTACCCGCAGGCCCGCGCCGGCGAGCTGGCCGATGACCGCGGCCAGCTCGGCCGGACCGCCCGCGGACGGCACGCTCGCCCGCCGGCCCGCGGCGTCGAGCCGCGGCGGCGCGCCGGTGACGCGGTGCAGGACGGCCGCCACCTGGTTAAGCGCCGCGGCGTCGGCCGCCGCCGCCTCAATGACATCCAGGCCGATGCCGGCCTTGAGCTCGGTCAGCGAGCCGGCCGCGATCGTCCGCCCGTGGTCGATCACGACGACCTGGTCGGCCAGTTCGTCGGCTTCGGCCAGGTAATGCGTGGTGAGCAGGATGCCGGTGCCGCCGGCGGCCAGGCCGCGGACCGCGTCCCACACCTCGCGGCGGCTGACCGGGTCCAGGCCAGTCGTCGGCTCGTCCAGCAGCAGCAGGCTCGGTGCGCCCACGAGACTCGCGCCGAGGTCGAGCCGGCGCCGCTGACCGCCCGAGTAGGCGCTGCACCTGCGGTCGGCCACTGCGCCGAGGCTCAGCTGGTCGATCACGGCGCTGGCAGCGCGGCGCGCCGCCCGGCGACCGTGACCGAACAGCCGCGCCGTCAGCTCCAGGTTCTCCCGGCCGGTCATGGCCGGCTCGACCGCCGAGTACTGGCCGGCCAGCCCGATCTCGCGCCGCACGCTCGCCGCGCCGGTGACCACGTCGTGGCCCAGGACCCGCAGTTCCCCGCCATCGGGCCGGATCAGGGTCGCGATCGCGCGGATGAACGTCGTCTTGCCCGCGCCGTTGGGGCCGAGCACCGCCAGCACCTGCCCGGCCGGAGCCGTCAGGGTGAGCCGGTCCAGCGCGGTCACTTTCCCGAACCGCACGGTCAGGTCACGGGCCGCCAGCAAGGCTGGCGCCGCATCGCCGGGCTGCGCCTGCGGGGGCGCGGCGGCCTGCGGCGAGTATCGCCGCAGGCGCGCCGCGCTCGGGGTCGCGGCGCTCATCGCGCCGGGTCGTCGATTGTCGGGTACCGGCCCGCACGCCGCGCCTGCCGCGCGTCCGCGATGTACTCCCGGCTGCACATGGCCGCCAGGATGGCAACGCCGCCGCGGTAGACCCGGATCTCGGCGTTGCGCATCTCGCCGCCGAGCACGATCCGGCGGCCGTCCGCCGACGGCGTCCCGGTCCAGTCCTTCACCCGGCCCCGGCCGACGCGCCGGACCTCGTCCCCGTCGACGACGGCGCCGTCGGGCACGAGCAGCTTCACGACCGCGTGATCGAGGTCGAGGTCGACGCGGATATCGCCCGCCGGGATCTGCGGCGAACGCAGGTCGAGCACGACCAGGCCGCGGGAAGCGCGCACGTCCAGGTGCTGCGCGCTGGTCCAGTGTCCGAGCCGGCGGATCACGGTGCCGTGGGCCCGGATGGGCACGGTCACACCGCCCGGGGCGGTCAGCACTTTCGTCGTGGTCATCTCAGCTTCCTTTCGAGTTGCGATAGTCGAGATAGTACGCGTCTATCTAGTGCCTTGGCTACTAGATGTCAGAAACTAGTTGCTATGAAACTATGACCCAACGCTAGCACGGCGTCTTCTCGGACTACTAGTGCCATGACAACTAGTACGCTGAGGGTATGGATACCGAGCTCCGGCCCTCACCGCTCGCCATGGCGGTGCTGAGCCTGCTGCACGCCGGTCCGCTGCACCCCTACGGCATGCAGGGGCTGATCAAGCAGTGGGGCAAGGACCAGGTCATCAACGTCGGCCAGCGGGCGAACCTGTACAAGACGATCCGGCGGCTGCAGGACGCCGGGCTCGTCGCGGTCCGCCAGACCGAGCGTGACCAGAACTATCCGGAGCGGACGGTGTACGAACTGACCAGAGGCCGGCCGGGAGGCCGCCCTCCGGTGGATCACCGAGATGGTCGCTATCCCGCGGAACGAGTACCCGCAGTTCCCCGCCGCACTGTCGTTCGTCATGCTCCTCGGCCCGCAGCGGGCGCAGACGGCACTGGCGCGGCGGGCGGCCAGCCTCGAAGCGCGGCTGGCCGAGATCGAGGCCGACCTGGCGCAGTACGAAGGCGCGCTGCCCAGGGTCACCCTGATGGACGACGAGTACGAGCAAGCGATCATCAGCGCGGAGCTCGGATGGCTGCGCGGTGTCCTCGCGGATCTGAAGTCCGGGGCGCTGACCTGGAGCTATGAGATGCTCGCCGGCGTCGCGCAGTACCTGCCCGACGTCGCCAGGGCAGGCGGAGAGCCCGCCGGCTGACCTTCACCCGAGGACAGCCCGCAAGGTGGCTGAGACCGGGCGGCCGCGGCCGGCCGTGGCGCCTGAGCCCCGCACTCGCGGGCGCGATGACCGCATTGGTGGGCAGGATGGCAGCGACCCGTCTTGACCTCCGGCGGCCGGGTTGGCAGGGTCAAGTGGCCGCAAGTGCAAGGAGGGCTGGATATGCCGCCGGGATTCGATGCTGTCTACGCACCGTTCGCCGCCTCGCTGCGAGCGGGTGGCTTCGGGCCGCCCGCCGACGGCGAGTCGCCGGCCGAGCTGGTCGCTGCCCACATCGCCAGGAACAACGACCTGATCGCCGCGGCCGCCGAGCAGGTGGCGGCCGGACAGGAGGTCAGCTACGACAACGAGTCCGGGGTCGACGACGCCGAGCTGGCCCGGTATGCGCAGAGCGTCGGCGGCCTGGCCGGCCTGGCGCGGGAGGTCGAGCGGTCGGCCGCAAGGCTGGAGCAGGCCAGGGACGCCCTCGGCGATCGCGCGAGCACCCCGGTGCAGGTGATCATCAGGGATCACGGGCAGATCGTCAGGGACGGGCCGATGACAATCGGCGCGTTCATCGAGGGCAACGCGAGTTTCCACCTGGCCCTGCATCTGGCGCAGCTTAAGGGGCTGGAGCTGGTGGCCGAGGCCGACCCGCCCGCCGAGTTCGACCGCTATCAGCTGGTAGTGCTCGAACGCTCGCCGGACGCGCCGGACCTCGACGAGGAGGCGGGCGACCGGCTGCAGCGCCAGCACCTCGGGCACTTCGCCAAGATGCGCCGCGCCGGGCTGATGTCCGTCGCCGGTCCGGTCCGCGGCGACGACACGATCGCGGGTATCTGCATCTACCGGGCCGGCACGCCGGACCGGGCCCGGCAGCTCGCGGAGGATGACCCCGCGGTGCGGGCCGGCCGGTTCACCGTGCGGGTGCTGAATTGGGAGACCGGGAAGGGCGCCATCGGGTGGCCCGCTAGCTGATCAGGTCCCGGCCCAGCTCGCGCACCTCGCGGGCGCCTGCCAGCGCCATCACGTGCGCGAGATCGGCGCCGAACGCGGTCAGCAACTCCGCGACGCCGACCGTTCCGCCGCAGTGGTCCGGTCCGCCCGCAGCCAGCGACCAAGCCACCGGACGGCCGAGGAAGGTCGCGCTGGCGCCCAGCGCGAGCGCAGCCAGCACGTGCTCGGCCTTGCGCAGCCCGCCGTCGACGTAGACCTCGGCGGCGCTGCCCGCGACCGCGTCGGCGACCTCCGGCAGGGCGACCGCCGTCGAGACGGCCTGGTCGAGCTGACGTCCGCCGTGGTTGGAGACCCAGACCGCCGCCGCCCCTGCGGCCACCATCGCGGCCGCGTCGTCGCCGCGCAGTACGCCTTTCACCACGACCGGCAGCCCGGTGACCTCGGCCAGCCATCCGATCGCGTCCAGGGTCAGGTCGTCGGCCTTGTCGAGCGCCACGTCGGTGTCCGGCGTGTCGATGTTCACCCGCATGAACTCGCCGGGCACCACGTCCCAGACCGGCGGCCCGGCGTTGAGCTTGCGGCCCACCACCGGCGTGTCGACGGTCAGCACCACGGCCGCCGCGCCCGCGGCCACGCCGCGCTGCATCATCGCCGTGGTCAGGCCCCGGTCCTTCAGGATGTAAGGCTGCAGCCACCAGCGCGCGCCGGTCGCGGCGATGTCCTCGAACCGGGACCCCGCGTTGCTGGACACGACCATCAGCGAACCGGCCGCCGCCACCGCGCGGGCGGTCGCCAGCTCGCCGTCCGGATGCGCCGCGCGCTGCAGGGTCCAGGGCGCCACCAGGACCGGCGCGGCCACGTGGTGGCCAAGGACCGTCGTCTGCGTCTGCACCTTGCTCACGTCGCGCAGCATGCGCGGCCGGAACCTGATCTGATCCCAGGCAGCCGGCGCCCCGGCGGTGGTCAGGCCGGCAAACGAACCCTGCCGGATGTACTCGCTGACCGGCGGCGGCAGTTTCCGGTGGGCCAGTTCCTCCAGCTCCACCAGCTCATCCAGGCGCATCCACCGATCTTGACCGAGTGGCGGCCATCCGGTCAAAGCGACGCCGGAGTCGACTGCGCTCGGTGGCACTAGTTAGATAGCCCCGTGAACTACATCCTGGTAATGCGGAACGAGCGCGACGAACTGGTCGCCGTCGGCCCGGTGTCGATCGAGTACCAGGCCGCGATGATCCGGGACGAGCTCGAGGAAAGCGCTGGCTGGACCGCAGTCGGGATAGCCAGGGTGCTGACCGAGGAGCAGGCCCGGGCGATGGCCGGCGCAGCGCCGGCCTGACCCGCCCGAAAAGCAGTTGCCACCGGCCGGGTCGTGCTGGCAGCCTGGCAGCCCGAACCGGCACGCCGTCGCTCCGAGCAGGCCCCTGGCTCCGAGCAGGAAGGAGAGGTGCAGATGAACGTCACGCGTTTCGCGCTGTCCGCCTCTACTTCCTGCCTCAGGAGCTTGCCTCATGTCCAGCTCGCAGTACCGCCGCGGCAAGCGGCGGTTTGACGACGACGACCCTGCCTTTCTCAAGCGCGACCGGCACCGCCGGCGCCTGCCGCCGGCCGACCTCGACGCCGCTACTTTCGGCCTGCCCGACGGCGACCGGTGGTCCACGTGGGACCAGTCCACGCTGTCCGAGCGCGGGCCGCAGCCGTATCCGCGCTGGCTCATCACCGAGCTAGCCGCCACCGACACCGAGCTCGGCGTCCTGAAGACCGGCAAGGAAGCCGACGTCTTCCTGCTCCGCCGCGGCGTGCCCGGTCTCGACTGGTTCTGCCTGCTCGCGGCGAAGCGCTACCGCGCCGCCGAGCACAAGATGTTCCAGCGGGACAGCGAGTACCTGGAAGGCCGCCGGGTGCGCGAGTCCCGGGTCAACCGCGCGATCGCGGCCAGGTCCGCGACCGGCCGCGCGATGATCGCGACTCAGTGGGCCAACGCCGAGTTCTCCGCCCTGAGCCAGCTCTGGCAGGCCGGCCTGCCGGTCCCCTATCCGGTGCAGGTGCTCGGCACCGAGCTGCTGCTGGAGTTCATCGGCGAGCCCGACGGCACGGCCGCGCCGCGGCTGGCCGAAACCCGGCCGTCCGGACCGGAGCTGGCCGGCCTCTGGGATCAGCTAGTGACCGCGCTGTGCACGCTAGCCGCGATGGGGTTCGCGCACGGCGACCTGTCCGCCTACAACCTGCTGGTGCACCGCGATCGGCTGATCATGATCGACCTGCCGCAGATCGTGGACGTCATCGCGAATCCGCGCGGCGCGGAGTTCCTGACCAGGGACGCGGCCAACGTCGCGCGCTGGTTCGCCGCCCGCGGGCTGGCCGGCGTCACCCCCGGCCCGGACGAGCTGCCCGGCCTACTGCTGTCCGAAGCACGGCTGGCCTGACGGCCGCAGGCAGGCCGGCTGCGACAGCGTCAGGACGCGGCCTCCGCGTGCCCTCGGCGTGATCCGGCCGATATCTGGCTGGGGCGGAGCGCGGGCAGCATGATGGGCTCGTGCGCCCGGTCGGGCGGAGGAAGGAGCTCGCAGTGACGCAGCCCACGGAAACGCCGGTAGTTACCGGCGTCCATCACTTCTCGCCGACGGTCTCCGACGTGGAGGCCAGCGCTCAGTGGTACGAGCGAGTCTTCGGCCTGAGCCGGGTGCCGGTGCCGTTTCCGCACTACGGCGCCGAAGAAGGCGGTTACGCCGTCGTGCTGATGGATCCGCGCTCCGGCATGGTGATCGGACTGCACCACCACGAGACCAACCCCGGCGAGCCGTTCCGCGAGAACCGCACCGGCCTGGACCACATCGCGTTCGGCGTCACCGATCGCGCCAGCCTGGATGCCTGGGCGAGCTGGCTGGACGAGCTCGGCATCGAGCACTCCGGCGTCATCGACACCGACAACCCGATGCCGTACTCGGTGGTCGTGTTCCGGGATCCCGACAACATCCAGCTTGAGCTGTTCCACATGGCCGGCTGACCGCGAGCGGTCGCCGGGCCGTAGCTCAGGTGAGCTTGCGCTCGGCGGCCCAGCGGGTGAGCTGGTGCCGGGTGGACAGCTGCAGCTTGCGCAACACCGAGGAGACGTGGCTCTCCACGGTCTTGACCGAGATGAACAGGTCCCGCGCGATCTCCTTGTAGGTGTAGCCGCGAGCGATCAGCCGCAGCACCTCGCGCTCCCTGGTCGTGAGCTGATCTAGCTCCGGGTCGAAGGACGGCCGTTCCTCGGTCGCTGCCGCGCCGGACGCGAACGCGTCCAGCACGAAGCCGGCCAGCCGGGGGGAGAACACCGCGTCTCCGGCTGCTACCCGCTGCACGGCATCGACCAGGTCCGGACCGGAGATTGTCTTGGTCACGTAGCCGCGCGCGCCGGCCCGGATCACCGCGATCACGTCCTCGGGGGCGTCCGAGGCCGACAGCGCCAGGAACCGGACATCGGGCAACTCCGGCTTGATCGCCGCGACGACGGCGTAGCCGCCGCCGCCCGGCAGGTGCACGTCCAGCAGCACGACGTCCGGGACGGCCTCGGTGATCGCTGTGATCGCCGGGGCGACATCCTCCGCCTCCCCCACGATCTGAACATGGCCGGCCAGCTCGGATCGCACTCCGGACCTGAACATCGCGTGGTCGTCGACCAGGAACACCCGCGGCTTGCCGGCCGCGGCCGGGGACGCGCTCATGCCCGCCTCGCTGCCCGGTCGCCCGCCGCGCGACCCATGGTCAGGGCCACCTCGGTGCCCTCGCCGGGCGCGCTCCGGACGGCGGCCGTGCCACCGCGGCGCAAGATCCGGGCGTGCACCGACTCGGCCAGTCCCTTCCGATCGTCCGGCACCGCGTCGGGATCGAACCCGCGGCCCCGGTCGCGCACGAAGATGGACACGGCGCCGTCCTCCACCTCGGCGAACAGCGACACGGTTTCGGCGCCGGACCACTTGGCCGCGTTGACGGTGGCCTCGCGGGCCGCGCCGAGCAGCGCCTGCAGGTCGTCATCGAGTTCGCAGTCGCCGACGGTCACCGCGTCGACCGCTATCCGGTGCTGCGCCTCGACGTCCTGCTGGATCTGCCGGATGCCGCCGGCCAGCGTGACGCCCTCGCCCTTGATGGTGCCCGGCTCCTGGCCGTCGAACAGCCAGGCGCGGAGCTCCCGTTCCTGACCACGGGCGAGCTTGATGACCTCCTGTGGCTCGGCCGCGCGGCGCTGGATCAGCGCGAGGGTCTGCAGCACCGAGTCGTGCACCCGGGAGGCCATGTCGGCGCGTTCCTCGGCCCGGATCCTGGCCTGCCGCTCCTCGACCAGGTCCCTGGCGATCCGCAGCCACCAGGGCGCGAGCGCGATCGCGATGCCCGACAGCATGAGCAACACGCCGCCGAGCGGGATCAGCAGGTCCAGCCGCTCCTTGCCATTGAACAGGATGACCAGGCCGCCGATCACGAGCGCCGCGGTCAGCAGCCAGCGCAGCAGCGAACGCCGCCGGTTCCTGGTGTCGCTGGTGCCCAGCAGCGGCTCGACCAGATTGCGCAGCTGGAGCTTCTCGTCCGCGGCTCCGTTGCGGGCGATGAGCACGAGGCCGCACACGCTGATGATGATCGGCCAGGCCGGAGCGTTCAGCCAGCCCGCTCCGAGCGAAGTCGCCGTGATCAGCAGCACCCCGAGCACCGAGCCGAGTCCGGCGGCCAGGCCGATGCCGCGCTTATCGGTCAGCGCCCGGCTGGCGATGTTCGTGTCCTCGCCGCTCATCGGCAGCAGCAGCCAGGTGACCACGTAGAACGCCGCCACGAATCCGGTCGTGAGCAGCGCCGCCACGACGACGCAGACCCGCAGCGCGGTGACGTCGATGCCGGTCTTCGCCGCGATGCCGGCCACCACGCCACCCGCCAGCCGGCCCTCGCGCTCGCGCCGCAGCGGCAACGGACTGCCCGGCCCGCGGACCCACCTGGCCAGGAACCGGGGCAGCTTGTGGTGGTGCTGGCCCGGCTGGGGCTGGCCCGGCTGGGGCTGGCCCGGCGGTCCGCCGGTCCAGCCGTGATCGGTCGCGTGTCCCCAGGCGGCACCGCTGCCCCACGGGGCACCGCCGTTCTGGGCAGCATGGGCTTGGGCAGCACTGGCTTGCGCGGCACTGTCCCACTGGCCAGGGTTGCCCCATGGCGGAGCGGACGCGGGTCCTCCGGTCATGGGTCCATCATCGCGCAGGCCGGCGCCCGCAGGCTATCCGGGCGATCCCCGGTGTTCTCCCGGCCGCATCCGGGGGCGCGTCGGGGTTGAATGCGGGTTCTCCCCGATGGCCGCCGGGCCAGTCAGGGGGAAGGCTGTGATCATGGATAACGCACCATACACCGATTCCGAGGTACCCGATCCCGGCCAGCAGCCACGTCAGCTCTGCCGCCCGGCGCAGGACCGCATGCTGGCGGGGGTCGCATCCGGCTTCGCCCGGTACCTGGGCGTGGACGTGCTGCTGGTCCGGATAGCACTCGTTGTACTGTGCTTCGTGGGCGGCATCGGCGTGCCCCTCTACCTGGCCAGCTGGCTGCTGGTCCCGGAGGAAAGCGCGGACGGGCACACGGGGAGTTCCATCGCAGCCGACTTCACCCAGAGCATGCAGGGCTGGCGTAGCTGACCGGGGGGCCAGTACAGATGACAACTCCAGGCGGGCCGGGCCAGGCCGGCGCGGCACCGGCCGGCGTGGAACAAACCGGCGTGGAACAAACCGGCGCGAACCAGGGCGGCGCGCACCAGGGCGGCGCGGGCACGCCCGACGGACGCAACCGCTGGCCCGAGTCCGGGATGCGGGTCTCCGACGCTGACCGGGCCCTGATCACCGACCGGCTGGCCAAGCACTTCAGCGACGGCCGCCTCGATCAGGCGGAGTTCGAAGCCCGGCTGGACCGCGCGATGCGGGCCAAGACCAGGGCCGACCTCATCGGGCTGCTGAGCGACCTGCCCGAGGGCCTCAGCGCGTCGGTGGATGGCCCGGATCGCTCCCGCGGCCAGCGGCGGCGAGAGCGCCAGCTGCTCAAGATCCAGCTGGAGCGCGAGCGGCTCCTGCTGGCGCACGAACGGCGCGAGCACCGCCGCCAGGAACGGGAGCTACGCCGCCAGTCCCTGCGTCAGCTGCCCGCCATGGTCGCGCTCGTCGTCGTGGTCCTGGTAGTGGGCACCGTGCTCCGGCACATCTACAGCGTTTGGCTGGTCATCGCCGTGCTGGTGTTCCTCTGGCTGCGGTACGTCCAGCGCGGCCGCAGCAATAGCTGACGGCTCACAGCAGCGCTTCATGCCACTCCCGGATGTACCAGTTCTTGACAACACCGTGCAGGACGAACGGATCGCCCGCGGCGAACTCCTCGGCGGCCGCGCGGGCAGTGAAGACGCCCATCGCGCCGCTGCCGTCACTGAACGGCCCGATGGCCAGCAGCGTGCCTTGCTCCAGGCAGCCCTGCCAGCGGGCCCGATGGGCCGGGAACAGCTCGGCGATGCTGGCGCCCGCATCCGGTGCGGTCTCGTAGATCAGGACATACTTCATCCGGTTTTCGCGCTCCTCAGGCGGCATTCACCGCCGATGCTAGGGGGTCAGCGCGGTCAGGGCCGTTAGGATGCGCTTCTCCGAGATCGGCGCCGGGGTGCCGAGCAGCTGGGCGAACAGATTGACCCGCAACTCCTCCAGCATCCATCGGATCGCTACGACGTCCGCGGCTGCCCGGCGCTGCGCAGGCAGTCCCGCCACGGCCTGGCGATACTCGCCCGCCAGCCGCCGCACCACCGCCATCCGCTCGGCGTCCCTGGCCTGTTCCCCGGCCAGTTTGTCCAGCCTGCGCACCATCGCGCGCAGGTACCGGACCAGGTCCGGCAGCCGGCTCGCGCCGGTCGCGGAGATGAAGCCACGGTAGATCAGCCCCGCGAACTGCTCGCGCATGTCCGCGAAGGCCGGCTCCAGGGCGGGGACGGGCTGCGTGGTCAGCCGCACCTCGGCTTCGTGTGCCTCCGCCAGCACCTGGGCGGTCACCTCGATGACGCGCGCGGTGCGGACCGCCAGCTGGTCCCTGGCTGCGGCGACCAGCCGGGCAAACCCGTCGGCGTCCCAGGCCGGGCCGCCTGTCTGCGTGATCACCTCGTCCGCGGCGCAGGCTGCGCAGTCATCCACCAGGGCCGCGGCCGACTGATACGGGTGCCTGCTCATCGCCATCTTGGCCGCGACCGGCAGCCGCCCGGCGATCGAGCGCGCACCCGACGGTACCCGGAGCAGGATGAGCCGCCGGGTGCCGGCCAGCATCGCGCGATCGGCCTCGGCCTGCGTCTGGTAGAGCCGGACGTCGGCGCTGTCGCCCGCGTCGGCCAGGGCGGGGTACCCGGTCACCTGGCCGCTGCTGAACGTGCGCGGCAGCGTGCCGATCGTCCAGTCCCGCAGCCCGGTGCGGGTGATGTCCGCGGCCGCCTCGGCCAGCACCGCCTGCAGCCGGGGCCGTAGCTGCTGACGGAGCTGGCCCAGGTCCTTGCCTGTCGCCGCCACCTTGTCGCCGTCCATGACCCGGTAAGTCACCCGCAGGTGCGGCGGCAGCCGGGACAGGTCGAAGGCCGACCGGGGCACCGGCACGCCCGCCCGCCGGCCGAGCGCCGCGCTGAGCACGTCCAGCAGGTCCCCGTCCGGTTCGCCGAGACCGGCCAGCAATTCCCTGGCCGTGTCGGGCGCGGGCACGAACAGCCGGCGCAGGTCCTTGGGCAGCCCGCGGATGAGCTCGGTCACCAGCTCCGCCCGCAGCCCCGGCACCTGCCAGCCCAGGCCCGCGCCGTCGGGCTGGTTCAGCCGGGCCAGCGGGATGTCGACCGTGACGCCGTCGCCTAGCTCGCCCGGCGTGAACGCGTAGCGGAGCGGGAACCCACCCCAGCTCGCCGGATAGTCCTCGGCCCGGACCTGGTCTCCGGCGCTGCTGATGAGGTCGGACATGCTGAGGTTGAGCAGGTCCGGCGTCACCGCCCTGATCTTCTTCCACCACGAGTCGAAATGCCGGGCCGAGGTGACCTCGGCCGGGATCCTGCGGTCGTAGAAGTCGAAGATCGCCTTGTCGTCGGCGACGATGCCGCGGCGGCGGGCCTTGTCCTCCAGCTCGCCAGCCTGCGCGAGCAGCTGCTCGTTGTGCTGGATAAACCGGTGGTGGGTCGGCCAGTCCCGCTCCACCAGGGCGTGCTCGATGAACAGCTCGCGGGCCGCTGCCGGGTCGATCCGGCCGTAGTTCACCTCGCGGTCGGCGATGATCGGCAGCCCGTACAGCGACACCTTCTCGGTCGCCATCACCGCGCCCCGGCGGGCGTCCCAGCGCGGCTCGCTGTAGCTGCGGCGAAGCAGGTGACCACCGAGTTCCTCGGCCCACTCCGGCTCGATCCTGGCCACCGTCCTGGCCCACAGCCGGGACGTCTCGACCAGCTCGGCCGCCATCACCCACGGCGGCGGCTTCCGGGCCAGCGGTGAGTCCGGGAAAATCGCGAACTTCGCGCCGCGGGCGCCGGCGAACTCGACCGGCCCGCGCCTTGGCCGGCCCGCGCCGCGTCGCTCGCCGGGCCCGGACTCGCCCGGCCTGCCCGCCGGGACGGCCTGCATGCCCAGATGCGAGAGCAGCCCCGCCAGCAGCGACTGGTGCACCCGGTCCGCGAGGTCAGCCGGGTACCGCGGCTCCTCCTCCGCGGCGCGCTGCCAGCCCACGTCAGGCTGCTTGCGCTCGGGCCGATCGCGGTCGGAGTGCTTCGGCTCGGCTTCCCGGCCGACCACCACGCCGAACTCGCGCGCGGCCTGGCGCAGCTGACCGTAGACGTCCTGCCACTCGCGCACCCGCAGGTAATGCAGATACTCCCGGCGGCACATCCGGCGGAACGCGGACCCGGACAGCTCGCGCTGCTGGGTCCGCAGGTAGTCCCAGAGCGTGACGAACGTGAGGAAGTCCGACCCCGGCTCGGCGAACCTGCGGTGCATCTGGTCGGCCGCTTCCCTGACCTCAGCCGGCCGCTCGCGCGGGTCCTGGATGGCGAGCGCGGCGGTGATGATCAGCACCTCGCGGACGCAGCCATTGCGGCCGGACTCCAGGATCATCCGGGCCAGCCGCGGGTCCACCGGCAGCTCGGCCAGCTTGCGCCCGGTCTGGGTAAGCCGGGGCGACCGGTCGCTGCCGCCGGTCCCCGGCGCGATCGCGCCGAGTTCCTCCAGCAGCCGCACGCCGTCGGCGACGTTCCTCGCGTCCGGGGGGTCGACGAATGGAAAATCGGCCATCGCGCCGAGGTCCAGCGCCGCCATCCGCAGGATGACCGAGGCCAGGTTGGTCCGCAGGATCTCCGGGTCGGTGAACTCCGGCCGGGCCAGGAAGTCGTCCTCGGTGTAGAGCCGGATGCAGACGCCGTCGGAAGTCCGGCCGCAGCGGCCGGTCCGCTGGCTGGCCGACGCCTGCGAGACCGGTTCGATCGGCAGCCGTTGCACCTTTGTCCGCTGGCTGTAGCGGGAGACCCTGGCCGTGCCGGGGTCGATCACGTACCTGATGCCCGGCACGGTGAGCGAGGTCTCCGCCACGTTCGTCGCCAGCACCACCCGCCGCTGGCTATGCGCCTGGAACACCCGATACTGCTCGGCGGCCGACAAGCGGGCGTACAGCGGCAGGACCTCGATACCGGGAACGTCACCCAGCGCGTCCGCGGTGTCCCTGATCTCCCGCTCACCGCTGAGGAAGACCAGGATGTCACCGGGGCCAGCGGCCCGCAGTTCCCCGACCGCGTCGGTGATGCCCTGGATCTGGTCCCGCTGCTCGGCTTCCGGCTGGTCCGGGTCGCCCAGCGGACGGTACCGGACCTCGACCGGATAGGTGCGCCCGGACACCTCGAGCACCGGCGCGTCCTGGCCGGCCCTGGTCGCGAAGTGGCGGCTGAACCGCTCCGGGTCGATCGTGGCCGAGGTGATGATTACCTTGAGGTCCGGGCGGCGCGGCAGCAGCTGGCGCACGTAGCCGAGGATGAAGTCGATGTTCAGGCTGCGCTCGTGTGCCTCGTCGATGATCAGCGTGTCGTAGCGCAGCAGCAGCCGGTCGCGCTGCATCTCGGTGAGCAGGATGCCGTCGGTCATGACCTTGACGAGCGTGCCGTCGCTGGAGTTGTCGGTGAACCGGACCTTGTACCCGACCGTGGTGCCGAGCTCCGTGCCCAGCTCAGCGGCGATCCGCTCGGCCACCGTGCGGGCCGCGATCCGGCGGGGCTGGGTGTGCCCGATCTGGCCGGCCACCCCGCGGCCGAGCTCCAGGCAGATCTTCGGCAGCTGCGTCGTCTTGCCCGAGCCCGTTTCGCCCGCGATGATCACGACCTGGTTGGCGGCGATCGCCGCGGCCAGCTCGTCCTTGCGCTGGCTGACCGGCAGTTCGGCCGGGTACGTGATGACCGGGACCGCGGCCGCCCGGGTCGCCCGCCGGGTCGCGGCCGACTCGACCTCGCCCGCCAGCCGGGCAATGGCCTGCTCCCTCGCCGCGGGGTCGCGCTGCGCCCCGGCCCGGTCGGCCATCCGCTGCAGCCGGCGCTGATCGCGCAGCATCAGCTCAGGCAGGCGTGCTCGCAGCGCGGCGAGCGAGGTGGACACGTTAATCTCCCAGATGGCGCGCGGATCCCCGACAAGGATGGCCAAGACGGCCCAGGTGCCGCTAACGCTTTTCTACCCGCCAGGCTTCCCGCCCCGGCTGGGACCGCGCAAGCCGCGCCGCCCAACGGCTCTTCCGCGGTCAGTGTGCATAGAACAACAGCAATCCCCGCAAAGCTGTGGTTCCGGACGGCCGGGGCGGCAAGCCGGTCGCGCTGGCCTGGCCAACCCGGCACGCACGACCGGATACTGGAACGGACCGAGGCGGCAGCCGCGGAGGGGTGGTATGAGCGCAGACCAGCAGGCCCAGCGATCCAGCCAGACGATTCAGGACGAGGAAGCCGCGGGCGACTTCGCCGGTGCGCTGGACCTGCTGCTCGCCGACGGCGCGCTCGGCGTGCTGCGGCGACTGCGGCCCGACGGTGCCGCCGCGCGACTCGCGGCCAGCCTCGCGGCCAAGCCCGACCTGATCAGCCAGCAGGTCGTGACGCTCGGGACGGAGCTCGCCCAGATCGCGCTCGGTCGCTCGCAGCTCGCCCCCGGCCGCAAAGACCGGCGGTTCGCCGACCCGGCCTGGACTCAGAACCCGCTGCTGAAGCGCATCGTCCAGGCCTACCTGGCTGGCGGCCAGACCGCCGAGGCGCTGCTGACCGGCGCGGACCTGGAATGGCGCGACAACGAGCGGCTGCAGTTCCTGCTGACGAACCTGATCGCGGCCGCCGCGCCGAGTAACAACCCGCTGCTCAGCCCGCAGGCCGTCAAGGCACTGCTGGACTCGGGCGGCGTCAGCGCGGTGCGCGGGCTGCGCGCCCTGCTGACCGACCTTGCGGCGGCACCGCGCGTTCCCACCATGGTCGAGCCGGATGCTTTCGAGGTGGGTAAAGACCTCGCCGTCACCCCCGGCGCGGTCGTGTTCCGCACCGAGATGTTCGAGCTCATCCAGTACCAGCCGGCGACCGAGCAGGTCTACCGGAACCCGCTGCTGATCGTCCCGCCCATGATCAACAAGTACTACCTCATCGACCTGGCGCCCGGCCGGAGCATGGTCGAGTACCTGGTCAGCCAGGGTCACCAGGTCTTCGCGATCAGCTGGCGGAACCCCGACGCCCGGCACGCCGACTGGGACCTCGACAGCTACGGGCACGCGATCATCCAGGCCATGGACGCGACCAGGGAGGTAGCCGGGGCGCCGCGGGTGAGCGTCTGCGCGCTCTGCTCCGGCGGGATCGTGTCGTCGATGGTCGCGGCGCACCTCCAGGAGGAGGGCCGGCTCGGCGAGGTGGCCAGCTTCTGCCTCGGGGTGACCGTGCTGGACCAGGCGCGAGCCGGGACCGCCGGCGCGATGATCGACGAGACGACCGCGAACGCGGCCATGGCGGTGTCGCGGGCCAAGGGCTACCTGGACGGCCGCTCGCTGGCCGAGGTGTTCGCCTGGCTGCGGCCCGACGACCTGATCTGGAACTACTGGGTCAACAACTACCTGCAGGGAAAGGCGCCGCCGGCGTTCGACATCTTGGCCTGGAACGCCGATACCACCCGGCTGCCGGCCGCGCTGCACGCCGGCTTCATCCGGCTCGCGCTGGCGAACGCGCTCACGGTGCCGGACGCGGCGACGATGCTGGGCTCGCCGGTCGACCTGTCGAAGGTCGACTGCGACAGCTACGTGATCGCGGGCATCGCCGATCACCTGTGCCCGTGGCAGTCCTGCTACCGGACCACGCAGCTGCTCGGCGGCCCGGTGACGTTCGTGCTGTCGACCAGCGGGCACATCGCTTCCATGGTGAACCCGCCGGGCAACCCGAAGGCGACGTTCCAGACCGCGGCGGAGAATCCGCCGGACCCGCGCGACTGGCTTGCGGACGCGAGCACGGCGAGCGGCAGTTGGTGGCCGCACTATTCGCAGTGGCTGGCCGACCACAGCGGCGCCAGGCGCAAGGCGAGGATCAGGCTCGGGCGGCCGGGCTACGAGGTGCTGTGTGCCGCTCCGGGGACCTATGTTCACGACCGCTAGCCTGCGCACCGTCGCGATCGACGGTCAGCCCATCCGGGTCGCGGTTCGCCCCGGCCTGGCCGGCCAGACGGGCACCCGGCCGGTGCCGCTGCTCGTCCTCAACGGCATCGGCGCGAGCCTGGAGCTGCTGACGCCGTTCGTCGAGGCACTCGACCCGGCGCTGGAAGTCATCCGGTTCGACGTCCCCGGCGTTGGCGGCTCGCCGCTGCCCGCGGCGCCGTACCGCTTCACCGGGCTGTGCCGGCTCGCCGCCCGGCTGCTCACCGAACTCGGCTACGACGAGGCTGACGTGCTCGGCATCTCCTGGGGCGGCGGGGTCGCGCAGCACTTCGCGTTCACGCAGCGCCCGCGCTGCCGCCGGCTGGTGCTGGTGAGCACCGGCACCGGCGCGCTGATGGTGCCGGCCAGGCCCGCGGTGCTGGCCCGCATGCTCACGCCACGCCGCTACCTGGACCGCCGCTACCTTGAGCAGGTCGCGGGCGACCTGTACGGGGGCAGCGCCAGGACCGACCCGGCCGCCATCACGGCCGCGATGAACGCGCACAACCGCGTCGGGTCGGCCCGCGGCTACGTGTACCAGCTGGCGGCTGGCACCGGCTGGACCAGCCTGCCGTTCCTGCCGTTCCTGCGCCAGCCGACACTGATCATCTCGGGCGACGACGACCCGATCATCCCGCTGGCCAACGCGCACCTGATGCGCCTGCTGATCCCGGCGGCGCGGCTGCACGTGTTTCACGGCGGTCATCTCGGCCTCGTGACCGAGGCCGCCGAGCTCGCGCCCGTGGTAAGCCAGTTCCTGACCGCGCCGTGACGCTGCGCCGTGAAGCTGCACCGTGAAGCTGCACCGTGAAACCCGGGCCCTGAAGGGAGACCGCGATGGAGCCAGTCCTGGACGCCGACTTCTACGAGCTGGAGGAGCTGCTCGATCCCGGCGGGCTGCAGCTCGTGCTGCGAGTCAGGGAGTTCATGGAGAAGTCGGTGGCGCCGGTCATCAACCACTACTGGACTCGCGAGCAATTCCCGCACGAGCTAGTGCCGGGCCTGGCCGCACTCGGCATCGCCGGGCTCGCGTGCGAGGGCTACGACTGCCCCGGCGGCAGCAGCCTGCTGGATGGCATGATCGCCATGGAGCTGGCCAGGGTGGACTCCTCCATCGCGACGTTCATGGGCGTGCACGGCGGCCTGGCGATGGGCTCGATCTTCCTGTGCGGGTCGGAGGAGCAGAAGCGCCGCTGGCTGCCCGCCATGGCCCGGCTGGAGAAGATCGGCGCGTTCGCGCTGACTGAGCCGGACGTCGGATCCGGTGTGGCAGGCGGGCTGACGACGACGGCGCGGCGCGACGGTGACGTCTGGGTGCTCAACGGCCAGAAGAAGTGGATCGGCAACGCCACCTTCGCCGATCACGTCATTGTCTGGGCCAGGGACGTGGACGGCGGGCAGGTCAAGGGCTTCGTGGTGCACAAGGGCGCGGAGGGCTTTGCCCCGGCGAAAATCCACGACAAGATCGCCTTGCGGGTGGTGCAGAACGCGCTGATCACCTTCGACAATGTGCGCGTGCCGGAGGAGGACCGGCTCCAGCTGGCCGAGTCCTTCCGCGACACCGCCAGGGTGCTGCGGCTGACCAGGGCGGGCGTGGCCTGGATGGCTACGGGCTGCGCCCGCGGTGCGTATGAGTACGCGCTGAGCTACGCCCGCGAGCGGCTCCAGTTCGGCCGGCCGATCGCGTCGTTCCAGCTGGTCCAGGACCTGCTCGTGAAGATGCTCTCGAACGTGACCGCGTCGGCGTGCATGTGCATGCGGCTCTCCCAGCTGCAGCAGGAAGGCAAGGCGAAGGATCATCACTCGGCGATGGCCAAGGCATTCTGCACCGTGCGCATGCGCGAGACCGTCGGCTACGCTCGCGAGCTCCTCGGCGGCAACGGGATCCTGCTGGAGCACCAGGTCGGCCGGTTCGTCGCCGACGCCGAGGCGATCTACTCCTACGAGGGCACCAGGGAGATGAACACGCTGATCGTCGGCCGCGCGATCACCGGCCTGTCGGCGTTCGTCTAGCGACCGCGATCACAGCGCCTCCGCGTCGATGGCGGCCGCGAGCCACGGGATCACTTCGTCCAGCATCTGATCCAGGCCCGCCATCGCCTCGAATCCGAGCAGGCGCTTGGCCTTCCCCGTGCCCGGCACGCGCTGCTGCACGTCGTGCCGGTACGGCTCGTCATGGGCCAGCCGCAGCGGCCGGTCCGGGCCGTTGATCCTGGTCCAGATCAGGCCGGCCAGCTCGCGCACCGTCGTGGCCTCGGCCGAGGAGATGTTGAAGTCCTCGTTGAGCGCGTCCGGGTGCTCCATCGCCGTCACGATCCCGCCCGCGACGTCGCCGCCGTAGGTGTAGTGCCGGAGCTGGTCACCCGAGCCGAAGATGCGCAGCGGATCCTGCCCTCTGAGCACCTTCTGCACGAGGTCGGGCACGACGTGACTCAGGGCCAGCCTGATGTTGCCCGACATGACCTGCTCGGCGCCGAGCGCGCGGCCCTCGCCGACGCCGACGCAGTTGAATGGCCGCACGATCGTGTACGGCAGCTGGTACTGGTCCCACGCGGCCCGAACGAAGTACTCGACCGCGAGCTTCTGGAACCCGTAGGCCGACCGCGGCGGCGGTACCTCGAACTGCTGCCCCTCGTCGGATGGCCAGCAGTCCGCGCTCTCGTAGACCATGGACGAGGACACCCAGGTGACCTTGCGCAGCCGCCCGGCCCGGCGGGCGCGGATCGCCGCGTCGCAGGTGGCGGCCGTGATGCGCTCGTTGGCCGCGAGCAGATCGTAGGGGCGCGCGTGGAAGTACGCGATGCCGCCCACCAGCGCCGCGGCTGCGATCAGCTGATCGCAGCCGCCGAGTAACCGGGTCATCAGCTCCGGGTCGCGGGCGTCGCCCTCGACGAATGTGTACCGCGGATGACCATCGAATGACCGGCGCACCGGGCCGTACTTGGAGTAGTCATCCAGCCCGATGACGTCGTAACCACGGCAAAGCAGTTCCTCGACGATGTACCCGCCGATGAACCCAGCCGCCCCCGTCACAGCTACCTTCTGCATACCCTGCGGAAGGTTACCCGGCCGGCCGTGGCACGCGCAGGCCGACGGCGGCAGCGATCAGCGCGGCCCGCTCCGGTACCGGTCCGGCCTGCACGTCGGTCAGCCGGAAGCCGAGCTCGGCGTAGACCTGCTCGTGTACGCGCTCGAACCGGAGCGAATCGTCGAATCCGATCCGCCGCGCCGCGGTCGGGGTCACGAAGCCCTGGTTCCGCACGAAGAACACCTCGAGCTCGTATACCCGGCCGGTCAGCACCCGCTCCAGCTCGGCCGCCAGCGCCGCCGGCACGGCCAGGCCCGCGTACCTCGCCAGGGCGAGCGTGCATACCGGTGACCGGTCGAAGAAGACCGGTTCGGAGCCGGCCCGCGGGCTCGCGAGCTGCCGGGCGCGCTGCAAGCTGACGATCTTGTCCAGGAACCGCGGGTCCTGCTCCGGCTCGGGCCGGCCGAGAGCCTGTTCCAGTGCGATCACATCGGTCGCGGCTTCCTCCACGACGGGCAGGCCCGCGCGCTCAAGCGCGCGCACGATCGCGGTCTTGCCGGCGCCGGGCGTGCCGGTCAGTACGAATCTGGGCATGGCGAAACTCCCTGTGATGGTGGGGTGTCGGGAAAGTTGCCCCGGGAGGCCGGACTAGCGGGCGACGGGAACGCGGGAGCCTGCGAGCCGGCCGACCGGAGCGCGGGTGGCGCTAGCGCGGGGGCTAGGCGACCGGGTCGGCTGGTGCGACCGCGGTGGCGCCGGCATTGCTCGCGGCAGCGGCAGCCGCGGCGGCAGCGGTCGCGGCGGCACTGGTCGCGGCAGCAGCGGCTGCGGTTGCGGCAGCAGCAGCGGCGGTCGCGGCGGTCGCGGCGGCGCTGGTCGCGGCGGCAGCGGCGGTCACGGCGGCGAGCCGGGCGCTGACCGCGATCACCGACCTGGCCAGCCGGGCTATGCCCCAGAACGCGCCGAGCATCGCGACGACCTCGATCGCGATCCGCAGCGGGCCGTCGCCGACCTGCTCATGGTAGATGGCGAGCCCGAGCAGCGAGCCCACGACCGGTTCCAGTACCGCGAACGCGGGTAGCGAGGCGGCGAGGCCGGCCGCGCGGTAGCCGTTCTGCTGCACGGTGAAGACAGTGAGGCCGACCAGCGCCAGCAGCCAGAGCCGCGGGTCGGCGAACACGCCGAATTTCAGCTGGCCCGGCAGGGTCACCACGGTCTTGGTGAGCGCGTCGGTGACGCCGGCCCCGATGCCGCCGCCGATGCTGAGGGTGAGTGCCCGGTGCGCGGCCGTCACCCGGAACGCCAGCAGGCAGCAGGTCGCGGCGATGCCGACCGCCGCTCCGGCGACGATGGCGAGCGTGCCGACGGACGCCCTGGACTGCCCGCCGGAGGGCTGCGCGGCGAGGAGGAACACGGCCATGCCCGCGACCGCGGCCACCGCCGCGGTCCATTCCGCGTGCCGCAGTCTGCGGCCCTCCAGCCGTGCCGCGAGCAGCAGCGCGAACAGCAGGCCGACCGGAAACACGGGTTCAACGACGACGAGGCGGCCCAGACCCAGGGCCGCGGCCTGCAGTCCGTAGCCGGCCCCCACCGCGATCAGGCTCGCCAGCCACGGTTTCGCCCGGACCAGCCGGACCAGCACGACCGGATCCACCGCGACCGAGGAGGACAGCCGCGCGGCCGCGCGCTGCTGGGTGACCGAGGCGATGGCGTAGCAACCCGCTCCAGCCAGGGCACAGAAGACTGCCAACGGCTGGGCAAGTGCACTCGTCACAGAGCACCCTCCTGGCCGCCCCGGGATCACGGGTGCACACGAATAGTCGACTTAGGCCGACGATCGCATACGGACACAGCCCTCCGCTAGACCCGGAACCTGCGGAAATACTGAGAGTTCGGTCATCCCCTGGCAGGGCGGGGCCGACCCCGCGACGCTGGTACCGCACCTCCTCTAGCCGGGCAGCACCTCGTCGCGTATCGCGGCCCACCGGAGCGAGTCAGCGATGCCCTCGGCGATGGAGAACCGGGCCCGCCAGTCCAGCACCGCGGCCGCCTTGTCACAGCGGGCGAACGCGCCGGGCGGGTCGCCTGGCCGGCGCGAAGCCTCGATCGCGGCGACCGGCACCGGGGCGACCCGGTTGAACAGCTCGACCAGCTCGCGGACTGACGTGCCGCGGCCGGTGCCCAGGTTGATCGCCTCCGCGTTCCGGTCGCGCATGACCTCGTCGAACTTGGCCAGCGCGACCAGATGCGCCTCGGCCAGGTCCCAGACATGCACGTAGTCCCGGATGCCCGAGCCGTCCGGTGTCGGGTAGTCAGTGCCCGTGATCCGGAACGGGATCCCGGCCTGCATCGCGAGCACCAGCTGGCCGAGCGCGTGGGTGGGCTCGCGGACCTGCAGCCCGGTACGCAGCTTGGGGTCGGCGCCGATGGGATTGAAGTACCGCAGCGACATGATCTTGATGGGCTCCGCGGCGGCGATGTCGGCGAATATCTGCTCGCACATTGTCTTCGTGCGCGCGTACGGGCTCAGCGGACCGGTCGGCGAGTCCTCGGACACGCTCAGGTCCGCGCCCGGTGAGTAGATCGCGGCCGACGAGCTGAAGATCATCCGGGTACAGCCGCTGCGGATCAGGTGCTGCACCATGTCCAGGCTCTTGCTGACGTTGGCCTGGTAGTAGCCGATCGGGTCGGCGACCGAGTCCGGGACGATGATCAGCGCCGCGCAGTGCACGACCGCGTGGATGTCCGGGTGCTCGGCGAACACCTTGTCGATCAGAACGCCGTCGCTGATGTCGCCCTCGTAAAAGATCCGGTCCGCGGTGAACTCCCGGCGGCCGGTGCTGAGGTTGTCCAGGATCACCGGCGTGATGCCGCGGTCCAGACAGGCGGAGCCGACAGTGCTGCCGATGAACCCGGCCCCGCCCGTGATCAGGACCTTCGGGATCCCGCTGCTCTCAGCTTCCATTCGCTCCGTCCATCGCCCGGGCCCGCAGACCCTCCCCTGGCCGTGCCTCAGCCGGCTGGGCCTGCCCTCGCGGAGCCTTAATGTACCTGGTCAGTTGCTCTATTCGGGCGGGCCGCCCGAGGCCTCGCCCGATTCGCGCCGGCGGGTGGCCGGGTGCTCCACCAGGGCGATGACCCGGCTGGCCATAAACCGCGCGGTGCGGACGGCGGTGCCGCCCCTGGTGAGCTCCACCACCTCGACGAAGCCCCGCCGGCTGACCACCTCGACCCGGCGCCCGGCCCTGGTGGCCTCGATCTCGTAAGTCCTGGTGCCGTCGCCCGCATCTACCACGATCTCCACCAGATCGCCTTTCACGGCCGGATATCCGCTCTGAGCTTCATCTGTTTCCCGTCCCTACTGTGCCGAAGCACCGGCGCTACCTGCCTCATACCCCGTAGCGGCCTGCGGAAATAAGTTGCCGTTCCGGGCCCGCCCGTTAGCCTCATGTCGATGATGACCACGCAGCTCACCGACGCGATATCCGCCGCCGTCGCCGCTGAGCTGTCCAGCCGAGGACGGCCGGCGGACACCCCGGTGCCCGCTGCGGCCCTGGACCGGCCCCGTAACCCCGGCCATGGCGACTACGCGGCCAATATCGCGCTGCAGCTCGCTCCGGTGCTCGGCACCAGCCCCCGCGAGCTGGCCGCCGCGCTGGCGGCCCGGCTCGCGGCCGCCGCCCCGGTGGCCGAGGTGCAAGTCGCAGGCCCCGGCTTCCTGAATTTCCGGCTCACCGACGCGGCCGTCGGCGGCATGGCCGGAGTCATCATCGGCCAGGGCACTGGTTACGGCCAGGGCGCCGCGCTGGGCGGCCAGCGCATCAATCTGGAGTTCGTGTCGGCGAACCCCACCGGCCCGGTCGTGCTGGCCAGCCTGCGCTGGGCCGCGGTCGGCGACGCGCTGGCCCGGCTGCTGCGATCGCAGGGCGCCGCGGTCACCACGGAGTACTACTTCAACGACGCTGGCGCGCAGATCGACCGGTTCGCCGCGTCGCTGCTGGCCGCTGCCCGCGGTGAGCCCGCGCCGCCGGACGGCTACCACGGTGCCTACATCGCCGAGATCGCCGCCGAGATCACCGCCAGGCAGCCGCGGGCCGCGGCCGACCCGGACGCGCTGCGGCTGTTCGCGACCGCCGGCGTGGAGCTGATGTTCGCCGAGATCAAGTCCTCGCTGGCCGGCCTCGGGGTCGAGTTCGACGTCTATTTCTCCGAGCGGACGCTGCGCGAGCGGGGCGAGCTAGCCGCGGCGGTGCGCCGACTCGACGACCTCGGGCACGTGTACCGGGCCGACGGCGCGGTGTGGGTGGCGACCAGCGCGTTCGGCGACGACAAGGACCGGGTCATCGTGCGCACCGACGGCACGTACTCGTATTTCGCCGCCGACTGCGCGTATTACCTGGACAAGCGCAGCCGCGGCTTCGACCGGATGCTGATCGTGCTCGGCGCCGACCACCACGGCTACACCGGCCGGATGCGGGCGATGGCCGCGTGCTTCGGCGACGACCCGGACACCACCCTGGAGATCCTCATCGGCCAGCTGGTCAGCCTGCTCCGGGACGGCCGGCCGGTGCGGATGTCCAAGCGCGCCGGCGACGTGATCACGCTCGCGGACATGGTGTCGGCGATCGGCGCGGACGCGACGAGGTACGCGCTGGCCCGGTACTCGGTGGACTCGCCGATCGAGGTGGACCTGGACCAGTGGGCCAGGCGCAGTAGCGACAACCCCGTCTTTTACGTGCAGTACGCGCACACCAGGATCTGCTCGCTGCTGGACACGGCGGCGGCGGCCGGTCACGCCCGCGGCAGCGGATATGACCCCGCGCTGCTGGGGCATGAGCGGGAACGCGACTTGCTCAAAGACCTGGGCGACTTCCCGGCCGTGGTCGTGAGCGCCGCCGGCCTGCGGCAGCCGCACCGGGTGGCCCGGTATCTGGAGCAGCTGGCGGGCAGCTATCACCGGTTCTACGACACGTGCCGGGTGCTGCCGCGGGGATCAGCGGACGACCCGTCCCCCGAGCAGACCACAGCCCGGCTCTGGCTGGCCGAGGCCGCCCGGATCGTGTTCGCGAACGGCCTGCACCTGCTCGGCGTCAGCGCCCCCGAGCGGATGTAGGCCCGCTCGCCGGCTGCGGCACGGGCGGCTTGCGGCTGGCTTTCCAGGCCGCTTCCGCGTGCCCCATCGGCGTGGACGGCGGCGCCTGCAGGAACGGCCAGATCTCCTCCGCGATGGCGCGCCAGTTCGCGGTCGCGTGCATGTCGCCGAGCAGCGCGAACAGGCCGAGGTTGATCCGCTGCAGGATGACGTAGGACTGCGGGATCCGCGCGTACTGCGCCACCGGGCTGCGCACGTCGAAGAACCTGCGCACCACCGCGGTCGCGTAGTCGCTGGTCACCTCTACCGTCTTCGATTCGTGGATGAGCTGGTAGAACACCGCGAGGTGGTCGACGATCTGGGCATCGCTCAGCGGCGCGCCCGGCACCAGGAAGCCCGCCACCTCCATGCTGGCGCGGAACCGGGCCGGGTCGCCCTCGACGCACAGGTTGCGCGCCATCTGCATGAGCGGCAGCACGTCCGCGTCGGTGAAGTGCTTCACCATCCCGAAGTCGAGGAACGTCACCTTGCCGCCGCCATGGAACAGGTAGTTGCCAGGATGCGGGTCGCCGTTGAACGCGTGCATCTCGTACAGGCTGCGGAATACGAACCGGTACATGGTCTCCCCGGCCAGATCCCGCTCCTCCTGCGGCCAGTCGGCCAGCTCGGCGAACCGCGCGCCAGTCACCAGCTCGCTGGTGACGACCCGCTGGGTGGACAGTTCTCCGATGATCGCGGGCACGGAGATGGTCGGGTGCCCGTCGAAGTAGTCGTGCAGCAGCGTCTGGTTCGCCGCCTCGCGCCGGTAGTCCAGCTCCTCCAGCACCCGGTCGCGCAGCTCGGTGATCAGCGCGTCGACATCCTGGCTCGGCGCGGTGATGCGCAGCATCCGGCGCAGCAGCGCGACGTTGTCCAGGTCGGCCGCCATCGTCTCGGCGATGCCGGGGTACTGCACCTTGACGGCGACGGCCTGGCCGTCCCTGGTGATCGCGCGGTGCACCTGGCCGATCGAGGCCGCCGCGATTGGCTCGGGGTCCCACTCCGCGAATATCTCGTCCGGTGGCGCGCCGAGCTCGGACTCGATCATGCCGGCCGCGAGCTCCGGGCTCATCGGCGGCACGCTGTCCTGCAGCCGGCTCAGCGTCCGCCGCACCGAAGGCGCGAGCCCGTCGTCGACGTAGCTGGCCATCTGGCCGAGCTTGACCATGACGCCCTTCATCGTGCCGAGCGTGGCCAGCACGTCATCGGCGGTGCGCATAGCGAGGTCGTTGCGCAGTTGCTCCCGCTGCGCGCCGGCGGCCGCGAACAGGCGCGGCGCGTTGCCGGCGTACCGGATGCCGCCACGCATCGCGAGCTGCGCCGTAGCCAGCCCGCGCTCGAACCGGAGCCGGCCAACCCGGCGGCGCACCGCGGCGACCGTCAGCGCCGTCGCCGCGGCCGCTGCGGTGGCCGCGGCCAGGACCCGGATGCCCCCTGATCGCCTCATGCGTTTTGGGCTGACCGTGTCCGCGGGGGGTCGTCCCCCCGCGCTGGCACGGCCCGCGACCGCAGCAGGATTCGCTGCCTGGCCTCAAGCACCCCCGGCTCCCCGATGTAGACGGCGTCGAGTATGCCGAGGGCCTGCCGGATCTCGTTGCGCCGCATCGCGGTCAGGGGCGGCGCCTCGTAGCCGTACAGCTCGCGCGCCCAGGCCGGCAGCGACACTACCGCCGCCTCCCGGATGTCCTGCCAGATCTCCGCCACTTCCTCGTCGAGGCCGGACGGGTCCAGCAGGTACGCCATGGACTCCCTGGCGGCTATCGAAACCCGCAGCTCCGGCCGCATCGACTCCAGGTACCGGGTCAGCGCGCCCGCGGTCGACGGCACGAGGTGAGCGGGGATGCCGACGATGACGGCCGCGGCCGTCATCTCCTCGACATAGTCGTCCGCCTCCGCCGGGGACAGCTCAGCGCCGAACAGGGCGCACCCGGCGATCCCGGAGTCCACCAGCGCCGCGTGCACCCACAGCAGCAGGCTCGGGTCGCTCGCGGCGTACGCCTGCCCGGTCTCGGGGTCCACGCCGGTCACCCGCTCGTGAATCCGGCGCACCCGCGCCGCGACCCGGTCGGCGGCAGCTCGTTCCCCGTAATAAACAGTCGCCAGGTAGGCCGAGGTGGCCGCCAGCCTCCCGACCGGGTCGGATCGCCAGTCGCTGTGCTGGTCGACGCCGGCCATCGCCAGCGGGTGCAGCGCCTGGATGAGCAGGGCGCGCAGGCCCGCGATCGGTGCGGACAGGTCACCGCTGACCCGCCAGGCGACGCTGCCGGGACCAAAGTAACCCTCCCCCGGTGACTCCGGGATCGCGCGGCTGAACGCCGCCGCGGATCGCTCGATCAGGCCGGCCGCGTCCGCGTGCTGGTTCATATCCGCCACGGTACCTACTCCTCTCCGAGTGTCCGGCGGCCGGCCGGGCCAGCTACCGCCGGGTCACGCCGACAGGCGCTCGCGGCCCGATGGCTCGTCCCAGTTCAGCACCGGGCCGTCGGGCACGATCCGGCTGGGGTTGAGGTTCGGGTGCGTCGTGTAGTAGTGCCGCTTGATCTGGTCGAACCGGGTGGTGCCGCCGAACGCCGGGAGCGCGTACAGGTCGCGCGCGTAGGCCCACAGGTTCGGGTAGTCAGACACCCGGCGCAGGTTGCACTTGAAGTGCGAGTAGTACACCGCGTCGAAACGCGCGAGCGTCACCCACAGGCGCACGTCCGCCTCGGTCAGGGCGTTCCCGGTCAGGTACCGCTGGCCCGCCAGCCGCTGCTCCAGCTGATCCAGCGTGCGGAACAGCGCGGTGACCGCGTCGTGATAGCTCTCCTGCGTGGTCGCGAACCCGGATCGGTAGACCCCGTTGTTCACGGTGGCGTAGACCAGCGCGTTGATCTCGTCGATCTGCGGCCGCAGCCGCTCCGGATACAGGTCGTAGCCGGGGCTCGCCCAGGCGCCGAACTGGGTGTCCAGGTCGACCGTGATGTCAGGGAAGTTGTTGCTGACGATCCGGCCGGCCTGCTTGTCCCACAGCACCGGGACGGAGACGTGACCGTCGTAGCCCGGCTCGGTCGCCTCGTACGCTTCCCGCAGCAGGGCGAACCCGTTCACCGGGTCCGGGCCGTACCCGTCACCGCTGCGGAACGCCCAGCCGCGGCCGTCTCGCACCGGATCGACCGCCGACAGCGAGATCACGTCCTGCAGGCCGAGCAGTTCGCGCACGATCGCCGAGCGGTGCGCCCACGGGCAGGCCCAGGAGATGTAGAGGTGATACCGGCCCGGCTCGGCCGGGAAGCCGCTGGAGCCGTCGGCCGTGATCCGGCCCTGGAACGGGTAGGCCGCGCGGACGAACTCGCCCGGCTTGCCGGTGCTCGCGGCCGGTCGCTTGGGCCGGAAGTCCCCGTAGTCGCCATATACGGCGAAATCAACCGGACTCGCGCCGGCCTGACTGGTGCTGGTCATCGCAACCTCCCGGAGTCCACGTCCGGGTGCAACCGGCCGAGCATGGCTGCCATTCCGCCGCCCCGGACGCGGGCGCGGCCGGCGGTAGGAAAGGATGTCCAGGTGAGTCCGAACCCGGCTGCCGAGGCCGCGCCGGAACCCCAGGCGGTCGTGACGCCGCTGAGCGGCGCAGCGGCGTTCCTAGTCGTCGAGATCAAGCCCGGCGACGCGGCCGAGGACACGGTGCGCGACCTCATCGCGGACCTGCCCGCGCTCGTGCGGGCCGTCGGGTTCCGCGATTTGGACGGATTCCTGAGCTGCGTGACCGGACTGAGCCACAGTGCCTGGAGCAGGCTCGCCGCGGGCTGGGTGCGGCCGGCGGGGCTGCATCCGTTCCGGGAGATCCGCTCCGGCCCGCGGCACGCCGTGGCCACGCCGGGTGACCTGCTGTTCCACATCCGGGCCGTGCGCACGGACCTGTGCTTCGAGCTGGCCGCCCAGATCATGGGGCGGATCCGGGACGCGGTGACTGTCGCGGACGAGGTGCAGGGGTTCCGCTACTTCGACGAGCGCGACCTGCTCGGCTTCGTCGACGGCACCGAGAACCCGACCGGCGGCGAGGCGTCGGAGGCGACGATCATCGGCGCGGACGACGCGGCCGACGGGGCGTTCGCCGGCGGCAGCTACGTCATCGTGCAGAAGTACCTGCACGACCTGGCCGCGTGGAACGCCATCCCGACCGAGCAGCAGGAACGGATCGTCGGCCGCACCAAGCTCGACAACATTGAGCTGGGCGGCGACGTGAAGCCCTCGTACGCGCACAACGCGCTCACGACGATCACGGTCGACGGCGAGGAAGTCGACATCCTGCGCGACAACATGCCGTTCGGCTCGCCCGGCAGCAACGAGTTCGGCACCTACTTCATCGGCTACGCGCGCTCGCCGGCGACGATCGAGCTGATGCTCATGAACATGTTCGTCGGCCGCCCCGAGGGCAACTACGACCGCCTCCTCGACGTCAGCCGGGCGGTCACCGGCACACTGTTTTTCGCGCCGTCGCAGCCGGTGCTCGACGCCATCGGCGCGGGCGAGGTGCTGACCGGCGCGGACCAGCTGGCAGACGCGCCCGACCCGGTCGTCGTGGCCGGCCCCAGCGCCCCGGCGCTGGACCTGGATGGATCACTGCAGATCGGTAGCCTGCGAGGAGAAGCACAGCGATGAACAACCTGCACCGCGAGCTTGCCCCGATTTCCGACGAGGCCTGGGCCCAGATCGAGCAGGAAGCCGCGCGGACCGCGCGCCGCTACCTGGCCGGCCGCCGGGTCGCGGACATCCGAGGGCCGGGCGGCGACGCCCTGGCCGCGGTCGGCACCGGCCGGCTGGAGGCCGCGGACTCGCTGACCGAGGGCGTGCAGACCTGGCAGCGGCGGGCGATGCCGCTCATCCAGCTGCGCGCGCCGTTCACGCTGAGCCGGGCGGAGATCGACTCGGTAGCCAGGGGCGCGCAGGACGCGGACTGGGACCCGGTGCGGGCCGCGGCCAGGCAGATCGCGCTGGCCGAGGATCTCGCCGTGTTCAGCGGCTACCCGGCCGCGGGCATTACCGGCATCGTCCCCGGCGCCAGCAACTCCTCGCTGCCGCTGCCCGAGAGTCTCACCGACTACCCGGCGGTCGTCGCCGCGGCCATCAGCGAGCTGCGCTCGGCGGGCGTCGACGGCCCGTACACGGCCGTGCTGTCGGCGGACGTCTACACCGCGCTGAGCCAGGCCAGCAGCCACGGGTACCCGGTCATCCAGCACGTGCGCAGGCTGCTGGACGGCGAGATTATCTGGGCGCCGGCGATTTCCGGGGCCGTCGTGCTGTCCATGCGCGGCGGGGACTTCGTACTGCACCTGGGCCAGGACCTGTCCATCGGCTACCTGTCCCACAGCGAGAGCGAGGTCATCCTGTACCTGCAGGAGAGCCTGACGTTCCAGCTGCTGGCCGGCGAAGCGGCGGTCGCGCTGGCCGCGTCGAAGGCGTCGGCGTCGACCGCCTGACCGGCTAGTTCGGGTTGTAGGGCGAGTACCGCAGGTCCGGCGCCGGGGTGGCGGGCAGCGCCCGCAGCATCCGGATCTCGCGGCTGAGCAGTTCGCGCCCGGCCACCAGCCGCCGGGCCGCGTCCGGCGCGGCGAGCAGGCGCTGCTTGTCCTGCATGTCCACCACGACCGCGGCCGCGACGAGGTACGACAGCAGCACCGGCTCGTCCGGCAGCTCCGGCACCTCGAACGTCGCGTGCCGCTGCTCCGCGAGCGCGGCCAGGTAGTCCAGGAGCGCCTTCTGCACCGGCTTGACCGCGAGCGCGGCCGCGGCCTCGTCGCCTACCTCGTCGTCCAGCAGATCCACGTCGGCGGCCAGGTAGGGCGCCGGTTCGTCCAGGCCCTTCAGCCGGAACCGCTGGTTGCCGACGGTCACCAGCGCGAACCTGCCGTCGTCCAGCTCCTCGACCTGGCGGATCTCCGCGGTGCAGCCGACCTCGTAGAGATCAGACACGCCGTCGACGCCGGTCTCGCGACCGTGCCTGATGGCGATCACGCCGAACTCGCGCGGCTCGGGCTTCGCCAGCAGATCGCGGACCAGCTGCCGGTACCGGTCCTCGAAGATGTGCAGC
The DNA here is from genome assembly GCA_963726425.1 of uncultured Actinomycetota bacterium. Classification (GTDB taxonomy): domain Bacteria; phylum Actinomycetota; class Actinomycetes; order Streptosporangiales; family Streptosporangiaceae; genus JAJYUU01. Next base: position 113,914 of record CAVSCN010000037.1, on the reverse strand, counting down.
GGCAGCACCAGGCCAGGGAAGAGCACCGTGCCCAGCGGGAAGAGCGGGATCTTTGTGCTCATGTAAGCGACATTACGACCACCCCGGCCAGGCGGCTACTCGCACCGCCGGCCGGACCGCTCATCGCCGCCGCCCGCTGGCCGGCGCGTGCTGCCGTCGCTAGGCCACGAGCTCGCGCACCAGCGGGCGGTTGTGCCGCGGCAGGTCGCGCAGCCCGTTCCGCACGGTCAGTGCGGCGTCGATAATCAGGCAGGCCTTCGCGGTCTCGGCCGCGAGGTGGTCGACATCGCCCAGCTTCGCCCACGCCAGCCACGCTGACACCTCCGCCCAGGAAAACACGTTGTTGCGGCCGCGTTCCACGATGGGCTGCGGAAAGGTCCCCGGACCGCGTTCCCCCGTGATCCAGTACCGGACCGCCGCCGCGGTAACCTTCGCCTTCTCGGCTATTCCGGCGGCCGTCACCCGGTCCTCGATGACGCCTGTCACCGTCATCCCAGCGGCCTCGACATCCCGGATCGCAGACACAACCGCCTGGATCGCGTCATCTGCCTCCCGCGAGAACATCACCCTGCCGCCGCGCTCGCCCGCCTGAACCGTTGCGTCGATGCCATCCCCGGCCGTCAGCACATCGCCCAGAGTCTCTACGTCGTCGAGAGTGACCGGGCCAGAGACCTGGACGTCAAACCAGTACACATTCATCGCAGCTCTCCCGTGTGGGCACAATCAGCGATCGCTCTTCTCCTGCCTCTCGCTCCGGCACGCGGGTGTGCCGTAGATCGGCACCGGATGGCAGCCGCCTCTGCCGCCGGGGCAGTACGCGACGGCATAGGCGTGCGCGCGACCGCCCGTCAGCCGGACCCGCCATCCCGCCGCTTCGAGATCTCGGATCACCGCCAGGATTTCCTTAGCAGGCACGTGATCAACATCCTAACAGGTGTTGCCTTTTCCGCAACGCTAGCCAGCCGGTCTGACAGTCTCGGCAGGCAGAAACCGCGGCTCAGGCCGCGGTTGCGTTTCTGGTTGGACAGCACCGGCTAGAATTTGGAATCACAAGCGCCGATCCGGCTATCACCGGGGAGCTTCCGGAAGAAAGGGCCTGCTCAGGCCGTCGCAAGGCGGTTCAGGGGCGGGCCTGACTAGACCCGGGCGGGTCCGGCCCGTCACAGCCGGCCAACAAGCGGTCGCGGATCATGGAGCCCGTAAGGCGCCAGCAGCCCGCGGCAAGCGAGGTGGTACCGCGGTGCGCCCGCGCAGGAGCGGGCTCGTCGTCCTCGCGCTGAGTACCCAGCCAGCGCCGCAAGGACGTACCGCCAGATGACCGTTTATCCCCGGGCCGAGACCGCCAAGGCAGCCGGCCAGCAGGAAACCGGCGTTCCCGCCCAGCCCAGCTTCCCCGAGCTGGAAGAGGGCGTGCTTGCCTACTGGACCGCCAACGACACGTTCCAGGAGTCGGTCCGCCAGCGCCCGGCCGAGCGCGACTTCGTCTTCTACGACGGTCCGCCGTTCGCCAACGGGCTGCCGCACTACGGGCACCTGCTCACCGGCTACGTCAAGGACGTCGTGCCGCGCTTCAAGACGATGCAGGGCAAGCGCGTCGAACGGCGGTTCGGCTGGGACTGCCACGGCCTGCCGGCCGAGGTCGAGGCGGAGCGGCTGCTCGGGATCTCCGGCAAGGCCGAGATCATCGCGATGGGCATCGAGAAGTTCAACGAGGCCTGCCGCGAGTCGGTGCTGCGGTACACCCGCGAGTGGCGCGAGTACGTCACCCGGCAGGCCCGCTGGGTCGACTTCGACCACGACTACAAGACGCTCGACCTGTCCTACATGGAGAGCGTCATGTGGGCGTTCAAGCAGCTGTGGGACAAGGGCCTGGTCTACGAGGGCTTCAAGGTCCTGCCGTACTGCTGGCGCTGCGAGACGCCGCTGTCCAACCACGAACTGCGGATGGACGACGACGTCTACAAGGAGCGGCAGGACCCGTCGGTCACGGTGCGGTTCAAGCTGGAGACCGGGGAGTGGCTGCTGGCCTGGACGACCACGCCGTGGACGCTGCCGTCCAACCTGGCGGCGGCGGTCGGCGCCGACATCAGCTACGTCGTGCTGGAGCAGGACGGCGAGCGCTACATCCTGGCCAGGGACCGGCAGGCCGCCTACGAACGCGAGCTGGAGGACGCCGCCATCGTCGGCGAGCTGACCGGCGCGGAGCTGGCCGGCCGCCGGTACGAGCCGCTGTTCGGCTACCTCGCCGACACCGAGCGGTTCGGCACCGAGGACGCGTTCCGGGTAATCCTGTCCGACGACGTCACGACCGAGGACGGCACCGGCGTCGTGCACATGGCCCCGGCCTACGGCGAGGCGGACGCCCTCGCCTGCAACGCGGCCGGCATCCCGACCGTGCTGACCGTCGACGATCACGGCCAGTTCACCAGCGTGGTGCCCGACTTCCAGGGCCAGCACGTCTTCGACGCCAACGCCGGCCTCACCGCCAAGCTCCGCGAGCAGGGCAGCCTGGTGCGCAAGGAGACCTACACGCACTCCTACCCGCACTGCTGGCGCTGCCGTAACCCGCTGATCTACAAGGCGGTGTCCAGCTGGTTCGTCGAGGTCACGAAGTTCCGCGACCGGATGGTCGAGCTGAACCAGCGAGATCACCTGGGTGCCCGAGCACGTCAAGGACGGGCAGTTCGGCAAGTGGCTGGAGAACGCCCGCGACTGGTCGATCAGCCGCAACCGCTTCTGGGGCTCGCCGATCCCGGTCTGGCAGAGCGACGACCCGGACTACCCGCGCACCGACGTGTACGGCTCGCTCGACGAGCTCGAGCGGATTTCGGGCGTCCGGCCCGACGACCTGCACCGGCCCGGCATCGACGAGCTGACCGGCCGAACCCGGACGACCCGACGGGCAAGTCGACCATGCGCCGGGTGCCGGAGGTGCTCGACTGCTGGTTCGAGTCCGGCTCGATGCCGTTCGCGCAGGTGCACTACCCGTTCGAGAACGCGGACTGGTTCGACAGCCACTACCCCGGCGACTTCATCGTCGAGTACATCGGCCAGACCCGCGGCTGGTTCTACACGCTGCACGTGCTGGCGACCGCGCTGTTCGACCGCCCGGCCTTCCGCAGCTGCGTCAGCCACGGCATCGTCCTGGGCAGCGACGGCCAGAAGATGTCCAAGAGCCTGCGCAACTACCCGGACGTGAACGAGGTGTTCGACACCTACGGCTCGGACGCGATGCGCTGGTTCCTGATGGCGAGCTCGATCCTGCGCGGCGGCAACCTGGTCGTCAACGAGCCGAGCATCCGCGACGCCGTGCGGCAGGCGATGCTGCCGCTGTGGAACAGCTACTACTTCTTCGCGCTGTACGCCAACGCCGAGTCCTACCAGGCGAAGGCGGCGGCAGACCAGCGAGCACGTGCTGGACCGCTACGTGCTGGCCAAGACCCGCGGCACGGTCGAGGAGATCGGCGCGCTGCTGGACGAGTACAACGTGCCGCCGGCCTGCCAGGTGCTGCGCGAGTACCTGGAGGTCCTGACCAACTGGTACATCCGCAGATCCAGGGACCGGTTCTGGGCCGGCGACAAGGCGGCGCTCGACACGCTGTGGACGGTGCTTGAGGCGATCTGCCGCGCGGCCGCGCCACTGCTGCCGTTCACCACCGAGGCGATCTGGCGCGGCCTGACCGGCGAGCCCAGCGTCCACCTGGCCGACTGGCCGGACCTGAGCGACTGGCCCGCCGACGCGCAGCTGGCCAGCGCGATGGACCTGGTCCGGACCGTGTGCAGCACCGCGCTCGGCCTGCGCAAGGCGCGCCAGCTCCGGGTCCGGCTGCCGCTCGCCCGGCTCACGGTCGGCCACCCCGACGCCGCCGCGCTCGCGCCGTACGCCGACCTGATCCGGGACGAGGTCAACGTCAAGGACGTCGAGCTGCTGACCGATCCGGCCGGCCTTGGCCGCTTTGAGCTTGCGGTCAACCCGCGCGCGCTCGGGCCGCGCGTAGGCGCGAAGGTGCAGGAAGTCATCAAGGCAGTTAAGGCTGGGAACTGGGAGCAGCATGGCGACTCCCTGACCGCCGCCGGAATCGCGCTCGAACCCGGCGAATATGAACTGCGGCTGGTCGCGGCCGACCCGGACTCCACGTCGGCGCTACCCGGCAATGCCGGCCTCGTCACCCTCGACGCGCTGGTGACAGCCGAGCTGACCGCCGAGGGTACCGCCCGCGACGTCGTCCGGATCGTGCAGCAGGCGCGCCGGGACGCGAAGCTGGCGGTGACCGACCGGATCACGGTGATCGTCGGCGCCGGCGGGCTCGTGGCGGACGCGGTCCGCGTGCACGCCGACTTCATCGCGGGCGAGACGCTGGCGACCAGCCTGCAGGTCGTCCCGGCCGCCGACGTGGACGCGCCCGCGCAGCCGGCCGGCGACGGCGGCAGCGTGCGGGTGGTAGTCGCGGCGGTGTCTTGATCCCGGCGAAGAATCTGCCGTGCGGTAAACAACCTGGGCCGTTCCGGTTGAACCTGCTGTCACACTGTGTTCCTGTTGTTCCTGAGCTTGGTGCGAGGTGTGCAGCATGGCAAAGGACAACCGTCCCCCGCCGGACGAGCGGTCCGGGCGATTGCCACGTCGCGCACCGGGTGCTGCCGGCCATAGCCCTGGCGTTTTCCGGCGCGCGCACCTGCCTGCGCCCGCGCGCCATCCCGACAGCGAAGGCGGCAAGGCCGGCCGCCCGGACCAGCCGCCCGCCGGGCCGTCGCCACCAGCCCTGGACACGCTGCCCAGGCGCGTCCCCGGCGCGAGCCCTATTCAGGCGCCGCCGCCCCTGCCCGGCCGGCCCCAGCCGCCGGACGATGACCTGACTCAGGCGCTGGCGGCGACACCCGCGGACCCAGCACCGGCGGACCCAGGGCCAGCGGCAGACCCAGGGCCAGCGGCCGGAGCGCGGGCGGCCGACGCCGAACCGTCCGGGCCGCCATGGGCGCCCGCGCCCTGGACGCCCAACCCGCGGTCGAAGGCACCCGGGTCGCTAGGCCAAGAACCGCCCGCGCCCGCCCGGTCCGCCCCGGAGCCGGCAGATACGGGTCGGTCAGGCCCGCAGCCAGCTGACACAGCAGCGTCCAGCCCGGGGCGAGCCCGGCCTGGCGCCGGCCGGTCCAGATCGGGCCCGCCCAGCGCGGACCGAGTCCGGATCAGCACTACCCGAGTCAGCGTCGCGCCCCGCTCCGCCGAGCACGTCGGGACCGGGGTCCACATCGCCGCGGCACGCGTCGGGACCAAGCGACGCCGGGCCGCCCGCCGGGCCAGCTGCACCAGCCGTCCCATCGGGACCCGGCGCGGCGCGTGCTGCGGCCCCAGGTGCGCGGACGACGCCGTCGTCGCAGCCCGCGAGCCCGGCGCAGATGGCCGCATCCGCGGCCAGCCTGGTCCGCGCCAGCGCGACAATGTCGCGGATGGCCGCGGCCCCGCCCGGCACCGGGCAGGCGCGGCCGGCGCAGCAGCGACCCGGCGGAACGCCGCCGCAAGCTGACCAGCCGCCGCAGCGGCCGGACTCGGCATCGGCTGCCACGCAACCGAGCGCATCGCCATCCGCCGCACCACCGACCGGACCTGCGTGCCCGGCTGGCCAGCCGGCCGACGCGCCGGACGCCCCGGCTCCCGCACCTGACGGCCGGACTTCCGCGACTGGGCGGGCCGCGGCCACTCCGCCAGCGGCCAGCCGCTGCAGCCGGCCAAGCCGACAACTGGGCCGGCCGCCACCTCCCCGGCCAGAGCTTCGCCGCAGGCCGCGGCGGCGCGAGCGCCAGCCGCGGCTTCGCCGGCACCAACCGCGACCGCCACGACACCACCGGCCGGACCACGCAAGCCGCAGCAATCCGGGCCGGACCGCAAACCGTCGGCCAAGTCGCCAACTGGTGTTGTCCCGCCACCCACGGGCGGCAAGGCCTACCGTCCGGCCCGCACGCCCGCTCGGCGGTGGCAGCTCACCGGCCTGATCATCGCCGTCGTCCTGCTGGCGGGGGCGCTCATCGGCGTCACCGTGCTCCGCCATCCGTCGCATCCGTCCGCCGGCAGTTCGGCGGGCGGCAGGCTGATCGCCGGCGAAACCGCGATCCGCGGCCAGGCCGTGTCCTGGATTACTGCGCAGGTCGACCACAAGACCTCGGTCGCCTGCGACACCGTCATGTGCTCTGACCTCGCCCGACACGGCTTCCCGCCGGGCAATCTGAACGTCCTGGCGGCCACCGCCCCAGACCCGTATGGCTCACAGTTGCTGATCGCCAGCACCGACGTTCGCAGCCAGTTCGCGAGCAGGCTGACGTTCTTCGCGCCCGCGCTGATCGCGAGCTTCGGGACCGGCGCGGCCCGGATCGACATCCGGGTGATCGCCGCGGACGGCGCGGCTTACCAGTCGGCGCTGCGGCGGGACCTGCGCCAACGGCAGACGTCAGGAAGCCAGCTGGCGGGCAACAAGCGCGTCATCGCGAGCCCCGCGGCGCGCGCCCAGTTGCTGGCAGGCGAGGTGGACCTGCGGCTGGTCACCGCCCTCGCGTTCCTGGCGAGGCAACAGGCATTCAGCATCGTCTCGTTCGGCAGCTTCGCGCCCGGCGCGGCGACCGACATCCCGCTGCGCTGGGCCTACCTGGCCGAGACGGACCCAGCGGTCCGGAGCACGCCGGCTTACGTCCAGTCGCTGATCGCCTTCGCCCATAGCCTGCAGCCGCCTTATGCGCCGCTGAACGTGTCGCAGGTGCCCCTGAGCGGGCGGAACGTACTGCGGATCGAGTTCGCCGCACCGAGTCCGCTCAACATGCTGCCGTCCTGAGGCAGTCAGCAAATTCCGCGAGTCGCTCACAGTAATCGACAGATTACCTGTAGTAACTTCCCGGCGAGAGCCAACCAAAGTTCTCCGCGCAGGCTCTCAGCAGCGGGAGGCCGGAAATGCAGCAGAACCCTAACGAGTCCACGCCCCAGGCGGGCCGGCACAGCATGGACAGGTCACGACGCGCCGTGCTGCTCGGGGCTGGCGTCGTCGGCGCGGCCGCCATCGCTGACCGCTTTGCCAGCCCGGCGCGCGCCGCGCAGGTGCGGCCCGTCTGGCTCCGGACGCCGAGCTCGGGACCGTCGCCCGCGGACTGGAACGCGCTGCGCCGCCGCCTGTCGACCGACAAGCTGCTGCGACCAGGCGAAAGCGGCTACGGCACCGCGAAGCTGCTCTACAACCCGCTCTTCAACAACATCGATCCGTCCGGGGTCGCGTACTGCAAGAAGGCGACCGACGTCGCCCAGTGCGTCAACTTCGCGCGCACGTTCAAGCTGCCGGTGCGGGCGCGATCGGGCGGGCACAGCTACGAAGGCTGGTCCAGCGTCCATGACGGGCTTGTCATCGACGTATCCGAGATCAGCTGGTTCAGCAACCACAGCGGCAACAGCATCAGCTGCGGCTCGGGCATCGACCTGATCAACTTCTACAACGGCCTGGCCGCGCACGGCAAAGCGGCACCGGGCGGCTCCTGCCCCACGGTCGGCATCGCCGGCCTGGCGCTCGGCGGCGGCATCGGAGTGCTCGCCCGAGCGTACGGCCTGACCAGCGACGCGATCGAGCAGGTGGAGATCGTGACCGCCGACGGGAGCATCCTCACCTGCAGCGCCAGCAACGCCCACAGCGACCTGTACTGGGCCAGCCAGGGCGGCGGCGGCGGTAACTTCGGCGTGGTCACCTCGTTCAACTTCCGCACCCACAACCTGACCAAGCTCGTGACCTTCTTCTTGAGCTGGCCGTGGGCCGACGCGCGGCGGGTGGTGTCGGGCTGGCAGTCATGGATTCCGCATCAGCCGGACGCACTGTGGTCCAACCTCATCCTGTCGGCTCCGGCCGGCAGCGGTAGTCCTTCGATCGGCGTCGGCGGCACGTTCATCGGCTCCACGAGTGCCTGCTCGCAGCACATCGAGCAGCTCAATCACCTGGTCGGCACGGGCGGGCACGGCGTGCCGGTCGAGCGCACTTTTCTCGGCGCGATGCTGCACGAGGCGGGCTGCACCGCGGTGCACGCGTGCACGTCGCCCCGGGTGCCGTTCTACGCGAAGTCCGACTTCTTCTCCAAGCCGCTCAACAGCGCCGGCATCGGCGTGCTGCTCCGCAATATCGAGGCGCTACGCGGCGTCCGCGGCGCACCCGGCGGCGCGGGCAGCATCGCCTTCGATGCGCTCGGCGGCGCGGTCAACCGGGTGCACCCGCAGGCCACTGCGTTTGTGCACCGGAATGCGCTGTGGGACGCGCAGTACTACACCCAGTGGGGCGGCACGGGCTCCGCGGCCGCCCGGCGGAACCAGTTCAACTGGCTGACCAACTTCTGGAAGCAGCTGCACCCGCACGCGAACGGCCAGGCGTACCAGAACTATGTCGACTCGGCGCTGGTGAACTGGCAGCAGGCCTACTACGCGGAGAACTACCACCGGTTGCAGCAGGTCAAGGCCAAGTACGACAAGAACCAGCTCTTTAAGTTCCCGCAGTCGATCCAGCCGCCGGTCTCGACCCGGTGCGCGGCGGCGGACTGCTAGCCGGGGCCTGCTACTCGATCCGGGTTGCTATCGGCGTCGGCAATTCGACGGTGCGCCCCACCGTGCACAGCCGGTCGTGCGACTGGCGCACGGCCTCCGCCAGCACGCCGCGGGCCTTGTCGCCCGCCTCGCCGTCGGGGAACGTGATCCGGTAGGTCACCTCGATGTTGGCCAGGTGGTTGCCGCCCTCGTCGCGGATCTTGTCCGCGTCGACGTCGATCTGGAACGACGCGGGCTCGGACCGGCGCGAGGTCAGGATGTCGATGTCGATCGCCGTGCAGCCACCGATCGCGATCAGCAGCAGCTCGGTGGGGGTGAAGTCCTCTCCGTCCCCGGTCCCGAACACGATCCGGCCGCCGCGCGGGTTGACGGCGGCGAACCGGCCGGGCGCGAACCGCTCGACGGTGAGCTTGCGGTGCGTGGATTCGTTGGCCATGCCCTCACGATGCCAGAACGCGCCGGTCAGCTCGCCAGCGACTGCACGAAGTCCGCGATCTGCCGCAGCGTGCTGCACTCCCGGACCTGAGCGCAGTGCGGCGCGTACTGCGACATCACCGAGTCACCCTGATCCCAGTAGCGTCGCGGCTCCGGGTTGAGCCAGTACAGCTTGCCCACCCGGTCGCTCACGTCGGCGAGCGAGGCCACGGCGGGGTCGGCGTAGTTGGTCCGGGCGTCGCCGACGACCAGCACGACAGTGCGGCGGGAGAACTGGCGCGCGTAGTCGGTGGCGAACTGGCGCAGCACGTAACCGTAGTCGGAGCTGCCGTTCAGCCGGATCGCCCCCTGCGCGGCCTCGGCCGGGCCGAGCTGCCGGCCCGCCGACCTGGCCTCGCTGACCAGCTCGGTGATCTCGGCCACGCCGTCCACGAACGAGAACGCCCGCAGCCGGCTCAGCCGGCTGTCGAGCGCGATCAGCAGGTTCAGGGTGAACCGGGAGAACGACGCGACCGAGCCGGAGACGTCGGCCAGCACCACGAAGTCCGGCCGGGGCGGCGGAGCGGGCTCGGTGGCCAGCCGGAACGGCACGCCGCCGGTGCCCATCGCCAGGTGCAGCGTCCGCCGCACGCTGAGGCGGCGCTTCTTGTAGGCGGCCTGCTGGGCCAGGATCTTGCTGAGCCGCTGGGCCAGCGGCCCGATCGACGCCAGCATGGCTTCTTGCTCGGCGGCGGACGCGTTCGCGATGTCCACATCCTGCGCGAGCCGGATCCGCATCGTCTTGGCCACCGCGCCGGCGCCGCGGTCGGCGACCAGCGTCCGGCGGATGGACGACCGCAACTCGGTCCGGAACGCGCCGACGGCGTCGTCGGCCGCGGCCCGGTCCAGCCGCTCCTGGACGGCCGCGTCCGCGGCCCGCCAGCCGCCACCGGACCCGCCGCCGCCCCCACCGGCTTCCCCTTCACCGCTGCCCTCGCCAGGTCCCTCGACGCCAGTAGCCACGGCCCCGGACGCCATCCCGCCGGCGGCCGCGATCAGCTCGTCCCGGATCGCGTCGAGGTCGGCCGCTTCGCTGGCTCCGATCATGGCGAATACCCCGGCGACCCGCGCGCCCGGCTCAAGGCCGCCGAAACGGCGCACGTACTCGTCCGCGAGCGCGCGCAGCGCCTGCCTGTCCCCCGACTCGATCGCCGCGCGCAGCGCGGCCGCCAGCTCCGGCGCCGCGAGCTCGGCCAGGGAGTCCGCGGCTGCGCTCCCCGTTCCCCCGAAGTGCAGTTCAAACAACAGGTTGAACGCGTCGAGGTGATCGGCGCGCTTGACCAGGGCACACTGCAGCGTCGACCGGACTACCTCGCGATCGGCGAGCGGCACGCTGGCCAGCGCCCGCGCGGCGTCCAGGTGCTCGCCCACCGAGACGCCGACGCCGACGGTGCGCAGCTCGTCGACGAACCCGGACAGCGCCGCCTGTTGCACCTAGACCCCCAGCTCAGCCAGCCCGGCGGTGATGTCACGCTCGTACTTGAGCAGCACCGACAGCGTCTGCCGGGTCAGCTCGTCGGTCAGCTCGCCGGCGCCGAGCGTGAGCAGCGTGCGGGCCCAGTCGACGGTCTCGGAGATGGATGGCGGCTTCTTCAGGTCCGCGCCGCGCAGCACCGCCACCAGGGCTGCGACCTGCTTGGCCAGGTGCGCGCTCAGTTCCGGAACGTGCAGCTGCACGATCTCGGCTTCCCGCTCGATACTCGGGTAGCCCAGGTGCAGGTAGAGACAGCGCCGCTTCAGCGCCTCCGAGAGGTCCCGGGTGTTGTTCGAGGTCAGGAACACCTGCGGGATGTGCCGGGCGGTGACGGTGCCCAGTTCCGGCACCGAGACCTGGTACTCCGACAGCACCTCTAGCAGCAGCGCCTCGGCCTCCATGTCCAGCCGGTCCACCTCGTCGATCAGCAGCACGACCGGCTGCTCGGACCGGATCGCCGCCAGCAGCGGGCGGCTGAGCAGGTACTCCTCGCCGAAGATGCCCGCGGCCGTGAGGCTGGCATCGGCGCTGTTTTTGATGTCACTGGCCTCGATCAGCTGCAGCTGCAGCAGCTGGCGGCGGTAGTCCCATTCGTAGATGGCCTTCGACTCATCGAGCCCCTCGTAGCACTGCAGCCGGATGAGCGGCTTGCCAGTCATCAGCGCCACGCTCTTGGCCAGCTGCGTCTTCCCGGTGCCGGCGGGCCCCTCGATCAGCACCGGCTTGCCCAGCGCGGTGGCCAGATGCACGACAGTGCCGGTCGACGCGTCGGCCAGGTAGCCCGCGTCGCGGAGCTGTTCCTGCACGTGACTGATGGGGTCCGGGGTTTCCGCCATAGGCCTAATCTTCGCTAAAGGGTGATCATCCGGGAAGACCGGGGCCCGCGCTGGCGGTAGGGCTGCCCGCGGCGGTCTCGGTCCCGGCGCCGGTCCGGATCGGCTGCGGCCGGATCCGCCGGCTGGCCGCCGCCAGGCAGGCGACGGCGGGGGCAAGCGCCGCGGCGCCCGCAAGCAGCGCGATCCGGATCGACGTCAGCGTGCCGACGACCCCGACGACCGGGCCGCCGATTATCTGCCCCCCGGCGTCGAACATGTCCCGTGCCGACAGCGCCGTTGCCCGGACCGATGGCTCGATCCTGGTCACCATCCAGCCGTCGATCAGCGGGCTGATGACCGGCCGCAGAACCTCGATGAGCAGGTAGGCCGCCACCGCGGCGGCGAAGGAGTGGGTAGTCGCCATCGCGACCACGCCGACTCCGATCGCGACCGTCAGAGCCAGCACGGCGCTCGCGACCGAGTCGGCGCCGAGCCGGGTAGCTCGCCGCCGGGCGACCTCGGTGGACCCGAGCGCGAGCACGGCCACCACGGCCGCTAGCAGGCTGAACCAGAGGGCCGGCGACAGCCCGGCGAGCTTCGGGATGCCGATGTCGCGGATCAGCAGCGCACCCCAGAGCCGGTCGAAGCTCTCCGACCACATGCCCGCGAAGAACGTCATCCCGAACAACAGCACCAGTCCGGGCACCGCGACGATCGCGCGGTGCGCGGCCCGGGTCTGGGTGGCCAGCAGCCCGCTTGACTCGCGGGCGAGGGCCCGGATGCTCGCCGCCGCGGCGGGCCGCTGGAAGTGCCGCTCGGGCATCACGAGCGCGGTCACGGCGGCGAGGACGCAGATGAGCGCCCCGCCGGTGATCAGCGGCAGGTTCAGGCCGCCGACCGCGATGGGGCCGCTCAGCAGGCTGCCAATCACGGTCGCGACGAGGCCGAGCTGGGTCGCGCGCAGGTAGACCCCGGTCATCTCGTGGCCGCCCGGTTCATCGCCCGGTCGGGCCCCGGCGGCGGCCAGCAGACCGCCGCGGCCGTCGTCGGTGTCCGCCGGCTTGCCGCCGGGCGCGGGGCCGATGTCCGCGAGCGGGCCGGCGGCCGGGATGGGCGCGTCCGCTGGCAGCGGGCCGCCCGCCAGTTCGTCGGCGATCCACGCCTCCTGCGCCCCGTTGTTGAGCGCGTATCCGAGGCCGAGCACGAACTGCACGGCCAGCAGGTTCGCGAAGGTGGCTGAGGCGCCTTCGGCGACCAGCGCGAGCCCCATCAGAAACAGCCCGGTGAGCACGCACAGCCGCCTGCTGACGATGTCCGCCAGCAGGCCAGTCGGCAGCTGGAAGACGAAGTAGCTCAGCTCCAGCCCAGTGCCGAGCAGGATCAGCTGGAGCGCGTTGAGCCGGCCCGCGGTCACCCAGTACACGGTGATGGTCGCGTAGGCGATGCCGAGCAGGAAGCTCGTGCCGGCCTCGAGGATCAGGTACACCCGGTAGGCACTGAGCTCGCGGCGTGGCAGTCGCATGCCAGTGCTCCCTCCGGGCCCGCCCGCCCGGCGTCCGCGGCGGGCTGTCGCCGCGACGGTAAGAGACCCCGGCCGCCTGGGTCAACTGGGGCGGACGCGGGAACAGGCCGCGGACGCTGGTTGTTAGACTGGCGAACTATAAGTCGGTCGTATCAAGAGGGGCAGCACATTGGCAGACGACGGCGCATCGGTGAGTGGTCTGCTCACGGTGCTGCGCATTTCCCGCGTGATGGAGCGCATCGACGCGGGCGTCAGCCCGCAGCAGTACCGGATGCTCAAGCTCATCGGTGCCGGCGGCGAGCGCTCGGCCCGGCTGGCCGAGCGGCTGGCCGTGGCGAAGCCGACGCTGACCTCCACCGCGGACAGCCTGGTGGCGGCCGGGCTCGCCGTCCGCGAGGCCGAGCCGGGCGACCGGCGGGTGGTCCGGCTCCGGCTTACGCCAGCGGGCCTGGCGGCCGTCGCGACAGCCGACCAGGCCTACGGCGAGTGGTTCGACGGCCTGCTTGACCAGGCCGGCCACCGGGACGAGATCCTGACCGGCCTGCGGGCGATAGACGAGACAATGACCGAGCGCTGGCGCGCCCGCCATGCGGCCGAGGCCGACGCGAAGGCGAGCGCCAAGGCCGACGCCAAGACCGCGGCCACCGCCGCCGTGACTGCCGCGCACAGCGCGCAGCGCGCCACCATGCCGCAGGCCGCAGACCGCGCGGGACAACTGTGACGGCGGACGGGGCCACGACGGCAACCAAGGACACCACCACGCTGGGATCCGGCTATGGCGAGGGCTGGCTGCGCCGGCTCGCCGCGCACTGCTGGCAGCACCGGCGCCTGACCGTCGTCGCGTTCGGCGCCTCGCTGCTCGCGACGCTGGTGACGGCGGCCATCCCGCTGGTACAGCGCGATGTCATCAACAACGCGATCCTCGCCCACACGCAGCCGATCTGGCCGGGCGCCACCCTGCTGATCCTGGCCGGCGTGCTCAGCTTCGGCTTCGTCTACCTGCGCCGGTACCGGGGCGGGCAGCTCTCCCTTGACGTGCAGCACGACCTGCGCACCGAGCTGTTCGGCTCGCTCACCCGGCTGGACGGCGCGCGGCAGGACCAGCTCCACACCGGCCAGATCGTCAGCCGCTCCATCACCGACCTGAACATGATCCAGGCCTTGCTCAGCATGATGCCGATGCTGGTCGGCAACGCGGTGCTGTTCGTCGTGGCGCTGGTCATCATGTTCTTCCTGTCGCCGCTGCTCGCGCTGATCTCGCTGGCCGTCGGGCCGGCCTTGCTGGTGCTGTCGGTGGCGTCCCGGCGGCGGCTGTTCCCGGCCAGCTGGGACGCGCAGCAGAAGGCCGGCGAGGTGGCGGGCGTGGTCGAGGGCGCAGTCACCGGCGTCCGGGTCGTGAAGGGCTTCGGCCAGGAGAACCAGGAGATCGACCGGCTGGAACTCGTCAGCCGCGTCCTGTACGCGGCGCGGGTCCGGACCGTGCGGATGATGGCCAGGTTCAGCCCGGCGCTCGGCGCGATCCCGGCGCTCGGCCAGGTCGGCGTCCTGGCGCTCGGCGGCTGGCTGGCGATCAAGGGCTCGATCTCCCTCGGCACGTTCCTCGCCTTCGCGTCCTACCTGGCGCAGATGGTCAACCCGGTACGCGCCCTGACCAACCTGATCACCATCGGCCAGGAGGCCCGCGCGAGCGTGATCCGGGTCTTCGAGGTGATCGACTCGCGGCCGGTGCTGACCGAGAAGCCGGACGCGATCGTGCTCCCGGCCGGCCGCGAGGACGTCGAGCTGGACGACGTGCACTTCGGCTACCTGCCGTCCGAGCCGGTCCTGCGCGGGCTGTCGCTGCGGGTCCGGCCGGGCGAGACGCTCGCCCTGGTCGGCACGTCTGGCTCCGGCAAGTCCACGATCTCGCTGCTGCTGCCCCGGTTCTACGACGTGCGCTCGGGCGCCATCCGGATCGGCGGGCACGACGTGCGCGACGTCACGCTGAACTCGCTGCGGGCGTCGATCGGCCTGGTCCTGGAAGAGAGCTTCCTGTTCTCCGACACCGTGCGCGCCAACATCTCCTACGGCCGTCCGGACGCCAGCGACGCGCAGATCGTGGCCGCGGCCAGGGCCGCGGAGGCCGAGGAGTTCATCCTCGGGCTGCCGGACGGCTACGACACCGTCGTCGGCGAGCAGGGCCTCACCCTGTCCGGCGGGCAGCGGCAGCGAGTCGCGCTGGCCCGCGCGCTGATCACCGACCCTTCGATCCTGGTCCTCGACGACGCGACGTCCGCGATCGACGCCAGGGTCGAGGCGCAGATCCACGCCACCCTGCGCAAGGTGATGGCGGGCCGCACCACCCTGCTGATCGCGCACCGCCGGTCGACGCTCGAGCTGGCCGACCAGATCGCCGTGCTCGACAACGGCCAGCTCGTCGACCAGGGCACGCACGACGAGCTGACCGGGCGCTGCCCGCAGTACCGGCTGCTGCTGGCCGGTCCTGGCGACGACGCTGAAGGGGTCGACGCCGGCGAGCTCGATTACTACCGGAACGGGGCTTCGCCGCACGCGGTCGACGCCGACCGGGAGGCACCCGCAGGCGGGGTCACGCCGGCCTTGTGGCCGACCGCTTCGGCCGGTCCCGCGACGACCACCTCGGACGCGGCCGGACGCCAGCTCGCGGCCGTCGCGACCGCGGGTATCGGCCGCGGCACGATCTCCGGGGCGCTCGGCGCGTCGGGCCGCTCCGGGGGCGCGGCCCAGCGCGGGGCGGCGCTCAGCGGCGGCGCGGCGGCGGGCAGCTGGATGGCCGGCGTGCCCGCATCGCCCGAGCTGCTCGCCAAGGTGGCGGCCTTGCCACCGGCGAGCGACGCGCCCGACGTGGACCAGTCGTTCGCCCGCGCCCCCGATCCCGGCTTCACGCTGCGCAAGCTGCTCCGTCCGTTCGCCATCGCGCTCGTCATCGGGCTGGTACTGGACGGGCTGGACGCGATCGCGAGCACCGTGATGCCGCTGCTGGTCCGCGGCGGCATCGACAACGGGGTCGAACGGCAGCTGCTGAGCTTCGACGCGCGGCTGCACGCGATCCTGGCCGTGTCGGCCATCGGCCTGGCGATCGTGCTCGCGGACTGGGCGGTGAACTGGGCCCAGACGATCGTGGTCGGGCGCAACGGCGAGCGGCTGCTGTACACGCTGCGGGTCAAGATCTTTTCCCATCTGCAGCGGCTCGGCCTTGACTTCTACGAGCGGGAGCTCACCGGCCGGATCATGACGCGGATGACGACCGATGTGGACGCGTTGTCCTCGTTCTTCCAGACCGGGCTGATCACGATGGTCAACTCGCTGCTGACGTTCGTCGTCGTGCTGATCCTGATGCTGATCATCAACCTCCAGCTCGGCCTCACGCTCGCGGCCTTCCTGCCGGTGCTGGTCGTCGCGACCGTCATCTTCCGGAGCAAGTCCTCGCGCGCCTACACCGAGGCACGGGAACGGGTCAGCGCAGTCAACGCGGACCTGCAGGAAAACGTGGCCGGACTGCGCGTCGCCCAGGCGTACCGGCGCGAGCAGGTCAACTCCGACCGGTTCGCCGGGCTCTCCGGCGCCTACCGGGTGTCCCGGCTGCGGGCGCAGCGGATGATCGCTGTCTACTTCCCCTTCGTGCAGGCGCTGTCCACGATCGGCGGCGCCGTCATCCTGTTCGCCGCGGCGGGCCAGATCCACAGCGGCGTGCTGACGGCCGGCAGCCTGATCGCGTATCTGCTATGGGTCGACCAGCTGTTCTCCCCATCCAGCAGATGTCACAGGTGTTTGACGGGTACCAGCAGGCCAACGTCGGGTTGCAGCGGATTAAGGCACTGCTGCAGACGCCGACGAGTACGCCGCCGGCCAAGCACCCGGTCGAGCCGGGCAGCGGCGGCCGGCGGCTGCGCGGCGCGATCGAGCTGCGCGACGTGCACTTCGGCTACACCGGGCAGCGGTCCGAGGCGATCGTGGGCGTCACGCTCTCGGTCTCGCCGGGCGAGACCGTGGCCCTGGTGGGCCAGACCGGCGCGGGCAAGTCGACGCTGGTCAAGCTCGTCGCCCGGTTCTACGACGTCACCTCCGGCAGCGTCGCGATCGACGGCATCGACGTCCGCGAGTATGACCTGCCGGCCTACCGCCAGCAGCTGGGCGTGGTGCCGCAGGAGCCGTACCTGTTCGCGGGCACGGTCCGGGACGCGATCGCATACGGCCGGCCGGACGCGACCGATGCGGAGGTCGAGGCGGCCGCCCGCGGCGTCGGCGCGATCGAGATGATTTCCCGGCTGGCCGGCGGCTTCCTGCACCCGGTGACCGAGCGCGGCCGCAACCTGGCGGCCGGGCAGCGGCAACTGATAGCGCTCGCCCGGGCGTACCTGGTCGACCCGGCGATCCTGCTCCTGGACGAGGCGACCGCGGCGCTGGACCTCGCCGCTGAGGCAGCAGTCAACCGCGCCACTGAGCAGTTGGCGGCACGCCGCACCACCCTCGTGGTGGCGCACCGCCTCACAACCGCGTCCAAGGCGGAGCGGATCGTCGTACTGGCCGAGGGCCGGATCGCGGAGACCGGCACACACGACGAACTACTGGCCCACGGCGGTGCCTACGCCGCCATGTGGGCCGCCTTCACGGGCGAGGCTGAGCTAGTCGCCTAGGCCCGGCCACCGGCCGGGTCTCGCGACGCTCAGCAGATCAGGACCGCTGTCAGGTCGTGCTCATGTTCGGCGCGCTGCAGCAGGCCCTCGGACCGGCCACGGCGTGCGCGGGCTGCGCGGCCGAGGCGCCGAACAGGGCGGAACCTGCGACCAGAGCAGCGAACAGAGCGGACACGACGGCGATGCGGATCTTGCTCATCTGATTTCCTACCAATCTGAGGTGGGACTTCTGGCACTAGCTGCCCAGTGTCATAGAAGTCAGTCAAGCCATTACAACACCTGCACTACCAGCGCCTGTGGATAAATGCGGACCAGTCAAGGCCAAGCTTGACTGGCCAGTAAGTTGACCGCTAACGTCCTAGGCACGGCTTTACGCACGATTCACTGCAGCGACCTGGAGCTTCATGATCAAGTTGCCTGGCCAGCTCGGGTCGCAGGCAGCACACCGGCGGTGCCCGCGCCGTCGGCGCACGTTCAGACATGCCGCCGTAGCCGGGATTCGGATGCGCTAGATGACCGCCGGCTACATCATCCTGGGCCGGCCAGACTGGACCCGGCCGCGACTTGCCCCTGAAGGCGACAGGCTGGCCGCCATCCGGTGGCATGACGGCGCCGCCAACATCTGGATCGGCTCCAGCAAGGCCCCGATGCAGCTTGTCACCGACCTGCGGCCATTGCGGCTGCGCGACTTCCAGTGGGGCGCCGACGGCCGCGGCCTGGTGCTGACGCTCGATGACGCCGGCGGCCGGCGCCGCGGCCTGGCCTGGCTGGACCTGCGCTCGGGCAGCGTCACCCGGCTTACTCCCGAGCTGGCGGCCGACGCCCGCTATGCCGGGCAGATCGGCGGGTCGAAGCCGCGGATCCTGGTCTCGGTGCGCCAGCCGCGTGGCGGCGGCGCGATCTTGCAGGGCGTCACCACGACCGGCGAGGTAGTCGACGAATGGCATGGCCCCGGCGACCCGGTTGGCTGGTGGCTCGCCACCGGGACCCAGGCCGTGGCCGTCTGTAATAGCGGCAGCACGTGCGCGTGGTGGCATGCCGACCTGAGCGAGCCGTCCTGGTCCCGGATCGCCGAGTTTCCTGCCGCAGAGGCGTACGCATCGCGGCCGATCGCGATTGCCGCGGCCACGCACTCAGTATTCGGGACATTCTCTGTCGGCCGCGACACGATCGCGATGACTCGCATGGCCGCGCCCGGCTGGAAGCCTGAAATTCTCAGCGCCGACGAGCGCTACGACATCACGTCGGTCCTGCTCGCGCCCGACGGCACCGGACCCGACATCGTCACCACCACCGACCCGGACTCCCCGCAGTCGGCACTCACAGACGGTGCCGCAGCCGACCTCTCCCGGCTGCGGCACCTGGCAGGCGACGCGCCCGCCAGGATTCTCGACCGGAACGGCGGGTTCTGTCTCGCCGAGGTCTCCAACCCGGTAGGCGGTCCCGCCTACCTGACGTTCAGCCGCTCGTCGAAGGCGGTCGGCAAGCCGCTAGTCCGCTACACCGGCCTGAGCCGGATCCGGATGCACCGCCGGCAGTCATTCCGGTTCACGGCGCGGGACGGCCGCGATATCACCGGCTTCATCACCCGGCCGCCGGGCAAGCCGCCGTGGCCCGTGGTGCTCGTCGTGCACGACGGACCGTGGGCACGGGACGACGCGCGGACGGACCCGTGGGCCCAGTACCTCGCCTCGGCCGGGTTCTGCTGCGTCCAGGTCAACTACCGCGGCTCGCGCGGGTTCGGGAAGGACTTCCGGGCCGCGGGCGACGGCCAGTGGTCGCTCGCGATGCAGGATGATCTCATCGACGCACTGCGAGCGGAGCAGGTAGCGAGCGTCACCGAGCCGGGCCGGGTCGCGGCCATGGGGCACGGGTACGGCGGCTACGCGGCGCTGATGCTCGCGGCGCAGGAGCAGGTCCCGATTGCGTGCGTGATCTCGGCTTCGGCGCCGACCGATCTGGTCCGGTACGCCAGCAGCCTCATGGCGTTCGGCGGCCGGGCGGGATTCGCGTACGCGTCCCGGATCGGCCATCCGGTCGAGCAACGCGGCCAGCTCGCGCACGCCTCGCCGGTGAACCGAGTCAGCGAGATGACCGCGCCCATGCTGCTGTTCCACGGCCGCCAGGACGCGTGCGTGCCGGTCAGCCACGTCACCGCCTTCAGTGACTCACTGCGCCGGGCCGGACATGACCACACGGTGCTGATCTACGAGGACGAGGGCCACGCGTACAGCCGACCGCAGAACGTCGCCGACTTCCGGCTGCGGACGCTCGAGTTTTTGCACAGCCGACTCTGCGGCCGCAACGGCAAGCCCGCTCGCTGAGGAGAGCTACCCGCGGCGCGGTGGACAGGCAGAAGGCTCGCTACACGCGCGCGTTCGCGGCTGCCGCCGCCCGGACCGAGGATGGCCGCACGCCGGCGCAGTCGGCCGCCTTCCGCAGCGCGGCGACGGCCTCCTCGGAGCGGCCCTGCTCGAACATCGCGTCCGAGAGGTCACGGTAGGCCTGCGCGGCATCCAGCCGGGAGCCGAGCGACTCAAGCTGCTGGGCCGCCGCCAGAGCCCGGAAGTAGCCGGCCTCGACATCGCCGCCGAGGATCGCGGCCAGCGCTCCGATCAGCTTTGCCTGTTCGCGCTCGGGGGGTCCCTCCTCGGCGAATCGGCTGACCGAACTGTCCGCGTACCGGCCGGCGGCATCGAAGTCGCCCCGGATGAGTGCCGACCGTGCCATCTCAGTTTCGCAGCTGGCCAGGATAGGGCCGTAGCCCTCCTCGGTCATCACGTCGTGCGCGCGCGCCAGCATCGTGTCCGCCTCTTGAACCTTCGGCGGGTCGCAGCGCAGCAGCAGCCACGCGTACGTGATGCGCATTTCTGCCAGGTACCGCTCTGGTGATGACTCGGACACGAGGGCGAGGGTCTTGGCCGCGAGGTCGAGTGCCAGCGTCAGCTGGCCGGCGTCCGCGGCCACCAGGGTCGCGTTCCAGTACGCGCTGCCGCGCGCGGTGCGGGAACCGAGCCGCTCGGCCCGCTCGATGACCTGATCGGCGAGGCGCTGGGCGGAGAACAGGTCACCGCGAGCCCAGTACGCGGCGACCAGGGTGGAGGCGAGCTTGATCTCCTCCTCGGTTCCTTCGAGGCCGAGCGCGCGTACCTCACCGAGCGCCTCTTCCCCGATGTCGACACTCCGGGCGAGGTCACCCGCTTCCCGGTAGAGCCGGCACCGGCCCATGAGCAACGTCAGCAGGCCTGGCGTTCCGGGCAAACCGGACCGCGCGGCCGCCAGCAGCCCGTCGTAGTGATCGAGGGCACCGTGCAGGTCTCCGAGCTGCTCCAGGCACCTGGCCAGCCCCCAGCCAGCCGCGAGCCGGAGCTCGGCGTTATCCGCGCCGGACAAGCTGGCGAACTGGCTGCGCGCCTCCTCCGCTGACCCGCTGGCCAGCGCGATCTCGGCGAACTGCAGCTTGAGGCGCTGCTCGGTGATCTCTTCGGGCGCGACGCCCGACTCCAGGTAGAGGACGGAGCAGCCGAGCTTGTGGGCGAGGCCCTCCAGGACCTCGCGCTCAGGGGAGCGCTGGCCAGACTCAATGAGCGAGACGTAGCTCGGCGAGACCAGGTCACCGGCCAGGTCTGACTGGCTCAGTCCCCGCTCTTTCCGCAGCGCCCGCAAGCGCTGACCGAGCGTTGCACTCATTCGCCCTCCTGGCTGACCGAGATTGCACGTGCGTTTCACTCTAAGCCGTCAAGGATCTCAGTCAACACTTTAGGGAATTCGAGGTAAAGGCGCACTCCCGGCTTTGCCAGGTCAGTTAAGCGCCACCTCGACAGGCACAACTCCGCCTGGCCTGGTCACGACCGCCGACGCCGCCCGCCGCCCCAGGTCACCACTATCCCCAGCCCGATCAGGGCCGCTGCGGCGCCACCCACCTGGCGGAACGGGAACCCCGTCCGCGGCAGCGCCTGACCATAGGCTACCCCCGGTCCGGCGGGCGGTCGGGCCGGCAGGCGCCGGACCGGAGGCTGGCCAGGGGGATGCCGGCGGGACGACCAGGGTGCGGGGTCGGGCCGCGGCCGCAGCCCCCACTCGATCACGACCTGGCCGTTCCCGCCATCGCCAGCCCCGGAAAGCCCGCCGCCCCAGCCGCCGGTGAAGCCGCCCGCGCCAGCGCTGAACTGCGGCCGAGCCGCGCTGGCCCCGCCGCCGCCCGCGCCCCACTCCAGCACCCGGATGCTGGTGACGCCGCCAGGCACGGTGAAGGTCTGGTCGGTTCCGGTGTAGGCGTAGCGCTGGCAGTACCGGTACGGCCGGGCCGGCGTGCACCTGGCCGGCGAGCGGGCCGCGCCGACGGCCGCCCGCTGCCGCGGAGGAATCGCGCATCAGGCCGACCCGGATCAGGGCGAGGCGACCAGCACCGGCTCGGCGGCCGGTTGCTGACCTTCCTGGCCGTTCCGGAACTGCCGGACGGTACGCGGGATGAATGCGAGCGCGGACGCGATCACGATCAGCGCCGCCGCCCCGTACTGAGTGTCCGAGACCGACGTCCACGCCGCCAGCGGCCCGGCGATGACCGCGCCCGCCGGCATCGCGAGGACGACCCCAAGCGCGTCATAGGACGACACCCTGGCGAGTATCTCCGGCCGCACGTTCGTCGCCAGCGCCACCGTCCACTGCACCATCATGATCTCCATCACGATGCCGAGCACGAACGCCTCGACGCAGATCAGCGGCAGCGGCCACAGCATCGCGAGCGCTAGTGGCGCAACCGCGATGCCCGCCCCGCTCAGCACCACGAACCGGATCGGCCGGGTGACGGAGAACCGCAGCGACGCCATGCCGCCCGCGATCAGGCCCAGCGACTCGGCACCAGTGATGGCGCCCCAGGCCGCGGCCCCGCCGAGGTGGGCCCGGGCGACGGCGGGCCCGAGCACGGTGAAAGCGCCGTACCAGGACATCATCACGACCGCGTATTGCAGCGTCGTCACCCAGATCCAGGGCCGCGAGCGGAACGCTGACCAGCCCTCGCGCAGGTCTCTGAGCATGCTGGCCTCGTGGCTGCGCTCGGCCGGGCTGACCCGCAGCGCCAGCATCAGCGGCAGCGTGCCGAGCATGCCGACTCCGCAGATCGTCAGCGCCCAGCCGGCCCGATCGCGGCGACGCAGAATCCGGCCAGCACCGCCCCGCCCATCTGGGCCGCGTTCATGGCCAGCCGGCTGACGGCGCTGGCCTGCTGCATCGATCCGGACGGGACGATCCGCGGCAGCAGCGCGGTCGATGCTGGATAGAACAGCGCCATCCCGGTGCCGGTGACGCACTCCAGGGCGATCATCAGCCACAGCGCGGGGTGGCCGGCCAGGACGAGGAGGCCGAAGCTACCCTCTCCCAGCGCGATCATCGCATTCCCCGCGACAATGACCCGCTGCGGTGCGACCCGGTCCGCGATCACGCCGCCGAGCAGCACGAACACGACCGACGGCGCGATCTGCGCGGCCAGCACGTACGACAGCGCACTGGTCGAGCCGCCGGTCGCGTTGAGCACGGCGAAGGAAACGCCGACCAGCGAGAAGGCGAAGGCGGCAGGCGCCAGCACCCGGTCGGCGAGCAGCAGCCGGAAGTCACGGATGGCCAGTACCGGAAGCCGGCGCGTGAGATCTGACATGCGGTCTCTCACCGCGCGCGCGAACACGAGAATGCTTCCGATCTGTGACAGGGGTAGGGCAACGGACACTCAGCGTATCCGGCCGGGCCGGGCCACCGGAACTGGATTTCCGCCGTGCCGGGCCGCACCCGCCGGGGGCGCCGCAGCCGGATCACCGCCGTTCCGGGCCGCACCCGCCGGGGGCGCCAGTTGACCTATTCCACCCGCGCCAGGCATGATCACCATTCCGGGCCGATGCGGATGACGCCCGCCGCCGCCGCGGCGATCCGGCCCCCCGCCAGGCAGCGCCGCTGATACTGGTGGCACGCTCGGAATACATGACCGGCGCGCCCGGTTCGCGACGTGTGCGAGCCCGGCGAGAGGAGCTGATGGTTAGTTGAGCATCCTGGGCACCAGGGTTCTGCGCACGGAGGACCCCCGATTCCTGAGCACCGGCGGCGTCTACACCGAGGACGTCGTCGATGAGCGGCTGGCAGGCGCGTGCCACGTGTTCTTCGTCCGGTCTCCCCTCGCGCACGCCCGGGTCACCAACGTCGACGTCAGCGCGGCGCTGGCGGCACCCGGCGTGATCGCGGCCTTCACCGGCGCCGACCTGGCCGATCTGCCGGAGATCCCGCCATCCGCGGCCGGCCTGATGAAAACGCAGATGGTCCAGCGCCTGCTGGCCACCGACAAGGTCCGCTTCGTCGGTGAGCCGGTCGCCGTCGTGGTCACCGAGGACCCGTACCAGGGCGAGGATGCAATCGAGCTGGTAGAGGTCGACTACGACCGGCTGCCAGCCGCGCTCGGCTATGACCCGGACGACGCGAGCCTGCTGTTTGAGGACGCCGGCACGAACGTGGCCGGCTTCTGGGGCGACCCGGCCGCGCTCAAGCCGGACCTGTTCGAGGGTTGCGAGGTCGTCGTCAGCGCGACGATCAACAACCAGCGAGTGGCGCCCGCGCCGATGGAGACCAGGGCCGCCGCGGCGGTCTGGGGCGAGGACGGCCGGCTGACCGCGTGGATCCCGAACCAGGGCGCGCAGGGCACCAAGGCCCAGCTGGCGACGATGCTCGCTGTCGACCCGAGCCTGGTCCGGGTCATCACGCCCGACGTCGGCGGCGGGTTCGGCGCGAAGTTCGGCGCCGACCCCGAGCACGTGGTGGTCGCCTGGATAGCCCGCGAGCTCGGCCGGCCGGCCCGGTGGGCCGAGACCAGGTACGAGAACCTGATCGGGATGACGCACGGCCGGGCCCAGCAGCACACCGTCACCATCGGCGGCCGCCGGGACGGCGACGTGATGGCCTACCGGCTGGAGATCGTGCAGGACGCCGGCGCCTACCCGAAGATCGGCGCCGTGCTACCGATGCTCACCATCTTGATGACGCCCGGCTCTACAACATTCCGCGCGCGGAATCGATCGCGAAGGTCGTGGTCACCAATACGACCCCGATCGGCGCCTACCGGGGCGCGGGGCGGCCCGAGGCGACCGCCGCGATCGAGCGGGCGATCGACCTGTTCGCCGCCGAGATCGGCATCGACCCGGCCGACGTCCGGCGCAAGAACCTGCTCGCGCCGTTCACCGAGCCGCACCGGACCGCCTTCGGCGCGCTCTACGACTCCGGCGACTACGTGAGGGCGCTGGACAAGGCGCTGCACGCCGCCGGCTACGCCGAGCTGCGCGCGGAGCAGGCCGCGCAGCGCGCCAGCGGCGACGTCCGCCAGCTTGGTATCGGACTCGCCAGCTACGTCGAGATCACCGGCATGGGCGACGGCGAAGCCGCGCCCCCGCAGGAGAACGCCACCGTCGAGGTGCACCCCGACGGCACCGCGACCATCCTGACCGGCACGTCGCCGCACGGGCAGGGCCACGCCACCGTGTGGGCGATGCTGGCCAGCGAGGAGCTCGGCATCCCGGTCGACAAGATCACCGTGAAGTGGGGCGACACCGACCTGATCCCCGAGGGCGGCGGCACCGGCGGCTCACGCAGCCTGCAGCAGGGCGGCGCGGCGGTGCGGCAGGCCGGCCTGGAGCTGATCGACGTGGCCAGGCTGCGCGCCGCGGCCCAGCTCGAGGCGAGCGCCGCCGACCTGGTCGTTCGACAGTGACCCGCCGCGCGTTCGACGTCGCCGGTGCCCGGACGCCGTGGTCCCGCTCGCCGCAGCTCGCCGAGAACGAGCCGCTGATGGTACGGACGGTGTTCTCCGCGCCGGGTGCGACGTTCCCGTTCGGCGCGCACGTCGCCGTCGTCGAGGTCGATACCGAGACCGGCAAGGCGACGCTGCAGCGGCTCGTCGCGGTGGACGACGCCGGCACGATCGTGAACCCGCTGCTCGCCGAGGGCCAGCGGCACGGCGGCATCGGCCCAGGGCGCCGCGCAGGCCCTGTTGGAGGAGGTGGTGTACGACGAGCGACGGCAACCCGACTACGACAGCCTTCGCCGACTACCCGATCGTCTCGGCGACCGAGGTGCCGAGCTTCGAGCTGGTCACCAGAGGAGACACCCACCACCTACAACCCGCTCGGCGCCAAGGGCATCGGCGAGGCGGCCACCATCGGGTCGACCCCGGCCGTGCAGAACGCGGTCATCGACGCGGTCGCGCACCTCGGCGTGCGGCACATCGACATGCCGACGCCTCCCGATGCGGGTATGGAAGGCCATCCAGGCGGCCGATCTGGAACGGAGCAGTCATGACGCGGATCGAGCTCACCGTCAACGGCGAGGCGCGATCGGACGACGTCGAGCCGCGGCATGCTGCTCGTGCACTACCTGCGCGAGATCTGCGGCCTGCGGGCCACCAACGTCGGCTGCGACACCACCTCGTGCGGTGCGTGCACGGTGCTGGTCGACGGCGAGTCGGTCAAGTCCTGCACCGTGCTGGCCGTGCAGGCGAACGGCCAGGAGGTAGTGACCACGTCGAAGGGCTCGCCGCACGACGGCGAGCTGCATCCGGTCCAGGCGGCGTTCCGCGCCGAGCACGGACTGCAGTGCGGGTTCTGCACACCCGGCATGGTGATGGCCGCGGTCGGGCTGCTGGCGGAGAACCCGCACCCCGAGCGAAGAGGAGGTCCGCGACCGGGCTCGAAGGCAACCTCTGCCGCTGCACCGGCTATCACAACATCGTCCGGGCCGTTCTGACCGCGGCCGAGCCGCGAGCCGAACCGGGGCGAGCACGTGATCCCGCACCGTTCGAGTACGTCCTGGCGGAGTCCGTCGACCACGCGCGTCGGGCTGCTGGCCGAGCACGGCGACGACGCCAAGCTGCTCGCCGGCGGCCACTCGCTGCTGCCGATGATGAAGCTGCGGCTGGCTACCCCGGCGGTGCTGAGTCGACATCGGACGGCTCGGCGAGCTGGCGGGCGTCCGTCGCGACGGTGACGACCGTCGATCATCGGCGCGACTACCCGGCACCGCGGACCTGGTCGCGTCCGCGCTGGTGCCGGGCCGAGGCCCCGCTGCTCGCGTACGCCGCCGCCCAGGTGGGTGACCCGCAGATCCGCCACCGCGGCACGATCGGCGGCTCGCTGGCGCACGCCGACCCGGCCGCCGACCTGCCGATGGCGCTCATGGCGCTCGGTGGTTCGGTGCAGGTGCAGGGCCCCGGCGGCGGTCGCAGCGTCAGCGCGGACGACTTCTTCCAGGGTTACTTCGAGACCGCGCTGCAGCCGGACGAGCTGCTCACCGCCGTGCGCATACCGCGGCGTCCTGGCGTCCCGTGGGGCTATCAGAAGTTCGTGCGCCGCTCGAACGACTGGGCGATCGTCGGGGTCGCCGCGGTGGCCGATCGAATCGCGCTCGCCAGCATGGGCCCGACCCCGCTGCGCGCCCGGGCGGCCGAGGCCGCGCTGGCGGGCGGGGCCAGCGCCGCCGACGCCGCGGCGCTCGCGGCCGAGGGTACGTCGCCGGGCGAGGACATTCACGCCGACCGGGAGTACCGCAGGCACCTGGCCAGGGTCCTGACCCGCCGCGCCCTGGAACACCAGGCCGCCTGAATCGTCGGAATAGTTCCAGTTTGCGGACACCGGCGGGTAAAACGCCCGACCGCGGCCGGGTCGATCCGGGTTTCTCGGGTAGGTCGCAGACTATGACGGCAGAAACGCCGAATGGTCATCGCCCTGACTCGGCCGTCGAGCTGGTCCCCAGCCAGGTCGCCGAGCTGGCGGCGGAAATCAGCGAGACGCAGAGCCCGAAGCTGCGCAAGCGGCTAGCCCGGCAGATCCCCGAGCTGGCGAACCGCAGCCGTGAGGCGTCCCGGCGTGGCCTGCAGTCCGGCCGCCAGGCTTCTGTCCGCGGCCTGCGCTCGGGCGGCGGCAGGTCGCTGCGCGGGTTGAAGACCGGCAGCGAGAGATCGCTGCGCGGCCTGCGCTCGGGCGGCCAGTACGCGGGGCGCAGTCTGCAGTCCCTCGGCCGGCTGATGTCGGCGCAGGTGCTGGAGATCGCACCGAAGATCCCGATCCGCACCGCCAGCACGCTGCATGACCAGTACCCGGGCCTCGGCACCGATGAGCTCGCCAACGTACTCATCGACACCGCGGCCAAGGCGTCCGCGGGCATCGGAGCGGCCGTGGGCGCGGCAGCAGCCGTTCCCTTCATCCCGACCGCGCCGGTGGAGCTCGGGGTCGAGACGCTCAGCCTGGTCGCGGTGGAACTCAAGCTGATCGCGGAGCTGCACGAGACGTACGGCATGCCCGCGCCGGGCAACAGCGGGCAGCGGATGCTCGGCTACGTGTCGTCCTGGGCCAACCGCCGCGGCGTGCGCATCACCACCGGCGGCTTCGCGCTGGCCATGGGCTCGCCGGTGCGGCGCAAGCTGGAGCGCCGGCTGCTCATGAAGGCGGGCAAGAGCACGCTCTCGCTGGCCCCGTTCCTGACCGGCGCCGCGGCCGGTGCGCTGCTCAACCACCGGGAGACCCGCAAGCTCGGTCACCAGGTTCGCGATGACCTGCGCAAGCGCGCCGCGGGCGGGGGCTAGCCGGCGGTCACAGCCGGGCGAGTTCGTCGGTGAGGTCGTCCAGGCCGAGCGAGCCGAGCGACAGCGCCGCCATGTGCCAGGACTTCAGGTCGAACGCCGCGCCGTGCGCCGCCCTGGCCGCCTCCCGGCCGGCCAGCCACGCCCGCTCCCCCAGTTTGTAGCTGATGGCCTGGCCGGGCAGCCCGAGGTAGCGAACGACCTCGCTGGCCAGGAACTCCCGGCCCCGGCCGACGTGCGCGTCGAAGAAGTCCAGCGCGCGAGCCGGCGTCCAGGTTTCCGCCGCGAACATCGGCGAGTCCGCGGGCAGCGTCAGCCCGAGGTGCATGCCGATGTCGATGATCACGCGGATCGCGCGCATCAGCTGCGCGTCTAGATAGCCCATCCGGGCGCCCGGCGGCTCAAGGTAGCCGAGCTCGTCCATCAGCCGCTCGGCGTACAGCGCCCAGCCCTCAGCGCACGCGCTGACGGAGCCGACGGCCGTCTGGTACGTCGAGAGCCGGCTGGCCAGGTACGTCCACTGCGCGAGCTGCAGGTGGTGGCCGGGAACGCCCTCGTGATACCAGGTGCTGTACAGGCCCCACACCGGGAACGTCGTGTGGCCCATTGTCGGCAGCCAGGTCCGGCCTGGCCGGGAGAAGTCCTGCGACGGCGCGGTGTAGTACGGCGCCGCCGCGCTGCCCGGCGGAGCGATCATGGCCTGCGCGACCCGGACCGGATCGGCCAGCTCGAAATGGGTGCGGTCCAGCTGGTCCATCGCGGTGTCCATCAGGTCCTGCAGCCATTTCCTGATCGCGTCGACGCCGTCGATCACCTGGCCGTGCGAATCGAGATGGCGCATCGCGTCGCGCGGGGTCGCGCCGGGCAGCACCTTGGCCGCTTCGGCGGTCATCTGCGCCATGATCTCCCGGTACTGCGCCCAGCCCCACTCGTACGCCTCGGTCAGGTCCGGGCTGGCGCCCAGCCAGCGCCGCACGCACGTGCGGTACCGGTCCGGGCCCACCCCGTCCGGGGTGCCGGCCGTGCCGGGCAGGTAGTCGGCCCGCAGCCAGTCGCGCAGCTCCGCGACGGCGGCGTCCGCGCTGGCGGTCGCGCGGTCCAGGTCGGCCCGCAGGGCCGGGGGCACGTCGGCGGCGGCGGCGGCGAAACCGCCGAACCACCCCGCTCCAGTCGCGGCCGGCTGCCAGGCGGCGAGCTGGTCGGCGACGGTCTGCACCTGCCGGGGCGCCGCGTGCAGGCCGCGCCGGGCGCCCTCGGTGAGCGATGCGCGATAGCCGGTCAGCGCACCTGGCACCGCCGCCATCCGGCGCGCGATCGTCGCCCAGTCCGCGTCCGTCGTGCCCGGCATCAGCAGGAACGCCTGGCGCAGCTGCGAGGGCGGCCCGAAGATATTCGACATCGCGCGCAGGTGCTCGTCCGCCACGTACATCGCCTGCTCGGACTCCAGCCGCTCGCGCAGCAGCCGGGCGCAGCGCCGCTCGTCCGGGTCCGCCAGCGGGCCGCCGGCCTCCACCGCCGTGAGGTTGGCCAGCGTCGCCGCGCGCAGGTCCGCCTCCGCGTCCGCCCCGGCGGGCGACAGGTCGGGCAGCCGGTCCTGGCCCTCCGGCCGGCCGAGGCCGGTCGCGACGATCGGGTTCAGCACGGCGAGCTGATCGACATATCCGTCCGCGGTGTCGCGGACCCGGCGCCCGGCGGTCCCGGCCGGGGAGGTATCTGACATGGACTGCATTCTGCCGTCAGAGCCGCGCGAGCTCGTCGGTGAGGTCGTCCAGGCCGAGCGAGCCGAGCGACAGCGCCGCCATGTGCCAGGACTTCAGGTCGAACGCCGGGCCGTGCGCCGCCCTGGCCGCCTCCCGGCCCGCCAGCCACGCCCGCTCCCCCAGCTTGTAGCCGATGGCCTGCCCCGCCCCGCCGAGATAGCGGTGCACCTCGCTCTCCAGGTAGTCCCGCGGCTGACCGCTGTGCGCGGCGAAGAACTCCAGACCGCGCTCGGCCGTCCACGGTTCGCCCGCGAACATCGGCGAGTCCGCAGGCACGCTCAGCCCGAGGTGCATGCCGATGTCGATGACGACCCGGATGGCGCGCGCGATCTGCGCCTCCAGATAGCCCATCCGGACGCCGGCGTTGGTCAGGAAGCCGAGCTCGTCCATCAGCCGCTCCGCGTACAGCGCCCAGCCCTCCATGTTCGCGCTCACGCCCCCGACCGTCGTCTGGTACGTGGAGAGCTGGCTGGCCAGGTACGTCCACTGCGCGAGCTGCAGGTGGTGGCCGGGCACGCCCTCGTGGTACCAGGTGCTGACCAGCCCCCAGACCGGGAAGGTCGTCTTGCCCATCGTCGGCAGCCAGGTCTGGCCCGGCCGGGAGAAGTCCATCGACGGGTTCGTGTAATACGGCGCGGCGCCGCTGCCGGCCGGCGCGATCCTGGCCTCGACCACCTTGATCGGATCCGGCAGGTCGAAGTGCGTCTCGTTCAGCTGGGCCATGGCCTGATCCATCAGGTCCTGCAGCCAGCGGCGGATCTCGGCCACGCCGTCGATCGCCTGGCCATGCTCCTCCAGGTGATCCATCGCCTGCTTCGGCGTGCTGCCAGGCAGGATCGGCGCGGCCTGCTCGATCATCTCGGCCCAGATCCGGCGGTACTCCGACCAGCCCCACTCGTAGGCTTCGGCGAGGTCCAGATCCGCCCCGGTCCAGTAGCGCGCGAGCACCCGGTACCGTTCCGCGCCGATGCCATCCGGCGTCCCGGTGGTGGCGGGCAGGTAATCGGAGCGCAGCCAGTCGCGCAGGCTGGTGACGGCCGCGTTCGCGACCGACGCGGCCCGGTCCAGGTCGGCCCGCAGCGCGTCCGGCAGGCCGGTGGCGGTCGCCGCGAGCTCGGCGAACCAGCCCGCGCCGCCGGCCGCTGCCTGCCAGCTATCCAGCTGGCTGGCGACGGTCTGCACCTGCCGCGGTGCGGCGTGCAGGCCGCGCCTGCCGCCCTCGGCCAGCGACTCGCGGTAGCCGGCCAGCGCCTGCGGCACTGCCGTCAGCCGCCGCGCGATCACGGCCCAGTCCGCCGGGGTATCCGCCGGCATCAGCAGGAATGCGGACCGGACCTGCTCGTGCGGGCCGAAGATCTCGGAGACGAACCTGAGCATCTCGCCGGTGTCGCTGACGGCCAGCTCGGCCTCCAGCCGCTCCCGCAGCAGCCGGGCGCACCTGCGCTCGTGCGGGTCGGCGAACCCGCCGTCCGCGGCCTGCTCAAAGGCGCCGAGGTCCGCGAGCGTACGGCGACGCAGGTCGTCGAGCGCCTGCTGGCCGGCCGGGGACAGGTCCGGCAGCCGGTCCTGGCCGATAGGCAGGCCGAACTCGGTGCCGACCAGCGGATCGAGCTCGGCATACGCCTGCACGTACTGGTCGGCGGCGTCCCGGACCGGGCGGGCGGACGAGGGCTGACCTGAGGAATCTGGCATGCCCAGCATTCTTGCGCCTGGCCAGCCGGGCGTACCGGCGGGGACGCCGTGTCGCCGCCGGGCCCGGACGTTAAGGTCGTCAGGTGACTAACCGCTCAGTCCTGATAACAGGCGCCTCCCGCGGCATCGGCCGGTCCATCGCCGAGGCGTTCGCCGCGGCCGGCGACCGCGTCGCCATCCACCATCGCCGCTCGCCGGAGCTGGCCGCGGAGCTGCACGCCAGCCTGCCCGGCGCCGGGCATACGGTTGTGCAGGCCGAGCTGGCCGATCCGGCTGAGGTCCAGCGCATGGTCGACGCCGCGGCCGGGCACCTCGGCGGGCTCGACGTGCTGGTGAACAATGCGGCCAACTTCGTCGCGCACCCGATCACCGAGGTCAGCTACGAGCAGTGGCAGGCCGCCTGGCAGCAGACGATCGGCGTGAACCTGACCGGCAGCGCGAACGTGACCTGGTGCGCCGTGCAGCACATGATCGCGGGCGGCGGCGGCGCGATCGTCAACGTGTCTTCTCGCGGCGCGTTCCGCGGCGAGCCCGGCCAGCCCGCCTACGGAGCGAGCAAGGCCGGCCTGAACGCGCTCGGCCAGTCGCTCGCCATCGCGCTCGCGCCGCACAACATCACGGTGTCGGCCGTCGCGCCCGGCTTCGTGCAGACCGACATGGCCGCCGCGCACCTGCAGGGCGAGCGGGGGGACGCGATCCGCGCGCAGAGCCCGTTCGGCCGCGTGGCCCGGCCTGAGGAGATCGCCGCCGCGGTGCTGTACCTGGCGTCGCCGGAGGCGACCTGGGCGAGCGGCTCGATCCTGGACCTGAACGGCGCGTCCTACCTGCGCACCTGAGAGTCTGCTGGCATGCAGACGACGACGTTCCGGGTGCACACCGGCGGCCGCGACAGCGTGCACGACATCACCAGGCAGTGCGAGCAGTTCGCCCGCGAGGCGGCCGCCGGCGGGGACGGGCTGCTGAACGTGTTCGTGCCGCACGCCACCGCCGGGGTGGCCATCCTGGAGCTCGGGGCCGGCAGCGACCACGACCTGCTCGCCGTGCTCGCCCGGCTGCTGCCCGCCGACGACTCGTGGCGGCACGCGCACGGGTCACGCGGCCACGGCCGGTCGCACGTGCTGCCCGCGTTCGTGCCGCCGTCGGTCACGGTGCCCGTGCTGGGCGGGCGGCTGGGGCTCGGCACGTGGCAGTCGGTCACCCTGGTCGATCTCAACGTCGACAACCCCGACCGTGACGTCCGGCTGTCGTTCGTCAGCTGACACCTGAGCGCGGGGCGGACACCACCGGTGTCCGCCCCGTCCTCTTCGGCCGCCTACCGGACGATGGTGTCGCAGTAGGTGTTGCCCGCGAAGACGCCGTCCTCCGGGCAGGTGGTCGTCTTCCGGAACTGGTTCTCCTGGCCCAGCCGGTCGGCCGTGTTGGGGTAGGTGACGCCGAAGTTCAGGGCGGACCCGTCCCACGAGTACCACGGGTAGATGCAGTACGGGCCGCCGTACTTCGCGCAGTCGGTCGGACCGACGAATGAGTTACCGAGCACCTCAGCCTTGCCGCCAGTGTCGGAGACCACGGCCCAGTCCCGCGGGTGCGACCCGTCACCGAATGTCACGTTCATGATCCGGATCGGCGTCTGGTCGGCCCAGTTGGCGCGGTTGAATGAGCCGCAGTTTGTCTGACCCGGCACGCAGAACGCGCCCGGGGTGGAGCCGAACTCGTCTGAGTGGCCGATCTCGTAGACGAACGCCATCGGCGTATCCCAGACGCCGCCCCAGTCGAGCGCGTTACCGATTTCCTGCGTGCTGAACTCGGGCGTTAGCGGACCGTCCCCCGGGCTGTTGAGCACTAGAACGGCCGACGTCTGCCCGGTGGTCTCGTCGGTGACCTGCTCCTGGTAGGCCGAGGTCGGTGTCGGCGCCCAGATGTGCACGTCGACGATGTCGAGCGCGTGCATGACGAACGCTCCGCCGCCCGGATTCGTGAGCATGCCGTTGAACGCGGCCGGCTCGTTGATCTGACCGTTCGCCCCCGCCTGGATGGTCCAGACAGGCGAGCACGCCGTGTAGACGTCTGGCGCGTGCTGGATCCGGAAGCCGCCGCTCGGGGAGCACCGCGTCGTCATCGCGTCCGGGTAGAACTGCAACTCCAGGAACCCTTCGCCGCCGATCTTGGTGGGGTTCGTGTCCTTGACCGTGCCGCCGAACCAGAACGTCGGCCCGACGCTCGACACCGCAGCCGCGCCATCGGCCGGGAGGGTGACGCGCCACGTGATGTTCTGGGCTGAGCCCGGCGCGGACGAGACCGGATCGAGCTCGGGCTCGTCGTGACCCGTGCAGCCCGGCGTGTAGACGTCGTACCAGTCCTCGCTCTGACCTCCGACGACGTGGGCGAGACAATTGTCCACGCCGGTCGGGCCGGCGCTGCCAGTACTGGTGCTCGCGCTGGCTGCGCCCGCAGTCATGCTCAGCCCGAGGACGACCGCGGCGGCCGCCGCTCCTAAGCCAAACCTCACTCTGGCCATCTGACCTCCTGCCGTTGGCTTGGTTGGCCCCATGTGCCCAGCTTTACCCGATCCTGAGACTTTGCCTAGTAAGACCGGAAGAATCGCTGACTACAGCGCCGGGCCGACCGGCGCTCACCAGGCGTAGGCCTCCGGCGCGGCGCCGCCGGGACCGGGGAAGATCTCGTCCAGCCGGCCGAGCGTCTTCTCGTCGAGCTTGATCTGGGTGGCGCTGATCGCCCCGTCCAGCTGCTCTAGCGTCCGCGGCCCGGCGATGGGCGCGGTCACCGCGGGCTGGTGCAGCAGCCAGGCGAGCGCGACCCTGGCAGGCGGGTGCCCGAGCTCGGCGCAGAACGCCTCGTACGCCTCGACCTGCTCACGCCGCGCTTCCAGACCCTCGGCAGACCGGCCGCCGCCGGTGCGCCCGGTGGACTCCCGGCTGAGAATCCCGCTCAGCAGCCCGCCGTGCAGCGGGCTCCACGGCAGCACGCCGAGACCGTAGCCTTCGCACGCGGGCAGCACCTCGAGCTCGACGGTCCGCGCGGCGAGGTTGTACAGCGACTGCTCGGATACGAGCCCGAAGCTGCCGTGCCAGGCGCGCGGCCTCCTGCGCCTGCGCGAGGTGCCAGCCGGCGAAGTTGGATGACCCGAAGTAGATCACCTTGCCCTGCGTGCGCAGGACTGACATTGCCTCCCAGATCTCGTCCCACGACGTCGACCGGTCGACGTGGTGCATCTGGTACAGGTCGACGTGGTCGGTCCGCAGCCGCCGCAGCGACGCCTCGCACGCCTGCCGGATGTTCACCGCGGACAGGAACCGGTCGTTCGGCCACTCCCCCTTGCCGCCGTAGAGCTTGGTCGCCAGCACGACCTTGTCGCGGCGGCCCTGGCCGCCGGCGAGCCAGTCTCCGACGATCGACTCGGTGACGCCCTCGGCCCGCGGCCGGCCGTAGGTGTTCGCCGTGTCGAAGAAGTTGACGCCCTTAGCTAGCGCGTGATCCATGATCTGGTGGGCGTCGGCTGGCTCGGTGTACGAGCCGAAGTTCATCGTGCCCAGGCAGATTCTGCTGACCGAGACGCCGCTGCGGCCGAGGTGGGTGTAGTCCATATCGCCACCTTACGATCCGCGCCAGCGCGTGCTCGACCGCACCGGACTTCACCGGCACCGTGCGGGCAGACCGAAACAAATGTGCGATGATCCGGCCCAGGACCGCGGAACGAGAGGTACGACGTGGACGTCTATGAGGCGCTGTACACCACCAGGGCGATGCGGCGGGTGCGGCCTGACCCCATCCCGGCCGAGGTGCAGACGCGCATCCTCGACGCGGCGATCCGCGCGCCGAGCGGCGGGAACGCGCAGGGCTGGCGGTTCCTGCTGGTCGACGACCCGGCGGTGAAGGCGCAGCTCGGCCCCCTGTACCGGGACGCGATCGGCCAGCTGTGGGACACCTTCTACCGGGAGAACCTGGAGAAGGCGCGCAGCGCGCCGGAAGACCCGGACAGCGCGTCCCTGCTGCGAGTGCAGGCGTCGGCGCAGTACCTCGCCGACCACTTCGAGGACGTGCCGCTGTTCCTGTTCGCGTTCAGCCGCGGTGACCCGACCGGCGGGTCGATCTTCCCGGCGATCTGGAGCGCCCAGCTGGCCGCCAGGGCCGACGGCGTCGGCAGCGCGCTCACCTCGGTGCTCGGCATCTTCCACGGCGAGCAGGCGCTGCGCATCCTCGGCGTGCCGGAAAACAAGGGCTGGGTGATGGCCTGCTGCGTGTCGTTCGGCTACCCGCGCGGTCGCTGGGGCATCGCCCCGCGCCGCCCCGCGCACGAGGTCGCCTACCGCAACCAGTGGGGCACCCCGGTCGGATTCGAGGTGCCCCAGCCGCTGTGGGACTCGGCTGGCCAGACCGGCTAGGCGTCCGCGGGCTTGGTGTGGATGAGCTTCTTGTTCACGAACTCCTCGATGCCGAGCGGCCCGAGTTCCCGGCCGACGCCGGAGCGCTTGGTCCCGCCGAACGGCAGCTCCGCGCCGCCGCCCTCGGTCCGGTTGATCCAGACCATGCCGACCTCCAGCTGGTCGGCAACGTCCGCGGCCAGCGCCTCGTCGGTCGTCCAGACCGAGCCGCCGAGCCCGAACGCGCTGCTGTTGGCCAGCGCCACGGCCTCGTCCGCGTCCTTGACCCGGTACACGACGGCCGCCGGGCCGAACAGCTCTTCGCTGAACGCCCGCATCTCCGGGGTCACCCCGGAGAGCACGGTCGCCTCCACGAAGGCGCCCGGCCGGTCCATGCGGTGCCCGCCGGTGTGCACAGTCGCGCCCTTGGTGATCGCGTCGTCGATCTGGCTCATCAGGTTGACGGCGGCCTGCTCGGAGGACAGCGGCCCGTAGGTGATAGCCGGGTCGGTCGGATCGCCGGCGACCTG
This sequence comes from uncultured Actinomycetota bacterium, assembly GCA_963726425.1. GTDB lineage: Bacteria > Actinomycetota > Actinomycetes > Streptosporangiales > Streptosporangiaceae > JAJYUU01. The sequence continues at coordinate 77,456 of CAVSCN010000037.1, read as the reverse complement.
AGCGGCCATCAGCGGCACGAACTGGCCCATGAAGTCGTCGTAGACCGAATCGGCCACGATCATCCGCTTGGCGGCGTTGCAGGCCTGGCCGGCGTTGGCCATCCGGGCGCCGACCGCGGCCTTGGCCACCGCGCCGATGTCCGGCGCGTCCAGCACGATGAACGGGTCCGAGCCGCCCAGCTCCAGCACGACCTTCTTCAGGTTCTGGCCGGCCGCCGCAGCCACCGCCGAACCGGCCCGCTCGCTGCCGGTCACCGACACGCCGCAGATACGCGGGTCGGCCACCATGGTCGCCACCTGCTCGTTGCTGGCGAAGACATTGATGTAGGCGTCGTCGGGCAGCCCGGCGTCGGTGAACATCTGCGCCATGGCGAGCGCCGACTCCGGACACTGCGGCGCGTGCTTGAGCACCACCGTGTTGCCGATCATCAGGTTCGGCGCGGCGAACCGGGCTACCTGGTAGTACGGGTAGTTCCACGGCATGATGCCGAGGATTGGCCCGATCGAGCTCTTGCGCACGACCGCCGTGCCCGGCGTGTTGGACTGCAGCGGCTGGTCCTTGAGCAGCTCGGCCGCGTTGTCGGCGTAGTACTTGTAGATCACCGAGCAGTACAGCACCTCGCCCTTGGCCTGCCGGGTCGGCTTGCCCATCTCCCTGGTGATGATCGCGGCCAGTTCGTCCGCGCGCTCGGCGTGCAGCTGGCCGACCCTGGCCACGATCTGCGCCCGGTGCGCGATGTCGGTCGTCTTCCAGGACGCGTAGCCGCTGGCTGCGCTCGCCAGTATGGCGGCGATCTCGGCATCGGTGGCGGTCGGGTACTCGCTCTCGATCTTTCCGGTGGCCGGGTTCGTGACCTGGTAGTTCATGACGGCTGCCTCCATGACGCAAGCTGGGCATAGTTCGCCTGCCCGGGTGTGTCCTCCCATTGTGTCCTGCCCGGCCGCGGACCGCTGCGGTGGCCAAGCCCGGCGCCGGGCGCACTGGTGCGGGCCGCGGCCGGCACCGAAGATGGAGAGGTGACCTACTCCGGCCGGGATGCGTACGGCCGGGACCGCGACGATGTGCTGGACACCGGCCCGCATCGCCCGGCCCGGCGCTCGTGGCTGACCCCGGCACTGCTCGCGCTCGTCGTCATCGCGGCGGGCACGGTCGCGCTGTCGCGCTCCGGCGGCGGGAGCCACCCGCACCCGCATCCGCACCCTCGCCCTCAGCCGCAACCGCAGCTGCTGCAGCTGCCGCCGGTGTCGGTACGCACGCTGGGCCGGCCACTGCTCGGGGTCACGGCCGGCTGGCAGTTGTTCGCCCGCGGCCCGGACTCGATGGTCGCGATCAGCCTCGCGGCCGGCCGGATCACCACGACCCCGGTACCCGAGCTGGAGTCCAACAGCCCGGATGTCGCCTTCCTGGTCGGCGCGCACGAGGCGGTCATCCGGTCCTTCGATCAGGTACCCGGCTACGTCGTCCCGGACGGCGCCGAGCCGCGACCGCTGTCCGGGGTCCTCGCCCGCTACGAGCCGGGGGTGCTGCTACCCGGACCGCAGCCGGGTCAGACCTGGGTTCTAGGCGGGAACGAGCATTCGCCCTCGCTGCTGCTGATCGGCGCCGACGGGCGTCCGACCGGCACTTCCGCCCAGCTGCCGCCGCGCGACGCGAATCCGGCGACCGCCGTCCCGGACGGGCGCGGCAACGCGCTCGTGCTCGACACCAGCAACGCCGCCTACGACGCGAGCGCGACCCGGTACTGGCGGGTGCGGGCCACCGTGCTCGCGGTCGGGCCGGTGGACTGGCTCGGGTTCGCCTGTCGCGGCCTGCGCTGCTGGAACGTCGTGATCGACGCGGTCACCGGCGCGCAGCACGTACTCCCCCGGGCCGGCCCGGTGGTGCCGGTCTTCGCCTGGCCGAGCCTCGGAGCGACCTCACCCGACGGGCGGTTCGCGGCGCTGCCGACCGAAGGCGGCATGAGCCCGGTGCTGCGGCTGGTCAACCTCGGCACCGGCGCGAGCGTCCGGGTCAGACTGCCGCTGGCCCCCAGCCCGGAGAACCAGGATATGGCCTGGTCGCCCGACAGCCGGTGGCTGTTCGTGGCCACCGGCGACGGCAAGCTCGTGGCCGTGAACGCGGCGACCGGGAAAGTGACCGGGCTCGGGGTTCCGCTGCCTGCGGTCAGCCAGGTCGCCATCCGCGCCGCGGCTGGCTCCGGGTCCTGACGCGCACCCGCAGCGCGCCCGGCAGCACCCGGACCGACAGGCCCCGGCCGGGCGCGATGATCTCGCCGTCCACCTGCCGTGGCAGTGGCTCGGCGGCCCTGACCTCGACGCTGCGGGCGCGCAGGCGCTCCAGCCGGGTGTCGTCGCGGCGGCTCGCCAGCACCGCCCGGTAGCCGACGCTGACCCAGCCGACCAGGCTGGCCGGCGCCAGGATGCCGACGTCCAGGACGCCGTCGTCCGGGCGCGCGTCCGGCAGGATCGGGAAGCCGCCGGGCAGCAGCCCGCAGTTGCCCACGACGACGCCGCGCACCCGCCGGACCAGCGGCGGCGCGTCGTCCAGCCGGATGCTGACCTCGGTCAGCGGCGCGCGCAGGTGGCGCAGGGCCGCCGCTGCGTAGGCCGGCCAGCCGGCCCGGCTCTTCAGCCGATCCGACGTCGCGCCGACCACGGCGGCGTCGATCCCCAGGCCAGCCATGGCCACGCACACCATGCCGTCGGCCGAGATCAGGTCAAGCCGCCGCTCAGTGTCGCCCAGGCCCGTCTCGAGCGCGGCGGTTAGCCCGCGCGGCAGCCCGAGCGCGCGCGCGGCCAGGTTGGCCGACCCGGCCGGCACGATCGCGAGCGGCACGGCCGTCCCCGCCAGCACCTGCGCGCACGCCCGCACCGTGCCGTCGCCGCCGGCCGCGATGACCACAGTCGCGCCCGCCGCCAGCGCGGTCCGCGCCGCCGCTTCGCCGCTGTCGGCGGGCGCCGTCAGCAGGACCGACGCGGCATACCCGCGCGCCGCGGCCAGCGCGGCGAACGCGTCCTGCAGGCCGGCCAGCCGCCTGGCCCGCGCGCCGTGCACGACCAGGGCGGCCAGACCATTCTCGGACACGGCATCCATCATCGACCGGGGCGCCAGGGCCCGTGCGCCGGGGCCTGGTGTCCATGGACAGGCCGGCCGATCGTCGGTTTACTGAACCAATCGACCGGCAATGGAGGCGACGATGAACGACCAGGTACAGCACGCGGCGGTGCCCGCCGTCACGGACCGGGCCGCCTGGCAGGCCCAGCTCGACGAGCTGCTGGTCCGGGAGAAGGCGCACACCAGGGAGGGAGACGCGATCGCCGCGGCCCGGCGGCGGCTGCCCATGGTCGAGGTCGACGCGTCCGTCCCGGTCACCGGGGAGCACGGCCCCGTCCCGCTGCTGGACGTGTTCGAGGGCCGCAAGCAGCTGATCGCCTACTTCCACATGTGGCACGACGGCAAGCCCGCGGCCGAGCAGTGCGAAGGCTGCACGTTCTTCACCGGGCAGGTCCGCGAGCTGTCCTACCTGCACGCGCGGGACGTCACCTATGCGACGTTCTGCGAGGGCCCGTACGCCGAGAGCACCGCGTACCGGGACTTCATGGGCTGGGATATGCCGTGGTACTCCGCCAGGGACTCCGCGGACGCGCTGCTCGCCGGGCGCTGGTTCGGCATGCAGGTGTGCTACCTGCGCGACGGCGACCGGGTATTCGAGACGTACTGGAGCAGCGGCCGGGCCGCCGAGGCGTGGGCGCCCAGCTACGGGTTGCTGGATATCACCGCCTACGGCCGGCAGGAGCTCTGGGAGGACTCGCCCGCGGGCTGGCCACTGCGGTTCCGCACGAACGGCGATCAATTCCGCGCCGACGGGCGGCCGACCGCGCAGTGGTCCCGCCTGGCCGCGGGCCGGTCGGACGACCTGAGCCCGCGCTAGCCGAGCACCGAGGCGAGCACTTCCCGCGCCTCGGCCTGAATCCTGGCCAGGTGACCCGGGCCGCGGAAGGACTCGGCGTACAGCTTGTAGACGTCCTCGGTGCCCGACGGCCGGGCGGCAAACCAGCCGGAGTCGGTGACGACCTTGATCCCGCCGAGCGGCTCGCCGTTGCCGGGCGCGGTCGTCAGCCGCGCCCGCACCTCGTCACCGGCCAGCGTGCCGGCCGCGAACTGGTCCGGGGACAGCTTGCTCAGCGCGGCCTTCTGCGTCCGGCTGGCCGGGGCGTCGATCCGCGCGTAGACGGGATCGCCGAGCTGCTCGGTGAGGGCCCGGTAGCGCTCGCTCGGCGTGCTGCCGGTGGCGGCGGTGATCTCGGCGGCGAGCAGGTCGAGGATGATCCCGTCCTTGTCGGTCGTCCAGACCCGGCCGTCCGTACGGAGGAACGACGCGCCCGCGCTCTCCTCACCGCCGAACCCGACGCTGCCGTCGAGCAGGCCGGGCACGAACCACTTGAAACCGACCGGCACCTCCATCAGGTCCCGGCCCGTCTTGTCGGCCACCAGGTCGATCATCGACGAGCTGACCATCGTCTTGCCCACGACGGCGCCGGCCGGCCAGCCGGTCCGGCTCGCGAACAGGTACTCGATCGCCGCGGCGAGATAGTGGTTGGGGTTCATCAGGCCCGCGTCCGGCGTCACGATGCCGTGCCGGTCGGCGTCGGTGTCGTTCCCGGTGGCAATCGCGAAGTCGGCCCGGCGCCCGATCAGCGACGCCATCGCGCTCGGTGACGAGCAGTCCATCCGGATCCGGCCGTCCCAGTCCAGGGTCATGAACCGGAACGTGGGGTCCACGTGCGGGTTGACGACGGTGAGGTCGAGCCCGTAGTGGCTGGCGATCTCGCCCCAGTAGGCGACGCTGGCCCCGCCCAGCGGGTCGGCGCCAATCCGCACGGCGCTGGACCTGATCGCGTCCATGTCCACGACCGAGGGCAACTCGCGCACGTAGGCCCCGAGGAAGTCATAGCCGCCGGCGCGTGCCCGCGCGCGCGTGATCGGCATCCGGCGAACCTCGCGCAGCCCGCCGGTCAGCAGCTCGTTGGCGCGCCGCTGGATCCGGCCGGTGATCTCCGTGCCGGCCGGGCCGCCATCGGGCGGGTTGTACTTGAAGCCGCCGTCCTCGGGCGGGTTGTGCGAGGGCGTGACGACGATCCCATCCGCCCGGTCGGCGCCGCCGGCCGCATTGTGCATGAGGATGGCCAGGGACACCGCGGGCGTCGGCGTGTAGCCGTCCCTGGCGTCGGCGAGCACCTCAACGTCGTTGGCGACCAGCACCTCCAGGGCGGTGACGAGAGCCGGCTCGGACAGCGCGTGCGTGTCCCGGCCGATAAACAGCGGGCCGGTGATGCCCGCCGCGGCCCGGTACTCGCAGATCGCCTGCGTCGCGGCCGCGATGTGGTCGTCGTTGAACGAGAGCCGCAGCGCGCTGCCGCGGTGCCCCGACGTGCCGAACGTCACCTGCTGGGCCGGATCGGCCGGATCAGGGTGCTCGGCGAAGTACGCGGTGACGAGAGCAGGGACGTCGACCAGGTCGGCGTCGGTCGCGGGCTGACCCGCGCGCTCATCCATGCTGCCTGGCCTCCGGTTTGACTCGCGGTTTTCGGTCCGGCTGGATCCTGTCAGCAGCCAGCTACCCGCGCGCGGCCTTTTCCTGCATCGGCAGCACGTCCGGCAGTTCGAGCGCTGCCGGGGACAGCTCGAACCCGGCCCGGCCGGCCAAATCCGCGTACACGGCCGTGCAGTCGGCCCGGACCGCAGGCTCGGCCAGCCGGTACCGCTCCGCCGCAGTGTTAGCCGGCCCGGTGTTAGCCACCGGGCCGGCCGCGCCGGGCCGCTCGCGGTAGTCGAAGTAGTACTTCAGCTTGGCCTCGGTGCCAGACGACCGGATCACGACGCGGTAGTGCTCGCTGCTGAGCTCCAGCACGTCCCTCGATGACTTCTCGCCCTCGGTCAGCGGGCCGGTGGTGCCGTCGACCAGGAAGTCCTGCCTGCTGGTCACTGGCTCGGAACCGATGAACCGCATCGGCTCAGCGCGCAGCGAGCGCATCACCGCGCGGATGGTCTGCGCCCCTTCAGCGCCCAGGAGTACCAGCGACCGGCCGTACTCGATGTGCACGCCGGTGGCGTCGAACACGCCCATCAGGTAGTCCCACAGCGTCTGCCCGCGGCTGCGCATGAGCGCGTGCAGGTGCGCGATCAGGTAGCCGCCGGAGGCCGCGTCCTTGTCCCGCAGGTGGGTGGTGGTGAGGTAGCCGTGGCTCTCCTCCGACGCCAGGACCAGATCCGGCAGCGCGCCGGCTGCCTCGGCGTTGTCGAGCAGCTGGCCGATGAACTTGAAGCCGATCATCAGGTCGTCGGTCAGCTCGATCCCGGCGCCGAGCCCGGCGATCGCGCGCAGCACCCGGCTCGTCGCCACCGTCGTGATAATGGACCCGGACAGCCGTGGTCCGTCGGGATCCGCGACGAGGAAGTAGCCGAGGATCGCGCCGATCTGGTTGCCGGTCAGATGCCGCCAGTCCCCCGGCGCGAGCCGGACCTCGACGCCCAGCCGGTCGGCGTCCGGGTCGGTGGACAGCACCAGCTCGGCCCCGACCGAGTCAGCGAACTCGATCGCCGGGTCGGTGACGCCGGGGATCTCCGGGTTCGGCGAGCGGAGCGGGATGGCCGCGAACGATCCGTCCGGATACTGGTCGGGCGGCACCCGCAGGTCGAACCCGGCGCCGGTCACGGTCTCCCCGACGTTCGCCAGCCCGGTGCCGCACAGCGGCGTGTATACGATCGGCGTGTCGGCGCGCACGGCCGCCGAGGACCGGCACAGCGTCGCCGCCCGGTCGGTGTACATGCTGATGTACCGGCGGTGCACCCCGGCGTCGATCTCGGCGGCCGCGCCGGCGTGCCCGGCCACCAGCTCCTCGATCCGGGGGTCGAGCACAACCTGCTCGACTGTGCTGGAGAGGGTGGCATCGTCCGGCGGGCAGTACTGGCCGCCGGTGGGCGTGTAGACCTTGAGGCCGTTGTCATCCGGATGATTGTGCGACGCCGAGACGTTCAGTCCCCCGGCCGCGCGCAGGTCCCTGATCGCGAAGGACAGCTCCGGCGTCGGCATGTACGCGCTGGCGTCCCCGGGCGCCGTCATGCACGTCTCGACCCCGTACACCGCGTAGATCTGGCAGGCCAGCTGCGCGAGGCTCCGGGAGCTGGTGCCGAGCAGCGACCAGTCCGGGCCCATGAACGTGTGCAGCTGGTTGATGTCAGTGAATACCCGGGTGTCGTTCGCGACGACGACCAGCAGGTCGTCGGATTCGGCGGTCTTGCGCAGGAACTCGCAGTGACCCGCGACCGTCAGCGCCAGCGTCCGGGTGTTGATCCGATTCGGCCCGATGCCGACCCGGCCGCGGCGGCCGCCGGTGCCGAACGGGATGTCGCACCGGAACGAGTCCACGATCAGCCCGGCCGGCGCCAGCTCGGCAAACCGGGCCAGCTCGGCCTGGTTCACGAACGGCTGGGCGCCGTCAAGCCAGCTCCGCAGCGTCTCCGCCGCCGCACCGCCGCTGGGATGGCCCGCGATCTCCGCCAGGCGGCGGGAAAGCCCTGGATCGGTCATCGCCCTCCCTCTTCCGGGCAACCACCCTATGCGCGCTCGACCAGGGGGCCGCGAGGACCCCCGGTTCGGCCCGCTGGGTACGGATCCGGTAGCTCCGGGTGCCGATTCCGTCCCGAGTGGGAGCGCCGCGCCCCCGCTAGGGTGGCCAGGAGCCCGATTCGCCGCCACCAGGAGTCCGATGACCGACATCCAGGCCGCTGACCTGCCAGATCAGGTACAGGCCGAGCACGCGCACGCGTTGCTCGGGAACCGGCTGACGCTGGCCGCGCGGTGGGGCGAGCCGTGCCTGGGCTACCTGGTCATCGGCCGGCTGCCGGCGGCCATGGCGACCGCCCTGGCCGCCGTGCAGGACCAGGTGCAGGCCATCGAGCCGGAGCTGTGCCGGCAGCCGCCCGCGGCCCTGCACAGCACCGTCGGCTTCCTCGTCCCGGTCTTTCGGCCGGTCGACCACGACAAGGACGAGATCTGGCGGCAGCACGGCCCCGGCTGGCTGGCGGGGATCGGAGCCGCCGCCGCGGCCGAGTCCGGTCCGCTGCGGCTGTCCTTCCGCCGCCTGGTCGCGACCGACGCCGCCGTCATCGCCGTGGCCGACGCGCCGAACCCGGTCACCGGGCTGCGCGAGCGGCTGACCGCCGGGCTGGACCTGCGCTGGCCGCTGACAAAGGGCCCGCTGGTGCACGTCAGCCTGTTCCGCTACCGGCAGCCGCTGCGCAACCCGGCCCGGCTGCTGGACCTGCTCGGGGGCATGGACGCGGCCATCGACACGGAGATCGGTGAGCTACTGGTGGTACGGGAAACTACGTTCCCGTTGCTGGAGTATGAGGTGCTGCAGCGGGTGCCGATCGGAAGGCCGGTTCGATGAGCGACCTGATCACCTCTCCGGATAAGGTCTACTTCGCTGAGCGCGGCGAGACCAAGGGTGACCTGGCCGCGCACTACGACCGCGTGGCCGAGCCGCTGATGCGTACCATGGGCGGCCGCCCGGTGCTATTGCAGCGGTTCCCCGAGGGCGCGGGCGGGCCGTCGTTCTTCCAGAAGCGGGTGCCGAAGAACAAGCCATCCTGGCTGCAGACGACGGTCGTGTCGACGCCGAACGGCACGACTTCGGAGGCGCTGGTCGCGGCTGACCTCGATCATGTGCTCTGGGCGGTCAATCTGGGCTGCCTCGGCTTCCACGTCTGGCCGTACCTGGCGGCCGATCCTGAGCACACCGACGAGCTGCGCATCGACCTCGATCCGAGCCCGGGTACCGACTTCACCCACATCAGGGGCGCGGCCCGCGAACTGCGCGCGCTGCTGGCCGAGTCTGGCGTCACCGGTTACCCGAAGACGACCGGCAACCGCGGCGTGCACGTCTACATCCGGCTGGCACCGCAGTGGGACTCCTATCAGGTCCGCAGCGCCGCGGTGGCGATCGCGCGCGAGCTGGAGCGGCGCCAGCCGGACCTGATCACCGCCGCCTGGTGGAAGGAAGAGCGCGGCGCCCGGGTGTTCGTCGACTTCAACCAGAACGCGCCGCACAAGACCGTCTTCGGCGCGTGGTCGGTGCGGGCCCGGCCGGGCGCGCAGGTCTCCACGCCGCTGCACTGGGACGAGATCGACGAGATCCATCCGGACCAGTTCACGATCGCGTCGCTGCCGGCCCGGCTCGAGACGGTCGGCGACCCGTGGCGGGACATGGACGCCGACCCGCAGTCGCTGGAGCCGTTCCTGCAGCTGCAGGCGCGGGACCTAGAGAACGGGATCCCGGACGCGCCCTGGCCGCCGGTCTACCCGAAGCAGCCGGGCGAGCCGCCGCGGGTGGCGCCGAGCCGGGCGAAAAAGCAGCCCGACTCCTAGTCCAGGGCTGCGTAGGCGCCCGACGGGAAACACCGGCCGCCCGCGGCGCTGGGCGCTAGCCCAGGGCCGCGTAGGCGCCCGGCGGGAAACACCGGCCGCCCGCGGCGCTGGGCGCTAGCCCAGGGCCGCGTAGGCGGCCGCTCGGATGTCGCGGTGCACGGACGGCAGCGCGGGCGAGTCGAACATCCGCTGCGTCAGCACGATGACGATCAGATCCCTGACCGGATCGACCAGCCACGAGGTGCCGAGACCGCCGTCCCAGCCGAACGCGCCGTCAGCACGCACGGCCTGGCCGAACGACCACGACTGGCCGGTGAAGAAGTCCGGGCCAAGTCCGCCGTGCGCCTTCTGCGCCGGCGTGAGCTGATCGGTGCGCATCGCGGCAGCGGCGGCCGCCGACAGGACACCGCCCCCGTCGTGCAGGAGCATCCGGGCGAACGCGAGCAGGTCGTCGACGGTAGACACCAGGCCGGCGCCGCCGTCTTCGAATGGCTGCGGCCTGCTCCACCGGCCTGGCTGCGTCCCATGGCACCAGGCCGTCCGGGCCCGGCCGGTAGGCCTCAGCCATCCGGTCGGTGTCGCTGGTCCAGAAGCCGGTGCTGCTCATGCCGACCGGCTCGAAGATGCGCGTCCGGAGCACCTCGCCGCAGGAAGTGCCGGCCGCCCGGCCGAGCAGCACGCCGAGGACCAGCGCACCGGTGTTGTACAGCCACCACTCGCCCGGCTGCGCCATCAGCGGCAGTGACCCGAGCGCACCGATCCAGGTATCCGGGTCGGGCTGAATCGCCGGGTCAGGCGGCCCGAACGCGACCAGGCTGAGTTCTTCAGCGGCGATCACTACTGGCCACGCCCCTGCGGCCGTGAACATCTCGCCCGACATCCCGAAGCCGAACGTGAACGTGAGCAGGTCTCTGGTGGTGATCGGGCGGGTCGCGGGCACGGTGTCGTCCAGCGGGCCGCCCATCTCCCGCAGCACCTGCCGGTTCGCCAGTTCAGGGAGCAGCTGGTCGACCGGCTCGTCCAGCCCGACGAGTCCTTCGGCCACCAGCGCGAGGGTGGCGGCGCCGGTAATCGGCTTGGTGGTCGAGGCGATCCGGAACAGCGAGTCCCGGGCGACGGGCGGGCCGCCGGCCGACAACCGGCCGAGCGCCTCCACGTGCACCTGGTCGCCGCTGGCCACGAGCGCCACCAGACCCGGCACGTTGTCGTCGGCCACGTGTCGCTGCGCGGCGGCCCGGATCGCGTCCAGCCCGCTGCGGCTGAGATTGCCTGCCACAGCGCGTAGTCTGCCGTAAACGGCCTGCCGAATCAGGAGCTTCATGACCGTATCCGCCGCCGCCAGGCTTACCCCGGCGCAGGCTCGTACGGTGGCGGCGATCCGGGCCGAGCTCGGCCGGGCGGCGCGGTATGACGACGAGTCGATCGTGCACGAGCGCTGGATCAGGCAGCGGTACGAGTGCGGCTGCCAGGCCAGCTACGCCCCGGCCAGGGCAGCGATCGTCCGCACGGCCTGGCACGAGGCGGGGCACGCGGTCGCCGCGCTAGCGATCGAGGCGCGATTCAGCTCGGCCAGCATCCACCACGGCCCGGACCGGCGCGATCACGCCAGCGAAGGCCGGGTGCACGGCGTCGCCGGCGGCGGCGAGCTGTCGTTCGTGGTGGACGCGGCCGGCCAGCTCGCGGAGCGGCTGATGGACTGGACGATGCTGACCGGGGACGCCGGGCTGCGGGCGTTCCTCGAGGCCTGGCGGCAGGACGGCGGCGATGCCCGCCGGTTCCGCCAGGCCATCCGGCCCCGCTTCGGCGCGGACGAGACCGCGGCCTGGCGGTTCAGCGAGGAGCTGCTGACGCCCCGGCGGTTGCAGATCCGGGAGCTGGCCAGGGCGCTCCTCGTGCACCCCCGGCACCTCACCTACGGCGTAGTGCGAGAGCTGGCGGCCGGCGCCTGGGGATCTGCCGAACTGCGGGGAAGTGTCCTAGGCTCGGCTTGATGACGGCAACGATGCCAGCCGCGACGTCCGCCGGCCAGGATGTCGCGCAGCGGCTGATGGACGACGGCTACGTGGTCGTCACCGGCATGATGGCCGATGACGACGTGCGGGCGGCCCGCGCGGACCTGGACCGGGTGCTGCGGGCCACGCCCACCGGACGCAATCCGTTCGAGGGCTACTCCACCCAGCGGGTCTACGCGCTGTTCGCCAAGACCCGGCTGTTCGACCGGGCCGCCACCGATCCGCTGCTGCTGGACGTGCTGGACCATGTGCTCGGGCACTACCAGCTCAGTGCCCCGGTCGGCATCCGCATCGGGCCGGGCGAGCAGGCGCAGATCCTGCACCGCGACGACTCGATCTACCCAGTGCCCGAGCCGCATCCGCCGCTGGTAGTCAACACGATGTGGCCGCTGGACGAGTTCACCGCGGTGAACGGCGCCACCAGGTTCATCCCCGGCAGCCACGCCTGGGAGCCGGGCCGCCGGCCGGGACCGGACGACCCGGTGGTGCAGGCGGTGATGTCGCCTGGCTCGGCGATGTTCTACCTCGGCAGCCTCTGGCACGGGGGCGGCGCGAACCAGACCGCGCAGCCGCGGCTCGGGGTGATCCTGGAGTACGCGGCGGGCTGGCTGCGTCAGCAGGAGAACAACCTGCTCGCGGTCCCGCGCGGCGTCGTGAAGGAGCTGCCCGAGCGGCTGCAGGAGTTGCTGGGCTACAACATCTACCCGCCGTTCGTGGGCTATGTGGATGGCGCGCACCCGCGCAAGGCGCTGGACCGCGAAGACTGATCAGTCCGGCGCCAAGATCAAATTATCGTGGCGATCTACCGTACGGTGCGTACGGTAAATCTCCACGATGATTCAGACAGACTGGGCCGCGAGCAGGTCCCGGTGCGCCGGGTCGGCGATCGCGAGCATCCGCCGCCGCCGTTCGGCGAGCGGCTGGCCGCGCAGGTCCGCGACGCCGTGCTCGGTCACGATCAGCCCGGCGTCGCTGCGGGACACGCTGGCCGGCCCGGCTAGCCGCGCCACGATCCGGCTGACGGAGCCAGCCGTCGAGGGCAGCACCGTGATCGCCCGCCCGCCGGGCGAGGCCGCCGCGCCGCGCATGAAGTCCGCCGCGCCGCCCACCGCGCCGACGTACCGGCCGCGGATCGTCTCGGTGTTGATCTGGCCGGTCAGGTCCACCTCGATGGCCGCGTTGATCGCGGTCAGCCGGTGCTGGACCGCCAGCACCGCGGGGTCGTGGGTGTACCGGGTGTCCCGCAGCACGACAGCGGGGTTACCGGCGGCGTGCCCGATGAGCGCCCCGGTGCCCATCAGGAAGCCAGTCACTATCTGGCCGCGGTCGACGGTCTTGCGCGCGCCGGTGACCGCGCCGGCCTCGATCAGCGTGGCGACCGCGTCGGAAATCATGCCGGAGTGCACGCCGAGGTCGCGGTGGCCGGCCAGCGCGGCCAGCACCGCCGACGGCATCGTCCCGATGCCGAGCTGCAACGTCGCGCCGTCTTCGACCAGGCCGGCCACCAGCCGCGCGATCGCGGTCTCGACCGCCTCCGCCGGGCGGGCGGCGTAGTACTCGGCCGGCGGCCTTGACGTGTGCACGATCACGTCCAGCGCCGACCGCGGCAGCGGCTGCGGGCACCCGATGTCCGGGATCTGGTCGCTGACCTCGGCGATGACGACCCGGGCGGACCCGACGAGGGTGGCGACGTAGTCCGCGCACAGGCCCAGCCCGTGGCTGCCGTCCGGCCGGGCCGGCGGCAGCGCCAGCAGCACCGCGTCGGCGCGCAGCGGGCCACTGCCCAGCAGGGCCGGCAGCTGCGAGTAGTGGCACGGCACTATGTCCAGGACCCCGGCGCCGCGCAGCAGCTGATTCGGGCCGGCCCCGGAGTAGGACACCAGCCGCAGATGATCGGCGTGCTCGGGCCGCACCGTATCCGCGCACGGGATGCCCAGGAAGCACCGCAGGCCGGAGACTGCCGCGCGCTGGGCGACCAGCGCCTCGGTCAGCGACAGCGGCTCACCGCAGGCCTGGCCCCACGCCACCGTGTCGCCGGGCCGCAGGTAGCGCGCGAACTCCAGGCTGGCCACGCTGTCGAATTCGACCGTCACGCCGAAACCGTATCGCCGCGCGGCCGGCGAGATGACGGCGGATCAGCCCAGACCGTGCCACTTGCCGTGGCCGCGCACCTCGGCCCGGAGGCGGGCCGCGTAGGCATCGGCCGACTCGGCCGGCAGTTCGGACGCCGCGCGCGCCCGGTTCGGCGGGCCGCCGGCCTCCCGCAGTTCCTCCCGGATCGAGCGGACCCAGAAGTAGATGCCGAACACGGCGAACAGCGGCCACTCGAACGTGTATGCCCAGCTCAGCTCGTTGCCCGACTCGGCTCGGCGCAGCTGCCAGAGCCCCAGCCAGATCATCCCGGCGGCGGCAAGCACCGCGAACGCGTGCCAGCACAGCCACCTCGGCTGCAGCAGGAACGTCCAGCGGGGCCGGGGCACGGCTACCAATGGCCCCGCGGCAGCAGCGCGGTCACGGCGATCACCGCGAACAGCAGCGTGAGGTAGCCAATCGACAGGTGGAACAGCCGCATCGGCGCGGGCGACGTGCCCCCGGCCGCGATCCGGGCCCGGAGCCGGTGCGCCTCGAGCAGGAACCAGCCGCCGAGCCCGGCGGCGCAGACAGCGTAAGGCCAGCCTGCGTACGGGGCCAGCAGCAGCGTCGCGGACACCATGGCGTAGGAGTACAGCAGGATCTTGCGCGCGACCGTGGCGGCGGACGCGACGACCGGCAGCATCGGCACTTTCGCGGCGGCGTAGTCGTCGCGGAACTTCATCGCCAGCGCCCAGAAGTGCGGCGGCGTCCACAGGAAGATGATGGCGAACAGGACCACCGCCGGCCAGCTCACGGTGCCGGTGACGGCCGCCCAGCCGACCAGCACGGGAAAGCAGCCGGCCGCTCCGCCGATGACGATGTTCGACGCGGTCCGGCGCTTGAGCAGCAGCGTGTAGACGAACACGTAGAACAAGATCGCCCCGTCGGCCAGCGCAGCCGAGAGCCAGTTCGCAAGCAGCCCGAGCAGCAGGGTGGCGGCCACGCCGAGCGCGATCCCGGACACCAGCGCCTCACCCGGCCGGATCGCCGCCTGGCCGCCGCGCGCGACGAGCGGCCGCCGCGAGGTCCGCTTCATAATGGCGTCGATATCCCGGTCGAGGTAACAGTTCAGCGTGTTCGCGCTGCCCGCCGCGAGGGTGCCGCCGATGAGCGTGACCAGCACCAGGCCGAGGCCAGGCAGACCCCGCCGGGCCAGCAGCATGGTCGGCAGCGTGGTGACCAGGAGCAGTTCGATGATGCGCGGCTTGGTGAGCTGGACCAGGGCCCGCACGACGATCAGCGCCGGGCGCCGGCCTGGCGGTCCGGCGCCCGCGGCGGGGAGTCCGTCGGCGGCCGGCGGCCCGGCCAGCGCGCTGATCGCTTCGGTCACTCCGTGTCCTTTTCGGTCCCGGCCTCGCCGGCCGGTCCAGTCTCGCCGGCCGGCTCAGCCTCGGCGGCAGGCTCAGGCTCCGGGGCAGGGTCCGTGTCGACCGGCTCGGCGTCGGTGCTGGCGACCAGGTGCGCGCCGTGCGGCTCCAGGTGCGACTCCGCGGTGCCGCCGCCGGGTGCGGTCGTGAGGCCGCCCGCGACGGCGGCCGACTGCGCGGCGTCAGCGCTCGGAGCCCCGGCCGAGCGCGCGGGCAGCGTCAGCGAGCGCGCGGGTATCCGCCGGTGCGGCCGGCTGAACAGCAGGTACAGGACCAGACCGATGATGATGAACAGCAGCATCGGGAACGCGAACGTCCAGTTGTATCCGTGCGGGGTGTTGTCCGGGGTAACCGCCGCGAGGATCAGTGTGCGCACTGCCGCCTCCTGCCAGGAACAGCTGGGTAGGTCATCTGATGCCGGGCCGGGCCGACCAGGCATTCTTGCGCGGGGTCAGCAGCCGGTCCAGCCCGGCCGACAGCTCCGCCGACTCCTCCTCGCTCAGCCACCGGGTCAGCACCGCCACCGCGGCGACGATCATCGGCGGCAGCATGCCCATCCAGTACACCGCCCCGGCCAGTTGCTGGTCGTCGAGCACCGTCATGACGTGATGCCACTGGTTCGCGTAGCCCGGGTACAGCACCGCGGAGCCGAAGACCAGCACCATGCCGCCGATCGTGGTGACGCCGACGGTCGCGACGACCAGCGCGAGCCGGCGTAGCGGCGCCGCGGCCGGCACCACCGGCCGGGAGCCGATGAGCTGCAGCCAGAACAGCAGCCCGGCCGCCACGACAGTGCCGTGATAGGCGAGCGCCACCGCCCCGTTCGCACGCGCCGCCCCGGCGAGCGCGGGCAGCTGCCAGCAGATCCAGACCAAGTTGACGACCGCGACCGCCGCTACCGGATAGCGCACCAGCCACGGTCGCCTGCCATCCCGGTCCGAGCTGGGAACGGGGGCGGTCACCGGGTCCCCGGCGCCGCGGGCTCGCGGCCGGATGGCTCGCCGCAGCGGCTGCCACGGCGCGCCGAGCACCATCAGGCCGGTCGCGACGACGGCGAGCAGGACGAACTGCAGCGCCCGGATCCACAAGAACCGGTCCGCCCAGTAGCCCGCCGGAGAGACGAGGGTCAGCAACGCGAGCAGCAGACCGGACTGGAACGCCACGGCCTCGCGGGCCCGCGACCGGGTTCGGCCGGTCAGCCTGGCCAGCCCCGCCAGGTGGGCGGCCGCGACCACCCCGTAGCACCCGAGCGCGGGCCAGCTAGCCGACCAGTCCGTGAACCCTGCCACCGGCTCGCTCTCCTCCGGCCTAATGCACCAGGTAGAACAGGATCCAGGCGACGATCGCGACGACCGCCAGGTAGTTCCAGGTGGCCGTGAACGCGCTCAGCGACGCCTGGAATCGCTGCACCGCGAACGCCTCGGCGTACGTCGGCGGCTGCTCCACGAACGCGATCTCGGGGATCGCCCGGCACCGCATGATCAGCATCTCCAGCCAGACCAGCACGGCGAACGCGACCGCCACGAACACCGGGCAGAAGCCGGTGAACACGCTGGCGAACCCGGACGAGCCCGGCCAGAAATCCAGGTTCGCGAGCTGGTAGATCTGCAGCGCGACCGCGGCCAGGCCGAGCCCGAGCGCCACAATCGCGCCCTGGATCCAGATGCCCTTGTGGCCGGCCTTGATCCGCTGCAGCACGAGCGTCTGCACTACGGCGCTGACGACGACCAGCAGCATGATCACGACGCCGAGCGTGCCGCCGGGGCCGTTGAACAGCACGCCGTTGACCTGCTTCGGGTACCACAGGTGGTGCGAGTTCAGCGACCGCAGGTAGAAGAAGGCGAAGATGAACGCGCCGAACAGGAACGTCAGGCCGCCGATCGCCAGCCGCACACCCGTCCACGTCGCGTTCAGGCTCGCCTCGTGATAGAACGCTGCCTCCTCCTCGGCCTGGCTGAGGCCGGAGGGCGGCGGCGTGGTTGTCTCGGCCATGTCTATGCCTCCGCTGCGATCTGGCCGGATTCGGCGGTCACCGCGCTGATCGCCGCGGTCAGCACTCCCGCAGGCGGGTTCAGGTCGGCGACTGGCTGCGCGTCCTGGATCCCGTAGTCATACGGGCCGGACAGCACGACCGGGACGTGCTCGAAGTTGCCGGGCGCTGGCGGCGAGGCGGTCTGCCATTCCAGGCCACGGGACTGCCACGGATTGCCTTCCTCGCGCTCGCGCACGATGACGGTCGACCAGACGAAGTTGATCACGAATAGCAGGATCGAGCCGCCGAGGAAGAACGAGGAGATCGATACCCAGTCGTTGATCCCGGTCAGGTTCCGCGCGTACTCGAATACCCGGCGCGGCTGCCCGGCCATGCCGACCGCGAACAGCGGCAGGAACGTCGAGTTGAACGCGATGAACATGAGCCAGAACTGCCACTTGCCGAGCGTCTGGTTCAGCTTGACGCCCATCATCTTCGGCAGCCAGTAGTACAGGCCGGCCATGAACGCGAAGATCAGGCCGCCCATGATCGTGTAGTGGAAGTGCGCCATCACGAAGAAACTGCCGTGCTCGGTGGTGTCGGCCGGCACGTCGGACAGGAAGACGCCGGAGATGCCGCCGATCAGGAAGTTGAAGAACATGCCGAGGCAGAACAGCATCGGCACCGTGAACCGGATCTTCGCCTTCCAGAACGTGCCGAGCGCGACCAGGAAGATGAACCCAGTGGGGATCGAGATCAGCTCGGTGGTCAGCATGAACAGCGGCCGCATGTCCGGGTTGATGCCGCTGTCGAATAGGTGGTGCTGCCAGACGAAGAAGCTCAGCAGGGTCACGCCGATCATGCCCGCGCAGGCCACCTTGTAGGCGAACAGCGGCTTGCGGCACATGACCGGAAGGATCTCCAAGACGACGCCGAATCCGGGCAGCGCCAGGATGTAGACCTCCGGGTGGCCGAAGAACCAGAACAGGTTCTGGTAGAGGTAGCTGCTGCCGCCCAGGGTGTCGTCGAAGAACGCCGTCTGCGCGGTCCGGTCCGCCAGCAGCATGTACATGCCGCCGACCAGCACCGGCGCGGCCAACACGAACAGGAACGAGGTCGACACCATCGACCAGACGAATATCGGCAGCCGGCTCCAGCGCATGCCGGGCGCGCGGTAGCAGATGACCGTGACGATGATGTTGAAGCCCGCCAGGATCATCGAGACGCCCATCAGCCCGAAGGCGACCGCGTACGAGTCGGCGCCGACGGTGGACTGGATGGACAGCGGCGCGTACCCGGTCCAGCCGAACGGGAAGCCGCCGAGCAGCAGGCCGGACAGCAGGATGAGGAAGGCCATCGGCGTCAGCCAGAACGACAGGGCCTCGAGCCGCGGGAACGCGACCCGCTTGGCGCCGATCATGAGCGGCACCAGATAGTTGCCGAACGGCCCGACGATGACCGAGCTCATCAGCATCATCATCATGGTGCCGTGCTCGCCGACGATCTCGACGTAGACCTGCGAGCTGAAGACGTGATGCACCGGCGACAGCAGCTCGGTCCTGATCGCCATCGCGAACAGCCCGGCCGTGCAGAAGTAGATCAGCATGCCGACCAGGTACTGGATGCCGACCACCTTGTGGTCAAGCGAGTAGCGGAAGTACCTGGCCAGGCCAGAGGTCTCGTGCTCGGGCAGCCCGTTCCCGTTGCCCGGCGGGCGGCCGATCATCTGCCGGACGATGTCGTTGAACACGCCGAGGCCGGCCAGCCAGCCCACGATGGCCAGCGCGTAGCCCAGGACGATCGGCCAGTCGCTGGAGTCCGACAGCGGCAGCTGCTGGTACTGCAACGTGCCGACCCCGGTCAGGTAGTTGCCGAGCAGGTGCCCGAGCAGGTAGCCGATGACAGCGCCCACCACGGCGGTGTGCATGGCCGGGCGCATCCACCACGGCCGCGGCCGCGACGCGCTCTCCGACGTACCGCCGCCGGAACCCTGCGCCATCTCCGGCTGGGTGTCGATGGACATCAGGTCACCTCTCCATCGCTCCTGCGGCCACGGGCTGCGTCCGGGCGCGGGCGGATTTGGTCGACGGGCCGATCATGGTTGCGCCGGATCCTGCGGCGGGTAGTAGTAGCCGTTGGCCCCGGCGATGCCCGCCTTGACCATGGCCTCGTTGATCTGCGGGACCACTGTCGGGTCGTAGACGGTCGAGTAGGCCGGCAGCATCGCGGTGATCGCCGTCAGCTTCGTCTCGGTCGCGGCCGCCCAGGCCTGGAACGCCGAGTCGGTCATCACCTGGCCGAAGTTAGACATCGCGCCGTGCCACAGGCCGCACAGCTCGGCGCAGCGCACCGTCACCGTGCCGGTGTGCGTCGGCGTGGTGTAGGCGACGTTGTTGACTCCGGGATTGGCGTCCGCCTTCACGCCCAGCTGGTAGGCCCAGAAGCTGTGGATCACGTCCAGCGACGTCACGTTGAACTGTACGGGCCGGTTCACCGGCAGCATCAGCTGCGTGGTCTCGAACCCGCCGAACTGCGGATAGCGGTAGGTGAACCGCCACTGCTGGCCGATGACCTGTATCTGCAGCACGTTGCTGCCGGTCGGCTTCCAGATCGGGGCCGGGCCCTCGCCGGCCCCGCGCCGGCGAAGCCGGGCGCGGCCAGCTCGTAGGTGCCGAACGCGGCCAGGGACAGCACGATCACCGACGTGACAGTGATCCAGGTGGCCTGGATCCGGGTGTGACCGTAGATGGGCGGCCCGTCTTCGGTGTCACCCTCGCGGTGCCGCCAGACCACCAGCGCGTACCCGGCGAACACCAGCACGAACGCCATGACCGGCGCGGCCATCACCGACATCACCTTGATGTCGAACTGCTGGCTGGCGGCCGCGGTGGACATCGTGCCAGGCGGCATGTGCGGGCCGTAGACGAAGTACAGCAGGAGGTCGGACGCAACCGCGATCGGCAGCCAGATCAGGAAGATCCGCAGACCGTGGTTCGGGCCGGCCGAGCTCGAGGGACCAGGCCCGCCGACTGCCTCTGCAGCCATTAGTTCACCACCACCATGTTGCCGGTCATGAAGCCGATCGTTTGCATGGGCCCGCCGAAGCCGTCGATGAAGCCGCCGCCGCACGGCACCCGGCACTGCCAGAAGTAGTCGCCGGGCGTCTTGGGGGTCATGAAGCTGAAGGTCATCGTCCTGTGCGGGCCGGAGGTGCACGGCGACGACGCGCACAGGTTCGCGTTCGGATCCGACGGCGAGCCCATCGGCGCGTTCAGGTCGATGCTCGGGATGGAGAACGTGTGGCCCACGTTGCAGGCCGACCACGAATTGAGCTGCGAGACCGGCTTGCCGTCGACGTCCTCCGTGTTGCCGATCGTGCCGGTGACCCTGCCCCAGTACTGGTTGCGCAGCGGGGTGCAGCCGTCGTAGCCGTAGATGGTCATGTTGATCCGGCTGCCCGCGGGCACCGTGAACAGCGTCGTGTGCACCCACTGGTGGGTCGTTGGGGTCCTGGATGAAGTACGAGACCCAGTCCGGGTGGGTGCTGACGCTGTTCTGCGCGTCCTCCTGCATCACCACGTTGACCGCGGCGCCCGCTGTCGGGCGTGACGTTGGCGGCGTAGTTGACCGTCGGCGGGCTGCCAAGGAAGTAATGGATCACAACGAACGCGCCAACCGCGACGACGGCAAGGAACGCCACCACCAGGGTTCCGACCCGGGCCGGCAAGGACACCAGCGACCACCTCGCTTCGTCACAGAAAGCAGCGTCGCCTGGCCGCCGCGCCACGCGCGCGGCGGTCCGGCCGCATCCGATCGAGTCCGATCTTGCGATCGGTGTGGCGCCGGCGGCAAGGATGGCGGCGCTGAATGACGAAACTGTCATGGTTGGCCGCGGAGCCGGCGGTCATGACCGCGCGGTCCGGAAGGAGCCCTGCGTAACGGCACTGCAATGGTTTGCACCGATGGCTTGACCACGGCCTCCGGATGGAGTAGATCCTCTGCTAGAAAAACCGAACCGGTATACCGTTACGTCGGAGATGCCCTGCTTGCTCTGGGCAGCTATCTCTCACGATCCCTTGTACACGGATGAGAGGTAATGACTACTTATCAGGCAGCGGACCGAGGGTCACGGCCGCGCATCCTGGTAGTGGACGATGAGCCGGAGATCCGCGACTTCATCATCCGCGCGCTGGTCGCGGACGGGTATGTCGTGGACGGGGCGGGTGACGGCGCGGACGGGCTGCGCCACCTCGCCGCGCACGGCTATGAGCTGATCATCCTGGACCTGGTGATGCCGGGGACGGACGGGCGGACCGTGCTCACCGCGCTGCGCCGGGACCGGTCCGAGCAGCCCGTGATCGTACTCTCCTGTGTCAGCGACGTCGCCACGAAAGTGAGCTGCCTGGACCTGGGTGCGCAGGACTACCTCACCAAGCCATTCGCGCTCGCCGAACTGCTCGCCCGGGTCCGGGTGCAGCTGCGCGGCGAGCACGCGCACGAGCATCAGCTGCACGAGGTGCTGCGGGCCGGCGAGCTGGTGCTCGATCTCGGCCGGCTGCAGGCCGACTCGGGCGTCGGCCCGGTGGCGCTGACCAGGCTCGAGGTGATGGTGCTCAGGGAGCTCATGGAGCACCCCGGCCAGTCGGTGGCCAAGGACCAGCTGCTCGCCACCGTGTGGGGCATCGACTTCGACCCCGGCTCGAACGTCGTGGATGTCTGCATTCGCCGGCTGAGGTCGAAGCTCGGCTTCGACCTCATCGAGACGGTGCGCGGTGCGGGTTACCGGCTCGCTGCCTGACCAGGCCGCCCCCTGGCAGTCGCCGTCGTGGCCCGGCTGGCAGGACGCGGCCTGGGTGTCGCTGTGGATCCTGGGCCTGGCCGGGATCGTCATCTTCGAGCGCTGGGAGGCCGTCCCGTTCCACCTGATTGAACTGACTGAGGTGCCGCTGATGGCAGCCATGTTCTGGGTCATGATGCGGCACGGCCGCCGGCGGCTGGCCGCCAGCGCGGAGTACGTCCGGGTCAGCGAGGAGAACGAGCGGCTGCTCGCCGCCCAGCGCCAGTTCCTCCAGGACGCCTCCCATCAGCTGCGGACCCCGATCACGATCGCCCTCGGCCATTCCGAGCTGCTCGCCCGCAGCGTGGCCAGCAACCAGGACAGGCGCGACATCAACGTGATCGTCGGCGAGCTGAACCGGCTGCGCGCGCTCAGCGAGCGGCTGCTGCTGATCGCCGCCGCTCAGAACCCGGAGTTCCTCCAGCCCGAGCCCGTCGCGCTGGACGAGCTCGCGACCGAGATCATCCGCCGCTGGCGCCCGGCTGCCGACCGGAACTGGCAGCTCGGCCGGCTGGACGCGGTCACGGTGCGGGCTGACCGCGAGCGGCTCAGCCTGGCCATCGACGCGCTGCTGGAGAACGCCGTCCAGTACACGGAGGCGGGCGGCCTGGTCCGGCTGTCGGCTCGCGGCGGCGACAGCCCGTTCGCGGAGCTGACGGTCGAGGACAGCGGCACCGGCATCGGCCCGGCCGAGCTCGAGGGCATTTTCGACCGGTTCGCGACTGGTCCCGGCCAGGCGGGCCGGCGCGGTACCGGGCTCGGGCTCTCGCTGGTCCGCGCGGTGGCCGCGGGCCACGGCGGCGAGGTCCGGGTGCGGAGCACGCCCGGCACGGGCAGCAGCTTCGAGCTGCTGCTGCCGCTCGCGGCGCCCGCGGACCTGGTCCGGGCGAGCATCACCGCACGCAAGTTGACGGAGGCTGATTCAGGTGCACGCTGACCCGCCAGTGCGGACCGACCCGCCGTACGTGCCGCTGACGTCCAGCGCGTGGCCGCGGCGCAAACTGCCCCGCTGGACCTACCTGGCGGCCGCGGGCCTAGTCGTCGTGGCTGTCGCGGTCGCCCTCGTGCACCGGCCATCGGCGGGCGAGCGCGCCTCCGACCTGCGCGGATATCTGCAGCAGGTGACCGCGGACATCGAGTCGTGCGCGGGCGGGGTCGGCGAATCACTGACCGCGCTGCATCAGGTCCAGTCCGGGGCGGCGACGACGCCGGGCGACGTGAGCGCCGGCATCAGCGTGGCCCAGCAGGGCGCGGCCAACTGCTCCCCGGCCAACAACGAGCTCATTGACGACCTGGAGAACTACCAGGCGCCCGAGTCGCTGTACAGCTTCCGGCTGGCCAGCGCGGTCACGGCCCTGGTGGACTGGGCCGCGCCGGACGCCGAGCGGGTGCAGACCGATGTCGCCAGCGTGCTGGCCGCGCCCGGCGCAGTCGCGCGCGGCCAGGCCCAGGCCAGGCTGACGAGCGATCTGGCCGCGCTGGATCGCAAGCGCGCCCAGATCAACGCGATCATCGACAAAGCCAGGACCTCGCTGGCGGTGCGCGATCCCGGCCCGCGGCTGCCGGGCTGAGACGGGGCGACGTGAACTACCTGACCCAGCACTGGTCCTTCGACCCGTTCCTGATCGTCGCCATCGTGGTCGTGGGCTGGCACGAGATCGGCCTGGCCAAGCTCGCCCGCCGGTCCCGGCCGGACCGGACCAGGCAGCGAAGGCTGCGGTCGCTGTGGTTCTACGCGGGCCTGATCGTGCTGCTGCTCGCGGTTCAGTCGCCGATCGACTACTGGTCCGACGACTACTTCTTCGTGCACATGATCCAGCACCTGCTGCTGATGTTCGGCGCGCCGACCCTGATCGTCGCCGGCGCGCCGTGGCAGCCGCTGCTGGACGCCCTGCCGGGCAGGCTCGGCCAGGACGCGACCCGGGAGGTGCTGACCGGCGGCTGGTCGCGCCCGCTGCGCGCCGCGGCCGGCTGGTTGCTGCGGCCCTGGGTCAGCGTCGTGGCATTCAACCTGGTCATGCTGTGCTGGCACGTCCCGGCCATGTTCGACCTGGCCGAGCGGAACTCGGCGGTGCACATCTGGCTGGCGCACGGAAGCTTCTTCGCCGCCGGCGTGCTGTTCTGGCTCCAGTTCATCGAGTCGCCGCCGTTCCACCGGAAGATGCCGCTGACCTCGCAGGCCGTCGCCCTGATCGGCACCAACGTGCTGATGTGGCTAGTCGCGATGGCCATGGGGATCCTCACCTCGGTCTCCTGGTACCCGGTGTATGACCACATCCCCGGCGTCACGCTGCCGCCCTTCGCGGACCAGCAGATCGGCGCCGGCATCTTGTGGATCTGCGGTGACTTCTGGGCCATCCCGACGCTGATCTTCGTCATGCGCAAGCTGATCGCCGAGGACGGCGGCATAAGCTCGGCCGTGGACCACATCCTCAACCGCGGCTCCCGCCGCTATCAGTGGGCGAACAAATCCTGATCCCGGCCGCGCGCCGGTGTCGATATCCGGGCGCGCCGTTCGTGTAGAGGATGAGGACGGGCCCGGCCAGGGGTCCGGTCCCAGCCCGCCACAGGAGCGTGCCATGCCGCAGTACCTGCTCAGCGTCTACCAGCCGGACGGTGAGCCCCCGCCGCCTGAAGTCCTGGCCCCGATCATGACAGGCTTGCGCAGCTGGGAGGATCGGCTCAGGTCAGCCGGCTCGTGGGTGTTCGCCGCGGGCCTGCGGCCGGCCAGCACGGCGACCGTGCTGCGGACCGGCGACGGTGAGGTCGCGATCACCGACGGCCCGTTCACCGAGGGCAAGGAGCACCTCGGCGGCTTCACCGTGATCGACGCCAGCGACCTGGACGCGGCCATGACGTGGGGTCAGCAGCTCGCCGAGATCACATCGCTGCCCATCGAGATCCGGCCGCTGCAGGCCGGGCTGCGCTAGCGGCCGCGGTGGCAGGCCTGGCCGCCAGCGAGATCGGGCGCGTCTTCCGGGCCGAGTACGGCCGGGCCGTAGCCGTTCTGGTGCGCGTGTTCGGCGACATTGATATCGCCGAGGACGCCGTTCAGGAGGCGTTCGCCACGGCCCTCGTGCACTGGCCGGCCGCGGGCCTGCCGCCGAGCCCGGCCGGCTGGATCATCACCACCGCCAGGAACAAGGCGACCGACAAGCTGCGCCGGGAGGCGCTGCGGCCCGGGCGTCAAGCGGAAGCCGCGCGGCTGCACGCGGCGGCGGCCGAGCCAGACGTGCTGACCGAGGAGGACGCCGTGCCCGATGACCGGCTCCGCCTGATCTTTACCTGCTGCCACCCCGCGCTCAGCTCGGCGGCTCAGGTAGCGCTGACACTGCGCCTGCTCGGCGGGCTGACGACCGCGGAGATCGCGCGCGCGTTCCTGGTCCCTGAGCCCACGATGGCGCAGCGGCTGGTGCGGGCCAAGGGCAAGATCCGGGACGCGGCCATCCCGTACCGGGTGCCGTCGCAGGCTGAGCTGCCCGGCCGGCTCCGGCCGGTGCTCGCCGTGCTCTACCTGATCTTCAACGAAGGGTACGCGGCCAGCTCCGGCGACGACCTGGTGCGGGCCGACCTGTGTGCCGAGGCCATCCGGCTCGGCCGCCTGCTGGCCGGGCTGATGCCGGACGAGCCGGAGGTGGCCGGCCTGCTCGCGCTGATGCTGCTGGCGCAGTCCCGGCAGGCCGCACGGACCTCGGCGGACGGCGGTCTGGTGCTGCTGGCCGACCAGGATCGCCGCGCGTGGGATCACGAGCTGATCGCGGAGGGCCAGGCGATCGTGCGCGCGTGCCTGCGCCGCGACCAGCCTGGCCCGTACCAGATCCAGGCAGCCATCAACGCGGTGCACAGCGACGCCGCCACCGCGGCCGGCACCCAGTGGGACCAGATCGTGCAGCTGTATGACCAGCTGCTGATCATCGCGCCCGGCCCGGTCGCGAGCCTGCACCGTGCCGTCGCCGTCGCGGAGGTCGTCGGTCCGCAGGCCGGTCTGCGCGAGCTGGCCGGGCTGCCGCTGGCCGACTACTACCTATTCCACGCGGTCCGCGCCGACCTGCTGCGCCGGTCCGGGCAGCCCGCCGCGGCGGCCGATGCCTACCGGGCCGCGCTAGACCTGTGCGGCAACGCGACCGAGCGTGAGTTCCTGCGCGGCCGCCTGGAGGCGGTGGCCGGGAGCTGAGTCCGAGCCGACCCTCGAGCCCTTCTGGAAGCCGCCGAAGATCAGCGAGAGCAACAGCAGTATCACCAGCAGCGCCAGGATCCAGACCACGCACCCGATCGGCCCGCGCGGCCGCGTCCACCTACCCCGGTCGCGCCTGCCGCCTGTCCATCTGGCCATCTCTGCCTCCTCAGCGCGAGCTCCATACTGCCCGCAGCCGGGCCGATGAATCACTGCCGTGCATCCGGGTAGCTGCGCACCGGCCCCGGCCGCACGGACCGGCCGCGATGGCGGGTGCCACGGAGGCTGGCGTGGAACGGATCGCACGGAAGTGGATGCTGCGCGCGGGCGCGGTAGCCGCGTCGCTCGTGGCTGTCCTGGTCCTGGTCGTCATACTCGCGGCAGTGCACCTGCTGCCGCAACTGCGCAATCCGTTCACGACGACCACGACCGTGCGGTCCGGGCCCGCGGTGCTGAAGTCGATCACGGCGCTGAGCAGGTACGAGGCAGCAAGCGGCAACTACCAGGTCGTGGTCGACCTGTCCACGCACACCTCGTTCCTGCCGTCGTTCATCGCCGGCAGTCAGACCCTGTTCATCGGCGACGGCAGCGTCATCGCCTACGTCAGCTTCAGCGGCCTCAAGGGCAGCGCGCTGACGATGAACGCCACCCGCACGGCGGTCACCGTCCGGCTGCGGCCGCCCGGCTCGAGCCCGCCGCGCTGAACGTCGGGCAGTCCTACGTGTACGCCGAGCAGCAGGGCCTGATCAACCGGGTCACAGGCTTCTTCTCCGGCAACCCGAACAGCCAGCAGGCCGTCTACATCGCCGCCCAGCAGAAGATCCAGAACGCCGCCGTGCACAGCGGCCTGGCCACGGACGCCGAGCGCAACACCAGGACGATGCTGACGAGCATGCTCGGGTCACTGGGGTTCAGGCACGTGACGGTGATCTTCGCCCGCGGCTAGCGCGGTCAGGCCCGGCCGCTGAGCCTGGCCTGCATCCGGCGCATGCCGCGCAGCCAGCGCTCCCGGTCGTCGGCGCGCCGCCGTTCATACGTCGCGACGTCCGGATGCGGCAGGATCAGGAACTGCCCGGCTCGGACCGCCTCGAGCACGATCGCGGCCACCTGTTCGGGCTCGAGGACGCCGTCCACGGCCGCCTGGGCCGATCCACCCGTCGCCTCGGCCGGCCATGCTGCGGCGCCCGCCTCACGGCGGCTGGTCGCGGCCAGGTTGGAGGTCACGGCCTGCGGGCAGAGCGCCGAGACCGTCAGGCCCTGCTCGCCGTAGGTGACGGACAGCCACTCCGCCAGGGCCACCGCCGCGTGCTCGGTCACCGCGTACGGCGCCGACCCGAGCTGGGTGAGCAGGCCCGCCGCCGACGCGGTGATCACGATGTGACCGCCGCCGCGGGCCAGCATCCCCGGCAGCAGCGCGCGGGCGGCATAGACGTGCGCGTGTACGTTGATCGCCCAGATCCGCTCCCACGCGTCGTCGGCCACCTCCACGCCGCCGGCCACCAGGATGCCCGCGTTGGAGAAGAACAAGTCGACGGGGCCGAACGCCGCCTCGGCCGCGGCTACGAGCGCCTGCACGTCCGCTTCGCTCGACATGTCGGCCCGCACCGCCAGCGCGCG
The DNA here is from genome assembly GCA_963726425.1 of uncultured Actinomycetota bacterium. Classification (GTDB taxonomy): domain Bacteria; phylum Actinomycetota; class Actinomycetes; order Streptosporangiales; family Streptosporangiaceae; genus JAJYUU01. Next base: position 49,913 of record CAVSCN010000037.1, on the reverse strand, counting down.
GTGCCCGGCCGCCTCGATCTCGGCGGCGACCTTAGCCGCGCCGTCCGCGTCGATGTCGGCGACCACGACCCCGCTCGCCCCGGCCTCGCCCAGCGCGAGCGCGATCGACCGGCCGATGCCGCTGGCGCCGCCGGTGACTACCGCTACCCGCCCGGTGATCTCCATGGTCAGCCCCGCCGGGTGATCGAGCGCTCGGCCATGTCCGCCCAGGCGGCCAGGTCCGGGTCGGCGGCGATCAGGTCGGCGTACTTCTTCCTGGCCTCTTCGCGCTTGGCCGGGATGTACTCGGTCGGCCACAGGCCCTCCTGGGGCGTGTAGCCCTTCAGCACGTTCCTGGCGACGGTGACCTTGTGCACCTCGTCGACGCCGTCGGCGATCGCCATCGTGGGCGAGCCGGCGAACATCGCCTGCAGCGGGGTGAGGTTCGTCGTGCCGAGCGAGCCCAGCACGTGCAGCGCCCGGTAACTCACCTCGCGCAGCACCTTCGCGCACGTGTACTTGCACGCGGAGATCTGTGTCCTGGCCGCCTGGGTGCTTGAGTTGTCGATGGTCCACGCCGTCCACAGCACCATCAGCCGGAGCATGTTCAGCTCGGCGTAGGAGTCCGCGATCGCTTCCTGCACCATCTGGTGCTCGGCGATTACCTTGCCGTGCGACTCGCGGCTGAGCGCGCGCTCGCACATCATGTCGAAGGCGAGCCGGACCTGCGCGACCGTGCGCATCGCGTGGTGGATGCGGCCGCCGCCGAGGCGCCGCTGGGCCAGCACCCGGGCGCCGTCCTCGGGGCCGAGCAGGTTGCCCGGCCGGGACCCGGACGTCGGTGTAGCGGATGTGGTTGTGCACCTGCGGGTAGCTCATGATCTGCACCCCGGCCGTGTCGCGCGGCACCAGGAACATGCCGTTCACGCACATCACGATGATGACGTCGGCGTGCGCGCCACCGCTGGTGAACCACTTCTCGCCGTTGATCACCCACTCGTCGCCGTCGCGGACGGCCCTGGTCTTGAACATCCGCGGGTCAGAGCCGCCCTCCGGCTCCGTCATCGAGTAAGCGGAGAACATGTCCTGCCGCATCAGCGGGTACAGCCACTGTTCCTTCTGCTCCGGGGTGCCGTACGCGGCGAGGATCTCCATGTTCCCGGTGTCGGGCGCCTGGCTGCCGAACACCACGGGCGCGGACCAGGTAGCGGCCGAGAATCTCGTTGAGCAGCGCGAGCTTGAGCTGACCGAAGCCGGGCCCGCCCAGCTCCTTGTCCAGGAACAGCGCCCACAGGCCCCGGTCCCTGACCTGCTGCTTGAGCGGGTCCGCCAGGGCCTTGGCCTTCGGATCGCGCGAGTACGCAGCGCCAGGGAAGACCAGCTCAAGCGGCTCGACCTCGGTGCGGCAGAAGTCTGCCACCCAGTCCAGCTGCTCCTGAAATTCCGGCTCGGTGGAGAAGTCCCACGCCATGAAGCGTCCTTCCGCGGTGACGGCACCCGTTCAGCTTTAGAACCCGATTCTAAAAGCTCGGCTCCGCCGCCCGATAGGGCCAATCCCGCCAGGACCGGGTCGGCCGAACAGCATCAGGTCGTGGCTGTTCGCTGTCGCTCTTGCGCTCTTGCGACAGCAAACCACTACCTGATGTCCAATCGGTCCCGGCGCCTCCGGTGGCCGGGTGCCCGGCTTCGCGCGCCCGGCGCGTGCCTGCGGGCCTCCGGCCGGCGCTGATGACCAGGGCCGGAGAACCGGATGGCTGGCGCCGTCCCGTGGCTCCTGGCTGGCGGTCCCGCCAGCCAGGCCGTGGCCGCCGCCGCCGCGGCGGCGCCGCCCAGACCGGCAAGATCGACGCCTACCATCCGATCTGGCGGGACCGCGCTGACGGTCACCGCTAGCCGCGGCGCGGCGGGCACCGCGACGCTGGACGGGTCCGCTCCGGCCGTGCGGACGACGTACTGCCTCGGCGCTGCCACTGGCGCGGCTGCTCCGACGCCGGCCAGCGCGGGCTCGGCGGTCGGCCGCTCGGCGAGCACGGGCTCGGGAGCAGCGATGACGGCCGGCTCGGCCCCGGCCGGGTTGCTGCGGCTGCCGCGAACTGCGTCCAGGCTGCTCAGGCCGATTCCGGCCAGGATCGCGACGCCACCGGCCAGCTGGACCAGGCCCACCGGGTTCGCGAACAGCACGGTGCCCGCGATGGCGCCGACCAGCGGCTCCAGGTTGAGGAACGCGCCCGCGACGTCGGCCGGCACAGCGGTCTGCGCGAACGTGAACAGCGTGGTCGGACCGACGGTGCCCGCGAGCACCAGCGCGACCGTCGCCAGCACCGGACCGGCGCTGACCGGTCCGACGTGCAGGCCGCCAGTCAGCAGGACCACCGGCGCGGTCACCACGGCGGCCGCCATCAGCTGCAGTCCGGTCACCGCGACCGGGTCGCGGCCGCGGAGCAGGCGCGTCTGCGCCACGGTGAAGGCGGCCGAGGCGAACTGGCCCGCCAGTACGAGGCCGTCTCCGCCCATGCTCGCGCCGCCGCCCTTGCCGGCCGCGATCACGCCGACCCCGGCCAGCGACATGCTGAAGCCGAGCCAGGCCACCGGCCGCGCGACGCCGTGGCCGAAGAGCGCGGCCAGCACCGCGACGACCACCGGGGTGGCCCCGATCAGCAGCGCGGCGTGGGTGACGCTGGTGCGCTCGATGCCGAAGTTCTGCAGCACGACAGAGCCGCCGTACCCCAGCGCTCCGCTGATCAGGATCGCCGGACTGGCCGCGGCGCGCAGCCGGGATCGGCGGAAGAACATCAGCAGCGCGGCGGCCAGCGCGAACCGGACGAACGCCAGTCCCGCGGGCGGCAGCCAGGCCAGCGCGACCTTGGACAGGGGCACCGTGGTACCCCAGAGCACACCGGCTGAGATCAGGGCGGCAAAGACAAGGCGACGGCTGTTGTTCATGGCTCTATTTCACCCGATCACCACCCTAGATTGCGGTGATCATGAGATTGGCCAACTATAATTTGGTTCTATGGCCGTCGAACTAAATGAAGTTGATCTGAAGCTCCTCAGCGAACTTCAGGCAGATGCGGACAGAACGAACCTCGAGCTGGCTCGCCTGGTCGGGCTGTCGCCCGCGGCGACCTTGCACCGTGTGCGCAGGCTGAAGGAGTCCGGCGTGATCCGCGTGATCAGCGCGCAGCTCGATCCGGTCGCCGCCGGATTCCCCCTGCACATGTACGTGGCGGCGACGCTGGGGCGGCACGACCCGCGCTCGACCAGGCTGTTCGAGGACTACTTGCGGTCGGCCCCGCAGATCATCTCCGCCGACAACGTGACCGGCGAGATGGACTACCTGCTCACGGTCGTCGCCAGGAGCGTCATCGACCTGCGCGATGTGCTGGCGGCGCTGGCGGCCCGCGGCGGTCAGCGGCTGGTCACCTACCTGCGCCTGGATGAGATCAAGCCGCCGTCGCGGCTACCGCTGCTGCCGCCGGATGCCCCGCCCGGTCCGGCCCGGCGCGCGAGTACCAGGCGCCAGCGTGACGCCGATTGAGCTGGCTGCTACTGGTAGGAGATCATCACCGGCTGCGGCTTGCGGTCTATCGTCTCGGTGGGGTCCATCATCGGATGGTCCTTGACGAAGAAGTCCTTCCAGCCGAAGTACACCCCGGCCGGAGCCGCGGCGGTGACGGCGTCCCAGGTATTCACCTTGTCCGCGGGCGAGCCCTGGCCGTCCATGTGAATGACGATGGCCAGGTCCTGCTCATGCGTGTCGAGCCTGGACTCACCCTCGATCATCGCCAGCCGGAACTGGTGCAGCACCAGCAGCTTCTGCGGCAGCCGATAGCGCGCGGTCAGCGCCGCGAGCCAGTGGATGACGCTGTTGATCTCGGTGCTGCTGACGCTGCCGATCTGGTGCAGCGGGCGCTGACCCGGCTGGAGCTTCCACTCCGGGTCCAGCGCGAGCCCGACGTCCGGCATCCGCAGCAGCGGCTTATAGAGCTTGGCCTGCGCGAGCAGGCTGGCCCGGCCCGGCTGCAAGTCCAGGATCACGTACAGCCCAGCCTTGACCGCGCGCTCGACCCACGGCCGGAGCGCGGCGACGCTCGTCTCGTACGTGTACAGGCCGTTGCGCCCGGCCGACCCTTGCGCGACCGTCGCGATGATCTCAAAGGCCGGGACCACGTGCACGCGGCTCAGCGTGCGGTACGGCTGCGCCAGCTCGCGGATCCTGGCGATGCTGGCCGCCAGCCCCTGCTCGCCGAGCGCGCCGAGGCCAGCCGTGCCGGGATGGCCGTACATGGCGACCAGCCGGTGGCCGGGGAACAGCACCTGGCCGCCGCCCGGCAGCTGCACCCCGGTCTCGGCGACGCTGATCTTGGCAGCGAGCGTGGCCTGGGTCCCGAACCCCCGGCCGATGGCAACGACATGCTGTGGCTTGGCGGCCGCCAGCGCGGAGATCGCGGCCGGGACCGCCCGCGGGTCGTAGCCGGACAGCGTGATGACCCTGGCGCCCGCGGCCCGCGCGGTGGCGGCGGCGGCGATGCCGGCCGCCGCGACGGCGCCGTTTTCCCCGGCGTGGACCAGGAGCATGGCCGTCCGCAGCGGCCCGGGCGCGGCCGAGACCGGCAGCCCGCCGGTGCTCGTCACCACCCGCACGCCCGGCAGCTCCGTCACCAGCGTGCGCGCGGGCAGTCCGACGGCGAGCACGTAGCCCGCGTGCAGCTTGCCGATCTCCGCGCGCACGGCCCGGCTGACCAGCGGCACCGAGGTGCCCGCCAGCAGCAGCGGCGCGGCCCGCGCCGCCGCTTCCCGCGCCGCGCCAGTGAGCGCGGCCTGATGTGCGCCGCTGGCCAGCACTACCACCGGATCGGAGCTGAAGAAGCTGGCCGCCGCCTTCGCGCTGAGCGCCGCCGCGGGCCCGGTCAGGATCGTCGCCTTCGCCGCCGGAACATGCACGCCAGGCTGCGCCGGCGCATTCGCCAGCGACCCGGCCGCGCTCGTCAGGTAATACGCACCCCCCGCGGCAATAGCCGCGATGACCAGGAGCAAAACAATGGCTCGGCGCGGAACGCGGTTCGGACTCACACGTTCGTCGCGGTTAATTACGTGCGTCCCCTGCGCCACGTCCAACGTCCATTTCGTTATCAACAACGCCCCGCAACCAGGGCGTCTGGCACGGCGATGCTACGTGAGCATCCCATGGCTGCTGGGTTGCCGCGCCGCGACAATAGAATTCCACTCGCGATTCCTTTTAGCCGCCGAACAAGACGCGGTAAGTGCCGGGCTCGCGCGAGATGCCGTGAAAGCTGCGATTAAATAAGCCGGGCCGTTATTGCCCGGCAATGCCGAAGCACCGGATTAGCCGATTAATCAGAGAAATGCCGTCGCGGCCTTTATCCGTAGGTCGCCGGACATCAACCCGCGCCGAATCTCCCGGCCGGCCGGGGCCGGGGCGGGTCAGGCCGTCGCGGCCGCCCGGCCCGCCAGTGCGATCATTGGCCGATGCCGCTGTTCTCCTTTGAAGGCCAGACGCCGACGGTCAGCCCGCGCGCGTGGATAGCCCCGACCGCGACTCTCGTCGGTGACGTGATCGTCGAGGACGAGGCCTCCGTCTGGTACGGCGCCGTGCTCCGGGCGGACTTCGGCCGGATCATCATCCGGCGCGGATCGAATGTCCAGGACGGCTCGGTGCTGCACGGCGGCAACGACCCGGTCACGGAGGTCGGCGCGGGCGCGACGATCGGCCATCTGTGCGTCGTGCACGGAGCGGTGATCGGCACCGAGGCCCTGATCGGCAACGGCGCTACGGTCCTCGACGGCGCCGTCATCGGCAGCCGGGCGCTGGTGGCGGCCGGCGCTACCGTGCCGCCGGGCCTGCGCGTCGACGACGGCATGCTCGCCGTGGGCACGCCAGCGCGGGTCACCGGGCCGGTCTCCGGGTCGGCGAAGCACTGGGTGGACACCAATCCCGAGGTCTACCGCGAGCTCGCCCGCCGGCACGCGGCTGGCGTGCGGCCCGCGTAACCCCGCCGCGAGGCGGGCGGCGGCCCGCGTGCTCGTGCCCGCCGCGTTCCCGGCAGGCGCTGTATCGCGGCGACCGGCGATCTGGTTCGCTTCTGTCCATGACGTCAGCGCCCGGCACCGAGTCCGCAGCCCCGCCCGCATGGTTTAGCGACGCCATCGGCACCGAGGCCGAGACGGCGGTGGTCGACGTCGAGGGCGTGCCCGTGGCCTACCGCGCCTACGGCGCGCCCGGCCCGGCTGGCCTGGTCCTCGTCCACGGCGGCGCTGCCCATTCGCGCTGGTGGGATCACATCGCCCCGCTGCTGTCGGCCGGCCACCGGGTGGCGGCCATCGACCTGTCCGGGCACGGGGACAGCGGCCGCCGGGAGAAGTACACGCTCGATGCGTGGGCGCACGAGGTGATGGCGGTCGCCGCGGCGGCGGGCATCAGCGGACCGCCGGTGATCGTCGGGCACAGCATGGGCGGATTCGTCGCGCTCCGGACCGCGGGGCTGTTCGGAGCCGACCTGGGCGGGATCGTCGTCATCGACTCGCCGGTCCAGGACCTCACGCCGGAGGACCGGGCGGCCAGGGACGCGCGCGCGTTCGGCCCGCTGCGGGTCTACCCGACGGCGGAGGACGCGATCGCGAGGTTCCGGCCCATCCCGGATCAGCCCACCCTGCCCTACGTCCGCGCGCACGTCGCCGCGACGTCGATCCGTCGCGTCGAGGGCGGCTGGAGCTGGAAGTTCGACCCGGCGATATTCGGCCGGGCCCAGGCCACCCCGGCGCTGCTGCATCAGCTGGAGTGCCGGGTCGCGCTGTTCCACGCGGAGCACGGCATCGTGCCGCCGCATACCACGGAGCTGATGTACGACAAGCTCGGTCGCCGCGCCCCGGTGATCGAGATTCCGGCCGCGGGTCATCACGTCATGTTGGACCACCCGATCGCCCTGGTGACCGGCTTGCGGACGCTGTTGTCCGACTGGGATCACTCGCTGCCCGCGCATCCCTGACCCGCGCCGTCGCATACCGGGCGCGGACCCGGGGTATCCGAGCATGGCCGGGGTAGCCCAGCACCAGGGGGCAGTGACCCGTCCGGGGCCACACGCTCACGGCTCAAACCAGAATCCTATTTGCCCGGTAGACAAAGTGGAGTATTCTACGGCCATGCCGCTGCCGGATTTCTTCGTGGCGGGTGCACCCAAGGCGGGCACCACCGCCCTGCATGCCGCGCTGGCCGGGCACCCGGACCTGTACCTGTCCGCGGTCAAGGAGCCGAAGTTCTTCCTCACTGACGGGCCGCCGCCGGCCCAGGGCGGGCCCGGCGACGCGAAGACCTACCGCGAGCACGTCTGGCGCCGGACTGACTACGAACGCCTGTTCGCGGCTGCGCCAGCCGGCGCGCTGACCGGCGAATCCACGCCGTTCTACCTCTACAGCGAGGCCGCGCAGCGGCGGATCCGGGCGCTCATCCCGGACGCGAGACTCATCGTCGTGCTGCGTGATCCGGTCGAGCGAGCGCACTCCAACTGGACCCATCTGTGGTCGGCCGGCCTGGACCCGGTCTCGGACTTTGTCGCCGCCTGCGCCGCGGAGGATCGCCGGGTGACCGCGGGCTGGGCGGACTTCTGGCACTACACGCGGCTGGGCATGTACGGCAGGCAGCTGGAGCACCTGTACTCGGTGTTCCCGCGCGAGCAGATCCTGGTGTTCCGCTACCGCGCCCTGGTCGCCGAGCCGGCCCGGACGCTCGACCAGGCCTGCGCGTTCCTCGGCGTCCGGCCGGGGCTGCTGACCGAGCTGCCGCGGGAGAACGTGACCGCGCATCCGCCGGAGACGCTCCGGCACCGCTCACTCGCGCGGCTGCAGCGGGCCGGGTCAGCCGTGGCCGGCGTGCTGCCAGGCGCGCGCGGCCACGCGGCTCACCGACCGGCTGGAGCGCAGCCTGCAGGACGGCGCCCAGCCCCGGCAGCCGCTCACCTGGGAGCAGCGCAGCGCCTTGCTGCCGCGGTTCGAGGCCGACATCCGGCTGCTGGAGTCGGTCACCGGCGAGGACTTCAGCGACTGGCTGGCCCCGCGAGGCGACTCCGGCGGGCTGGTCGGAGCCAGGCCCGCGGGTCAGGTACAGGCCAGGAACGGCCGTCCCCGGCCGTACTGAGCGGCGCCGGCACCCGGTCAGCGGAGCTCGGTGCGCAGCTCGTGCGCGCCGTCCGGGCGGGTGATCTCGTAGTACAGCCGGGTCCGGCCGTCACCGAGCGGCAGGACGCTCAGGTACCGCAGGCCGTGCCCGGCCGCCGCCGATTGCGCCGCCGGCCCGGAACCCACCGCGGTGAGCGCGCCAGGCGCGGAACCGATCGCGAGGCCGGTGCGCTCCTCGAAGTTCTCGGCCGCGCTGGACCTGCCGTCGTAGTAGGCCACGACGCCGTCCGGCCGGAACCTGACGTCGCTGACGCGGACGCCGCGGCTGTCCCACTGGCCGGGGCGCGGCTCCAGCGCGGGCCCGTGCCAGGCCCAGTCCAGCCCGTCGGCGCTGGTGGCATATTCCGACCACATCCGGTCGGTCTGATCGGGGTCGGTCAGCGGGTGGATGCACGCCCACATGTGCCAGCGGTCGCCGTCACGCCTGATCACCGGGTCTTTGACCGCCCGGGCCGCGTCGCCCGGCAGGACGACCGCGCGGCGCCGGGAGGCGAACTGGCCGGGCGCAGCCGCCTCCAGCAGCTCGACCCGCCAGTGCTTGGTCCCGGTCGTGGCGCAGCTGAGGTACAACCGCCAGGTGCCGCTCTCGGTCACCGCGAGCACCGGCCGCTCCAGCGACTCGGCGTCCATCTCTTCCTTGCTGATGGTCTGGACCGGCACGAACGTCTCCCCGTCGGACGACCGGGCGATGACGACGGCGTAGCCACGGCCCTGACCGACCGGGCGGCGCAGCCGGTAGGCCAGCACGACGTCGTCGCCGTCCAGGACGGCGCTCGGGCCGCCGGCCCACGAGCCCGGTCCGCCGCCGGGCGGCAGCACCGCGACCACGGACCGGGCTGGATCCGGGAGCAGCGGGCCGGCCAGAGCGAAGTCGGTGTCGGTGATCATGAAATGAACAATAGGTGATACCAGCCCGGGCCGGCATCGGGACAAGCTTTTTGCTTGTTTCCAGAGCGGAATAGTAGGTAAGGTCGGATTAGCCAGCAGCCAGGAGCGGAGCAGACGTGAGCCTTGCCGTTGTGGTCGGGAATCCCAAGCCACGGTCGCGCACCTCTGCGGCGGCGCACCTGGTGGCCGAGCGGCTCACCGGGACGGCGCCCGACGTCAGCATCGACCTGACCGGGCTGGGAGCCGCGCTCCTGGACTGGTCCGACTCCGGGGTGGCCGCGCTGGTGTCCGCGGTGCAGGCCAGCGAGCTCGCGATCATCGCGAGTCCGACCTACAAGGCCACCTACACCGGTCTGCTCAAGCTGTTCCTGGACCGGTTTCCCGGCGGCTCGCTGGCCGGGGTGACCGCCGTGCCGCTGATGCTCGGCGGCCACTGGAAGCACGCGCTGGCCGCCGAGCTCCTGCTCAGGCCCGTGCTGGTCGAGCTGGGCGCGACGTGCCCGACCGCGGGCTTGTTCCTGCTGGAGTCGGAGTGGGACAGTGACCTCGCGCTGGACCCGTGGCTGGAGCGGGCCGGGCCGCAACTCAGCGCCGCCATCGGCGCGCGCCAGGAACTCGCGTGACCGTGGCCGGGCATCTTGAGCTCAGGCGCGTATTCGGCGCCTACCCGACCGGCGTGGCGGCGATCGCGGCGATCGTCGACGGCAGCCCGCGCGGCCTCGCCGCCAGCTCCTTCGTGCCGGTCTCGCTCGACCCGCCACTCGTGTCGGTCTGCGTGGCGCACTCCTCGACCACCTGGCCGGCCCTGCGCACGGCGCCGCTGCTGGGCATCAGCGTCCTCGGCGCGCATCAGGAACTGGCCGGGCGTCAGCTCAGTGCCCGTGACGGCGAGCGGTTCGCCGCGCTGCAGTGGCGTGCGAGCGACGCCGGCGCGGTCCGGATCTGCGGTGCGAGCGCCTGGTTCGAGTGCAGCATCGAGCGGCAGATCCCGGCCGGAGACCACGACATCGTGCTGCTCCGCGTGCGCGACCTGGGCCTCGCGGCCGACGACGTACCGCCCCTGGTGTTTCACGGCAGCACCTTCAGGCGCCTGCAGCCGCGCGCTTGTCCGGGGGACGAACTTGTGGCCAGCGCGCCGTCGCGCCGGGCAGGCTAGCCAGGCGGGCGCCGACCGGAGCAGCCGCCGCTGGTCCAGGGGGCCCGCCGAGTGTGGCCCGGCGCGGCCTATCGCGGCCCGAAGACCGTCTGCACGTTCTCGCTCGTCAGCATCAGAAAGACGCCGTCGGCCTCGACGGTGACCTCACCGCGAGCCGCGATCGTGGCCGACAGGTGCAGTTGCCTGCCCTCAGCGCGGTCAAGCCGGACCGCCACGGTGAGCGGTACCTCGATCGGCGTCGGCCGCCGGTAGCGCAGAGTCAGCCGCACCGTCATCGCCGGGCGGTCTGGCTGGGCCGCCACGCAGCCCATCGCGTGATCAATGAGCAGGGCCACCACTCCCCCGTGCACGAGGCCAGGCCCGCCCTCGAAGAGCTTCCCGACCACGACCTCGCCGGTGCCGCCGCTCTCGTCGGCCGTGACGATCAGTTCCGGGGCGATGGGGTGGGACAGCCCGCCGACGAGACTCATGTGCGAGCGGTACGAACTGGGCGCGGTGGAGAACTGGCGACTGAGCACCGGACCGCCGAGCCGAGCCGTCAGTTCGTCGACCATCGTCGTGGCGGCGGCCAGGTCAGCCGGTCCGGCTCCGGTCCGCACGACCACATCCAGCAGCCGCCGCAGCGCCTCGCCCAGTTCCTGCCGTTCCGGCGACGCGACCCAGTCGACCTCTGTTGCCTGCTCGGCGGTATTTCCGGACATGTGTCCGGACATTAGTTCAGCCACCCACCCGACGCAACTAGCCCAGAACCGCGGCCAGCCCAGACCGCGACCGGCGGCGGCCCACACGGCCGGGGCCGGGCTAGACCTTCAGCAGCTTCTTCAGGTACTGGCCGGTGTAGCTCTCCTCGACGTGCGCGACCTGCTCGGGCGTCCCGGTCGCGATCACCGAGCCGCCGCGCGAGCCACCGTCCGGCCCGAGGTCGATGACCCAGTCGGCGGTCTTGATCACGTCGAGGTTGTGCTCGATGACGATCACGGTGTTGCCGCCGTCGACCAGCCGGCCGAGCACGCCGAGCAGCTTGCGGATGTCGTCGAAGTGCAGGCCGGTGGTGGGCTCGTCCAGCACGTAGATGGTCCGGCCGGTGGACCGGCGCTGCAGCTCGGAAGCGAGCTTGACCCGCTGCGCCTCGCCGCCCGACAGGGTCGGGGCGGGCTGCCCGAGCCGCACATAACCCAGGCCGACGTCTACGAGCGTCTTCAGATGCCGGTGGATCGACTGGATCGGCTCGAAGAACTCGGCCGCCTCCTCGATCGGCATCTGCAGCACGTCAGCGATCGTCTTGCCTTTGTAGTGCACCTGCAGCGTGTCGGTGTTGTACCGGGCGCCGTGACAGACCTCGCACGGCACGTACACGTCCGGCAGGAACTGCATCTCGATCTTGATGGTGCCGTCACCCGAGCACGCCTCGCACCGGCCGCCCTTGACGTTGAACGAGAACCGGCCCGGCTGGTAACCGCGCACCTTCGCCTCGGTCGTCTGCGCGAACAGCTTCCTGATGCTGTCGAACACGCCCGTGTAGGTGGCCGGGTTCGAGCGCGGCGTGCGGCCGATCGGGCCCTGGTCGACGTGCACCACCTTGTCGAGCTGCTGCATGCCGGTCACCTTGGTGTGCTTGCCCGGCACGATCCTGGTCCCGTGCAGCTCCCTGGCCAGCGCGCTGTACAGGATGTCGTTGACCAGCGTCGACTTGCCCGAGCCGGACACGCCGGTGACCGCGATGAAGCAGCCGAGCGGGAACGCGACATCCACGCCCTTCAGGTTGTGCGCCGTCGCGCCCTTCACGACCACCTCGCGGCCGCGCGTGCGCTTGCGCCTCCTGGCGGGCACCGCGATCGACTCCCGCCCGGTCAGGTACGCACCGGTCAGCGACTCCTGGCTGGCCAGCAGGTCGGCCACGGAACCGGAGACGACGATGTGGCCGCCGTGCTCGCCCGCCCGCGGGCCGATGTCCACCACCCAGTCCGCCGCCCTGATGGTTTCCTCATCGTGCTCGACGACGATCAGGGTGTTGCCCAGGTCCCGCAGCCGCAGCAGCGTCTCCAGCAGCCGCTGGTTGTCCCGCTGGTGCAGCCCGATCGAGGGCTCATCCAGCACGTACAGAACGCCCACCAGCCCCGAGCCGATCTGCGTCGCGAGCCGGATCCGCTGCGCCTCCCCGCCGGCCAGCGTGGCCGAGGCCCGGTCCAGGGTGAGGTAGTCGAGTCCCACGTCCAGCAGGAACCCGAGCCGCGCGTTCACTTCCTTGAGGATGCGGCTGGCGATCTGCATGTCCCGCTCGGATAGCTCCAGCGTCAGCAGTAGCTTGGCCAGCTCGCCGATCGGCAGCGAGCAGTAGTCCGCGATCGACCGGTCGTCGACCTTGACGGCGAGCGACACCGGCTTCAGCCGCGCGCCGTGGCAGGACGGGCACGGGACCTCGCGCATGAACTCCGCGAAGCGCTCCCGGCTGTAGTCGCTCTCGGCGTCGGAGTGCCGCCGCTCGATGTACGGGATCGCGCCCTCGAAGTTCGTGTAGTACGAGCGCTCCCGGCCGTATCGGTTCTTGTACCGGACATGCACCTGCTCGTCGTGGCCGTACAGCAGGGCCTTCTGCGCCCTGGCCGGCAGCCGCTCCCAGGTTGTGCTGCTCTTGAACCCGAGCGCGTCGCCCAGCGCGTCGATCAGCCGGACGAAGTAGTCGCTGACGTGGCCGCCGCTCCACGCGCCGATCGCGCCGTCGGCCAGCGTCCGGCTCGGATCGGAGACGACCAGCTCCGGGTCGACCTCCATCTTGGTGCCGAGCCCGGTGCAGTCCGGGCACGCACCCCAGGGCGAGTTGAACGAGAACGAGCGCGGCTCAAGCTCATCGAACGACAGGTCGTCATACATGCAGGCGAGGTGCTCGGAGTACATCCGCTCGCGCTGCGGGTCGTCCTCGGGCAGGTCCACGAAATCGAGCACGACGACGCCGTTGGCGAGCGTCAGCGCCGTCTCGACCGAGTCCGTCAGCCGGCGTCGCGCCGACTCCTTCACGTCGAGCCGGTCGACGACGACCTCGATGTCATGCTTCTCGTACTTCTTCAGCGCGGGCAGGTCACCCGACACCGCCGTGTCGAGGCGGATGATCGTGCCGTCCACCCGGGCCCGGGAGTACCCCTTGACCTGCAGGTCGCGCAGCATCTCGGTGTACTCGCCCTTGCGGCCGCGGATCACCGGCGCGAGCACCTGGAAGCGGGTGCCCTCGTCCAGTTCCAGCACGCGGTCGACGATCTGCTGCGGCGTCTGCCGCGCGATCGGCCGGCCGCACTTGGGACAGTGCGGCTTGCCGACCCGGGCGAATAGCAGCCGCATGTAGTCATAGACCTCGGTGATGGTGCCCACCGTCGAGCGCGGGTTGCGGCCAGCCGCCTTCTGATCGATCGACACGGCCGGCGACAGCCCGTCGATGAAGTCAACGTCGGGCTTGTCCATCTGGCCAAGGAACTGCCGCGCATAGGCCGACAGCGACTCCACGTACCGGCGCTGGCCCTCGGCGAAGATCGTGTCGAATGCCAGGCTCGACTTGCCCGAGCCGGACAGTCCGGTGAACACGATCATGGCGTCCCGCGGCAGATCGAGCGAGACATCCTTGAGGTTGTGCTCGCGCGCGCCGCGGACGACAAGACGATCTGCCACTTTGTGCCCAGTCCTCCCGGTTTACCTGGCTGGCCGACGACCCCACAGCCCGCCAGGTCATGCTATCCGCGGGGTACGACAAAACCGGTCGGCTTTCCCGGTGGTCGCTGGCCGCGCGGCCGCGGCATTTTCAGGTGCGCGGCGCACTGGTCCGCGCGTACATTCGGCGCGATGCCCGAGTCCCCGCCCATGACCGACTGGCAGGCCCTGGCCGACATATTCAGCCTCGGCCGCGTCCGCGGTATTCCCGGCTACGTCGCGCGCGGCGCTATGGGCGAAGTGTGGCGATTGGAGACGTCAGCCGGACGCTGGGCGGCCAAGTGGCAGTTCCCCTGGGCGCCGGCGCAGCCTCGGCCCCCCGATGTGGCAGTGCAGCGCGCCGCCGCGGCCGCGGGCATTCCGCTGCCACTGCCGGTCACGACCCCGGAAGACGCCGCGGTCGTGCAGCTGGGCGGCCGGTTCGCGCGCGTGTACGAGTGGGTCGACCTCGGTCCCCCGCTGACCGTCCCGGTCTCGCCCGCGACCGCGGCGGAGGCGGGCCGGCTCCTGGGCCTGCTGCACGGACTGCGGCTCGCGCCGGCCGGGCCGCCCGACCCCTGGTTCACTGAAATCAAGCCGGACTCGTACTGGCCGGACGTCATCGGCCGCGGCGCGGCGGCGGGCGCGCCCTGGGCCGCGCCGCTCGCGGCGGCCAGGGACGTGATCGCCGGTCTCGGCAGCCACGTCGTCGCGCCCGCCGGCCAGCCGCTGCTGACCTGTCACCGGGACTTCAATCCGGACAACGTGCTGCCCGCCGCGGCGGACGGCCGGCTCCTGGTGCTCGACTGGGAGAACTCAGGACCGCTCAGCCCGGTCCGCGAGCTCGGCTACGCGATCTTCACCTGGTGCACCGGCGGCGGCCATTTCGACCGCGCCGCGGCGGACGCACTGCTGGCCGGATACGCCCTGGCCGCGGGCGCCGCGCCCGAGCTCGGCCCGGACCTGTTCTGCACTGCGATCGCCACCCACCTCAACGTGCTGCACGTGATGGCCGAGCAGTGGCTCGCCGAGCCGGTCCACCGCGGGTACACCCAGCAATTCATCACCGACCTGCTGGCCAGCGACCTCGGCGACCTGGCGGCCGTGGCCGGACCCGGCGCGGCTGCCTGGCCGGCCGCCGGCCGCGAGTAGCGGCTGGCACACTAGCGGCGGAGAGAGGACACCACGATGCTGACAGTTCCCGGATTTGAACAGTATGCCGACGGCCCGGCCGCGGCGGCGGATCTCAGCACCCGGCTGGCCGACGCATGCCAGGCGGTCGCGGCGTCGGCGGCGGGCCTCACCGACGCCGGGGCGCGGGCGCCCTCGCTGCTGCCGGGCTGGACCCGCGGGCACCTGCTGACGCACATGGCGCGGAACGCGGACGGCCTGCGGAACCTGCTGATCTGGGCTCGCACCGGAACCGAGACGCCGCAGTACGCCTCCGCCGCAGAGCGCGAAGCCGGGATCGCCGCCGGCGCCGATCGGCCGGCCGCCGAGCTGCGCGCCGACGTCGAGGCGGCCGACGCGGCGTTCGCGGCGGAGGCCGCGAGCCTGCGCGCCGCGGACTGGGACGCGCAGGTGCACGGACTGCGCGGGCCGGATCACCCGGCCTGGTACACGCTGTGGCGGCGGCTCAGCGAGGTCGAGATACACCACGTCGATCTCGGCACCGGCTACCGGCCGGCCGACTGGCCCGACGCGTTCGCCCGGCAGGGTCTGACCCGCATGGCGGTCGAGTTCCAGGCCCCGGACCTGCCCAGGGTGACCCTCCGGGCGGCAGAATCGGGGCTGACCCAGGAGCTCGGACCGAGGACCGCGGACGGCGGTCAGGCCGCGCCGGTCCCGGTGCTGACCGGCCCGGCCGCCGAGCTGCTCGCGTGGCTGATCGGCCGCGGCGACGGCACCGGGCTGAGCGTGCGGCCGCCCGGCCCGCTGCCGAAGGTGCCCGCATGGTAGTTATCAATCAGCGCAGCCAGCAGTCGCGGAGATGAGGAGAGCATGAGCTACACGGGAAACGTCAGCGTCGGCGGCCCGGCCGACACCAGGGAACTGCCCGGCCTGACGATCACGAAGGTCGCCGTCGGGCCGATGGACAACAACGCCTACCTGCTGCGGTGCACGCAGACCGGCGAGCTGGCGCTGATCGACGCGGCGAACGAGGCGGACACGCTGCTCGGCCTGATCGGTGACACGCCGCTGGCCACCATCCTCACCACGCACCAGCACTTTGACCACGTCGCCGCCCTGGCCGACGTGCAGCAGGCGACCGGCGCCGCGACCGTCGCGCATCCCGAGGACGCGCCCGGCATCCCGGTCCCGGTGACGCAGCCGGTGCAGAACGGCGACACGGTCGCCGTCGGCAATGCCCGGCTCTCGGTCATCCACCTGCGCGGGCACACGCCAGGCAGCATCGCGCTGCTGTACGACGGCAACGGCGAGCTGGCGACCGAGCCGCACTTGTTCACCGGCGATTCGCTGTTCCCCGGCGGGCCGGGCAACACCAACAATGACCCGGAGCGCTTCGGCTCACTGCTCACCGACCTGGAAGATCGCGTGTTCGCGCCGCTGCCGGACGGGACGTGGGTCTACCCGGGCCACGGCAAAGACACCACGCTCGGCGCCGAGCGCCCGCACGTGCCGGAGTGGCGCGCCCGCGGCTGGTAGATCGGGCCGGGCCGACCGGAAGTTTTAGTCCAGACCAAGCCCGCGGCGACCGGTGCTGTTGAGCTGCTCGGGCTGGAACCGGTTGGGCCAGTCCTGCTCATAGTCCTCGGCCGGGAAATCCGACGGACTCTTGCCGGTGCGGAACGCGTCTCTTGCGTGCGCGGCGTACGCCGCGTTGCGCGGGCACCAGGGTGCGGCCGGGATGTACATGACGTTGCCCCACCCCTGCTGGCTGCTCACCGGAGCGACGCTGTGGATCATGTCGCAGTGCCACCAGACCGAGTCGCCGGCGCGCACGTCGGGGATGCCGGACAGCGCGCGCATGAGCAGCGGGTGCCACTTCTCGCTGGCGGGGAAGACCTGATTGACGGTGACGCCGCACATATCGTCGTCGGGCACGTCGGACAGCAGCGGACGCAGCATAAGGTAGCCCATCGCCGCCGGGATTGGCACGGTGTGCAGCACGCCCTGGTCGTGGCGCATGTCCGAGAGGGCGGTCCAGCCCTGGAAGGTGCGGAAGGCCGAGCACATGGTCGAGCCCGGGTACTGCGGGCCGGCCGTGCGGTGGGCGGCATCCCACGGGTCATAGTGCTCGACGGTGCCGTCGAACAGGTGCCGGAACGCCTGCTGATAGGCCTGAGTCAGCCACAGGTCGAGGGTGCCGGGGTCGAGATGGGTACCTAGGCCTTTGGAGTCGGCGCCCTCGGGGCGGCGGCGGATGCGGTCGGGGTAGAGCGAGTCGCGGTTCGGGTCGAACCACTGCACGCCTTCGGATGTGTGCTGCCACTGGCTGTTGAGGAATGTCTGCACGGCCGCCATGCGGTCACTCTGCCGCGCCTGCATCTGGGCCGGTGACCAGTAGATCGGGTAGATCTCGGGCTTTGAGCCGACGCTGCCGAAGAAGTCGTCGCCCGGGCCGCGGTAGCTGGCGAAGAAGTGGTTGCTCTCGACGTAGCTGACGATGTCTCGGTCCCACGCGAGGGCCTGGTCGTGGTCGAAGTGGCCGCGGACGACGAGGCAGCCGCGGCGGCGCAGCAAGTCCAGTTCAGCCCGCGACACGCGGCCGGCGGCAATGTCGGCGTAGTCGATGACCGGCCAGACCGGCTGACCCCGATCGCGGGCCGCCTCGATCTCCGCGACGGCCACCGCTACCCGGTCTGCCACGACCGCGAAGACCTCATCGACACCGCGGCCCGACGCGGCGATCCGGGCCCGCACCGCGGTCTTGATCTCGCGGATAGCGGCTTTCAGGTCGCCAGGGATTTGCTCCCAGTGCGGCAGGGCCAGGCAGTTCGGCGACGGTAGGACCAGCCATGGCGTCGGCAACTCCTTCTAGCTATCTCTGGCACTATTCACAGGCAGGCGTAGCAGGCGTCGATCAGCGCCCGGTTGCGCGGGTTGCGCCACCGCGGGCCCATCTGGTTAGTGACGTACCCGAAGGCGAGCTGCGCGTCCGGGTCGCAGAAGCCGACCGAGCCGCCAGCCCCGAAGTGCCCGAAGCAGCCGGGCCCCGGCCCGAACTCCCGCTCCGGGTGGGTCAGCTGAAACCCGAGCCCGAACCGGGACGGGCGCCGCAGCACGAGGTCGTCGCCGTATACCTGCTCGGCCGTGGCGGCCGCGAGCGCACCCTGATCCACGACGGCGCCGCCGCCGGCGGCCAGCGGCGCGTACAGCCGCGCGATGCCGGTGGCGGTGGCGTGCGCGTTGGCCGACGGGACCTGCGCGGCGCGCCACGCCGCGGTGTTGATCACGCCCGCGCCCGACAGGTCCGGCGGGTTGAAGTAGGCCGCCTGCGCCATCTTCATGCTGGGAACGCCTGGCGAGGTGACCCCGGCGTCGGCCGGCGGGTCCGGCCAGTGGAACTCGGCCACCCGCGGGAACTGGGCCGCGGTGAGCCCGATGTACACGTCGGCCCCGATGGGTCCGGCGATCTCACGGCGCAGGTACTCGCCCGGCAGCAGCCCGGTGGTCCGGCGCAGCAACTCGCCGCCGAGAAAGCCGAACGTGTTGACGTGGTAGCCGTGCCCGCTTCCTGGCGGCCACCAGGGCTCCTCGGCGGCGAGCAGCGACGTCATGAACCGCCAGTCCAGCGCGCTGCCCGGCGCGAGCTTTGCGTGCAGGGCGGGCAGGCAGGCCTGGTGACTGAGCAGCTCGCGGACACTGACCGCGCCCTTGCCCGCCGCCGCGAACTCGGGCCAGTACCGGGCGACCCTTGAGTCCGGGTCGAGCAGGCCGCGGCCGGCCAGCCGGGCCAGGCAGGCAGCCAGCACGCCCTTACCGACCGAGAAGACATTGACCAGCGTGTCCGCTGTCCATGGCTGCGTGCCGGCGGCGTCCCGGCTGCCGCCGGCCAACTCGGCCACCAGCCGGCCACCGACCATGACCGAGACCGCCGCGCCAAGTTCGCCGCGCTCGCTGAAGTTGCCGGCGAACGCGTCCCGCACCGGCCGGAACGCTGCGTCGCACGAGCCGCTGACCTGGTCCGCGCCCATCACCCGCGTCTGCCTCCCGCCTGTCCGCGGCCGCGCCCGCTGCCGTAATCTGCCCGGATGGCACCAGTACGCGACGTAGCGATAGTAGGCGCCGGCCTGCTCGGGCTGGCCGCCGCCCGCGCCCTGGCGACCGCGGGCCGCGACGTGGTGGTGCTGGAGCAGGCCGCCGTCGGGCATCCGGGCAGCGGGTCCAAAGGCAGCTGCCGCATCTTCCGGCTCGGCTACGACGATCCCGGCTACGTCACCGCCGCCCGGCGGGCCCGCGAGCTCTGGCACGAGCTGGAGGCTGAATCGGGACGGCAGCTGCTCTGCCCGGCACCGCAGCTCAGCTTCGGGCCGCAGCTGGCCGCCGTGTACGAGGCGATGCGGCGCGCGGGCGCCCCCTGCGAGCTGCTCCCGGCCGCCGAAGCGGCGAGTCGCTACCCGGGCCTGCGGGTCGGCGGTCCGGCGCTGCTTGAAACCGACTCTGCCGTCATCGCCGCGGCGGCGGCGCTCAGCGCGCTCGCCGCCGCGGCCGGGCCGGTGTCCGAAGGCGTGACGGTTACCGGGCTGGCCGACGACGGCCGCCAGGTCACGCTGCGCACGACGGCAGGCCCCGTGACCGCGCGGGTGGCGATCGTGACGGCCGGGCCGTGGACCGCGGGCCTGCTCGGCCGCTACCCAAGCATCCCCGCCAGCACGCAGCGGGAGCAGGTCGCGTACCTGGACCCGGCGGACCCGGTGACCCCGGCCGCCGCCTGGCGGGACACGCCCATCTTCATCTGCCACGGGGACGAGTCGCCGTACGGGCTGCCGGTGCCGGGCTCGGCCCGGTACAAGATCGGCATCCACCAGAGCGGGCGGCCGAGGCCGGACGAGCAGGACCAGTCCGCCGACCCGGTGCTGCTTGCCCGGCTGACCGACGTCGCGCGGCGGTACCTGCCTGGCTACACGCCGGTCCCGGTGGCGTCCGAGCGGTGCGTCTACGACAACACGCCGGACGAGGACTTCGTGCTCGACCGAATCGGCAACGTGGTGATCGGCTGCGGCACGTCCGGGCACGGCTTCAAGTTCGGCCCGCTGTTCGGGCTATGGCTGGCCGCGCTCGCGGGCGGCGGGCCGGAACTACCGCCGGCCAGGTTCAGTCTGACCCGGTTTGCAGCGTGCTCCGCAGCGGAACCTGGATGACCAGCGACGCCCCGCCGCGCGCCCTGGTGATCTGCTGCACGGTGGCGGTGTAGGGCGGCTGCAGGCCGTGCACCAGCCTGAGGTCCGCGGCAACGTAGCTGACCCGGCGCTTGCCGACGTGCCGCACCAGGCCGTCAATCGTCATCGACCGCAGCGGTGCCGACCAGCTCGCGCCCGGATCCGGGTCGCCGAAGCCGGCCAGGCTGACCGAGCGCGCGGCCAGCAGCTTCTTCAGCACCACCAGCAGCCGCTGGTCGACCATGCCGGTGGTCAGCTCGTGCCGCGTGTTCGGGCCCTCCTTCAGCCGCCGGTTGCGCGCCAGCGACCGGCCCAGCCGTGCGCTGGCGTTCTGCGCCTGCCGGGCCGCCTGCTGGAAGGCGGCGGCTGTTCCCGACGCCGCGATCAGGACGTCCACCCGTTCCTGGCCCGACCCGAAGCTCGCGACGATCTCGGGCGCGCTGCTCGCGAGCGAGTCGCCGGACTGGCTGCGCAGGGCCGGCGTGGACAGCACGAACGCGGCGGAACCCGGCACGCCGGCGCCGCGGTTGAACACCACCTGGCTCGCGGCCGGGACGCCGGCCGCGGTCAGGTACCCGCACATCGACGGGTCGCAGCCGAGCTGCGCGCCGGGATCGACCTGTGCCTGCACCCAGGAACTCGCGGCCTCCTCGTTCGCGGTGGTCCGCTGCTGCGCAGCGGTCGGCGCCGGGGGCTTCGGAGGCTTCGGCGCGGCCGCCGGATGCGACCCGCTGGCCGCGATCGGGACCGCGACAACGGCGGCCAGCACGATCACGACAGCGGCCAGGACCGACCAGCGCACCGCGCCGATCCGGACGCCGTCAGGGAGGCGAAGTACCCGGCGCCGCCACCACAGGCGCAGCGTGGTAGCCGCCACCCGGACCAGCGACGGCTCGGTCGGCCGCGGCCGGCCCGCAGCCGGGTCGCGGCCGCCCGACTCGCCATCAGGCCGGGCCGGCGCGTCAAGCCACGGGCCTCCGGACGACGAGATGTCACGGGCCACTTGCAACTCCCAATCCATGCAGCGGTCAGGCAGGCTGCCAAAACGGATTAATACCCGACAACAGATCCAGCTGGTTACGCCGGATTGCGCTGATTCTAGTCAAGAAGGCGGTCCTGGCGTGGGTGCTCGGTACCGCGGCTTATTACCAACCCGTGATAAATGTCCATCGCCTGCCGCAGCGCGTCCGCCGGCGTCGGGAACGCGGCGGCCCTGGCCCGGGCGGCGAGGCCGAGGGTCGCGGCCAGCGCGGGGTCGGCGAGCACGGCCAGCACGGCCTCGGCTAGCGCCGCGTCGTCCTCCGGCGGGATCAGCACCGCCGCGTCCGCGCCGGTCAGGGCCGGGGTATCGCCGGACTTGGTGGCCACGATGGCCCGCCCGGCGCGCATGGCCTCCTGCAGCACCAGTGCCCGCGCTTCCCACCGGCTCGGCAGTACGAAGACATCAGCGACCGCGAGCAGCGCGGGCACGTCGTCGCGCTCGCCCAGCAGGAACACGTCGGCGCCGCCCTGCCGGGCCTGCTCCGCGAGTTGGGCCGCGAGCGGTCCGGTGCCGGCGATGACCGTCCGCGGCGGATTCACTAGTTCGCGCCACCGGACGGCGGCCGCGACCAGGACGTCGAAGCCCTTCTGCCGGGCGAGCCGGCCGACCGCGACGATCACTGGCCGGCCATCAGCGCCGATGTCGGCGGCGGCCCGCGCCACCGCGGCCGGGGACGGCGGCGCCGCCACCGGGGCCGGCACGTCGAACTGGGTCACCCCGGCCGCGCCGAGGTCCCGCATCCTGGCGGCCAGGTCGGCGGACGCGCAGAGCACCGCGTCCGCCCGGCGGGCGCACAGCCGCTCGAGCGCGCCGTACACGGCGCGGTTCACCTCGCCCTCGGGCGGCGCGTTGTGGACGGTCACGGCCAGGGCCGGCCGGGCGCGCGGGCCGGGATGGCCATCGCGGCGAACGCGCCGGCCCGCACGCCGTGGGCGTGCACCACGTCCGGCCGCAGCCGCCGCACCTCGCGGCGCAGCGCAAGGATGGCGCCGGCGTCGGTCGCCGGCCGCGGCCGGCCGCCGATCCGGACCGGCACGAACGGCAGGGCCGGATCAAACGCCGGCCGCGCCTGCTCCGGGCCGAACACGGTGACGTCGGCACCCGCGCGCTGGCAGCCGCCGGCGAGCGCCGCCACGTGCCGCGCGGTGCCGCCGCCGATCGTGCCCACCAGGAACGCGAGCCGCAGTCCGCCGGCCGGCAGCGGCTGTCCGGCTGGCAACTGGCCCGGCACCGCGGTCACCGCCAGACCGCCCGGCGGACGCGGACCAGCGCGGCGCGCAGGTCGCCCGCGTCGAGGTACCAGGCAACGAGGCCGAAAGCGGCCACCGCACAGGCGGCGGCCAGCAGCACGACGAATCCCTCCACCACCGCGCCGCCCGTCGGCAGCGCGGCCGCGACCCCCGCCCCGGCGCCCGCGCCCGCGGTGGCGGCCGCGAGGCCGCAGACGCCGCCGCGCAGCGTGCCGCGCAGCGCCGCCGGGCCGCGGAGCCTGCGCACCGCGACGGCCAACGCCAGCCCGGCGGCCGTCAGCCCGACAGTGTTGCCGAGCGCGAGGTCGGCGACGACCCACGGGGCGGGCGTGACGAGCACGAGCACGACAGATACGGCGACCACCAGCAGCCACCCGCCGGCCACGATGAAGGCCGTGACGGCAGTGCGCCCGGCAGCGAGCAGCACCCTGGACAGGCACGCGACGAGCCCGTAGCCGGCCAGCCCGAGTGCGAAGAGCGCGAACCCGGACGCGAGCTGCGGCACCTGGTGCTGGTAGGTCACCAGGAAGTGCGCGGCCGGGACGGCGACCGCGGCCAGCATGGCGGTCCCCAGGAACGACAGCAGCAGCACCGCCCTGGCCGCGCCGGCGGCGGTCTGATCGAACTGCGCTCCCTCGTGCAGCGACAGGACCGGGAAGGCGCTGACGGCCACCGAGATCGCCAGCACCGCGTAGCACGCCTCGAACACCTGCCAGCCGTAGCCGTACAAGACGTAGGCGCCACCCGATCCGTGCGCGTTCGCCAGCACGACCACGACGAGCGCCGCCGCGTCCTGCGCGAGCAGGGCCGCGAGCCCGTAAGCGGCGAGCCCGCCGGCCCGCCGGCACGCCCGCCGGGAAGCGCAGCGTCGGCCGGACCCGGATGTGCAGCCGCCACACCGGGATGAGCGCCACCAGCACCAGCGCCGCGACCCCCGCCGTGGTGCCAATGGCGAGGATCAGCTCCGCGGTCAGCGGCAGGCTGGCGATCCGGTGCCCGGTGTACCGCGCGCCGAACGGATCGAAGATGAGGTAGGCGGTGATCACCACCAGGCTGGAGATCAGCGGCGCGGCCGCGGGGGCGGCGAACTTGCGGTGCGCCTGCAGGATCCCGTACAGCACGACGGCCAGACCGTAGAACAGGACCTGCGGCGCGAACACCGCGAGCATGTCGCCGCTCACGGCCGTGACGGCGTGCAGGTGCTTGGCACAGCCCCCCTGCACATTCCGCGGGATGAGCAAGCCCGACAGCGGACCCGCGGTCAGCGCGAGCAGCACGCTCACCGGGACCAGGACGACGACGGTCCACGTCAGCAGCGCCGACGAGGTCTGGCCGACCTCCCGCGCGGCCGCGCTGTCCCGGCTGGCCTGCCGGGCCGGGCGGGCCAGCACCGGCACCATGACGCTGGTCAGCGCGCCGCCGAGGACGACGTCGTAGACCACGTTCGGAACCAGGTTCGCGGTCGCGTAGGCGGTGCCGAGGCACGTCGCGCCCACGGTCTTGGCAAACACGAGGGTGCGCACCAGGCCGAGCAGCCTGGCCGCGACGGTCAGCACCGCGATCAGCGCGGCCGCGCGGCCGATACCCGCCCCGGCTGGCTCACTGGCGCCAGGGTCGTGGTCGCCGCGAGTCACCTCGGCCGCGGGGCCGGTCACCTCGGCTCTTCGGCGGGCGCGGGATCTCCCGCGCCCGCTGCAGCACTTGCCGTCTGGTCCGGACCGGCTTCGGCCGGGCGCGGACCTGCCGGGTCTGCGGCGGGCCGCCGCCCGAGCAGGTCCAGCCACCGCAGCGCCGGGGTGCGCTCGATGACCTTGGTGAAGCTCACCCGCTCACTGGCCGCGGTGAGGCCGACGATGCCAGCCAGGACCGCCGCGCGGGCCGGCCGCGGCAGCGCGGTCGCGGCCACGCCCAGCATCGCGCCGACGGCGTTGGCACCCGCATCCCCGAGCATCGCCCGTTCGCCGAGGTCATCCGGCAGCAGCGCGATCGCCGCCGCCACCGGCGCCGCCGCCAGTTCGGCCGGGCTAGCCGTCTGGCCGGACCGGTCCCGCGGCGCCGCGGCCAGCAGGCCGCCCGCGAGGATCGTCACCTTGATGGCTCGTCCCGGCCGGAGGTCGAACAGGTTCAGCAGGTTGGCGCCGCCCGCGATCAGCCCGGCGTCGATGAGCACGTCCGCCGTCAGGGCCGGGCGGCCGCCCCGCCGGGCGCGCTGGCCAGCCACGATCAGCGCGGCCGCCACCCCGGTCGCGCCGATGCCCGCGAGCTTCACTGCGCCGGTGGTCAGCTCCCCGTGCGCGAGCGCGCCCAGGTGCCCGCGGAAACCCTTGCTCGCGCCGTCACCGGCCAGGTCGTCATATCCGCCGCAGGCGGCGGCCCCGGTCCCGGCCACGATCGACGCCGCCGCGGCCGGCGGCCGAGCCCGGCCGCCAGCGCCGCCCCGGTCACGCCGCCAAGCGCCACCGCCGGGCCAGCGAGCAGCGTCACCGGCTCGCCACGGTGGTTGACCCTGGTCCAGGCTGGCCCGCCGCCCGGCGGCCGGGCACGCAGTACCGAGTACGCGGCCCGCGCCGCGATCGCGGCCGCGGCGGCCGAGGCCAGCCCGGCCCGCTTCACCGGCCCGTCCCGTTCGAGGATCCCGGCGACGGCGACCGCCCGGACGGGTTGCCGGACGGATGCGACGACGTCGTCGCCGTGCTCGCCGATGGTGTCGGCGCCGGACTCGGGGCGCTGCCCGGCCCGGCCCCGTACGCCGCGGCCGGCCTGCCGTTCAGCAGGTTCCGCAGCACCTGGGCGACGGTGATCTGGCCGCTCTCGGTGTCGGCGTTGTCCACCGTGGAGACCGTGCCAGCGCTGGCCGCCAGCGTGACCGCGTTGGTGGCGGCGACCGGGCTGAGCGCGCCCGCCAGCACCGTGCCCAGGCTGGCCGCCTTCAGCTCCGCCGCGAACGCGGCAAGTCCCTGGCTGACCGGCTGCGGCTGTATCCCGGCCGGCGTCAGCAGCACCGCCAGCGTGGCCGAGCCCGTCGTCGCGGCGCTCTTGACCTGGAGAAAGTTCGGCGCGAAACCAGACAAGATCGACTGGTCGGTGCCGGCGGGCAGCCCGACGCCGTCCTTGCTGACGATCGCGGCCGCGATGACGGCCGCCGCGTCCTGCTGGCCGGCCGTGCCCGGATAGAGCGCCGTCGATGGCAGGGTCACGCCGGCCTGGCCGGCCAGCTGCCGGGCCAGGTCCGACAGGCTGCTCTCGCCGGCCCGGTGGTAGCCAGGAAGCCCGACTGGAGCAGCACCTGGTCGGTAACGGTGGCGCCCGACTGCTGCAGGGCAGCCACGACGCCGCCCGCCATCTGATTGGTCACGCCCGGCGCCTCGACCACGACCACCTTCTCGCCTGCGAGCAGCCCGGTCAGCAGCCGCGCGGCACCGGCCTGCGCGAACGCCTGGTCCGCGCCGACCTGGCCGGCCAGCTGAGCGTTCTTGGCCCGCAGCGTGTTGTTCTGGGCGGTGGCGTTCTTCTGCTGCTGCTGCAGCAGCGTCTCGGCGGGGCCGCTGAGATAGGTCGCGCCCACCAGCAGGCCGACAGCGAGGGCGAGGAAGACCGCGATGATGGAGACCAGGTGGTACCTGAAGTCGATCACTAGAGCAGTCCTGTCAGCCAGTACCAGAACTGGCGAAGGTCGAAAAGGAAGTAGCCGAGGTACAGCCTGCCAGCCGGAGTCCAGGCCAGCGCGATGACTGGCACAAGCGCCGCGATGGCGAGCAGCAGCAGGGACCGGCTGGAGATGCGGCTCTGGTAGAGCCGGCTCACGCCCTTCGCATCGACGATCTTGTCGCCGACCCTGATCCTGGTCAGCACCGCGCTGGCCATGCCGGGCCGGCCCTTGTCGAGGAACTCAGCGAGCCCGTAGCGCATCCCGACGGTGACGATGAGGCTGGCGCCGGCCTCGTCGGCGAGCAGCACCGCGACATCCTCGCTGGTGCCGTCGGCCGGACAGGTCACCGACTCAAGGCCAAGATCCTGCACCCGCGGCAGGCCGGGCGCGAAGCCGTTGCGGTAGGCGTGCACGACGAGCTCAGCGCCGGACTGCAGCGCCTTGTCCGACACCGAGTCCATGTCGCCGACGATCAGGTCCGGCCAGTAGCCGGCGTCGAGCAGCGCGTTGGCCCCGCCGTCCACGCCGATGATCACCGGCCGGAACTCGCGGATGTAGGCGCGCAGCGCCTGCAGGTCCTCGTGGTAGTGGTAGCCGCGCGCCACCACCAGCGCGTGCCGGCCGGCCAGCCGGGTGCGCAGCTCCGGCAGCCGGAGCCCCTCGACCAGCAGCTCGG
Source organism: uncultured Actinomycetota bacterium (assembly GCA_963726425.1). Taxonomy (GTDB): domain Bacteria; phylum Actinomycetota; class Actinomycetes; order Streptosporangiales; family Streptosporangiaceae; genus JAJYUU01. The sequence continues at coordinate 23,061 of CAVSCN010000037.1, read as the reverse complement.
AGTCCCGGCTGATGTACTCGAAGGTGTTGGTGACGAACGCCTTGAGCTGCTCGGACAGGCCTTCCTTCGCGACCGCCAGGACCGCGGCGACCGACTCCCGGGTCAGGGCCGTGCCCTTGGCCACGACGACGTCGCCCAGGTACAGGCTCTCGCCGTCGAGACGGACCTCCTGGCCCTCCTTGACCTGATCGAACACGTCCGCGCCGACACTGTCGATCAGCGGGACGCCGGCCTCCACCAGTAGCTGCGGGCCGAGGTTCGGGTAGCGGCCGGTGATGCTCGGCGCCGCGTTGATCACGGCGGTCACCTGGCAGCGGACCAGGGCGTCGGCAGCGACGCGGTCGATGTCGGCATGGTCGATGATGGCGATATCGCCGGGCTTCAGCCGCTTGATCAGGTTCTTGGTCCGGCGGTCCAGCCGAGCCGTCCCTGCCACGCCGGCGAGGTCCCGTGACCTGTGCCGGCGCGCCGCGGTGAAGCCTCGGCCCGGAGCTTTCATTGGACTGCCATTTTGCCAGACCTGCGGCATCGCAACCGCCATCTGCCTGCCTGTTTGTCGCCGCGCCGGTACCCGGGGTGACCACCGCGGCCCGGCCGGCTCCGGGGCTAGGCCGCGCCCGCTCGCTCCGCCGCCGCCGCCGCCAGCAGCTCGCTGGCGTGCGCGCGGCCGAACTCGGAGTCTTCCAGGCCCGCCAGCATCCGCGACAATTCCCTGACCCGGCCCTCGTCGTCGAGCCTGGTGATGCCGCTGCGCACCACGGTTCCGTCGCTGGCCTTCTCCACCATCAGGTGGGTATCGGCGAACGCAGCGACCTGCGGCAGGTGGGTCACGACGATGACCTGGGCCAGCCGCGCCAGCCGGGCCAGCCGCCGGCCGATCTCGACCGCGGCCTTGCCGCCCACCCCGGCGTCGACCTCATCGAACACGAATGTGGGCACCGGGTCCGCGCCGGCGAAGACGACCTCGATCGCGAGCATGATGCGCGATAGCTCGCCGCCCGAGGCGCCTTTGTGCAGCGGCAGCGGCGTGGCGCCGGGATGCGCCGCGAGCTTGATCTCCACCTCGTCCGCGCCGTGCGGCCCGAAGTCCGGCGCCGGGCTCACCGCGACCGTCACCCGGGCGTGCGGCATGGCCAGGGCGGCCAGCTCGGCCGACACTTGCTCGCCGAAGCGCCCGGCGGTCTGCGTCCTGGCCGCGGTCAGCTGCCCGGCCAGCTCCGCGACAGCGCCGGCCAGCTCGGCCTCCTGGCTGGCCAGCGCGCCGATCCGGTCCTCGTCGCCGTCGAGCTCGGCGAGCCGGGCGCCGGCTGCCTTGGCCCAGACGAGCACCGCCGCCAGATCGCCGGCCCGTCCGGCTGGCCGGTCCCGTAGGAGCGGACCAGCCTGGTTAGTTCGGCCCGGCGATCTTGCACGACCGCGAGCCGGGCCGGGTCGGCCTCGATGGACTGCGCGTACGAGGCGAGCTCGGTGGCCACGTCCGACAGCAGGTAGGCGGCCTCGCCGACGCGCGCGGCCAGGGCCGCGAGATGCGGGTCATGCTGCGCGGCGGCGTCGAGCGCGGACCTGGCGGCTGCGAGCAGGCTGATCACATCGGCGCTGTCATAGCTGCCGCTGGCCGGGTCGCCGAGCAGCGCCTCGTGCGCGCTGGTCGCCGCGGTGTGCAGCGCATCGGCGTTCGCGAGCCGCTCCTCCTCGGCGACCAGCTCGATATCCTCGCCCTCGGCCGGCTCGGCGCGCTGCACTTCGTCCAGGCCGCGGCGCAGATCCTCGGCCTCCCGGACCCGGTTGGCCGCGAGCGTGGTCAGCTCGGCCAGCTCGGCGCGCACCTGCTGGTGCCGGTGGTAGGCGCGCTGGTAACTGGCGAGCAGCTCGGCGAACTCAGGCCCGCTGAACTGATCGAGCGCCTGGCGCTGGCGGCCGGGCCGCAGCAGCTGCTGCTGATCGGCCTGACCGTGCACGGCCACTAGGTCATCGGCCAGGTAGGTCAGCAACGAGACCGGCACGGACCGGCCGCCGACGGTCGCGCGCGACCGGCCCTCGGCACTGACTGACCTGGTCATGATCAGCGTGCTGCCGTCGTCGTCGAGATCACCGCCGGACTCGTTCACCTGCCGGGCGACGTCGCCGCCCGGCTCCACCTGCAGCCTGCCCTCCACGACGGCGCGGTCGGCGCCCGGCCGGACCCGCGCGGGGTCGGCCCGGCCGCCGAACAGCAGGCCAAGCCCGGAGACGACCATCGTCTTGCCGGCCCCGGTCTCCCCGGTGACGACGTTGAAGCCGCCGGACAGCTCCAGCACAGCCTCGTCGATCACCCCGAGACTGGTGATCCGCACTTCCTCAAGCATGGCCGCCCGGCTCCTTGCCTGACCTATCCGTCGTAACCACCCTGCCCGCGCCAGCCTGCCACCGGCAGACCGAACTTTGCCACTAGCCGGTCAGTGAACGGTGCGCCGATCCTGACCTCGGGACCGGCAGGCACCGGCAGCGTGGCCAGCAGGACCGGACTGGCGCCGCGCCGGACCTCTACCCGGGATCCGGGCGGAAGCTCCACCTTCCGTCGCCCATCGCACCACAGAACCGCCCCCGCCGTCTCAGATTGACCTCCGGACGTGCCGATGACCTCGGCCGCCAGCACCGACCGCGGCGATACCACCATCGGCCCGGCGAACAGGGCGTGCGCGCTGATCGGCACCAGCAGCAGCGCTTCAACCTCTGGCCACACGACCGGGCCGCCCGCGGAGAAGGCGTAGGCAGTAGAGCCGGTCGGGGTCGCGAATACGACGCCGTCGCAGCCCCAGCGCGACAACGGGCGACCGTCGACCTCGGTCACCAGATCGAGCATCCGTTCCCGCGCGGCCTTCTCCACGGTCGCCTCGTTCAGCGCCCAGGTGTCGGCGAGCCGGTCGCCGTTCAGGCGCACGGTGACGTCAATCGTCATCCGCTCCTGCACCAGGTAGTCGCGGTCCACCAGGTGCTCGGCAGCGGCCGGCAGGTCCTCCGGCTCGGCCTCGGCCAGGAACCCGACATGGCCAAGGTTCACGCCCAGCAGCGGCACGCCCGCCGGCCGGGCCAGCTCGGCCGCCCGTAGCAGCGTGCCGTCGCCGCCCACGACCAGCACCATCTCCGCGCCGACCGCGGCCACGGCCGACACCGGCACGACGTGGGCCGCCGCGATGCCAAGGTCGGCCGCCTCAGGCGCGAGCACCCGCACGACGATGCCGGCGTCGGCGAGCCGGGCCGACACCAGCGTCGCCACCCGCAGCGCGGCTGGCCGGCCGGTGTGCACGACCAGCAGGATGGTTCTGTCGCTCGAAGTCACTGCGGTCCCGTCGCAATCGCGTCGCGCACCATGTCCGGATCGAGCGGCGGCGCCGCGCTGCGCAGCCAGAGGAAGTACTCCACGTTGCCGGCCGGCCCGGGCAGCGGGCTGGCGGTGACGCCCTCGCACGCCGAGCCCGGACTCGGCGGCCGCGCGGGCGACGCTCTGCACCGCCGCGGCGCGCAGCTGCGGGTCCCTGACCACGCCGTCGCCGACGCGGTCCCGGCCGACCTCGAACTGCGGCTTGACCATGAGCAGGAAGTCCGCGTCCGGCGCGGCGCACGCGACCAGCGCCGGGATGACCAGGGTCAGCGAGATGAAGGACAGGTCCGCCACGACCAGGTCAGGCGCGGGCGCCACCTGGTCCGGCTGCAGGCCCCGGATGTTCACCCGGTCCAGCACGGTCACCCTGCTATCGGTCTGCAGCGACCAGGCCAGCTGCCCGTACCCGACGTCGACGGCGACCACGTGGGCCGCCCCGTTCCGGAGCAGCACGTCGGTGAATCCGCCGGTGGAGGCGCCCGCGTCCAGGCAGCGCCGGCCGGCCACCGCCGGGCCGCCGAACGCCGCGAGCGCGCCCGCCAGCTTGTGACCGCCGCGGGAGACGTACTCCGGCTCGCCCGCGGATTGCGCCACGGTGATCGCCGCCGCGGAATCCACCTGCGAAGCGGCCTTCGCCGCCCGCTGGCCGCCGACCGCGACGCGCCCGGTAGCGATCAGCTCGGCCGCCTGTTCGCGGGACCGGGCCAGGCCGCGGCGGACCAGTTCTGCATCAAGGCGCTGCCTCCTGCTCATCGGCGCTGATGGACCGCCTAGCCGGCGGGCAGGCCCGCCGCCGGCCCGGAGTCCAGCTCGCCGAGCACGTCCGTGAGCTGAGCGTGCACCTGCTCGAACAGCTCGGGATGCTCGCTCACTGGCAGCCCGGGCAGCCGGTCCAGCAGCCGGAGCGCCGCATCCACCCGCGGCTCGCCCGTGCCCGGGCCCGGGATCCGGCCCGGCCGCGGCCGCCGCGGGCGCAGGCGTTAGCGCCGGGCCAGCCGAATGGCTGGCGGGGACTGGCACCGCAACGTCCGGCCCGTCAGCTGAGCCGCCCTCTGGCCGCCCGGCCTCGCGCGGCTCGGTCTCGTGCTCCATCGCTGCTCTCACTTCCTCACTGCTTCAGCTGAACGCTACCCTCCGGCACCGTCAGCCCGGGGCACGCCGCGCCGCTCACCGCGCCCCCGGCGCGCGGCCGCGCACCCGCAGCCGGACAATGAGATCATGGCGACAGCCGAGGAGTGCCGGGTCGCGCTGGAGACCCTGACCAGCCGGATCACCGAGCTCGATGCGCAGGATCGGGCCAAGAAGGTGCTCGACCGAACGATGAGCTTGCGCGTGCCCGACCTAGGGGTGACGTTCCTGACCCGGATCAGCCCGAACGGCGCCGAGCCGGTGCGGACCGCCGAGAACGGCGCCCGGCCCGCCCAGGTGCGCTTCACCGCGGACAGCGACACCGTGGTGGCCGTCGCCGCCGACCCGGGGAGTTTCATGAAGGCCTGGCTGTCTGGCCGGCTGCAAGGTTCAGGGCAGTGTCCTTGACCTGCTGCACCTGCGCAAGCTGATGTAACGGCATCCTGGACAGATGCCGGAGGGCGATGTCGTGTGGCGGACCGCCCGCCAGCTGCACGAGGCGCTGGCGGGCCGGGTACTCACCCACTCCGACTTCCGGGTGCCCCGGTACGCGACCGTCAGCCTGGCCGGCCGGGCCGTCACCGAGTCGATCTCCCGTGGCAAGCACCTGCTCACCAGGGTCGACGGCGACGTCACCGTGCACACGCACCTCAAGATGGAGGGCTCCTGGCGGGTTGGGCCGGCGACGCGGTACCCGCCCCGCGATCACCGGATCCGGGTGGTGCTGGCCAATGACACCTGGCAGGCCGTCGGGCAGCAGCTCGGGATCGTGGAGCTGATCCGGACTAGCCGCGAGTCGCAATCCGTCGGCCACCTCGGCCCGGATCTGCTCGGGCCTGACTGGGACGCCGATGAGGCGGTGCGCAGGCTGGCCGCGAGTCCGGACCGGGCGGTCGGCGAGGCGATCATGGACCAGCGGAACCTGGCCGGGATCGGCAACCTTTACAAGTCGGAGACGCTCTTCCTGCGCGGTGTCAGCCCGTGGCGGCGGACTGCGGAGGTCGACGCCATGCCGGAACTGGTGGAGCTGGCCCGGCGGATGCTCGAGGCGAACAAGGAACGGGTCGGTCAGGTCACCACCGGCAATCCGGCCCGCGGTGAGCAGACCTGGGTCTACGGCCGGGCCGGCCCTGCCGGCGCTGCGGCACCGCGATCCGGCGCGCCGATCAGGGACCCGCGCTCGAGGAGCGGGTGACGTTCTGGTGCCCGCGCTGCCAGCCTTAGCGCCGACCGGCGCCCGGGCGTTCGGCGCCCCAGCGGTCTGGCGCACCGCGATCTGGCGGCGCACATTATTAGGCCGCGTTAAGGGACGCTTTCGGCCCGCCTGAGTCCCGGTTGCTTTCCTTGGGTCCACGTCACCGACCTGAGGAGGAATTCGCATGCGCAGTCGAACCAGGATGATTGCGGCCGGCGCCGCGGTCACCGCGGCGCTCGCCGCCGGCGGCAGTGCCGCGGTCGCGTCGTCCACCGGCGCCAAGCCCGGCGTCGCGGCCAGGACGATGTCCGCCAGTCATAAGCCCCGCCCAAGCGCGGCCGAGGAGCAGCAGGGCCACGACGCGATCGTCGCCGCCGTAGCCAGCACGCTGCACGTCAGCGCCGCTCAGGTGAGCGCGGCGCTGCAGCCGATGTTCGCGGCCGGCTACGCCGACCCGGCCGCGCCCGCGTTCGCGGCCGCCGTCCAGGCGCTCGGCGTCACCTCCGCCGAGCTGAATTCCGCGCTCGTGCACGCCAAGCTGAGCCAGACCGCCCTCGTTCACGCCCGGCAGGTGGCCATGGCCAGGGGGGTCCAGGACGCAGGCTCCAAGTCCGCCGCGGCCAGCGCGGCCGAGGAACAGCAGGGCCACGATGAGATCGCGGCCGCGGTGGCGCGCGCGCTGCACGTCAGCACGTCCCGGGTCAGCACCGCGCTGCAGTCGATCTTCGCGGCCGGCCACGCCGACCCGGCCGCGCCCGCGTTCGCGGCCGCCGCCCGCGCACTCGGCGTCAGCACCGCCCAGCTGAACGCCGCGCTCGCGAGCGCGAAGCAGAGCCTGGCCGCGGCCGGCTGACGCGATCAACGACTGTTAGCCGCGGCAAACGTGCGCGATACTGGCCGCGTGCGGGTCCTCGTAGTCGACGATGACGAGGCAGTGCGCAGCGCGCTGACCCACGCGCTGCATCGGGACGGCTACGAGGTAGCCACCGCGGCCGACGGCGCGACCGCCCTGTCCGCCCTGCTGCGACTCCGGCCTGAGGCCGTCGTGCTTGACATCCTCATGCCGGAGCCGGGCGGGCTCGAGGTGTGCCGGGCGATCAGGGCGCGCGGCGACGACACACCGATCCTGATGCTCACCGCGCGGGATCTCGTCTCCGACCGGGTCGCCGGGCTGGACGCCGGCGCCGACGACTACCTGGCCAAGCCGTTCGCACTGGAGGAGCTGCGGGCCCGGCTGCGCGCGCTGCTGCGGCGCAGCGGCGCGACCGCCGAGTTGCTGCGGTTCGCCGACATCGAGCTTGATCGCGCAGCCTGCCGCGCGAGCCGCGGCGGTGCGCGGCTGCCGCTGACGAAGACCGAGTTCGCGTTGCTCGAGTTGTTCCTGCGCAATCCCGGCCGGGTACTGTCCCGGACCCAGATCTTCGAATCGGTGTGGGGCTACGACTTCGGCCCCGAATCGAATGGGCTCTGGGTCTATATCAGCTATCTGCGGCGGAAGCTGGGCGAGCCACGGCTGATCCAGACCGTCCGCGGACTGGGCTACGTGCTGCGAGCCGATACGTGAGTCTGCGCACCAGGGTCGCGATCGCCGTCGGCGTGGTCGTCCTGTGCGCGCTGACCATCGTCGCTGCGGTCGTCTACCCGGCGGTCGCCGCGAACCTGCGCGACCAGATCGACCAGTCTCTGCTGCAGGTGGCCCGCAACGCACCGACCGTCGCGGGGAAGCTCAAGAGAGCCGCCGCCCTCGGACAGCTGGTCCCGTTCGGCAGCACGCAGTTGCAGATCCTGCCGGACGCGGTGCCCGGTCCCACTGACGGGTTCGTCGGCCTCACCGAGCACGACGTCCTGGTGGCGGCCGGAACCGACAAGGCCTACTTCCAGGACGAGGTCTACAACGGCATCGACTACCGCATCTACACCGCCCAGTTTCCTGGCAATCCGGGCGCGCTGGTCCGCGTCGCCATGCCGGCGTCGGCGACGCAGTCGACCCAGACGTCGCTCGGCTGGCTGCTCGCCGCGCTCGTGCCGGCCGGGGCGATCGCCGCGGCGGCGGTGGCGCGGCTGGCCGCTGGCCGGGTGCTGCGCCCGGTCGGCCAGCTCACCGAGACTGTGGAGCGGATCAGGATGACTGGCGATCTGAGCGCGCCGATCGACACGCCCGGTAGGGACGAGATCAGCCGGCTGGGCCAGGCCTTCGCCGCGATGACGGCCGCGCTGGACGAGTCGGTCGGCGCGCAGCGCCGGCTCGTCGCCGACGCTTCGCACGAGCTGCGGACGCCGCTGACCAGCCTGATCACCAACCTTGAGCTGCTCGCCGAACAGCCGGACGATCCCAGCGCGCCCGCCCTCACCGCGGCCGCGCTGGCCGAGGCCGCCGAGTTGCGCGTGCTCGTTAACGACCTGGTCGAGCTCGCGCGCGACGGAGAGACGTCGTTCCATGTCGAGGACGTCCGGCTGGACCTGGTCGCGGACCGGGTCGCGGCCCGGGCGGCCAGCCGGGTGCCCGGCTTGCGGTACGAGGTCGACTGCCGGCCGACGCTGGTCCGCGGTGATCCGGATGCGCTGGAACGGGCGATCGGCAACCTGGTCGACAACGCGCTGAAGTGGAGCCCGCCCGCGGGGCGCATCCGCGTTTCAGCCGCCCGCGGGATCGTCGAGGTCAGCGACGACGGGCCGGGGATCCCGGCGGCGGACCTGCCTTTTGTCTTCGACCGTTTCTACCGGTCCGCCGCGGCCCGGGCGCTGCCCGGCTCCGGCCTCGGCCTGGCGATCGTGCGCCGGATCGCCGACCTGCACGGCGGAACCGTCGAGGCGATCCCGCTGCCCCGGGGAGTGACTCTCCGCCTCCGCCTGCCGGAAGTCGCTGGCGACCCGCCGGCCGCGCGCACAGGGCACTGAGTCCAACCGGACAGCAAAAGCGGGCGGGCCGGAGCCTGTGGCTCCGGCCCGCCCGCCTGCCCCTGCTATGCGTTCCGCTTGCGGAACAGGTACATCCCGGCCGCGATGAACACCGCGGCCCAGCCGCAAAGGACGGCGAACCCGGTCCACGGCGCGAAGTACGGGATCGATCCGGTCTGCGGCTTGACGGTCCAGATCACCATTCCGGCGATCGCGGGCAGCCACTTGTCGATGTGGATCTGCCAGTTCTGCGGCAGCGCGTTGACGAGGATCGACAGCACGAACAGCAGCGCGACCGCGATCGAGATGGCGCCCGCGGTGTGCCGCACCAGCAGGCCGAGGCCGAAGCTCAGCAAACCGACGACGGTGAGGAACAGCGCGCCGCCGATCACTGCGCGCAGCACGTGGGGATGACTCAGCGTCGTGCTGATGTGATGCGAGGACATGAGCGCCTGGCCCAGGAAGAACGACGCGAAGCACGTGACCAGGCTGGTGACGAACGTGACGGCACCGAACACGATCCCCTTGGCGGCGATCAGCATGCCGCGCCGAGGCATCGCCGTCAGCGTCGTGCTGATCATCCTGGTTGAGTACTCGGAGCTGATCACCAGCACGCCGAGCACCGCGATTACCAGCTGACTGATGTACAGCCCGAAGAGGCTCTGCGCGGTGGGGTCAAAGCCCGGGCCGTTCGTACCATGGCTCGCCGCGCCCCAGCTCGCCAGCGCGCCGAAGCCGACGCTGATGACGACCATGGCGGCCAGGGTGAAGTATGTCGACCGGACGGACTTGATCTTGGTGAACTCCGAGCGCAGTGCGCCGCCCAGGGTCACCTTGCCCGCGTTCGCGGGCAGCGCGGTCAGCGACCGCGGCGCCAGCTCAGTTGCCGTTGTCGCCATTTCAGACTCCACTTCCGGTCAGGGCCGCCGCGCTGTCCGCGCCGGGCACGCCGGCGTGGAACTGGACACTGGAGGCCGTCAGATCCATGAACGCCTGCTCCAGTGAGGCGTGGACGGGCGCGAGCTCATGCAGCCGCACCGAGTTCTCATAAGCCAGATCGCCGACCTCGCTGACGCCCAGGCCGATCACGATCGCGGCACCGTCGCCGTCATCGCGGACCGTGCCGCCGGCGGCGGCTACCAGCTTGCTCAGCTGATCCTGCTGCGGCGTGCGGACCCGGACGGTGAGCTGCGAGTTCGCGGCGATGAACTCATCGACGGTGCAGTCCGCGATGAGCTTGCCCTTGCCGATGACGATCAGGTGATCGGCGGTGTTTTCCATCTCCGACATCAGGTGACTGGAGACGAAGACCGTCCGCCCCTCGGCCGCCAGTGCCTTCATCAGGTTCCTGATCCACAGGATGCCCTCGGGGTCCAGCCCATTGACCGGCTCGTCGAACATCAGGATCTCCGGGTCACCCAGCAGCGCCCCGGCGATGCCGAGGCGCTGGCCCATGCCCAGGGAAAAGCCCTTCGCCCGCTTCTTCGCGACCTCGCTGAGGCCGACCAGGCCGAGGACCTCGTCCACCCGCTTTCTCGGCAGGTTGTTGGTCTGAGCCAGGCAGAGCAGGTGGTTGTAAGCGCTCCGGCCGCCGTGCAGTGCCTTGGCGTCCAGCAGCGCGCCGACCTGCCGCATCGGCTGCGCCAGCTTGGTGAACGGCTTGCCGTTGATGGTGACCTGGCCTGCGCTGGGCTCGTCCAGGCCCAGGATCATCCGCATGGAGGTGGTCTTGCCCGCCCCGTTCGGGCCGAGGAAACCGGTGATCTTGCCCGGCGCCACGGTGAAGGACAAATTGTCCACAGCGACCGTGTCGCCATATCGCTTGGTGAGGCCCCGTGCCTCGATCATGTCCCGAGTCCCTTCCGGCCGGGGGTCTCCAGCTCCGGCCAGTGGCCGCGCGATCTGGGTTGGTTCCCCGACCTGGCGCGGCAGCGGCCCGGCACTTCGTCCCGGGCCTGCACTAAGTCTCACCGACCGGAGGTACCCGGCACGTCGGCCGCGGGGTTGATCGTGATCAGCCCGAAGGGTGATCCCGGCGGGTGGTCCGGGTCGCCCTGGGGAGTACCCGCCGGTGCTAGCTGGAGTACCTAGCCGGGCTAGCCGGAGTAGCCGAGCTTCTCGACCGCGGCCTGCGCCGCCCGCCTGGCGGCCTCCTCGTCGCCCGGCTCGCCGGGCAGCGGGACGGACCAGGCGGCGGCGCTCAGCGCGCGCAGCCCGTCGATGTTGCTGCCGGATCCGGAGACCGTCAGCCAGTCTTCGTCCTGGCCGGCCGTCGCCGTCCAGCCGCCGCAACTGAAGCCGTCGTCCGCGCGGGTCACCTCGGGGTGCGCGCTGTTCAGCCCGGCCAGGTCGGCGGCCAGGTACGTGGGGCGGCGCTGCGGCGGCGCGAGCAGGACGTCGGCAGGCGCGGTCACGCCGGTGAGCACCAGCAGGCTGTCGGCGCCGCCTCGGACGCCGCCCTCGATGTCGGTGTCGAGCCGGTCGCCCACCACGAGCGGATGGGTCGCGTGCACACGCTCCACGGACTCGGCGTGCATCGGCGGCTCGGGCTTGCCGGCCACGGCCGGCTGCTGACCGGTGGCGGTGGCCACGACCTGCGCGAGCGAGCCGTTGCCCGGCTGCAGTCCCCTGGCCGTCGGCAGGGTCGCGTCCACGTTGGTCGCCACGAACCACGCGCCCGCCAGGACGGCCAGCCCGGCCTCGGCCAATACGCCGTAGCCGATGTCCGGCGCGTAGCCCTGGACGACGGCCACCGGCCGCGCCGCCGCCGTGGAGACCGGGCGCAGGCCACGCTCGCGCATCGCCAGCCGCAGGCTCATCGCGCCGACCACGAGGACCGGCGACCCGGCCGGGAACTTTCCGGCGATCAGGCGCGCCGCCGCCTGCGCGGACGTCACCACGTCCGTCCTGGCGGCCGGGATGCCCATGGCCGACAACTGCGCGGCGACGGCAGCCGGCGTCCTCGATGCGTTATTTGTCACGAACGCCAGCCGCATGCCGTTCTTGGCCGCCGCCTCCAGCGCGTCCGCGGCACCGTTGATCGGCGTCCCGCCGAGGTAAACAACGCCATCGAGGTCCAGGAGGGCCGCGTCGTAGTGCTCGCTCAGCGGCCCGGCACACCCCCGCGGCCCGGCGCCCGCGGCCCGGCGAGAGGCCCCGTTCCCGCTCAATCCGGGCGGCCTTCCCGAAGCGCGCTCCGGGCCCGCAGGGTGGCGCGGACGCTGCGCAGAGCGTCGGTGTAGTGCCGCAGGTTCGGCCGCATGGCCGCGGCGAGAGCGAGGTGCTCGGCGGCGGCGCCGGGGTCGCCGGTGCGGGCCAGCGCCAGCCCGAGGCCGAACTGGGCGTAGTCGTCGCTCGGGCTGGCGTCCACGATGCGGCGGAAGTTCCCGGCAGCTGCGCTGTACTGGCCTGCGTCGAACTGCGCCCTGGCCAGCGCCTCCAGTACGCTCCTGGACTGCGGCTCGGCGGCGGCGGCGCGGGCTAGCAGCTGGGCCGCCGCGGCCGCGCTGCCACGGCCGAGCAGGTGGAGGCCCCGCTGGTAGAGCTGGTAGGTATCCGCTTGGTTAATCGAGCCCGAATCCGGAGCATCATGTGACGAAACCGGGCCCTCCGGGCGGGAATCACCAGGGCCTGCGGGTCCTTCTGACATACGTGCCGATCCTTCCGTCCAGCCAGGCCCAGGCGGGTAACAGCCCGCAAGGGCTAGTGCTCGCGCCCTTCCGGGGCGTCCGTTATGCCGAGGACCGGGTGAGCGGGCTCGCCGAGGTCACCTCTCCACCGTACGACGTGATTGCCGCAGACATCGAGAACCAGCTCATAGCTTCCGACCCGCACAACATCGTCCGTCTCATCCTTCCCCGCCATCCAGCGGGTCAGCCTGGCAGTCCGTACGAGGACGCCGCGGCGGACCTGCGCCGGTGGCAGGCCGACGGGATCCTGGTGCCCGACCCGGAACCCGCACTGTATGTGTACGAGCAGGTCAGCGCCGGTGCGGACTGCCAGCCCGCCGCGGGCGGGATGCTGCAGCGCGGTCTCATCGGCGCGGTGACGCTGGAGCCGCCGGCGGCCGGCATCATCCAGCCGCACGAGAACGTGACGCCTGGCATCGTGGCCGGCCGCCGTCAGCTGATGGAGGCGACGCAGGCCAACCTTGAGCCGGTGTTCCTGCTGTATGAGGGCGCGAACGGCGCGGCCACGGAGCTAGTCGACGAAGTCGCCAAGGATCGCGTGCCGCTGATGGAGGCGTGCACGGGCGACGGCTTGCGACACCGGCTGTGGGCGATCACGCAGGAGAAGGAGCTGTCGGCGATCGCAGCCGACCTGGCGCCGCGATCGGCCCTCATCGCCGACGGTCATCACCGGTACGCCGCCTACATGCAGCTCAGGGACCGCCGCCACGCGGCCGGAGACGGCCCGGGACCCTGGGATCTAGGGCTCGCGCTCCTGGTCGACTCCAGCCGGTACCCACCGCACCTGGGCGCGATCCACCGCGTGATCCTCGGCCTGATGCCCGACATCGCGGCGCGGCTGGCGGCGAGCGCCTTTGAGGTGACCGAGCTGCCGGGCGGCTCGGCCGACGCGCCGGCCGCGCTCGCCGCGCTCGCCGCCGCGGAGGAGTACGGCGTCGCGTTCCTGGTGACCGGCGGCGGGCGGGCGTATCTGCTGGCCCGTCCCGATCCGGCCGCCATCAGCGCGGCCATCGCCGACTACCCGCCCGAGCTCTGGCAGCGCATGCCGGCGGCGGTGCTGCAGGACCTGCTGTTCGCGCGGCTCTGGGCGATCGAGGACGACGCCCGCTCGGTGCGGGCCGTGCACGACGCGGCGAGCGCCATCAGGGACGCGGAGCTTGAGCCGCCGAGCACGGCCGTGATCTGCAGCCCGATGTCAGCCGAGCAGGTCTACCAGGTGGCGGGTATGGGCCGCCGGGTGCCGCGCAAGTCGACGTCATTCGGACCGAAGCCGCGGACCGGCCTCGTCATGCGCCTGTTCGCTCAGAGCTGAACTCGCGGACGCGCTGCGGGCGTGATTTGACGCGTTTGCGGCGCGTGGTATTGGCGACTGTGCGACTTTCTGTCCGGTGGAGTGACGGAAATCCAGCACAGTCACGAATGCTGCCATCATGTCCGGATGGACGCGGACATCATCACCAGCCTCGGGCACGAGGTGTTCCAGATCGACACCCGGATGGCCGGGTACGACGGCATCACCGCCGGCTACCTGATCCGGGCGGACCGGCCGTGCCTTGTGGAGACGGGGACGGCGCCATCAGCGCCGCTGGTGCGGGACGCGCTGGCCGCGCTCGGCGTCGGCCCGCAGGAGCTGGCGACGATCGTGGTCACCCACATTCACCTCGACCACGCGGGCGGAACCGGCGACCTGGCCGCGATGTTCCCGGCGGCCGAGGTCGTCGTGCACGAACTCGGTGCGCGGCATCTCGCTGACCCGTCCCGGCTGATGGCCAGCGCGCGCACGGTGTACGGCGACGAGCTGGACGAGTTGTTCGGCGTGCTCGCGCCCACGCCAGCGGAACGGATCAGGGCGGTCGACCAGACCGGGGTCATCGACCTGGGCGGCGGACGCCGGCTCGACAGCCACTACTCCCCCGGCCACGCCAAGCACCACGTCGGGCTCGTGGACTCGGTCAGCGGCGACCTGTACGTCGGTGACGCGGCCGGCATCTACATTCCGGACACCGGCGACCTGCGGCCCGCGACCCCGCCGCCGGACTTCAACCTGGAGGTCGCGCTCGCCTCGCTGCGCACGTTCGCGGCGCTACGGCCGGAGCGGCTGCTGTTCAGCCACTTCGGTCCGGTCAGCGCCGTAGCCGAGACGCTGGAGCGCTCGGCCGAGGAGATTCGCGTCTGGGTCGAGGAGACCCGGCAGGCCCGCGGCGCGGGGATGGACCTCGATCACGCCGCCGCGATGGTCGCCGATCGCACCCGCTCGCGATATGCGGTGCTGGCAGCCGACTACGACCCCGACGTGTCGGCGAAGTTCGAGCGGATCAGCAGTTCGGCCGCCAACGTCGCCGGCATCATGCGCTGGCTGGACAAGACCGAGTCGGCGTGATTGTCCATCCGCGCGCCGCCCGGTCGTCGGGCTAGCGAGCAGAGGAGGAACGCAGATGACAACCGATCTGTACCAGCCGGTGCGGGTGTCCCGGCGGATCGAGGCGCGGCCCGAGGTGGTCTTCGGCATCATTAGCGACCCGCGTCAGCACCTGGCGCTGGACGGCTCCGGCATGCTGCGGGGCGCGGTGACAACTGAGCCGGTGACCGGCGTCGGCGATGTCTTCGTGATGAAGATGTACTTCGTCCGGCTGGGCGACTACGAGATGAACAATCACGTGGTCGAGTTCGAGCCGAACAAGCGGATCGGCTGGGAGCCGGAGGCCGGTCGCGGCCACCCGGACGCTGCGCCAGGCAGCCCTGAGCCCGCGCGCTGGGGTCACCGATGGAGCTATGACCTCGTCGCTGACGGTCCCGGCGCGACGGTCGTCACGGAGATCTACGACTGCTCGCGGGTGCCAGCCGACGCCCGGACCGATATGCAGGACGGGAAGGTCTGGATCGAGGACATGGCGCAGACACTGGAGCGGCTAGCGGCGCTCTGCGCTGAGCAGACCGCCGGTCACTCGTGATCGCTGTCGCCCTCGGTCTCTAGTTCCGGGTCGTCGAGGCTGAGGTCGTCGCCGGCGTCGCTGGCGCCCTTCGCCAGGTCGTCAGCGCCATCCTCGGCGTCCTGCGCCAGGTCGTCAGCGCCATCGTCGTCGTCCTGCTCCAGGTCATCGAAGCTGATGTCATCGAGCTCAGCACAGCGATCCGCGGCATCTGTGTCGCCGTCGACGTCTGCCTCGGCCGCCCGGCCGAACCATTCGCGTGCCTCTTCGGCGCGACCGGCATTCAGCAGTGCGTCCGCGTAGGCGTAGTAGAGCCGGGCGAGTGCGGGCCTGGTCCGCCCGGTCAGCTCCGGCACCTGCAGCGCCACGACGGCAGCCTCGGCCAGGCCCTGGTCCCGGCGGATCCCGGACTCCACTATCCGCAGCTCGATCCTCGTCTGCTGGTCGGCCTCCTTGACGTCCGGACTCGTCACCAGGTCAAGGGCCCGGTCCAGCCGGCCAAGGGCGCGCTCGCAGTCGGCCATCAGCGGCAGGTAGGACACCCGGCCGGTGAGCCGCCGCGCGGCCCGGAACTCCGAGAGCGCGCTATTCCAGTCGCCCGCCTGGTAGGCGGCGATCGCGCAGGTCTCGCGGACCACGCCGACCCGGGCCGCCAGCCCGCGGGCCTTCTTCGCGTAGTCGAAGGCCAACTTCGGATCGTCAGTGCTGCCCGCCGCCACGAGGAGGCGCGCCACCGCCTCGGCCAGGTCGCCGGGCAGCGTGCGCAGATCCGCCGTCGCTTCGGGATCGAGCTGATCCGCCGTAATGGAGTCGGGGATATTGAGCCGGCTGTCGGCTGCGTCGGTGTCACGCCACGGCGGAACTCGATCGCCGCCGCCATCGCGCGAGTTCCCGCCCGACCGCGACGGACCGCGGTCCTCGCGCCAGGCGCCCGATCCGCCGCGTGGAGGTCGATCTGCGGGGCCGCGCGAGGCACGGTCGCCGGCCGCGCCACCGCGCGACCAGGACGACCCACGACCCGCATCGGACCGGCGATCATCCGTGCCGCGACCGGAAGAACCATCACGCGACCACGACGCACCACGGCCCGCATCCGGCCGGCGATCCCGATCCGGCCGCCCACTAGCGCCCCGGTCATCAGACCCGCCACGCGACCACGACGAACCACGCCCGGCATCCGGCCGGCGATCGTCCGCGCCGCGACCGGAAGAACCATCACGCGACCACGACGAACCACGGCCCGCATCCGGCCGGCGATCCCGATCCGGCCGGCTACCAGCGCCACGGTCATCAGACCCGCCACGCGACCACGACGAACCACGCCCGGCATCCGGCCGGCGATCGTCCGCGCCACGGCCGGAAGAACCATCACGCGACCACGACGAACCACGGCCCGCATCCGGCCGCCGATCCCGATCCGGCCGGCCACCAGCACCCCGGTCATCAGACCCGCCACGCGACCACGACGAACCACGGCCCGCATCCGGCCGGCGATCCCGATCCGGCCGGCCACCAGCGCCCCGGTCATCAGACCCGCCACGCGACCACGACGAACCACGGCCCGCATCCGGCCGCCGATCCCGATCCGCGCCACCAGCGCCCCGGTCATCAGACCCGCCACGCGACCACGACGAACCACGGCCCGCATCCGGCCGCCGATCCCGATCCAGGCCGGGCCACCAGCGCCACGGTCATCAGACCCGCCACGCGACCACGACGAACCACGGCCCGCATCCGGCCAGCGATCCCGATCCGGCCGCGCCACCAGCGCCACGGTCATCAGACCCGCCACGCGACCACGACGAACCACGGCCGGCGTCCGGCCGCCGATCACCGCGCCACGGTCGGAAGAACCGTCACGCGACCACGACGAACCACGGCCCGCTCCGGCCGGCGATCACCGCGCCACGGTCGTAGACCCTCACGCGACCACGACGAACCACGGCCCGCATCCGGCCGCCGATCACCCGCGCCACGGTCGGAAGAACCATCACGCGACCACGACGAACCACGGCCCGCATCCGGCCGCCGATCACCCGCACCACGGCCGGAAGAACCATCACGCGACCACGACGAACCACGGCCGGCGCCCGGCCGACCGCCACGATCCGGCCGGTCACCGCTGCCGCGTGCGTCGCCATCGCGCGAGCTACCGCGCGGCCGGTCCCCGGCCGCTCGGTCCCGCGAGCTCACCGGGCGGTCGCGCTGTGTTCTATCAGGACCGCGCGTATCCCCGGCGTCTGCAAAACGACGGCCAGCTCCCGGCCGGTCTCGGCCCGGGCGGTCAGCAGAATCGGTGCCGCCCTGACGCGGCCAGGACGTGCCCGGCCCGCCGCGCGCCGGACGCCCCTGGCGGCCCGCCGACCAGTTGTCAGGACGCGAGCCTGGCCGTCCGCCAGCGCTGGGCCTGCCACTGCGGTCGCCATAACCACCCGCAGCCGAGCGGCGGTCGCCATAACCGCGCGCGTCCGAACGGCGGTCATTGCCACGCGCACCGTAATCATTGTCGTCAGTGCTGCGGTCCCTGGACCCGCGATCGCTCGCGGGACCAGGGAACTGCCTGCCGGTGGCCGAGCGCCCGCGATCATCTCGCGGCACCCAGCCGCCAGCGTCCCCGTCATCCGCGAGCTCGCGGGCCGGCTCACGATCCCGATCAGCGTCGACACACGGAAAGCCGCAGTCGCGTCAGCGGCGCTTGACGCGGCCCGTCATCGTCAAGACGTGTGGGGGCTGCGCGACGATCCGGACATGGCGGGCGTCGTCGCTGCGCACCCGGGGACGGGATGATCGTGATGCACAACCAGCACGGCACCAGTACGGCGACCTCCTCGACAACGTCTGCCTCGGTCTTCGCGAGAGCCTGTCGCCGTCGCGGAGGCCGCGTGGCATCCCCGCTCCCGCGCGTGATCATCGAGCCCGGATTCGGGTTCGCGCGACGCCCGCCCACCACCTGGAGCTGACCCGCCGCCTCGGCCGAGCTGCTCGGCCTCGGGCATGCCGTGCTGGTCGGGCCGTCGCGCAAGTCGACGATCGCGCTGCTCACCGGCGATGCCGATCAGGCCCACCGCCTCGAGGGCAGCCTCGCGCTGGCGACGCTGGCGGTGCAGGCGGGAGCGCACATGGTGCGCGTGCACGATGTGGCCGCGACGGTGCGCGCGCTGCGCGTCGCCGACGCGGTGGTGCGAGGGACCCCCGAGGCGTTGCTCGGCACCTCCCGATCCCCGGCCCGACCGGGATGACGGCCGACGCGGTAACATCCACCGACATCGCGTGGGTCTCGCTGGGATCAACATCGGGCATCGGGGCGGAATCTCGCTCGCCTGCGCGACGCGCTCACCGACGGCGGCGTGACGATCATCGCTGCGTCGCCCGAGATCCTGACCCGCCCGGTCGGCGTGACCGCGCAGGGCGACTTTCACAACCAGGTGGTCGCCTGCGCAGCCCTGTCCCGTGGACGCCGCGACGGTGGCTCGAGCATTGCGCGCGGCGGAGCGCGTCGCCGGCCGACGGACCACCTATCGATGGGGCCCGACGCATCGCCGACGCGGACATCCTGCTGCTCGGTGACGCACGGTGAAATCCATGTGCACGAAGCGGATCTGACCGTCCCGCATCCCGAGCTCGGCGCACCGTCCGTTCGAGCGAGCAGCTGCTCGAGGCGGCCGGTTTCATGGACCGCCCGGCCGGCGGGTGTCCCCCTAGATCGGGAGGCGGTCGGCGAGCTGCGGCACGAGCTTCAGCGCGGTGTCGATCTGCTTCGCGACGCTTGCCAGGTCCGGCTGCTTCTCGAAATCGAGGAACCAGGAATGCTCGGCGGTGAACTTCTCGACGAGCGTCGTGGTGCCGAGCACGGCGATGCCGACGTGCACGCTGGGCTTGTCGTCGTCGGAGAACGCCTTGCCGAGCAACGTCTGCACCGTCTCGACCCAGCCCCCGACCTCGTCGAGGTCGTGGAGCTCGTAGCCCCGTCTCCGAGCACGAACTCGGCCTCGACGTCGACGAATGCCTGCGGGGTGATCTGCTGATGCGGGCAGTCCTGCGCCTCGTCGTCATCGTGGTACAGCTCGCAGTCCGCGCCCGGTCCGTACGCGGAAATGAACGTCAGCAGCGCGTCCCACGTGTAGCTCACGTGCACGTGATACCGCGGCGGCGGA
Organism: uncultured Actinomycetota bacterium; assembly: GCA_963726425.1. GTDB lineage: Bacteria > Actinomycetota > Actinomycetes > Streptosporangiales > Streptosporangiaceae > JAJYUU01. The sequence goes on along the minus strand of CAVSCN010000037.1, from coordinate 3,706 downwards.
TCGCCCGGTGAGCCGCACGGTGCACTCGAAGCGACGCTCGCCGAGGCCCGGCTCGAGGTGGTGGCGAACGTCCTCGATGCTCGAGCCCGGCCGCGTCGACCGCCTCGAGCAGGTCCGACGCGAACTCCTCGTACGAGGGGAACGTCGGCCGGTCGGCTCCTGCCTGCTCCGACCCCGCCTGGCCGGCGCCGGGATGCTCCGCCATCGAGTCAGTGCCCCGGGCGGAGGTGGCGAACCGCCAGCCGGACGAGGTTGGCGCCGAGCACGACAACGAAGAACAGCGCGATGGCGATGACCAGCGGCAGCTCGACGTCGGGCGTCGAGTACGTGTAGGTCGCCAGCACCGCCGCCACGAAGCAGCGCGACGGCGATCACCGACAGCGCGCCGACGGTGATCGAGAGCACCGGGTCGGTCCGGCGCGCGCTGGACGCGGGTTCGCGGGGGTCGAGCATCGGAGGAGTACGCACCATGCCGAGTGTACTTTGCGGCCCCCTCACATCAACGACGCAGGTCAGCGTCTGAGCCCTGCGAATCGGTAGCCGATGCCCGGGCACGGCCAGGATGTGCCGGGGCTGGGCCGGCTCGGGCTCGATCTTGCGCCGGAGGTTGCGGACGTGGACGTCGATGACCCGCGTCTCGATCGGGTGCTCGTAGCCCCAGACCGCGCTGAGGATCCGCTCGCGGGAGAGCACCTTGCCGGCGTTCGACGCCAGGTAGGAGAGCAGGTCGAACTCGGTGTGGGTGAGCACGATGTCCCGGTCCGCGCGGGTGACGCGCCGCTCCGCCGTGTCGATGACCAGGTCCCGGAAGACGAGGCGCCCGTCCGGCGGGCTTGTCCTCGCCGCGCAGCTCCCTGGCCTTGCGCAGGTGGGCGCCGATCCGGGCCAGCAGCTCGCGGGGCCGGAACGGCTTGGCGATGTAGTCGTCCGCGCCGATCTCGAGGCCGAGCACGACGTCGATCTCGTCGTGCTTGGCGCTCAGGATGATCACCGGCATCCGGTGGCCGGCGCGACGGATCTCGCGGCAGACGTCGAACCCGGACAGGTCGGGAAGCACGAGATCGAGCACGACGACGTCCGGATGGAAGGTCTCGAGGCGCGCCAGGGCCTCACTCGCACGCTCCGCCTCCTGGACCGTGTAGCCCTCGCTCTCACACGTGAGACGCACCGCCCGACGAACGAGCGCGTCGTCGTCGACAACGAGAACCCGGACCTGCTGTCCATCCACGCCTGTTCCCTCGAAGTGGCTCCGCGCCATTCTGGAGCATCCCAACCTCGGTCGGAACGGCGAAGGGTTGGTACTATACGGGCCGACTCCAATTCGGACCGCCCCCTCAGGGACGGTCTCCATTCACAAAACTGGAGACCCGCACCCGTGCAGACCCAGGGCTCTCTTCGTGACGGCGGGCTCGCGACGCTGCTCCAATCGATGCAGGCAGAGCGGGCCACCGGCACACTGACCATCGACAACGGCGGCGACAACTGCTCGCTGTACTTCCTCTTCGGGCACCTCTTCCACGCGAGCGGACCGGGCGGACAGGGTGAGGAGGTCGTCATCGACGCCCTGGGCTGGGACGACGGCTCGTTCCAGTTCGACCCGCGAGCCAAGCTGCCCGCCGAGGAGACCATCAAAGCCTCCCCGGCCGAGCTGATCGCCGCGTGCCGAGAGCCGCCAGGCACCGGCGGCCGCCGCCGCAAGCGGCGCGTCGTCGTGGCCTGACGCGGCGCCGGCGTACTCCCCGTCCGACGCCTATTCGGCGCCGCCGGCAAGCCTGCCGGCGCCCGATCGAGGAGCCGGCCTACGCGATCGCGCCGTCGGCTGCCTCCAGACCAGGCGCCGACAGCTACGCCCCCGCCGCCGAGCCGGAGCCGGAGCCATGCCCGAGCCCGAGCCGGCCCACGCCGCGCCGGAGCCAGTCGCGTACGGCCGGCCCGCGCCCGAGCCGCTCTCGTACGCGACCGCCGATGCGTCCACGCCGCCGGCCCCGCGCCGCATCCCGACCGCCCGGCCGGGACATCCGCGGGTGCGCCATCGTCTAGTGTTCTGCCGGTGCGCGTCTATCCACTGCCCTCGGGCCGCGCCCACTACGAAGGGCTGAAGAGCGCGTTCGTCGACTTCCCACGCCTGCTCCGGACGCTCCGATCCGACCGCCACACCGGGTACGTCAACCTCAGCGGCAGTGGCTACAGCGGCGTCATCCTCCTGAACGACGGGCAGGCGCTCCAGGCGCTGTGCAGCAACGGCACCGCCGTGCAGGGCGAGTCCGCGTTCCTGCAGATCCGCCGCCACATGGACGCCGGCGACGGTGTCATCGACGTCATCGAGCTCGACGGCGAGACCGTCACCGCGCTCGCGCAGCTCTTCACCTCGCCGTATCTCTTCAGCGGGTTGCTCGGTCGATTCGTCAACCTCGATGCGCTGCTCGAATACCTCGCCGAGGAGAAGGTGAGCGGTTCGGTGGTGGTGCAAACCCCGACCGAGGCAGGGATCATCCTGCTTCGCGATGGCGACATCCTCGGCACCTACACCGAATCCCAGCGATCCCTCGACAAGGCGACGACCGCGGTGGCCGCGCTGGCCACGGATCGGCAGTCGAGTCATCGAGGTCAAGGGTGGCGACGGGACCATCGCCGCCATCGACGTCGACGCCGCGCTCAACCGCGCGTACTAGCGCCGCTCCCTCGCGCGTCGTCTCGCGCCGGCGCTGCGTCGGGCGGCGCTGTGGGCGGCGGCCGGGCTGATCGTGCGCCTCGCTCTCCGGGTGTTTCGCCAGCCCACCGCAGATCATCCAGTTGATCCCCAACGCGGGTCCGTCGGCGTTGCCGCCGACGCACCGATCACCGTCGAGTTCGATCGCCCGGTGGCGACGCGTCCGTCGGTCGGCCGCTTCTCGGTGAACCGCGCCGATCCCGTCCTGCGACCTCGACGACCGCGTTCAACGCCGGCTCCGCTCGCTCCCTGCCGGATCGTCTGGCTGACCGGCGACACGGGCTTCACGCTGCTCCACCCGCGGGCGATCTTCGCCCCGAACACCTCGTACACGTTCACGCTCGCCGGCGGCATCAGCGATCCGAGTGGCGTCGTGAACTCGGTCGACCACCACTGGACGATCACCACCGGGCAGGCGCCGGTGATCCGGAGCATCGAGCCGGCCGACGGGGCGACCGGCGTGCCCGGTCGACACGCCGATCTCGGTGACCTTCTCGACGAGCATGGCGGCCGCTCGCCACCGCGGCCGCGATCCAGCTGAGCCCCCGGTGCCCGGCACGCGGGTGGTGCGCAACCGCCTCGACCCGAGCCGCTTCGTGGTGCTTCCCGGCGGCACGCTCGAGTCCGGGCGTGACCTACCGCCTGACCATCGCGGCGACCGCAGCCGACGTCGACCAGCAACCGCTGGTCGCCGGCGCGACGGCGAGCTTCACGACCGGCGGGCTGTCGCCGGCGCCGCACGCGGTGGTGCTGGCGCGCGTGCGCCGGCGAGGGGCGCGACGACCGTGCTGCTCTCGCCGCTCGCACCCGCCCAGGCCGGGGAACCGATCTCGACCGAGGCGGTCCTCGTGGCCCCTCGGTGCGCGGCCCAGCCGGGCTGCGGGACGCGGTCGCGGGGCGGTCCGCTCTACACCTACGAGGCCGCCTCCCTGTCACCGGGCGGTCGCTGGCTCGCCGTGGTCGAGCTCGACGCGACAGTGGCCGCGCCGGAGCCGG
>CAVSCN010000036.1:0-41429 GCA_963726425.1 uncultured Actinomycetota bacterium | reverse complement strand
GGCTGACGGTGACCAAGGCCACCGGCCGGGCCGCCTGACTATCAGCTAGCGGTTGGTCTCCAGGTTGTTGGCGCGCCGGTCATCCAGCTCCCGCCGGTAGGGCAGGCCTTCGATGTCGCCGTGCACCTGCACACTCAGGCCGGCCGCGAGATTACCGTCGTCCACGCAGCCGCGCAGATCAGCGCCCCGCAACCACGCGGCGAGGAAGCCGGCGCCGAACGCGTCACCGGCGCCGATCGGATCGGCCGCGTGCACCGGCAGCGCCGCACCCCGGTACAAGTCGCCGTCGCTGAGGCCGAGAGCGCCGTCAGCGCCCAGCTTCACCGCCACGATGGGGATGCCACGGCCGGCCAGCCAGCGGGCCGCGGCTTCCGGGTCGGCTTCGCCGGTCAGCACGTGCGCTTCCGCGTGACCTAGCAGGACGATCCTGGCCCGTCCGGCCAGCGTCAGCAGCTCCGTCCTGGCCAGTTCCAGGTCCGGCCACAGGCGCCGCCTGATGTTCGGGTCAAAGCACACCGCGACGCCGGCGTCGGCCGCTATCTCGACGGCCGCGGTGGTCGCCGCCCGCGCCTGCGGGCTGAGCGCGGGCGTGATGCCCGTGACGTGCAGCACCCGGGCGCTGGCCAGATAGCCGGCGTCCAGGTCAGCCGGGCCGAGCCTGCTGCCGGCCGAGCCGAGCCGGGCGTAGGCCACGTCGATCCGCCGCTCGGCGTGCGTGTCGCGCACCAGTACGCCGGTCGGGGCGGAGTCGTCGACCACGGCCCGGCTCACGTCGACGCGCTCGGCCCGCAGCGTGTCGAGAATGCTGAGACCGAGCGGGTCGTCACCGACGCGTCCGAACCAGCCCGCCTCGCACCCAAGTCTGGACAGCCCGATCGCCAGATTCGACTCGGCGCCGGCGATGGACCGGCTGAACCGGCGAGCGGTCCGCAGCGGCTCGCCCGGGTCACCCCGGAACAGCGCCATGGACTCACCGAACGTGACGACGGCAGGCACTGCTAACCACCACTTGATGCGGCATCGCACGCCGCGCGGCCGGAGATCACGATGGCGAAACGCTAATGCCGCTGGCCAGACCCGTCAACGACGGCGCCTCCACGGCACCGGTAGTCATACTCCCGTAGCGCATGAGACCATCCCGGACTATGCGCAAAGACCTGCGGGAATCGCCCGAGTACGCCGCCGTCGCCGAGCATGTCCGGCGGCTGCACGAGCCCGCTTTCGGGCTGCCGCACCAGGTCACCGACCTGGCGGCGACGGCCGATGGCAGCCGCGTCGTGGTGACCGGCTCCCGCTACGACGAACTCGACGGGCTGCCGCGCACTGCCCTGTACGAAGTGCGGGACGGCGCGCTCCGGCCGCTGACCGCGGGCGGCGGGTCAGCCAGGGCGGGCCGGTTCGCGCCAGACGGGTCCGCCCTGGCCTTCCTGTCCGATCGGGCCAAGGCCGACGTATTCCAGCTCTATCTGCTGACGGAGGGTAACCTCGGCGAGGCCCGGCCAGCGCCGTCAGTCCCCGGCACGGCTGAGTTCCTCGCCTGGTCGCCGGACGGTACCCAGATCATGCTGGGAGTCGCCGGACTCGGCGCCGAGATGGCGGACGCCCAGGGATCGGGTACGGCTGGCTCGGGTGAGTCCGGGCTGCCGGACTGGTATCCGGAGGTCGAAGCCGGGGCCCCCGAGGATTCCTGGCGTAGCCTGTGGATCTACACGCCGGCCTCCGGCGAGCTGGCCAAGGCCTCGCCCGACGGGCTGAACGTCTGGGAGGCGGCCTGGTCTGGTCCCGGTCACATCCTGGCGGTCACCAGCGATCAGCCCGGCGAGGATGACTGGTACTCCGCGGTGCTCAGCCGGCTGGACGTCTCGACCGGAGCGGTGGCCGAACTGCTCCGCAGCGATGTCCAGCTCGGATTGCCGGCCTGCACGTCCGACGGCACGAAGGCCGCGGTGGTGCAGGCGGCGTGCAGCGATCGGTGGATCGTGGCGGGCGACCTGATCGTCCTGGACCTGGTGACCGGCTCCAGGTGTGCCGTGGACACGGCCGGCACAGACGTCACCGCCGTCCAGTGGATCGACCAGACCCGGCTCGGCTACGTTGGCCAGCGCCACCTGGACAGCGTGGCCGGGGTGGCGGACACGGGCGCCGGGCCGCTGCCGGAGTCGGTCACCGGTCAGGAACTCGTCGCGTCCGGCCAGTCCTGGGCCAGCTGGTTCTACCCGGCCGGCGCCTTCACGTCCGCGGACCGGGTCGTCGTGATCCGGGACGACTACGACCTGCCGCCGGAGATCGCGCTCGTCGGCACCGGCGTCGACGAGGTGCTCGCGTCGCTGGCGCACGCCGGCACCGACTACATCCGTTCGATCGCAGGCTCGGCGGCGAACGTAACCTGGACCGCGCCCGATGGCACCGTGATCGAGGGAATCGTGTGCACGCCGTCCGGAACCGGACCGTTCCCGCTGGTGTTGCACGTCCACGGCGGACCCATCGGGGCCTACCAGCGGCGCTGGGGGATGCGTGACTACGCGGTGCCGCTGCTGGTCTCCCGCGGCTACGCCGTGCTGCTCCCGAATCCGCGCGGCAGTTCCGGCCGGGGACAGGTGTTCGCCGCGGCGGTGGTCGGCGATATGGGCGGCGCGGACACGCACGACTACCTGTCCGGCATCGACGCGATGATCGAGCGCGGGATCGCCGATCCGGACCGGGTCGGCACCATGGGCGTCAGCTACGGCGGCTTCATGTCGGCCTGGCTGGTGACCCAGGACCAGCGATTCAAGGCCGCGGTGGCGGGCTCGCCGGTGACCGAGTGGTACAGCTTCACGTTCACCACGAACATCCCCCGCTGGGGACTGTGGTTCCTCGACGACGCCGACCCGGAGGGCACCGGCAATCAGGTGCACACGCGCAGCCCGGTCATGCACGCGAGCAAGGCCAGGACGCCGACCCTGCTCACCGCCGGCGCGAAGACCGGTGCACCCCGGCCTGCGAGGCCAGGGAGTTCTACCAGGCGCTGATTGGTCACGGCGTCGACTCGGAGCTGGTGATCTACCCGGGCGAAGGCCACGGCGTCAGCCGGTTTCCGGCTGTCACCGACTACCTGACCCGGATCGTGACCTGGTTCGAGAAGTACATGCCGGCTTGATCCGCGCCAACATCTACGGGGTAGCGCATGCCTGAGCTGCCGGAGGTCGAGTCGGCCCGCTCGGTCATCGACCGGGCCGCGCTGCGGCGGCGTGATCGGCGACGTCGACGACAGCGATACCTTCGTATGCCGCCCGCACCAGCCCGGTGCGATCCGCGCCGCGCTGCTCGGCCGGCAGCTGACCGCCGCGCACCGCCGCGGCAAGAGCATGTGGTGCGACACGTCCGCCACCACCGGGGATGGCCCCGACGGGCCGCCGGGACCCGCGCTCGGCATTCACCTGGGCATGTCCGGCAAGATCGTCATCGCCGACGGGCACGGCAATGAGATCGATGGCGGCGACTACTGGGAACGCGGCCGCGCTCCCGGCGACTACCGCTACACCCGGTTCGCCCTGCGGTTCGCTGACGGCGGATCGCTGCTGCTCGTCGACCCGCGGCGGCTGGGCCGGGTCCGGCTCGACCCGCCGGTGGAAGCCCTCGGCCCGGACGCCGCGCTCATCAGCGCCGGCGCAGTTCCGGGCGGCTTTCGCTCGCGGCACCGCGCCGGTCAAGGCCCGGCTGCTCGATCAGGACGCGATCGCGGGCATCGGCAACCTGCTGGCGGACCAGATCCTCTGGCAGGCCAGGATCTGGCCGGCCCGCCCGGTCGGGGAACTGACCAGCGCGCAGACAGACCGGATGCTGCGGGCGCTGCGCCGGGTAATAGCCGACGCCGTAGCCGACGGTGGCGTGCACACGCTGTCACTGATCCCGTTCCGGCGGCCGGAGGCCGCGTGCCCGCGCTGCGGCACCGTCATGGCGCACGGCACCGTCGGCGGGCGGACGACCTGGTGGTGCCCGCGCGAGCAGGTCTGAGCCGGGCGCCGGGTCAGGAGAGTCCGGGCGCCGGGTCTAGGCGCCTGCGCTTGCCCAGTCGGCGGCGTATCACCTTGATGAAAAAGATCGCGGCGAGCACCGCGAGCCCGTCGAACAGCAGGCTGATGGCGGCGGCTCCGACCGCGATCCCGTCGCCGTCCAGCAGCGCCGCGCCCAGCCCCCACGTCCAGACCGGCTCGCGGACCTTGAACGGACGGCCGAGCGGCACCTGGTCCGGCCAGGTCGACTGGACGCCGCCGCCGCGAGTGCGGAGGACGCCGACGGTCACCGTGGAGCAGTCGCCAGTGCCGTGATAGCTGCAGCTCACCCCGTAGGACTGCGGAACGAACGTGACCGTGTGCCCGCCCGATACGTAGGACACGCCGTTGACCAGGCCGGGCAGGAAGAGCACCGCCAGCCCGAGCGCGATGATCAGCAGTCCGGACGCAATCGCCCAGTCGAACCGGCCGGCCCGCCTTCCGGCCAAGCGCGCGACGGACGAGATGGCCTGCGCTCGCTGCGCGCCGGCCTGGCGCCGCAGCAGCACGCTGGTCACGCCGACCATGACGATCGCGACGATGGTCAGGGCGGCGACCGCCATGGCGACGGCGAGCACCGCGACCGGGCCCGAGTCGGTGGCGTCGTCGTTGTACTTATTCGAGTAGACGCTGATCACGATCAGGAACCCGATGAAGCCCGCGACGGTCGTCCAGCCCCACCGGCGGCGGCGCCGGACCAGCCGGACAGCGGCCGCCAGCCGCGGATCCTGATCGTCGGCGGTGCCGGACGAAGGTGACTGGGGAACCACGCGGACAGCGTACGTCCCGGCTGCCCGGCGCTGAGATCAGGCCGGGCGGAACCCGCCGTAGATCACGGCCTCCAGCTTCTTCCAGTACACGTCGATGCCGGCGAATCCGGCCGCGCGCAGGTAACCGAGCTGCTGGTCCAGCGGGATGATGTAGCGGACGTGGTTCTCCCAGCGGGCTTGCTGCTCGGGCGTGCGATGGCGCCGCTTGTGCGCGGCGGCGGGGTTCTCGCGGTCGGCGACGCGCAACCACGTCTCCTCGATGGCCGGCTCCGGGGCGGCGACCGGGTCGTAGTTGAGGTACCAGCCGCCCGGCGCGAGGTGGCCGAAGATCTCGGCGAACAGTCCCTGCTTGCGGTCGTCGGTCAGGTGATGCACGCACATCGAGGTCACGATCGCGTCCAGCCGCGCGGGGATCCCGTCCGGCCAGACCCCGGTCGTCAGGTCGAATTCGACCATACGGTAGCGACCCGCGAACGGCGCCAGCTGCGGCTGACCCGCGGCCATCATCTGGGCCGAGAAGTCGGCCAGGATCGCGGAGCTGCGCGGATGCCGGGTCAGGATGGCCCTGGACGCGGCGCCGGTGCCGGCGCCGAGGTCCAGGAACGTGAATTCGGCGTCATCGCCGAACGGCAGCAGCTCGGCCATCAGCCGGCGTTCGGCGGCCCGGTTAGGCTCCTGGGCCGCGGCCTCGGTGACCCAGTGTCCGACTATCTCCTCCGAGCGCCAGATCTCCGCGTTCGTGTCGGTGTGCTCGTGCATGCGGCCCAGGCTACTGAGTGACCCGTGGTGTCAGCCGAGGCGGCTGTAGGCGGCCGTGCCGCGCTGGCGGGCCAGGATCCGCTTCAGCTCGGCCGGACCGCCGGCCCGGACGGCCAGGTGGGTCGCGGCCAGCTCCCGCTGGGCGGCCGCGTCCCCGCCGAATGCCGCCGCGCACTGCTCCGGCTCGGCATTGGCGGCGGCGAGAATCGCCCCGGCCGCACCCAGCGGCCCGGCCAGCGCCAGAATCGCCGACGAGCCGACGTAGGTGCGCCCCTGATACTGCGTCACCTCGTCCAGCAGCCGGTTCGGGTCGCCCGACGAGTCCTTCTGGCCGGCCACCGGCAGGCCGGGCAGTGCCGCCACGGGCACGCCCGGCGCGGACAGCCAGGGGATGTGGTACGCCAGCACGGGGCGTCCGTCGGCGGCTGCCGCGACCGCGCCGAAATAGCCGATCAGGTCCGCGCTGCCCGGCGGGGGCCACGCGAGCACCGCGTCGGCGCCGGCGCTGACCGCCGCGGCGGTGAGCCGCGCCGCCTCGGCCGCGGTACCCGCGCCGGTACCGGCCAGCACGGGGACGGCGGGCGGCACGGCCGCGCGCACCGCGCCGATCAGCTCGACGCGCTCGGTGTCCGACAGCTTGCCCGCCTCGCCGGTGGTGCCGCACACGAGCACGCCCCGCATGCCCCGGTCGACCAGGTCTCCCGCCAGCGCCGCGGTCGCCGGCGCGTCCAGCGCACCGGCGTCATCGAACAACGTGACCAGGGCGACACCGACACCCGCGAACAGATCCACTACAAGCCGCCTAACCCGCCAGACCCGGAAGGGCGCGATCTCCTGCAAAGGCCCCGCCGACAGCCTGGCCAGGCGCACTGTCGCATCCTACAATGGCCGTGGTCGACAATCGACAATCTAACGTCACCGTCAGGTGCTCGCGGCCCGTCGAACCGGCCTGGCAGCGCACTCGCAGCGAAGGAGACCCATTGGCCGACGCACCGCGCTTCGACGGCAAGGTGGCCATCGTCACCGGCGGCTCAAACGGCCTCGGCCGGGCCATCACGGAGGCTTTCACCGCAAGCGGCGCCCGCGTGCTGATCTGCGACCTGATGGCGGCCGACTACTTCGCCGGCCGCGACGACGTCGCGACGGTCGTCGCGGACATCGCCGCGCCGGACACGGCGAGCCTCGTCCTGGACGCGGCGGTTGCCCGCTGGGGCCGGGCGGACATCCTCGTCAACGACGCGGCGGCCTACCCGAACGCCACCCTGCTGGAAACGGAGGCCGCTGACTGGGAGCGCGTCTTCGCCGTGAACGTGACCGGCACGTTCCTGATGACGCAGGCGTTCGCGCGGCACTGCGTCGCCCGCGACGCCACCGCGGCCGCGATCGTGAGCATCTCCACCGGCTCGGCTCGCAGCCCGCGGCCAGCCGGCGCCGCGTACGCCGCGTCCAAGGCCGCGGTCGAGACCATGAGCAAGGTCTTCGCGATGGAACTCGGACCCTACGGGATCCGCGTCAACGTCGTCGCCCCCGGCTACATCGACGTGCGCGGCTGGAGCGAGGCGTTCCCCGACCGCGCCACCGATGAGATGCGGGCCAGGCTCGTCGCGGCCATCCCCCTCGGCCGGTCCGGGCATCCGACGGATATTGCCAGCGCCGTCCTGTTCCTTGCTTCTGACGCGGCCGCGCACATCAGCGGCACGGTGCTCGAGGTGGACGGCGGCTCGAACGCGGGCCGGCTGACGCTCGCCCCCGACCCGGAGGAGAGGAACGCCAGTGTCCGTGGCTAGCGAGACCGCCCCGATCATCGAGACGACCGACCTCATGAAGGTCTTCCACGCCGGGCCGGCCCGGCCGGGGCGGCCCCGCCCGCTGCTACGCGCCGTCGACGGGGTGACGCTGACGATCCGCCGGGGCGAGACCCTGGCGCTGGTCGGCGAGACCGGATCGGGCAAGACGACCTTCGGGCGGCTGTTGCTCGGCCTCTACCGGCCGACGTCCGGCGACATCCGGTACCGCGGCACGAGCATCCTCGATCACCACAGCGACGCCGCCCGGCAGGTACGCCGCGAGGTCCAGGGCGTGTTCCAGGATCCGTACTCGTCGCTCAACCCGACGATGACCGTCGGCCAGGCGCTCGCCGAGGTCCTGAAGGTCCATCACGTGGTGCCGCGCGCGCAGCGCACGAACCGGATCGCCGAGCTGCTGACCACCGTCGGCCTGTCCCCCGATCAGGCGGACCGCAAGCCGGTCGCCTTCAGCGGCGGCCAGCGCCAGCGGGTCGGCATCGCCCGCGCGCTGGCGGTCGAGCCCGAGATGATCGTCGCGGACGAGCCGCTGTCCGCGCTGGACGTCTCGATCCAGGCGCAGATCCTCAACCTGATGATCAAGCTGCAGGACGAACGCGGCCTCACCTACCTGTTCGTCACCCACGACCTGGACGTGACCAGGTACATAAGCCAGCGGACCGCCGTGCTGTACCTGGGGCGCGTGGTCGAGCTGGCGCCGACCGCGGAGATGTTCGCCAGCCCACTGCACCCCTACACCCAGGCGCTCGTGCGCGCGGCCCCGCGCGTCTCGACCACGCGCAAGACCTCGAAGCCCTGGCGCTGACCGGAGACCTGCCGAACGCCATCGACCGGCCGTCCGGCTGCCACTTCCACCCGCGCTGCCCGCATGTGATGCCAGTCTGCCGCGACCGTGAGCCGCCGCTGCGGCGCCTGAGCGATGACCGGATGGTCGCCTGTCACCTGCACGACCCGGAGCTGGGCGCGGCTGCGTCCGCCAGCGCAGCCGCGAGCTAGGTGCGGGCCGCAAGCTGCGCGGAGCCGCCGGCGAGGCGCCGGACGCCGACCGCAGTTCGCGGCCGGGCTGAGCGCCGGGTTCGGGGAAGCCCACCAGGTAGTGGGCGCGGATCTCGGCGCGCAGCCGGTCCAGGTCGCCGTCGGTGACGGCATCGAGGATGCCGCGGTGCCGCTGCGCGGCCTCGGTCAGGCCGATGCCCTGACGCTCGATCTCGGCCCGCATCACCGCGCCCATCTGGCTGTTCAGCATCAGCCACAGGTCCTTGAGCCGGCGGCGACCGGAGACGTCGATCAGCAGCTCGTGGAACTGCGTGTCCGCGGCCACCAGCGCGTCCATGTCATCGGTCTTCGCCGCCACCGACATGTGCTCAAGCGCCAGGCGCAGGTCCCTGGCCAGATCGCGGCGACGCGGCCCCAGCCCCGATTCGAGGCTCGCCTCCTCCAGGATGTACCGGGCGTAGCAGACGTCCTCAGCGTCCTCCTGCGACATCCGCGTCACCACGCTGTACCGGCGGGGAACGATGTCGATCAGGCCCTCGGCCTGCAGGCCGCGCATGGCGTCGCGGATGGTCGCCCGGCTGACGCCGAACTCGGCGGCGAGATTCGCCTCGACGAGGCGCGTCTCGGCCGGGAGTTCGTTGTTGAGGATGCGGTGACGCAACGCCCGGCCCACCGCCTCCGGCAGTGAGACATGCTCAAGCACTGGTCTCCCGCTCCTCACGTCCGCCGGCCTCAGCCGTTGCCGTCCCCGAGCACCGCCGGCGTTACGCCGACGTGACCGGCGGCGTCCGGCAGGACGCGCAATACTGTAGCCGGACCAGTGAGAATCGGCGTAATCCCAGGTCCGTGGCCGGGCTGCGGACTCGCGCCGTGCGCGACGACACCGACGGTGACCCAGCCCCGCCGGTACCCCATGTTCCAGCGGGCGTCGATGTCCGCCACCGCCACCAGATCGCCGAGCAGTACGTCCGTGCCGCCCTGGGCGAGGTCGGGCAGTTGCAGGTCCAGGCACCAGCTGACGGACGGCCGGCCGATCCCGTTCCCGGCCAGTTTGCTGGGAACGAGCACGCGCACACCGGCGGTTACCGACTGGTCGCCGGCACTGACCGGGAGCGCGGACAGCAGTTCGGGGCTCACGCTGAGCACGGTCACATCAGCCGGATACCCGGCCGGCCGCCAGCCCTGCCCGACAGCGCGGACGCGGACCTGGTCGCCCGGTCGCATCGCGGCCAGTACCTGCTGGCTGAAGCCGGCCACTACCCGGCCGTCTTCACCCCGCTTGCCGGTCACCGCGCCGCTGGCGCCGGCGGCCGCGCCGGTCGTCACGACGACCTCGTTGCCGATGCAGGCATAGACGGCCAGCGCGTGCCGGGCGGCCGGATCGGGGTGCACGAGGCAGGCGCCAGGCGCGGCGTGATCGGCGGCCCGGCCGAAGACTGAGTCGCCCAGTTCCACCCCGAGCACGATGCCGCCGTCCCCGGCCGGTACGTAGGGCCGGCCGGACGCGTCGATCCGGTACGGCCCGCCGGCCAGGCCCGGATGCTCCACGACGCCGAGCAGGTTCACCGCGACGGCAGCCAGACCCGTGCTTGGGTCACCCGTGCTTAGGTCACCCGTGCTCATCGGCCCGCCTCCGCATTATCGTGCAGCCAGCTCGCGAGGTTCGCGTCGGCGCTGGTGACGACGTCGAAGGCCGCGGCCGGCCCGCTCATCAGCGTGCTCGGCCCCGGGCCGTGACCGAACAGCATGCACTGGCCGGTTGAGATCACCCCGATCGTGAGGCAGTCTGCGCCGTAGCCGCGCCCGTACCGGTGGTCGGCGGACTCCAGCGCCACGATGTCACCGACGCGCAGCCCTTCCAGGCCCAGGGACAGATCCTCGCCGAGCCCCGCGTACGCGCCCATCAGGTCGGTGTTCGCGTACTCCGACACCATCCCGGCACCGGCCCCGATCGCCTCGGCCGGCACCCGAGCGGCCACGTGCACCTCCAGCCTGCCCACCGCCGTCGTGCCGCCGGGCATCGCGTCCAGCAACGCCGGGGAGCAGTTCTTCACAACGATCTCCGGGTGGTCGGCCAGGGCCAGGCCCTGCCCGGTCGCCAGCACCGTGACCTGGTCGCCGGTGCAGAGCTGAGCCATGTCCTCGGCCTCGAAGTCAACGAGCACGTAGGCGTGCTGGCCGATCACGTGGCCCAGCGCGCCGGCGGCCGGGCCTGAAGCGACGCGCACCTCGTTCCCCACACAGGTCAGGAATTGCAGCGCCATGTTGGCGGCTGGCTCGCGGTGCCGGATCGAGGCGCCCGGCTCCAGGTGGTCGCTCGCGTACCCGGTCGCGGGGTCGCCGCAGTGCACGCCCAGCGTCACGCCGCCCATCCCCGGCAGCGCGAACGGCTGCCCGTCCGGGCCCACCCGCCAGGCGTGCCGATCGGCCAGCGGCGGCCAGACCTCGCCGGTCAGCACCTGGGTGACCAGCCGGGCCGCGTTGCTGGCGGCCCTCACGAGACCGCCACCTCCGCGGCGGCGGGCTCGTCCGGCTCGGTCGCCAGCGGGAAATTCACCCAGGCCCGGCGGCGGAACGACTGCTCGAAGGCGTTGATGCTCTCCTGCACCAGCGCCCCCTGGGCGAAGTCGCCCTGGCCCCGCCGGGACTGATCGCCGATCTCGTCCAGGAAGTCGGAGACCAGGCAGGAGTAGAACAGGTAGTCCCAGGATTCCGCCGAGGTGCCGCCAGCCGGGAAGTACTCCGCCGGGATCTCGACCTCGGTGAACTCCACCGCGTCCGGGCGCGCCGTCTTGATCGTCTGGCAGCTGCCGAACTCGTCCACCAGCCGCACGATGATCGCGCCCGCCGAGCCGTAGATCCTGGCCTCGATGCCGGGGTAGTTGCCGACGGTCACGTAGGAGGACTGGATCGACGCCAGCGCGCCCGCGCCGAACTCCGCGATCCACATGTCGCCGTCGTCGATGTTGGCCCTGGTCATGGCGCCGGTATCGCGCACCATCCGCTCCGGCACGAAGTTGCGCATGGTGCCGACGACCGCGGTCATCGGCGCGGCGAGCCACCAGTGCATGATGTCGATGATCGGCGCGCCGTAACCTTCGATCGAGGACACGGCGATCTCGCCGCGGTCGGCATTGGCGTCGTACTGGCGCAGCGGCGTCGCCGGGTCGATCCACTGGCTGTTCTGCTCGTAGCCGTTGAACATGTACGGCTCGCCGACGAAGCCGGAGTCGATGAGGTACTTGGCGTACATCATCGCGGGCGCGTACCGGAACGTGAAGCCGAGCTTGGTCCGCAGGCCGCGCTCGGCGGCCAGCGCCGCGGCGGCGCGGGTCTGCCGGTAGTCGGCGTGCACCGGCTTCTCGCACAGCACGTGCTTGCCCGCCGACAGCGCATCCCAGGAAACCTGGAAGTGCGGCCGGTTGCCGGTCACGACGTCCACGACATCGATGTCCGGGTCGCCGAGCAGTTCGCGGTAGTCGGTGACGGCGCGGGCGATCCCGAATGCGCCGGCCGCCGTGCGCAGCGCCGGCTCGCTCACGTCCGCGATCGCGACCACCTCCGCCCGCGGATCGCGCAGCCAGCCGGGGATGTGCGCGACCTGCGCCCAGCGGCCGGTGCCGACGACCGCTACCCGTACTTTGCCTGCCGCCATGAACCTTCGCTCCTTCGGATCCGGTGCTGCCAGTGAGTGCTGCTGCCGCTGAGTACGGTTGCCGCTGAGGTCTGGGGCCGGCTAGTAGCCGGCCGCGCGGTCGAAGACGTTGCGGAGCGGGCGTCCGTCCAGGAAGCGCCGGAGGTTGTCGCAGAAGAGGTCGGTGATGAGCGCGTTCTCCGCGGCGGCGGTGGACGCCGAGTGCGGCGAGATGATCGCGTTCGGCAGGTCCCAGAGCGGTGAGCTAGCCGGCAGTGGCTCGGTCGCGAACACGTCCAGGCAGGCACCGCCGAGGTGGCCGCTCGCCAGCGCCGCCACCAGAGCCGCCTCGTCGATCACAGCGCCGCGGCTGACGTTGATCACGACGGCGCCGCGGCGCAGCAGCGCGAGCTGCGGTGCGCCGATGAGGCCCTGGGTCTGCTCGGTCAGCGGGCAGGCGAGGATCAGCGCGTCGGTGGCCGCCAGGGCCGCGTCGAACTCCCCCGGCTCGGTGACGTAGGACGT
Source organism: uncultured Actinomycetota bacterium (assembly GCA_963726425.1). Classification (GTDB taxonomy): domain Bacteria; phylum Actinomycetota; class Actinomycetes; order Streptosporangiales; family Streptosporangiaceae; genus JAJYUU01. The sequence continues at coordinate 28,906 of CAVSCN010000036.1, read as the reverse complement.
GACCCCGGCTACGTCGTAGTGGTGGCCCGGCCGTCCCGCGCCGGTGACCTGGATGCCCGCCGCCGACAGCAGCGGGGCCACCTGGCGACCGATGCCGCCGAGACCGACCAGCAGCGCGCGGCTGCCCGCCAGCTGACCGGACGCGTAGCGCTGCCAGTGCCGCTCCGCCTTCCACTGCGTCAGCCGCGGTACGTCCTTGGCGAAGTACAGCAGGCCGAGCAGGGCGAACTCGGCGAGCGGCCGGCCGTGCACCCCCGCCGCGGTGGTGAACTGCAGGGCCGTCTTGTCCAGCCCGGTCCGCTGCAGCAGGCCGCCGATGCCGGCGCTGGTGCCCTGCACCCAGCGCAGCCGCGGGCAGTTCCGCGCCATCGCGGCCGGGTCCTGCCAGTCGAAGTCGAAGCTGACGTCGGCCTGCTGCCGCAAGTCCGACCACCGGTGCAGGTCCGCCGCCGACAAGTCGCGCGGCGTCCCCGAGTGATCGGCCGGGTAGCGCGGGACGGGCAGCAGGCCCGGCTCGTAGAGCACGGTGAGCTGCCGGTCTACGGCGGCGATCCGCGCCGCGAACTCGGCCTCGAGCGGGCTCGCTATCAGGACGTGCACGGCGTCATGATCCATCCGCTCTTCCCATGCGTCGCTAACACTGCCCGCAGGGTCCGGGAAGATCCCCGGGGCTGACCGCGGGCCGGTCTGGCAGCCGAGCATGATTGTCGACAATCAACGATCGACTATCTCTGACTATTTGCCGTCCCGTCAAGCTCCCCCCGGTCATCGCCACGGACCGGGCAAATCTGGTGCTCTGTCAACGTTTCAATCGCGTTGCTTCTGCGGATTAGGTGTTGACCAGCCTGTCGGAGCTTCCTACAGTATGGCCAAAGTTGTCGACAATCGACGAAGTAGCGAGGTGGTTGCTACATGACCCGAGCCATCGCCACCCAGCGCAGGTCCCGCATCGTCGGGACAGGGATAGCTGCCCTCGCCGTGGCGGTGGTGGCAGGCTGCGGGAGCTCCGGCGGCAGCCCGCCGAGCACCGGCTCGGGACCGACCGGCCCCGCCGTCAGCACCCTGGTCATCGCGAACGCGGTCAAGGTCGACACCCTCGACCCGGAGGCGAACTCGGTCAACGAGTCCATCTGGCTCGACCAGAACCTCTACAGCCGGCTGCTGCAGCCGAACTCGACCGGCACCGGCCTGCTGCCGGACCTGGCGTCGTCGTGGAAGATCGCGCCCGACGGCCTCACATACACGTTCAATCTGCGTCCGGACGCCAAGTTCTCCAACGGCACGCCGGTCACCGCTAACGACGTCGTGTACTCGATCAAGCGGTCGCGCGCGTTCAGCGGCGGCTGGGGCTTCCTGCTGACGCCGGTCAAGACCATCACCGCGCCGGACGCGCACACCGTCGTGATCACGCTGTCGGAGCCGCACGCGCCGCTGCTCGCCGATCTGGCGATGTACGCGTACTCGGTGGTGCCGGAGAGCCTGGTCAAGTCGCAGGGGTCACAGTTTTTCCAGCACCCGGTCGGCAGCGGCCCGTTCATGGTGACGTCGTACAGCCCGGACAGCGAGGTCGACCTGGCCGCTAACCCGCACTTCTACGGGACGAAGCCCAAGATCAAAAAGGTCCGCGTGCTCATCGTGCCCAACGACAACACGCGCGTGCTCATGCTGGAGAGCAAGAAGGCCGACATCATCGAGAACCCGCCGGGCAACCTGATCCAGCAGATCGACGCCAACTCCGCTCTCAGCGTCAAGCTCTTCCCGTCGACCCGGGTCGACTTCATCCAGCTCGACGAGCACTTCAAGCCGTTCAAGAGCCAGCTCGTGCGCGAGGCGCTGAACTACGCGATCAACCGCAAGTCGATCGTCTCACTCGCCTACCAGGGGCACGCCACGGCGGGCGCGTCGTTCATGCCGTACAAGATGCAGTACTTCGACAACAGCCTCTCGCCGTACCCGTACAACCCGACTAAGGCCAAGCAGCTGCTGGCGCAGGCGGGCTACCCGCACGGGTTCAACGCGTTCCTGATCACGGTCAGCGGCGACGTCGCCGGCCAGGCCGAGGCGATCGTGCTCAAGTCCGAGCTGGCCTCCGTCGGCATCAACCTGAGCATCCAGTCGTACGAGCTGCTGACCGCGTACAACAAGGAGGACAACGGCCACTCCGAGATGGGCGAGCGGTACTGGACCAACGACATCATCGACCCCGATGAGGTCGCGACGTTCGGTGCCGACTGTCAGGGCGGGGCCAACGCGTTCAACAGCTACTGGTGCAACTCGCAGGCCAACAGCCTGGTCGCCAAGGCCCGGGCCGAGCTCAGCAACAGCACCCGCCAGCAGATGTACAACCAGATCCAGCAGATCGTGTACCAGCAGTCCCCGTTCATCGTCACCGACTACAGCCCGTACCGGTACGGCGTGGGCGACTGGGTGCACGGATTCCAGGTGACGCCGCTGGGCAACTACGACCTGTCCCTGGAGTCGCTGACGGTCGGCTCGCACTAGTGACCGGCACCACCCGTCACCGGCACCTGGAGGAGGCAGCCGGGTGACGCGCTTCGGGATGTTGCCGCGGCGGCTCGTGCACCTCGTGATCATCGTCTTCGGGATCACGGTGGTGACGTTCTTCCTGCTGCGGCTCATCCCGGGCGACCCCGCGCTGGCCATCCTCGGCAGCAATTACACGCACACGCGCGCCGTCGCCATCGACAACTTTCTCGGTCTCAACAAGCCAATCTGGACTCAGTACGGCGTGTACATGGACCGGCTGTTCCACGGCAATATGGGGTTTTCGTTCTTCTATGACGAGAACGCGACGACCGTGATCATCTCGCACATCGCGCCGACGCTGTACCTGGTCTGCTTCAGCGCGGTGCTCGCCGCGCTGATCTCCTTCCCGGTCGGCTTCATCGCCGGCATCCGCGCCAGCGGCGTGGTGGACCAGATCTCCCGGGTCTTCTTCACCCTCAGCTTCGCGATGCCGGGCTTCTGGCTCGGCATCATCCTGCTGCTGATCTTCAGCGTGCACATACACGCGTTCCCGCTCAGCGGCTTCGGCACCGGCTTCTTCGGCCACCTCTACTACCTGTTCCTGCCCGCCCTGACGATCGCGCTCGGCTTCTCCACCGTCTTGGTCCGCAGCCTGCGGTCAGCGACGATAACCACGCTGCAGGCCGAGTTCGTGGACACGGCGCTGATGAAGGGCATCAAGTACCGCCAGGTGCTGTGGCGGCACGTGTTCCGCAACTCCGTGCTCGCCGTGGTGGCGGTGTTCGGCGTCAACCTGGCGTACCTCATCAGCGGCACCGTGCTGGTGGAGAACGTGTTCTCGCTGCCCGGCCTCGGCACGCTGCTGGTCAGCTCCGTGTCGGACCGCGACTACCCGGTCGTGCAAGGCGTCACTCTGCTCTTTGCCGTGCTCATCGTCGTGATCAACCTCCTGACGGACGTCGTGCAGGCAGCGCTTGACCCGCGAGTCGGACAGGAGATCGGCGAGTGACCACCGCCTGGGCGAACCCGTCCGAGCTGCTGATGCAGGTGGCGACCAAGGCTGCGGGCCGCCGCCGCAGCGCGTCCCGGCGGCGGCTGACGCTGACCATCGGGCTGGCGATGCTCGCGATCGCGATCATCGTCTGCGTGGCCGCCCCGCTGTTCGCCAAGGACTCGCCCACCGCCATCGACGCCCTCCGGCCGCTGGCCGGCCCGCTCAGCCCCGGTCATCTGCTGGGCACTGACCAGTACGGCCGGGACGTGTTCGCCCGCATCCTGTACGGCGGGCGGATCGATCTCGCCATCGCATTCGGTGCGACCAGCGTGACGCTCGTCGGCGGCACCTTCATCGGCCTGGTGGCGGGCTACGTGGGCGGCAAGGTCGACAGCGTCCTGATGCGGCTCGTCGACCTGTTTTTCGCGTTTCCGTTCCTGGTCCTGATCATCGCGATCGTGGCGATGCTCGGCCCGAGCATCTTCAACATGTTCGTGGCCATCTGGATCACGAGCTGGGTGAGCTACGCGCGGATCATGCGCGCCCAGACCGTGATCGCGAAGAAGCAGCAGTACGTGCTCGCGGCGCAGGCCCTCGGCTACGGGCGGCTGCGGGTGATGTTCCGCCACATCCTGCCCAACACGGTGTCCTCGGTGATCATCTTCTCGATGGTCGACGCGGTCGGCAACATCATCCTGGCCGCGTCGCTGGGCTTCCTCGGCCTGGGCGCCCAGCCGCCCAGCCCGGAGTGGGGCACCATGATCTCCGACGCGCAGAACTACGTCCTCACGTCGTGGTGGCTCGCGACGATGCCGGGCCTGGCCGTCGTCTTCGTCGGCGTGGCCTTCAGCCTCATCGGCGACGGGCTCGCCGATCTGCTGCGGCCGGGTGAGCGATGACCGCCGAGCGGGTGGCCGCCGGCCACCGGTCACGGCCGAGCCCCTGCTCACGGTCCGGGATCTGCGTAGCTACCTGGCCACCGGTCACGGCGTGGTGCGCGCGGTCGACGGCGTCTCGCTCACCGTGCACGAAGCCGAGATCGTGGGCATCGTCGGCGAGAGCGGCTGCGGCAAGACGGTCACCTGCCGGACCATCATCGGCCTCATGCCGGCCAAGACCCTGCACGCCAGCGGCGAGGTCATCTATCACCCGCACGGCGACCAGAACATCCTCGGCGCCTCGCCCGCCGAACTCCAGGAACTGCGCGGCTCGCACCTCGCGATGATCTTCCAGGACCCGATGACAGCGCTCAACCCGGTGCGCACCATCGGCGACCAGCTGATCGAAGCGGTCACCGCGCACGCCCGCCTCACCCGGCCGGAGGCAAAGGCCAGGGCCATCGAGCTGCTGAACCGCGTCGGCATCCCGGCCCCGGCCCGGCGGATGCGCGACTACCCGTTCCAGTTCAGCGGCGGGATGCTGCAGCGCGCCCTGATCGCCATCGCGCTGGCGTCGTCGCCGCGGCTGCTGCTCGCGGACGAGCCGACCACGTCGCTGGACGTGATCATTCAGGACCAGATCCTGAGCCTGCTGCTGGAACTGCAGCAAGACACCGGCATGAGCATGATCCTCATCAGCCACGACCTCGCCGTCGTCACCGAGGTCTGCGATCGCGTCGTGGTCATGTACGCGGGCCAGATCGTGGAAGAAGGCACGACGACAGACGTGGTGGCCAACCCGCGGCACCCGTACACGCAGGCACTGCTGGACGCCTTGCCCAGGGACGAGCAGCAGGGCGAGCTGCGCAATATCCCCGGCGCACCGCCCAGCCTGATCGACATACCGCCAGGGTGCCGCTTCGCCCCGCGTTGCCCTTATCAGGTCAGCGAGTGCCTGACCTGGGACAGCGAGCTCGTCTCAGCCTCCGTGTCCGCGGGGGGCACCGGAGAGGCGGAACACACAGCACGGTGCTGGCGCCAGGACGACCTCGGGAAGGCGGCGGAATGACACGGACGAAGCTCGGCATCGGCGTTGTCGGCGCGGGCCGGTGGGCCAACCTGGCGCACCTGCCCGGCTGGTCCAGGGACGAGCGCTGCCAGATCGTCGCCGTCTGCGATATCGACATCGAGCGCGCGAAAGCCGCCGCGGAGCAGTTCGGCGCCCTCGCCGCCACCGCCGACTACCGCGAGCTCCTGGCCCGCGACGACATCGACATCATCGACGTGGTGACGCGCGACAGCGAGCACTTCGAGATCAACTCGGCGGCGATCGAGGCCGGCAAGCACGTCCTCAGCGAGAAGCCCGTCGCGCACGACCACAAAGACGTCCAGCGGCTGGCCGAGGTAGCCAGGTCAAAGGGCCTGAAGACCAAGGTCGGGATGACGTTCCGGTACAGCCCCGCCGTCCGCTATCTCAAGGACATGGTCGTCAGGGGCGATCTCGGCACTCCTTATATCTACAACGCCTACGAGCAGAACTCACAGTGGCTGGACCCGCAGACGCCGCTGCGCAACAGCAGCCGCGCGAACGACGGCCCGATCAAGGTCGCGTCCCTGGAGGGCTACGGCGCGCCCGTCATCGACATCGGCCACTGGCTGATGGACTCCGACATCACCGCGGTGGTCGGCGTGCTGCGCAACTTCGTGTCGCACCGCATGATCGCCGACACCGGCCAGATGACCAGGACGAACATCGACGACGGCGACGTGTTCATCGGCGAGTTCGCGAGCGGGGCCTTCTGCACCGTGCAGAGCAGCTTCGTCACCGTCGGCAACTACCCCGGCATCGAGGTCCGCGTCTACGGGAGCAAGGGGGCCGCGATCGCCCGGCTTATCGAGGAGTTCGGGATCTGCGAGACGCTCAAGGTCGCCTGGCCAGATGACGTGGAATTCCGCGAGGTAGAGATCCCGGCCAGCTACTATCCGTCCGGCGGCAGCCCGCGCGAGTCGTGGCGGACGCTGTACTACGCGAACCTGACGGCCAACTTCGCCAGCGAGGTCCTCGGTGAGATCGACGGGAACGAGGGCAACTTCGACGATGGTCGCTGGGCCCAGGAGGTCATCAACGCGGTCGAGTTGTCCCATCGCGAGCGCCGCTGGGTCAGCTTGCCGTTGGCTGACGCATAGACAGACGGAAGGAACAAGAACGTGACGTCGGGCCAGCCAGTGCGGTGGGGAGTACTCGGTACCGCGAACATCGCCAGGGGCCAGTTCCTGCCCGCGCTACGGCAGGCGGACGGGGCCGCGGCCGCGGTGGCCGGCCGTGATCCGGCCCGGACCAGCGCGTACGCCCAGGCCAACGAGATCGGCCGCGCGATCACCGGCTACCAGGACCTGCTGGCTGACCCGGACATCGACGCCGTCTATATCGCATTGCCGAATGCCCTGCACGCGGAGTGGACCATCCGGGCACTCGAGGCGGGCAAGCCGGTGCTGTGCGAGAAACCGCTGTGCGGCACGCTCGCCGACACCGAGCGGGTCCTGACGGCGGCGCGGACGACCGGCACGTTCCTGTGGGAAGCATTCGTCTTTCCGTTCCATTCACAGCTAGGTCAGATCCGAGAGCTGATCGCGGCCGGGGCCATCGGCGACCTGATGGAGATCAAGTCAAACTTCCACTTCGCGCTGCGCACCGACGCCAACATCAGGCTCTCGGCTGCGCTGGAGGGCGGCGCGCTGCTGGACGTCGGCTGCTACCCGGTGCGGCTCGCGCAGGAGATCTTCGGACCGCGGTACTCGGCCGCCCGGGCGCGGGCGGTGACCGGCGGCGACGGCGTCGACGTGGATACCTGGGGCGTCCTGGAGTACCCGGGCGGCCGCCGGCTGATGCTGTCGTGCGGCTTCGGGCGCAGCTACGACACGACCGCGACGCTGGAGGGCACCGAAGGGCGGATCACCGTCACGAACCCGTTCCATCCAGGTCCGGCTGACCACTACACCGTCGAGGCGGGCCCGACGAAGACGCAGACCATGGCGGCACCTGGCGGCGAGAGATCGTTCACCGCGGCGATCCGGCACATCAACGCCGTCATCCGGGCCGACGAAGCGCCGCGGCTGCTCGCCATCGAGACCTCACTCGCCACCGCGCTGGCGCTGCACGACCTGGCCGCGTCGTTCGCGGCTGGCTCCGGCGCCACCGGCGCGGGCGGCTAAGAGGCGCGCGGGCGTGACCGTCGCGGTCGGCCTGGCCGGGACCGGCGACTGGGCCCTGGCGGGCCTCGGACCCGCGCTGCGCGGCCTGCCCGGAGTCAGCATCACCGCGTGCGCGAGCCCGGATCTCGGGCAGGCCCGGCAGTTCGCCGCGGCGCTGGCGGTGCCGCGGGTCTACCCGGGCCTGGACGAGATGCTCGCGGCTGAGCCGGACCTGGGCCTGCTGGTGGTCAGCACGCCTGATGACCACCACCCGGAGGCGATCAGGAGCGCCGCCGCCGCGGGCGTCGCCGTGTACTGCGAGAAGCCGCTGGCCGCGTCGGCCGTGGCGGCGGCCGATCTCGCCGCCGTGGTGGACTCCGCGGGCATCCCGGCGACCATCGGCTTCGCGTTCCGGTACGCGGGCGCGGTGCAGCGGCTGCGGTCCGACCTGCGGGCGGGCGTGCTCGGCACGCCGTGGCTGCTGGAGCTGTACGAGCACAACGCCCAGTTTCACCCCGCGACGGGCCGCGCGCTCACCTGGAAGGGCGACCCGCGGCACGCCGGCGGAGGCGCGCTATTCGAGTACGGCGCCCACGTCGTCGACCTGGGCTGCTGGCTGCTCGGCCCGGTCGCGGACGTCACCGCCAGCTTCGCGACCGTGATCCCGGCCGCCGCGCTGGACGACATCGCGGCGGTGCAGGTGCGGTACGCGTCGGGCGCCCTGGGCACGGTGCTGGCCAGCTGGGTGCTGCCCGGCGGGTTCCCTGGGATCCGGGTCCGGCTGCACGGCTCGGCCGGGACCGGGGAGGCCGTCCTGGGGTCGGCCGGCGATGGGAGCGAGCGGTACCTGCGCTGGTCTCCTCGCGGCGAGGTCGTCACCGACCTGGATCTGACCCCGGCCGACGCGAGCCACGGGGTCTACGCCGGCCGCCAGCTACGCGACTTCGTGGCGCTCGCCGCTGGGCGGCCGGCCGGGCACCCGGACACGATGCCGACGATCCGGGAGGCCCTGCACGTCCAGGACGTGCTGGACACGGCGCTGCGGGCGACCGCGAAGCGACTCCCGGTCCGGGCCAGGCCCGGCATATCTGCCGACTAGGGTAGTCTACGGTTTCATCGTATTTAGTCGTATTTATCCCTATCCGCAGTGCAGAAGGCGACAGTTTTGCACTTTTCGAACGGTAAATCGGGTTTCGCAGGCAAGATCGTAGTTCTCCGGTTACAGTCAGCATCGGCGGTACCGCCCTGGCGTGGCCTGAGGGCGCGATCGGGCGGGATCGCAGCACCATCGGCTCAGTAGGGGGGATGGCGAACCTTGGCCATCTACAGACCTGGCCCGCGGCCAGTGGAGGATGCTAGAGACAAGGGTCTCAAGACCGGCGCTCTTGGCCTGGTGTCCAGCGTGGTCATGGGCGTGGCCTCGACCGCGCCGGCCTACAGCCTGGCTGCGACCTTGTTCTTCGTGGTGGCCGCGGTCGGCCTGGCCTCGCCCCTGGTCGCCGTCCTGGCCTTCGTGCCGATGCTGCTGTGCTCGATCGGCTTCAGCGAGCTGAACAAAGCCGACCCCGACTGCGGGACGACGTTCATCTGGGCGTCCAGGGCGTTCGGGCCGAAGACCGGCTGGTTCGGCGGCTGGGGCGTCGTGGCGTCCGACATCCTGGTCATGGCCAGCCTGGCCCAGGTAGCCGGGCAGTACGCGTTCTTCCTGGTCCAGGGTCCGAACAGCAAGATCGGCGGCAACGCCTCCGGCGGCTGGGTGCTCCTGGTCGGCGTGCTGTGGATCGCCGCGATGACCTACATCTGCTACCGCGGCATCGAGGTCTCGGCCAACTTCCAGAAGGTGCTGCTCTCGGTCGAGATCATCATGCTGCTGGTCCTGTCCGTGACGGCGCTGGTCCGGGTGTACGGCAACCACCCGCCACACGGCTCGATTCAGCCGGACTTCAGCTGGCTGTCGCCCGCACACCTGCCGGTCTCCGCCTTCGTCTCCGGCATCATCTTGATGCTGTTCATCTACTGGGGCTGGGACACCGCGCTGTCGGTGAACGAGGAGACCGCGGAGAAGTCCAGGACGCCGGGCCGGGCGGGGATCATCTCGACCGTGCTGCTGCTCGTCACCTACGTGATCGTGATCATCTCCATGCAGTCGTTCGCGGGCATCGGCGACAAGGGCGTCGGGCTGTCAAACCCGGCGAACCAGTTCGACGTGCTGTCGGTCACCGGCGGCGCGATCTTCGGCACGTCCGGGCTCGGCACGGTGCTGTCCCGGCTGCTGATCCTCATGGTGCTCAGCTCGGCCGCCGCTTCCACCCAGACCACGATCCTGCCGACCGCGCGCACGACGCTCTCCATGGCGGCCTACGGAGCGCTGCCCGAGTCGTTCGCCAAGATCCACCCCAGGTACCTGACCCCGACGGTGTCGACGCTGGTCATGGGCGCGCTGTCGATCCTGCTGTACATCCCGCTGAACTTCATTTCGCTGGGCAATCCGATCGCCGACGCGGTCACCGCGATCGGCCTCTACATCGCGTTCTACTACGGGCTGACGGCGTTCTCCTGTGTCTGGTACTACCGGCACACGCTGACCAGCAGCGGCTGGAACCTGTGGATGCGCGGCATCCTGCCGGGGCTGGGCGGCCTGATCATGTACGCGGCCGGCTTCTACAGCCTGCAGAGCGACTGGGTCGCGTACAACAGCTACACGATGTGGACGGTGCCGGTCGTGCACTGGCAGATCGGCGGCATCTTCATCATCGCGGCGCTGGCGGCGCTGGCCGGCGTGATCGGCTTCGTCTTCATGCGCGTCACCGCTCCCGCCTTCTTCCGCCGGGACACCCTCCGCCGGACCAACCCCTTGCTGGTCTTCAGCGAGGAACTGTGACCGCGGCCAGCGCCGTGAACGGCGCGGTGCCGCCCGCCGGCCTGGCCGGACGACCGTCGTGGCCGATCCGGTCCGGCGCGGTGCCGGCCCCGACCGACGATTTCGCCGTCCGGGTCGAGACCGGCCCCGACCTGGCCGCCGTGCTGCCGGCCGGGGCCGCGGTCGCGCTCGTCCCCGCCCGGGCAGCCGGCTTCTCCGGTGCGGCGGCTGCTTCCGACGTACAGGACTGGCTGCGGTCGTCGGGCAAGACCCAGATCGCCGCCGCTTTCGCCGAGTCCTTGTGGCAGTCCGGCGGGATGGACCTGCTGGTCTGGATCGAAGCCACCAGCCGTGCCGCCGTGCTGTCCGGCTACGCCGCCGCGATGGCCGCCGCGACCGGCCGGGATCAGGCGAGCAGCTGTGAGTCAGTCGCCGCCCAGTTCCTCGGCTGGCTCGGCGAGACGAGCCGTTCGTGGCTGGTCGTACTCGATGACCTGACCGACGCGGCGGACCTGGATGGCTTGTGGCCGGTCGGCCCGGCGGGCCGGGTGCTGGTGACCGCCGCCGATTCGGGCGCCGTCCCCGGCGGTATGCCCGCGCTGCCGGTCGGGCCGTTCAGCCTGCGCGAGGCCACCAGCCACCTGAGCGAACGCCTGTCGGCGGACCCGGACAAGCGGCATGGAGCGATCGAACTCGCGCATGACCTCGGCTTCGAACCGGTCGCCGTGGCCCAGGCCAGCGCCGTGATCGCCAGCTCGCCGCTGTCGTGTCGCGACTACCGGGCCCACTTCGTGCGCAGGCGGGAGCAGCTATCGGCGTCGCGGGGCGGCCGGCCGCCGGCCGCGGCGGTGACGTGGACGTTCTCGTTCGAGCGGGCGGACCAGCTGGCGCCGGGCGAGTCGGCCAAGTTGCTGCTGGCCCTGGCCGCGCTGGTGGACGGGCACGGCATCCCGCAGACCGTCTTCGCCGCCCCGGCGGCAGCCGACTTCCTCGCGGGCGGCAGCGAGGTCCCGGCGAGGGGCGAGGTTGCCCGCGCCGCGCTGGCGGCGCTGGAGCAGGTCGGCCTGCTAACGGTCGAACCGGAGTCGGCACCGCCGACGGTCCGGATCAGCCCGGTCCTGCAGTCGGCCCTGCTGACCGCCATGCCCGAGGCCATGCAGGATCAGGCGGCCGTTACCGTGGCTGCCGCCTTGCTCGAGGCCTGGCCCGACGAGGAGCTGCCCGGCTGGCCTGCGTCTGGCCTGCGGTCCTGCGCGGCTGCCCTCCGGCACGTCACCGGCGACCTGCTCTGGACCCGCGGCTGCCATCCGCTGCTCGTCCGGACCGGAGACAGCCTGGACCGGGCCGGCCTGACCGAGTCCGCGGTGGATCACTGGCGCGACCTGGCCACGACCGCTGGCCGTGTGCTCGGCGTCGGTCATCCGGACACGATGCTCGCCGCCCAGCGGCTGGCCGATGCTTACCTGGCGGCCGGGCGCGCAGACGCCGCGATCCCCTGGTTCCAGTGGATAGTCGACAGCCTGACCGACAAGCTCGGGCCGGATCGACGTGAGGTGGCCGATGCGCGGCGGCGCCTGGGCCACGCGTTCGTCGCGTCGCACCAGCTCCCGGCCGCGATCACCGTGCTCGGACGGGTGGTACCCCAGCTCGAGGAGTTCTGCGGACCCAACCACGTCGATACGCATGGCGCCCGCGACGAGCTGGCCGCCGCCTATCTCGTCGCGGGCCAGCACTCTGATGCCATCACCCTCTACCGGCGCACGCTGGCCGACCGGGAGCGCACCCAGGGAGACCGGCATCCGCAGACGATGACGACCCGGCACGGCCTGGCCGACGCCTACCTGGCCGCAGGCCGGGCGAAGGAGGCGGTCGCGGGCTACAAGCGGGTGGTGGCCGACCGGGAGCGCGTCCTCGGGCCGGATCACCTGGACACGCTCACCGCGCGGAGCCACCTCGGCGACGCCTACCAGCAGACGGGCAAGACGGCCGCGGCGGAGCTGGCCTATGAGCAGGCCTGGGCCGGGTTCGAGCGGGTGCTCGGCCCCCGGCACCCGGACACGCTGCGCAGCCGGGCGGGGCTAGCCCAGCTGTACGGCCGGCTCGGGCGCTACGGCGACGCCCGGGTGCTGCTGCGCGACACGGTCGACCGGCTGGAGCGCGCCTTGCCCGAAGGCGATCCTTTGATCATCGAGCTGCGCCAGAGCCTGGCTGACATCGGCGAGGAGTGAGCGCGCACCGGCCGATAGTTACGTGCCGAAGCCAGCCGAGATCACCTGGTCCGAGGCGGTCACCGTGCTGGTGTAGCCGGCCCCCACGAGCAGGATCGCGGGATCGCTGCCGGTGTAGGGCCGCCACTCCAGTGCGCCGGCGGGCCAGGGCGATCCGTGCCGGACGAATCCGATCCAGGCGTTGTGGAGGACGTCGGTGGCGTGCTCGATGGTCGCCTCGGTCAGGCCCTGGACGATGGGGGGTGTGCCCCAGCGAGCGATGTTGCCGAAAGTGAAGGGAAGCTCGCCGCAATGCGCCGCGTTCGGCGTTCCGTCCAGGCGGGGCGTGCGGACCTCAAACTGATAAGCGTGCACCGGGCGGCGGCGACTCGCCCGGTGCGCCGCGACGTCGAGCGCGCCGCGGCGGAAGAAGTCGTCGGTGAACACCTGGATCAGGACATCGAGCGGCTGGGCGCCGGGCACCGCGGCCGCGTACGCGTCGTACAAGGCTTGGGCAGCGCTCCCATATCGGCCTGCGGCCCACGCGATGACCTGTTCGCGAGTGGTGCCGGTGTAGCCGGGATCGAAGCCGAACGCGAAGGCAGCCTCCTCGCTGGTCCAGCCGATGATGAGGTCGATGTCGCTGTCCGCGAGGGCGGCCATCGGGTCGGCCGGCAGCGCTGCTTCGTCGATGACCGGCAGGAAGGCCAGACTCCACTGACCGAACGCCGCGTTCTCGATCATCACGCCGACGGTGCCCTGGATCAGGCGCTCCCAGGGTTCGCCGCGCAGCGCCGCCGGGTCCTGGTGGCCCAGGAGCCGGGCTAGCGACGCGGTCTGCGCCAGGGCCTCGCCAGCCGTCGGCAGGTTCAGTCCGGCCGGCGGACTCTGCAGGATGCCCCGCTGGAACAGGCCCTTCGTCTCCGGATGCTGTGCGAGCGCGGCGACCGAAAACGCGCCGCCGGACTGGCCGGCGACGGTAATCCGGCCGGGATCTCCGCCGAACGCCGCGACGTTGGCGGCGATCCAGCGCAGGGCCGCCACCTGATCGGTAAGCCACGCATTGCGGTCGCCGAGACCCGTGAGCATCCCGAGCGGACCGAGCCGGTAGTTGATCGAAATCGCGACCAGGTCACCGTCGCGGGCGAAGGTGTCACCGGCGTAGATCGGCAGGTTTCCCGATCCGCTGACGAACCCGCCGCCGTGGATCCACACCAGTACCGGCCGACCGCGGCCGTCCGGCGCGGGTGCCCACACGTTGAGAGTCAGGCAGTCCTCGTCGAATGGCGGCTCCCCGTGCCGTCCGAGAGCCGGGATTCCCTCCGGCCGCCACGGCTGCGGCGCGGTAGGCCCGTACCGGGTGGCGTCGCGCACGCCCGACCAGCGCGGGTGCGGCTCGGCGGCCCGCCAGCGGCCGGGACCAACCGGCGGCGCCGCATACGGCACGCCGCGGAAGACATGCAAGCCGTCTTCGACGCTCCCGCGGACAGTGCCCGAAGTCGTGCCGGCCAGCACAGATTCATTCATCGTGGCTCTCACGATAGTCACAGTGCGCCAGACCGGAAGATGGGGTGTTCGCCTCATGTTCCGGCCCGGCCGCCCGGGTACGTTCGTACTGCCAGGTCGCAACCGCACCGAACCGAGGAAACCATGAGCCTGCGGACCAAGCTTTTCGCGCTGACCTACGACCGTCAGATGGCCAAGGCCGAGAAGGCCGGCCTGCGTGCCCTTCGTGAGCGCCTGCTGGCCGGGGCGAGCGGGGACGTGCTGGAGATCGGCGCCGGGACCGGCGCGAATCTGCCGTGCTACGGGCCCGGAGTCACGTCGCTGACGCTGACCGAGCCGCAGCCGCCGATGCTGCGCCGGCTGGAGCGCGCAGCCAGTGCGCGCGGCTCGGCCGTGACCGTACTGCGCGCGCCCGCCGAGGACCTGCCGTTCGACGACCACACCTTTGACGTGGTCGTGGCCACGCTGGTGCTGTGCGGCGTCGACGACCAGCCCCGAGCGCTGCGAGAGCTGCGGCGGGTGCTGCGCCCCGGCGGCCGCTGCTGTTCCTCGAGCACGTGCGCGCCGGGGACGCGCGCACGGCCCGGCTGCAGGACCAGTTGAACTGGCTCAACCGCATCGTCGTGTGCTGCGACTGCAACCGCCCGACGCTCGACTCGATCAAGGCCGCCGGTTTCACCATTACCCAGCTGACCGACACCGCCCTGCCCAGGGCCCCGAAGTTCGTGCGCCCGGCCATCCTCGGCACCGCCACCGCGCCCGCACTCGTTTTGTCTCCGCCCGGCTCAGAGTGAGCCTGGTACTGGCACCAGGCTCACTCCCTGACAGCTGACGGTCAGACGTTCTGGCACTGACCGCCTTGGGTGCCGTAGAAGCCGGGTCCGTTCAGGCCGGGTCCGGTGATGTCCGGCTCGGTGGCGGAACTGCTCGGGTACGCGGTGTCGAACCATTCGGTGAAGAACTGGCTGAGCTGGTTCCGGCACGCGGCGCTCTTGTTCGGCAGCGCGCGCTGATACGCGGCCTCGAGCTGCTGTTCCGTGATCGAGCCGCCGCCGTAGGTGCGCTGGATCGACCGCAGGACCTGGGTGAACCGGTCGGTGCCGAGGATCTGCCAGAGCGCGATGTAGGCCGTGGCCGGCCGCTGGTAGGTCGCGCTGCTGGAGAACAGCCCGAACGGCGTCGGGTTCGACGGGGCCGCCGACCAGAAGCTGCCGGTCCGCGCGTAGTTCGTGTTGAACTGCCCGACGAGGCTGGCCTGGAACGCGGCCTGACCCGCGGCCGTGTCCGGGCCGCCGGCCGCGGTCTCGGCGTTGCGGGCCGTCAGCATGTACTGCGCCAGCTGGGCCATGCCTTCCTTGTAGAAAGTCATCGCGTAGCCGCCCTCGGTCACGTTGTCACCCCACCACTGGTGCATGTTCTCGTGGTAGAAGGTGCTCAGTCCGATCCGGCCGCCCGCGAAGGTGATCATCGTCTGCATCTCCTCCTCGAAGCTGGCCGAGGGGGCGCCGACCACGACACCGTCGGTGTCAAACGGGAACGGCCCGTTGAACTGGCTCTCGAAATCGGTGATGTCCTGCTGCTGATCCATCACCGCCTGGTTGGTCGCTTGCTGGGCGGCGCTGATGGAGCCGTCCTGGGCCTCCTTGTAGGTGATGCCGTCACTGCCCAGGCGGGTCGAGAACGTGTAGTCACCGACGCTGTCCTCCACCAGGTAGCTGGCGATCGTGGCAGACGAGTGCCAGTGATAGGTGACCGACCCGGCGGGGAAGTTCGCATCCGGAGCATGCTGTCGGGCTGACACCAGATCGCCGTTGGCGACGGTGGTCTTGCCCGTGTTGACGGTGTCGTAGAAGTCGTAGGTCGGCTTGGCCGTCGGGTAGTCGTTGAGCGGCATCCAGTCCTCGGTGCCGACCGGCTCGGTGGTGACAAAGCTGCCGCTGCTGGCGCGGAACCAGCCCTCGGTCGTGCCGTCTCCGTCGTTGTGCACACCCGGCTGGCCGGTGTAGTGCACCACCACCGCGAAGACCGAGCCGTCCCTGATCGGCGCGCGCGGCGTGATGACCAGCTTGTTCGCCGGGCACTGGGTGCCGTCGAGCGAGTCCGCGGCGGCGTTCGTGTCCGGCAGCTCCGGCGAGCAGGCCGGCGGCAGCGAGTTGCCGTCCGGGCCGCCGACGGGGTTGTTCTGTGACGCCTCGTGCGCGAGCGGGTTGGGGTCGTTCTGGCCGTTCGGGTCACCCGGGTAGGTGGGCTGCACGAACGTGAACCGGGCCGGGACGCCGTTCACGGTGACCGAGCCGACCGTCATGTCCGGGCCCGCCGACGTGTTCGGCGACTGCCGCTCGAAGTCGAGGCTGAAGCTCGTCAGGCAGTGGGTCGCCCGGTCGGTCAGCGTGACGTGGTTCCCCGGCAGGAACGTGTTCGTAGTGGCGTCGTAGATCATGTGCACGCTCGTGTGCACGCTGGTGTAGCCGCCGTTCCCCGTTTCCGGGTACACGTGCGAGCCCGCCGGCGCCAGGGTGCGCGCGCCGGGCGAGCACCCCTGGCCAGAGTCCGCAGCCGCGATCCCGGCCGACGTCACGCCCACGCCCGCGAGAGCGAGGGACAGAGCCGCGGTGATGACAGCACTGAGCAGGCGACGTCTCGCCATCCGAGAACTCCTGTCCGCTGAAGGCCGTTTGACCAAACGATTTGGCGTCCTTTTGTCATAAGCATCCTATTTCCGAAATGGCGCCAGACCCAGGCCTGCCGGGCCCGGATGCGGATGCGGGGCCAGCCTGCGTGCGGCTCGTGGTGGCGGCGCCCGCTCTGGCTCGTGCCAGCCGGTCCGCCCGCAGCTACCACCGCACCCCGGCATTGTGGTGCGCTCACTACTGACCAGGACCGCTCCGCCGCGAAGACTTGACTCATCACACCAGTCACAACGGAGGCAGCAAATGAAAGTCCGGTCCTCGGTCACCGCGCTCGGCGCGGCCGCGATCCTCGGCGGTACCTGCGCTCTCGCGGTACCTACCCTCGCGAGCGCCCGCCCGGCGACCCACACCCTGAGGTTCACCTCAGTGACCGAGCGGAGCATCAACTTCTCGCAGTCCACCGGCGGCCAGCAGGACCGGGATGTGAACGCCAAGGGCAAGGTCATCGGATTCGACGAGCTGTACATCGCGTTCAACCTGAAGACCGGGGTCGGCAAGGGCAACGTGATCATCGTGACCAAGGGCGGCACCGTGACCGGCACCCTCACGCTCACCCAGTCATCGATCAGCGGCAAGGTCACCGGCGGCACCGGCGCATTCGCGGGCGCCAGGGGCACGATTGCCGCCCGCAACCTGAACGCCAAGGGCACCAGGACAGCGGTGACGATCCGCTATCACCGCTAACCGCCGCCCAGCCGGAGTGACCCGGGCCCGCCGGAGGGGGCGCCCGGGCTACTTCGGCGGGCGCCGAACTGAATGCCCGGTAGTGTCCGTCCATGGTCAGGCACCTCACCCGCAGCCAGTTCGCCGACGACTACGACGCACGACCCGACATCGCCGACGGCGACGTGACGCGGCTCATTCCCGATGCCGTGGGCCAGATCCTGGACGTCGCCGAGACGTGGCTGGGCTGGGATGGCGCACCGGTCCGGCGCGAAGGCAACGTCTGGACACCGCACAAGGCGCTGCGCCGGGTGGCGGACCACCTGATCGACCACCTCGCGGAGATCGAGGGCCGGCTGGCCGGCCTGCCGACGCTGCCGGACGCCTGGCACGGCCGGATGGTGACCACGGACGCGGACTTCGCCCGGTTCACCGAGATTGACCTCGACGAGGCGACGAGCAGGCTGCTCCGGCTGGCCGCCTGCTACCAGGCGCTCCTGGCCGGGCGGGCCGCCGCGGACCTGGACACGCGGCCGGACGAGGGCACGTGGACCCTGCGCGAGGTCGTGCATCACGTCAGCGGGGTCACCGCGTACGCGGACATGATGGGGCGGCTTGGCTAGCCCGGAGGCCAGGGCCCGAGCGGCTTGCCGATCTCCCACTCGTGGCCGAACGGGTCCACGATCCGGCCGAGCCGCCAGCCGTGCTCATCGCTGACCGCTGACGTCGCGACCGCTCCGGCGGTCACGGCCGCCTCGAGCACGGAGTCCGGGTCATCGACGACGAGCAACGTCCTGCTGGTGCCGCCGCCGAGCGCCTTCGGGCTGAACCGCCGCATATCCGGTGCGGCCGCGGCGACCCAGAACATCGCGTCGCCGACCGCGAGCTGGGCGACGATGTCGTCACCCTCGCCCACGCAATGCACGACTTCGGCGCCGAACGCGTCCCGGTAGAACGCCAGCGCCCGGCCCGCCTCCTCGACCCACAGCTCCGGCTGGATGCTCACCACGGCCGCAACTCTGCCACAGCGAAAACCCGATGTGGTGCCCGCACGGCGCGATGCTGTGATTCTTGGCCAGGATGGGAAGCACCCGGCGTTGTCAGTCCCCGGGCCTGGGCGTATCTCGGCGACATAGCAAGGGAACTGCGATGGAACCCTCAGCGCGGGCGGTCCACGGTGCGGCCTACGTTGCGGTGGTCGGGCCTGGCGCCCGCGATGCGACGAAGGCTGATCTCGACATCGCCCTGGAGGTCGGCGGCCTGCTGGCCGATCAGGGCGCGATCGTCGTGTGCGGCGGCATGGACGGCGTAATGGAGGCAGCCTGCCGGGGGGCGTCCGAGCGCGGGGGTCTGACCGTCGGCATCCTGCCGGGCCGGGACCGCACCGGGGCTAACGCCTACCTGACGGTCGCGCTCCCGACCGGACTCGGTGAGCTGCGCAACGGACTGGTAGTGGGCACCAGTGAAGCTGTGATCGCGCTCGGCGGAAGCTGGGGGACCCTGAGCGAGATCGCCCTGGCCATGCGCACCCGAAAGCCGACCATCGTCCTGGGCGGCTGGCGGATCCAGGCTCCGGCGGCCGGACGACCCGATGAGCCGCGCCGGGCCACGTCCGCCGCGGCGGCCGTGGCGGACGCACTTGAGGCAGTGGCCGACGCCAGGCGCCGCGCCTTCGGATCTGGCGCTGACAATCCGGGGATCTAGTCGCGGCGAAGCAGGGGCGGGTCGAGCAGCCGCAGCGTTCTCGCATTCGCGTCCAGTTCGGCGGCGATACCAATCGGATACGCCTGCTGGTGTCCGCCGTGCCCGATGTTGGCCCTCGCCAGCAACGGGACGCCGAGGTCACCGAGCCGCTCGGCCAGTATTTCCTCGATCAGCGCGGGCGCGCCGCATCCGGTGAACGTGCCGCCGATGATCCCGGCCACCCCGTCCAGGAAGCCGCTGCGGCGCAGCTGGGTGAGCATCCGGTCCACCCGGTACGCGTCCTCGTCCACCTCCTCGACCAGCAGGATGGCGCCGTGCGCGGGCAGCGAGGTGTCGGTACCGACCGACGAGGACAGCAGCGTCAGGTTGCCGCCCAGGGTCAGCCCGCGGGCGACGCCGCCGGCCAGCGGGACCGAGCCGGGGAATCGCATCAGCACCGCTTCGTCCGGGCGCATGAGCGCGCGCAGCAGCGACCCGAACGAGTAGTGCGCCGTGTCGCCGGAGGAACTGACCATCGGGCTGTGCAGGCTGGCCCAGCCCAGCCGGGCCGCGAACGCCTCCAGGATCGCGGTCACGTCCGAGTAGCCGGCCAGCACCTTCGGCGCCCGGCCTTCCAGGCTCGCCCAGTCCAGGGCGGCCAGCGTGCGCTGGGCGCCGTAGCCGCCGCTGGCGAAGACGACCCCGGCGATCGACGGGTCGGTGAGCGCCGCGCGCAGGTCGGAAGCGCGCAGCGCGTCGTCACCGGCCAGGTAGCTGCGCAGGCTGCCGGAGTCGGTGGCGGTGCGGAACACGACCGGCTCCAGCCCGGCGAACCGGAGCGCATCGAGGCCGACCGCCAGCTCGGCCTGGTCGGCCGGGCTGCTGGCCGACAGCACCGCGACCCGGTCACCCGGCCGCAGGGCCGGCGGCCGGGCCAGCGAGCGGAGTTCGGGCGCTGGCGCGGACTCGCTCACCGGCGTCTGGGCCGTCATTCAGCTCCCTGTGACGATGTGCGGCTGGGCTCCAGCAGGTCGGATTCGTCGAGGTCGGCCAGGTGGCAGGCCACCAGACTGGCGGCGTCGCCGGCCTGCGGCAGCGCGGGCAGCACCGGCACCGCCGTCGCCCGGCACAGGTCCGCCCGGCCGTCGCCGGCGGGCAGCGCGGCGAGCCGCGGACAGCGCGGGTGGAACCGGCACCCGGCCGGGATTTTCGTCGGGTCGGGCGGCTCGCCGGTGAGCGCGCGGGCCGGTGCGTCGCGAGTCGCGTCCGGCAGCACCGAGAGCAGCGCCCGGGTGTAGGGATGGCGCGGCCGGAGCAGCACGTCGCTCACCGGTCCGGCCTCGACGATCCGGCCGAGATACATCACCGCGACCCGGTCGGCGATGTTCCACGCGACGCCGAGGTCGTGGCTGACGATCAGGGCCGAGAGCGACAGCTCATCGCGCAGGCTCAGGAGCAGCTTCAGGATCTCGCCCCGGACAGACGCGTCGAGCGAGGACACCGGCTCATCGGCGACGATCACCGACGGGTCCAGCGCGAGCGCGCCGGCGATGACCACCCGCTGCTGCTGACCACCGGACAGCTCGTGCGGGTAACGGCTGACGAACTGGCCTGGCGGCCGCAGCCCGGCACTGGCCAGCGCCTTGTGCACGCGCTCGGTCAGCCCGTCGCGCAGGCCGTGCAGCCGCGGTCCCTCCGCGACCAGGTCGAAAACGGTCTGGCGGGGATTGAGCGCGCCCGCCGGGTCCTGGAGCACGAGCTGCACCTTCCGGCGGTGCGCGCGCAGCGCAGTCCCGCCGTAGCTCAGCGCGGCGCCGGCGTAGCGGACCTCGCCGTCCGTCGGCTCGACGAGGCCGACCAGCGCGCGGGCCAGCGTGGACTTACCGCACCCGGACTCGCCGATCAGCGCGACGATCTCGCCCCGGCCGATCGTGAGATTGACGTCGTCGACCGCGCGCGCCGGGCCGCGGCCGCGGCGGCCGGGGAACACGACCCGCAGGTCGCGGGTCTCCAGCACCGACTCCCCCGGCGGCGCCGCCGCGGGTGCTGGCGAGCCGTCGACCCCGGCTGCTGCCTGCGTCGACGCATCGGTGCGGCCGGTCCCCTCGGCCGGGCCGGCCCGCTCGGCCGGGTCAATTCCCTCGGCCAGGCCGGCCCCGCCGTCGAGCACCTTGATGCAGGCCGACTCGCGCCGATCACCGGCTGGCCACAGCTCGATCTCGCGGGTCGAGGCAGTCGGCGACGACCTCGGGGCAGCGCGGCGCGAACGGGCAGCCGGTGATCTCGCCCCGCAGGTCGGGCGGCTCGCCGGGCAGTCCGGCCGGAGCAAGCCGCGACTGCGGATCACCCATCCGCGGGAAAGCACGGGCCAGGATCCGGGTGTAAGGGTGGCGGGGCCCGGAGAGCAGTTCGCGGGCGGGTCCGGTCTCGGCGATGCGGCCCGCATACATGATCGCCAGCCGGTCGCAGGTCTCGCCGAGCACGGACAGGTCGTGACTGATCACGATCATGCTGATCTGGCGCTCCCGGACCAGGCCGGTCAGCAACTCCAGGACCTGCGCCTGCACGATGACGTCGAGCGCCGTCGTCGGCTCGTCGGCGATGATCAGGTCGGGCTGGCAGGCCAGGGCCATCGCGATCATGACGCGCTGGCGCTGCCCGCCGGACAGCTCGTGCGGATAGCTACCTATCCGCGCGGACGGCACGCCGACGCTGTCGAGCAGGTCTGCTGCCCTGGCCTCGGCCACGCGCTGGCTCACCTTCTCGTGCAGCAGGATGGGCTCGCAGATCTGATGACCGATGCTCCGCACCGGGTTGAGCGCGCTCATCGCGCCCTGAAAGACGACCGACGCCTGGGCCCAGCGCACCGCCCGCAGCCGCTGCCAGCCGAGTCCGACGACGTCCTCGCCCTTGAACAGGATCTGGCCGTTCAGTCGGGCGGAGGCGGGCAGCAGCCGGAGCAGGCTGAGCGCGACGGTCGTCTTCCCGCAGCCAGACTCACCGGCCATGCCCAGCGTGCCGCCAGGTTCCAGGGCGAAAGTGACGCCGCGCACCGCGCGGACGCTCTCCTGGCCGGAGCCATAGGTGACCGACAGATCGCGCACCTCGAGTAGCGGGGCCATGGCGCGGCTACCTCGCCATCCGTGGATTGAGGATGTTCTCCACCGCGCGACCGATCAGCGTGAAGCCCAGCACCACGATCACGATCGCGATGCCGGGCGGCAGGATGTACCACCAGGCGCCGGCCGACACCGCGCCCTGAAAGAACGCCTGGTTGATCATGGCGCCCCAGGACACGTCGGTCGGGTTGCCCAGCCCGAGGAAGGTCAGCGTGGTCTCGGAGAGGATCGCCCCGGCGACGGTGAGCGTGGCCGAGACCAGGATGAACGGCGCGACGTTGGGCAGCACCTGGCGCACCACTAGCTGGCCGTCCCTGGCCCCGAGGGCCTTGGCCCGCTCGATGAACGGCCGCGCCTCGACCGCGAGGGTCTGCGCCCGGATCAGCCGCGCCGTGCCCGGCCACGAGGTGACCGCGATGGCGATCGTGATCGACGAATCGCCCTGGCCGAGAACGGCGGCCAGGGCGATGGCCAGCGGCAGCGTCGGGAGCGCGATGAACCAGTCGGTGATCGCCATCAGCACCCTGGACGTGGTCCCCCCGTAGTGGCCGGCCAGCAGCCCGATCGCGCTGCCCAGCACCATCGTGAGCCCGGTGGCGATGACGCCGATCGCCAGCGACGGCCGGGCACCCCAGATCAGCAGCGGCAGGATCGACCGGCCCGCGTAGTCGGTGCCGAGCGGGAAGCGGGCCGACGGCGGTGCGATCGGCTGGCCCGGTGCGTTGATCACGTTCAGGTCGCTGGCGTGGATGAACAGCGGCGCGGTCAGCGCGAGGGCGGTGATCGCGACGAGGATGGCCAGTCCGGCGAGCGCGCTCGGCCGGCGGGCGAAGTCACGGGCGAACCGGCGCAGCGCGAGCAGCCGCGGCGGCGTGACCACGGCGGCTGGGGCCTCATGGATCGCGGTCATGACCGGCGCACTCGCGGATCGAGGTACCGGTAGGCCAGGTCGGCGAGCAGGTTGAAGACGATCACCGACGCGCTGAAGATGATGAACGTGCCCTCCAGCAGCGGCAGGTCCGGGATCTGCAGCGCCTGGAAGGTGAGGTAGCCGAGGCCCGGCCACGAGTAGACCGTCTCCACCGTGATCGCGCCGCTGATCATGGTCCCGACCTGCAGGAAGATCAGCGTGACCGACGGCAGCAGCGCGTTCGGCACCGCGTGCTTCTGCCGTACCTCGGCGTCGCGCAGGCCCTTGGCCCGGGCGGTGAGCAGGTACGGATTGCCCATCTCGTCGATCATCGACGAGCGCATGATCATCTGATACTGGGCGAAGACGACGAGCACGAGCGTCAGGCACGGCAGCACCAGGTGCCGGCCGACGTCCAGGATGTGCGCCGGCGCCAGGCCGCCCGCCGTCCCCGGCGTCGACATGCCGCCCGCCGGGAACAGCGCCGGGATCGGCCCGAAGCCGGTGCTGAACAGCACGAGCAGCAGGATGCCCGAGCCAGAACGTCGGCACCGACCAGAACGTGATCGCCGTGCCGGTCGAGACCCGGTCGAGCAGCTTGCCCGGCTGCCAGCCGCTGCGGATGCCGAGCCACATCCCGAGCACGATGGAGAGGATCGTGGACGAGCCCATCAGCAGCAGCGTCGGCCACAGCCGCTGCAGCGATCAGCGTCGCGACCGGCGGTCTGGAACTGCCAGGAGTAGCCGAGGTTACCGTGCAGGGTGTTGACCGACGAAGTGGACGAACCGCTCCCACACCGGCTGGTCCAGCCCGAGCTGCTTGACCAGGAAGGCGATCTGCTTGCGCGCTGGTCGGCTGCCCCCTGGTCAGCGCCGCGACCGGGTCGGACGGCATCAGGCTGAAGATCACGAACCCGACGACCAGCAGCACGGCGAAGCTGACCAGCGCCGCGGCCACCTTGCGGGCCAGGTAGTGCGGCGAAGTCGCGCGCCCCGGACGGCCCCGCCGAGACTCGGCGGGGCCTCCAGCGCGCTCAGGCTCCGCGGCCGAGAGCGGTGCGGAGGTACTGCTCAAGACCCGCTACTCCCGCTCGCCCGCGGTCCGGCGGCGACGCAGCAGGATCAGCGGCCGCGGCGAGCAACACCACCACGACGATCACGATGACGATCCAGATGGTCGCGCTCGACGATGAGGACGACGCGCTCGCGACCGGCGTCGCCGCCCGCAGGTTGATGAAGCGGTTCTGCAGTCGGGTAGAAGCCCTGCGCGTTCGGCGTGCCGTAGAAGTAGTTCTTGACCTTGTCGGTGCGCACCGCGCTGAGGAAGTCCGGGTAGTACAGGATGACGTCGACCGCGTTGCTGGTACAGGATCTGCTGCATCTGGTCGATCGTCTGCGACCCGCTGCGCCGGGTTGAACTCGGTGGCCTGCTGGTCGAACAGCTTGTCGTACGCCGGGTTGCAGAAGAACGCGTCGGTGTTGCCGCGCGGTGCCGTTGTTCGAGCGGCAGGTCGGCGCAGGTCTGGATCGACAGCAGGTAGGTCGGGTCGGGCCCGGTGGACCAGCCGTCCGACAGCATGTCCCAGTCGCCCTTGGGCAGGTCGTCGTTGAGCTGGTTGAAGCTCATCGAGTCTGCACGGTCACGCCGATGCCGATCGCCTTCAGCCACTCCTCGATGTACGGCGCCATCGCCGCGTCGGCGGCGTCGTCGGAGTGGATGCCGAGGCGGAGGTTCAGCGGCTTGTGCGTCTTCGGGTCGATCCGGATCCCGTTCGGCCCCATCTTGTACCCGGCGGCCGTCAGCATCTGGTTGGCCTTGGCCGGGTCGTAGCTGAGCGCCTGCGTCGGCCGGCGGCTTCCAGACGAACTGCGGGTAGGCGGGCGGCAGGTAGCCCGCGCCGGCGACGGCGAGCCCGTCCCAGACCTTGGTGACCAGCTCCTGCTTGTTGAGCGCCAGCTCGATCGCGTCCCGCACGCGCGGGTCTTGCAGGGCCGGGTTGCCGTTGCCGAAGGCCTGGCCGGACCTGGTCTTCGCGCCGGGGTTGAGCTCGATCGCGGTCCAGGCGTTGGAGACCTGCGGGTAGACGGTGATACCCTTGACGTGCTTCAGCGAGTTGAACTGCGGCGCGGTCAGACCGTACTCGACCTCGTCGAGCTCGCCGCTGCGCAGCGCCGCCACCATCGCGTCGCTGTTGCTGAAGTACTGCACGATCAGCGTGTCGAACTTCGGCGCGCCCAGGAAGAAGCCCTTGTTCGCCGTCAGCGTCGCGTACTGGTTCGTCACGTAGCCGGTCAGCTGCCACGGGCCGTAGCCGACGACCGGGGAGGTCTGGTTCTTGAAGTTGTTGAGGCCGGCGACCTCGCTGGCCCAGATGTGCTGCGGCACGATCGGGATCTGGTTCGGACGTTCGTAGAGCATGTTCGCCTGCGGCTGCTTGGTGGTGATGACCAGCGTCGTGGCGTTCGGCGCGGTCACGGTGGCGAAGTTCGCCACCAGCGAGCCGTTCGCGGTGGCCGGCGACCGAGTTGTGCATGATCAGGTTCAGCGTCCAGGCCGCGTCGGCGGCCGTGATCGGCTTTCCGTCGGACCACTTCAGCCCGGACTTGATCGTGAACGTCCAGGTGAGCTGGTCGGCCGACGTGGTCCACTTGGTCGGCCAGGTACGGGCACGGCCACGCCCTGCTGCGTTGATGGCGGTGAGCGTCGGGTAGATCTCGCCGATCACCTCGAGGTCACCGTCGAAGTACGCGGTGAACGGGTTGAACGTCGAGAACGACGTCTGCGCCTGGATCCGCAGCGTGCTGCCGGACGAACCACCGGAGGCGGCCACGGCCGGGCCGGCCAGGCCGGCCGTCAGCGCGGCCGAGGCCAGGGCCAGCCCGGCGACGGCGGCGAGCAGGCGCCGGGTCCGGCGCGCGGGCCTGGCCGCAGGCGCGGGCGGCCGTCCGCGGCGGGCGAATGGCGTGATGTTCATGGGCGGGACTCCTTCGTGACCGCGGCGGACTCAGGTCGCGGCGGGCCTGACCGGGGCGAGCGGGGGCGGGATACCTGGGCGCGAGCGGCCGGGATAACTGCCGCGGGCCAGGCCCGGCTGAGCGGTCGCTCCTGACCAACAGCGGACAATCCAGTCAGAAGCATGTTCGAGTACAGCATGATTCAGAATCGGCGGTCAAGACGCTATTCTGAGCGAATCCTTTCAAGTGGGTAACGAATGAGGTAGCCCATGGCTAAGCCTCCGGCGGGCCACTCGCCCGAGCGTCCGGCGCCGGCTTCGCCGCATCCGGGCCGGGTCGCCGCCGCGCCGGTGAGCATCGCGGAGAAGATCCGCCAGCGGGTCGGTGAGCTGTCGCCGTCCGAGCGGCGCGTCGCCCGGGCGCTGCTGACCGGGCCGCCCACGATCGGCCTTGAGTCGTCGGTGCGGCTCGCCCGCTTCGCGGGCGTCAGCGGCCCGACGGTCAGCCGCTTCATCGCCGAGCTCGGGTTCGGCAGCTACGCCGACTTCCAGCGCGCGCTGCACGAGGAGATCGCCGCCCGGGTGATGTCGCCGGTGGAGGTCTACCACCGGCACCAGGAAGGCGAGCGGTCCGCGGACGTGCTGGGCAGCAGCGCGCGCACCCTGGGCGAGGCGGTCGCGGCCAGCGTGTCCGGGCTCGATCCGCAGGAGTACGGCCGCGCGGTGGCGCTGATCGCGGACGGCGGCCGGCAGGTCGTCGTCGACCGGTGGCTGGTTCAGCCAGCTGCTGGCGGGCTACCTCAGCTCGGTGCTGCGTGAGCTGCGCCCCGGTGTCCGGCTGGTCGGGCCGTCGGCCAGTGACCGGGCGGGCGCGATCGCCGACATCGGCAGGCGCGACACTGTCGTCGCGTTCGACTTCCGCCGGTACGAGCGGGACACGCTGGAGATCGCCAGGGCGGCCCAGGCGGCCGGCGGCCGGATCCTGCTCGTCACCGACCCGTGGCTGTCGCCGGTCGCGGACATCGCCGACGCCGTGCTCACCGCCCAGGTGACCGGGCCGGCTCCGTTCGAGAGCCTGACCCCGGCCCTCGCCGTGGTCGAGACGCTCATCACGTCGGTCGTGGACGCGCTGGGCGAGCCGGGCCGCAAGCGGTTCGAGCGGTTCGGCGAGATCGCCGAGCGCTGGGTGCATCCGTGGCCGGACGGGGCGACCAGGGTCGAGCGGGAGACCGCGCGCGAGATCGCGGCTGATCCCCCGCTGCACGCGCAGTGACCCGGCACGCCTGGTCTTAGTCAGCACGCACCGCTCAGGCCGCCAGCAGGAACCGGGTCACGACCCGGACCGCGAACTCCAGCGCGGCGACCGGGACGCGCTCGTTCACTCCGTGGAACATCTCGTAGTAATCGAAGTCCGGCGGCAGCCACAGCGGCGTGAACCCGTATCCCGCGATGCCGAGCCGGGAGAACTGCTTGGCGTCGGTGCCGCCGCTCATGCAGTAGGGCACGACCGTGCCGCCCGGGTCCTCGGCCAGCAGCGCCGCGGCCATCGCGCTCACCACCGGCGCGTCGGCGGGCGCCTCGAGCGCGATCTCGCGGTGCAGGTACTCCCAGCTCACGTGCGGGCCGGTCAGCTCGTCCAGCACGGCCGCGAACTCCTCGTCGCAGCCGGGCAGCACCCGGCCGTCCACGCACGCGGTCGCCTCGGCCGGGATCACGTTGACCTTGTAGCCCGCCGCCAGCATCGTCGGGTTCGCGCTGTTGCGGACCGTACTGCGCACCAGCGCCGCGGCCTGGCCGAGCCGGCGGAGCGCCTCGTCGACCGCGGCGTCGCCGGCGAGGTCCCCCGGCTCGACGCCGGCCGCCGCGGCGATCGCGCGGATCGCCGCGGCCACCGTCGGGATCAGTCGCACCGGCCACTGGTACGCCGGCGATCCGCGCCACCGCCGCGCCGATCCTGGCCACGGCGTTGTCGGGATTCGCCTTCGAGCCGTGACCGGCCCGGCCACGGGCCGTCAGCTTCAGCCAGGCGGTGCCGCGTTCCGCCGATGCGACCGGGTAGAGGCGAAGCCCGTTCCCGGCATGAAACGTGAACGCGCCGGACTCCCCGATCGCCTCCGTGCAGCCCTCGAACAGGTCGGGACGCCGCTGCACCAGCCATCCGGCGCCGTAGGCGGCGGTGTCCTCCTCGTCCGCGGTAAACGCGAGCACGATGTCCCGGCGCGGCCGCAGCCCCGCCCGCAGCAGGTGCCGGACCGCGGCCACGAGCGTGGCGTCGGCGTTCTTCATGTCGACGGCGCCGCGGCCGTGCAGCACGCCGTCGGCGATCTCGCCGCTGAACGGGTGCCGGGACCAGTCGGCGGGC
Organism: uncultured Actinomycetota bacterium; assembly: GCA_963726425.1. Classification (GTDB taxonomy): domain Bacteria; phylum Actinomycetota; class Actinomycetes; order Streptosporangiales; family Streptosporangiaceae; genus JAJYUU01. Next base: position 401 of record CAVSCN010000036.1, on the reverse strand, counting down.
TCGGCCGGCACCACGTCGAGATGACCGTGGGCCAGCAGCGCGCCTGCGGACCGATCCCGGCCTGCTATCCGGGCGACGACGTTGGCCCGGCCGGGCGCCGATTCCAGCAGCACCGGCTCGAGGCCCGCGTCCGCGAGCCGCGCGGCCACGTACTCGGCGGCGGGCCGCTCCCGGCAGTCGCCGCCGCCGCGGTTGCTGGTGTCAATCCGGATAAGGTCGGCGGCGAACTCGACGACCTCCTGCTCGGCCAGCGCCGTCGGGCCCGTCCCGGCCGCTCCCGCGAGGCCGGCCAGCTGGGCGTCAGCCATAGTGGTCCTCGACCGCGGCGCTGATCATCGTGGTGACCGTCTTGAAGCACCGGATAGCAATACGCGAGCTGAGTCGAAGCGGTTACACAACAT
>CAVSCN010000035.1:0-97203 GCA_963726425.1 uncultured Actinomycetota bacterium | reverse complement strand
TCGGCATGCTCGGTGAAGTAGCCGTCGCCGAACGACCTGGTGACCGCGCTGACCGCCGCCCGCAAGTCGCGGTCCTCCCGGCTAACCCGAAAGTCCATGCCCGGCCCCGGTCAGCACCAGCTCGGCGGCGTCCTCGATCAGTCGCTCCAGCTGGCCGGCCGCCAGGCCGCTGTGGTAGCGCAGCACCGACTGGATCGCGCCGATGGCCGCGTGCACCCGCGCGCGCAGTTCCGCGTCGCTCGCGCCGGGCCGCAGTGAGGCCAGCTGGTGTACCCACTCCTCCAGGTAGAGGCGTTGTTTGCGGCGCAGCCGCCGGCGGTCCTCGGCCGGCAGGTTGGCGATCTCGTGGTAGTAGACCTGCGCCAGCGTGCGGTCGTCGATGACGAACCGGATCTGGCCGCGGATCAGCGCGCGCAGCGCCTCCAGGGGCTCCGCGTCGCTCTCGGCGATCTTGGCTGCGCCCGCGGCGAGGTCGTCGATGACCCGGTCGAACATCGTCGCCAGCACGTCCGACTTGCCGTCGAAGTGCCGGTAGATGGCCGAGCCGGTGATACCCGCCGCCGCGCCGATATCGGTCATCCCGACCTCGTGGTAGCCACGCTCGGCGACCAGATCGGCGGCCGCTTCGAGGATGCGCTCGCGGCGGTCCGGGTCCCGGCGCCTGGCTTCGATCGCCTCAGTCATTGCCGCTCTCCGCCAGCACAGTCTCCGCCAGCACAGTCTCCGCGAGCAGCGCGAGCGGCACGTCCACCAGCCGGGACCGGAGGTACTCGCCCAGCCCCTTCGCCTGCGGGTCGGGCCGGGTGGACGCGGCCACGCCCTGGCCGAGCAGACCGACGATGACGAAGTTCAGCGCGCACAGGTTCGGGAGCTCGAACCGCCGGACTTCGAGGCCGTCCGCCTCGGTCAGCAGCGCGCGCAGCCGGTCGATGGTCAGGTAGTCGCGCAGCCAGCCGTAGGCCGCGGGATCGCGCGCCCAGAACCCGACGTTCGCGTTGCCGCCCTTGTCACCAGACCGGGCGCCGCAGAGGAGCCCGAGCGGCACGCGCCTCGTCGGCTCGCCGGTCACAGCGTCCTGCCAGGGCGCGGGACCGTCCGCGGGCTCCGGCCGGGCGACAGCGGACAACGGCTTTGCTGGGTCTGCTGTTGCACTAACCACAGCAGACCCAGCAAAGCTGTGATTGGCATCGGCCACTTCCGCCGCTGCGCCGGCGGGCCGGATCGGGACCGTCGTGCCATCGGGCAGCACGACCGCGTGCTCCACAATGTCCGCGGGCACCAGGGCGGGCCAGTACACGCCGAACGCGGTCTCGGCCGACGGCGGCGTCGTGGTGTGGAACCCGGCGTAACCACCGAGCGCGAGTTCCATCGTCGCGTTGGAGAACCTGCGGCCCACCTTGCGCGGGTCGCTGTCCTTCACGGTGATCCGCAGGTGCGCCGTGGCCCGTTCGTTGGCCGGCGCGTCCGGCGTGTCGAACCGCAGCAGCCGGACGTCGACGTCCTCGAACCGATCCTCGCCGCCCAGCACGCCGAACAGTTCCTGCCGGGCCCAGGCCGCCTTCGCCTCGATGTCGAGGCCGGTGAGCACTAGCGTCATCGTGTTGCGGAAACCGCCGATCAGGTTCATCGCGACCTTCGCCGTCGTCGGCGGCGGGCTGCCGCGGGTGCCGGAGATCCGCACCCGGTCGGGCCCGTCCTGGCTGAGGGCGGCGGTGTCGAAATGCGCGATCACGTCCGGGTTGGCGTATGCCGGCTGCCGCGATCTCGTATAGCAGCTGCGCGGTGACCGTGCCGACCGACACCAGGCCGCCGGTATCCGGGTGCTTGGTGATGACGGCGCTGCCGTCGGCCGCGACCTCGGCGATCGGGAACCCCGGATACCGCCGGTCGGTGACCTCCGCGATGAACGAGTAGTTGCCGCCGGTTGCCTGCGGCCCGCACTCGATGACGTGCCCAGCCAGCACGGCGCCGGCCAGCCGGTCGTAGTCGTCCCGCTGCCAGCCGTGCCACCACGCGGCCGGGCCGGTGACGAGCGACGCGTCGGTGACCCGCGGGCAGACGACGATGTCGGCGCCGGCCGCGAGCGCGGCGGTGATGCCCCAGCCGCCGAGATAGGCGTTGGCCGTGAGCGGCTTGGACGCGGCCGCACTGAGCGGCTGGCCGGTGTCGAGGTGGGTCAGCGCGTGCCCGGCGGCAGTCAGCTCGTCCAGCCGGGGGAGCAGGTCATCGCCGGTCACGTACGCGATCTTGGGATGCAGGCCGAGTCGCGTGGCGAGCGCGGCGATCTGCTCGGCCAGCCCGGCGGGGTTGAGCCCGCCTGCGTTGTTCACGACCTTGATGCCGCGGTCCAGGCAGGTGCCCAGCACCTGCTCCAGCTGCCCGAGGACCGACCGGGCGTACCCGGCCGAGGAGTCCTTCTGCCGCGCCTTCCACAGGATGAGCATGGTGAGCTCGGCCAGGTAGTCGCCGGTCAGCACGTCGAGCGGGCCGCCCTCGACCATCTCCCGCATCGCCGCGTCCCGGTCTCCGTAGAAGCCGGACGAGTTCCCGATCAGGACCGGCCCGGTTCGGAGCGGCACAGTCCCGGCTTGCCCAGTCATGGCGTGCTCCCTTCGGTCGTCCGGGGCTGTGCTGTCCGGGGCTGGCGGCCCGGTCCGGGCGCGCCCGCGAAGGCCTGGGCGATCGACACCCACTCGGTCGCCACCGGGCCTGACGCGGTCAGCGCGGTGTCGGCCCGGTGGCGGCGCTGGGTGACGACGAGGCAGAAGTCAAGCGCGGGCCCCGTGACGACGTCGGCCGCGTCTGCCGGACCCCACGTCCAGGTGCTGCCGTCGGGCGCGCCGACCTCGACCCGGACGGGCTGGGACGGAGCCGGGAGGCCGCGCAGCACGAAGCTGAAGCCGATCGCCGCGACGCCGATGTGCGCGATGTGCCGCAGCCGCGGCGTCGGCCGCCGGGTGACGCCGAGCGCGTCGGCGATGTCCTGGCCGTGCGCCCACGTCTCCATCAGCCGCGCGGTGACCGACGACGCCGCGCTCATGTCCGGCCCGTACCACGGCAGCCGCGCGCCCGGTTCCACTGACGCGAAGCCGGCTACCAGTTCCCTCCTGGCCCGCAGTAGCCAGTCGCGCAGCTCAGGTCCCCGCGTGGCCCGGTGCCGCGCGGCGACCTCATCAGGGAAGCCGGCTCCGCGCGCCATCATCTGCGCCGCCTCGATCTTGAACTGAGCGGGGCCGGTCGCGGCCAGTAGCGCGGCCTCGTCGAAGAAGGCCAGGTGACTGACCTGATCGCTGATGCACCAGCCCGCGGCCGGCGTCGGCGCGAGGTACTGCTGCGCGGTCAGCGGCGCGATCATCGCGTCGAGATCCGCGGACTCGGCTTGCAGGTCGGCGAGCAGCGCCGCCATGTCGGCGGGCATCAGCGGCCGGTCCAGACTGGCTGCCGCTTGTCCCGGAACGCGGCGGGGCCTTCCTGCGCGTCGGCGCTGCGGTAGACCGGCGCCCAGATCTCCTCGGCCGCGGCGTAGACGTCTGGCCTGGACAGGTACGCGGTGCGTTTGGCGGCGCGCACCGACAGCGGCGCGTTCGCCGCGATCCGCTCGGCCAGCGCCTGGGCCCGGTCGCGCAGCTCGGCGGCGGGCACGACGTCGTTGACGAGGCCGAGCTCGCAGGCTCGCTGCGCGCTGATCGGGTCGCCGGTGAGCAGGATCTGCAGCGCGATCCGCGGCGGCAGCAGCCAGGACAGCGGGGCCGCCCACGGCGCGCCGCGGCCGACTTTGACCTCGCTGATCGCGAACGTCGCCGTGTCGGCCGCGAGGCAGAGGTCGCAGCACTGGGCGAGCAGGAAGCCGCCCGCCCAGGCGACGCCGTTCACCGCGGCGATGACCGGCTTGGGCACGTCGACGTTGCGGCCGAACTGGGGCAGGAAGTCGGGCGGCGGGATCTGCAGCGAGGTCTGCGCCATCTCCTTCAGGTCGGCGCCCGCGCAGAAGGCTCTGTCCCCGGCGCCGGTCAGGACGAGGACCCGCGCGCCGTCGTCGGCGTTGAACCGGCGGGTGCCGTCCCACAAGCCGTCGCGGACCGCCTGGTTGAGCGCGTTGCGGGCCTCCGGCCGCTCGATCGTGAGCCACGCGACACCGTTGACGACGGTGTAGCTGACCGCGTCTGTCATTGCGCTCCCTCGCTCATGATGGCCACCACGGTGGCCGCGTCGATCTGGTCGCCGACCGCGACCCGGACCTCGGTCAGCTGGCCGGCCGCGGGCGCCGTGATCGCGTGCTCCATTTTCATCGCCTCGATCGCGACTACGACCTGACCGGCGAGAAGCTGCTCGCCGGCCACGGCTTCGATCCGGACCACCGTGCCCGGCATCGGCGCCACCAGCGCCCCGGCCGCCGCCGCCGGGCTCGGCTCGGCGAACCTGGGCTGCTCGGCGAGCGCGCTGTGTCCGAGCGCGCTGTCGACATAGCTGACGTCACCCGCCTGGTGCACCGTGAAGGCGCGCCGGATGGCGGGGTGCTCCGGGCCGTTCGCCGCCCGCTGTGCTGGCTTTCCTTCATCTGGGCGACGGGAAGCCAGCACAGTGAGGGACTCGGGCCCCTCGGCGGGGTCGGTGGTCTCGAGCTCGATCTCAGTCGGCGTGATGGTGTGGGCGATGGCCGGCGGCAGCGCGGTGCCGTCGATCTCGGCGTGCACGGTGTTGCCGGTGATCCGGTAGCCGACGACGTGCTCGCCGAACGTCGCGTGCTGCAGCGCGGACGGGTTGTTGCGCCAGCCGGAAGGGAACGTGCGCAGCACCGGCGCGCTGTCCCGGCGCCGGGCCTGCCCGGCCAGGGCGGCGGCCAGCAGGTGCAGGGCCGGCGGGTCCGCGGCGGGCAGCAGTTCGGCCGGCGGGTACCGGGTCAGGAAGCCAGTGTCGATGCGCCCCGCGGCGAACTCCTCGTGCCGCAGGATGGCGACGAGCAGGTCGCGGTTGGTGGCCACGCCGTGGATCGCGGCCTGGTCCAGCGTGGCCGCGAGCGCGCGCCGCGCGGCGTCCCGGTCCGGCCCGTGCGCGATGACCTTGGCCAGCATCGAGTCGTAGTAGATGCTGACCTGGCTGCCGGTCGCGTAGCCGGCGTCGACCCGCACGCCGTCGGCCGCCGGGATGTCCAGCGCCGCGATCGTGCCGCTAACCGGCAGGTACCCGGCGGCTACGTCCTCGGCGTACAGCCGGGCTTCGATCGCGTGCCCGGTGATCTCGGCGGCCTTCACCCCGTCCGGGATCGGCTCGCCCGCTGCGATGCGCAGCTGCAGCCCGACGAGGTCCAGCCCGGTGATCAGCTCGGTGACCGGGTGCTCGACCTGGAGCCGGGTGTTCACCTCAAGGAAGTAGAACCCGCCGTCGCCGTCGAGCACGAACTCGACGGTGCCCGCGCCGGTGTAGCCGATCGCCTGGCCGGCCGTCACCGCCGCGGCGCACAGCTCCTTACGCTGCTGGTCGTCGACCACCGGGGAGGGCGCCTCTTCGATGATCTTCTGGTAGCGGCGCTGGATCGAGCATTCGCGCTCGAACAGCGGCACGACCGTGCCTTCGTGATCGCCGAAGATCTGCACCTCGACGTGCCGTGGATTGTCGACAAATCGCTCTATAAACAAAGTGCCGTCGCCGAACGCGGACTCGGCCTCCCGCCGGGCACTCGCGATCGCCGCCGCGAGGCCAGCTGGCTCGGCAACGATCCGCATGCCCCGGCCACCGCCGCCGAACGCTGCCTTGACCAGGAGCGGGTAGCCGATTCCGGCCGCGGCTTCGGCCAGGTCGGCGTCCGCGGAGCCCGGCGGGGTGGGGCTGGCGGCGGGCGGGCCCGCGGACACGGTGATGCTCGGCAGCACCGGGACGCCCGCGGCTGCCATCAGCTCTTTCGCGCCGATCTTGGACCCCATGGCGGCGATGGCGGCCGGGGACGGCCCGACGAACGTCAGGCCGGCGGCGGCACACGCAGCCGCGAAGTCGGCGTTCTCCGAAAGGAACCCGTAGCCCGGATGCACGGCGTCGGCGCCGGCGGCCAGCGCGGCGGCGACGATCGCCGCCCCGTTGAGGTAGGTCTCGGCCGGCGTCGCGCCGGGCAGCCGGACCGCCTCACCCGCCGCGCGCACGTACGGCAGCCCGGCGTCGGGATCCGAATAGACCGCGACGGTCGCGATGTCCAGGCTCCGCGCGGTGCGGATGACGCGCGCCGCGATCTCAGCCCGGTTGGCGATGAGCAGCTTGCGGATGGCCATCGCGGTCACTCTGTCTCCCGCTCGCTTCTCAGTCCAGGCGACACCGCGCCCCTCCGGCGCGCTCACAGTGCTCGCCCGCGCAGCCCTCGGGGCGCCACTGGGTATCGCCTTCCCTCGTCACTCGTACCTCGCTCCTCAGTCCAGGCGACACCGCGCCCCTCCGGCGCGCTCACATCCGGAAGACGCCGTAGCCGCGGCTGCGCTGGACCGGGCCGGAGTGCGCCGCGGACAGCGCCATGCCGAGTACGGTCCGGGTGTCGCGCGGATCGATGACGCCGTCGTCGTAGAGCCGCGCGGTCACGAAGAACGCGTGCGACTCACGCTCGATCTGGTCCTCGATCGCGGCCCGCCGCTGGTCGTCCTCGGCGGTGTCGAACTCGGTGCCGCGCGCCTGCGCGGCCTGCCTGGCCACGATCGACAGCACGCCCGCGAGCTGCTGCGCGCCCATGACGGCGAGCTTGGCGTTCGCCCAGGCGAACATGAACCGGGGATCGAAGGCCCGGCCGGACATCCCGTAGTTGCCCGCGCCGAACGACGCGCCCAGGTTGATGGTGAGGTGCGGCACGGCCGAGTTGGTGACCGCGTTGATCATCTTGGCGCCGTCCTTGATGATCCCGCCCTGCTCGTAGGCGGCGCCGACCATGTAGCCGGTCGTGTTCTGCAGGAAGACCAGCGGCGTGTCGCTCTGATTGGCCAGCAGGATGAACTCGCTGGCCTTCTTCGCCTCCGCACTGAACAGCACCCCGCGCTCGTTGGCGAGCACGCCCACCGGGTATCCGTGCACCGTCGCCCAGCCGGTCACCAGGCTGGTGCCGTACCTGGTCTTGTACTCGCTGAACTCTGAGCCGTCGACGACCCTCGCCAGCACCTCGCGCGGGTCGAACGGGACGCGCATGTCGGCCGAGGCGATGCCGAGTAGTTCATCCGGGTCATACAGCGGCTCGCGGACGTCCCGCGCCGGCGCGGGGCCGAGCTTGCGCCAGTGCAGATCCGCCATGATCTGCCGGCCGATGCGGATGCAGTCCGGCTCATCGGCGGCGAAGTAGTCGCCGAGGCCGGAGATTTTCGTGTGCATGTCCGCACCGCCGAGCGACTCGTCGTCGGAGTCCTCGCCGGTCGCCATCTTCACCAGCGGCGGACCGCCCAGGAAGACCTTCGCCTGGTTGTCGATGAGGACCGCGTAGTCGCACATGCCGGGCACGTAGGCGCCGCCCGCGGTGGAGTTGCCGAAGACAAGCGCGACCGTCGGGATGCCCAGCGCCGACAGCTCGGTCAGGTCATGGAAGATCTTGCCCGCCGGCACGAAGATGTCGGCCTGCGTCGGCAGGTCAGCACCGCCCGACTCGACCAGGTTGATGAACGGGAGCCGGTTGCGCCGGGCGATCTCCAGCGCGCGCAGGTTCTTGCGCAGCGTGTACGGATTCATCGTGCCGCCGCGCACGGTCGGATCGTGGGCGACCAGCACGCACTCGACCCCGGAGACCACGCCGACGCAGGTGATGATGCTCGCGCCGACGGCGAAGCCGGTGCCCCACGCGGCCAGGCTGGACAGCTCAAGCAGCGGCGAGTCGCGGTCGACGAGTAGCTCGATGCGCTCCCTGGCCAGGAGCCGCCCGCGGGCCCGGTGCCGGGCCGCGTACCGCTCGCCGCCACCGGCCCTGGCCAGCTCCAGCTGCTCAGTCAGGGCGGCCACCGCGGCGAGCTGAACCTGGCGATTGCGCAGGTAGACCTCGCCGCCAGTATCGACCGATGATCGCAGCACGGGCATATACGGTCTCCGACAAAGCTTCCCGGGGCAGCCGATGGCTCGTACAGTAGCACATTAGTAAATCGCGAATCACTAGCGCTGATGCCGGGAGGGCGACCGCGGTGGAACTGGACGTGACGAGCCTGCATCACCGGCGCGCCGTGCACCGGTGGGAGCGGATGAGCGTAGGTGACCTGCTGGAGCGGATGAGGTGGAGTCGTCCGGACAAGGTGGCGATCGCGGGCATGCCGGGTGCATTCGCCGATGACCGGTTCGCGTCGCTCACCTACGTGGAGGCCGATGAACTGGCCAATCAGGTCGCGAACGGACTGCTGGCCCGCGGCCTCCAGCACGGTGACGTGGTGCTGATGTTCTGCGAGAACTCGGTCGAGGCATACGTGACCAAGCTGGGCATCGCCAAGGCCGGCCTGGTGGCGGCACCGCTGAACCCGATGATGGCCCCGGACCTGGTCGAGGCCATGATCAGCCTGGTCGGCCCGCGGCTGGCCATCGTGGACGCGGAACTGTGGCCGCGGGCGCAGGCGCCGTTCGGGGCGAAGGGCCTGCGGGCGGCGGTCACGATCGGCATCGGCGGCGAGGCCGCCCCGGGCAGCGTCCTGTTCTCCGACTTCGTCGCCGGTCAGCCGGCTACTGAGCCCGACGTCGAGATTCACGCCGACGACATCTGGGAGATCCTGTTCACGTCGGGTACCACGGCGCTGCCCAAGGGCGTGATGATCTCGCACGCCTGCAGCTACACCGCTGGCTTCGGCTTTGCCCTGTCGCTGACGCGCGGGCTGCGGCTGGAGTCCGACCTGAAGGTCGGCACGTACCTGCCGATGATCTATCACGTAGGTGATCAGCCATTCACTTTCTCCGTATTCCTCGCCGGCGGCACGCTGGTGCTCGGCAGGCGGCCGAATCCGGCTCAGATCGCGGAGATGATCGCGGCACAGCAGGTGACCGCGCTGTGGGCGGGCTCGCCGGCGATGGTGCGCGCCCTGGACGCGGAGCTGACCGCGCGGCCGGAACTGGACGCGAGCAGCCTGACGGTGATCGTGTACGGCTGGGCCGCGCTGCCGCCCGCGACCCTCGCGTCGATGGAGCGGCACACCAGCGCTGACCTGTGCGCGTTCGAGATCTTCGGGCAGACCGAGTGCGTCCCGTGCCACCGGTTCTGGCCGGGCGAGTGGCCCGAGTTGTACGCGGCCACGGCGCCCCAGCACAACTACGTCGGCATCCCGAGCCCCATCCTCGGCGCGACCGTGATGGACCCAGAAGGCAACGACCTCTACGGCCGGCCCGGCGTGGCCGGCGAGGCGGTGTACCGCACCCCGGCGGTGATGGCGGGCTACTACCGGGACGAGGAAGCGACCAGGCACGCGTTCCGGTTCGGCTGGTTCCACTCCGGGGACAGCTGCGCGTTCGACGACAACGGACTGCGGATCATGCTGGACCGGTACAAGGACATCGTGAAGACCGGCGGCGAGAACGTGTCCAGCCTGCGGGTCGAGGCCGTGCTGGCGCAGCACCCGGACGTCGCGAAGTCAGCGGTCATCGGGCTGCCGCACGAACACTGGGGCGAGGCCGTCACCGCCGTCGTGGTGCTCCGCGAGGGCGCGGACGCCAGCGCGGAAGACCTGATCAAGCACTGCCGGGCCACGCTGGCGGGCTACGAGACGCCGAAGGCGATCGTGTTCGCGGCGGACCTGCCCGAGACCGTCGGCGGCAAGGTGCTGAAATACCGGCTTCGCGCACAGCACGCCGACTACTACGAGGGCACCGGCGCGCAGTCCCGATTCGGCCCGGGAACAGGCAACGCAGCGGGATGACGGCGCCGGGAGGCGGGCGAGATCAGCGCCCGGTACCGGCCTTCGGCCGGGCCGCTGGCTGGGCGCGCAGGTGCGCCCGCTCGCCCTGCGGGCCGAACAAGCTGAGCACCTCGACCGGCCCGTTGCCCGTGCTGCCGAACCAGTGCGGCGTCCGGGTGTCGAACTCCGCCGCCTCGCCGGGCCGGAGAATGAAGTCCTGCTCGCCGAGCAATAGCCGGAGGCTGCCGCTCAGCACGTAGAGCCACTCATAGCCCTCGTGCACTCGCAGGCTGGGCTCGCAGCGGCGGTCGGGAATGATCAGTTTGAAGGCCTGCGCTCCGCTGGGTTGTCTGGTCAGCGGGATCATCGTCATCTGGTTCCGGAGCACCGGCCGCATGTGCACCCGCGGGTCGCCGGTCGGCGGCGCTCCGACGAGGTCGTCCAGTTGCACGCCGTAGGCCCGGGCCAGCGGCAGCAGCAATTCCAGGGTGGGGCGGCGCTGGCCGCTCTCCAGCCGGGACAGGGTGCTTACCGAGATGCCGGTCGCCTCGGCTACCGCGGCGAGCGTGGTCTCGCGCTGGCGCCGCAAGGCGCGAAGCCGCGGGCCGACCGCATCCAGCACGCCTATCAGTCCGGGGTCGTCAGACATCGGCCTAGTTTGCCACTCCGGCAAGGAAAGTTGCCAGTCGGGCCGGGTCGGGGCATCGTGCGATAGTCGACTAGCGGAAGGCTGCACTGTGGCACACGAGCATTCGCACGGGGCGCCGGGGGAGAGCCCGTTCACGCAGGAGTTCTGGGACGACCGCTACAGCTCCGAAGACCGGTTGTGGAGCGGCAAGCCCAACGCGCAACTGGTGGCCCAGACCACCGACCTGCCGCCGGGCCGGGCCCTGGACGCGGGCTGCGGCGAAGGCGCGGACGCGATCTGGCTCGCCGGCCGGGGCTGGTCCGTGACGGCGGTCGACGTATCCGTGGTGGCGCTCAAGCGCGGCGCCGAGGCGGCGGCCCGGGTCCTGGGCGAAGAAGGCGCCGCGCGGATCAGCTGGCAGCAGGCGGACCTGCTGACCTGGGCGCCGCCCGCTGCGGAGTATGACCTGGTGACCTCTCACTACATGCACGTGCCCGACTACACCGGCCTGCACCGCCGGCTGGCCCAGGGGGTCCGGCCGGGCGGCACGTTCCTGGCGGTGGCGCATCACGCCGAGGACCTGCCCGCGACGATCGTCGAGCGCAGTACCGCCGACGAGCGGCGCGAGCACGCGCAGGCCGGCCACGGTGACGGGGCACGCTTCCCGACGACGGAACAGATGCGGGCGGCGCTGGACGGCGACGACTGGGACGTAGTCGTCGCGGACGCGCCCGGCCGGGAGGTCAGCGACCTGGACGGCAACGCGGTCCGAGTGCGGGACATGGTCTTGCGCGCGGTGCACGGCGGCCGTCCGGCCGGCCAGTAGGACCGCGGGCCGGGCACGGGCCGGGCGCGGAGATCCCCGTTCCCGGTCAAGACCCGCGGCGGTCCAGGGCGGCGCCAGGTGCGGCGGCGAGCGTCGGGCCTAGCCGTCGTGGACCGCGCACAGCGGCCGGTAGTGCGCGAGGTCGGTGGAGTAGGACCGGCCGGTGTGCGGGTCGCGGCGCTCATTCGGGTCGAGCCCGTCGTACCTGCGCGCGGTGGCTGGGTCGCCGCACAGTGCGCACGGTGTGATCAGCGCGCTCTGGCCAGTGGTTCCGTCGACCTCGTTCCGCCGGACCCGGATCACGAGCATGACCACCAGGGCAGCGAGGTGGATCAGCGTGATCAGAACGATCAAGGTGGTCAGGCTGCTGCTGCTCACTTTGTCCCCTCTCGACTGCTACAAGCAGCGGCTGCTCGGTTTTCGTCCGGCTGTACGGCGCGATTTACGTCACAAGCGCGGCGGCTGCCCGGCAGCTGGCAGTCGGCGGGTATCGACGATAAACGACCCCTTGTGGCGGGATAGTTTGTTTGGTAGGTTTCCTAACAAATATGCGCAGGTCAGGAGGCCGCGTCGTGCGTAGAAGGATCTGGGGACTCGGGGTCACAGCCACAGCGCTCACCGTTTCGGCGCTGTTCGCCGGCCAGCTGGCCGCGGGCGCGGCCGCGGGGGCGGCGGCCAAGAGGGCGCCCGCCGAGGTGCGGGTGAACCAGGTCGGCTACGCGCCCGGGGCGAGCAAGGTCGCCTTCGTGATGCTGCCGGCGAAGGTGGCCAGCGTCTCGTTCACGGTGTCGGACTCGCACGGCCCGGTGCTGCGCGGCACCAGCCGCCATTTCGTAGGTGGCTGGAACGCGAACTACAAGGCGATCTACGAACTCGACTTCAGCCGGCTGCACCGGCCGGGCACTTTCCGGGTCTCGGCCAGCGCGGCCGGGCAGACCGGGCGCTCCCCGTGGTTCCGGATCGCGAGTCCCGCGGGGCTGTACAGCCAGCTGGTCAGCAACGCGGTCCGGTACTTCAGCTCCGAGCGAGACGGCCCGGACGTGGTCAGCTCGGTACTGAACCGCAAGGCCGCCAACCTGACCGACGAGCACGCGACCGTGTACGCGTCGCCTAAGTACGACTCGAACGACAACCTCCTCGGCACGTTCCACAAGGTCGGCGGCCCGGTGAACGTGGCCGGCGGCTGGTTCGACGCGGGCGGCGGCTACGAGAAGTTCGCGTACACGGCGAGCTACGCCGAGGGCCTCATGCTGCTGGCCGACCGGACCAGCCACGGCCGTTACCCGACGCTGTCGCCGGAGGCGCAGTTCGGGCTCAACTGGCTCGAGAAGCTCTGGAATCCGGCCAAGAAGGTGCTCTACATCCAGGTCGGCATCGGCACCGGCAACGCCAGCAACACCATCCAGGGTGACTACAACTTCTGGTTCCTGCCACAGGCAGAGGACAAGATGAACGTCAAGAAGGGCGGCAACCCGGGCCCGACCGCGCGGTACGTGAAGTACCGGCCGGTGTTCGAGGCGGCCGCGCCCGGCCACAAGATCAGCCCGGACTTCGCCGGCCGGTTCGCGGCCGACTTCGGCCTCGCGGCCCAGGTCGCGGCCCGCGGCAACCGCGGTGCGGCGGAGCACCTGCTGTCCCTGGCCCGCGGCATCTACGCGATGGGGCTGACCACGAACGTCAAGTCGATCGTCACGACCTACCCGCACGACTTCTACCCGGGCAGCGAGTGGAAGAGCGACATGCTGTGGGGCGCCGACGAGATCGCGCTGGCCGACGAGGCGCTGCACGCGCCCCGAACCCAGGTGCGGGCCGACCTTAAGGTGGCGGCGCACTGGGCCCAGGCTTACATCGCACAGGGTCACCCGGCTGGCGGAGACACGCTGAACCTCTACGACAACGGCGCCATCGGCGAGGCGGAGCTCGTAACCGCAATGCGTCATGAGCACGGACCCGCGGTCATATCCCGCGCGGCCTTGCTGGCGGACATGGCGGCCCAGCTGCGGCTGGGAGAGCAGTCGGCCAAGGGCGACCCGTTCGACCTCGGCTCCGCGCTCGGCTCCAGCGACGCGTCCCCGCACGCGTTCGGCCTGTACATCACCGATGCGCTCTACCAGCGGCTGGGCGGGTCGGCGCAGTACGCCGCGTTCGCGCAGCAGCAGCTGAACTTCGCGCTCGGCAGCAACGGCTGGGGCAGCTCGTTCGTGGTGGGCGCGGGCACGACGTACCCGCACTGCATGCAGAGCGAGATCGCCAACCTGGCCGGGTCGCTCACCGGGCACGGCAACATCCAGCTCGGTGCCGTGACCGACGGGCCGAGCGACCCCGGCAACTTCATCGGGCTCGGGACGGTCAGCGGGATGAAGAAGTGCAGCGCGGGCCACTACAAGTCCTTCAATACGAAGACCGCCGGGTACGAAGACAACGTCGTGTCCTGGCCGTCGGTCGAGCCCGCCGACGACTACACGGCGAACTCGCTGCTGGCGTTCGCGCTCGCGGCCCGGTAACGGGCGGGAGGCCGGGCTCCCCGGCAGCCGGGACAGGATGGCGTCATGGGTCGTGCTGACGAGGCGGCGCTGCCGATCGTGGACGTGGGACCCCTGCTGCCCGGCGGACCGCCGGCGGCCGGGGCGGCGATCGCGGCCGTCGCCGGGCAGATCCAGGCCGCCTGCCGCGGCTACGGTTTCTTCTACGTGACCGGGCACGGCGTGCCGGCCGACCTGATCGGGGACCTGACCGACGCGAGCGCCGAGTTCTTCGCGCTGCCGGAGCCGGGCAAGCTGGAGATCGCCATGGCCCGCGGCGGCCGGGCCTGGCGCGGGTACTTCCCGGTCGGTGCCGAGCTGACGTCGGGGCGGCCCGACCTGAAGGAAGGCCTGTACTTCGGTGCCGAGCTGCCCGAGGAGGATCCGCGGGTACTAGCCGGCTGGCCGCTGCACGGCCGGAACCTGTTCCCGGATCAGGTGCCGCGGCTGCGGCCGCTGGTACTGGCCTACCTGGACGCACTGACGACGGCCGGCCAGGCGGTGCTGACCGGGGTGGCGCTGAGCCTCGGCCTGGACGCTGACTACTTCGCCGCCGGGTACACCGCCGATCCGACGATCCTGTTCCGGATCTTCCACTACCCGCCGTCCCCGCCCGCCGGCGTCGACTGGGGTGTGGGGGAGCACACCGACTACGGCCTGGTCACGCTGCTGGCCCAGGACGCTAGCGGGGGTCTGCAGGTCGCCACGCCAGCCGGCTGGATCGACGCCCCGCCGGTCGCCGGCACCCTGGTCTGCAACATCGGGGACATGCTCGACCGGATGACCGGGGGCTGGTACAAGTCGACCCCGCACCGGGTCCGCAACGTCAGCGGCCACGGCCGGCTGTCGTTCCCGTTCTTCCTCGATCCGGGATTCACCGACGAGGTGCCGCCGCTGCCGGAGCACGCCGCGGCGGCGGGCGACGGCAGCCGCCGCTGGGACGGCCAGGATCTGCAGGCGTTCTCCGGCACCTACGGCGACTACTTGCTCGGCAAGGTCTCGAAGGTCTTCCCGCAGCTGCGCCGCGAGACCCTGGGCTAGCCCGCGGCGTCGTTCGGGGCTGACGCGCCGTCGGGTGCGAGCAGGTCGATGACCTGGAGCAGATCGGCCAGGGCCCGGCGCAAGACCGGCAGTCGCGAGGCGCTGACCAGCTGGGCGACGACCTGAACGGTCGCGTCGATCAGCTGATAGGTACGGCTGCACCCGTCCGACCGGTCGTGCACCCAGTACAGCGTGATGCCGAGCGAGTAGAGCCAGAGCAGTTCCGGCAGGCGTTCCCGCACGTCGGCACCCATCCGCGCCCTCGAGCCCTCGACGACGTCGCGGAACAGCGCGATCGACGCCTGCCGGGCCGGGCTGGACTGCGGGCTGAACGGGCTGAGCGGGCTGGTCGGCTCGGCGGCGTACTTGTACAGCGTCGCGGCGAACTCGTGATACGGGGCCATGAGCGTGACCTGGGCGCGGAGCGTCCCGCGCAGCCGTTCGCCGAGGTCGGTCTCGGTGCCGAGCACGTGCTGGCTGGCGGCCAGGTGCTCGGCCTGGTTGCGGCTATAGAACTCCTGGATCAGCTCTTCCTTTGAGCCGAAGTAGTAGTACGCGTTGCCGGTCGATACGCCGGCTCGCTCGGCGATCGCGCGCATGGTCGCGGCGTCGTACCCGCGCTCGCGAAACAGCTCCAGGGCCGCCGCCACGATGGCGGCCCTGGTCTGCTCGGCGCGCGGCGTCAGCGCTGCGCCGGGTGCATCCGACACTGCCACATCGGTCACTGTAGGACGCTCCCGGCGAGCGGCGCCGGGTCCGGGTCGTAATCGGCCGCGTCTTCGGGGCGGGACTGTGCGACCAGCCGGTCCTTACTGCCGGGCAGCGGACCGCCGGGCACCGGGCCGGGGCGCCGCCACGGGGGCTGCGTCATCCGGGCCTGGGCGAGCCGCCGCGCCCGGACCAGTGCCGCCAGCGTCAGCAGGTGCAGCGCGCCCAGGACGAGCAGGACCTCGCCGATCTTGACCGACAGCAGTTGCAGTCCGTCCCTGGCGCTGGCTACGTCGCCGCCGGTCCGCATGGCGAGCGTGACGAAGCCGAGGCTCAGCAGATAGAAGCCGAGCACGATGAGGCGGCTCACCGCCCTGGCGAGATCGTCGTTCCCGCTGAACACATCGAGCAGGAACGCGCGGCCGCTGCGGGCGACGCCGGTGCCGACCACGATCGTCAGGCCCACGCTGATGAGGAGATAGAGGAGGTAGATGCCGACGGTGTCCATTGTCGCCTCCGGGCTGGTTTCTTGAACATGTTCAACTGTGCTCCGCCGAGGCCTGCAAGTCCATACTCCGCGGCAGTGACTTTGAACACGTTCAAGTCGTTGCGAGGCTTCGTCTCACAGCGGAACTCGGCGGCTGGCCGGACTTCTGACTCGCCTGTAATCTTGTAATCGAGGGTGATGCAGGATGACAGTTGAACCGCTGGACGCGTACTCGCAGATCGTCACCGGGGTTGCGGCGGAGCTGACGCCGCGGGTGGCGAGCCTGCGCGTGCGCCATCCGGGTGGGCGGGCCGGTGGCGGTGAGGGGCTCGGGTCGGCGGTCATCTACACGCCCGACGGCTTCCTGCTGACGAACGCCCACGTCGTGGGCAATGCCGAGCGCGGCACCGTGGCGTTCTCCGACGGCAGCACCGCCGAGTTTCGCGTGGTCGGCGCAGATCCGCTGTCCGATCTCGCGGTGGTACGCGCGGACACCCCGACGCCTGATCCGGCCGTGCTGGGCGAGGCCGACGACCTGGTCGTCGGCCAGCTCGTGGTCGCGGTCGGCAGTCCGCTCGGGCTGACCGGGTCGGTGACCGCAGGCGTGGTCAGCGCGCTGGGCCGGTCACTGCCTACGAGGCAGGGGTCACGTCCCGGTCTGGTAGAGGACGTCATCCAGACCGACGCGGCGCTCAACCCCGGCAACTCGGGCGGCGCGCTCGCCGACTCGCAGGCGCGGGTGGTCGGCGTGAACACGGCGGTCGCCGGTGTCGGGCTCGGCCTCGCGGTGCCGATCAACGCGACGACCCGGAAGATCATCGGCGCGCTCATGCGCGACGGGCAGGTCCGCCGGGCCTACCTCGGCATCGTCAGCTCGCCGACGCCGTTGCCGCAGGGGCTGCGAGCCAGGTTCGGCCGGTCTACCGGCCTGCGGGTCGTCGAGGTCGTGCCCGGCGGCCCCGCGGCGCGGGCCGGCCTGCGGGTCGGTGACCTGCTCATCTCCGCGCCGGCAGGCCGGTCACCGGCGCCCAGGACCTGCAGAAGCTCATGTTCAGCGACGCGATCGGCCGGCCGCTGGCGATCACCGTGCTGCGCAACGACGCGCTCGTCGACGTCATCGCCGAGCCCGCCGAGCTCATCGCCGCCTGAGGCAGCCGCGCCGCCTGAGGCAGCCGCGCCGCCTGAGGCAGCCGCGCCGCCTGAGGCAGCCGCGCCGGCTGAGGCGGCCGCGCCGATCCGACGGCGGGTCGGTGCCAGCGGGCCGGCTCTGACCCGGTGCGGGTGGTCAGCCCGGACCGGCGAGCGCGCGGGTCAGCGCGGGCCCGAGGTCGGCGAGCGAGCTGACCGGCCGGCTGACCCCGCCGCCGGACCTGGCCAGGGCGACGCCGGCCGCGATCGACTCGGGCGTCGGCAGCGGCAACAGCACCTGCAGCCGGTCGATGCCCGACAGGGCAGCCGCGGGATCGCCGCCCGCAGTCGCAATGCAGTCCGAGAGCAGGATGACCTCGCGTTCCCCGCCTGAGCCCGCCAGCTCGGCGGCGGCGGCGCGCAACCCGGCCGCGAGGTCGGTCCGGCCGTGCCCGCGCATGGCCACCAGCTCGGTGACGACGTCGGCTGGCGGCCGCCGGACGCCGCGGCGCTGCAGCACAGTCACCGATCCGCTGAACGCCAGCACCGCCGGCTCGAGCTTGCCGTCGGCGGCCAGTACGACGCCCGCGGCCGCGATCGCGGCGATCGCCAGCGCGAGCCCCGACATGGAGCCGCTGGAGTCCACCAGCAGCACGACCGACCGTTGCCGCGCCTGCCACGCGCGGGTAGCGATCTCGTCGGCCGCAGGCGGCCAGGTCCCTGACATCCGCCCGATCGTCTTTTCCAGGTCCAGGTCGCCGTCGTCGGGCCGGCCGGTGCCGAGCCGGCGGACGCCGCGCGACTTGTGCCGGCCGACGGCGGCGAGCTGCACGAACACGCGGCCGGCCAGCCGCCGGGCCGCGGTTCGCAATTGCTCGTCCGAGGCCCGGGTGAGGTCCGCGAGCAGCATCGCGGCGGCGTCCGGGTCCTCGGCCAGAAGCTGCGCGAGCGCGTCCTCGTCGATCGCGCCGGGCTCGGGCGAGACTTGCTCGAACGACGCGTGCTGGCTGGCGTACTCGGCGCGGCTCGTCGTCCGCCGGGTGCTGCCGGCCTGCCGGTCCCGCCGCAAGCTGGATCGTGACTGCGTCTGGCCCGCCGCCGCTGGCGGCGGGCCGTCAGCTTTTCCCTGGCCGTCCCCGGCTGCGGGGTCATGGCCGGGAACGTCTAGTTCCGGCGCCGCCGCGTCCTCTGGCCATAGCTTCGCGAGGAGCTCATCGAGGACGGACTCCGGCGTCCGGTCGCAGCCGTCGGCGATCCTGATCCGGCCGGACAGCGCGGCGTGCACTGCATCCCGCGCGGTCTCCCGCACCAGGCCGGGCTCGTCCCGCAACTTCGCGAGGCCAGCGAGCAGCAGCACCAGGTCGATCGCGCCGCGCACGGACGAGCCCATCCGCACGTCTCGGTGCTCGCGGGTGGACCGGGTCAGGGCGACGGCGAAGTCGACCTCCTCGCCCTCCCGCCCGGTCTGGGTCACGGTGATCCGGCGCTCGGCGGCCGCGTCCTGGTAGCCGAGCACGACCCGGCAGATCCGGTCCGCGATCGCGTGGCTAACCCGCGCCGTGCCGATCGCGTCGAACGGGTTCATGGCCGCGATGAGCCGGAAACCCGGATCGGCTTGCACCAGGCCCAGCCGCGGCACCGCGATCTCACCCTCGGTGAGAACCGTGATCAGGACGTTGAGCGTCTCCTCGGGCACCCGGTTGAACTCCTCCAGGTACAGCAGCGCGCCCGCGCGCATCGCCTGCAGCAGCGGCCCGTCGGTGAAACTCGCCGCGACGTAGCCCTCGGCCAGCACCTGCGCCGGGTCGTACTGCCCGATGAGCCGGGCCGGCGTCAGCTCGGCGTTGCCTTCGACGAACACTACCTGGGTGCCGAGATCACGCGCGATGTGCCGGAGCAGCGTTGACTTGCCGGTGCCGGGCGGCCCTTCCAGGACCACGTGCCGCCCGGCGTCCAGCGCGACTGTCAGTACCTCACGCTCTCGCCGCAGGCCCACGACCTGCGGTATCACCGCAGCGTCAGACCCGCCAGGTTCAGCCAGCGTCATGCAGGATGAGCCCCCGGATGTTCTTGCCGTCCCGCATGTCCTGGTAGCCCTCATTGATCTGGTCGAGCGTGTAGGTGCTGGTGATCAGCTCGTCCAGCTTCAGGTCGCCAGAACGGTACAGGTTGACCATCAGCGGGATGTCATGGAACGGGTCGCCGGAGCCGAAGAGGCTGCCCTGGATCCGCTTCTCCATCAGCGTCAGCATCGAGCTGTTGATCTGGATGTTGTTGTTGACCAGGTCGCCGAGGCCGGTGATCACGACCGTGCCGCCCTTGCGGATCGTGTTGAACGCGTCGGTGACGACCTCGGTGGTCACGGTGCCGGTGGTGACGATTGCCTTGTCGGCCATGACGCCGCGGGTCATCTCGTGGATGGCCAGGGCCGCCTCGCCCGCCGTCGCGAAGCTATGCGTGGCGCCGAGCTGCTCGGCGGTCTCGCGCTTGAGCGCGACCGGATCGACCGCGACGACGTTGCGCGCGCCCGCGAGCGCGGCGCCCTGCACCGAGTTGATGCCGATGCCGCCGATGCCGTAGATCACGATCGTGTCGCCGGGCTCGACGGCGGCCGCGTGCACGGCCGAACCCCAGCCGGTGGGCACGCCGCAGCCGACGAGCGCGACCTTGTCCAGCGGCAGGTCGTCGTCGACCTTCACGCAGGAGAACTCCGAGACGGTGGCGTACTGGGAGAACGTGCCCAGCATGCACATGCCGCCGACGTCCTCACCGTCGCCGGTGTGGAACCGGTAGGTGCCGTCGAGCAGGCCGCCGTCCAGGATCGTGGCGCCGAGGTCGCACAGGTTGGACTTGCCGGTGGAGCACCAGCGGCAGTGACCGCAGACCGGGAGGAACGAGCAGACGATGTGGTCGCCGGCCTTCAGCCGGGTGACGCCGGTGCCGACTTCCTCGACGACGCCGGCGCCCTCGTGGCCGCCGACGATCGGGAACCGCGGGGTCAGGTCGCCGGTGCGGATGTGCTCGTCGGAGTGGCACAGGCCGGAAGCGACGAAGCGAACGAGTACCTCGCCGGTCTTCGGCGGGTCCAGCTCGAGTTCGGTGACCTCCCAGTCCTGCCCGGTCTCGCGCATGATCGCTGCCTTGGTCTTCATCCACTCTCCCGAGTCAAAGACGTGTGTTTTGTCGTAACACTAGAGCCACGGGCGTTTCTGGAACAGAGTAAACCAATCGCTTGCTTGGGCGGATGGGTTGGCTCTGGCCAGGTCAGGTGCTGACCAGGGGCGATTCCCTCTCAGCTCGCGCCAGCCAGGCCGAAGACGCGGGCGGCGTTGCCGCCCAGCGCGGCGGCGACCTGCTCGTCGGCGCAGCCCGCCTCGAGCAGCACCTTCTGCAGCGCGCGGGCGTTGCGCTGCACCCCTGGCACGCCCGGCCAGTCGGTCCCGAAGATCATCTTGGCGGCCAGCCTCGGCAGCGTCGGCCCGTAGTAGTCAGGCAGCCGGTGCGGCGGCAGCCCGGACACCTCCAGCCAGATATTCGGCCGCATCAGCGCCAGGAACGCCGCCTGCTCGTACCACCAGCCGCGGCCGCCGTGCGCCAGCACGAGGGTCAGGCCGGGAAAGTCACGGATCACCGGGTCGAGCAGGGCGGGCTCGCCGTAGGCGTTCGCCGCGCCGGAGAACGTCGAGGTGCCGCAGTGCACGATGACCGGCAGCCGGTGCTCCTGGGCCCAGGCGTAGGCCGGGTACAGCATCCGGTCGGCCGGGTCGAAGCCGCCGTGCACTGCGTGGATCTTGCACGCCACCGCGCCGAGCCCGGCCTGGCGGGCCAGCTCGGCGGCGACCGGGTAGTGCAGGTGCGGGTTGACGTTCGCCACCGGCCGGAACCGGACCGGGTTTTGCGCTACCAGCGGCAGGATGTCCTCGATCGGCTGAATGCCGGTTGATTTGGGACTGTGCTCGGTGAACAGCAGCACGTGATCGGCACCCTCGGCGGCGAAGTGCTCGTCAAGGGCGGCCGGCCGCGGCACGCCCGCGTCGTCGTAGAGCTCGTCGATCGGGACCCCGCCGCCGAAGGTCCGGACCCAGGCCTGCCAGTCGGCGGACAGCGTTGGCAGCCTCGCCACGTGCACGTGCGCGTCGACGAGCAGGTTGCCATCAAGCATCAGCGGGCACCTCCCGGCTCAGGTTAATGGCCGGGAGGCCGCCGCGCCGAAGCTCTTGGGCCTAGAACGACCGCTTGCGCGGTCGTTGCCGCTGGGGCGGCTGGGCGTCCGGCAGCCGGTCCGGCCGCAGGCCGAAGAACATGCCGAACATGATGAGCAGGTCCAGGATGGCGATCAGGCCGCCGATGTAGGGACCGGGACCGCCGAGCCAGGCGAGGTAGCCGCAGAACGAGAGCACGATGACCAGCGCGCCGAGGGCCCGGGGACGGCCGCTCTGGGCCAGCCGCTCGGGGATCTCGTACGGGGCGCGGTCGACGTAGTTCGCGGTATCGGCCTTCTCCTTGGCCACCTTGAGCCACAGGTCGTACAGCTCAGGGGCCTGATCGCGAAGGGCGATCGCCTGGTTGACCGAGGGGATCTCGGGCTGCTGACGACTGTCACTCACCTTCTCGCCGATCCGGTCGATCAGCGCATCGGCGATCTCGCCCGGGCCGGCCTTATCAGCCTGCTGGGCCGGAGGGGCTGGCTGGCTGGGGACCTGAGTTCGGTTGGTGTCGGTCATGCGAGTAACGCCTCACCGCTCTCGTCTTGCGCACGGCTGACCGCTTCCGGTTGCGCGGTCATGATCGTGCTCATCGCCGCGCTGAATGGATCTTGATCGTCGCGCGGCGGGCTGGGCGGAAGGACTGGACGCATGGTTCTGTACAGGGTGAAGCCGGTCAGGTCGAAGACCGCCGCGAGCCCCATCGCGAGGCTCAGGACCCGGCGAGCTGACCTGTTAGTCGGCATGCCGGGAGCGTGCCCGTGCCCCACCCCGCCAAACTCCAGACTCCGGCAAAGCGGACATGGCCTGACTGAGATTGCGGCCCGCTGCTCAGCTCGCCGCGGCCGACCGCTATGTCCAGTTCACTCACGCTGCCGGGCGGAGCTACCGGGCCTGCGTCATGAGGTGCAGCTCCAGGAGATCAGCCCCGCCACGGCCGGGCTGGCCGCCTTGCCGTCGAGGTGCGCCTGGGAGTAGACGAGCTCGCCGGAGCCGTCCTTGTTGAGGAACAGGACTTCCTTGCCCTGGGCCACCCCGTGCGCTGGCTTATTGATGATGTACGTCCCGGTCCGCATGCCACCGTTCTGGCCCAGCAGGATCGTGTCCGCTTTGTCGTGCTTCAGCATCTGCGGCGGGTAGGTGCCAGGACCACGGAAGCCGGTGACCTCGATGTTGGCCTCCGGCAGCGGAGCGATCGGCGACGGCACCCGGAAGATGCCCGCGGCCATACCCGACTTCGCGGCCTCCGTGCAGTTCTGCACCGTCGGCACCCGCTCGGTGAAGGTCTTGGTCAGGTGCCAGGTCGTGGGCTTGTTGTGTACCTGGCCGCTGACGTAGATGGTGCCGTGGAAGGTCGCGCCGTCGCCGGGGCCTGGGCCCGGCGGCGGGGTCACGGCGCCGTTGCCGGCCGCGCCGCATGCCGCGAGCGTGCTCGCAGCGAGGGCCAGGGCGAGGCCGGGAACGGCCAGCCGGCCGCGCCGCACGGCGCGGGCTAATGACGGACGGTCGGGCTTGATCATGAGGGGAGCTCCTACGCACGCCGGTCTGCTCAGACGGATGCCACTAGTTAACCCTATGTACTGGAGCGATGACGGGGAGCTACCAACTGGAGATGACGGCCAGCTTCGGCCAGCAGCGCTCAGCGGCGGCGGAACGAGCGCGCCCCCAGCTGGCTTGCCGTCTAGACTTACGTGTCCGTTCCACTCCTGCGAAGAGGCCCGTACTGCCCGGGGCCCGACCCAAAGAGGCACTTTCATGCGCTGGTCACAGCTGCACATTCCGACATTGCGCGAGGACCCGGCCGACGCTGACGCAGCCAGCCACCGGCTGCTGGTTCGAGCCGGGTTCATCCGTCAGCTGATGGCCGGGCACTACTCGATGCTGCCGCTCGGCATGAAGGTGCGCGCCAAGATCATCGAGGTCATCCGCGAGGAACTGGACGCGATCGGCGGCCAGGAGATGCTGATGCCGTGCATGCACCCGGCTCAGCTGTGGGCCAGGAGCGGCCGGCTGGCGGTCATGGGCGACGAGATCTTCCGGCTGAAGGACCGCAAGGGCGCCGACATGGTGCTGGCGATGACGCACGAGGAGAACGTCACCACCCTCGCGAGTGAGCTGTCGTCCTACCGGGACCTGCCCCAGATCTGGTACCACTTCCAGACCAAGTTCCGGGACGAGCCGCGGCCCAAGAGCGGGCTCATCCGGGTCCGGGAGTTCACGATGAAGGACTCCTACAGCTTCGACCTCGATCAGGCCGGCCTGGACCAGTCGTTCGACGCACACCGGGCCGCCTACCAGCGGATCTTCGCCCGGCTCGGCATCCCGGCCATCCCGGTGCAGGCGTCCAACGGCACTATGGGCGGGACCGACTCGATCGAGTTCATGTGCCCCTCCGGCGCTGGCGAGGACGTGATCGCCACGTGCCCGAACTGCGACTACGCGGCGAACCTGGAGAAGGCCACGTCGGCGCTGCCGCCCGTCGAGGACGCGGCCGGGCCGGAGGCGCCGGCCCGGCTCGCTACCCCTGGCGTGCGTACGATCGAGGACCTCGCGGTCAACTACGGCCTGCCCGGCGACCGGCAGATCAAGACGCTCGTGCAGGTGATCGACGGCGCGCTGACGCTGGTGCTGCTGCGCGGTGACCATCCGCTCGCGGACCAGAAGTTGATCGACGCCACCGGCGCGGTGAACATCCGGCCGGCCCAGCAAGACGAGATCGTGGCCGCGCTCGGCGCCTCGCCCGGCAGCCTCGGGGCCGTCGGGGTCACCGACCTGCCGGTCATCGCCGACCTGGCGCTACAGGGCAGGCGCGACATGGCCACCGGCGCGAACACCGACGACGTCCACCTCACCGGGGTGGACGTCGGCCGGGATATCACCGTCACCCAGTGGGCGGATTTGCGGGAGGTCGGCAAAGGCGAGGCCTGCCCCGCCTGTGGCACGCCGCTGGAGCTGGTGCAGGCCATCGAGGTCGGGCACATCTTCAAGCTGGGCCGGAAGTTCACCACTGCACTGGGGGTGTCGGTACTCGGCCCGGACGGGACAGCTGTCGTTCCCGTTATGGGCTGCTATGGCATCGGGGTCGAGCGCGCGGTGGCCGCCATCGCCGAGGTGCATCACGACGAGATCGGCCTGAAGTGGCCGGTGCCGGTGGCGCCGTTCGAGGCCACCGTCATCCTGCTGTCGGGCCGGGACGACGCGGCCAGGGCCGCGGCCGAGTCGGTGTACGCGGGCCTGCGGGCCGCGGGCGTGTCGGTCGTGATCGACGACCGGGACGAGCGGCCCGGCGTGAAGTTCAAGGACGCAGAACTCACCGGCATTCCGGTCCGGGTCGCGGTCGGCAGCCGCGATCTGGCGGACGGGAATGTCGAGGTCGTGACCCGGGCCACGAGCGAGAAGGAGCACGTGCCGGTTGATCAGGTGGTCAAGCACGTGCAGGAACTGCTCGCGGCCGGACGCGACTGACCCGGCGGTCGTCAGGCGGCGCGCACTACCAGCCGCAGGCCTGAGCTGTCCTGAGAAGAGCTGACCAGCCCGCCGAGCGGAGCGTCGGGCTCGAGGAGCCGCTCGCGCTGGCTGGCCAGCTCGGCCCAACGTGCCGGGCCGGTGCATACGGGTGCGGCCTGATTCTGTGCGGTGAAAATCAGTCGCTCGTGCTCGCTCGACAGCGCAGTCCACTCTGCGGCTGCCCTGTCGCCCGGCGCACGTTCCCCGCTGATACCCGACATCGGTGCCTCCATCACGTCAGGTGCCCGGTGGTCGCCCCTGCGGACTACCCGGCCCTTCTCCTTCTTAGACACGCCCGCAGGCACATTTGGTTATGCATCAGGTGGTCACAAGTGAATAACTTCCGCGCGGGCACGGGACGGCGAGGGACAGCAGGTAACAAAAAGGTCAGCCGCCGCGGCGTCCGGGCCGCGGCGGCTGACCGATGAGCGCGAGTGCCGGCTAGATCTTCGTCCAGGCTTCGGTCAGGACGGAGCGCAGAATCTGCTCCATCTCGTTGAACTGATCCGGCCCGCACGTGAGCGGCGGCGACAGCTGGATGACCGGATCGCCGCGGTCGTCGGCGCGGCAGATCAGGCCGGCGTCGAACAGCGCCGTCGACAGGAACCCGCGCAGCAGCCGCTCGGACTCGTCGTCGTCGAAGGTCTCCCTGGTCGCCTTGTCCTTCACCAGCTCGATCCCGTAGAAGAAACCGTCGCCGCGAACGTCGCCGACGATCGGCAGGTCGTTGAGCTTCTCCAGGGTGGCCCGGAATGCGGCCTGATTGGACCGGACGTGGCCGAGCAGGTCCTCCTTCTCGAACACGTCGAGGTTGGCCATCGCGACCGCGCACGAGACGGGATGCCCGGCGAAGGTCACCCCGTGCAAGAAGCTTGACTGCCCGGCGCTGAACCAGCTCACGCCCGGGGTTGTCCCGCTGGGCGGCTCGGCTCGCGCCGAGGACCAGAACGGCTCCATCAGGCGGTCGGCGACCATCATGCCGCCGAGCGGCGCGTAGCCCGAGGTGACGCCCTTGGCGAAGGTGATGATGTCGGGCGTGTAGCCGTAGCGCTCGGAGCCGAAGTAGTAGCCGAGCCGGCCGAAGGCGCAGATCACCTCGTCGGAGACGAGGAGCACGCCGTACTTGTCGCAGATCTGGCGTACCCGCTCGAAATAACCGGGCGGCGGCGGGAAGCAGCCGCCGGAGTTCTGCAGCGGCTCCAGGAAGACCGCGGCGACCGAATCCTCGCCCTCGCGCAGGATGGCCCGCTCGATCTCGTCGGCGGCCCACAATCCGAACGCGGTCAGGTCGTCGGCGACGAACTCCGGCGCGCGGTAGAAGTTGGTGTTGGGCACCCGGACGCCGCCCGGCGGCAGCGGCTCGAACGGCTCCTTGATGCCGGGCAGGCCGGTGATCGCCAGCGCGCCCATCGACGTGCCGTGATAGGCGATCGAGCGGCTCAGGACCTTGTACCGGCCGGGCTGGCCGATCGCCTTGAAGTACTGCTTGGCGAGTTTCCAGGCCGACTCGACAGCCTCGGACCCGCTGGTGGTGAAGAAGACCCGGTTCAGGTCGCCGGGAGCCATGGCGGCCAGCCGGTCCGCTAGCTCGATGGCCTGGGGGTGGGCATAGGACCAGAGCGGGAAGTAGGCCAGTTCGCTGGCCTGCCGGGCGGCCGCCTCGGCGACCTCAGTCCGGCCGTGCCCGATCTGGCTGACGAACAGGCCCGCCAGTCCGTCCAGGTACCGCTTGCCGTGCTGGTCGAATACGTAGTTGCCCTCACCGCGCACGATGATCTGGATGTCGCTGTCGTCGTAGCTCGACATCCGGGTGAAGTGCAGCCACATGTGCCGCTTCGCCTTCTCCTGGAGGTCCGCGATCTGGTCCTTGGTATATCCGGTACTCATCTGGTCCCCCAGCTGTAGGTCTGCTTGCAGAGTTTCAGGTAAACAAAGGTCTCGGTGGCCGTCACGCTCGGAATGGCGCGTACCCGGCTCAGAATGTCCAGCAGCTGGTCGTCGTCCTCGCACACCACCTCGATCAGGATGTCGAAGGAGCCGGCGGTGATGACGACGTAGTCGATTTCCTCCATACCCGCCAGATGGGTGGCGACCCGCTCAAGGTCGCCGCCGCAGCGGACGCCGACCATTGTCTGGCGCAGGAAACCGAGGCTCATCGGATCGGTCACGGCCACGATCTGCATCACGCCGAGATCGACCAGGCGCTGGACCCGCTGCCGGACCGCTGCCTCGGACAGCCCCACGGCCTTGCCGATCGCCGCGTAGGACCGCCTGCCGTCCTGCTGCAGCTGCTCGATAATCTGCTTGGACAGCGCGTCCAGGACAATCCGGGCGTCGGTGTCCCGGCTCCCCGCGACAGCCCTGGTCCGGCTGCCCGGGGTGACCTGCGCCCCAGGGGTGTGCGCCATGTCGTCGCCTCCTTCGAGCAGGCTCCATGCTGCCACGCAAATGGCAGCTGTCAACTGATTCCGAAGAGCATAGCCTCGTTTGTTACTGATTCACTTGTGTGCCCCCGCTTTCTCTGTCAGGGTCGTATTCAGACTGAAGATCATTTCACCGGGAGGGACTGTGGCATCAGCCATCTCAGGCGACGGCGAGGTGCTGGCCAACTTCGTCGGCGGGCAGTGGCGCCCGGCGCAGGACGGCCGGACCAGCGAGGTGGTGGACCCGAGCACGGGCGAGGCCTATGTGCAGGCACCGGTGTCGGGTGCGGCCGACGTCGACGTGGCCCTGCGCACCGCCGCGGCGGCGTTCGAGACGTGGCGGGACACCACTCCGGCCGAGCGGAGCCTGGCGCTGCTGCGGTTCGCCGACGCCATCGAGGCCAGGACCGAGGACCTGGTCGAGGCCGAGTCCAGGAACACCGGCAAGCCGATCGCGATGACCAGGACGGACGAGGTTCCGCCGCTGGCCGACGAGCTGCGGTTCTTCGCCGGTGCGGCGCGGATGCTGGAGGGTAAGTCGGCCGGTGAGTACCTGCGCGGCCACACCTCGATGATCCGGCGCGAGCCGGTGGGCGTCTGCGCCCAGGTGGCGCCGTGGAACTACCCGATGATGATGGCGGTCTGGAAGTTCGCCCCGGCCCTCGCGGCAGGGAACACGGTCGTGCTGAAGCCGTCGGACACCACGCCGGTCTCGACGCTCCTGCTGGCCGAGATCGCGGCCGAGTTCCTCCCGGCCGGCGTGCTGAACGTGATCTGCGGCGACCGCGACACCGGCCGGGCGCTGGTCGCGCACGAGATCCCGCAGATGGTCTCCATCACCGGCTCGGTCCGGGCTGGCATCGAGGTCGCGACCGCGGCTGCGGCTGATCTCAAGCGGGTGCATCTGGAACTGGGCGGCAAGGCGCCCGTCGTCGTGTTCGACGACGCCGACATCGATCTGGCGGCCGGGCTGATCAGCGACGCGGGCTACTACAACGCCGGCCAGGACTGCACCGCCGCGACCCGGGTGCTCGCTGGCGCGGGCGTGGCCGACGACCTGACCGCGGCGCTGGTAGAAAAGGCGGCCTCCGTCAAGACGGCCGGCCGCGATGAGGCAGATGCTTTTTTTGGCCCGCTGAACAACCCGGCCCAGCTCGCCCGGGTCCAGGGCTTCCTCGAACGCACCCCGGATCACGCCACCGTCGCGACCGGCGGGCAGCCGGTCGGGGCGCGCGGCTTCTGCTTCGCCCCGACCGTCGTCACCGGGCTGCGCCAGGACGACGAGATGATCCAGGACGAGATCTTCGGCCCGGTGATCACCGTGCAGAAGTTCACCGACGAGGACGAGGCGCTGCGCTGGGCCAACGGGGTCAAGTACGGCCTCGCCGCCAGCGTCTGGACCCGCGACCACGGCCGGGCCATGCGAGCCGCCCGCGCGCTTGACTTCGGCGCGGTGTGGATCAACACCCACATCCCGTTCGTCTCCGAGATGCCGCACGGCGGCTTCAAACACTCTGGCTACGGCAAGGATCTGTCCGGCTACGGGTTCGACGACTACACCCGGATCAAGCACGTGATGAGCAACATCGAGGCCTGACGCCCGGGCCGCTCCAGCGTCGCAGTCGTTCCGCGCCCGCCACCGCAGCCGCGATCCGGCTTGTGTGGGTACCGACCCGGCACCCTGCCAGGTCGCCGCCGAAATCGCCCTCGCCCTGTCCGCCAACGGCTTCCAAGACGCCCGGCCCTGCGCACCCGGCTGCCCCGCCGGCCAGCTCAGCCGCGGCCAGATCGCCAGCCGGTCAGGCCCGCGACCAGGTAACTCTTCAGCCTGAGATGTGCTGAAAGCGGGACAAGCTCGCGCTGCTTTCTGCGACCATCAGGACTTCACGGCCGAGATCAGGGCGCCCTGGGAGGAAGAATGTCGCAGGACGAGGCGCCGGGCGGCCCGGCGCCGACCGGCGATCCGGCCGTCGTCCGCGGTCTCACCCGCAGGCGCCTGCTGACGGCCGGAGCCGGAGCGGGTGCCACCGCGCTCGGCCTGACCGGGCTGCTGACCGCCTGCGGCGCGCAGCCGGCCACCGTCACGGCCGCGACCGGGCCAGGCAACCCGGCCTGGTGGCGTCGCCAGCGCCAGCACGGCCTCGTCAACTTCGCCAACTGGCCCGACTACATCGACACCGTGCACGGCGGCCACCCGACGCTGCAGCGCTTCCAGCAGCAGACCGGGATCACAGTGAACTACACCGAGCCGGTCAGCGAGAACATGCCGTTCTACAACTCGATCCGGCCGCGGCTCGCCCGCGGCAAGTACAGCGGCTACGACGTGATCGTCACGACGACGAACAGCCCGGCGCTGGGCGACCTGATGTCGAAGGGCTACCTGATCCAGCTCGACCAGTCGATGATGACCAACTTCCGCCGGTACGCGAGCCCGCAGGTGACCAACCCGCCCTGGGACCCCGGCAATGTCTACACGATGGCCTGGCAGTCCGGCTGGACCGCGATTGGCTACAACGCGCGGGTGATACGCGACCCGGGCGACTCGGTCGCGCTGCTCTTCGACGAGAAGTACAAGGGCAAGGTCGGCATGATGAGCGACCCGTGGGAGCTGGGCAGCATCGGCCTGCTGCGCAACGGGATCTGGCCGGCCTTGTCGACGGAGGCGAACTGGCGCGCCGCGGCGAAGACGCTGCGCGCGCAGCGCGACGACGGGATAGTCAGGGGCTACTACGGCCAGAACTACATCGACCTGCTGACCAGCGGCAAGACCGTGGTGTCCCAGGCCTTCTCCGGTGACATCTACCAGGCCAACGTCAGCGGTCACCCGCACCTGCAGGTCCTCATGCCGCGCGAGGGCGCGATGTTCTGGACCGACAACATGTGCATCCCGGTGCACGCCCAGAACCCCAAGGACGCGATGGCGGTGATGGACTTCTTCTACCAGCCAGAAGTCCAGGCGGTCGTCGAGTACGCGATCGACTACGTCTGCCCGGTGCCGTCCGCGCAGCGGGTGCTGCGGTCACCGACCGGCTGGGCCGGCCAGACCCTGTCGCACCTGGCGCCGCAGGTCCAGCAGCCGGCGGCGGTGACCGCGGACTCGCCCGACGTCTTCCCCAACGCGCGGGCCATCGAGCGCTCCCGCTACTACTTCCAGTTCGAGAACGGCGAGCAGCTCGCCTACTGGAACAGCCTGTTCGAGCCGATCGCGGCCGGTCGCTAGCCGGCGGGGAGCGACGCGAGCCAGGCACAGTGACAGATCGGGGCGCCGATCGCCGGCATTGTGTCGGCTACCCGGCCGTCGCGGACCGCTACCTTGCTGCTGATGGATGACGCACGCGTACAGAGCGCCCTGGCGGCGGCAAAGCCGGTGCCCTACTGGCTCGATCAGAGCGACGCGCCGTCCCGGCTATCCGCGCTGGCCGGGTCCGACCGCGCTGACCTCGCGGTGATCGGTGGCGGATACACCGGGTTGTGGGCCGCGCTGCAGGCCAAGGAGGCCGATCCGGGCCGGGATGTGGCGCTGCTGGAGGCGGACCGGATCGCGAACGCGGGCTCCGGTCGCAACGGCGGCTTCTGCTCCGCGAGCATCACCCACGGGGTCGCGAACGGTATGGACCGGTTCCCGGCCGAGCTGCCTCAGCTGGACCGCCTGGGCCGGGAGAATCTGGACCAGATCGAGCAGGCGGTGACGAAATACGGCATCGACTGCGACTTCCGGCGCACCGGCGAGCTGGCGGTTGCGACCGGCGAATGGCAGCTGACGGGCCTGCGCGAGGCCGCGGCCACGCTGACGAAGCTGGGCCACGAGGCCGTCCTGATGGACGCCGCGGCCGTCCGGTCCGAGCTGAACTCGCCGGCCTACGCGGGCGGCATGTGGGACACCGCCGGCTGCGCCACCGTCGACCCGGCGCGGCTCGCCTGGGGCCTGCTGCGGGCCTGCCTGGAGGCCGGCGTGCGGGTTTACGAGGGCTCGCCGGTCCGCGGGATCGACGCCGAGCCGGGCGGGCTCCGGCTGCGCACACCCCAGGGCTCGGTCACTGCCAGCCGCGTCGCGATGGGCACCGGCGCGTTCTCGCCGCTGCTGCGGCGGTTGCGGTACTACGTGGTCCCGGTCTACGACTACGTGCTCATGACCGAGCCGCTGTCGGCCGCCCAGCTGGCGAGCATCGGCTGGCCGCACCGGCAGGGTGTGGGGGACAGCGCCAACCAGTTTCACTACTACCGGCTGACCCGCGACAACCGGATCCTGTGGGGCGGGTACGACGCCGTCTACTACTACGGGAGCAAGATCGCCGGTGAGCTGGACCAGCGCCCGGCCACGTTCGCGACTCTCGCGCGGCACTTCTTCGACACGTTCCCGCAGCTGGAAGGGCTGACGTTCAGCCACAGCTGGGGCGGCGTGATCGACACCTGCACGCGGTTCTGCGCCTTCTTCGGCACCTCGATGGCGGGGCGGCTGGCGTACGCGGCCGGCTACACGGGCCTCGGCGTCGGCGCGAGCCGGTTCGGCGCCAGGGTGCTGCTCGACCTCCTCTCCGGCGAGCGCACCGAGCTCACCGAGCTGGAGCTGGTGCGGACCAAGCCGCTGCCGTTCCCGCCCGAACCGGTCCGGGCGGCCGGGATCAACCTGACCCGGTGGTCACTGGATCGCGCGGATAGGAACGAGGGGCGCCGCAACCTCTGGCTCCGCAGCCTCGACCGCCTGGGTCTCGGTTTCGACAGTTAGCCGCGGCCGGCCGAACCCCGGTCAGGCCACCGGGTCCGGCGAGCGCAGCGGCTCGTCACCGGGGCCAGCGGCGGTAGCGCCAGGCCCGGGCGTCGTCCACGGCCGCAGCGCGAGCGCGGCGGCGGGGAACAGCAGGACCGACAGCAGGGCCGCGCCCACCAGGGCGGCGGCCGCAGCGGCCGACAGCAGGTTCAGGCTCTGCCCGACCTCGGCCACCACGACCGGGAAGGTGAGGGTCGTGGCCTGCAGGAAACCGGCCGCCAGGGCGGGCCGGATGCCCAGTTTCCGCCGGTAGACGAGCGCGGGCAGGCCCCGAGCGATGAGGATCGCGACCACGATCGCGGGCACGAGGGCGAGCGAGGACGTGCTGGCGAACAGGGCCCGGACGTCAAACGTCACACCGGTGACGATGAAGAACACCGGCACCAGGAAGCCGTACCCGATGGCGTTCAGTTTGCCCTGGTAACGCTCTTGGGTGGGGCGGTCGTCACTGTCGGCCACGTTCAGCACGACGCCGCCGACGAAGGCGCCGAGCAGGGCGTCCACCCCAAACCGGTGGGCCAGCGCGCTGAACACCAGCAGCACCACGAAGCCGCCGCGGACGCGCAACTGCGAGGTCGACTGGTCGGTCGCCAGGAACGCCCGGCGCAGGTAGGGGGACCGCCACAGCCGGCGCAGGCCGTACGCCCCGGCGACGGAGGCGGCGCCGAGCACGGCGACGTACGCGACCTGCTCCCAGGTCGGCTCCGGCTGGGCCGAGAACAGGATGGTGAGCAGGATCAGCGCGCCGAACTCACCCACCGACCCGGCCATGATCGCGAGCTGGCCGAACTCGGTGTCGATGACGTCGGCGTCGCGCAGGATCGGCACCATGACGCCGAGCGTGCTCGCGGTCAGCGCCAGCGCCAGCAGCCGCACGTCGGCGCCGGTGGCGACCAGCCGCAGCAGCAGGGCCAGCGGGACCGCGATCACCAGGCCGATGCCGAAGCTCAGCAGGCTGAGCCGGAAGCCGGGTCCGCGGAACCGCTCGACCTCGACCTCCTGGCCGGCCAGGAACAGCAGGAAGCCGAAGCCAAGCAGGTACAGGTCGTAGACGCCATTAGTGGGCTGGACCAGGTTCAGCGCCTGCGGGCCGATGGCGATGCCGAGCAGCACCTCGAGCACGACCGGCGGCACCAGCCGCCGGGGCACCAGCCTGGCCAGCAGCGGCGCGGCGAACGCGGCCACGGCGACGGCGAGCAGGCCCCCGAACTGAACGCTCACCGAGTTCCCCCCGGCGGCTCATACCCGCGTCCTAGCTGGTCAAAGCCGGTCCCCAGGGAGTCGAGCCGTCACGACCGGCCGGAATTATTCCGGCATCTGGTGCAAGTGACATGTGTCATACCGGGCCTGGCAGTGGATGCTGCGGCCCGCATGCGGCAGTTGTACTTGCGATGGCGCTCGCCCCCGGGCCCGTCACCAGACCATGACCGACTGTTCATGGCCCGGCGCGGGCCATGGCGCTGATGTCACGCCCAATATCTGTTAGTCGCGGGTCCCCCCGCGAAGCGCTGAGGGCGGACAGGGGAGGTTCTGACCTCCGTGAAGCTCAAGCACCTCGCACTGGCCACCATCGTGCCCGGCGCGGTGGCCGGCCTGACCGTGTCCGCTGTCGCGGTCGCGGCGCCCTCGACGCCCGCCGCCCCCACGGCGCACGCCGCCAAGCCCGCGGTCAAGAAGTCGGACCAGTGGGTCACCGTCCAGCGCGGCCAGACCCTGACGAGCATCGCCAGGGCACACCACATCAGCTGGGACGCGCTAGTCGGCACCCCGCCCAACACCCGGCACCTGCACTACCCCTACAAGCTGGTGCCCGGTGAGCATCTGCGCATCCCGGCCAACCCGACGCAGCGCGCAGCGGATTACCGTGCCTGGCGGGCCGAGCAGCGCGCCAAGGCCGCGGCGGAGGCGAAGGCGGCGGCCGTAGCGAAGCAACGAGCCGCCGCGGCCGCAACCGCCAGGCAGCGGGCCGCCGCGAGCACGGCGAGTCAGCCGGTAACCGCGGGCATGTCCTCGTTCGAGCAGTGCGTGGCCTGGCGGGAGAGCGGCGACAACCCGACCGCCTCGTCCGCCGGAATGTTCGGCATCCTGCCGTCCACGTGGGCCGAGCTCGGCTACTCCGGCACGGCCGGGCAGGCCTCGGTGGCGCTGCAGAAGGTCGCCTTCCAGCGACTGTACGCCGAGTACGGCGCCCAGCCGTGGGCGCCGTCGGACGGCTGCTAGCAGCCTGACGCAGTGTGCCCCGGTGCCTCCGGCACCGGGGCACACTCATGACCGGGGTGAGCTCAGCTGAATTCGGCGATGACCTCGGCCGAGGTCATCGGCTTGGAGAACATCGGGTAGTCATAGCTGATCGCGTTCTCGTGCTCGGCGACCGAGGTTCGTGTTGGCGAACGTGTCCAGGCCGCGCTTGCCCTCGATCAGGATGTCGCCCTCCTGCGGCGCGAGCGAGTCGATGATCGCGGCGCCCCAGCTGCCCTTGACGAAGGCGCTGCCGTCCACGACGCCCTTCAGGATGCCGTACGGGTGCTTGCTGAGCTCGTTGTAACCGGCCGCGAACGTGATGGGCGCGCAGCCCGGCCGTCACAGGCTGGTGGCGAGCCGCGCGTAGGCCGCGCAGACTGTGTCCCAGAACGCGGGCACGTCGATCGCCGTGGCCACGAGCGCGTTCCGCGCGTCCTCGGCCGCGCGGAAGTCGGTGACCGTCATGCCCGCCGTGAATCGGCCCTCGGTCTCGACGTCGACCCTGGCCGGGACGCAGCCGAGCAGCCCGGGCCGCGCGACGTGGGCCACCGCGCACACATCGTGCACGGCCGGCTCATCGCTGCCGACGTGCTCAAGGTCCGCGTCGAACCGGCGCAGGCCCGGCAGCAGCAGCTCCGCCGCCAGCCGGCCGAGGCCGCGGAGCCGCTCGAGCACGGCGGCGGTCGCAGTGGCCTGCAGCGTCACATCCAGGCCGACCATGGTGACCGTCCAGCCCGCCGTGAACACCTCGGCGGCCGCCTCCGGGTCGGCCGCGATGTTGAATTCGGCCGCGGGCGTGACGTTGCCGCGGGTGGTCGAGCCGCCCATGATCACGAAGTCGCGCACGGCGCCGGACAGGGCCGGCTCGCGCCGCAGCGCGAGCGCCACGTTGGTCAGCGGGCCGACCGCGACCAGCGTGATCTCGCCCGGCGCCGCGAGCACAGTGTCGATGATGTAGTCCACGGCGTGCCCCGGCCGCGGCTGCCCGGTCGCGGCCGGCAGCATCAGCCCCCGCAGGCCGTCGGCGCCGTGCACGTGCTCGGCGGTGATGGCAGCCCGTGCCAGCGGGGCCGCGGCGCCGGCCGTCACCGGCACCTGCGCCGCGCCGAAGAACTCCAGCAGCCGCAGCGCGTTCGCGGTCGTCTTGTCCAGCCCGACGTTGCCCGCGACGGTCGTGATCCCCGTCAGCTCGATGTCCGGAGACCCGACGGCGAACGCGATCGCCATGGCGTCGTCGATGCCGGGGTCGCAGTCAAGGATGATCTTCTGGGCCATGGCTCCTATAGTGACGCACCATGAGCACCTCGGGCGCCGGCCGGGTCATCGTCGTGGGCTCGATCAACGTCGACGTCGTGCTGCGGCTGCCGGCCCTGCCCGGGCCCGGCGAAACCGTGCTCGGCGGCGCGCTGGCCCGTCATCACGGCGGCAAGGGCGCGAACCAGGCGGTGGCCGCCGCCCGGGCGGGCGGGCACGTGCACATGATCGGTGCCGTCGGGGCCGCCGACGGCACCGACTCCGTCCGCGAGCTAGCCGCCGAGGGAATCGAGGTGACGCAGGTGCAGCGCGTCGCCGGGCTGACCGGACTCGCGGCCGTGCTCGTGGACGAGCGCACCAGCGAGAACATGATCGCGGTCGCGTCGGGCGCCAACGGCCTGGTCACCCCCGAGGTGGTCAGCGCCGCACTGGCCGCGACGGCGTTGCAGCCAGAGGACGTCGTCGTGCTCAGCTTCGAGCTGCCGGGACCATCCCTTGAGCGGGCGGCCGAGATCAGTCGCGACGTCGGCGCGCGCCTGCTCGTGAACCCCGCTCCGGCGCAGCCGGAATTGCTCGGTGTGCTCGCGGGCGCTCTCGCGACGCCTAATCAGCACGAGCTGGCGGTGTACGCGGGAGCCGAACAGACCGATCGCGGGCGGCGCACACTAAACGCGACTCCCGCGCTCGGTCCATTCGGCTCGCAGGCCGGGTTGGCGCTTTCGGAGCGAACTGGCGGGCCAGTGCTGGTGACGCTAGGCGCCGAGGGTGCCCTGCTCGCTGCCGATGGCGATACCGAGCGCTTCGCGGGGTATCAGGTGGACGCAGTGGATACCACCGGGGCGGGGGACACGCTCACCGGGGTGCTCGCGGCTGGCTTGGCGTCGGGGCATCCGCTGCGGGTAGCCGTCCGGCGGGCGGTGGCGGCGGCCGCGCTGTCGGTCACGAAGGCCGGCGCGCGGGCGGGGATGCCGTCGGCCGCCGAGATCGACGCGCTGGCCGGGCCCGTCAGCTGAGCTGGCCGAGCAGGGTGGCCATGTCCGAGCAGATCCATTCCTCCGCGATGAGCCCGCCGGCGATCCGGTAGAACTCGTGGCTGGCGTACTCGACTGTGCGCCCGGTGGCCGCGAAGCCGAGGAATTGGCCGGCGTGGGTGCCGCGGAACCGCACCCGGACGGCGACCTTGTCGCCGGCCGCGAAGATGTCCTCGATGTGAGCCTGGAGATCGGGGAATGCGCTCTTCATCAGCTCGAAGCCGTGCCGCCACACGTCGCGCCCGTGCTGCGGCTCGGCCAGCTCGGCCAGGTTCATGACGAGGTCAGGGGTTGTCAGCGCCAGGCACCCGTCAGCGTCGCCGGCGTTGAACGCTTCGAATCCGGCGCGCACTAGCTCCACGTTCGCGGCGGGTGAGGTGACCGAAGGCATGAGGGATCTCCTGGTAGAGGTGAGGCAACAACACTAGGTGCGCGCCGCTCAGCGCCCTATTCCGTCGGCGCGGTCGCTGGCGGCCTGCAGGGCCAGCAGCGCGACGTGCAGGGACAGCCGGGACTCGGCCGGCTCGAGATCGACGCCGAGGACGTCCTCGATCTGGCGCAGCCGCTCGTACATGGTCGGCCGGGCCAAGTGCGCGCGCTTGGCGGCGTCGGCCTTGTTGCCGCCGGCGGACAGGTAGGCCGTCAGCGCGGTGAGAAGCTGGGTGCCGCCCGCGTCGTCGTGCACGAGCAGCGGGCCGAGCTCTCGCTCGGCGAACGCGTGCAGCCTCGGGTCGTCCCGCAGCAGGTGCAGCAGCCCGCGCAGGCGCAGGTCGGGCAGCCGGAAATAGGGCAGTTTGGAGCCTGAGCCGGCGGCCGCTGCGGCGACGTGATCGGCTTCCAGGAACGAGCGCTGCACACCGGCGACCGAGTCGACCGAGGTGCCCGCGCCGATCACGTCGTGCTCTGACAGCCGGGGCCGGAGCTGGTCGGCGAGCCGGCCGAGCGCCGCGTCGGCGTCCGACCGGGGCGGCAGCGCCAGCAGGGCGGCGACGCGCTCGCCGTCCAGGGCACCGACGAGGGCTGGCACCCGCTGCCGCCGGCACACTTCGGCCAGGGCGTCGGCGATGCCCGCCGCGCGGGCCTGCGCGCCGAGGCCGGTCGGGACACCCGCCAGCCGGACCACGACCGCGATCAGGGAGCGGCCGGTGACCGGGACGCCGAGCGCCCGCGCTCTGGCCTCCGCCTCGCCCTGGTCGGCGTAGCCGTGCCCGAGGAAGGCGGCCAGGATGGTCCGGTGAGCCTGCCGCTCCAGGCTCTGCTCCCGGTGATCGAGCAGCCGGCCGAGGGCCAGGGTGGTCGCGGCCCGCTCGATCAGGGCCACGTCGCCGGGCGCCGGCTGGCTGCCGCGCAGCATGATCAGCCGGCCCAGTCCTCACCGCGTGCGCCCACGACGGTGATGAGCCAGCCGGAGGCGGTGTCGTAGCCGGTGCGCCCGGTCACCCTGGCGGCGCGGGACCGGGCGGCGAAGCCCGTCAGCAGGCTCGCGGTGTCGTGTGGGCCCGGCGCGCACGCGAGCACCTGGTGCGCGAGGTTCTCCAGGATGACCGGGCAGCCCGCCAGCGCCGCGGCCTGGCCGACGACCTCGTCGGCCGGCGCCCCGGACACTGCCAGCTCGGTGAATACCTGGTGCAGCCGCTCGGCCGAGCGCAGCTCGGTGAGCTGGGCGTCGATGATGCGGGCGTGCACGGCCTCGGTGATCTCGATGAACTGGGTCTCCCGCTCCAGCACGATCAGCGGCAGCCGGTGCTCGGTGGCGGCGCTGACCAGCGCCGAGGGCAGACTCCTGGCGTACCGGGAGCCCAGCTCCACGGCCAGCGCGCTGACTCCGACCGCGGCCAGCTCGGAGACGTACCGGTGCAGTCCGGCGGTGTCGCCGGGCAGCGCGATCCCGGTCGAGAGAACGAGCTCGCCGCCGCGCAGCAGGTGCGCGGCCTGGGCCAGCTCGATCACGTGCACCCAGCGGACCGGCGCGTCCAGCCGGTCGGCGCCCGCCAGCACCCGCGGGGCGCCGCTGCGCACCGGGTCCAGCGCCAGGACCTCGCTCACGGTGGGCAGCATGGCTCCTCCATATCGCTGACATGCCGTAAGAGGACGAGGCTAACTAGGTTACAGCCTGTCAGTTGGCGCTGGCCGTCGCTGGCCGCAGACTGGACGCTGGGGGAGCATGGGTGGACCGGCGGCGTGGCCGCGATGAAAGGCTGAGGTCATGGACAAGCACTGCACGCACTGGATCAACGGCAAGCCGTGGACGCTCGACTCAGCTAGCAGGGGCGACATCTACAACCCGGCGACCGGCCTGGTGAGCGGGACCGTGGACTTCGGCGGCGCGGCTGAGGTCGGGGCCGCGGTGGCCGCGGCGGCCGCCGCCCTGCCCGGCTGGCGGGAGACGTCGCTGGTGCGGCGGGCCGACGTGATGTTCCGGTTCCGCGAGCTGATGACCAGGCACGCCCGCGACGTCGCGGCGCTGATTACCGCCGAGCACGGCAAGGTGATGTCCGACGCCATGGGCGAGGTGGCGCGCGGGCTGGAGGTCGTGGAGTTCGCCTGCGGCATCCCGCACCTGCTGAAGGGCGGCTTCTCCGAGAACGTGTCAACCGGCGTGGATGCCTACTCGATCCGACAGCCGGTCGGCGTGGTGGCGGGCATCACCCCGTTCAACTTCCCGGCCATGGTGCCGATGTGGATGTACCCCATCGCGCTGGCCTGCGGGAACACGTTCGTGCTCAAGCCGTCGGAGAAGGATCCGTCGGCGTCAGTGCTGATGGCCCAGCTGCTGGCCGACGCCGGACTGCCGGACGGCGCGTTCAACGTCGTGCACGGGGGCAAGGAGGCGGTCGACGCGCTGCTCACCCATCCCGACGTCAAGGGCGTGAGCTTCGTCGGCTCGACGCCGATCGCCCGTTACGTCTCCCAGACCGCGACCGAGCACGGCAAGCGCGTGCAGGCCCTCGGCGGCGCGAAGAACCACATGATGGTGCTGCCCGACGCGGACCTGGATCTGGCCGCGGACGCGGCGGTGAACGCGGGCTTCGGCTCGGCGGGCGAACGGTGCATGGCCATCTCGGTCGTCGTCGCGGTCGACCCGATCGGGGATGAGCTAGTGGCGAAGATCGGCGAGCGGGTCGGCGGGCTGCGGGTGGGCCCGGGCTCGGACGAGGACTCCCAGATGGGCCCTCTGGTGACCCGCGCGCACCGGGACAAGGTCGCCAGCTACCTGGACTCCGGCGTCTCGGACGGCGCGACCCTGGCGGTCGACGGCCGGCAGCACCCGGTGACCGGGGACGCGGCCGACGGCTTCTGGCTCGGCCCGACGGTGCTGGATCACGTCCGGCCCGGCATGCGCTGCTACACCGACGAGATCTTCGGCCCGGTGCTGTCGGTCGTGCGGGCGGGCAGCTACGCCGAAGCGCTCGAGGTCATCAACTCCAACCCGTACGGGAACGGCACGGCCATCTTCACCAACGACGGCGGAGCGGCGCGCAGGTTCACCCACGAGGTCGAGGTCGGCATGGTCGGCGTCAACGTGCCGATCCCGGTACCGATGGCGTTCTACTCCTTCGGCGGCTGGAAGGCGTCGATGTTCGGGGACACGCACGTGCACGGGACCGAGGGCGTCCACTTCTACACCCGCGGCAAGGCCGTGACATCGCGCTGGCTGGACCCGAGCCACGGCGGCGTGAATCTCGGCTTCCCGGTGAACCAGTAACCGGATGAGCGGGCCGCGGGCCAGGGACCTGGGCATCCCGCTGCTCGGCCGGACCGGCGCGGCGAACGCGATCACCGACGTGCCCGGCGTGCAGGTCGGGTACCGCACGCTGGTCTCGGGTGACAGTGTCCGCACCGGCGTGACCGCGATCCACCCCCGCGGTCCGGCCAGCGCCGGCGACCCGGTCGCGGCCGGCTTCTACTCGCAGAATGGCAACGGCGAGATGACTGGTGTGTCGTGGATCGAGGAGTCCGGCACGTTCAGCGGTCCCGTCGGCATCACCAACACCCACGCGGTCGGCGTCGTGCACGCCGCGATCGTCGCCTGGACCGCCCGGCATCACCCTGAGCTGGCCAGGTCGTGGCTGCTGCCGGTCGCGGCCGAGACCTGGGACGGCTACCTCAACGACACCAGCGGCCATCACGTGAGCGAGGAGGACGGGATCGCCGCGCTGGAGGCCGCGGCCAGCGGGCCGGTCGCGGAAGGCTCGGTCGGCGGCGGCACCGGGATGAACTGTTACCAGTTCAAGGCCGGCTCCGGGACCTCATCCCGGCTCGTGGAGTACGCCGGGATCAGTTACACAGTCGGCGTGTTCCTGCAGGCCAACTTCGGCCGGCGGTCCGAGCTGATGATCGCCGGGGTGCCACTCGGCGAGCGGCTGGCGGCCGACAACCCGATGGCCGAGCAGTACACGGCGCCGCCAGGGGCAGGCTCGGTCATCGCGATCGTGGCCACCGACGCACCGCTGCTGCCGCAGCAGTGCAAGGCGCTGGCCCGGCGGGTGACGCTCGGGCTGGCCCGCACCGGCACGACCGGATCGCACTTCTCCGGCGACCTGTTCCTGGCGTTCTCGGTGGCCAATCCCGGCGCGATCACACCGGGGAACCGGGCCCGGGCCAGTGCTAGCTCAACCACCGAGCCCGACCCGTACGACAAGCTCCGGTTCATCCCGTGGGGCGCGCTCGACCCGTACTACGAGGCGGTCGTGCAGGCCACCGAGGAAGCGGTACTCAATGCGCTCGTGGCCGCCGACGAGATGACCGGCAAAGACGGGCACCGCAGCCCCGCGCTGCCGCGCGACCAGGTTGCTGACCTTTTCCGGCGAGGAAGGACTCATGACGACAGCAGCAGGGCTACGTCGTGTAAGGCCGGGTGGGGTCTGCGCGCCGATGTGTAAAGCCCGCCCCTGATCCGCCGATGTTAGGATTTCCGCAGGTAGATAGCCCCTTCTGAGGAAGAAGCCGATGACTGAATTCAGCGCCGACCCAGCCCGCGGTGCCGAGGTCCTCGCGATGGACCGGGCGCACGTCTTCCACTCCTGGTCGGCCCAGAAGGCACTCAGGCCGCTGCCGATCGCTGCCGCCGAAGGGTCCTACTTCTGGGACTACGACGGCAACCGGTACCTGGACTTCTCCAGTCAGCTCGTGAACACCAACATCGGGCACCAGCACCCGAAGGTGACCGCGGCCATCGCGGCCCAGGCGGCGCAGGCTGACGACCATCGCGCCGCAGCACGCCAACGCGGTACGGGGCGAGGCGGCGACCCGGCTCGCGGCCCTCGCGCCCGCCGGGATGGAGAAGGTGTTCTTCACCAACGGCGGCGCGGACGCGAACGAGAACGCGATCCGGATGGCCCGGCTGCACACCGGGCCGGGACAAGGTGCTCACCTTCTACCGCTCCTACCACGGCAACACGGGCGCGGCGATCACCTCGACCGGCGACCCGCGGCGCTGGCCCAACGAGTACGCGACCGGGCACGTGCACTTCTTCGGGCCGTACCTGTACCGGTCCGCGTTCTGGGCCTCGACGCCGAGGAGCAGGAGTCGCGAGCGCGCGCTCGCAGCACCTCGAGCAGGTGATCGAGATGGAAGGACCGGCCACCATCGCGGCGGT
The DNA here is from genome assembly GCA_963726425.1 of uncultured Actinomycetota bacterium. GTDB lineage: Bacteria > Actinomycetota > Actinomycetes > Streptosporangiales > Streptosporangiaceae > JAJYUU01. The sequence goes on along the minus strand of CAVSCN010000035.1, from coordinate 55,016 downwards.
GCTGCTGGAGACCATCGTCGGCACGGCCGGCGTGCTGATCCCGCCGCCCGGCTATCTGGCCGGGGTGCGCGCGCTGTGCGACCGGCACGGGATCGTGTACATCGCCGACGAGGTCATGTGCGGCTTCGGCCGGGCCGGGCGCTGGTTCGCGTTCGAGGACCATGACGCCGTGCCTGACCTCATCACGTTCGCCAAGGGCTCCAACTCGGGCTACGTGCCGGCTGGCGGCGTGATCATCTCCGACCCGATCGCGGCGACCTTCGACGAGCGCGTGTTCCCCGGCGGGCTGACCTACTCCGGTCACCCGCTCGCGTGCGCCTCCATCGTCGCGACCATCGACGCCATGAACGAGGAAGACATCATCGGGAACGCCGTCCGGATCGGCGCGGAGGTGCTCGGTCCGGGCCTGCGTGACCTGGCCGACCGGCACCCGGTGATCGGCGAGGTGCGCGGGACCGCGGTGTTCTGGGCCCTGGACCTGGTGTCGGATCGCGCACCCGGGCAGATGCTCGCCCCCTACGGCGGCGCCTCGGAGGCGATGACCGCGCTGGTGGCGGCCTGCAAGGAGCGCGGCCTGATGCCGTTCACGAACTACAACCGGCTGCACGTCGTCCCGCCGTGCACGATCAGCGAGGCCGAGGCGAAAGAGGGCCTGGCCATCCTGGACGAGGCGCTCGCGGTGGCGGACCGCTACTACCGCGGCTAGGGCGGCCGCGGCCCGGCCAAAAGCACTCGCATTCGCCCTAGCCATGACGTCTTCGGGCGATACGTTAGTCCTATGGCTGATGCCGCAGGCCGGGACTACAGCGCATTCCAGCGGCCGGTGACCGCCGAGATGCTCAGGGGCCTGTCGTTCGCGTACACGCGTGTCTCCGACTGGTCGGGCACGACGATGGGCACCGATCCGACGTTCGCGCACAACTGGGCCGCGATGAAGGCGCACAAACTGCACCGGGGCGCGTACTGGTTCCTGCTGCCCAGCGTCGACGGCGTCTCGCAAGCGCGCTACTTCGTGGCCGCGGTCAAGCAGGCCGGCCTTCATCCCGGCGACATGCTGGTCTGCGACAGCGAGGTCTTAGCCAGCAACGTCGACCACGTCACGCACGCGTTCTGCGCCGAAGTCGCGGCGCTGGCCGGCCCGCACTGTCCGGTGCTGGTCTACGCCAACCAGAACGTGGGCCAGCACCTGACGTCCTGTACCCGCTGGCCGCTCTGGTTCGCCTGGCCCTCGTCGACGGCGCCGCCAGCGTCGGTGACGCGCCCCTGGGCGCGCTGGACGTTCTGGCAGTGGGGCGTGGTCAACGGAGTCGACGCGGATGTGTTCCACGGCACGCCCGCGGAGCTGAACAAGTGGATAGCGCGCTACCTGCCGAAGCCCAATCCGCCCGCGGAGGATGTAGAGATGATCATGGTAGAGCCGGCCAGGGACCAGGTTCCGGCGGGCCAGAGTTGGCCGGGCGTCTTCTTGCTGTTCGGCGACGGCACGCTGAGCCACATCCAGCCGTCGGCCGGGAGGCCGTCAGTGTCGAACGTCGCCGCGTATCAGAAGGCCGGCATCAAAGGCCCGGTCACGATCACCTGGGCAGAGTTCACGACGCTGAGGGCCATCAAGCCGGCCTGACCGCCGGCGCGGTTACGGCCGGCTGCCCAGCAGCCGGCTGAGAAACTCGGTGACCGCGCTCTCGGCCGCGGGCAGCGCGGCGGCCGGGTCGGGCGCGCGGGCGATCATCATGGCGATCTCGTTGATCGCCGCGAGCACGATGTGCGCGAACGCGTCCACGTGCGCGTGGTCGAGCAGGCCCTTGTCGGCCGCATAGCTGAGATCGGTCCGGAACCAGCCGAGGTTGGTCTGCTCGTTGATCTCGCGCCATCGCTGCCAGCCGAGGACGGCGGGCGCGTCGATGAGGACCGTCTGCTGGACGACCGGGTCAACGGCGAGCCGGATCCAGGCGAGGCAGTCGATCCGCAACCCGGCGATCGGGTCCGGCGCCGCCTCGACCTCGGCCACGATCTGCGCGCCGACCCGGCTGCCGACGCTCTCCAGGACCGCCCAGAACAGCGCGTCCTTGCCCTGGAAGTGGTGGTACAGCGAGCCGCGGCTGACCTGGGACTCGGCTAGCACCATCTCGATCGAGGTGCCGTCGTAGCCGTTGGCGGTGAACAGCCGCGTCGCCACCTCGACCAGGTGGGCCCGCGTGGCCTGGCCCCGCTCGACGTTCTTGTTCATCTGACTCCGCATTGACAGACCGACTGTCGGTCTGTGTAAGTTAGACCGGTAGTCGGTCTCCGGCAAATGTACCCGGCGATCATCGGCAGAGACGGAGAATGCCATGGCCACCACGATGGAACGGCTGGACGAGCAGCGCGGCCAGGTGGACATCAAGTCCGGCCCGGTCAGCTACATCGACACCGGCGGCCCCGGCCGCCCGGTGCTGTTCGTGCACGGCCTGGCGACCAGCAGCTACCTGTGGCGCAACGTCATCGACCAGCTCCGCGGTGACCGCCGGTGCGTCGCGTTCGACCTGCCGCTGCATGGCGACACGCCAGCGGCCGCGGACCAGGACTTCTCGCTGCCTGGCCTGGCCGGCTTCCTGGCCCAGTGCGCGGACGCGCTGCAGCTGTCCGACATCGACCTGGTCGGCAACGACACCGGCGGGGCGATCTGCCAGGCGTTCACCGTGGCGGATCCCGGCCGGCTGCACTCGCTCACGCTCACCAACTGCGAGGCGCGGGGCAACCTCCCGCCCAGGGCGCTGCTGCCGGCCAAGTGGCTCGCGCAGACGGGCCTATCCGCCTACCCGATGCGCAGGCTGATGCGAGACCCGCGGCGCGCCCGCCGGATCATGTACGGCACCGGGTACGAGGACCTCGCCAACCTGCCCGAGGAGATATCCCGGGCCTGGCTGGACGCGATGTTCGGCACGGCCGAGGCCGCCCGCCAGAACCAGCGCATCCTGCCCTCGCTGCGCTCCCGCGACCTGCTCGCGCTCGAGCCGGCCTTGCGTCGGCTACAGGTCCCGACGCTGATTGTCTGGGGTACCGGCGACCGGTTCTTCGGCATCAAGTGGGCGTACTGGCTGCGGGACACCATTCCCGGCGCCACCGAGGTGGTGGAGCTCCACGGGGCGCGGCTGTTCTTTCCTGATGAGCGGGCCGGGGAACTGGCGGCCGCGCTCCGCGGGCACTGGACGGCGCATCCCTGATACCGGGCAGGTCCGAAGTAGCCTCCAGGCTATGGATTCGGTCCGGGCACTGCATCAGATCGCGTTCCAGCTGGAGCGGGCCGGCGCGCCGACCTACCGGGTGCGGGCGTTCCGCCGGGCCGCCCAGGTGGTGGCGGAGCTGGCCGCGGGCGAGCTGGCCCAGCGGCTGGCGGCGGGCACGCTGCAGCAGCTACCCGGCATCGGCCCGGCGACCGCCGAGGCGATCGGGCAGGCGCACGCCGGGCAGGAGCCTGCCTATCTGACCCGGCTGCTGGCCGAGGCGGAGGTACCGGAGCGGACCGAGCTGCGCGCGGCCCTGCGCGGTGACTGTCACGCGCACTCGGACTGGTCTGACGGCGGCAGCCCGCCGCACGAGATGGCCGACGCGGCTATCGCGCTCGGCCACGAGTGGCTGGCCCTCACCGACCACTCACCCCGGCTGACCGTCGCGAACGGCCTGTCGGCCGAGCGGCTGGAAGCGCAGCTCGAGCTCGTCGGCCGGCTGAACGCCGAGCTAGCGCCGTTCCGGATCCTGTCCGGGATCGAGGTGGACATCCTGGACGACGGCGGCCTGGATCAGCGCGAGGACCTGCTGGCCGAGCTCGACGTGGTGGTCGCCAGCGTGCACTCCAAACTGCGGATGCCCGCCGCCGAGATGACCCCGCGGATGGTCGCGGCGGTGTCGAACCCGCACGTAGACGTGCTCGGGCACTGCACCGGCCGGATGATCTACGGCCGCGGCCGGCCGCAATCCGAGTTCGACCCGGAGGCGGTCTTTACCGCCTGCCGGGAGCACGGCGTGGCCGTCGAGATCAACTGCCGGCCCGAGCGCCAGGACCCGCCCGACGACCTGCTGGCGCTCGCGGTGGCGGCGGGCTGCGTGTTCGCCATCGATACCGACGCGCACGCGCCCGGCCAGCTGGACTGGCTCGACAACGGCTGCGAGCGCGCCGAGCGGGCCGGCCTCACCTCCGCGCGGGTGATCAATACGCGCTCAGCGGACATTCTCACTGGTCCGCGTGGCGGCGCCGGCCGCCGGGTATAGCGGCTTTCAGGCTGAATGAGCAGTGGCCTGAGTTCCAGGCAGTTTGGTCATCGGCGCGCGGATGGGGCATCGGGCGCGGATGGGGCGTGGGCACGCGGAGGCATAAGTACCCGCCAGCGCCGGGCACGGGGGCGCCGCAGCAGCTGAAGGGACAATGGCCGACACCGAGTCCAGCACTGGCGTGCGCCGACCCGCCGAACTGGCCCGCGCCGCCGCACCGCAGCGGAAACATGCCGTCCCCGCCAGCGCCCTGGGCTGGCTCGCCCTGGCGTGCATTGGCACCGCGCTGGTGATCATGGTGGGCGCGGACCTGGTCCGGCAGGACTGGATGTATCCGCCGCTGCGGCTGCCCGCCGGCGGGTTCCCGTTCGCGGCGACCGGCCTGCACGTGTCCCGGCGGCTGGTCGTGGCCGGGCTGTGGGTCGCCGCCGTGCTGGGCACGGCCGGGGTGATCAGCGGGCTGCTGGCGGCCCGGCACGGTGCCCGGCTGCCGCTGCGGGCCATGCTGATCGCGGCGGGAGTGGTGGTCGCGGTGCTGGCGATGCTGCCGCCGGCCGGGTCGACCGACATCTTCGACTACGCCTCCTACGGGCGGCTGCTGCTGCTCGGGCACAATCCGTACGTCGTCACGCCGCACCTGCTGCGGGTGTCCGACCCCGGCTTCGGCCTGTCCGTGCCCTGGCGCTGGCAATATCAGGTGAGCCTGTACGGCCCGGCGGCCACGGGCGAGCAGTACCTGGCTGCCCGGCTCGGTGGCGACTCGCCGGCCCGGGTCGTCTTCTGGCTGAAGCTATGGAATGCCATCGGCTTCGGCGCGGTGGCGTTCGTGGCCGACCGGATGCTCCGGTCGCACCCGGCCCGCAGGCTCCGGGCCCACCTGCTCTGGACCCTGAACCCGCTGCTGATCTGGGGCCTGGTCGCGGCCGGGCACCTGGACGTGCTGGCGGCGGCCGCGGGCCTGCTCGGCCTGCTCGCGCTCGGGCCGCAGCCGGCCGCCCGTCGGCTCGGCTGGAGCCTGAACCGGGCTGAGCTGGGCCGGGCCTTGCTGGCGGGCGGCCTGGTCGGCCTCGCCGCCGACATCAAGATCAACTACCTGGCGTTCGGGGTGGGCCTGGCCTGGGCGCTGCGCCGTCGCCCGGCGGCGTTCCTGGCGGCGGCGGCCGGCGGCCTGCTGGTGCTCGCCCCCAGCTACGCCTGGTTCGGCCGGTCAGCGGTGACGGCCCTGTTCGCCCGGCGCAACAAGTCGACGGTGGACAGCTTCTACCGGCTGCTCGATCTCAGCGCCTACCGGCCGTACCTGGGCGAGGTCGCGGTCGCGGCACTCGCCGCGCTCGTGTTGCTGCTGCTGTGGCGGCTGCCCGCCGCCGAGCCGCTGCGGCCCGCGCTGCGCCCGGCACTCGCGCTGAGCGTCGGCTGGCTCGTGATCTGGCCCTACCAGCTGCCGTGGTACGACGCGATGGCCATCTGCCTGCTCGTGCTCTACCCGGCGTCGGCGCTGGACTGGCTGGTGGTGACCCGGCTCGCGGTCGCGACCCTGGCCAACATGCCGGGCAACCCGGGTAAGGCGCCCGGGCACCTGCTCCAGGGGACCGACAAGTTCGTCGTGCACACCCTCGCGCCGGTGGTCCTGCTGACGTGCGCGGCGCTGCTCGTGCTCTTCGCGCTGACCCGCCAGTGGGGCGTCACCGGCGGCGCCGATCTTGGCCGCCTTCGCCGCGGTCCGCCGGAATTACCCCGCTACGATGAGCCGGCCCTGTCGCCAGTGCCCGACCTGGCGGCAAAGTGGAACCCCCTGGCCCGCCCCCCTCAAGGTGTCCGGGCCAGGGGGAGTTCGGGTCCGCCCGGGGCGCGACGACCGGGTGCGGGCCGGGCTGGGCTCGGCTGGGCGGCGCGAGCGCTAGCGCTCGCATGCCGGTCCCGTGGCATGATCATGACGCCCCCTTGGGCAGCTAGCTGGTCGCCCTAGCCCGGCCGGCTGGCACTTGTAGGCTTGTTGGGTTGGCCATACAAGCCGGACGGCGGCAACGTATCGCAGGCTTGCACCTCTCCGGAAGGCAAAGATGGCGAAAAGTGGCGAACGTCACTTCACCGCAGCTGATCAGCGGGCGATTGACGGCGTCAGCGACGTCATCGAAGTCTCCGTCATCAACCCGCGCAGCATGCTGCCCGCGTACCTGCAGCTCGCGATCTATCTGCGCGGCATGATCATCGTCCGCCAGCTCCCGCCGGGATCTCCCCTTCCGTCCGAGCCCGAGCTGACCGAGCGGTACAGAGTAAGCAGGGACACCGTGCGCAGGGCGATGCAGCTCTTGCGAGAGATCGGCCTCGCCGAGGCGCGCCGGGGAATCGGTCACTTCGTGACTCGCACTCCCGAGATCCGCCGCGTGCTGGTGGCACCGGGCAGCAGGGTGGCGGTTCGGATGCCGCAGCCGCACGAGCAGGGGGAGCTGCTCGGCCTGACTGTGTTCGTCGTGACCGAGCCCGGCAAGAAGCCGGTCGCCTACGACACCGCGCAGACGCTGCTGGTATTCCCCGAGCAGGGAAACGCATCCGCCGGCTGCCCGGCCTGAGCGCATCCCGGCCGCCTTCGCCGCTGCCGCCGGGATTGTCTCGCTACGATGTGCTGGCTGGGCGGCAATCGCCGGCCCCGGCCCGATTCCCGGAAGTGGTGAGCCAATGTCGCTGCAGGTGACCCGGCTGGAGCTGGCAACGCTGCGCGGGATCGACGGCACGCGCTGGCCGGTGCACGGGTTCCTGGTGACCTTCCCCGGCGGGGCCGCGCTGGTGGACACCGGCGTCGGCGGGCCGCAGGACTGGCTCGACGACTGGCGGGTGGTCAACCGCTCGGTCGCCGACGCGCTCGATGACCACGGCCTGACCCCCGGCGACATCGGCATGGTGATCAACACGCACCTGCACTTCGATCACTGCGGGCAGAACGCCGTGTTCAAGCACGCCGCTTTCCATGTGCAGCGCACCGAGCTGGACCGGGCCCGGCGCGAGTCCCCGCAGCTCGCAGACTGGTTCGACTTCATGAACGCGCGATTCGAGCTGCTCGACGGCGACACCGAGATCCTGCCGGGACTGTCGGTCATCAGCACGCCCGGCCACACCTCGGGCCATCAGTCCGTGCTGGTGCGCTCGGCCGACGGGCTGTCCGACGTGCTGATCGGGGACGCGGCCTACCAGCCGCGGCAGTACCTCGACCCGGCCGCCGATGACTTGCCCGCGGGACAGGCCGCCGACGTGGCCGCGTGGCGCGAGTCCGTCAGCCGGATCAAGGCGACCGGGCCGGACCGGGTGCACTTCTGCCACCACAGCGACATCGTGCACTCCTGAGCCCGCGGCGCGCGCTAGCCCGTTCCCGTCCCGGCGCCGCGGTCGCGCTGGTCAGAGTGTGCTGAACGCATCCTCCAGCAGCGAGATGCCCTCCTCCAGCAGCGCCTGGCCGATGACCAGCGGCGGCAGGAATCGCAGCACGTTCCCGTACGTGCCGCACGTCAGCGTGATCATGCCGTTGGTGTGGCAATGCCTGGCGACGTGCGCGGCCGCCGAGGCGTCCGGCTCCAGCGTGCCCGGCTTAACCAGCTCGATGGCCAGCATCGCGCCGCGCCCGCGCACGTCGCCGATGACCGGGTAGCGCTGCGCCAGGCTCTGCAGCCGGGGCAGCATGACGCTCTCGATGACCCTGGCCCTGGCCGGCAGGTCTTCCTTGACCATCGTGTCGATCGCGCCGAGGGCCGCGGCGCAGGCGACCGGGTTGCCACCGTAGGTGCCGCCGAGGCCGCCGGGGTGCACGGCGTCCATCATCTCGGCCCGGCCGGTCACGCCCGCGAGCGGCAGCCCGCCCGCGATGCCCTTCGCGGTCGCCACCAGGTCCGGCACGACGTGCTCGTGGTCGCACGCGAACCAGTCGCCGGTGCGGCACAAGCCAGACTGGATCTCGTCGGCGATGAAGACGATCCCGTTGGCCCGGCAGAACTCGGCCAGCCCGGGAAGGAAGCCGTCCGGCGGCACGATGAAGCCGCCCTCGCCTTGGATGGGCTCGATCACGACGGCCGCTGCGTTCTCTTCGCCGACCTGGGCGTGGATGAGGTTCGTCACCACGTCCAGCGCTTCGGCCGCGCACTTGGCCGGACCGCCGGGCCAGCGGAACGGGTAGGCCATCGGCACCCGGTAGACCTCGCCCGCGAACGGCCCGAAGCCTTCCTTGTAGGGCATGTTCTTGGCGGTCATCGCCATGGTGAGGTTCGTGCGGCCGTGATAGGCGTGGTCGAACACCACGACCGCGTCCCGGCCGGTCGCGTGCCGGGCGATCTTGACGGCGTTCTCGACCGCCTCGGCGCCGGAGTTGAACAGCGCGGACCGCTTCTCGTGGTCGCCCGGCGTCAGCTTGTTGAGCTGCTCGCAGACCTCTACGTAGCCGCTGTAGGGCGCCACCATGAAGCAGGTGTGGGTGAACTGGCTGACCTGCTCGGTCACCCGGTCCACGACCAGGTCGGCGCTGTTGCCGACCGTGGTCACCGCGATGCCGGAGCTGAAGTCGATGAGCGAGTTCCCGTCGACGTCCACGATGACCCCGCCGCCGGCCCTTTCGACGAAGATCGGCAGCACGTGCGACAGGCCCCTGGCGACGCTTCGCTGCCGGCGTTCCAGCAGCTCACGCGACTTCGGGCCGGGAATCTCCGTGACCAGCTGGCGATGCTGGGGGAGCGACGGACCGCCATGGACAGTTGAATGCTCGCTCATATCTGCAGACTTTAGCCCGGCGGTCGCCGGTCAACACGTCAGGGCTTGAACCAGGTTTGCGGCCGGGTCGCCCGGCAGGCGTCGGCGGTCAGGATCAGGCCCGGCTTGTCGCCGCCGCTCGGGTCATCCAGGCACCGGTGCGCGCCCGGGTTGTACAGCTGGTGCAGCCGCGTCGGCCGCCACTGCTGCAGCTTGCTACGGCGGTTGCAGCGGGCCAGCTTGACCACGGCGGAGCGCCGGGTCGCGGTGGCGGACAGGCACAGTCCGCGCTGCGTGTGCAGCGCCGGCCCGACGACGTGCCAGGTCTGGCCGCCGCGCTCGCTGCAGTTCGCCAGCCGGGCGGCGGTGCCGCGCCGGTCTCGCGGGTAGCCCAGGCACGACCCGGCCAGCGCGCTGGCGACCGTGCCGGAGCGCAGCGCGCTGACGGCCCGCTGGGCGGCCACAGATAGTGCGCGTACGCGTCGGTGGCGTACTGCGTCCAGCGGGCGAAGAACGTGCCGTCGGAGGAGATCGTGAGGTAGGCCGCGCGGGCGGCGCAGGGCCCGGAGAACGCGCACTGGTTGGAGATCGACCCCCACGCCTTGCTGTTCAGCTGCCAGGCGCCGCGGTCGACGGAGTCCTTGCGGCGCATCGCCTTTTCGGTGCAGGCCCGGCGGCGGGTGTCATCGAAGCAGGCGCGCGGCGTGCAGCCGGACTCGGCCAGCGAGACGGCCACCGCGGTCACCAGGCTGCCGGACAGATAGCCGTCGTTGGCGAAGCCGGCCGCCGTGGCCCAGTGCGCGCACCGGGTGGCGGCGGAGGCTTGGGCGGCGGAGGTCATGTGCACGACCAGACCGGTGACGGGCCGGGCGGATGCCGGCGGTCCGCTGGCTGCGGTGGCGGCCTCGCCGGCCGCCGCTCCCGTTGCCGTTCCGGTCGCCGCGACAGTCGCGAGGGCGCACAGCGCGAGGCAGGCTGCGAATAACGCGAGGGAGGTGGCGGATGGCCGGTAACGTCGGATCACGGGTGTCTCAGCCCTTTCCGGCATGCATGTCTACCTGCGAAAACAGGGTTGCTGAGGGGTAACCATGCCCGGAAAACCCGGTACCCGCCGCCAGACTGAACCGGTCCGCCAGGGTCCGCCGTGAGATTGCATCACGGCTGGTTTTAGCCGTCAGCGGGATGGCATGATGCGCACGTGACCGATTCGCCCGAGCTGCCCGCCGATCCTGATACCGGGCCGCGCGCGGTTCGCCCCGGCCGCCGGCCCGTGATCGCCGGACTCGGCCTGACCGAGTTCGGCAAGGTCTACGGGCGCAGCTCCGAGCAATTCGCCGCGACGGCGGTGCGGCATGCGGTCGCCGACGCCGGGCTGACGCTCGCCGACGTGGACGGGCTGCTCACCTCGTCCGGGGTGACTCGCGGCATCTCCATCGACCTGCAGCGCGACCTGGGCCTGACCGACCTGCGGTTGCTCAGCCACATGCAGGCCTACGGCTCGACGGCCGGCTCGATGGTGCAGTACGCGTCGCTCGCGGTGCAGTCCGGTATGGCCAGCGTCGTCGCGTGCGTCTTCGCCGACAGCCCGCTGCAGCCGGCCCGGCGGTCCAGCTCGATCTACGGAACCCGGCACGCGGGCTCGGGCTGGTGGGGCCTGCTCGGCGCCAGCGGGGTAGTCGGCGCGAACCCGATGTACGCGCTGGCCGCCCGGCGGCACATGGAGCGGTACGGCACCACGAGCGAGCAATTCGGCCACGTCGCGGTCGCGCAGCGCGCCTGGGCGGGCATGAACCCGGCCGCGCAGCTGCGGGAGCCGATCACGCTCGCCGATCACCAGGCGTCGCGCTGGATCGTCGAGCCGTTCCACTTGCTCGACTGCTGCCTGGTCTCTAACGGCGGCGTCGCCGTGCTCGTCACGACGGCCGAGCGGGCCGCGCACCTGGCGCAGCCGCCGGTGCACGTGCTCGGCTGGGCCCAGTCGCACCCTGGCCGGTACCTGCGGCGGGACCCCGACTTCGGCCTGGTGTCGGGCGCGGCGCAGGCGGGACCGGCCGCGCTGTCGATGGCCGGACTGCGGATCTCCGACGTCGATGTCGCGCAGTTGTATGACTGCTACACCTTCACGGTCGTGCTGACGCTGGAGGACTACGGCTTCTGCGGCAAGGGCGAAGGCGGCCCGTTTGTCGCCAGCGGCGTGCTCGGGCCTGGCGGCAAGCTCGCGCTCAACACCGGCGGCGGGCAGCTGTCGGGCTACTACATGTGGGGCATGACGCCGCTGTCCGAGGCCGTTATCCAGGCTCGTGGCCAGGGCGGCGAGCGGCAGGCTGACGTCCACGACATCGTCCTCGTCTCGGGGAACGGGGGAGTTCTCGACCATCACGCGACACTGGTACTCGGATCGGGGGCGGCGGCATGAGCGTCGGGGCGGTGAATCGGGACGAGCAGACCGGGGCGTTCTTCGACGGCACGGCGGCCGGCCAGCTACTGCTGCGCCGGTGCCCGGCCGGGCACTGGAGCGAGCCGCAGGCGGCTCAGTGCAGCACCTGCGGGCGCACCGATCTGGAGTGGGCCGCGGCCGGCGGCGGCGCGAGCCTGGTGAGCTGGGCGGTCACCCGATCGGGCGAGACGTCGACCGTGCTGGTCATCGCCGAGCTGGACGAGGGGCCGTGGTGGTGGTCCCAGCTGACCGGCGCCGACCCGGCCGCCCTGACCGTCGGCACCCGGCTGCGGCTCGCGTTCGCGCGCCCAGACGGCGCCGCCGAAGGCGAGCTCGAAGCAGTGCCGGTATTCGCGCTGGCGGGCTGAGGCCCGTCCGCGGTTACCGCAGCAGGTCGCGGGCGGCCTGCGCCACCTCGTGCTCGGACAGCAGCACGGCCGCGGCGGCGTCACCCAGCGGGATGAAGCTGTCTTCGCTGGCGACGCGGGCGATCCGGCCGGTGAAGCCGGCGTCGATCAGCGTGGTGATGACGCCCTCCGACACTCCGCCGGTGCGCCTGGTCTCGTCGGCCACCAACACGCGCCCGGTGGCGCCGGCCGCCCGGAGCAGGTCCTCGAACGGCAGCGGGGCCAGCCAGCGCAGGTCGAGGACTCGGCAGCTGACGCCCTCGGCGGCGAGCGTGCGGGCCGCGCGCAGGCTCATCCGCAGCCCGTTCCCGAATGTGACGATCGTCAGGTCGCTGCCGTCGCCATAGGTCCGGGCCCGGCCGATCGGCACGTGCGTGCGCGCCCACTGGTCCGGCGGCTCGTACCCGGCCAGCCACTCGCCGTCACCTGGCTCGTACATGTCCCGCTCGTGATACAGCGCGATGGGCTCGATGAAGGCGCACACGCTGCCGTCGATATCGGCGGCGGTCAGGCACGTGCGCAGCATCGCCGCCGCGTCATCGGGCCGGGCCGGGCACGCGATGACGAGCCCGGGAATGTCGCGCAGCGCGCCGATCGAGTTGTCGTTGTGGAAGTGGCCGCCGAAGCCCTGCTGGTAGGCGAGGCCCGCGATGCGCACCACCATGGGATTGCGGTACTGAGCGCGGGAGAAGAACGAGAGCGTCGCCGCCTCGCCGCGCAGCTGATCGGCGGCGTTGTGCACGTAGGCCAGGTACTGAATCTCGGGCACCGGCAGCAGGCCGGCCAGCCCGGCGCCGAGCGCGACGCCCAGGATCGTCTGCTCATCGAGCAGCGAGTCGAACACCCGGCTGGGCCCGAACGCGCGCTGCAGGCCGCGGGTGACGCCGTAGACGCCGCCCTTGCGGCCGACGTCCTCGCCGAACACGATCATGCCCGGCCGCACGGTGAGCTCGTCCGCGAGCGTGCGGTTGATGGCCTGGGCGAGCGTCAGCGGCCCTTCGACCTCGGGCAGCTGTGCGCCGAAGGTCTGGTGCCGCGGCCAGTCGTCGGCCTGCCGGGCCCGGGCGGCGACGTTGGCGGCCACCGTGCTGGGCCGCCGCGGCGCGATCGGCGCCATGATGTCGGTCGCCACCGACAGCCGCGGCGCGCCGGCCAGGTCCCCGGCTAGCGTCAGCACCCGCGCCTTGATCGCCTCATACCGGTCGAGGACGTCGGCGGCTCCCATCGCACCGGACTCGACCAGCAGCCGCGCGGTGCCCAGCAGCGGGTCGCGGTCGGCATCGGCGGCGATCTCGGCCGGGCTGCGGTACGCCGACTCCACGTCGGTGCCTGCGTGCCCGCCCAGCCGGACGGTGCGCAGGTGCAGTACGGCCGGGGCCCGGCGCTCGCGCACGTAGTTCGCCGCCGCCTGGGCGGCGTCGTAGGCATCGGCGAGGTCGCACCCGTCGGCGGCGAAATACCGGATCTTCGGCCGGCTCGACGCGGTTTCCTCGGTCCAGCCGGCCGGGGACTTGACGCTGATGCCCAGCCCGTTGTCCTCGCAGACGAACAGCAGCGGCACCGGCAGGCCCTGGAAGGCCGTGTACCCGGCCGCGTTGAGCGCGCCGGCCGCGGTGGAGTGGTTCACCGACGCGTCGCCGAAGCTGCAGACGACGATGGCTGTCCTCGGGCCAGAACGTGGGCACGCCGAGCTTGGCCGCCCGGCCGATCGCGAACGCCAGCCCGGTGGCCCGCGGCAGGTGCGAGGCGATCGTCGAGGTCTGCGGGATGACATTCAGCTCCGGGTGCCCGAACACCTTGTGCCTGCCGCCCGCGATCGGCTCGGCTGCGGCCGCGACGAGGCCGAGCAGGATGTCGGCCATGCCGTTGCGCGGCGGACTCGCCTGGCCGGCCCGGACCAGGTAGAAGGCGCCGGAACGATAGTGCAGCAGCGCCGGGTCGGTCAGCCGGACGGCGGCGGCGACGCCCGCGTTGCCCTCGTGCCCGGACGAGCCGATCGTGTAGTAGCCCGCGCCGCGGGCCCGCAGCCAGCGGGCCGCCGCATCGAGGTGCCTGCTGGCGAGCTGGGAGTCGAACAGGTTGAGGCAGCGGGCGACGGTGAGGCCGCTGCCGGGCCGGACCGGCTGGCCCAGATGCGCGGGCCCGCGCTCGCGGTTGCCGCCGGGGCCGCCCGCGGGCGGCCGCAGCTCGCGGATGGCCCGGACGAGGCGCTGCTCCGCCAGGTCGGCGCCGCCGGCGGCCGCGCCCGCGGCAGGCGAGTCGGGCTCAGGGCCCGCTGGTGCGGCGCTCATAAGTCGACGGTATGTCAGCCGGCCCCGATCTGTACTGCCGGTTTGGTTGATGCCGGGTGAAACCAGGATGACGACGGTGACGTCCAACTGACATGAAACGATCTGGCCCCGTCGCCGCGGCCGTCGCGGCGGCCGCGCTGTGCGCCGGGTGCGCCGCCGGTTCCGCCCCCGCACCGTCCGCGCGGGGCTCGGCCGCGCCCGTCGTGCGCGGCGTCGCCAAGACGGAGCCGGTGGTCAGTCCGGCTCCGTACGCCGCCGCCGATCTCGCGTTCGGACTCAGCGTGCTCAGTGCAATGTGCGCGCAGAATCCAGCGGCCAACCTCGTGCTGTCGCCGTCGAGCCTGGCCAGCGGACTCGGAATGGCGTACCTGGGTGCCCGCGGCGCTACCGCCAGGGCGATGGCGGTCGTCCTGCACCTGCCGGCGGCGACCGCAGCCGGCCTGCTGGCCGGGCTGCAGGCGCGGGATCGCGCGCTGCGCCACCTGGACGGACCCGGCGTCACGGTCGCAGGCGCCGACCAGCTGTGGGCCGACCCGAGCCTGCCCCCGGCGCGCAGCTATACGGACGCGATCGCCACCGGCTACGGGGCCGGCCTCGCGCGGGCGCCGCTGCTGCACGCCCCCGCGAAGGCAGCGGCTCAGATCGACGCCGACATCGCCGGCCTGACGCACGGCCACATCCCGCACCTGCTCACGGCAGACGACCTGGCGGACGCGATCTTCGTCCTGACCGACGCGCTGTACCTGAACGCGCGGTGGGCCAGCCCGTTTCTGCGCTACAACGACAGCACCGGGCCGTTCGCCCCGGTGGCTGGTCAGCGGGTAAGCGCGCGGTACATGTTCGGCGCCGGGTACGCGTCGGCGGTGGCGGACGGCTGGACCGGGGTCCAGCTGCCCTACCGCGGCGGCCGGCTGGCGATGCTGGCGCTGCTGCCGCCGGCCAGGCTGGCCGCCAGGTGCCCGGCGCTCACGCCGGCCGGCGTGGCCGCGCTCCAGACCGGGCTGCAGGCGCAGACGCCCACCAGGGCGGCCGTCGAGCTGCCGAAGGTCGACCTCGACTCCCAGTTGCAGCTGAACGCGATCCTGACGCACCTTGGCATGGGCGCTGCCTTCGGGCCAGAGGCCGACTTCTCCGCGATCAGCCCGCAGGCCGCCGCGATCGGCGTCGTGGTGCACGCCGCCACGCTGCGGGTCGACGAGGCCGGCACGGTCGGCAGCGCCGCGACCGGGGTCACCATCGTGCCGACGGCCGGCTTTGGCGGTCCGACGGTGCGGTTCGACCGGCCGTACCTGATGCTGATCATGGACACGCGGACCGGCGAGCCGCTGTTCCTGGCCAGGGTGGCGAACCCGGACCGGTCCTGACGCACCGGGCCGCCCGCCCGGCCGGCGTCAAGATCACGTCATCGTGGAGTTCTACCGTACTGTCCGTACGGTAGAACGCCACGATAAGTCGATCTTGCTGGAGGAACATCATGCTGCCCTGGTCGGCCGGGCTCGCCGGCACGCTGAACGACGACGTCATCGACAGCGAGCTGCTGCGGGGCAACCCGCTCGGCGACCCGCACGAGCGGCCGGTGCTGGTGTACGTGCCGCCTGGCTACGAGGAGGCGCCAGCGCGCCGGTACCCGTCGGTCTACGTGATTCAGGGCTATACCGGGCAGGTCACCGCGTGGCGGAACCGCGCCGCGTTCCGGCAGCCGTTCCCGGAGACCGCCGACGCCGTGTTCGCATCCGGCGAGGCGCCGCCGGCGATCGTGGTCTACGTGGACGCCTGGACTGCCTACGGCGGCAGCCAGTTCGTCGACTCGCCCGGTACCGGGCCGTATCACTCCTACCTGTGCGACGAGGTCGTGCCCTGGGTAGACGCCAGATACCGCACGATCCCGCACCGGAACCAGCGCGCGATCATGGGCAAGTCGAGCGGGGGATTCGGCTCGATGATCACCCCGATGCTGCGGCCCGACCTGTTCGGCGCGCTGGCGACGCACGCCGGCGACACTCTGTACGAGCACTGCTACCTGCGTGAATTCGGCTCGGTCGTGCGCGCGCTGCGGGACTACGACGGGGACATCTGGCGCTGGTGGGACGACTTCAACTCCCGGGTTTCGTTCACAAAGCCGGAGGACATGCTCCTGGTCGGCTTTGTCGGCGTTGCGGCGGCGTTCTCGGCCCGCGATGACGGCACCGTGGACCTGCCGTTCGATCCGAAGACCGGCGTGGTCGACGAGACGGTCTGGCAGCGCTGGCTGGACTGGGATCCGGTCCGGATGGCCGGGCGCTATGCGGACGCCTTGCGCTCCGTGCACTCCATCTGGATCGACGCCGGGACCAGGGACGACTTCTTCCTGGACCTGGGCGCGGAGGCGTTCAGGGCCGAACTAGGCCGGATCGGCGTGACCGACGAGGTGATCCGGTTCGAGCTGTTTGATGCTACTCACGCCGCGATCGACTACCGGTACCCGATGTCCCTTTCGTGGCTGTGCCAGCGGATGGCAGCCAAATCGGATTGAACGCGGCGTCGCTGCGCTACGTAGTCAGGGATTAGGAAGGACCTAGGAACACGATCGGAGATGTGACAATGCGTAATCGCTGGTGGGCGGCGCCGGTGCTGGTCGGCGCGGCCGCGGTCATCACGGCCTGCGGCAGCTCGACGCCGAGCAGCAGTAATGGCGCCGCCGCCGGGACGAGTACCACGCCGCAGGCGAATACTTCGGCCCCTGCCACGACCGGGTCGAGCAGCACCGTTTCCACCCGTCATACGGGCATCGGCACGGTGCTGGTCAACTCGCAGGGCCGGACCCTGTACTGGTTCGCCATCGACACGCCGAGCAAGTCGAACTGCACCGGCTCGTGCCTCACGTACTGGCCGCCGGTGCAAGGCAAGGTGACGGCGGCGGCCGGCATGACCCTGCCGAAGGGATTCGGCACGATCACCGGGTCGGACGGCAAGCTGCAGGCGACCTACGACGGGCACCCGCTGTACACGTACGTGGCCGACAGCTCGGCCGGCATGACGAGCGGCAACGGGAAGAACCTGTCGGGCGGCCTGTGGTGGGCGATGACGCCATCGGGCGCCAAGCTCGCGGCGACAGCTTCCGGCAGCTCCCCGAGCAGTAGCACCGGGGGTGGCGGCTACGGCTACTAGGAGCTGACGGATCGCCGGGCCCGCGCGGATAGCTGAGAGTCCAGGCCGCGGGACTGGCACCGCAAGTCGATCAGGCCCGCACGGAGCACGCCTCTGTGCGGGCCTGATCGGTGCCACCAGCAGCTGAGCTGCGGTGTCCTCGGTCACCGCCGGGATCGGCTTCGCGGCCCGGTTTCCCGATCTTCGGCACGGCGCTGCTGACATGAGCGTTGCTGCTGCTGTCGGGACTGACCGAGCACACCTCCCCGCTGGTACTGACGTCAGCGGCCCGCTGGCGCGATCACGGTGAGGGCGCCGGGCAGCACCCGGACCCGGATCGGCGTCCCGGCCGGCAGCGGCGCCGCGAACGGGATCGTCTCGCCGTCCGCCGCGACCGGCATCGGGCGGTCGACGGTCAGCGTCAGGTCGCTGTCGCGGTCCAGGGTGATCAGGTCGAGCGAGACGTGCGAGCCGTCCTTGATCCGCGTGAGCGCGCGCAGGAACGTGAGCTTCGGCCCGTGCCGCATCAGCACCAGGTCCAGCTGGCCGTCGTCGATCACCGCCGGGGGAGCCACATTCATGCCGGCGCCGAAATAGGCGGAGTTCGCGATCACGACGGCGTAGCCGGCGAAGTCGTGCCCGCCGGTGGTGCCGTGCAGGCTGAACGCGGCCGGCTGCCAGCGGGCCACCGCCCGCAGCGCGGCGAGCGTGTAGACGGCCGGCCCGTGCAGCCAGCGGGTGCCGTTGGCGATCTCGCCCGCTACCGAGGGCACGCCCAGGTAGACGCTGCCGGCCACGATCGCCTCTGGCTCGCCGGCGATGCTGACGCCGATCAGGTCGATCTGCCGGGTCGGGCCGGAGGTGAGCAGCCGGGCGGCGTCGGCCGGCCCGACCGGGATACCGAGCACTCGGGCCAGGTCGTTGCCCCGGCCGGCCGGGATGATCCCGAAGGGGCAGCTGAGCCGGGCGGCGGCGGCGGCGAGCGCGCCGGCCATCCCGTCGCCGCCGACCGCGACGATCACGCTGCCCGCCGCGGCGGCGTTCGCGGCGAGCTCGGCGGCGTGCGCGAGACTGGCGGACTCGGCGACCTCGAACCGGGCGCCGGCAGCGGTGAGGGCCGCGGTGGCGGCGGGCAGTAGCTCGCGGGCCCGGCCGCGCCCGGCGGCCGGATTGACGATGAGGCTGAGGCCGGGCATATCTGACTCCGCAGGCGATCCGTGGCGCGAGGCCCGGCTGATGATCCAGAAAGAGTACCGGCCGCGGCGCCAGGCCGACAGTGGGCGCGATCCTGCCGGGGCGGCTGATGCGTCGCGGGCGTACGATCGGGCCATGCCAGCGCAGCGGCGGTCAGCGGCGAAGACCTCGGCGAGGCCTGAGCACGAATTCCTGCAGGTGCAGACCACCACCGACTCGCGGGCCGAGGCGGTGGAACTGGCGCAGGCCGCGGTTGAGGCCCGGCTGGCGGCCTGTGCCCAGGTGGCCGGTCCGCTCGCCAGTACCTACTGGTGGGAGGACGGCATCGAGCGGGCCGAGGAATGGCTGATCATGCTGAAGCTGCCGGCCGACCGGTTCGACGACCTCGCCGCGATGCTGGCCGAGCGGCACAGTTATGACGAGCCGGAGATCATCGCCACGCCCATCGTGGCGGGCTCGGCTGGCTACCTGGACTGGCTGCAGGACGAGACCAGGCCGGAGGAGTAAGCGCCAGCCGCCTGCCCGGCGGCGCGCAGGGGAGGCGGCCGATGCCCGCAGCCAGCGCCGACCGCGACTACGGACTGTTCGGCCCCGGCTCGGTGACCTGGCGGGTCATGAGCGAGCCGGTGATGTGGGTGGCCGGCGTCCGCGCCCTGTACCTGCAGGCGCTGCATCCGCGGGTGATGCGGGGCACCTGGCAGAACAGCTCCTTCAGCCAGTCCCGGCAGGCCTGGGGCCGGTTCACCCGGACGATCGAGTACGTCCGCGTCCGCACCTACGGTACGACGCCGGAAGTGGAGCGGGCCGGGCGCCGGCTGCGGCGCCTGCACGCCGCGCTGCGGGGCACCGACGCGGACGGCGCTGAGTTCTGCCTGGCCGAGCCGGACCTGCTGCGCTGGGTGCACTGCGCAGAGATATGGTCCGAGGCGGTAATCGCCTGGCGCAGCGGCGTGCCGGTCACCGCGACCGAACTGGACCAGTTCGTGGCCGAGCAGCGCCGCAGCGCCGAGCTCGTCGGCCTGGACCCGGCCACGGTGCCCGCCAGCATGGCCGGGCTGGTGGCCTACGTCGAGGCCATGCGGCCGCAGCTCTGGGCCTGTCCGGAGGCGCACCGCGCGCTGCGACTGTCCTTCACCCCCCGGTTGCCGCTCGTGCTCCTGCCCCTGAACCTCGTCGTCCCGCCGCTGAACGCGCTGGCCGTGGCCAGCCTGCCGGACTGGGCCCGGCGGCTGTACGGGATCCCCAGCCCGCCGCTCACCGACGCGGCCGTCACGGCCGCGCTGCGCGCGGCCCACGAGGCGACGACCAGGCTCCCCGTGATGGCGCCGGGCGCGGCCGAGGCGCGCCGGCTCATGCGCGCCGCCTAGGAGCGCCCTGAATAATCAATCGGGCTGAACGGTGTGTTTGCCGGCTGTCTGTTCGGT
Organism: uncultured Actinomycetota bacterium; assembly: GCA_963726425.1. Taxonomy (GTDB): domain Bacteria; phylum Actinomycetota; class Actinomycetes; order Streptosporangiales; family Streptosporangiaceae; genus JAJYUU01. The sequence goes on along the minus strand of CAVSCN010000035.1, from coordinate 35,161 downwards.
TCTCCGGGATGATCTTCTTATGCAGGGTAAAGAGCGGATGGACCGGGAGCTGCTGGACGCGGCTGCGTTAGCGGGCCACTTGGTGCCGGCGGGCAGCATGTTCGCGTTCCTGGCCGCGCATCGCGGCGAGCTGTTCCCGGACGGTGACTTCGCCGACCTGTTCCCTTCCGGCCGGGGCAGGCCGTCGATTCCGGCCAGCGTGATGGCCACCGTGCTGACGCTGCAGGCTCTGTGTGACTACTCCGACGCCGAGACCGCGGAGGCGGCGCGCTGTGATCTGCGGTGGAAGGTGGCCTGCGGGTTCGCCGTCGACCACGCGGGGTTCGACCCGTCGACGCTGGTGTACTGGCGCAGGCGGCTGGCAGCCTCGGCCCGGCCGGACCGGGTCAGCGACGCGGTCCGGGCAGTGATCGAGGCGACCGGGATCCTGGCCGGCCTGCGCCGCCGCGTGGTGGACGGCACCATCCTTGACGACGCGGTCGCCACCCAGGACACCATCACCCAGCTGATCGCGGCGATCCGCAAGGCCGGCCGGCTGGTGCCCGGCGCGGCGGGGCTGATCCCGGTCGTGTGCGCCGGCCATGACTACCGCCAGCCTGGCAGGCCGGTCATCGACTGGGACGACCCGCAGGCCAAGGACGCGCTGGTATCGGCGCTGGTCAATGACGCGCTCGCGCTGCTGCCGTCGCTGGACGGGCTGGAGCTGGAGGGCGCGGCCGCTGAAGCGCTGGCGCTGCTGGCCCTGGTCGCCGGGCAGGACGTCGAGCCAGCCGAGGGCAGCGACGGCACCGACGGGCGCTGGCAGATCGCGCAGAAAGTCGCTGAGGACCGGGTGGTGTCCACCGTCGACCCCGAGGCGCGGCACGCCCGCAAGTCCCGCAGCCAGCGCCGCGACGGCTACCGGGCGCACCTCGCATCAGACCCGGAGACCGGGATCATCACCGGTGAGCGGCTGACCCGCGCAGCCGGGGACGGCAACGGCGAGCCGGACGCCGCCGCGCGGTTCCTGGCCGCCGAACCCGCCGGTGACGGCGAGGCGGGCGCCGGGCTGCGATGGTACGGGGACTCGGCCTACGGCACCGGCGAGCTGCGCGAGGCGATCCGTGACGCCGGCCATCAGGCGGTCATCAAGCCGAAGCCGCTGCACCCGGCCGTGGACGGCGGGTTCACCGCAGATGACTTCAGCATCGACTACGGCACCCGGCAGGCGACCTGCCCCGCCGGGGTCACCCGCCCGGTCACCCCGGGCGGCGCGGTGATATTCGGCGCTGCCTGCCGCACCTGCCCGCTGCGCACCCGGTGCACCAGCGCGGCCAAAGGCCGGATCCTCCGCCTGCACCCTCTCGACCAGATGCTGCGAGACGCCCGCGCGCAATGGGCCGCCGACCCCGCCCTGCGCGAGGACTACAAGCAGCACCGCCCGAACGTGGAACGCGCGATCGCCCAGATCGCCACCAGCCGCGGCCGCAGGATCAAGCTCCGCTACCGCGGCACGACCCCGAACAACGCCTGGCTCAAGCGCCGCACCGCCGCGGTCAACTTGCGAAACCTAGTCGGCCGCGGCCTGACCCGGAACGCCGGCGCCTGGGCCCTGGCCGCCACCTGAACACCGCGCAGATTCCCGGCCACCAGCACATACCCATGCCGTCGGCAACGGCCACACAGCCCCAGCCGGCGCCGCACCAGGGTCCGGCGACGCCCCCGGGGCAGCATGGCCCCGGACCTGCCAGCAGCTCAAAAGGCTAGCGGCGGCCCGCAAACAGCTTTAATCAGGAGCCTCCTAGGGGCCCGTGCAATTCGGCAGTGCTATCAGGCGGCGCTATTCGAAGCTGGCGTGGGGGACGTTCCAGGAGGTGATGACCGGCAGCCCGTGCTCGATGCCGAGCGTGCTCAGGGTGCCGGTGTCAAGCCGGAAGTACTGGCCGGCCTCGGGTTCGAGCCGGAGCCAGCGAGCCGTCAGCACCCGCAGCAGATGGCCGTGCGCCACTAGCGCCACGTCACCGCCCGCGAGCAGCGGCCCGGTCCGGCGCAAAACCGCGTCCGCGCGGGCGCCGACCTGCCCGGCGGTCTCGCCCGGATGCGCGGCGTCGCCGGCCGGGACGCCGTCGCGCCACAGGAACCAGCCAGGCCGGGTTTGCCTGATCTGGTCGGTGGTCAGCCCCTCATACCCGCCGTAGTCCCATTCCTGCAGGTCAGGATCTTCAAGCGCGCCGGTGAGGCCGACCAGCTCGGCGGTCCGGCGGGCCCGGCTCAACGGACTCGTGAACGCAGCGACTACCGGCCGGCTGGCGACCGCTGGCGCCAGCACCGAGGCGGCGGCCACGCCGGCGGCGGTGAGCGGTATGTCGGTGCGGCCGGTGTGCTGCCCGGACCGGCTCCACTCTGTCTCCCCGTGCCTGATCAGCAGGAGTTCGCCCATCCGGGGACGATAGCAGCCGCTGCCGCGGGATATCAGGGTCGAGCCAGGGCCGTCCCTGATGCGGCGGCCACGCGCCGGTGACGAGGATGGACGCCGCGGGCCACCCCCGGAAATTCCAATTGACAGCCGCAGGAGTCATATGTAAGTTCTAGCTGACAGGTGAAACACCGAGCTGTGGAGCCGACCCTGACTACTGAGGCGGAGCTGATGTCCGTGCTGACGGCGGTGGCCAATCCGCTGCGTTTGCGGATCGTGGCCGAGCTGTCGGGCGGCCGGGTGCATGTGAGCGAGCTGGCGCGCAGGCTGGGGATCTCCCGGCCGCTGCTGTACATGCACCTGGACCGGCTGGAGAAGGCGGGACTGATCATCGGGCAGCTGGAGCTGTCCGACGACGGCAAGGCGATGAAGTACTTCGAGCTGAACCCGTTCGATGTACGGCTGACGGCCGAGGCGATTACCGCGGCCGTCCGCGCGGCTGACGCGGCCGGCGACCAGCTTGACCCCGAGATGAAAGCGAGCGACTGATGACCGGCGTACTGGCGGCCAGCTCAAGCACCAGCTCTGTCAATCCGACTGCCGTCCTGATCAGCGTGGGCATTCCGTTCGTCATCTGTGCCTCGATCGCCGTGATCGTCTGGGCCTACTTCCGGCTGCAGGCGCACCGCGCCGACGCGGTAGCGATGGCGGAGTACCGGAAGCTGGCCGAGCAGGCAGTCGTGAACCAGCAGGAGCTGCGGACGGAGATTGCCCGCCTGACCCTCAAGGTTGAGGCCGTCGAGAAGCTCATGCGAGATGTCGGATGAGCGCGCGGACGGCACCCGAGACGCGCGGCGGCGCCCGGCCGGCTGACCGGCTGCGCCTGCGCACCGACCCGGTGCGACTGGTGTTCTCGGCTAGCCCGTGGCGGGCGGCCGGCTACCTGATCAGCTACCTCATCCTGAGCTGCGTCACGTTCAGCGTCGCGCTGACCGCCGTGACCACCGCCGTGGCGCTGGCGGTCACCCTGCTCGCGCTGCCGCTGATGATCGCGGTCGCGTGGGTGGTGCACTGGTGTGCCGGGGTTGAGCGGGTGCTGCTGCGGCAGATCTTTGCCGAGCCGGTCCGGGCCGGCTATCTACGCCGCGAGCAGGCCGGGATCTGGGCCAGCGCGAAGGCGGCCTGGCGGGACCGGGCCACCTGGCGTGAGCTGGGCTACTTGCTCGGGCTGTGGGCACCGCTCTACGCGCTGGACACTGTCGTGCTGAGCGTGTGGGCGTCGCTGCTGGCCGGGGTCACGCTGCCGCTGTGGTACTGGGCGCCGCGCGGCGCCTCGATGGTCGGCTACGTCAGCGGCACGCAGGTGCACGGGGTCGGCATCGGCTACTTCCCGCACGGCCCGACCGGGCCTGGTTCGTGGGGCCTGTACGTCGACACGCTGCCTAAGGCCCTGCTCGCCGCCGCGATCTTCGCGGTCGCGTTCCTGCTGTTCAACTACGTCCTGGTGGCCACGGCACGGATGCACGGGCGGATCGCCCGGGCGCTGCTGCGGCCGCCGGCCGACCCGCTGGAGGAGGCACGCGAGGTCCTGACCAGGCCCGGCCCGCTCGGCCCGCTCATGCGCGCCGACCAATAGGAAGACCCTCGCCCGCGAGTGCCAGCTCGCGGGCGAGGGCCACTGCACGACAAGCCGCACGAAATTCAGGAGAGAACCCAATGCGCCAGTCGCACAGATCAGTATTGCCCGAAACCGGGCCGCCTGCTCCGTCCGCAGGTCCGCGCCACGCCCAGGAGCCCAGGACAGCAATGCCCGCCGCTCGGGTCGGCCGGCCCGTGACGGAACGAATCGCCGGATGGAGTGTCCGGCACCGCAAGACCGCAGTCATCGGCTGGCTCGTGCTGGTGGCAGCCGTGTTCGTGATCGGCGGGCACGCCGGGTCGAGCCAGGTGCAGTCCTACGACCCGGGTCAGTCCGGCGTGGCCGAGCGGGTCCTGAGCAAGCTCAACATCAGCGGCCCGCCGCCGGCCGAGGCGGTGCTGATCCAGGCCAGGGCTGGCCAGCCGGCCTTCCGGCACAATCAGCAGATGCAGCAGGCGGCCGCCGAGCTGGTGGCCGCGCTGCACGCGCTGCCGCACAGCACGGCCAGCGACATCCAGTCGCCGCTGAGCCGGGGCAGCGCTCTGGTCTCGGCCGACGGCCGGTCGGAAATGATCACCTTCAACGTCACCGGGTCGAACGAGGACCAGGCCGTGCTGCCCGCGCTGCACGCGGTGTCCGCGGCCCAGGCTCGGCATCCTGGCCTGCTCATCGCCGAGGCCGGGGACGCGAGCGAGGACCGGGTGGCCAGCTCGCTCATCGGGCACGACTTCCAGAAGGCCGAGTTCACCTCCCTGCCCGTCACGCTCGTGCTGCTGGTCGTCGTGTTCGGCGCGCTGATCGCGGCCGGTATCCCGCTGCTGCTGGCCGGCACCGCGGTGATTAGCGCGATCTCGCTGACCTCGGTCATCGGCAAGTGGCTGCCCGTCGGCCAGAGCACGTCTGAGGTGGTGCTGATCATCGGGATGGCGGTCGGCATCGACTACTCGCTGTTCTATCTCCGCCGCGAGCGGGAGGAGCGGGCCAAGGGGCACAGCACCGCCGAGTCGCTGCGGATCGCGGCCGCGACCTCGGGCCGGGCCATCGTGGTTTCCGGCGTGACCGTGATGATCGCGCTCGCGGGCCTGTTCCTCACCGGCTACTCGGTGTTCACGGGAATCGGCCTGGGCTCGATCGCGGTGGTGGGCGCCGCCGTGGCGGGCTCGCTGACATTCCTGCCCGCGTTGCTGTCGATGCTCGGCAGCTGGGCCGACCGGGGCCGGATCCCGTTCCTCGGCAAGCGCCGGACCGCTTCGAAGCCGTCCCGGCTGTGGGCCGGACTGGTCCGGCAGGTTGTGCGCCGGCCGGCGGTGTGGGGCATCCTCGGCGTGGCTGGCATGATCGCGCTGGCGGCGCCGGCCGTCAGCATGCGGCTCGGCAACCCGCCCGACGGGGGCTTCCCGGCCAGCCTGCCGATCATCAAGACCGCCGACCGGATCCAGCAGGCGTTCCCGCAGTCACCTTCGCCGGCTCACGTAGTCGTGACCGGCCAGGCCCTGGACAGCCCGGCCACTCGCAGCGCGCTGGTAGCACTGCAGCATTCGGCCTCGGCGCACAGCGCCATCCGGCCGCCGGTCACCATCGGCGTCGTCGGCCACGGTCGCGCCCTGGTGGTGAACGTGCCGCTCGCCGGCAACGGCGATAACTCGGCGTCTGACCAGGCCCTGCTTGACCTGCGCGAGCACATCCTGCCGGCCACGCTCGGCCAGGTGCACGGCCTCAGCTACGCAGTGACCGGCGATACCGCCAATAACTACGACGATATCGCCGACCTGCACTCGCGCACCCCGCTGGTGCTGGCGGTGGTGGCCCTGCTCGCGTTCGTCCTGCTCCTGGTGGCGTTCCGGTCGCTGGCGATTCCGCTGGTCTCGGTCGGGCTGAACCTGCTGTCGGTGGGCGCGGCCTACGGGCTGGTCACGTGGATCTTCCAGGACGGGCACCTGGGGTCGGTGCTGGGATTTACCAGCTACGGGGCGATCGTGTCGTGGATCCCGCTGTTCCTGTTCGTGTTCCTGTTCGGTCTCAGCATGGACTACCACGTGTTCATCCTCAGCCGGGTGCGCGAGCTGCGGGCGGGCGGTGCGACGAACCGGGACGCGGTGGTCGGCGGCATAGCCAGCAGCGCCGGCGTGGTGACCAGCGCCGCGGTGATCATGGTGGCCGTCTTCTCCATCCTGGCCACGCTGTCGGTCATCGCCCTGAAGATGCTCGGCGTGGGCCTCGCGGTGGCGGTGCTGCTCGACGCCACCGTGGTGCGGGGGATCCTGGTGCCGGCCGCGCTGGCGCTGCTGGGCGAGCGCAGCTGGCGGGTGCCACGGTGGCTCAGCTGGCTGCCCGGCGCCGGTGTGCCGGCCGAACCGGCTCCGGCTCCGGCCGCCACTGCGTCCCGGCCAGGCGAGGTGGTGCGGCAGGCCTAGCCGCGCGGTCCTGGCAGCGATCCGGCGTGCCCAATCGGGGGCACGCCGGATCGCTTGCGTGCAGCCCGTTCCCGGCCGGCGGCCCGTGTGGCGGCGGCCGGGATTACGCCTGGCTGTCTGACTCACCGTCGGCAGCGGGTTACAGTTGCGCCTACAAACCGGCTTGGCGCCCCTGGCAATCGGCGTGGCCGGCTATATACCGCCGACCACCCCCCGAGCCAGAGAGCGAGCCACAGGCGTGCTCCCTAGCGCTGCCGCGCGCCCGCGCACTCCCGGCAAGCCGCCCGCCAGGCTCCGCCGCCGGGCCAGGCCGGCGGCCTGCGGTCGAGCGGATCGCCTGCTGGAGCGCCAGATACCGGAAGACCGCCGTCGCCGCGTGGCTCGCCGTCATGGCGGCCGCATTCATCGGCGGCCAGTTCGTCAGCGGACCCGCGGTGCAGCAGTACGACCCCGGCCAGGCCGGCCGCGGCGAACAGGTGCTCACCCAGCTGGGCGTCGTGACGCCGCCGGCCGAGAGCGTCCTTATCCAGGCCAGGGCCGGCGAGCAGCGGCTGGAGCACGCGACCGCCAGGGATGTCCGGCGGGTCGCCCACGACGTGGCCGTCGCGCTCGCGGCGCTGCCGGAGGCCGCCGACGACATCCGGGCTCCGTCCGGCCAGCAGGGCCGGGGCCTGCAGGCGGCCGACGGGCTAGCGGCCCTGGTCACCTTCCGGGTCGCCGGGCCGCACGCGAGCGCTGACTCCACCGTGCTGCTCGACCTGGCCGCCGTGCGCAAGATCCAGGCCGCTCATCCGAACCTGCTGGTCCGGGAGGCGGGCTCGGCGAGCACGTCCCGGGTGGCGAACTCGCTGCTCAGCCACGACTTCCGGAAATCCGAGTGGACCTCGATCCCGCTGACGCTGATCTTGCTGATCTGCGTCTTCGGCGCCCTCATCGCGGCCGGAATCCCGGTGCTGCTGGCCGGCACGGCGGTGGTGACCGCGGTGTCGCTGCTGAGCATCGCGTCCCACTGGCTGCCGGTGGGCACCGGAACCTCCGAGCTGGTGCTCGTCATCGGGATGGCAGTCGGGGTCGACTACTCACTGTTCTACCTGCGCCGGGACCGGGAAGAACGGGCGGCCGGACGGACCGATGCCGAAGCCGTCTGCGTCGCCGCGAAGACATCAGGCAAGGCGATCCTGGTGTCCGGCCTGACCGTGGTGGTCTCGCTGGCCGGGCTGTTCCTGACCGGCATCGACGTCTTCACCGGCGTCGCGGTCGGCACCATCATGGTGGTCGGGGTGGCGGTCGTGGGCTCGCTCACGTTCCTGCCCGCCCTGCTGTCCTGGCTCGGGCCCTGGGCGGACCGGGGCCACCTGCCGCATCTCGGCCGGCGGCGCACCCAGCCCAAGCCGTCCCGGCTGTGGGCGGGCCTGGCCCGGCGGGTTGTCCGGCGCCCGCTTGTGTTCGGCGGGATCGCGGTCGCGGCGCTGCTCGCGCTCGGAGCGCCAGCGCTGGGCATGCGGATCGGCAGCCCGGCAATTGATCTGCCCAGCAACCTCGGCGTGGTCAAGGTGCTGTCCGACATCCAGCACGAGTTCCCTGGCCGGCCCGCCCCGGCCGACATCGTGATCACCGGGTCGAATCTGGGCAGCCAGGCGATGGCCACCGAGCTGACCGCCCTGCGGTCGCACGCCAGCCAGACCGGTCCGATCCGCGGCCCGGTCACCGCCAGCGCCGTGGCCGGCGGGAAGGCGCTCGTGGTGCAGGTGCCGCTAGCGGGCAACGGGTCCGACCGGACAACCGACGCGGCGCTGCTGACACTGCAAAACCGTGTACTGCCCGCGACCATCGGCAAAGTCGCCGGCACGAGCTACTCGGTCACCGGCGACACGGCGGCCGGCTATGACTTCTCCTCCACCCTGGACAGCCGGACGCCGATCGTGTTCGCGGTCGTCGCGCTGCTGGCGTTCGTGCTGCTCATGGCCGCGTTCCGGAGCATCACGATCCCGCTGGTGTCGATCGGGCTCAACCTGCTGTCGGTCGGCGGCGCGTACGGGCTGGTCACGCTCATCTTCCAGGACGGGCACCTGCAGTCGCTGCTCGGCTTCACCTCGTTCGGCGCGCTCGTGCCGTGGGTGCCGCTGTTTACCTTCGTCATGCTGTTCGGCCTGAGCATGGACTACCACGTGTTCATCCTCAGCCGGATCCGGGAGTTCTGGACCGGGGGCGCCAGCGCCAAGGACGCTATCGTCGACGGCATCGGCCGGTCCGCGGGCGTCGTCACCAGCGCCGCGCTCATCATGGTCGCGGTCTTCTCGATCTTCGCCACGCTCAGCATGATCGACGTGAAGATGCTGGGGGTCGGCCTGGCCGCGGCGGTGCTCATCGACGCGACGGTCGTCCGGGGGGTCGTGCTGCCCGCGTTCCTGGCCTTGCTCGGCGAGCGGGCCTGGTACCTGCCGTCGTGGTTGTCCTGGCTGCCGGGGCGCACCCTGGCCTGCGAGGCAGCGCCGCCGGTGCCAGCAACGGTGCGGGTGGCGGCCGAACCCGTCCCGGCGGCGGTGCCGGTGGCCGCTACGGCAGGGTGAGGATTTCGTAGCCGTCGCTCGTGACGAGGAGCGTGTGCTCGAACTGGGCGGTGCGGCGGCCGTCCGCGGTCAGCACCGTCCAGCCGTCCGGCCAGATGTCGTACTCGATGGTGCCGAGCGTGAGCATCGGCTCGATCGTGAAGGTCATACCGGGCTCCATGATCTCCCGGACGGCGGGGTCGTCGAAATGGGGTACGACCAGGCCGGAGTGGAATGTCCGGCCGATCCCGTGCCCGGTGAAGTCCCGGACCACCCCGTAGCCGAACCGGCGCGCGTACGACTCGATCACCCGGCCGATGGCGTTGAGCGGCCGGCCGGGCGCCACCGCGCGGATGCCGCGCATCATCGCCTCGTGCGTCCGCTCCACCAGCAGCCGGGACTCCTCGTCCACGGCCCCGGCCAGGAACGTCGCGTTCGTGTCGCCATGAACTCCGCCGATAAAAGCGGTGATGTCGACATTGACGATGTCTCCGTCGGAGATCACCGTGTCGTCCGGTATGCCGTGGCAGATGACCTCGTTCAGGGACGTGCACAGCGACTTCGGGAAGCCGCGGTAGCCGAGCGTGCTGGGGTACGCGCCGTGGTCGCAGAGGAACTCGTGCCCGACCCGGTCCAGCTCGTCGGTGGTCACGCCCGGCGCGACGTGCTTGCCGACCTCGGCGAGGGCCTGGGCGGCGAGCCGCCCAGCGACGCGCATCGCCGCGATGGTCGCCTCGTCCTTGATGTCGCGTTCGCCGCCGCGCGGGGCTCGCCTGCCCACGTACTCTGGGCGGGCAATGGGCACGGGAACAGCGCGCTGGGGAGAAACCCGGCCGGGCTGGAGCGTAGCCGCCATGATCTGGAAGTCTAGTGGCCATGGACGACGACAAGAGCTGGTGGTTCTGCCTCAAGCACAACGAGGTTGAGCAGGGGGCCGGCTGCGCCGGGAAGGACCGGATGGGCCCGTACCCGACCAGGGAGGCGGCCGAGCACTGGCGGGACACGGTCGAGCGCCGGAACAAGGAATGGGACGCGCAGGACGATGACTGGTAGCGGCGACAGGCCGTTCCGGTCGCCACCGCCTGCGGTCTTGTAAGGTGAAGTCGGTCGGCAGAAGCGCGGCATTGGGGGCGCAAGGTGACCGTGGAACCGGGTGACGGCCTCCCGCCGGCCGCGCACGCGCGGATGGCGGAGATCCGCCGCAGCGGGACCTGGGGCTCGGCCCTCACGACCGACGAGTTCGCCGCGATCAGGGCGGTCGGATTCGAGCCGGCCGGCCAGGTCCTTGGCGCCGCCGTCTACAACATCGGCTATACCGGCGGGTACGCGTGCCCGTCCTACGGTGGCGGCTACGGCATGGGGCGGCTGGGGCTCGCTACCTACGGCGGCCCGTACAACGCCGTCACCGCTACCTCGGGCAGCGGCAACCTGGGCTCCTACGCGCCCCTGGTGCGCACCATGTACCAGGCCCGGTGGGACGCGATCGGCCGGATGACCAAGGAATGCCAGGAGCTGGGCGGGCACGGCGTCGTCGGCGTCCGGCTGACGATCGGCGCCTTCCCGGCGGGCGGGCTTGAGTTCAAGGCGATCGGGACCGCGGTGCGCGCGCCCGGCGTGGCGCCGCTGCGCACGCCCTTTACCTCCGACCTGACCGGGCAGGACTTCGCGAAGCTGATCCTGGCCGGCTGGGCGCCGGCCGGGCTGGTGCTCGGCATTGCCGTCGGCGCCAGGCACGACGACTGGATGACGGTGAACCAGACCCGCTGGGGATCCGGCAACGTCGAGGTCGGCGGTTACACCGACCTGGTCAACGCCACCCGGCATGATGCGCGCCATCAGCTGGAGAAGGACGTGATCAAGCACGGCGCGGACGGGGTCGTGCTGCAGGAGATGGAGCTGCGGGTCGGCGAGCACGAGTGCCCGATGATGGAAGGCCGGCGCGACCACGTCGTGGAGGCGACCATCATCGGCACCGCGGTAGCGCACTTCGGCAAGCGGCGCGGGCCGGATACGCCGCCGCCGCTGGCGATCATGTCCCTGGATCCGCAGCGGCGGCAGGCCGCGCGGGTCCGTCTCGGCCCTGACGGGGGCGGTCTGCGATGACACGAATGGCTAAGGAGCAGCGATGAGCGAGCAGCAGGGTACCGACATGCAGGTGCTCGGGGTACCCCAGGACGCGATGCGCAGGCTCTCCGAGCTGCGGCCAGGGCAGCCCGGCTCGATCTTCACCTCGGACCTGTCGGTGAACGAGTTCCTGCTGGTGCGCGAGGTCGGCTTCCGCCCGGTCGGGCTCGTGCTCGGCAGCTCGATTTACCACGTTGGACTGCAGTTCGGTAAGTGGGGCCAGAGCCAGGAGCTGGACGTGCTGTCGCAGGCGATGTACCACGCTCGTGAGCTGGCCATGTCCCGGATGGAAGCGGAGGCCAGCGCGCTCGGGGCCGATGGCATCGTCGGCGTCCGGCTGGACGTGGAGATGAAGGAGTTCGGCGCCGACATCGCTGAGTTCATCGCCATCGGGACCGCGGTGATCGCCGAGCCGGGCGCGGGCGGTGGCGGGGTCACCAACTGGAAGAACAACAAGAACCTGCCGTTCACCTCGGATCTGTCCGGCCAGGACTTCTGGACCCTGATCCGGGCCGGTTACGCGCCGCTCGGCATGGTCATGGGCTCGTGCGTGTACCACATCGCGCACCAGCGGCTGGGCAGCAAGATGGGCAACATCGGCCGCAACGTCGAGCTGGAGCAGTTCACCCAGGCGCTGTATGACGCGCGCGAGCTGGCGATGAGCCGGATGCAGTCGGAGGCCGAGGAACTGGCGGCCGAGGGCATCGTGGGCGTGCAGCTGCGACAGCACAGCCACGCCTGGGGCTCGCACACCACGGAGTTCTTCGCGATCGGCACCGCGGTGCGGCCGCTGCGCGACGACCACGTCATCCAGACGCCCACCATGGTGCTCAGCCTCGACGCCTGACGGGCGGCGCGCGATGGCGCCCGATCCGGCTAACCCAGGCGGTCCGGACAACAGCCTGCCGCCCGCGGCCAGGGCCCGGCTGGCCGACATGGCCGGCCACCGCAGCTGGGGCTCATCCCTGAGCGTGTCGGAGTTCAGCACTATTTCGAAGGTCGGCTTCCACCCGGTCGGGCAGGTGCTCGGCGCCGCCGTCTGGAACGTGGGCAACACCGGCGGCGAGGAGTGCCCGTACGGGGTGCAGGTCTACCGGCGTGAGGGCACCACGACCGGCCAGGCCGCGATGGGGCTGGTCCGGCACGTGCAGGCGCCCTCCGGGGCCGCGGCGATCGGCGCGGCCCGGCCGCTGGTCTCGGCGCTGTATCAGGCCAGGCGCGCGGCGATAAACCGGATGATCAGCGAGTGCCGGGCGCTGGGCGGCCTCGGGGTGATCGGCGTCTCGCTGACGGTCGGGCCGTTCGCGGAGGGCAGCCTGGAGTTCCGCGCGTTCGGCACCGCCGTGGCCGCGCCCGGCGTGCGGCTGCGCAGCGCGGCATTCGCGTCCGACCTGTCCGGGCAGGACTTCACCAAGCTGGTCGGGCACGGCTGGATCCCGGTCGGGCTGGCGATGGGCGTCGCGGTCGGCTACCGGCACGACGACTGGCTGGCGAAGGGGCAGACCCGGTTCACCGCCGGCAACGTCGAGGTCACGGGATACAGCGAGCTGCTCAGCCAGATGCGCCGTGACGCCAGGAACGAGCTGGAGCTCGACCTGATCCGGATGGGCGCCGAGGGTGTAGTGGTCCGGGAGATGGAGACGCGGATCAGCGAGCGGTCCTGCCCGATCGTGCCGTTCGGCAAGGATCACGTCGTCGAGGCCACGATCCTCGGCACCGCGATCGCGCAGTTCGCCCGGATGCAGGCGCCGCCGGTGTACGGCATCCACAAGATGAGCGACGGCGGCCGCCGTCGTCAGGACCGCGCGCGGCAGATGTCGGTGAGCCTGGAGGGCGGCGAGCAGAAGCCGGAGCCGGAGCCCGCCCCCGCGGAGCCCGGCGCCGGCCCCGCAGATCCCGGCAATCCTCGCGAATCCGGCGACTGACCGGCGCCCGGGCCGGACTTCTCACTCCTCCCGTGACCTGCCGCGGTGATTTTCGACCGGTTCGTGGTCACCGCAACAGTGAAAGCCGTTGCCGGACCGCTGACGTCAGGACGTGCTCAGGCGCCGGGGCCGGATCAGCACCAGCACCAGCGACCCGCTCGCCGCGACCATCACGCTGAAGGCGGCCGCGACGCCTCCGTCGCGGGCGATCTCGGCCGGCCGGGATTCGCCGGGGGCGATGCGGGCAAGGTCGAGCACCTGAGCCGGATCGGTCTGCGGATGCCACCGCCTGTTCAGGAACGCGATGTAGCTCTGGCCGACCGCCGCGGCGGCCCGCCTGGCCAGGACCGGAGACGGCGCCTGGACCCGGAACACAACTACGTCCCGGGTCGGCATGATCGCCGCCGTGTGTGCTTCGAGGTAGGGCAGCGGCAGCTGCGGGCCGAGGTGCGTGGCAGCCCAGGCGAGCGGGACGCGGAGGTCCATGAAGTCGAGCGTGCCGGACAAGCGGGCGTAGTCGAGGGCCGGGTTGGCGGTGCGGAGGATGATCGCCTCGGTGCCGGTCGGCAGCGGCGGGCTCGCCAGCGCGATGACAGTGCCCGCGAGTACGCCGAGCAGTCCGCCGGCGAGGGTGAGCGCCACCGCGCGCCGCCAGCTCATGCCGGCCCGGCGGAATAGCTGATACCGGACCCGGATCGCGCCGATGATCAGGTCCGCGGCCTCGGCCACCGGCGGCCGCACGCTATCCGCGGGCGCCGCCGTCATCAGCACGGAGAGGATCTCGTCCTGGTGGACGTGCCGGTAGCTGGCCGGGTACAGCGCGAGCAGGCGCCGGTAGCGCAGCTCCAGCTGATCGTTTCGCGGCAATGGCAGGTCGGCCAGCACCCGCTTCAGGTCGCGCGACGTCTTGGCGGTCAGGGCCGCGCCGAGCCGGTCGTCCAGCTCGCGGTGCGTGAGCCGCCGGCCGCGAAATGGTCCGCGAGTTGCGCGGCCGCCCGGTCCCGGTCGGCGTCGGAGACCCGCAGGTCACCCCTCCTGGCGGTGCCCGTCTGCGGGGGATGAGGCGGGATGGTCATGCCGGGCTGCCGAGCAGCTTCAGGCGGTGGCGGGCGACGGTGGCGGTCTGGCTCATCCGGTCGGCTTCGGCTTTGAGCCGCTGCGCGCCGGGCGGGGTGAGGCGGTAGTACCGCCGCAGCCTGCCGTCCACGACTTCCTCGCGGTCGAACTCCACCAGGCCCTCGACGGTCAGCCGGTTCAGCGCGGCGTACAGGCTTCCGGCCCGCAGCCGGACCCGGCCGCCGGAGATCTCGGTGACGTCGGTCATGATCCCGTACCCGTGCTGTGCGCTGGCCGCCAGCGCGGTCAGGATCAGGAACGAGGGCTCCCGCAGCGCTTCGGTCATGGTTGTTGTATATACCGGTAGTGGGAGTATCGGCAACGGCCACGCCGCACTTGACGCCTCTGGCGCCCGCGCTAGTCGGGCTGAGTGCCGGCGATGGCGTCGAGCGCGCGGGCCAGCCGGGCGCGCAGGCCCGGCGCCGGCCCGGACGCCGGGAACCGCGGGCCGGGCCTGGCGCGGACCTGCCGCGCTCAGGCCAGGCGCGGCGGCGGCGGCGCTGACCAGGTGCTGGGCGGCGTCGAAGGTCATCGGCGCCTCGGCCTGCGGCACCGGCAGGGCCTCGTGCGCGATGCCCTCAAGCTCCCGGTCGCCGCGGTCCAGGGCGAACACGGTCGCGCCGAGCCTGCGCACGTCACTCACCCGTTCCAGCAGCTCGGCCGGCGCCAGCTCGCCGCTCACGACCAGCAGGGTCTGGCCGCGGCTGGCCGCGCGGAGCCGGTCCAGGCCCACGGCCAGGTGCGGCCGCGCGTCCGGCGGGGGAGCCCAGCGGACCAGTGTCGGCCTCAGCTCCGGTAACCCGGCCAGCCGGGCGCTCGTCGTCCAGGTGCGCGGTCATGTGCCAGGGCTCGTCCTGGGCGGTGCCGAAGATCAGCAGGCCGTTCGGGGTGCGGGCGCTGCGCCGCAGCGCGGCGGCGAAGGCCGACGTGCGGTCGAGCCAGCCGGTGGGCGCGAGCAGCGCCCGCAGCGTCGCTACCTGGTCGGCGTTCATGCCCCCATCGTGCCGGAACCGGCGGCGCGGCGTGCCGTCATCGGCTGGGTGCGCAACGCGGCCAGCCCCGGCGCCTGCCCCGTGGCAGCCGCGGGCCGGGTGCGGGCAGCCGCGCTATGCCCGGAGTGCCCGCCCGGTGCCCGGCTGTGCCAGGATCTGCCCATGACGGCTGACCAGGACGACCTCTCCGCGCTCGTGCTCGGCGTTCTCGGCGGGACCGGCGACCAGGGGCGCGGGCTCGCCCGCCGGTTCGCGCTGGCCGGCCACCGCGTGATCATCGGCTCCCGTGACGCGGGCCGGGCGGCCGCCGCCGCGGCGGGCCTCGGCAGCGAGCTGATCTCCGGCACGGTCAACGCGGAGGCGGCCGCGCAGGCCGACGTCGTCATCGCCGCGATCCCCTGGGACGGGCACAAGGAACTACTGGCCGCCCTGGCGCCGCAGCTGGCCGGCAAGATCGTGATCGACTGCGTGAACCCGATGGGCTTCGACGGCAAGGGTGCCTACGCGCTGCCGGTGCCCGAGGGCAGCGCGGCCCAGCAGGCGGCCGCGGTCCTGCCCGGCAGCACGGTCGTGGGCGCATTCCACCACGTGTCGGCCGAACTGCTGCTGGCCCCTGAGATCGGTCTGCTCGACCTGGACGTGCTGGTGCTCGGGGACGACCGGCAGGCCACCGACCTGGTGTCGGCGCTGGCCAGCCGCATTCCCGCCATCCGCGGTATCTACGCGGGCAGGCTGCGCAACTGCGGCCAGATCGAGGCCCTCACCGCGAACCTGGTCTCGATCAACCGCCGCTACAAGGCGCACGCCGGGATCCGCGTTACCGACCTCTGACCTGCACCGCAGGCCATCCTCGCTGCGGGGGAACGCCGGACGGCTGTGTAATGTCACTCGTTGTGATTGGCCGAGCGCGGAAAGTGGGGGTCTGGTCGGGCCTGGACCCGAGCGTGTCCTCGGTCTCCCTGCCCTCCCGCCGGGTCAGCCCGCTGCAGGCGGTGATGAGCCGGGCAGTGCTGGCGTCGCTGCTGCTGATCGCCTCTACCGTCATCGTGTACCTGGGCCGGGCCGGCGACAAGGACACGGCTGCCCCCGGCCAGCCGCTGAACCTGGTGGCCAGCGCGTACTACTCGGCGGTGACGCTGTCCACCACCGGCTACGGGGACATCGTGCCGATCACGACGACCGCCAGGCTGGTCAACACGTTCGTGATCACGCCGATCCGGGTGATCTTCCTGATCCTGCTGATCGGGACGACGCTGGAGGTGCTGACCGAGCGGACCCGGATGAGCTGGCGGATATCGCGATGGAGGTCGAAGTTGTCCGGTCACACGGTGCTGGTGGGATACGGGACGAAGGGCCGCGCCACCCTCGCCACGCTGCAGGAGGCGGGCACATCCAGGGACCAGCTGGTGGTGATCGACATCTCGCCGCCGGCCGCGGCCGAGGCGAACCGGGCGAACGTGGTCGCGGTGACCGGCGACGGCACCCGGCGGGAGACCCTGGCCAGCGCCGACATCGAGCGGGCCGCGCAACTGATTATCGCGGTCGACCGGGACGACACGGCGGTCCTGATCGCCCTGACCGCCCGCCAGCTCAACCCGGACATCGCCATCATCGCGGCCGTCCGCGAGGCAGAGAACGAGACCCTGCTGCGCCAGTGCGGCGCCGGCCAGGTGGTGGTCTCCTCGGCCGCGGCCTGGCCGGCTGCTCGGCCTGTCCACGATGGATGCGGGCGTCGGTCAGTTCCTGTCTGAGCTGCTCGACCGCAGCCGCGGCCTCGCCCTCAACGAACGGCTGGCCGAGCCCGCCGAGGTTGGCCGGCCGGTCCGGCTGGCGGTGCCGGGCGCCGTCGCCGTATTGCGGGCTGGGCAGGTGATCGGCGTCGACGACCCGCAGGCGGCCGCGCTGCAGGCTGGTGACAGGATCGTGCTGCTCGCGGAGACGGCGCCGGGCCCGGCGCGGCAGTAGCCGCGCGCCGGACCCGGGTCGCCAACCGGTCAGCGGTAGGAGTACTCCTCGGTCGGGAAGCCGCCGCCCACGACGTCGGCCGCGAATGACTGCGCGGCGTCGCGCAGCACGCCGGAGACGTCGGCGTAACGCTTGACGAACTTGGCGGTCCGCGGGCTCAGCCCGGCCATGTCCTGCCAGACCAGCACCTGCGCGTCGCAGTCGGGCCCGGCGCCGATGCCGATGGTCGGGATGTCCAGGCTCTCGGTTACCTGCCGCGCGAGCGTGGCCGGGACGCACTCCAGCACCACCGCGAAGGCGCCGGCCGCTTGCAGCGTCTTGGCGTCGTGCAGCAGGCGCTCGCCGTCCTCGCCGCGGCCCTGCACCTTGTAGCCGCCGAACGCGTTCACCGACTGCGGGGTGAGGCCGAGGTGGGCCATCACCGGGATGCCGGCGGCGACCAGTTCCTCGACCTGCCGGACGACCCGGTAGCCGCCCTCGAGCTTGACTGCCTGTGCCCCGGTCTCCTTGAGGAACCTGGTGGCGGCCTCCAGCGCCGCGGTGGGTGATGCCTGGTATGACCCGAACGGGAGATCTGCCACGATCAGCGCCCGCCGGGTGCCGCGCACGACAGCCGCGGTCAGCGGGATAAGGTCGTCGACGGTCACCGGGATGGTCGAGTCGTGCCCGTAGACCACCATGGCGGCCGAATCGCCGACGAGCAGCACCGGGATGCCGGCCTCGTCGAACACCCGGGCGGTCAGGGCGTCGTAGGCCGTCAGCATCGGCCACTTCTCGCCGCTGGCCTTGGCGGCCGCGATGTCCCTGACGGTCAGCCGCCTGCTGGCCGAGCCGCCGTAGAGCAGCTCGCCCGTCCCGGCGCGTGCTGGACTCGCAGCCTGGTCAGGGCTGCCCGAAATACCGGTCATTGCTTCCTCCGCGTCTCGTTGCGCCCTCATGGCGTCCCCGGACCCCTCGATGATCGCATGGCTGACCGCGGTCCGCCATGATCCTGGCCGGGCGAGATGCTGGCCCTGGCCGGAGAATTGCAATACGATAGCGTTTCGTATCGTTACTGGCGATGCCACCATTTATCAACGCTGGCCAGCGGGCCGCTGCATCCCGCCGGGCATCGAGGGGCGGGCATGGATTCCGAGGCGATTCAGCGGCGGCGCTGGCTGATCCTCAGCGTGCTGATCATCAGTCTCGCGGCGATCGTGTTGGACAACACGATCCTGAACGTCGCGCTGAAGACGATCTCGGAGCCGAGGTCCGGGCTCGGGGCCAGCCAGAGCCAGCTGGAATGGGCGATCAACTCCTACACGCTGGTCTTCGCCGGCCTGCTGTTCAGCTTCGGCGTCATCGGCGACCGGATCGGCCGCCGCCGGATGCTGATCATCGGCATGGCGCTGTTCGGCCTGTCGTCGCTGATCTCGTCGTACGCGCAGACGCCTGACCAGCTGGTCTGGGCCAGGGCCGCGATGGGTTTGGGCGGCGCCGCCGTCATGCCGCAGACGCTGTCCATCATCACGAACGTGTTCGACCCGAAGGAGCGCGCGCGGGCTATCGGGATCTGGGCGTCGGCGGTCGGCGTGGCCATCGCGGTCGGCCCGATCGTCGGCGGCCTGCTGCTCGACCACTTCTGGTGGGGCTCGGTCTTCCTGGTCAACGTCCCGCTCACCGCGATCGGCATCGCCGCGATCGTGGCCGTCGTGCCGGAGTCCAAGAGCCCGAACCCCGGCCGGATCGACTACCTGGGCGTACTGCTCTCGATCGCCGGCCTGGTGCTGGTCGTGTACGGGATCATCGAGGGCGGCGACAACGGCTCCTGGCTGACCGGCACCGTCCTCGGGCCGATCGCGGCGGGCCTCGTCGTGCTCACGGTCTTCGCCTGGCACGAAGCGAGAATCGAGCATCCCGCACTGGACGTGCGGCTGTTCCGGGACCGCCGGCTGTCCACCGCGGCGGCCGCGATCGCGCTGGTCTTCTTCGCGCTGTCCGGGGCGTTCTTCTTCACCAGCTTCTACGTCCAGAACGTGCGCGGCTACAGCCCGCTGCACGCCGGCCTGCTGACGATCCCGCTGGCCGCCGGGCAGCTGCTGTGCGCGCCGCGCACGGCCGCGCTGGTCCGCCGGTTCGGCGCGAAGGCCGTGGTGACCACCGGCCTGGTCGTGGTGGCGTGCGCGCTCGCGGGCTATCACCTGCTGGGCACGAGCACGCCGATCTGGTGGCTGGAGGTCACCTTCCTGCTGCAGGGCGCGGGCATGGGCCTGGTGATGCCGCCGGCGACCGAGGGCGTGATGTCGGTCGTGCCGCGCGAGCGCGGCGGCGCGGGCTCGGCCATCACCAACACCTGCCGGCAGGTCGCGGTCGCGCTGGGCGTCGCGGTACTCGGGTCGGTCCTGGCCCAGGCCTACCGGCTCCGGCTGACGCCGTACCTGTCCGTGCTGCCGCCCAGGGCGCGGGCGGGCGCCACGGTCTCGATCGCCCAGACGCAGCAGCTCGCGCTGCACCTCGGGCCCGCCGGTGACCGGCTGATGGCCGCGGCGAGCCGGTCCTTCGTGGACGCGATGCACGTGACGTCGCTGATCTCGATCGTGATCGCGGCGGTCGGCGCCGTCGCGATGGCGATCTGGATGCCCGGCCGGCGCGCCGCCGGGACGCCCGGCCGCGCGCGGGGCGAAGATGACGGTCGCGTTCAGTTCGGCGACTCGGTGGCCAGCACGGCCGGCGCGGAAGGCTAGGCGAGACAATGCCAGTCAGTATCAGCACGGGCGGGACCGGTACGGGCCGGACCGGCACGAGCGCCAGGGTGCAGGGCCGGCCGAGCGCGCCGATGCCCGGACCGCCCGGACCGCGCGGGTCCGGCCGGGATCTGGCCACCAGCCCGGCCGCGGCGCCGATCAGGCTGCCGGCGAGCACTCCGACGGCATCGCGCGCGAGCAGCGCCGCCCCGGACGGCCGCGCAGTGAGCAGGCGGACCAGGCGATCATGACCGCCGCCCTGGATCTGTTCGCCGAGAGCGGCCCGGCGGGCCTGTGCATCGAGCAGGTGGCCGCGCGGGCCGGCGTGGGCAAGGCGACGATCTACCGGCGCTGGCCCGGCAAGGAAGACATGCTGCTGGACGCGCTGCCGCTGCTGGCGTCGGCGCTGCCGGTGCCGCAGGGCCGGTCGGTCCGCGCTGACCTGATCGCGCTGCTGGACGCGTCCTGCAAGGAAGCCGCCGACCCGCGGCGGCGGCGCCTGATCGCGCTGCTGCAGGGCGAGGGCGTGCAGTACCCGCGGCTGAAGGCCAGCTACCTGGCGACGGTGATCGGGCCGCGCCGGGAAGCGTTCCGGACCGTGCTGCGCCGCGGCGTCGCCACCGGTGAGCTGCGCGAGGACACCGACATCGACGCGGCCATGTACCTGCTCAACGGTGCTGTCGTCGCGAGCATGTCCGGGATGCACGCTGACCTGGTCGACAGCCGGTACGCCCGCCGGGTCGTGGCCGAGCTACTGCGGGGGCTCGGCGCCCGCTGACTTGTGCCAGCCCGGGGGACGACCCTCCGGACCCCCTGCGGACAGGGTAGTTAGGCTGGCGTGATGCAGTTCACCAAGCTCGGCCACTCCTGCGTCCGCCTCAGCAAGGATGGCGGCACGCTCGTCATCGACCCGGGCGCGTGGAGCGGGCCGGGCATGCTGACGGGCGCGCAGGCCGTGCTGGTCACCCACGAGCACCCGGATCACCTGGACGCCGACCTGCTGCGCGCGGCGCTGGCGACTGACCCCGGGCTGCAGCTGTGGTCGAACCGGTCGGTGGCCGGCCAGTTCGTCGAGTTCGGTAGCCGCGTGCACGCCGTCACGCACGGCGACACGTTCTCGGCCGCGGGCTTCGACGTGCACGTCTACGGCCAGCAGCACGCGCGGATCGTGCCGCAGGTACCAGTGATCGCGAACACCGGCTTCGCGGTGGACGGCACCGTCTTCCACCCCGGCGACTCGTTCACCGTGCCGGAGGACAAGACCCCAACTTTGCTCGTGCCGGTCAGCGCGCCGTGGCTGAAATTCGCCGAGGTCGCCGACTACATCGCCGCGGCCGCACCGGAGCGCGGCTTCGCGATCCACGACGCGGTGCTGAGCAAGCAGGGGATCGGCCTGATCACCATGCTGCTCGGCGTCGTATCCAAGCCGGACGCGCCGGTCACGCGACTAGAGCCCGGTACGTCCGTGGAGCTGTGACCGGCCGGACGGGGTCAGGCCGAGAGTGACGGTCAGCCGGACCGGGGCTCGCGCCAGCGGCTCGTGATCGGCAGCCGCCGGTCCCGCCCGAAGTTCTTCGCGGAGATCTTCGGGCCAGGCGGGTACTGCCGCCGCTTGTACTCGGCCCGGTCCACCAGCCGGATGACGCGCTCGACCAGCGCCGGGTCGTGACCCGCCGCGACCAGCTCGGCGGACCCCATGTCGCGCTCGACGTAGTCGTCCAGCAGCCGGTCGAGCACCTCGTAGTCGGGCAGCGAGTCGGTGTCCAGCTGGCCGGGCGCGAGCTCGGCGCTGGGCGGCTTGGTGATGGAGTTTTCCGGGATCGGCGGGGTCTGACCGCCTGCGGCCGCCTGCTCGTTCCGCCATCGGGCCAGCGCCCACACCAGCGTCTTCGGCACGTCCTTGATCGGCGCGTAGCCGCCGACGGCGTCGCCGTACATGGTCGAGTACCCGGTCGCCAGCTCGCTCTTGTTGCCGCAGGCGAGCACCAGGTGGCCTTCCTCGTTGGACAGTCCCATCCAGATCATGCCGCGGATGCGGGCCTGCAGGTTCTCCGCCGCGATGCCGTGCAGGTCGAGGCTGGTCTCGAAGCCGTCCATCATCGGCTTGATCGGGATCAGGCGGGAGTGCACGCCTTGCCGCCGGACCAGATCCTCGGCATCGGCGACCGAGTGCCCGGACGAGTAGGGACTGGGGTTGAGCACGACGTGCACCCGGTCCGGTCCGAGCGCGTCCGCCGCGATCGTCGCGGTGAGCGCCGAGTCGATGCCGCCGGACAGGCCCTGGATGGTCGAGCGAAACCCGTTCTTGCGCACGTAGTCCCGCACCCCGAGCACCAGCGCTCCGTAGATCTCGGCCAGGTCGGACAGCCGCGGCCAGATCATCGGCGCGGCCAGCGGCGCGTCCGGCTCCGGCGCGGGCAGCGGCGCGAGCTCGATCCGCTCGATCGTCATCGTGCTGCCGTCGCCGGCGTTCGCGCGCTGGCGGCCCGCGGGCAGCGCGGTGTCGGCGGCGGCCAGGTCGAGGTCGGCCATCACCAGGGCCTCGTCGAACTGCGGCCCGCGGGCCAGCAGGTCACCGTCGGCGACACGATGATCGAGTCGCCGTCGAAGACCAGCTCGTCCTGGCCGCCGACAAGATTCGCGTAGGCGAGCACGGCGCCGGCCTTCGGCCGCGCGCCGCTGGCACAGCGCCAGCCGCACGTCGTCCTTGTTCCGCTCGTACGGCGATGCGTTCGGCACCACCAGCAGGCTCGCGCCGGCGGTCCTGGTGACGGCGACCGGTCCGCCGTCCTGCCACAAGTCCTCGCAGATCGCGACCGCGACGTCGACCGGCTCGCCGCCCTGGGCCGGCAGCCGGAACACCGGCAGCGTGTCGCCGGGCAGGAAGTAGCGGAACTCGTCGAACACGCCGTAGTTGGGCAGGTGGTGTTTGGCCGACGTGATCGCGATGTTGCCGCCGTGCAGCACCGCGGCCGCGTCCAGCGGTGATCCGGCCGGGCACGCCGACCCGGGGCTGCTGGCCGGCGCGGCGGTCCAGGTAGCCGATGACGACGGCTACGCCGTCGAGACCCTCCGCTCGTGAGCGCCGTGCTCAGCGCCTCCAGCGCGTTGATCGACGCGTCCACGAAGGATCGGCGCAAGGCCAGGTCCTCGACCGGGTAGCCGGTCAGCATCATCTCCGGGAAGACGACGACGCGCGCGCCCTGCTCGGCGGCGCGCATTGTCCACTCGAGCGCCTTGTCGCCGTTCCCGGCGAGGTCGCCGACGGTAGCGTTCACCTGGGCGAGCGCGATACGTAGCTGTGGCACGCTTCCAGCCTACGGGCCGGCGCGCACTCGGCACGGCGACGCTCACCGGCGACGACGTGAGCCTCAACGATCCCGATCTCTGCGCCGGTTCCGGCACCACGACGGGCTGCTGACCGGGCCAATCACGGCGCCGCAGGCGCCGGGGCCGCTACCGAGGGGCCCGTAACAGCCAGGAAACATGGGCGGGGCAGACTGGGCCGGTGGACAGGCAGGAAGAGTTCGTGCTCCGCACGCTCGAAGAGCGTGATATCCGGTTCGTCCGGTTGTGGTTCACCGACGTGCTCGGCTACCTGAAGTCGGTCGCGGTAGCGCCGGCCGAGCTGGAGGGCGCCTTCGCCGAGGGCATCGGCTTCGACGGTTCCGCGGTCGAAGGCTTCGCCCGGGTGTACGAAGCGGACATGCTCGCCAAGCCGGACCCGTCCACGTTCCAGCTCATGCCGGCGGGCGGCGACAGCGCCGGCACCGGGCGGATGTTCTGCGACATCCTGCTGCCGGACGGCTCGCCGTCCTACGCCGATCCGCGGTACGTGCTCAAGCGCGCGCTGGCGAACGCGGCCCGGCTGGGCTTCACCTTCTACACCCACCCGGAGATCGAGTTCTTCCTGCTCCGGGAGCGGCCGGAGCCGGCGGCCAGCCGCGGCCGATCGACTCCGGCGGCTACTTCGACCACACCCCGCACGGCATCGCGCACGACTTCCGCCGCGAGGCGATCACGATGCTCGAGAGCCTGGGCATCTCGGTGGAGTTCAGCCACCACGAGGGCGCGCCGGGCCAGCAGGAGATCGACCTGCGCTACGCGGACGCGCTCAGCACTGCGGACAACATCATGACGTTCCGGCTGGCGATGAAGGAGGTCGCGCTCCAGCAGGGCGTCGTACGCCTCGTTCATGCCGAAGCCGTTCACCGAGCACCCGGGCTCGGGCATGCACACGCACATGTCGCTGTTCGAGGGCGACCGTAACGTGTTCTACGAACCCGGCGCCGAGTATGCACCTGTCCAAGGTCGGCCAGGCCTTCATCGCCGGCCTGCTCCGGCACGCCGCCGAGATCACGGCGGTGACCAACCAGTGGGTCAACTCCTACAAGCGGCTCTGGGGCGGCACCGAGCGGATCGCCGGCGCCGGCGGCGAGGCGCCCGCCTACGTCTGCTGGGGTCACAACAACCGGTCCGCGCTGATCCGGGTGCCGATGTACAAGCCGCAGCAAGGGCAACGCGACCCGGATCGAGTTCCGCTCGCATCGACCCGGCCTGCAACCCGTACCTGGCCTTCGCGGTGATCCTCGCGGCCGGGCTGCAAGGGCATCGAAGACGACTACGAGCTGCCGCCCGGTGCCGAGGACGACGTGTGGGCGCTGACGACGGCCGAGCGCCGCGCGCTGGGCATCGAGCCGCTGCCGCAGAACCTGTCCGACGGCGATCAACGTCATGGAGGGCAGCGAACTGGTCGCCGAGACGCTCGGCGAGCAGCGTCTTCGACTTCTTCCTGCGCAACAAGCGCGAGGAGTGGCAGGACTACCGCAGCCAGGTCACCCAGTTCGAGCTGGACCGCTACATCGGGGTTCTGTAAGGGAACGGGGCTGTCGCCGCCAGCTCCCGTAGCCGGGCCGCGGCCTCGGTACGGTGCTAGATCGGTACGGTGCTAGCTGTGAGCATGCCGCGCGGGAGCCTGGCCGGTCAGCTGGCGGCGCTGGGCTTCGCCGACACCGCGACCGCCCAGCGGCGGCTGGCCGGGCTCGGCTTCGGCAGTTCCGGCAACTCTGCTGACGACGGCCCGCTGCTGACCGCGCTCGCCGCGGCGGCCGACCCGGATCAGGCGCTTGCCGCGCTCGACCGGATGGCACCCGGCGCGGACCTGCTCGGGGCGCTGCACGCCGATCCGGTGCTCCGCGACCGGCTCACCACAGTGCTGGGCGCGAGCGCCGCCCTCGGCGAGCACCTGGCCCGGCACCCCGCTGACTGGCGGCTGCTGACAGTCGATGTCCCGGTCGCACCCGGCCCGGTATCGGAGCTGCGGGCCGAGCTACTGGCCGCGGTCGGCGCCGACCCCGGCGGACGCGAGCCGGAAGCCAGCGCGGCCGACGGTGACCCGGCCACCCGGCTGCGTGTCGGTTACCGGCGGCGGCTGCTCCGGCTGGCCGCCGGCGACCTGACTGGCGAGGTGCCGCTGGACGCGGTCATGGCCGGGCTAGCGGACCTGACAGTCGCCGCGCTGGACGCGGCGCTCGCGATCGCCCGGGCAGACCTGCGGGCGAGCGCTGGGGCGTCCGGGGCGGCATCGTCCGGGACACGGTTGCCGGGGACCGGGTTGCCGGGAACTGGGCCGGTCCGGCTCGCAGTCATCGCGATGGGCAAGTGCGGCGGGCGCGAGCTGAACTACGCCAGTGACGTCGACCTGATCTTCGTTGCCGGGCCGGACCAGGAGGCGCTACGCGGCGCCACGGCCCTGGCCAGCGGGCTGATCCGGGTGTGCTCACAGAGCACGCCGGAGGGCGCGCTGTTCCCGGTGGACCCGAACCTGCGGCCCGAGGGCCGGGACGGGCCGCTAGTGCGGACCGTGGCCAGCCACCTGGCCTACTACCAGCGCTGGGCGAAGACATGGGAGTTCCAGGCCCTGCTCAAGGCCAGGTTCGCGGTCGGTGACGCCGAGCTGGCGGCCGAGTACCTGGCCACCGTGACCCCGCTGGTGTGGCAGGCCGCGCAGCGCGATGACTTCGTCGCCGACGTGCAGGCGATGCGCCGCCGGGTGATCGAGACCCTGCCCGCCGATCAGGCGGGGCGGGAGCTGAAGCTCGGCCCCGGCGGCCTGCGCGACATCGAGTTCGCGGTGCAGCTGCTCCAGCTCGTGCACGGCCGGGCGGATGACAGCCTGCGCGAGCCCGCTACCCTGCCGGCCCTGGCGGCGCTCGCGGCAGGCGGCTACGTCGGCCGGTCCGACGCGGCGGCGATGAGCGCGGCGTACCGGTTCCTGCGCGGCACCGAGCACCTACTGCAGCTGCGCCAGCTGCGGCGTACGCATTTGCTGCCGGAGGACCCGGTCGTGCTGCGCGAGATCGGCCGGGCGATCCGCAGGCTGCGACTGGATCCGCAGGCCGATGGCACCGCGCTGCCGGCCGGCGATCCGGCCGAGGCGCTGCTGGCCCGCTGGCGCAAGCACGCCGGCCAGGCGCGGCAGCTGCACGAGAAGCTGTTCTACCGGCCACTGCTGGACGCGGTCGCGCGGCTGCCGGGCGAGGTCACCCGGCTGACGCCGGCCGCGGCGGCGGAGCGACTGGAGGCGCTCGGCTACGCCGATCCCACGGGCGCGCTGCGGCACCTGGAGGCGCTGTCCTCCGGCGTGTCCCGGAAGGCCGCGATCCAGCGCACGCTGCTGCCGGTGCTGCTCGGCTGGCTGGCCGACGCGCCCGAGCCGGACCCCGGCCTGCTCGCGTTCCGCCAGGTCAGCGAAGCGCTCGGCGGTTCGCCCTGGTACCTGCGGTTGCTGCGCGACAACGCGCTCGTCACGCAGCGACTGGCCCGGCTGCTGGCGTCCAGCCGGTACGCGACCGGCCTGCTGCTGCGGGCGCCGGAGGCGGTCGGCATGCTGGCCGACGACAGTCAGCTGGTGGCCCGGCCGGAGGCCGACCTGCTGGCCGAGGCGCGGTCGGCCATCCGGCGGCACCCGGTGCCCGCCGAGGCTGCTGCCACGGTGCTGGCGATCCGGCGCCGCGAGCTGCTCCGCACGGCGGCCGCCGACGTGCTCGGGCTGGCCGGGATCGAGGCGACCGGGGTCGCGCTGACCGAGCTGACCCGGGTGTCGATCGCGGCGGTGCTGGATGCCGCCGTGGCCGACGCCGAACGGTCGGCCGGGCCGCTGCCGACCCGGATCGCGGTGATCGGCATGGGCCGCTTCGGCGGGTCGGAGATGGGCTACGCGAGCGACGCCGACGTGCTGTTCGTGCACGAGCCGAAGCCCGGCAGCAGCGACGAGGCGGCCACCAGGGCCGCGCACGCGGTGGCCGAGTCCATCCGCGCGCTGCTGAGCCGGCCAGGGCCGGACCCGGTACTGCTGCTCGACGCGGACCTGCGGCCGGAGGGCAGGCAGGGCCCGCTGGTGCGGACGCTTGCCTCCTATCGGGCGTATTACCGGCGGTGGTCGCTGGCCTGGGAGTCGCAGGCGCTGTTGCGCGCGGAGTTCGCGGCCGGGGACGCGGAGCTGGGCCTGGCGTTCACCGCGCTGGCCGATGGCCTCCGTTACCCGCCCGACGGCATCGGCGGCGACGCGGTGCGGGAGATCCGGCGGCTCAAGGCCCGGATGGAGGCCGAGCGGATGCCGCGCGGCGTCGAACCCGCGCTGCACCTCAAGCTCGGGCCCGGCGGCCTGGCCGACGTGGAGTGGGTCGCGCAGCTGCTGCAGCTCCGGCACGCGGGCGCGGTCCCGGCGCTGCGCACGACCAGGACGCTGGCCGCGCTCACTGCGGCTCGCGAGGCCGGCCTGATCAGTCCCGAGGACACCCGGACACTCACCGCGGCGTGGCTACTGGCGTCCCGGATCAGGGACGCGGTGATGCTCGCCCGCGGCCGCGGCTCGGACACGCTGCCGTCCGCCCCGGGGAACTCGCGGTCGTCGCCCGGCTGCTCGGCTACCCGCCCGACAGTGCCCAGGATCTGACCCAGTCTTGGCGGCGGGCTGGCCGGCAGGCGAGGTCTGTGTTTGAGCGGTTGTTTTATGGCTGAGTCTTGCGGGCGTCGGACTGGCTGACCGCGCCAGGCCGACCTGCTTGCCGGGGAAACCGGGCGGGCCCAATCGGAACGCCTGACGGTTGCCGGTGGTGCTGGCTTCGGATAGCCGACTCGGTGAGTTGGCCGGGTGCGCGTGGGTGGGCGCTGGGCTGGGCGGTTCCAACTTAGGGTGGAGGCGTGCTAATACGGCAGCCGGATGCCAGTTTCCCGCCAGGGGGGGATGCTGGGGGTATGGCAGACGTCGGCGAGCGGGCGGGCGCTGTTGGGTCGCCTGGGACTTCGTGGCCGGGGCGGCTGGTGGACCGGGCGCTGTCCGCGCTGTCAGCTGATTACCAGCGGCCGACCGGTCCGATCGTGATCGCGGGTCTGCTCGCGGTGGTCGCGCTGCTCATCGTGCACTCCTCGCACGGCCCGCTGTTTGGCTTCCCGCTCGCTGTGCTGTCGCTAGCCGCGACGGTGCCGGTCGCCGTGATCCGGAAGTGGCCGGGCCCGTCCATCGCCATGCTGCTGATGGCGAACTCCGGCTTCATCTTGTTCGGGCGGCTGAACTGGCCGGTGACCGCGATGATCGGCTGGGTCATCGCGCTGGCGGCCTGCCCGCTGATGCTGAGCCGCCGCCGGGCGGTCCAGCTGCTGGTGGTGTCCGAGCTGGTCGTGATCGCCGCCATGGTCCCGCGGCCGAACAACGCCACTCCGTGGGACGCGACCCTGGCCGAGATGCTGGCTGTGGTGGCGGCCTGGGGCGCGGGTGAGCTGCTGCAGGCCAGGCGGCAGACCGCGATCGAGCGCGCGGCGGCCGCGGCCCGGGTCCGGTCGCTGACCGAGCGGGACGCGCTGGCCCGGGAGCGGGCCGCCATCGCCAGGGAGCTGCACGACGTCGTCGCGCACCACGTCTCGATGATCGCGGTGCGGGCCGGCACGACCCCCTACGGCTCGCCCGGCCAGTACCGGGAGGCGTTCGACGAGATCGCGAAGGATGCGAGGACCGCGCTGGCCGAGCTGCGGGTCGTGCTCGGCGTCCTGCGCGACCCGGCGGCCGTCTCGGCGGCCGCGCCACAGCCGTCGATCGCGCCCGTCCTGGGTAATCCGCCGGCCGGGTCGTCGACTGCTCCGCAGCCGTCGATCGCGCCCGTCCTGGGTAATCCGCCGGCCGGGTCGTCGGCTGCTCCGCAGCCGACGATCGCGGACGTCCAGCAGCTACTCGATCGCGTCTGCGGCACCGGCGCCGACGTCCAGTTGCAGGTCATCGGGTTGGCCCGGCCGCTGCCGGCCTCGGCTGAGCTGTGCGGCTACCGGGTCGTGCAGGAGGCCGTGACCAACGCCGGGCGGCACGCACCGGGCAGCCGGGTGCTCGTCTGCCTCCGCTACCGGTCCGCGGAGCTCGAGATCTCGGTCACCAACAACCGGGGCGACGGCCAGCCGCCGGGTTCGGGCCGCGAGCCGGCCTCGCCTGGCTTCGGGCTGATCGGCCTGCGCGAGCGAGTCGGGCTGCTCGGCGGCGACTTCTCGGCGGGCCCGCACGACGACGGCGGGTTCACGGTGCGGGCGGTGCTGCCGGTCACGCCCGGCCGGGCCGAGCTGGAAGCGGAGTCGGCGTGACGTCCGCGGGGCCGCCGCCCGTGGGGCGGGTCAGGCCTGGGCGGCCAGCCCGGAATCGCTCAGCCTGGAGTCGCTCAGCCCGGAACCGCAGCCACCGGAGCGGCTGCGGGTGCTCATCGCGGACGACCAGGCCGTCGTCCGGCTCGGCTTCACTACGCTGATCGACTCGCAGGACGACATGGCAGTGGTCGGGTCCGCGGCGGACGGCCAGCACGCGGTCCGGCTGGCTGCCGAGCTTAAGCCTGACGTGGTGCTGATGGACATCCGGATGCCGGTGCATGGACGGCATCGAAGCGACCAGGCGGCTGGCGGCCTCGGCCGCCGCGCCGCACGTGCTCGTGCTCACGACATTCGACCTGGACGACTACGTCTACGCCGCGTTGCGGGCCGGGGCCAGCGGGTTCCTGCTGAAGGACGCCAGCCCGGAGGAGATCCTCGCCGCGGTGCGCGTAGTGGCCGCCGGTGACGCGCTGCTGGACCCGTCGGTCACGAAGATGATGATCGCCGAATTCACCAGCCGGGCGACACTGATGCCGCCGCCGGAACTGGACCTGCTCACGCCGCGCGAGCATGAGGTGCTCCTGCTGGTCGCGAACGGGCTGGCGAACGGCGAGATAGCCGCACGCCTCTACCTGGCCGAGCAGACGGTGAAGTCGCACGTCAGCGCCGTGCTGCTGAAGCTCGGGGTGCGAGACCGGGTCCAGGCGATCATCCTGGCCTACGAGTCGGGCCTCGTAGTGCCCGGATCCGGGCCGGGCGCCGGCGCCCGGTAGGCGGCCAGCAGCGCGTCCCGGTCGACCGCCGCCAGGTACTTGACCGCCTCGCGCATGGTCACACCCGAGGCCCGGCTGGCCCGTGGGGCCAGCCAGTCCGCGACCAGGTCCGGGTGCTTTTTGGCGGTCTCCCGCAGCACCCAGCCGATGGCCTTGCGGATGAAGAACTCACGCTCGGCCAGCATCCCGTCGGCGTACTGGCCGAACCGGTCGAACTGGGTGACGTCGCCGCGCCGCAGCGGCACCAGCAGCGCCAGCATGGCTGACCGGCGGATCCAGAAATCCGGGTCCGCCGCCCACCGGTCGAGGGTCGGGTAGAGCTCGGGGAAGCGCGCGACCAGTGACCCGGCGACGTCCGCGGCCAGGCTGTCGACCAACGCCCAGGTGCCGCTGTCGCGCAGCAGTTGCTCTACGAACCGCAGGTCGGCCTCGGTCAGCAGCGCCCGGCTGTCGACGAGCATGAGCAGGGCGGCGAGCCGGCACTCGAACACCGGGCGCGACCACAGGTCGGTGGCGACCGCGAGCAGCCGGGCCCGGTCGGGCGCGGGCTGCGACTTGCGCCAGGCGGTCACCGTGGCCCTGGCCTGCGGCACGGTGGCACCGGTGAACTCCAGGTCAAGCTTCAGGTAGGCCTTCGAGCCGGCCGCGCGATCGGGGCTGACCCCCGTGCACAGCGCGCTGTAGATGGCATCGGCCTCGGCGGCAGCCCGTTCCCTCACCTGGTCAGCTTGCCAAGCCCGGCCGGGCCGGACAAGCCGGGCCGGACAAGCCGGGCCGGACAAGCAGCGGCCCCGCCGGGGGCGCAACCCCGACGGGGCCCGATCCGACAGGAAGGAATCAGGATCGCTGCAATCTTAGGCGCGCGAGTAATGGCATGTCAGCACTTGCGCGCGGGCCGTCAGCCCAGGTAGGTGACCTTGGTGCTGACGCGCTTGGCCGCGCAGCCGTGGCCGCCGGGCAGGCCGAGACCGTCCTTGGCCACACTGTCCCTGGTGCACGACAGCGGCAGCCAGTAGTTCTGGCCGGTGCGCAGGCGCACGTGCCAGGTGTAGGTCAGCTCGTACTCGCCGCTGCTGATGCGCTTGACCTTCGAGGTCGTGGCGGTCCTGGACAGGTAGAACCACTTGGCCGGGTGCTTGGCCGAGTACCACTGGGCCAGGTACATGTAGACGTGCTTGCGGGACTCGGTCTTGTACGCCGAGGCGGGCAGGATCGTGCTCGCGGTGTACCAGTACCGGCAGGTGGTCGACGTGCACTTCTGGTGCGGCTTGAAGCCGTGCCCGCTGGCCTCGACGTAGACCGTGACCGGGCCGGAGGTGGCGTCCAGGGTGGTCGCGGCGCCCGCGGTAGTGGACACCTGCACCTGGTAGCTGGTCGCCAGCGAGGGCTGCACGGCGAAGCTGTAGCTGCCGGTGCCCGCCGCGGCGAGCGTGACCTGCTGGCCGGTGGCCTTGAACGTGGTGGCCCGGAACGGCCTGGCCCGCAGCGAGACCACGTCGCCGGCCAGGTTGCCGGTCACGGTGCCGCTGACGGTGCCCCGGTCGTGGCCGGCCGCCTTGTACGCGACGAGCGCGCGCCCGGCGACCTTGCCCTTGACGCTCCCGAACGCGGTGCCCCTGGCCCCGATCGTGACGTGATAGCTGGCCTGAGTGGCAGCCTGAGCCGGGATCCCCGTGCTGGCCACGACGCCGGCCACGACGGTACCGGCCGCGGCGACCGGCGCGATCCAGCGCCAGATCTTCGACATTTCGCCTGCCTTCTGCCCCTGTCGGGGAAACGATCATCGATAAACGACAAAAACCCGACAGATACTACGCGGCAGGTCCAGGTGACCCGGTCGGCCGAGGTGCTGGCGGCCTGAGCGGGCACGGCCCCCGTTGCCAGCACGGACCCGGACGCCAGAGCCAAGGGGAGCCAGCAACGAGCGAGCCGCATCGCCATGCGATGCGGCTCGCTCCTAAGGCCGGGCGCGATCAGACGTCGTAGTACAGCTCGAACTCGTGCGGGTGCGGGCGCAGCCGGATCGCGTCGATCTCGTTGGATCGCTTGTACTCGATCCAGGTCTCGATCAGGTCCGGCGTGAACACGCCGCCATCAAGCAGGTAGTCCTGGTCGGCCTCGAGGTGGTTGAGCACTGCCTCGAGTGAGCCCGGCACCTGGGGGATCGACTTGGCCTCGTCCGGCGGCAGCTCGTACAGGTCCTTGTCGACCGGGTCCGGCGGCTCGATCTTGTTCTTGATCCCGTCCAGCCCCGCCATCAGCATCGCCGCGAAGGCAAGGTACGGGTTGCAGGACGGGTCGGGCACCCGGAACTCCAGCCGCTTGGCCTTCGGGTTCGGCCCGGTGATCGGGACCCGGATGCAGGCCGACCGGTTGCGCTGCGAGTACACCAGGTTCACCGGCGCCTCGAAGCCCGGCACGAGCCGGTGGTAAGAGTTCATCGTCGGGTTCGTGAACGCCAGCAGGGACGGCGCGTGCTTGAGCAGGCCGCCGACGTAGTACCGGCCGGTGTCAGACAGTCCGGCGTAGCCGACCTCGTCGTAGAACAGCGGCGCGCCGTCCTTCCAGAGGCTCTGGTGGCAGTGCATGCCCGACCCGTTGTCGCCGAATAGTGGCTTGGGCATGAACGTGACGGTCTTGCCCGCCCCGCGCGCGACGCTCTTCACCACGTACTTGTAGAGCATCAGGTTGTCGGCCATGGTCAGCAGCGTGTCGAACTTGATGTCGATCTCGGCCTGGCCGGCGGTGCCGACCTCGTGGTGCTGCATCTCCACCGTGATGCCGCACTCGATGAGCTTGCGCACCATCTCCGACCGCAGGTCGGTGTAGTGGTCCATCGGCGGGACCGGGAAGTAACCGCCCTTGTAGCTGGGCTTGGCGCCGAGGTTGCCGCCGGGCTCGTCCCGGCCGGTGTTCCACGCGCCCTCGATCGAGTCGATGTGGTAGAAGCCCTGGTTGGCGCCGGTCTCGTAGCGGGCGGAGTCGAAGATGTAGAACTCGGCCTCGGGCCCGAAGTAGGCGGTGTCCGCGATCCCGCTGCCGCGCAGGTAGTCCTGGGCCTTGCGGGCGATGTTACGCGGGTCGCGGCTGTAGGGCTCCCCGGTCAGCGGGTCGTGCACGAAGAAGGTCAGGTTCAGCGTCTTGTGCGTGCGGAACGGGTCGAGTACCGCCGTAGCCGGGTCCGGCAGCAGCAGCATGTCCGATTCGTGAATCTGCTGGAAGCCGCGGATCGAAGACCCGTCGAACATCCGGCCCTCGGTGAACACGTCCGCGTCGAAGGTCTCGGTCGGCACCGTGAAGTGCTGCATGGTGCCGGGCAGGTCACAGAACCTGACGTCGACGAACTGCACTCCCTCGGCCTCGATGAACGCTAGAACCTCATCGCCGCTTGTGAACATCAGCTCTCCTTGTCGGCCGGCAGCAGGGAAAACGCCCGACTGCCCCCGGGACAGGCAAAACCAGCCCGGCGCCCTCGACGCTAGCTGCGAACGGTTTCCTCGCCGTGTCCCCATTGTTTCGCCGGTGTTACACCGGTGCGCGGCCGGCCCGGCGCCGCCAGCATGCCCGCTGCCCAGGGGCCTGACCCGGCGCCGCGCCGCAGCGGATACCGTTTAGGCGTGACCAACCAGCAAGCGGCGCGGGGCCCGGCGTATCCGGGCGAGCACCTCGGCCTGCCCGAGACGGGCGCCGGCGCGATAGCGGGCTGGAGCCGGCGGTTCGCGGCCCTGCTCATCGACTGGATCATCTGCAGCCTGATCACGATCGCGTTCCTGTATCACCCGTCACTTGGGCACGCCACTGATGTGTTCGTCGAGCCCAGGGCCTGGACACCGGTGGTGTTCGCGGTCCAGGACATCGTGCTCACCGCCACCGCTGGCTTCACGATCGGCAAGCGGCTGCTCCGCCTGCGGGTGATCCGGCTGGACGGGATGCCGGTGGGCTTCGGCCGGGCCCTGATCCGGACCGTGCTGCTGATGCTCGTCGTCCCGGCCCTGATGATGGACCGGGACCTGCGCGGCCTGCAGGACAAGGCCGCGGGCACCGCCGTCGTCCGGATGTAGACCGCCGTCGTCCGGGTGGGGCGTCAGCGCATCCGGGGCCGGGGCGGCCTTGGCATCCGCGCGTTTCGCGGCACCGGGCCCTTGGGCATCTGCAACTGCTGCGGCAGCGCGTTGAGCTTGACGTTGAGATCCGCCACCGCCGGGCCCTTGAGGTTGCGCGGCAGCTTCATGATCTTCTTCTGCAGGCCGCGGATCGGCACCTGGCCGTCGCCGTCGCCGACCATGAAGTCGTAGATCGGGACCTGGTAGGCGACCCGGGAGATCCGCTTCTTCTCGGCGGCCAGCAGCGAGCGCAGCCCGTTCGGGGAACCCTCGCCGACCAGGATGACGCCCGGCTTGCCGACGGTCCGGTGCACCACGTCCATGTTGCGGTTGGCGGCGATGGCCGGGGTCGTCGAGAAGCCGCCGCGCAGG
Source organism: uncultured Actinomycetota bacterium (assembly GCA_963726425.1). Classification (GTDB taxonomy): domain Bacteria; phylum Actinomycetota; class Actinomycetes; order Streptosporangiales; family Streptosporangiaceae; genus JAJYUU01. The sequence continues at coordinate 444 of CAVSCN010000035.1, read as the reverse complement.
TTCTGCAGGATCGCCGCGGCGGCGCCGGGCTGGCCCTCGATCGCGGAGTACTGCGCGGACTGGGCGAAGCGCCCGAATGCGACCATCGCCCCGGTCGTGCCGAAGATTACGCCCAGCGGGATGAACAGGTAGAGGAGCCCCACCAGGACTCCCACCAGCACGAACACCGCGAGGATGCCGACTCCGATGAGAGCGACCAGGGGCAGCGCCTTGGGGTTGGCCTCGCGCACGATCTTGGCGACGAACCTGATCTGCTTGATGCGCCCCATCGAGGCGGGATCTTCGGGCAGCTCAGACGTCCCGCCGGACTTTTTCACCATGATGGCGAGGAACGGTCGCGATCGCCGTTCCATGGCCTGGCGGTACAGCCGCCCGGCCCGGTAGGACGAGCGGACGAGCGGTCCGGACTGAACCCCGGCGAAACCGACCTCGGCCGCTTCCTCC
>CAVSCN010000034.1:0-136559 GCA_963726425.1 uncultured Actinomycetota bacterium | reverse complement strand
TCGGCGCCGCCGGCTCCGCCAGCTCGTCGAATTCCTCGGGCGGGACCCAGCGGTCGACCGGATGATGCCGCGGCGACGGGCGCAGGTACTGCGTGATCGTGAGCAGGTCGCAGCCGGCTCGCGTGCAGGTCAGCCATGGCCGCGCTGACCTCGGCCCGATCCTCGCCCAGGCCCAGGATCAGGTTCGACTTGGTCACGAGCCCGGCCTCGCGGGCCAGCGTGAGCACCCGCAGCGAGCGCTCATACCGGAAACCGGGCCGGATCGAGCGGAAGATCCGCGGCACCGTTTCCAGGTTGTGGGCCAGCACCTCGGGCCGCGCGGAGAAGACCTCGGCCAGCTGCGCCGGGTCGGCGTTGAAGTCGGGGATCAGCAGCTCGACGCCGCAGCCGGGGATGGCCTGGTGGATCTCCCGGCAGGTCTGCGCGTACAGCCAGGCGCCGCCATCGGGCAGGTCGTCCCTGGCTACCCCCGTGACGGTGGCGTAGCGCAGGCCCATGGCCGCGACCGACTCTGCGACCCGGCGCGGCTCGTCGGTGTCGAGCGGGCCCGGTTTGCCGGTAGCGATCTGACAGAAGTCGCACCGGCGGGTGCACTGATCGCCGCCGATCAGGAACGTGGCTTCCCGGTCTTCCCAGCACTCGAAGATGTTGGGACAGCCGGCCTCCTCGCACACGGTGTGCAGGCCTTCGCGCCGGACCAGCTGCTTGAGCTCGGTGTACTCAGGGCCGGTCCGCAGCCTGGTCTTGATCCACGGCGGCTTGCGCTCGATGGGGACCTGGCTGTTGCGGGCTTCCAGCCGGAGGAGGCGGCGGCCGTCGGGGGCGAGTACCACGCCATCCAGCCTATTACCGCGGCGGGCCTGGGCCATCCAGCGATCTCGGGGCTGCGCTGGCCGACGTGGCCAGCGGGGCGATCTGTCCGGTATGCCGACCCTGAACGCGGTTCAGAGGAACCCTTCAGGCTGGCCCCAGCCGATCCAGAGCGAACGGTCAGGCTCGCGCCAGGCCCGGCCCGGGGGCGGACCCGATTATCAAACTGTAACCGCGGTGAGAGCCGCAGCGGACCGGGGCGCAGCGGCCTTGGTAGAGGGGACAGATCGCAATGGACACCGAGCACGGCCCGGCGAGCCGGGAAGGCAGCACTCCCAGCCCCCAGTGGTCAGCGCAGGCGCAGGGCACGCCACCACCGCCGCCGCCCCGCCCCCGTACCCGGGCTGGGCTGGCTACGGATGGCAGCCCTATCCGGCAGGCCAGGGCGACACCGGCCACGCGCACCCGGCCCGCAGGAACCGCGCGATGAAGCTGATCGCGACCGGCGCCGCGGCCGCGATCGTCGCGGGCGGCTCGGCCTGGGCGGCCACCGGCCACGGCTCGGGCGCGCTGAGCGCGGACACGATCGCGGCGCGGACGAACCCGGGGCTGGTCGACGTGATCTCGACGCTCGGCTACCAGCGCGGCACCGCGGAGGGCACCGGCATGGTGCTCACCGCGACCGGAGAGGTGCTCACCAACAACCACGTGATCGCCGGGGCGACGGCCATCAAGGTCCGCGACGTGGGGAACGGGCGCACCTACACGGCCAATGTCGTCGGCTACAGCGACAGCAATGATGTCGCTGTCCTGAAGCTCCAGGGCGCCAGCGGGCTGTCCACCGTGTCGATCGGCGGCACCAGCGGTCTCGCCGCCGGCCAGAAGGTGGTCGCGCTCGGCAACGCTGAGGGCAAGGGCGGGACGCCCTCGGTGGCGACCGGCAGCATCACGGCGCTGGGCGCGGCCATTGACGCCTCCGACCAGGGCACCGGATCGGTCGAGCACCTGACCGGCATGATCCAGACGAACGCCGACATCGAGCCGGGCGACTCCGGCGGCCCGCTGCTGAACTCGTCCGGGCAGGTGATCGGCATGGACACCGCCGCCTCCAGCCACTCCGGCCAGGCAGGCACCACGGCCGCGGTTAGCACGACGGCGTTCGCGATCCCGATCGGCAAGGCCATGACGATCGCGCATCAGATCGAGGCCGGCCAGGAGTCGTCGACCGTGCACATCGGCGCGACCGCGTTCCTCGGTGTCGCGATCGCATCCCAGTCGTCCGGCGGCTTCGGGCAGGTCAGCTCCGGCGCCCCGGTGGAAGGGGCGATCCAGGGCACGCCCGCGGCCCAGCTCGGGCTCGCTAGCGGCGACGCGATCCAGTCGGTGGGCGGGCACCAGATCGGCTCGGCGACCGACCTGCAGAACGTCATCGAGCGGTCCCACCCCGGCGACAAGGTGACAGTCACCTGGACCGATCAGTCCGGCCAGTCGCACAGCGGCTCCGCGACGCTCATCGCGGGTCCGGCCGGCTGACAAAGACGCGGCGTGCTCGCCGGCGGGGCGAGCACGCCGCTCAACCCGGGGGGCCCGGCAGGATCGAACCTGCCGGGCCTCCCGTCCGTGTTTAACGCCGTGATCGCCAGATTGCTCCCGCTGGCCGGAGCGGGCGCCGTCATCGTGGTGCTGGCGCCGGTGATATTGCGGCGCGGAACCGGCCGGCATCGCGCGGCCGCACGCGGTGCCGGTCTTGTCCTTGCCCGCGGGCGGGCGCCCTGGTGACGGACCGCGCACCGGCCGGACGGCGCAGGCGGGTCAGCTGCGCTGCCGTGGCATCGTCGGCCCTGCTGGCGGCCGCCTGCGGCAGCGCCGGTGCTGCGGGCCAGGAGCCGGCCACCCCGCCAGCCCAGTCAACGCAGCCGGCCCAGTCTGCGTGGCGGTGCCAGCCGGGGAGTCGTTGCTGTCGGCCCTCGGCATCGTGGCCGTCTTCGCCCCGCTCGCAGTCCGGGTATATCGTCGCAAGACGTGACAGAATTTGCCGACACCCCTGACCTGGTCCAGCGCGCAGTGGAGGCGGCTCGGCAGATCGGCTTCCCGGTGCACCGGGACGACCCCGGGCACGGCCGCGGATCGGCGAGCCTGCCCGGCACCGGCCGGTTCCTGGCCATGCTGGCGGCCGGCTGCCGCGGCGGCCGCATCGGCGAGCTCGGCACCGGGACCGGCATCGGCACGGCGTGGATCTCCGGCGCGATGCCGGCCGACTGCACGCTGGTGACAGCGGAGCTCGACCCGGACCGCGCCGCGGCCGCCGCGCGGGTGCTGGCCGGCGACACCAGGGTCACGGTGCTGACCGGCGACGCGGCCGGCCTCATCGCGGCGCACGGCCCGTACGACCTGATCTTCGCTGACTCGGGCGTGCGCGACGCGGCCGCGTTCGGCGCGCTCGTCGGCCTGCTGAAGCCGGGCGGCCGGATCGTGATGGACGACGTCACGCCCGTCGCGGCGCTCCCGGCCGGCTCGCCGCTGCGCGAGCGCGACGTCAAGCGCGAGCTGTTCGCCGGCCAGCCGGGCCTGACCTGGACCGAGGTCGTGCTGCCGGACCTGGCGAACTCGCTGCTGGTTGGGACCCGCGGCTAGCCCGGACACCGGTATCGATGTGACGGCCGCGCCCGCCGTCCGCGAAGATAGAGTCCATGCCTAGCCAGTTCGATCCGCCCTCCGGTACGCGTGACTTCCTCGCCGCGGACGTTGAGCAGCGCGAGCATGCCTTCGGGGTGATCCGCTCGGTGGCCGCGCGGTACGGCTTCGAGCCGTTGCAGACCCCCGCGTTCGAGCGGTTGGACGTGCTGCTCGGCAAGTACGGTGACGAGGGCGACAAGCTCGTCTTCAAGATCCTGCGGCGCGGCGAGCACGAGGCGTCGGGCGAGGCGGACCTGGCGCTGCGGTACGACCTGACGGTGCCGCTGGCCCGGGTGGCGGCCGCGTACGGCAGCCAGCTGCCGGTGCCGTACAAGCGGTGCGCGATCGGACCGGTGTGGCGGGCCGACCGGCCGGGCAAGGACCGCTACCGCGAGTTCGTGCAGTGCGACCTGGACACGCTCGGGTCGGTGTCGGTGCTGGCCGACGCCGAGACGTTGTGCGCCCAGCACGACGCGCTCGCCGAGCTCGGGCTGAGTGACTTCCGCATCCAGCTCAACTCGCGCCGGGTGCTGGCTGGCCTGCTGGAGGCGTTCGGGGTGCCCGCCGAGATCGGCACGCACGTGCTGATCTCGCTGGACAAGCTCGACAAGATGGCGGCCGCGGATGTCGCCGCGGAGCTGACCGACCGCGGCCTGGACAGCGCGCAGGCGGGCGAGCTGGTCGGCACGCTCACCGCGCCGGACGCCGCCGAGCGGCTGCGCGCCGCGCTGAAGCAGAGCGAGACCGGTGCCGCCGGGCTGGATGAAGTCGACAGCGTGCTCTCGCTGGTGGCCCGCCAGATCCCGGCCGGGCGGATCGAGTTCACGCCGCGCATGGTCCGCGGCCTCAGCTACTACACCGGCCCGATCTGGGAGCTGGTAGCGCCGGGCGTGGCGGGATCCATCGGCTCGGGCGGCCGGTACGACCACCTGATCGAGGCACTCGGCGGTCCGGACGTGCCCGGCACCGGGGCCTCGATCGGGGTGGAGCGGATCCTGGCGATGCTGCCGGGCGCGGACACCAGGTCCCGGCTGGACGTCGCCGTCACCGTGATGGGCTCGCAGTTCGCCGGCCGGGCGTTCGGCCTGGCGGCGGCCGCGCGGGCGGCCGGCCTGCGGGCCAGCGTCTACCTCGGCGGCTCGGGCAAGCTCGGGCGGCAGCTGAAGTGGGCCGCTGACAGCGGGGCGCGCTGGAGCCTGATCTACGGCGACCAGGAAGACCAGGCCGGCCACGTCACCGTGCGGGACATGGTGACCGGCGAACAGGTGGCGGTGCCTATCGACGAACTGCGCGGCTACCTGGCCGCGGCCGCGGCGGGCTGAGCCGGGTGCCGTCGGGCTTCCAGGAGCCGCGCGCCTGGCACGCCGGCCTGGCGGGCGTGATCGCGGTCGCCGGGGCGCTGATCCGGGACCAGCGCGGCGGTGTCCTGGTGGTGCGCCAGAGCTACCGCGACGCCTGGGCGCTGCCAGGCGGCATCTGCGAATTCGCCGAGCCGCCGCACCGGGGCAGCGAGCGCGAGGTCCGCGAGGAGACCGGCCTGGATGTGCGGGCCGACCGGCTGCTGGTCGTGGACTGGTACCCGGCAGCGGCAGAGTACGGGCCGGGTGCGCGGCCGTCGGTCTTCTTCGTGTTCGACTGCGGCCAGGTGCCGCCGGGCACGGACATCGTGCTGCAGGCTGACGAGCTGGACGACTACCGGTTCGTGCCGCCGGACGAGCTCGCGGGGCTGCTGCCGCCGCTGGTGCTGCGGCGGGTGACCGCAGCGCTCGCGGCGCAGGCGGCCGGCACGACGAGCTATCCGCCGACGGCGGCGCACCGATCGGAGCGGCCCGGCTGACGGGCCCGCGGGGCTGTGTTTGCCGGATTGGGCCTGCCGGATTGGGCCTAGCTGACCGGAACTGGCGCGGGCGGGAGGGCGCCTGGCCTGCTGCACGCTGGTGGCGCCGAGCACGCGGGCCAGATGCCGCTCGACCGCGTCGAGCGTGTCCGCCACCGTGATCCGCCGACCAGTCTCCGCCGACAGCGACGTGGTGCTGGCATCGCGCAGCCCGCAGGGCACGATCTTGTCGAACCAGGACAGGTCACAGTCGCAGTTCAGCATGAAGCCGTGCATCGTGACGCCGCGCGCGACCCGGATGCCGATGGCCGCGACCTTGCGGTCGGGCTGGCCGGGGCCAGTGCCGGGCAGCCAGACTCCGCTGCGGCCCTCGACCAGGCTGGCCTGGAGGCCGAAGTCTGCGCACACCCCGATCAGCGCGGCTTCGATCAGGCGCACGTACGCGACGACGTCGACGGGCTCGGGCAGCGCGACGATCGGGTACCCGGTCAGCTGGCCGGGGCCGTGCCAGGTGATCTTGCCGCCGCGGTCCACGTCGATCACCGGCGCGCCGGCATCGCCGAGGGGACGGTCGAGCGGGTCCGTGCGGCGCCCCGCGGTGTAGACGGGCCGGTGCTCCAGCAGCAGGCAGGTATCGGGAATGTCGCCGCGCACCCGCTGCTCGTGCAGCTGTCGCTGCAGGTCCCACATCTCCAGGTAGTCGGCGCCTGCGCCGTCCAGTCCTGTCCGCGCGAATACCAGGTCACCGTGCACAGCCCCAGCCTATGCCCGGTCTGGTGGTGGCCCCCCGCTGACAGCGCGGGCGGCCGAGCGGAGCCGCCACACATGCGGCTTCTCAAGATGTATCGCGTTCGCTAGGATCGTAGGTGTAGCGATATAACGCGATCTAGCTGACGAGGTGCGACGCCGATGACCACAGCACTGGAAATCCTGACCGCGCTAGATTCGCCGGAAGGCCGGCGCGACCCGTACCCGCACTACGCGGCGCTGCTGGAGCTGGGCGCGGCGGTCCGGCTCGCGCCAGGCTCGGTGGCGATCGTCGGCTATGACGCCGTCGCCGCGGTGCTGCGCGACCCGGCCGTCCGCCACCACGACTACGCCCAGCTCGCGGCCGTGCTGCCGGAGCTGGCTAGAGCACCGGTCGCTGACCGAAAGCGAGGACTGGATCCTGCACCTGGATCCGCCCGAGCACACCAGGATCCGCAGCCTCATGGCGCGGGCATTCACCGCGCGCCGGGTGGCGGCGCTCGAGCCGGCGATCGCGGGCATTACCGAGGATCTGCTGGACGCGATGGCCGAGCGCGGATCCGGCGGTACGCCAGTGGACTTCATGCAGAACTTCGCGTACCTGCTGCCGGTGACGGTGATCTGCGAGCTGATCGGCATCCCGGAGGCCGATCGGGCCGAGTTCCGCCCGCTCGCCAGGGCGGTGACGACCATCTTCGACTTCGCTGACCTCAGTGACCTGGGGGACGCCGACAAGGCGACGGCGCAGCTGCTGGACTACTTCAGCGCCCTGGCCGCGGACCGGCGCGCAGCTCCGCGCGACGATCTGCTCAGCGTCCTCGTCAGCGTCGCTGACTCGGGTGACGGACGGCTCGACCGACGCTGAGCTGACCCGCAACCTCGTGCTGCTGCTGGTGGCGGGCTTCGAGACCACGACCAATCTGCTCGGCAACGGCTTGCAGATCGTGCTGCACGACCCGGCCCTCGCCACCGCGCTGCGATCGGGCGAAGTGCCATTCCCCGGCTTCGTCGAGGAAGTCCTGCGCTACGACTCGCCGGTCCAGGCCGCATCGAACCGGGTCTCGCCGGGCCTGGAGATCGACGGGCTGGTGATCGAGCCCGGCGAGAGCCTCATGCCGCTCCTCGGCCTGGCAACCGCGACCCGCGCAAGTTCTCCGCACCGGACCAGTTCGATCCGCTCCGGTCCGAGGGCAGTCCGCTGAGCTTCGGCGGCGGCGCGCACTTCTGCATCGGAGCGGCCCTCGCCCGGCTGGAGGCGGCCGTCGCCTTCCCGCGCCTGCTGGCCACATTTCCCGCGCTGGGCCTGGCCGGCGAGCCAGCCCGCCGGTCCAGCCTGGTGCTGCGCGGCTACGACATGCTGCCCGTTACGGTCGGCTGACGGCGGCCGTCAAGTGCCGCGGCCCGGAATGCCGGCCCGGCCAGGCGGGAATGTGTAGGGCAGGCTCGCGGCTAGGCAGTGCGGGAGGTACGTGCCGGATGTTCGACGAGGAGCAGCTGCGCCGCTTGAGCGCGGGCGAGCGCCAGCAACTCATGTGCACGCTGGCCGCCATGGACCCGCCGGGCCTGCTGCCCGTGCGGCAGGGCGAGCGCAGGCGCCGGATCGCGCTGATCGTGATCGTGATCTGCTGCTCGGTGCTGGCCGCCTGGACCGGGCTGCTGGCGGCGAGCCTGCCCCGCTACTACCGGACGGGCGGGTGGCGGGGCGCGTGGGTCGGCTTCGACATCGCGCTGCTGGCGGCGTTCGTCGTCACCGGCTGGGCGGCGTGGCGGCGCCGCCAGATCCTGATCGTGTGCCTGATCGTGCTGGCCACGCTGCTGTGCTGCGACGCCTGGTTCGATGTGGTTCTGGACGCGCGGACGTCCGGGTTCTGGCTCAGCCTGATCTCCGCGCTGCTCGTGGAGCTGCCGCTGGCGGCGCTGGCGGTCTTCGGCGCGCGGCGGCTGCTGCGCATGACCAGCGGGGTGCTGCTGCGCTATCAGGGCCAGGGCGGGCCGACGCCGCGGCTGCGTGATCTGCGGCTGGTCGGCACCGCCAGCGGGCGGCCGCTGCACGACCTGCTGACTGCCGCCGCGCCCGAGGAACTGGAGCCGAGCCACGGCGCGGCCGGGCCAGGTGGCTGACCGCGGTCGTCACGGCTGCGCGAGCACGGCCGCGAGCGCGGGACCGATCGCCGCATCCCGGAAGCTGAAGCCGCCTGCTGCAGCCGCGCGGGCAGCACTCTGGCGCTGCCCAGCAGTTCACCCGACACCTCACCCAGCCCCGCGCGGAGCAGGCTGGCCGGCAGTCGCAGCAGCGCGGGCCGGCCGAGCTGGCGGCCGAGGGCGGCGGTGAAGTCGGCGTTGGTGACCGGGGCGGGCCCGGTGACGTTGACCGGTCCGCTGACCGTCTGATCGGCCAGCAGGAACTGGCAGGCCCGGATGTGGTCGGCCAGGGTGATCCAGCTCAGGTACTGAGAGCCGGGGCCGATCCGCGCGCCGAGGCCGAGCCGGAACGGCAGCAGCAGCGGGCCGAGCATGCCGCCGCGGCGCGACAGCACGATTCCGCTGCGCAGGTTCACCACCCTGATCCCGGCGGCGCTGGCCGGCCCGGCGGCCGCCTCCCAGTCGCGGACCAGCCCGGCCAGGAATCCCGATCCGTTCGGGGCCCGCTCGTCGACCTCGCGGTCGCCGGTGTCGCCGTACCAGCCGATCGCGGATCCGGCGAGCAGTACCGGTGGTGGCTCGCTGGCCGCGAGCATGGCGCTGACCAGCGCCGACGTGCTGGCGATGCGGCTCGCCCGGAGCACCTGCTTGCGCGCAGGGGTCCACCGGCGGGGCGCGACGGGCGCTCCGGACAGGTGCACGACGGCGTCCAGCCCGGTCAGGTCGCGCGGCCCCAGACCGCCGCCGGGGCTGGCGGGATCCCAGCGGAGCTGGCCCGGACCGTCGGGTGGCCTGCGCACCAGCCGGACGACGTCAGCGCCGTCGCGCTCCAGTGCTGTCGCCAGCGCGCCGCCGATAAGCCCGGTCGCGGCCGTGATCGCTATCCGCACGCCTGCACCCCCGTGTCGTCAGCTAGTGCACGTCCTGGCGGCCGGTCCGCGGCGAAGCCCGCGGCTGACGCGCGCCAGACGGCAGGATGTACCCATGATCGATCACATATCACTGCAGTGCTCGGACGTGCCCGCCAGCAGTGCGTTCTATGATGCCGTGCTGGCGCCGCTCGGGGGCGTGCGGGCCATGGACTTTGGCGAGGTCATCGGCTACGGGGTGCCACCGATGCCCGAGTTCTGGATCGGGCCGCACAGCACCGGCACCGGATTCCGCGAATCGCACGTCGCCTTCACCGCCGCGAGCCGGGACGCCGTGCGCGCGTTCTTCGCCGCGGCGGTGGCCGCGGGCGCCGAGGTACTGCACGAGCCGAAGGAGTGGCCCGAGTACCACCCGGCCTACTACGGCGCCTTCGTACGCGACCCCGACGGGAACAACGTCGAGGCCGTCTGCCACGCGGCCGAGTAAGCCGGGCGCGGCCGCGGTCAGAGACCGAGCTCGGTCTCGAACGCGCCCTCCTCCAGCCGCGCCTTCATCGTCGTCAGGAATCGCGCCGCGTCCGCGCCGTCCACCAGCCGGTGGTCATAGGTCAGGGCCAGGTACACCATGGACCGGACGGTGATGACCTCGCCGAGCGTCGGATCCTCCACCACCACGGCCCGCTTCACGACGGTGCCGGTGCCGAGGATGCCGACCTGCGGCTGGTTGATGATCGGCGTGTCGAACAGCGCGCCGCGGCTGCCGGTGTTGGTAAGCGTGAAGGTGCCGCCCGCCAAGTCGTCCGGGCTGACCTGGCCGGCCCTGGTCCGCTCGGCCAGGTCGGAGATTTTGCGGGCGAGTCCGCCGATGTTCAGGTCGCCGGCGTTGCGGATGACGGGAACCATCAGGCCGCGCTCGGTGTCCACCGCGATGCCCAGATGCTCGGCGTCGTGGTAGGTCACCTGGCCGGAGGCGGTGTCGATCACGGCGTTGAGCTTCGGGTGCACCTTCAGCGCCTCGACCGCGGCGAGCGCGAAGAACGGCAGGAACGAGAGCTTGACGCCCTCGCGCGCCTCGAACGCGGCCTTCGCCCGTTGCCGCAGCCGGGCGATCGCGGTCACGTCCGCTTCCACCACGGTGGTGAGCTGCGCCGAAACGTGCAGCGACTCGACCATCCGCTGCGCGATGACCTGCCGGGCCCGCGACATCCGCTCCGTCGTCCCGCGCACGCTGGACGGCACGATGGTCGACCGCCGGGGCGCGGGCGCGCTCGGCTCGGCGGCCACCGGGCCGGCGGAGCGGCTGGTACAGCGGCCGGCGCGGGCGCCGCCGGGGCTGACGGCGCGGGAGCAGGGGCCGGCGCGGCGGCCTGCGGGGCCGGGGCGGTGACGCTGTCCGGCCCGCGCGCTACCCGGGCGGCGTCGAGGATGTCTTGCTTGCGGATCCGGCCGCCCACCCCGGTGCCGGAGATGGCGGCCAGGTCGATGCCGTGCTCGGCGGCGAGCTTGCGCACAAGCGGGGTGACGTACGGGCCGTCGGCGCCGTCAGTGAACGAGCCGGATCCGTTCTCGGCCGGCGGGCCGGACGGCGGCTCGTAGCCGGGCGGCGCTGCCGGCGCTTGCTGGACGGGTGTCGGCTCGGGCTGGTAGCTCGCCGCCGCCGCCTGCTGGTAGTCAACGGCGGGCGGCGGGTAAGCGGCGGCCTGCGCGGCCGCCGGCTCATGCTGCGCCGGGGCGGGCGCCTGTTGCGGGGGTGCGGGCGGCTGCGGCGCAGCGGCCTGCGGCTCGGGTGCAGCCTGCGGCTCGGGCGCTGCTTCCGGTTCCGGGGCGGCCTGCGGCTCCGGAGCGGCCTGCGGCTCGGCGGCCTGCGGCTCCGCGGCCGGCTGGGCGCCGGCGCCGTCCTCGTCGATGACGGCTAGCTCGGCCCCGACCGCGACCGTCTCGTCCTCGGCGACGGTGATGCCGCGCAGCACGCCCGACACCGGGGACGGGATCTCGGTGTCGACCTTGTCGGTGGACACCTCCAGCAGCGGCTCGTCGGCCTGGACGTGCTCGCCCTCACGCTTCAGCCAGCGCGTGACTGTGCCCTCGGTGACGCTCTCGCCGAGCTGTGGCATCGATACGGATACCGACATGGCTTCCCGTTGCTCCTCTTTGAGTGTTCTTCTGACTGTAGCGCGGCTGGCGTCGCCGGCCTGGCGGCCGGCGAGCTACCCGCGGACGAGCTGAGCTAACGAGCTAGCCGTGGACACGCAGTGCTAGCCGTGGACATGAAGGGGCTTGCCCGCGAGGGCGAGGTGCGCCTCGCCGATGGCCTCGGACTGGGTCGGGTGCGGGTGGATGAGCTGGGCCACGTCGGTGGGCGTCGCCTCCCAGTTGTAGATGAGCTGCGCCTCGGCGATCAGCTCGCCGACGCGGGCGCCCACCAGGTGGATGCCGAGGACGCGGCCGCCGCCAGCTTCGGCGATGACCTTCGCCGCGCCGGAGGTCTGCAGGATGGCGCTCCGGCCGTTGCCCTTCAGGTCGTAGACGAACTCGGAGACCTCGATCCCGCGCTCCGCGGCGGTGGCGGAGGTGATGCCCACGGAAGCGACCTCGGGGTCGGAATAGGTCACCCGCGGCACGCCCTCGTAGTCGATCGGCGTGACCTTCAGGCCGGCCAGGCGCTCGGCGACCATGATGCCCTCGGCGAAGCCCACGTGCGCGAGCTGGAGCCCGGGCCGCAGGTCGCCGACGGCGGAGATGGTCGGGATGTTGGTCTGGCAGTACTCATCGACCAGCACGAAGCCGCGGTCCATCGCCACGCCGACCTCGTCGTAGCCCAGGCCCGCCGAGACCGGGCCGCGGCCGACGGCGACCATCAGCAGCTCAGCGTCCAGAGTCGTGCCGCCCTCGAGCGTGACGGTAACGCCCGCGCCGGTGTCCTTGACGCTCTCGAACCTGGTGCCGAGCTTGAAGCCGATGCCGCGGCGGCGGAACGCGCGCTCCAGCAGTTTGGAGCTGTTCTCGTCCTCGGTCGGCACCAGGTGCGGCAGCATCTCGACGATGGTCACGTCGGCGCCGAACGACTTCCACACGCTGGCGAACTCGACGCCGATCACGCCGCCGCCCAGAATGACGACCGACGCCGGCACGTGGTCAAGCCGCAGTGCGTGGTCGCTGGTGATGACGCGATTGCCGTCGATCTCCAGGCCGGGCAGGCTGCGCGTCTGCGAGCCGGTGGCGAGCACCACCTGCGCGCCTTCGAGCAGCCGGTCACCGACCTGGACGGCCGTCGGGGAGACCAGCTTGCCGGCCTCCTCGATGATGTCGATGCCGCGGCTCTTGATCAGGCCGGTGAGACCCTTCCAGTTGCCGGTGACGACCTTGTCCTTGTACGCGTTCACCCCGGCCATGTCGATGCCGTCGAGGCTGCTGCGGACGCCGAAGTTCGCGCCTTCCCTGGCCTGGTCGGCGATCTCCGCGGCGTGCAGAAGGGCCTTGGTCGGAATGCACCCGCGGTGCAGGCAGGTGCCGCCGACCAGGTCCTTCTCGATCAGCGCGACCCGCTTGCCCAGCTCGGATGCCCGCAGCGCGCAGGCGTAGCCGCCGCTGCCACCACCGAGAATGACGATGTCGTAGCCGCCGTCAGTCACGATCAAGACTCCATTCACTTGTCACCTGCGGCTGCCCTTCTTCGCGCAGCCGCGTCGCGGCGTTACAGCTGGCCTCCGGCCACGTCTTCCGCCACCTGCACGAGCATCCGGACGGCGGCGCCGGTGCCGCCCTTCGGGGTGTATCCGTAGGGCTCGCCCTCGTGGAACGCCGGGCCCGCGATGTCTACATGTGCCCAGCGCACGCCGTCGGGCACAAATTCCTGCAGGAACAGGCCCGCGACGAGCATGCCGCCGAACCGGTCGCCGGACACGTTCGCGATGTCCGCGACGGTCGAGTCCAGCCCCTTGCGCAGCTCGGCGGGCAGCGGCATCGGCCAGGCCTGCTCGCCGGCCCGGCTGGCGGCGTCGACGACGCCCGCACGCACGGCATCGTCGTTGGCCATAACCCCGGCGATCCGGGTCCCGAGCGCGACGAGCTGCGCGCCGGTGAGCGTGGCCACGTCGATGAGCAGGGCCGGTGAGTCCTGCTCCGACCGGGCCAGTGCGTCGGCCATGACCAGGCGGCCCTCGGCGTCGGTGTTGAGCACCTCGACCGTCTTGCCGCCGAAGATGGTGATGACGTCGGACGGCCGCTGCGCGTTGCCGCCGGGCATGTTCTCGGCGAGCGGCAGGTAGCCGACGACGTTGACGGCCGGCCGCAGCGCCGCCACCGCCTGCAGCGCGGCGAGCACGGCGGCGGCGCCGCTCATGTCGGACTTCATGGCTTCCATCGCGGCCGACGGCTTCAGGGACAGGCCGCCGGAGTCGAACGTGATGCCCTTGCCCACGAAGACGACCGTCTTGGTGGCGTCCGGATGCCGGTAACCGAGGCGGACCAGCCGGGGCGGCCGGATCGAGCCCTGCCCGACACCGGTGATGCCGCCGTAGCCCTGCGCCGCCAGCGCTTGCTCGTCCAGGACTTCGAAGTCCAGCCCGGCCGCCTCGGCTACCTGGCGGGCCTGGGTGGCGAACGTCTCCGGGTACAGATGCGACGGGCTGGTGTTGACCAGGTCCCTGGTCAGTCCCATGGCGGCGGCGAGCACGCCAGCACGGTCGGCGGCCTGCTGCGCGCCGTCGGCGGTCGTCACCAGCGTCAGGTCCGGGACGGAGCCGTTCTTGGCCGCGCGGTACCGGGTGAAGGTGTAGCGGCCGAGCAGGGCGCCGAGCGCCACCGCCTCGGCCTCGGCCGCGGTGCCGGCCGGCAGCGCCAGCGCGACGGAGCCGGCTTTGGCGCCCGTCAGCGCGCGGACGGCGGCACCCGCGCCGCGGCGCAGTGCCTCGGGGCCCGGTCCGTGAGCGCTCTCGGTGTCAGTCTCAGCGGTGCCGGTCTCAGCGTTGCCGGTCTCGACCGGGCCTGTCTCAACCGGGCCGAGCCCGACGGCCACGATCAGGGTGGCGGCCAGCCTGCCGCCGGCCGGGAGCTTGGTGATCTCGTCCTGCTTGCCGGTGGCGCCCAGGGCGGTCAGGGTCGCGGCGAGCGTCCCGTCGAGGGCCGCGTCCACGTCCTGTGTCCCGGCGGCGAGGACCGGGCCGTCCGAGCCCTGGAGGATGCCGATGAGGAGAGCGTCTGCGGCTACGCTGCGAGCAGACTCCGTGCTGATGTTCAGGGGATTGGTCGTCACGGTCTGAGCCTAGTGCCTGCCCCGTACCGGCTTAGCCGGCGGGCGCGGCACTGCTGAACAGTAACGGCGGTGACGAGTGCCCAGTCACAGCCGTTATAATAGTCAGGTCGTAGGCGGAGCAGCGAGCGAATCCGGGAGGCCGGCGTGGGGGCAGCCAGCGCGCTGTTCATCGCGGTATTCCTGGCCTGCGCGGTCGAGGCCGTGGAGGCCACGACGATCGTGCTGGCCGCGGGCACGGCCAGGGACTGGCGCTCGGCCGGTCTCGGCACCGGCGGGGCGCTCGCGCTACTCGCGGTCATCGTGGCCGCCCTCGGCCCGGCGGTGTCGCAGATACCGCTGCGCGGGCTGCGCGTGGTGGTCGGCGCGCTGCTGCTGGTCTTCGGCGTGCAGTGGATCCGCAAGGCCATTCTGCGCGCGAGCGGCCACAAGGCGCTGCACGACGAGACCGAGCTGTACGCCAAGCACCTGGCGGCGGCGTCCGGCCAGCAGGCGCGCCGCACCGGCGTCGTCCCGGACTGGTACGGGTTCACGCTGGCCTTCAAGGGCGTCCTGCTGGAAGGCCTCGAGGTCGTGTTCATCGTGCTGACCTTCGGCAGCAACGCTCACGACATCGGGCTGGCCGCGGTCGCCGCGGCGTGCGCGGTGGCGCTCGTGGCCGTAGCCGGCATCGCCGTGCGCGCGCCGCTGGCCAGGGTGCCGGAGAATACGCTGAAGTTCATCGTCGGGATCATGCTCACGAGCTTCGGGGTGTTCTGGGGCGCGGAGGGCGCGGGGGCCCACTGGCCGGGCTCGGACGCCGCGCTGCTCTGGATCATCCCGGCCGTCGCGCTGTACTCGCTCGGCCTGGTCGCGCTGCTGCGCCGGACCCGCGACACCGGCGGCCAGGCCAGGCCGGCCGACCTGCCGGTCAGCACCGGCCAGGGGGTGACGTGACATGAGCGGCACGAGCATCGCGGCGCGGCTGCGCGCTTTCGGTGCCTTCTGGTACGACTTCGTGATCGGAGACGACTGGCTGGTGGCGGCCGGCGTCGTGGCCGCGCTAGCCGCGACCTACGGTCTGAGCCGGGCCGGGGTCAGCGCGTGGTGGCTGGTCCTGGTCGTGCTGGCGGTGCTCCTGCCGGTCAGCCTGAGCCGGGCGGCTAGCGGCTCTCTGCTTCCTCTGCGTAGACGCGGGTCGCGTACGCCTCCAGCTGCTCCTCACACTCCGCCAGCGAGGTAACCGCGGCCTGCAGGCCGCCGGCCCCGAAGACGTCCCGGTCCCGTACCCGTTCCAGCCAGGACCGGAGCTTCACGAAGTCGACCTCGTTCTCCTCCAGCTCGGCGTAGCTGAAGTGGTCGGCGTCATACTCCTTGCGCAGCCCGGCCAGGAAGTCGTTGCACTTGTCGACGATCTCCTCGTACTCGTCGTCCCTGGCGGCCTGGAACGCGGCCAGCACGTCGGCCTCGCCCGCGAGCACGCCGCACGAGAGCAGGACGGCGGTGCCGGACATGTCGAGGATCTCGCTGCGCAGCTTGCGCAAGGCGCGCTCGGCAGCGACGCTGGCGGGCAGCGCGGCGGCCGAGCTCTGCAGGTAGATCGCACCGAGGCTCTTGAGCCGGCGCCAGACGGCGGCGCGCAGCCGGCTCGGCTCGGACGGCACCCGGTAGACGAGCAGCAGCCACCCCGGACTCGTCTCGCCCGCGGCCATTGGCATGCCGCTCATTCTGTCAGGCAGGCCCGGCCGCGGGGCCAGCGGCTAACTCGCGCGGCAGTTCCTGCTCGGCCCCGGCCTGGCGGCGCGCCTGGACCGTCCGGCTGACCGCGCGGCGGCCGTCCGGGACCGCCGCGAACCGCTCCGGCATCGCCGCGGCATCTCCGGCCAGCCCGATGCGCTGCATCAGGTCTTGCTCGGCGCGGATTTCCTCGTCGTCGGGGGACAGCGCCAGCGTGGCCGTGAGGATGAACGCGACCACGCTGATGCCGACAACTAGCGGCATCAGGAAGTTCACCGCGGTCGCGCCGCCGCCGGTCATGAGCATGCCGCCGATTGCGCTCGCCGGGTACATGTGCATGGCGGCCATGCCGGTGTAGTGCATGCCGCTCACGGCGAGGCCCATGATCACCGCGGCCACGAGCGTCGCCAGGGTGCCGCGCAGCCGCAACGCGAACCACAGCGCGGCGGTCGCGGCGACGATCGCGATCACCACCGACAGCCCGAACAACTGCGGGCTGTAGCTCATCCGGGCGGGCATCCGCATGGCGGCCATGCCGGTGTAGTGCATGCTGGCCACGCCGATGCCGGTGAAGGTTCCGGCCAGCACCAGGTTCCGCCACGTCTGCCGGGCGAATCCGACGATGAGCAGGCCGATGCCGACCACCACGACCGCGATCAGCATGCTGGCGATCGTCAGCAGGACGTTGTAGTGGATGACCTGACCGGGGATTGAGTACCCCAGCATCGCGATGAAGTGCATGACCCAGATACCTGTCGTGCCGATCGACACGGCGGCCAGCAGCAGCCACCGCAGCCGGGTACGGCCCTCCAGGGCCATCGCCCGCGAGGTGCACCGCAGGCCGAGAAACGCGCCCAGGCAGGACATGACGAAACCGAGGGCCGGCGTCAGCAGGCCGTAGGTGAAGTTGTGGGTAGTGAGCATCGGATCGCCCCGCGAGCAAGAAGTGATGAATTAGCTGGACAATACGTTAGCTAAGCACCTGGCCACAGCGGATCGGCCGAGTCGCCCGCCGGTCGGGCCTGCGCGGGCCGCCCCGCACCGGGGTTTCCGCGGCCATGTGCTACCGGGTTGCAGGCTATTTCTGCCCGGCCCGGACGAGCCCGTGCTCATAGGCATAGACGACGGCTTGGACGCGATCCCGCAGGCCGAGCTTGGCGAGCACGCGGCCGACGTGAGTCTTGACCGTGGCCTCCGACAGGTAGAGCAGCTGCGCGATTTCCTGATTCGACAGGCCCTGCGCGACATGCATGAGAACCTCGCGCTCGCGGTCGGTCAGGTCACCGAGTTCCGGCGGCGGAGCCGGCTCGGCGCCGCCGGGCAGGTGCACCGCGAACCGGTCGATCAGCCGCCTGGTCGTCGACGGGGCCACGACCGAGTCGCCGGAGTGGACCGCCCGGATGGCGAACAGCAGCTCCTCCGGCGGCACGTCCTTGAGCAGGAACCCGCTCGCGCCGGCCTTCAGCGCCGCGAACGCGTACTCGTCGAGGTCGAAGGTGGTCAGCATCAGCACCCGCGGGCGCTCGCCAGCCAGCCGGATCCGTCGGGTGGCCTCGACGCCGTCGAGCCTGGGCATCCGGGCGTCCATCACCATCACGTCCGCGTGCAGCCGTCCGGCCAGGTCGATAGCAGCCAGGCCATCACCGGCCTCGCCCACGACGTGCATGTCCGGCTGCGCCTCCAGAACCATGCGGAAACCGGCCCGTACCAGCTCCTGGTCGTCGACGAGGACGATGCGGATCGGCGGGGTCTGACTCCCGCCCCCTGGCGCCTCGCCCCGTGTCCAGGCGCCGCCGCTCCCGCTGGGCTCGCTCATCATGTGTCTCCCTGCGCAGGTGCCAGCAGGCGGCCTGGCTCGCTCATGCTGTGGTCTCCTGGCGCTGTGTCGGCGTCACCGGTCGGGCAGGGCAGCCGGGCGACTACCCGGAAGCCGCCGGAGGCCTGCGGGCCAGCCTCGACCGTACCTCCGTACATGCCGATCCGCTCCCGCATGCCAGCCAGGCCGTGGCCGCCGCTGTCCCCCGCCGGGGTCGCGATGCCGTCGTCGCTGACCTCGACGACGAGCCCGTCCGGCTCGTAGCGCAGGGTGACGGCGGCGGAGGCGGCCAGGCCCGCGTGCTTGCGGGTGTTGGTCAGCGACTCCTGCACGACCCGGTAAGCGGCCAGCTCGGCCCCCTCGGGCAGCTCGCGCGGGGTGCCCGACAGCGTGTAGGTGACCGCCAGGCCGGCCGCCCTGGCCTGGTCCAGCAGCTCGCGCAGCTCGCCGAGGCCGGGGACCGGGGCGAGCGCGGCCTGGTCGCCGGCGGTGCGCAGCACGCCGAGCAGGCGGCGCATCTCGGCCAGCGCCTGCCGCCCGGTACCGGCGATGGCCCCGAGCGCGGTTTCGGCCGTCCGCGGATCTGACCGCAGCGCGTACCTGGCCCCGTCCGCCTGCACCACCATGACGCTCACGTGGTGGGCGATGACGTCGTGCAGTTCCCTGGCAATCCTGGCCCGCTCGGCCGCCGCGGCCACCTTCGCCTGGGCATCCCGTTCGGCCTCGAGCCGCGCGGCCCGGTCTTCCAGGGCGGCGTAGTAGCCGCGGCGGTAGCGCATCGAGTCGCCGAGCACCCACGCCAGCAGCGAGGTGCCGCCGAACAGCGCGCCGCCGCCGAGTACGCGGTCCAGGAGCGGGCCTTCGACTGGCGCCGGCGACCAGAACATCAGCGCCGCGGCGCCGCCAAGCAGGCAGGTGAGCAGGGCCAGGATCGACAGCCGGCGGGGCCGGTAGGCGGCGACGGTGTAGAGCAGGATGAGCAGCGCGACGTCGGCTCCGCTCGCGGCGTTCGCGGCCAGCGCCCACAGGCCAGCCACGGCCGCGACGGCGAACGCCGCGGCGGGCGCCCGGCGCCGCATGACGACAGCCCCGGCCAGCAGTGCCGTGATGGGCACCTGCGGCCAGGGTGTCCGGAGCATCGGGGCCAGCGCGAACAGGCACACCACGCCGGCCAGGATGCTGTCCACGAAAATACGGTGCCGGCGCAGCCAGGCGTAGATCGCGGACATGGAGCAAGCGTATGCGCGGGGTGACCTGATCACGTCAGCCCGGCGGGCGAGGCCCGTCAGCCGGAAGGCGTAATCTGGGCTGGCATTCCCGCCATTTCGGGCGCGGCGGCCGCCCCGGTGCGGCCTGCGTCGCCGGCCAGGCCGCCGCCGGTTATGGTGCCAGCCGGAAGGAGGCCGTCATCAGCGACTGCGTCTTCTGCGACATCATCGCCGGGCGCACCGCGACCGAGGTGGTGCTGTCCGACCCAGAGGTCGTGGCGTTCCTGGACGCCAGGCCCGTGTTCAAGGGGCACGTCCTGGTGGTCCCGCGCGAGCACGTCGTGACCCTGGCCGACCTGCCCGCCGCGTCGGTCGGCCCGTTCTTCCTGCGGGTCCAGCGAGTAAGTGCGGTCATGCCCGCCGCGCTGGGCTGCCAGGGCACGTTCGTAGCGGCCAACAACGTCGTCAGCCAGAGCGTCGCGCACCTGCACGTGCACGTGGTGCCGCGGACCAAGGGCGACGGGCTGCGCGGGTTCTTCTGGCCCCGGCACCGGTACGAGTCGGACGAGGAAGCGGCCGGCTACGCGGGCCGGCTGCGGGCCGCCCTGACCACTAGCTGAGCGCCGTCACCAGCAGGCAGACCGCCCCGGCCACCTCCGCGAGCGCGCCGAGCACGTCGCCGGTGATGCCGCCCAGTCGTCGGGTTGCGAGCGCGGTCAGCGCCACCGAGACGGCCAGACCCGCGAGCAGGCCGGCGGCCAGGTACCAGGAGCCGGCCAGCGCCAGCCCGGCCCAGGCCGCCGCTGCCACCGCGGCGAGCACCAGGACCACCGCCCAGGCCGCGCTGACGCTCCCGGCCACGAGCGCGCCGAGACCACCCGGCCTGGCTGCGGGAACGGGGCGCCGGCAGGCCACGGTCATCGCCAGCCGCGCGGTGACCGACGCGGTGATCACCGCCTCCGGCCCGCGGCCCAGGGCCTGCGCCCTGGCCAGCGCCAGCACCTGGATCAGCAGGACCAGCACCAGGGTCACGACGCCAAACGGGCCGATGTCCGAACGGCGCATCACCGCCAGCGCGCCGTCCGCGTCCTGGCGGCTGCCGAGCCCGTCGGCGAAGTCGGCCAGCCCGTCCAGGTGCAGCGCCCGGGTGATGACAGCCCCCGTTCCGATCGCGAGCGCCGAGGCGAGCAGCGGGCCGGTATGTCCAGTGTGCGCGGCCAGCAGCAGCACCCCGGCGCTGACGGCCCCGGTCGCGGCGCCGATGACGGGCGCCCAGTACATCGCCGCCGTGGCGGTCCGCCGGGACGGTGCCACCGGGCGGCCAGGCAGCGGAATCGCCGTCAGCAGCGTCACCGCCAGCCGCAGTCCAGCCCAGGGCATGGCACCTGAGCCTACGGGCCGGGTAAGTTCAGGCACACCATGCGGCCCTACGTACTCCTGTCGGCGGCCATGTCGGCGGACGGCTACCTCGACGACGCCTCCCCGCAGCGGCTCGTGCTGTCGGGCCCGGAAGACCTCGACCGGGTGGACGAGCTGCGGGCCGGGTGCGACGCCATCCTGGTGGGCGCGGGCACGGTCCGGGCGGACAACCCGCGGCTGCTCGTGCGCGATCCCGGCCGGCGGGAGCGGCGGCAGCGGGCCGGGCCAGCCAGCCCGGTCAAGGTAACGGTCACGGCAAGCGGGCGGCTGGATCCGCGGGCGCGGTTTTTCGCCGCGGACGGCACGGACAAGCTCGTCTATGCGGCCGGCCCCGCCGCCGATCCGCTGCGCGACCAGCTGGCGGCGGCCGCGACGGTCATCGGGCTCGCGGCCGGCGCCGCGCTGACCGACGTGCTCGGCGACCTGGCCGGTCGCGGGGTCGGGCGGCTGCTGATCGAGGGCGGGTCCCGGCTGCTCGGCCAGGCCCTCGGCGGCGGGCTCGCGGATGAGCTTCAGCTGGCGGTGGCGCCGGTCTTCGTGGCCGACCCCGCGGCGCCGCGGTTGCTGGCCGGGTGCCCGCCGCCTGCGCCGATGCGGCTGGCCGGGCTGCAGCAGGCGGGTGACGTGGCCGTGCTGCGATACTTGGCCGGCGGTCGGCGGGATACCTGACCGCGAGCGGACCGGGCCGAAGTGGGCCCACGTGATGAACGACCGGCTCCAGACGGTGCAGGATGGAAGTATGAGCGATACCAAGGCGGCTCCAGGCGGGATGCAGGCCGCTATTGAACGAAGCGGCTATTACCCCGGCCTGGTCTACGACGCCGTGTCCTCGGCCGTCGGCAAAGAGGACGTCGTCTCCTACTTCGTCCTGCACGACGCGCATTTCGACCCGGGCATGGAGGTCAGGCGGCACATCACCGTGATGGCGCTGACCCCCACCAGGCTGGTGTACTCGCACACCGACGAATACCCCGCCGACGAGGCGGACCCAGAGTCCCGCCCGCAGGCGGAGACCAGCACGGAAGCCGTCCGCCACTCGCGGATCTCGTCGGTAGCGCTCACCAGGGTCATCCCGGACCCGGCGACCTACCTGCCCGGCGCGACAATGCCGAGCGAGGTCGTGCTCACCATCGGCTGGAACGTGCTGGCGCACATCGAGATCGAGCCCGCGCACTGCGGCGACGAGAGCTGCGAGGCCGATCACGGTTACACCGGCACGATGACCGCCGACGACCTGACCGTCCGGGTCAGCGAGGCGGCCGACGGCCAGGAGTCAGTCCAGCAGATCGTGGCCTTCGCGCAGGCGCTGGCCGAGGCGACCAGCCACCCGTGACCGCGCCGCTGCCAGGCGGCGCGGAGGAGCCGCCTGCCGACGGCCAGCTGACGTTGCCCCGGTACGGCGAGTCAACGCTGGCCGACCTGGGCCCGTCGATCCTCGCGTCGCTCGGCGTGCCGGGCGAGGACAACGCGCTCGGGCTGCCGCGCACCGACCGCGCCTGCCTGCTGCTGATCGACGGCCTCGGCTGGCACCTGCTGGCCGCGAACCGGCACGCGGCCCCGTTCCTGTCCGGACTGCTGCCGGACGCGCGACGGCTGGCCGCCGGGTTCCCGGCCACGACGGTCACGAGCCTGAGCTCGCTCGGCACCGGCCGGCCGCCAGGCCAGCACGGGCTGCTCGGCTACCAGGTGCGGGTGCCGCAGACCGGCCAGCTGCTGAACGCGCTGCGGTGGGACAAGGCGGTCGATCCGGTTGCCTGGCAGCCGGATACCACGATCTTCGAGCGGGCCGTCGCCGCCGGGGTGGCCGCGTTCCGGGTCGCGCAGGGCTCGTTCGAGCGCACCGGCCTGTCGGTGGCGTCCATGCGCGGCGCGGACTACCGCGCCGCCAACACGCCCGGCGCGCTGGTCGCCCGGACCACGCAGGCACTGGCCAGCGAGCCGCGCAGCTTCGCGCTGGTCTACACCGGCGACCTGGACAGTACCGGGCACGCGTGCGGCAGCACGTCCGCGGCCTGGCCGTATCAGCTGGCCCACGTCGACCTGCTCGCCCGGCAGCTCGCGGACGCGCTGCCGCCGGCACCCCGCTTTATGTCACCGCCGACCACGGGATGGTGGACGTGCCAGCCGCGGACCGGGTGGACGCGGACCAGGTAGCCGGGCTGCGGACCGGCGTCGCGCTGCTCGGCGGCGAGCCACGGGCGCGGCACGTATACGCCGCGCCCGGAGCCGCGGCCGACGTGCTGGCGGCCTGGCAGGAGCTCCTGGCGAACCGGGCCTGGGTGGTCAGCCGCGAGCAGGCCATCGACGAGGGCTGGTTCGGGCCGGTGGACCGGCGGGTTACCGACCGGCTGGGCGACGTGATCGCCGCGCTGTGCGGGACCGCGGCGGTGATCGCTAGCGCCGCCGAGCCGCGCGAGTCTAACCTCATCGGCATGCACGGCTCGCTGGCCGCGAGCGACCAGGAGATCCCGTTGCTGAGCTGCGGGGCAGGCTAGCTGACCAGAACCTTAGATCCGGCTGTTTATCCACAGCCAGACCGGGGAACCGCACCGCGCCGCGGGCGGTCATCCACAGAAATCGAGAGGTTATCCACAAGCATGTCCGGTACCGCGAACCCGCTCATCAGCGTCTCCGAGCTGGCTGCGGCCCTGGCGGGCGACGCGCCGTCGGCCGTCCTCGACGTGCGCTGGTACCTGACCGGCCCGCCCGGCATCGACAGCTACCGGCGCGGGCACGTGCCGGGCGCGGTGTTCGTGGACCTGGACACCCAGCTCGCCGGGCCGCCGGGCGACGGCGGCCGTCATCCGCTGCCTGACCCGGCCGATTTCGAGGCGGCGATGCGCGCGGCGGGCGTACGCGCGGACCAGCTGGTGGTCGTGTGCGACGACGCCGACGGCACGATCGCCGCGCGGGCCTGGTGGCTGCTGCGCTACTACGGTCACGCCAGCGTGCGGGTGCTCGACGGCGGGTTCCGCGCCTGGGCGGCGGCCGGCCAGCCGGTGAGCACCGAGGACGCGCACGCCTTGCCGGGCGACTTCAGCGCCCGCCCCGGCAACATGCCGGTCCTGGACGCGGCTCAGGCCGCGGCCGTGGCTCGCTCCGGCGTTCTGCTGGACGCGCGGGCGCCCGCCAGGTACCGGGGTGAGACCGAGCCGGTCGACCGGGTGGCGGGCCACATTCCCGGTGCGCTCAGCGCGCCGACGGCCGAGAACGTGACCGGCGCTGGGGTATTCAGATCGCCGGATGAGCTCCGGGCCAGGTTCGAGGCGCTCGGCGTGCGGTTCGGCGACGGGGCGGTCGCGGCCGGGGCCTACTGCGGGTCCGGGGTGACCGCGGCGCACGAGGTGCTCGCGCTGGAGCTCGCGGGCGCGACCGCCGCGCTGTACGTCGGCTCCTGGTCGGGCTGGCTCGCCGATCCGGGGCGGCCGGTCGCTACTGGCCCGCAGCCGGGCACGATGACCTGGACAGACTGAACCGAAAAGGAGCCGACCCGTGACTGCCGAGCGCACCGAACCGCCCGTCACCGGCCCGGAGCGCGAGATGCTGCGGGCGTTCCTGGACTTCCATCGCGACACGCTGGCGATGAAGTGCGCGGGCCTGTCCGACGACCAGCTGCGGCTGCAGGCGTCGCCGCCGTCCACGCTCACGCTGCTGGGCCTCGTCCGGCACATGGCCGAGGTGGAGCGCACCTGGTTCCGCCGCGTCATCAACGGCGAGGACATCCCGCTGGTCTGGTCGGACACCGGCGACTACCAGGCGGCCTACGACGCTAGCCGGACAAGCGCTGCCGACGCGTTCCGGGCCTGGCGGGAAGAGGTCGAGCACTCGCGCCGGATCGAGCGCGCGGCCAGCTCACTGGACGTGACTGGCTACCAGCCGCGGTGGGAAGAAGACGTCTCGCTCCGGCTGGTCATGCTGCACCTGATCCACGAGTACGCGCGGCACAACGGGCATGCCGACTTCCTGCGCGAGGCCATAGATGGCACCACGGGGGCGTAGCCACAGGCTGCGCTGACCTATCGGTGGTCAGCCGGCCGGACCGGCTCGCGATACCGGATTGCGGGTCAGCGCGGCGGGACCACATCTTTGCCCGAGGTACCCGCGAACCATGTGGCTGCGCCGGTCAGGATGGCGATTGTGGCGGGCTGCCAGCCGGCTGCAGCTACCGCACCAGTGGTCACGGCCGCAGCCAGGAGCAGGCGGAGCGCGAGGATGGCCGGGCGGCCGCGCCAGAGCCGGACTGCAGCGGTTCGCAGCCACGTGGCCGGGCGCACTGCCCTCGCGCTGGCCGCGAGGCTGGCGGTGCCGGCGGGGGCTAGCAGGTCGGCGAGTGCTTCGCCGCGGCGGTCGGGCGTGCGCAGCGCGGCGTACGCGGCGGCGGCGGCCGCGAACCCGGCGGGATCGCCGCCATCGGGCCGGTCCGGATGGGTGGCGGCGGCCACCCGCCGCCAGGCGGCGCGGATGTCGTCGTCGGTGAGGTCGCGCCCTGGCTGCAGGCCGAGTGCGCGGAACGGGTCACCAGGGCGGGCGGTCATGGCGGCTCCGACCGGGCCGCCGCGGCGCCGGCCCGAATGCCTGGTCCAGGAAGCCGCTGACATCGGACAGCTGGACCGGCTGCGGGCTGCGGCCGGCTGGCCAGCGGGCTCGGGTCGGGCCGCTAGCGGCGGCGCGGACCGGTCCGGACCGGGCGGCGCCAGCGCTGCCGGCCCGGCGACAAGCCGTTTGACCTGCGTATAGGTGACGCCGCCGCGGTAGATGTAGGCGGCCTGGCCGACGTCGAGCGCCCGGATGAGGGCGGGATCCACGACCGGGACGTCCCGCACCCTGGAGCTGCCCTGCCGGCTCCAGTGGGGGAAGCCGAGCAGATAGCGGGTGGTGTCGGCCGCCTTGCGCTGCCCGGCTAACGCCGCCACCGGCTCGGGGTGCGCAGAGCGCAGCAGCCAGATGCCGCCTTCGGCGGCCGACGCGATCCGGTACCGGTCACCCTCCTCCGGCGCCAGGCCGTGCCAGGACTGCGCGGACACCTGCACCGCCAGGCCGAGCGACCGGGCGCGCTCGTACAGCTGCCAGATCGGCAGCCTGCGCGCGACCGCGCTGAATTCGTCCACGGCGAGGAGGATCTGTGCAGGCTGCCCCCGGCCCGCCATCGGCGCCTGGGTGACGTGGCTGGCGAGCAGGTCAACGATGGCGCGCGCCTGCGCCTCGGCGACGGCGAGCTCGCCGGTGCCCTCCAGGATGCAGTACCAGGCGTCGGCCGCGCCGAAGCCGGCCGACCCGTCCAGGCCGGGCCCGAGCCGCCGGAACAAGGTGCGGAACCGCAGCGCGACGTCGGGCACCTGCCGGGCCGCGGCTCTGGCCAGCTGGAGCTGGTAGTCGAGGTCACCGGCCGAGTAGGCGAACGCGAGCCAGCCGGGGTCCAGCCGGGCGAGGAAGTCCGTGCTGCTGGCCGGCGGCCCGCAGGGTGCTTCCACGGCCAGCGCGACGATGGCGTCCATGACGTCGGTGTAGTACGCCGCGCCACCGGTGCCGTGCTCGACGAGGTCGACGAGTGTGCTGATGAGTTGTCGCGGCGGCAGCGTCCAGAGGTTGAGCACGGCCTCGTCTGGCCACACCGCCACGCTGCGGGCGCCCGCGTCGCGCAGCACCCGCCGGGCCCGGTCCGCGATCCGCCGGGCATCGGCCCCGCCCTTGCAGTCCAGCACCACCAGCAGCGGCGGCCCGGCCCGGCCGGCCGCGTGCTGCCGCAGGCCGGTGGCCATGAACGCCGCCCATAGCCGCAGCAGCAGCGTCGTCTTGCCCGTGCCGGGCGTGCCCACCACGATCTGATGCGACCGCAGCCGGGTCGGCGGCAACGTCGCCAGCGGCCGCGCCGGATGCTGGACCGTGCGGATGATGGCGCCGACGGCCACATCGCCATTCGCGGTGAGCAACGGCACGGCGCCCGGCGCGGCGATCCGCGCCGCCGCCGACCGCGCCTGATGCCGCCACTGCCGGCGGTCGAAGCTGATGGCCGCGGCGGGCGAGGTGCCGCCCGCCAGCGCCGCCATCGAGCGGGTGCGCAGCGACCAGGCCAGGCCGCCCGCGAGCAGACCGAGCGGCACGGCCGCCGGCGCAGTCAGCACCGCGGCCCGCAGGTACCCGCGCGGGGTGCGCGCGTGCCACAGCGCGAGCCAGGCGTGATACGGCGCGAGCAGGGCCGGCAGCGCGCCGTGCGCCTGCAGCCCGGTCGCGGCGAGCCAGACCAGGACCATCGGGATGCAAAACGCGGCCGCCCGGACCAGCCGTGCGGGCGGCCAGCCGCGTAGCCAGGCGGCGCCGAACGCGATCAGGCCGGCGACTGTCACCGGCGCGGCGAGCACCAGGGTGGCGACGACGCCGACGGCCGCTAGCAGGCGGCTCGCGCGGGCCGCCGCCGGGCGCGGGCGGCTGGCGCGCCGCCTCGTCATGCGCTCGCCCGGGTGGGCCGGGCCGCTTTCGCGGCGGCTCCGCGCGCGTTCGTCCGCGGGGCCGGCAGGACGGCCCCGGCCGGCAGCCCGCGGACCTCCACCCGCCCGGCCAGGCTGCCGAGCTGCGCCCTGGACCGCAGCACGGTGCCCAGCGCGACGGGCGAGCAGACATACAGGACGCGGGCGTGCCGGGTCGGCTGCCCGGCCAGCCGGGCCTGCGCAGCCGGGGATCCGTAGTCCCCGGTGCGGGCCAGCAGTTCGCGCATGATCGCGGTAGTACGGCTGATCGTCTTGGCGGTGAGCTCGACCTCGATGGCCCAGCATTCGCCGCCCACGGCACCGCTGCCGCATCCGGCCAGTGCACCTCCCCGTCGGGCAGGTGCTCCCGGGCGCCGAGCCGGCCGCCGAGCCGGGACCGGAGCCGTCGCTCGCTGCGCCAGTACCCGGCGGACTCGGCGTAGCCCGGCGCTGCCTCGATGGCCAGCCGGACAGCGGTCACCGCGCGGATGTGCGGCAGCCGGGGGAGCGCCGGCGGAGCGGCGCTGTAGCGCGTGCCGCACGCCTGCAGCCCGGCCCGGGTCAGCCACGTCCAGGGCTGACCCGGGCTCAGGACCGCGGTGCCGGCGAGGCCGCGGGTGGCCCACCTGGTGGTCAGTCCGCGCGCCTGCCGCGCGGATAAGCCGAGGAACGCGGCGAGCTGGTCGAGTTGCACCCCGTACATCTCGGCCGTGAACGCCAGGCCCGTGCGGTCGCGCTCGGCTAAGGAGAGCGGTGGGCGCGGTGCTGCGGTCACCGTTCCATCACATCACGGCGCGAGCCGGTGCAAGAGCCTTCTTCCGCCGCGATCCGGCAAGCCGGCCCTGCGGTCAGCTGGCTCGCGGCCGGCTACGCCCGCACCGTCACAGTGCCCGTGCCGGTGATGACGATGACCTGGCTCAGGAAGGCGCCGGTCGCGGCCTGGCAGCCGGGTCCTGGCCGGTCAACCTCGTCGACGGTCGCCGACGCGGCGAACGCGCCGGTGATCCCGCGGTACGCGCCGGTGCCTGAGCCGGGCAGCACCGGAACTGCCGCCGACACCGTGATGTGCCCCGAGCACGTGCGCGGGCTGCCCGGCCAGTGCCCGAAGGCCGCCGCGATCGCGCGATCCAGCGCCGCGGCCTGCAGCCGGAACGTGCCGTGGCTCAGCCGCAGTTCGAGCTCGCCGGTGTGTTCCGGATCGGTCTTGCCGCCCGGGTGCACGAAGACGCCGTGTCCGTAGTCGCCGACAGCGCCGGTCACGATCACGGCCGAGGCCGCCGTCGCTGTCGACGCTGTAGTCGGTGAAGTGGGCGCGGCCCGTGATGGTGCCGCCCTGCGCCGCCGCGGCGGCGAGGGTTGTCCCGCCGTGGGCCGGGCCGCCCGGCGTCGGGCCGCCGCGGGCCGCACCGGCGGCGGCGCACCCTGCTAGGACGAGCGCGAGCAGGCCAGCCAGTCCCGCGGCGACGGCAGCCCGCCGCTGGCAATTGTCAGTAGTCATGTCCAGCACGCTAAAAGCGCCGCCGCCGCGAACCCAGCCCGCTGCCGCCCGTCTTGGCCCGGGGGATTACCCCCCGACGTTCCCCGCATGATGCTCGGCGTGCGCCCTCCGCCCGCGCGTCGCGACCCCGGTGCTGGTGCAAGGCGGAACCGTACGGCACAATGACTGCAGGCAGCCGCCGGATGACGGCCCGGTCGCCGAGCTGCGGGCGACGAGAGCGTTGGGGAAGACGAATCTCGTCCGCTGGCAGGGAGGTCTGGTGTCCGTTCGTGGCGTGCTGCACGTGCATTGTGCGCCCCCGGCGCTGTGCCCGCACATTGAGTGGGCAGTGGCCGGGGTTGTTGGCGTTCCGGTGAGCCTGGACTGGGTCGATCAGCCGGGCCGCCCCCGGCTCGGTTCGCGGCGAGCTCATGTGGCAGAGCAAGCCCGGCACGGCCGGCTCGGTTACGTCTGCGCTGGCCGCCTGGGACATGCTGCGCTTCGAAGTCAGCGAGGATGCCAGTCCCGGCTGTGACGCGGTGCGCTACAGCTGCACGCCCGCGCTGGGCACGTTCTGCGCGGTCATCGGCGGGAATGGCGACATCCTGGTGCCCGAGGGCAGGCTGCGGGCCGCGATGGCGCTGGCGGCCTCGGCCCGGTCGGGCTCGGGCCGCGGTGGTGCCGACGCGGAACTGGGCGCGCTGCGGGACACCCACGGGCCCCGGCACCCGGCGCTCGGCGGCTCCTTGGAAGCCGAGCTGGCGCTGCTGCTCGGCCAGCCCTGGGACGACGAGCTCGAGCCGTTCCGCCGGGCCGGCGACGGCGCTCCGGTGCGCTGGCTGAACGCGACTGGCTGACCGAGGTAACAGAGCCCAGCCTGCCCGGGACCATTGAATCAGTGCCGCCATATACTTTTCGCTAGTGATTCAGTAGCGAAAGGGCGTTACACGTGTCGGAAACCGCAGCTACGGCGCTGTCGGCCACCCCGCGCACCAGGCTCAACCGGATGCGTGAGGAAGGCCGGGACGACCGGGCCGACCTGAGTGCTGTGCTGCGGGCGGGTTTCATCGCGCACCTGGGCGTCCCGGCCGTGCCCGGCGTCATGGTGGTGCCGACCGTCTACGGATTCGACGACCGCACCGTCTATGTGCACGGCTCGGTGGCCAGCCAGTCGCTGGCGGCCGAGGCCGAATACTGCCTCACAGTCACCGTCGTGGACGGCCTGGTGCTGGCTCGCTCGGTGTTCGAGCACTCGGTCAACTACCGGTGCGCGATGATCTACGCGGTGCCGCGGCTGGTCGAGGACCCGGCCGAGAAGCTCGCCGGGCTGCGGCTGGTGTCCGAGCACCTCGCCCCCGGCCAGTGGGAGTACGTCCGCCCGCCGAGCCGGAAGGAACTCGCCGCGACCCGGCTGCTCGCGCTCAGCCTGGACGAGGCGTCGGTGAAGATCAGCGACGGCGGGCCCACTGACGGCGACAGTCCGGACGCGGCGCTCGGCCTGTGGGCTGGGCAGTTGCCACTGGACACGCGGTGGCTGCCGCCGGTGCCGGATGCGGGCATCCCGGCCGGGATGGCGGTGCCCGCGCACATCGCCGACCGGCCTGGCCCTGCGCACCCGGCTTGACCCCTTCCGGCCCATCGGCGCCTCTAGCATGCAATGGTGATCGACGCTCACCACCACGTGTGGGACCTGGCCGCCCGGGAGCATCGCTGGCTCATGGGCGGGCAGTCCTGGGCCAGCGACGGCGAGCTAGCGGCGCTGCGCCGGTCTTTCACCCTCGCCGACCTCGCCCCGCTGGCGGCCGCGGCCGGGGTAACCGGCACGGTGGTCGTCCAGACGGTCACCGAACCGTGGGAGACCCCGGACCTGCTCGCGCTCGCCGCGGGCCGTGACCCGTACCAGGCCGAAGAAACGCCTCCTGCGGCGGCCTGCCCGGCCGCGCCGCGCCGGTGCACGGGCTGCTGGCGGGCGTGGTGGGCTGGACCGATCTGACAGCCCTGGCCGTGGCCGACACGGCGGCCGGTCTGCGGGAGTTGCCGGGCGGAGAATTCCTGTGCGGCATCCGGCATCCGGTCCTGGCCGAGGCGGATCCGGACTGGCTGGCCCGGCCGGCGGTGCTGCGGGGGCTGCGTGCGCTCCCGGCGGCCGGGCTGAGCTTCGACGTCGTGACGCTGCCGGAGCAGTTGCCCGCCGCGGTCACCGCGGCCCGGTCAGTGCCGGAGCTGACGATGGTGCTCGACCATCTGGGCGACCCGCCCGTCGGCGCCGGCCTGGACGGCGACGAGCCGCTGGGCGGCCGCGATCAGCAGCCTCGCGGCGCTGCCCAATGTGACCTGCAAGCTGTCTGGCGCGCACTCCAGCCCGGTCCGCGCTGGTGACCTGCGGCCCTACTACGAATCCGTGCTGGCCGCATTCGGCCCCGATCGGCTGATGTTCGGCTCCGACTGGCCGGTGTGCACCCTCGGCGGGTCGTACGGGCAGGTCTGCGAGCTGTACCGCGAGCTGACAGCCGAGCTCAGCCCGGCCGAGCAGGACGCCATCTTCGACGGCACTGCCCGCCGGGTGTACCAGCTGGCTGGGCGCTAGCCGGTATCGCTGAGCGCGGTGCGGGGTCCGCGGACGGTGAACAGCAGCAGGCCGGCCGAGGGACACGCACGCGCAGATCCAGGCGCCGCGGTCGGCGGGCGGCCGGACCGGCCACGTCCACGGGGCGGTCCACGCCTCGAGCAGCGCGTACTGGCAGAACACCATGTAGCCGATCGGCAGCGTCCACGCGAGCAGACCGCCGGTGACCAGCGAGCACACCAGCCCGAGGCCGGTGAACCCGATGACGTTCCTGGCCAGCACGAGCGACGCCCGCGTTCAGGCCCTCGCCGGCCGCGCCCAGCTGCGAGCACGCCGATCGCCAGGGCGCACATCCCCGCCGCGGTAGCCAGCCGCAGGTACGGCAGCCACCGGCCGGCGGCCCGTTCCTCCTCGCCGAACGGGCTGTGCGCCGTCACCGCGATCACCGCCGCCGCGCCCGCCTCGATGATCATCGGGACCTGCTGCGCGTACGGGCCGGAGTCGAACGTCCAGTGCCAGTGCAGCGCCGCCCGGAGCAGGGCCGCGCACGGCGGCGAGCGCGACGATGCCGGCCGGGACGCGGCGGGTGCGCAGGTGCAGCCAGGCGAGCCGGACTCCGGCCGGGCTCCGTCCGCGCGGTCCCGGCCGGCGCGGCCGGCGGCCTCAGCACGGGCGCGGCGGTCACGGCAGCTGCGCCAGGGTGATCGTGCCCGCCCGCAGGGCGGCCAGGTGGGTCGCGAGCCAGGCGTGCCGCGCGCTAGCGGACAGCGCCACGAACCGGTCGCGTCGCGGCCTCGATCGCGGGCGACGTTCCCGTGCCGGGTGGCCCGCCGAGCGCCGAGCGGCGGCGAGCCGACCGCGGCCAGCAGCGCGTCCTCCACCGCCTGCTGCGCCGCGTCGAGCTGGGCGCGCCGGCGCTGCGCGGGCGGCGCCGGTGGCCAGGAACGCGTCGAGCAGCCCGTCCTGGAATCCCGCGCGCCAGCCCTGCGGGTCGGGTGCCGAAGAACTGGCCGAAGTAGGTGCCCACGTGATCCGCGGTGTAGCTGAACACCGGCGGGTTGCCGGAGATGCCGCTCATCACCTCTGCCCGCCGCTGGCTCGCCACCTCGGTGGCGACCGGCGCCCCGGGCAGGCCGGCGATCTCGGCGGCCACCGGGTCGAGCGCCGCGGCGACCTGGTGCAGGTAGAAGCTGAACGCCGGGTGGACGCACACCTGGAACCCGGACACGGACGTGCAGTCCTGCGGCGGCCGGCACCGGCTGGTCGCTGGCCGCCGAGTGCAGCGCGGGGATCTCCCACCCGCCGGTCAGCGTCCGGCCGCGCCGTCCCGGCCAGCGAGAACGCGATCGCGGACGCGCCACGCCGCAGCCGATGAGCACGACCGCGGCGGCGCGCACCAGCCAGCCGTCACCGCGGGCGAGCACGGCGCGCAGCGCCGCCCTGCCGCCGCCCGACGCCAGCTCGCGCAGCCTCCGGCGCCAGGCCGAGCACGCCGAACAGCGCGACCGCGATGCCCGGCCATGAACATGACCTGCACGATCGACAGATCCGGCGCGACCTGGTAGTAGATGCCCGCGTCGGCGTTCGGCGGCGCGCCGGCCGGCGACAGCAGCGCGTACGTGCCCGACCCGGGCTCGAGGGTCAGTGCCGCGGAAGCCGACCTGGTACAGGAGCACGTCCCGACCGCGACCAGCGGCGCGGTGAACCGGCCGGGGAAGAACACCCCGCAGGTGAACCCGAGCACGGTCACCACGGTCACGCAGGCCGCGCCGACGAACACCGGCCACAGCGGCGGCCCGCCCCAGGTCGCCTGCAGGGCGGTCTGCACGTAGAGCACGGCGACCCCGGCGAGGAACGCGAGCAGCACCCAGCCCAGCGTTCCGGCGAGGGCGATGGACAGCCGCGCCCACGCCGCGCGCGGCGTGGTGCGCGACCAGGTCGACGGTCTTCCTGCGGCCCTCCCGCGACCCCGCCCAGGCGGCGAGCCCGGCCGCGAACGCGCCGAACGCGCACGACATGTGGTCGCCGATGACGGAGGCCCGCAGGGTCCAGACGGGCGGGAACCCGTCGGCCGTGCGCAGCGTGTCGAAGTAGAAGACCGCCGCCAGCAGCGGCAGCACCCACGGCACCGTGCTCCGCTTGAACTCGAGCCGCAGCGCCCGGGCCGGCGCCGGGCAGCGGCACGGCTGCAGCGCGCCGCTCATGACCGGGCCGCCGACAGCACCGCGCTGTAGCCGCGCTCGAGCGGCGCGTCGCCGACGCCGTGCCCCTCGCCGCGGGCGGTCAGCTCGTCCGGCGTGCCGCGGAACACGATCTTCCCGGCGGACATCAGCGCCACCTCGGAGCACGCCGCGCCCACGTCCTCGACCAGGTGCGTCGAGACGATCACGGTCGCGCTCGTCCCCGAGCGACGCGCATCAGGGCCCGGAACTGCACCCGCTGCTCCGGGTCGAGGCCGGCGGTCGGCTCGTCGAGCAGCAGCAGGTCCGGGTCGTTCACGATCGCCTGCGCGATCCCGACGCGGCGCAGCATCCCGCCGGACAGCGTGCGCAGCTTGGCCTTCGCCTTCGCGCCGAGGTCGACCCGCTCCACCGCCGCCGCGACCGCCTTCGGGCACGGCGGCCGACGGCATCTCCTTGAGCAGCGCGAAGTACTCGATGAACTCGACCACGGTGAACGACGGGTAGTAGCCGAGGTTCTGCGGCAGGTAGCCGAGCCGCCGCCGGATCTCCCGCCGGGCCGCGGCGCCGCGCGGGTCCCGCTCGAGCAGCCGGATCTCACCCGACGACGGCGGCAGCACGGTGGCGAGCATGCGCAGCAGGGAGGTCTTCCCGGCCCCGTTGGGGCCGAGCAGCCCGAAGACGCCGGTCCCCAGCTGCAGGTCCACCCCGTCGACCGCCTTGTTCTTGCCGAACGAGCGGTGGGCGTCTGTTATGTCAACGTTCACTGGAGCCCCCTTCGCGGGCGTGTCGCGTAGCAGACGATCGCGGCGCAGCAGGCCGCGACCGCGAGGTAGGGAAGATAGGCGTACACGTTCGTGACCGAGGCGGTGAGCTGGCCGCTCGCGGTCTGGGCGGACGAGCACGGTGATCACCCAGGCGGCGACTCCCGCGCCGGCGCCGACGATGGCCGACCTGGCGGCCACCGCGACCGCGAGCGCCAGCGCGCAGACCGCGGTCATCGGGATCAGCCAGCCGAACGTCAGCGCCGCGGCCGCGCCCGACGCCGCGCTCGCGAGCAGCCCGAGCACGGCGTTCACCGCGAACACGGCGACCACCCGGGTGAGCAGCACCATCCGGTCGGGGAGCGCGCAGCTCGACGACAGCTCCCAGGCGGGGTCGATCCCCGGGCCGTAGGCGAAGGCGACGCCGGTCGCCGCGACCGCGGGCGCGAGCAGCCAGACGAGCGGCTGGCCCGGCCCGAGGCTGACCAGCGCGCCGACGCCGAACACGACGACCGTCGAGATCAGCCAGGGCAGCAGCAGCGACGGGGTGGTGACCAGGGCGCGGGCCAGGCCGGGCGAGCGCAGCAGCCGGGCGGCGGCGCGCTCGATCCGGCCGGGAGCGCCGCCGCCAGACCTCGGCGGCGACGCGGTCCAGACCCGGTCCAGGTCGACGCCGCCCGGCGAGTCATCGGCGGATGAGAGGCGGCCGCTCTCGTTCGGGATGCTCATCGCGTTCCTCCCAGGGCGGCCCGCAGCAGGCGGCGGGCGCGGTGGGCGCGGCTCTTGACCGTGCCCGCGGGAACGCCGAGCAGCGCGGCGACCTCGGCGACGGGGCGGTCCTCGACGTACATGAGGCGCAGCACGTCTCCTTCCGGGCCGGCCAGGGCGGCCGCGATGTCGGCGCGGACCAGGGCGGCCTCGGCCGGGTCCAGGCCGGCGCTGCGGGACTTCGTCGAGCGGCGCGGTGACCGGGCCGCGCCTGCGCAGCAGCAGCGCGGCCTGGTTGCGGGCGATCACCCACATCCAGGCCTGCGGCGTGCCCTGCGGCCGGTAGCCGCGCGCGCCCTTCCACACCGCGAGGAACGTCTCCTGGAGCACGTCCTCGACGTCCGGCGGCGGCAGCGCGGCCCGCAGGCGCGCGGCCAGCCACGGCGCGTGCCGCGTGAACAGCTCGCGCAGCGCCGTGTCGTCGCCCGCCGCCAGGGCCGCGATCAGCTCGTCGTCGTCCATCACCTCATCTATTGCAGCCGGGGCCGGTCCGGTTCGCGCGGGACAGCGCCAATTTCCGGACGCCCGGTCGCGGGCCGGCCGGCTCGGCCGCAACCTACCCGACCGCGCCGGGTGCCCGGCGCAGACGGCTCAGGCAGCACGCACAGGAAGAAACGCCCTGGCTGGCTGGCGCTGGGCCGTTATCCCAGCTGGCCGGCAGGCGGACCCGGCGCCGCCAGCGGCGGCGCGGCCGCGGGCCGGGGTCGGCCGCGGCCGGTGGCAGGCTGGCCTGGGAACCGCCCGCGGCGGCGAGCGGGTGCGCGGCGCGCCAGCGGCTGATCATCTCGTCCGCGTTCACGAGCTGGACGAAGACCGGCGGGCCGACCGGGATGCGGCGCCATTCGGCAATCCGCCGGTTGAGGTCGGCGACAGCGTCCCTGACCTCCTGCTCGCTGGCCAGGCCGGGAATGGCGTCCAGCAGCCGAGCCCGTTCCTTGCGCAGCTTCAGCGGGGGTGGCAGCAGTTCGTCGCCGGAGATGCCTTCGCGGCGCAGCTTCTCCCGGATCCAGCGCTGGCCGTCGTCGTCGCGGTGCTGGGGCAGCGGCTTGCCCGCCCCCGGCAGGTCATCGAAGGCGCCGCGGTCGGCCGCTTCCTGTATCTGCTGGTCGATCCAGGACGTGAAGCTCAGTCCGGGCGGCTTGCGCTCGGTCATGCGTCCACGGTCTCATGCCGGCGGCCCGAAGGCGACGGCGGCCTGAGTGTCACAACGACCTGGGATAATCGAGCCCTGCTTGATTCCCCTCGAGGGCTGATCGTCGGCCGCGCCGCCGAGCTGGGCCTGATGCGCGAGCTGCTTGCCGAGGCTGCCGCAGGTCAGTCGGTCGTCCTGCTGGTGAGCGGCGACGCCGGGGTGGGCAAGACCCGGCTGCTGACCGAGTTCTCCGCTGAGGCTGCCGGGCGTGGCTTCACCGTCCTGTCCGGCCGCTGCGCCGAGCTGGCGGACACGGTCCCGTACCTGCCGCTCGCCGACGCCCTCCGCGGGGCCGCGACCGGCAGCGCCGCCGACGGCTCGCTCCAGGAAGCGCTGTCGGCCCGCCCGGTGCTGGCCAGGCTGCTGCCGGACCGGGAGATCACCCGGCAGCCGGGAGACCTGCCGGGCATGGCCCAGCAGCAGCTGTTCGGAGCGGTCCTCGGCATGCTCACCGAGCTGGCCGAGGCGGCGCCGGTCCTGCTGGTGCTGGAGGACTTGCACTGGGCTGACCGATCGACCAGGGATCTGGTGACGTTCCTGAGCCGGATGCTGCGCAGCGAGCGGATCGCGCTGGTACTGAGCTACCGGACCGACGACATACACCGCGCGCACCCGCTCCGTGCAGTGGTGGCCGAGCTGCAGCGGCTGCCGAGCGTGACGTCGGTCCCGGTCGGACCGCTGGACCCGGCGGCGATGGCCGAGCACCTGCTCCGGCTGGCGCACGGCACGCAGGACGCCGCGGCTATCGACCGGGTGATCCGGCGGGCGGAGGGCGACGCGTACTTCGCCGAGGAACTGATGGCCACGGCCTCGGCCGGCAGTGAGCTGCCCGCGGGCCTCGCGGAGCTGCTGCTGGCGCGGACAGTTGACTTGTCGCCGCAGGCGCAGCAGGTGTTGCGGGCGGCCGCCGTGGCCGGGCGCCGCGTCGACGACGAGCTGGTGACGCTGGCGGCGGGCCTGTCCACGGCCGAGTACGAGAGCGCGGTGCGCGAGTCCGTGGCCCGCCAGCTGCTGGTGCCGGACGGCTCGAACGGGCTGGCGTTCCGGCACGCGCTGCTGCGCGAGGCCATCTACACCGACCTGCTACCCGGCGAGCGCACCCGGCTGCACGCCCGGCTGGCGGAGCTGCTCGCGGATGACGCCAGGCTGGAAGAGGTGGCCGGGTCGGCCGCCGAACTGGCCTTGCACTGCCTGGCCAGTCACGACATTCCCGGCGCGTTCGCGGCGTCAATCCAGGCCGGCCGGGAAGCCGAGCGGCTGGCGGCGCCGGCCGAGGCGCACCGGCACTTCGACCAGGCCCTGTCGCTGTGGGAGCGGGTGCCCGAGCCAGAGAAGCTGGGCGGCATGAGCCGCGGCAAGCTCGCGTTCAAGTCGGCCCTCAGCGCCGCCGACGCGGGCGACGTCGGGCACGCGGTGAAGCAGCTCCGCCGGATGATCGTCCCGCTGGAGCGCGCGCCGGAGCCGGACTTGCGGCTGCTGTGCCGCGTCAAGGAGCGGCTGGCGTACTTCCTGCTCGACATCGATGAGTGCGCCGAGGCGCTGGAAGTGGCGAGCGCGGCAGTGGACATGCTGCCGCCGGAACCGCCGACCTGGGAGCGGGCTCGCGCGCTGGCCACGCACGCGCGGACAGTCCTGAGCGAGATCGGCACCGAGGAGGCCAGGGTCCGGGCCGAGGAGGCGGCCAAGGCGGCGAACGCCGCCAACGCGCCGTGGGTCGAGGCCGACGCGCTGGCCACGCTGAGCGGCGTGAGCGAGCGCACCGGCTGCATCGAGGACGCGCTGACTACGAGCGCCAGGGCGGTGGAGCTGGCGGCCAGTTCGGAGATGGAAGGAGTGGAGCTGCGAGCCCGGACTCTGCTCGCCCGGATCCAGCTGGAGCACGGCGACCTGCAGGGCGCCAGCGCGACAGCGCATACGGGCGTGCACCTGGCGGAGCGGACCGGGCTGAGCATGGCGCCGTTCGGACTGGACCTGCAGTTCCTGCACTACTTGGCCCATTACAACGACGGCGACTGGGACCACGCCCAGCAGATCTCCGACCGGTTCCCGGTGCGGGTAGCGGGCGTGGCTGAGGCGCGGCTGTCGGCGATGGCGCTGTTCATCGACGTGGCCAGAGGCGGGCCGCGGGCCGCGGAACGGCGCCGGTGGCTGGAGCCTTACCTGCCCGCCGACCTGATGGCCGAGTACATCGCCAAGGGCCTGTACGCGGAGGAGGAGTACTGGACCGGCGACCTGGCTGCCGCGGTCCAGACGGCCTGGGAGACCATCAAGGCCGCGGCCACCTGGGGCGAGGGCTACTCGACCCAGACACTCCGGCCGGCCGCCGTCGGCATCGGCGCGCTGGGCGATCTGGCCCGGCACGCCCGCGCCGCCGGGCACGCTGAGCACGCGGACCGGTATGCCGCGCAAGCCCTGGAGCTGCTGGAAGCGGCCCGAGCCGGAGCGGCCACCAAGCTCGCGATCGGGATCGACGGTCGCGGCTGGCTGGCCCGGTCCGAGGCCGAGTACCTCCGGGCCGTCGGCGACAACGACCCGGCACACTGGCGCACGGTCGTCGACACCTTCGGCCCGGACTTCGCGTACGAGGCGGCCAGGTCGCGCTGGCGGCTGGCGGAGGCGCTGGCCGAGGCGGGAGCTCGGGACGAGGCGCAGGAGCAGTGGCTGCTCGCCGCCGGCGTGGCCGACCAACTCGGTGCCGTGCGGCTGCGGGAGGCGCTCGCGGATCTCGGTCGCCGGGCCCGGCTCGGCCGCGGCGCAGGGGTCAGCGCGACCGGCGGCAGCGCGGCCGGGCGCAGCCCGCTCGGCACGCTGACGGCACGCGAGCTTGAGGTGCTGACGCTCGTCGCGGCCGGGCGGAGCAACCGGGAGATCGCAGCGGAGCTGTTCATCGCGGCGAAGACCGTGAGCGTGCACGTGTCGAACATCCTGGCCAAGCTCGGCGCGGCCAGCCGGACCGAAGCCGCCGCGATCGCGCATAGCAACGGAGTGCGCGGGCGGTCCTGACGAGCGCCGGCCCCGGCCCCGCCGGAGGCGGGCCGGGGCCGCGTGCGGTCCGTTACAGCGGTATGTTGCCGTGCCGGCCGCGGGCGCAGGGCGCCTTCGCGATCGCTTCGACGATGGCCTGCCGGGTCTTGCTCGGCTCGATGACCTCATCGACGACGCCGAGCGAGACCGCGCGCGGCAGGCCGCCGGCGATCTCCTCGTGCTCGGCCGCCAGCTTGGCCTCAAGCTCGTGCCGCTCCTCGGCCGGCGCGGCGGCGAGCACCCGGCGCTTGAGGATGCGCACCGCGGCCACCGAACCCATGACCGCGAGCTCCGCGCCCGGCCAGGCGAACACGGCAGTCGCGCCCAGTGCACGGGAGTTCATCGCGATGTACGCGCCGCCGTACGCCTTCCGCGTCACCAGCGTGACCCGCGGGACCGTGGCCTCGCTGAACGCGTGCAGCAGCTTCGCGCCGCGGCGCACCACGCCATCCCACTCCTGGCCGACGCCGGGCAGGTAACCCGGCACGTCCACAAGCACGACGAGGGGTACGCCGAACGCGTCGCACATCCGCACGAACCGCGCCGCCTTCTCGGCCGACGTCGCGTCCAGGCAGCCGCCGAGGCGGAGCGGGTTGTTGGCGATGACGCCGACCGTCCGGCCCGCCATCCGGCCGAGCGCGGTGACGATGTTCGGAGCCCAGCGCGGGTGCAGCTCGATGCCGGGCTCGTCCAGCAGGCCGGCGATCAGCGGGTGCACGTCGTAAGCGCGCTTGCGCGACTCGGGCAGCAGCGCGCCGAGGTCGGTGTCCGGCAGCTGGTCGGCGGGCACCGGGTCAGTGACCTGGTGACCCAGCAGCTCGACGAGCTCGCGGGCCCGCTCGAAGGCCACGGCATCGGTCGTGGTGACGATGTGCACCACGCCCGAGCGACGGCTGTGCGGCTCCGGGCCGCCGAGCCGCTCCATGTCCACGTCCTCGCCGGTCACGCTGCGCACCACGTCCGGGCCGGTGACGAAGATGCGGCCCTGATCGGACAGGATGACCAGGTCGGTCAGCGCCGGGCCGTAGGCCGCGCCGCCGGCCGCCGCGCCGAGCACGACGGAGATCTGCGGCACCTTGCCGGACGCCCGGGTCATCGCCGCGAATACGATGCCGACCGCGTGCAGGCTCTCGACGCCTTCGAGCAGCCGGGCGCCGCCGGAGTGCCACAGGCCGATGATCGGGGACTCGGTGTCGATGGCCAGCTCGTAGGCCTCGGCGATGATCGTGCAGCCGTCGATGCCCATCGCGCCGCCCTGCAGCCGCGGGTCGCTCGCGAACGCGACGGTGCGGATCCCGCTGATGCTGCCTGACCCGGCCAGGACGCCACTGTCGTCCGCGGGGCGGAGCAGTTCGAGCGTGCCGGGGTCGAACAAGGCCTCCAGCCGGGCCAGCGGGTCGCGGCCGGGCCCGGTCGGCTTCTCTGCGACAGGCCGGGTCGGTGCTGGCTGCGACCGGGCAGTCCCGGTCCGGGGTTGCGCCGGGTCGCGAAGTTCGGTGGCGGTCCGGTTATCGACAACAGTCACGTTGATCTCCTCGGGGGGTCCAGGAGCGTCCTGCTCGGGGGGCACATTCGGCACGGGAGTCAACGGCTCAGGCTCCGGTGAAGGCAAGCGCGACGTTCGCGCCGCCGAATCCGAATGAGTTGTTGATGACCGCCATCGGGCCGTCACCGCGGGGGGTGAGCTGCTGCGGCTGGGACGAGATCGACAGCCCCGCGTCGTCGTCGGGGTCTTCCAGGTTGATCGTGGGCGGCGCTACCTTCTCCCGCAGCGCCAGGATGGCGGCCACCGACTCGACCGCGCCGGCGCCGCCGAGCAGGTGCCCCATCATCGACTTGGTGGCAGAGACCACCACACCAGGGGCCGCGTCGCCGAGCGCCGCCGCGATGGCCTGCGCCTCGACGACATCGCCGGCCGGCGTGGACGTGGCGTGCGCGTTCACGTGCACCACCTGGCCCGGATCGAGCCCGGCGTCCGCAAGCACGCGGCCGATGACCAGCTTCAGGCCCGTGCCCGCGGGATCGGGCTGGGCGATGTGATGCGCGTCGGAAGAGTACCCGACGCCGGCGGCGACCGCGTGCAC
Organism: uncultured Actinomycetota bacterium; assembly: GCA_963726425.1. Taxonomy (GTDB): domain Bacteria; phylum Actinomycetota; class Actinomycetes; order Streptosporangiales; family Streptosporangiaceae; genus JAJYUU01. The sequence goes on along the minus strand of CAVSCN010000034.1, from coordinate 95,549 downwards.
CGTCGCTCCGCGGGCCGCCGCGTGCTCTTCGGACTCCAGCACCACCATGCCGGCGCCCTCGCCGAGCACGAATCCGTCCCGGCCCTTGTCGAACGGGCGGGACGCGCGTTCCGGCTCGTCGTTGTGGCCGGTGGACAGCGCCCGCATCGCCGCGAACGCGGCAATGTTCAGCTGGATGATGGCCGCCTCGGTGCCCCCGGCGAGGACCACGTCGGCCCGGCCGTGCCGGATCATGTCCATCGCGTAGCCGATCGCCTCGGCCCCGGACGCGCACGCGCTCACCGTGGTGTGCACGCCCGCCCGGGCACCGAGTTCGATCGCGATCCAGCCGGCCGCGCCGTTGGGCATCAGCATGGGCACCGTGTACGGCGACAGCCGCTGCCAGCCCTTCTCCTTGAGCGTGTCGTACGCCGACAGCGTCGAGGCCACGCCGCCGATGCCGCTGGACACCACCACTCCGAGTCGCTCCGGGTTCACCTCAGGCGAGCCGGCATTCGCCCAGGCTTCGCGGGCCGCGATCAGTGCGAACTGCTCGCACCGGTCCAGACGGCGGGACTGCACCCGGTCGATCAGCGTCGCCGGGTCGGCCGCGGCCCACGCCGCGATCCTGGCCGGCAGCTCCGCGGCCCAGTCGTCGGTCAGCTTCCGGACGCCGCTGCGCCCGGCCAGCAGCGACTCCCAGGTGCTCGGCACGTCCGCGCCGAGCGGGGTGATCACACCCATCCCGGTGACGACCACGCGCTTGGAGTCTGTTCCCACTGTCTTTGTGCTCCTCGAGTTGGGGGTGGCGCGGCGTCGCGAGCGCCGGGACGCCAGTGTCCCGGCCGGCGCCGCGCGCATGCTCGGCTCCCAGCTGGCTGGCCGCGCCGCGGCGCAGCGCGGTCAGCGCCGGTGAGTCAGGCAGATACCTCGGCGCGCCGGACGTAGTCGACGACGTCCTGCACCGTCTTGAGGTCCTTGAGCTGGTCGTCGGGGATCTCGACGCCGAACTTGTCCTGCGCGGCGACCGCGATCTCCACCATCGACAGCGAGTCAATGTCGAGGTCGTCGACGAAGGTCTTCTCCGGCGTGACTTCCTCCGCGGGCACGCCCGCGACCTCGTCGATGATCTCGCCGAGGCCTGCCAGGATCTCCTGCTCCGTCATGGCCATTGGTGTTCTGCTCCTTCTGCGGTTTTCGCTGTGTTGCGGGTGGATGCAGCCCTGCGAACCAGGGCGCGGGTCAGGGTACCGTGATCACCTGGGCGGCGTAGCACATGCCAGCGCCGAAGCCAATGAGCAGGGCCTTCGAGCCGGACGGGACCTCGCCGCGCTCGATCATGCGGGACAGCGCGAGCGGGATCGACGCCGACGAGGTGTTCCCGGCGGTGACGATGTCGTTCGCCACGATCGCCTGCGGGGCGCCGAGTTTGCGCGCGATGGCTTCCACGATCCGCAGGTTCGCCTGGTGCGGCACGAACGCGGCCAGCTCGGTCGGGTCGACGCCTGCCTTCTCGCACGCCTTGAGCGCGATGGGCGCCAGCGCGCTGGTGGCCCAGCGGAACACTGCCTGTCCTTCCTGGATGATGAACGAGTCGCGGTTCTCGATGTAGATCTTGTCGGCCAGGTCACCATCGCTACCCCAGAACACCGGCCCGACACCTGGTGCCTCGTCCGGGTCGGAGACCGGGCCGACAACCGCTGCGCCCGCGCCGTCGGCGAAGATGATGCACGTCGAGCGGTCCGTCCAGTCGACCCACTGGGACAGCTTCTCCGCCCCGATGACCAGCACGTTGCGCGCAGTGCCGGTGCGGACGGCATCGGCCGCGTTCGCGAGCGCATAGCAGAAGCCCGCGCACGCGGCGTTGAGGTCGTACGCGCCGGGCGCGATGATCCCCAGCCGCTTGGCCGCCGTGGCGGCCACATTCGGAATCTGCACCTCCGGGGTGCAGGTGGCGACGATCACCAGGTCGACGTCCGCCGGCGAGAGGCCGCTGGCCGCCATCGCCTTGCCCCCGGCCTGGACGGCCATGTCGGCGACGGTCTCGTCCGGGCCCGCGATCCGGCGGCTGGCGATGCCTACCCGGCTGCGGATCCACGCGTCGTCGGTCTCGACGGTCTGCGCCAGTTCGTCGTTGGTCACGACCCTGGCTGGCTGATAACCGCCGAAAGCCAGCACTCGCGCTCCCGCTTGACCCTCAGTGAGTCGCATGTTCTCCTGCTGCCTTTCCTCGGTTTCAGTCCGCTGCCTGGGGATGCAGGCGGATAAGTGGCTGCCCCGCGCTGACCGGATCGCCATCCTCGACCAGCCATTCCAGGACCGTGGCCGGGAACGCGGGCTGCACGTGGTGGCGGTCCCCGCGCATCTCGACGTGTCCGAGGTCTGATCCCTGATCCACCGCGGTGCCCGGCGGCGCCGCGTCCGGGTGCCCGGCCGGGGCCCGGAAGATTCCGGCGGTCGGCGCGACCAGCAGCCGCCACTCCGGCGTGTCGCTATCCGCGTGGCTGTCGGCGTGCTCGGCCAGCAGGACGCGGGCCGCGTCGAGGTCGTCCGGCGTCTTCAGCGCGACCACCTGGATGCCGCGCAGCGCACGCTTGGCCAGCCCGGTGAGCGTGCCCGCCGGCGGCAGCTCGATCAGCGCCGTGACCCCGAGGTCAGCCATCGTCTGCATGCACTTGTCCCACCGCACCGGGGCGCTGACCTGGTGAATGATGCGGTCCAGCCAGTCCTTGCCGGAGCGCACGACGGTGCCGTCACGGTTGGACAGCAGCGGCCGCACCGGGTCGCGCGCGTGCACCGCCTGGGCGGCCTCGGCCAGCGCGTCTTCGGCGGTGGCCATGTGCCGGGTGTGGAAGGCGCCGGCGACCGACAGCGGCCGCAGTCGCGCGCCGGCCGGCGGGCTCGCGGCGAACGCGGCCAGCTGGGCCATGGTGCCGGCCGCCACGATCTGGCCGGCCCCGTTCACATTGGCCGGCGTGAGCCCGTGGGCCTCGAGCGCGGCCAGGACGTCGGCCTCGTCGCCGCCGAGCACCGCGGTCATGCCGGTCTCCTCGGCCGCAGCCGCGGCGGCCATCCCGGACGCCCTGACCCGGACCAGGCGCATCGCCTCCTCAGCGGTGATCACGCCCGCCAGCACGCCCGCGGCGAGCTCGCCCACGCTGTGCCCGGCGACCGCGACGGACTGGCGGCTCACCGGGTGCGCGCCGGTCACGACCTGATCCAGCGCGGCCGCCATGGCGGCCGCTACCAGCAGCGGCTGGGCCACCGCGGTGTCCCGGATCTCGTCCGCGTCAGCGGTGGTCCCGCACCGGATGAGGTCGCACCCGGCGAGCTCTGACCAGCCCTCAAGCCGAGCCGTGAAACCGGGCAATTCAAGCCACGGGCTGAGGAATCCGGGCGTCTGAGCGCCCTGACCCGGGGCGGCGATGACGAGCATTGTCCTAGCCTGCACTGTAGAACTCCGCCATACCTATGCCGAAGTAAACGAAGTTTCTGCGTGGGTTTCTGTCGGAAGTCTACAAGTCATGTTCCCTTGTGCGAGAGGCGGCCCAGCACCACGGCCGTCCACAGGGTGAATCCGCCCCGCCCGTCACCGGGCACTATGCCGGTCAGCTCGGTGACGCGCCGGAGCCGGTATCGCACGGTATTCGGGTGCACGAAGAGCAGTCTTGCCGTCGCCTCCAGCGAGTCGCCCTGCTCCAGGTAGGTCATCACCGTGTCCAGCAGCGCCGTGCCGCCGCGCAGCAGCGGCTCGTACACGTCCGCGATCAGCGTCGCTCGGGCGGCCTCGTCGCCGTCGAGCGCGCGCTCGGGCAGCAGGTCGCTGGCCAGCACCGGCCGCGGTGCCTCGGGCCAGCCGGACGCAGCGCGCAGGCCGGCCAGCGCGGCGGCGGCCGACTGGACCCCCGCCTGGAGGTCCTCGACCGCGGGACCGGCGACGACCGGGCCGGGCCCGAACCGCCCGGCGAAATGCCGGGCGGCCTCGATCGGGTCGTCGCTGCCGCCGACCACCAGTACCAGCCGGTTGCCGTGCACGCCTGCCAGCAGGTCGAGCCGGGCCCGCCGGGCCAGCGTACGGAACTCGTCGATCAGGATCTCGGGCTCGCTGCCGCCGGCCGTGCCGACGATCACCGTCACCGGGCTGAAGGACCAGTTCAGGGCCGCGGCCCACGACTGCAGGCCCTCGTCGACCTCGCCCCGCACCAGTGAGTCGACGACCAGGGCCTCGAGCCGGGCGTCCCAGGCGCCGCGCGCCTCCGCGGTGCGCGCGTAGACCTGGCCGTGCCGAACGCGATCTCCCTGGTGTAGCGGAGCACTGCCTCCCGCAGTTCCGCCTCGCCGCCCGGCGCGGCGAGGTCGTCGACCTGCGCCTCGACGACGTCGACGATGACGCGGACCATCTCGACCGCCTGCTGGAGCGTGACCGCCCGGGCGAGTTCGCGCGGCGCGGTGCCGAAAACCTCGCCCGCGACCGCGGGGCGGGTCCGCTCCGGGTGCTTGATCCAGTCCACGAACGCTGCGACACCGGCCTGGGCGACCAGACCGAGCCAGGACCGGTTCTCCGCCGACATGGCGCGGAACCAGAGCAGCCGCCGGTCCATAGACGTGATCGCCGCGGTGCCGAGTGCACCCATGGCCTGCTCGAGCCGGGCGATCGTCTCGTCGCTGACCCGGCCCGCATGCCGCTCGTCTTGCGCCGGGCCGCCCGCGCCTCGCGCGCGTGCTGTCACAGTCTCAGCGTGCCACTGCGGCTGGCCGGGGTCATTTCTCGGGTCGCCGGAGCACGTCTCCGCGCCGATCAGCTCGGTCTCCGCGGCGGTCTGCGGCGCGGCCGGCGCGACTACCGGCACGAGCGTGACGTTGTCGTCCGGCCCGGTGATAGCCGCGCGAAGCCTGGCCGCCAGATCGCGACCACGGCCGCATGACCGCGAGCAGCACCGCCGAGCACGCCGTAGTCCAGCCGATGCCGATGCGGTCGACGATCGGTCCCTGCACGAGGGAGCCGATCGGGTAGCTGACGCCGAGGGCGACCTGGAAGAAGCTGATGACCCGGCCGCGATAGGCCTGTGGAGCGTACAACTGCACGACGGTCGACAGGCCGGACAGCACGCCGAGGTAGATCAGCCCGACCAGGAACAGCGTGACCACGCCCCACCACAGCACCGGCGACGTCGCGTACGCGATCAATGCGGCCGGCAGCAGCGCGAGGCTCCAGCCGAGCAGCCGGCCCGGCCGATCCTGGCCGCGATCGGCGCCATCAGCAGCGCGCCCGCGACCGCGCCGAGTCCCTGGGCGGTCGTCAGCGCCGACGTGGCAGCCGCCACCCTGGTTGCGCCCCCGCTGCTGAACCGCAGTGCCATCGCCGGCACGAGGGCGATGAACGGCGAGGCGATCAGCGCCACGACGCCGATCGTGATGATCGCGGCCCGGCACGACGGCTGCGCGCGCGCGGCGGCGAGGCCCGCGCGCAGCGACGACAGCACGGTGCCGCGGCGGCCCGGCGGCGGCGACAGCCGGACGAACAGCACCGCGACGACGACCGCCAGGAACGAGACCGCGTTGGCCACGAACGCGGCCGCGAACCCGAACGCGGCGACCGTCGCCCCCGCCAGCGCCGGGCCCACGATCCGCCCGGCGTTCCACTGGGCCGAGTTCAGCGAGCTCGCCGCCAGGAACTCCGGCCGCGGCACCAGATCGGGCAGGATCGCCTGGCTGAACGGCTTGATCAGCGCGGACACCGAGCCCTGCACGGTGACGATGCCGAGCAGCGCCAGCGGGCTGTCGTGACCGCCGGCGACGAGGATGGCCAGCCCGAGCGCGGTCACGCCTCGACCAGGTTGCCGATCGCGATGACCGGCTTGCGGCTGACCCGGTCGGCCAGCGCGCCGCCGACCGGCGAGAGCAGCCCGATCGGCAGGAACGCGCCGGCCGCGACCAGCACGGCCCAGCTCGCGTCCCCGGTGCGCGAGATCACCAGCGCGCCGACGGCGACCGTCTGCATCCAGGAGCCGACGTTGGAAATCATGCTCGCGCTCCACAGGAGCGCGAAGTTGCGGTGCCGGAGCGGGCGCAGCGAGGCTGCGGCGTTGAGTCTCACGGGCGGCGGTGCTGGCAGGCGATCATCACGGCCCACGATAGGCGATCGGAGGTTGGTCCGGCGTGCGGGCGGGCCGCGCTAGCGAGGTACGGGGGAACCAGCTAACCGAGCAGGCTAGTCCAGCTGGCCGGGTGGCCAGGCAGTGTCCCGTAGCCGGTCGAGGTGAGATTCGGCGCGGCCGGGCGCGCCGAGCGCGACCAGCAGCGCGTCGAAATTGAGACCCACGTCGGTCGGGAACGGCCCGCCGCCGCTGACGCCGCCGGCGACGGCCAGCTGCGACTCGGCCGACGAGCCGTCGGGCATAGCCCAGCCGGTCTCGATCCCGTCGCCCTCGGTTCGCCATGTTGGCGATGACGGTGCCGGCGGTGACGTGCTGGCCGACCTGGACGGTCGGCTGCACGTCCTCGGCGACGTAGACCTGCAGGCCCTTGGCCGGGCCGCTCGTCGAGCTGGTAGGTGATCCAGCCGCCGCCCGGCCAGCCGGTGCTGTCGCCGGTGGCGTTCGTGATCACCGCGTCGCCGAGCGCGTAGACCGGTCCGTTGCCGCCGAAGTCCACGCCCATGTCGACCCGCTCAGGGATCAGCCCGGTGACGTCCCTGACCGGGTTGCGGTAGACCGGGGGCGGTGGCGTCGACGTGGTTGGCGAGGGCGTGCCGGCCGGGGCTTGGCGGCTCGCTTCCGGCTGGCCGGGGACCGGGTCGCGGCCGGGGTCGGCGCCGGGCTAGCGGTGCCATCGGGCTGCCCGGTCGGGCTGGCCGGGAGGCCGGAGCGGTCCAGGTGCGCGTGCGGCTGGTGTCCGGACGCCGCGGCGGGAGCGTCTGCTGGCCCGACGGTGACCGCGTAACGCCGCCGCGGCCCCGGCGGCCAGCGTCGGCCCGTCACGACACGGTCACGGCCGGACCGCGGCGCAGCGCGGACGAGAGCGGGAGAACGCTTGCGGTGCCGGGACTGCCGGGTCGCCTGCGCCGCGACGGCTTGCGGTGCCGGGCGTGCTGGGACACGAAGGTGACCTTCGGTCGGAGCGCGGTCGCGGCGCTCGGCTCCCACCTGACTCGCTGACCGGGCTGGCTGATACCAGCTGGTCAGGCCCGTCCGGTGCGCGTGCGGGTACAGGGCACTGTGCATCCGGCGGATGCGGCACGTCGGCACGCTAGGTGCTTCGGGCTTATCACCATGCACCACGCGCTTCTCGCGCACCACCAGAATCGAAACTTAGTCCGTGAGATAGCTCATTAACCGGGCATATGGTCGACGATCTGCATCTGGCCTGGTCAGCCGAGCTCGTAGTCGAGCCAGATCGGGTGTGCCGTCCGCGTCGATCGCCAGGCCGCCGGGCCCGGCCGTCGACCGACCGCTCGAACGACTTCATGGCAACGCAGGGTGCCGACGCCGGTTAGTCGTCCGGTCGGACACTCACAGGACGATGTGCTCGGTGCCGTCCAGTTCGACGATCAGCCGCAGCGTGCCGCCGAGCGCGCGGGCGTAGGCCGCGACGTCCGCCACATCCGCGTGCCGGGCGCCGTGCCGGTCGATGATCCGGATGATGTCGTCGCTCAGTCCGGCGTGCTCCGTCAGCTCCGGCGCCGTCAGGCCGCGCTCTCCCGCAGCCGGGTCAGGATGTCGCCCGGCCGAGCCGGGCTGCGCGGCGGGTCAGGTCGTCGTGGCGGCCGGGAAGAACCTTGTGATGAAGCCGTCGCTGTCGGCGAAGTCGAGGCTCTCGGCCGGCCAGCCGTCGTCGCGGATCTCCTCCAGCAGCTCGCAGGCCAGGTCGAGCGCGGAATCAGTGATGTTCGTCGACCGCCGCGTCGTCCTCCAGCACGGCCAGCAGCGTGATGGTGCCGGTCGGTTCCTCGGCGAACAAGATCCGGCTGCCGGAGCCGAGCGGATCGGGTCGCAGCTCGACCACGTCGGCCTCGGGCCGGGACGGCGGCCAGTCGGCCGGCCGGATCCAGGCCGAGGACCCGGAACGCCTCGGCCTCCGTGGCCGCTCAGCCGGCCGCCGCACTGCCCGCAGCCAGATCCGGGTCGGACTGCTGGGTGCCGTCGTCCGCGGCGTGGCCGGCCTCCCGCAGTGCCTCCTGAATCCGCAGCCGCGCCTCCTCGGCCGTCGCGACCGCCTTCGCGGTCTCCTTGTGCGTCGCGGAACGACGTCGACATGCCGCTGGGCCACGTGACCGCCGCCGGCTCAGCGCCGCCTCCAGCTGCTGGGCCGCGTCGAGCCTGTGCTCCAGGTGGGTGCGAAGCGGTGTGCCGGGTCGGCCGCTGCCAGCAGGCGCGCGGTCCGGTCCCGCTCCTGGCTGGCGTCGGCCAGTTCGCGGAGCACCTCCTGCAGCTCTTCGAGCAGGCGCTGGTAGCGATGGTCGTGCACCTCGCGCGGATCGGCGAGCCCGGGTCCGCGGCTCGTCCGGGTCGGTGACGAGCGGCACGCCGGGGATCGAGCTGGCGGCCATCAACGCCAGCAGCGCCGCCCCGACTTCGGCCGAGGCCTCTGGCTCGGACCCCGCGAATCCGGCGAGCCAGTCGCCGATCTCCGCGGGCATCCGCAGCCGGAAGGCCATGGGCTCAGAGCGCTTCGCTGACTGGCACGTCGAGCCGGTACTTCGCGATCGCCTGCGCGACTACCTCGGGCTTGACCTCGCCGAGCTGGGCGAGCTGCGAGAGCACCGCGACGGTGATCGACTCGGCGTCGACGTGGAAGAACCGCCTGGCCGCGGGCCGGGTGTCGGAGAAGCCCCAGCCGTCGGTACCGAGCGAGGTGAACGGCGCGTGCACCCAGCGGGCGATCTGGTCCGGCACCGCCCGGATCCAGTCGCTGACCGCCACGACCGGGCCGGCGTGGCCGTCCAGCGCCCTGGTCACGTACGGCACCTTGTGGTTGTCCTCGGGGTGCAGCATGTTCCACTCGTCGCAGACGAGCGCCTCGCGACGCAGCTCCGTCCAGGAGGTCGCCGACCAGGCTCCGGCCGCCACGCCCCAGTCGTCGGCCAGCAGCCGCTGCGCGTCCAGCGCCCACCGCAGGCCGACGCCCGAGGCGAGGATCTGGGCTTGCGGCCGGTCACCGGTCGAGGATGCCTGGCTCGGCTCGCTCATCTCGGGCGCCGACGCGTACTGGTACAGACCGCTGAGGATCGCCCGTTCGAGCGCCGCCTGGCCGCCAGGGAAGTCGGCCGGCTCCGCGGGCTGGACGTAGGGCTCGTTGTAGATGGTCAGGTAGTAGAAGATGTCCTCGCCGTCCGGATGCTCCGGCGGTCGAGCCGTACATCCGGCGCAGCGCGTCCTTGACGATGTAGGACAGCTCGTAGGCCCAGGCCGCGTCGTAGGTGACGCAGGCCGGGCTGACCGAGGACAGCAGCACCGAGTGGCCGTCGTTGTGCTGCAGGCCCTCGCCGGTCAGCGTGGTGCGCCCCGCGGTGGCGCCCAGCAGGAAGCCGCGGCCGAGCTGGTCGCCCAGCGCCCACATCTGGTCGCCGGTCCGCTGGAAGCCGAACATCGAGTAGAAGATGTACACCGGGATCATGTGCGTGCCGTGGGTGGCGTAGGCGGTGCCCGCCGCCGCCATCGAGGCCATCGCGCCCGCTTCGCTGATGCCCTCGTGCAGGATCTGACCCCGGCTGGACTCCTTGTACGACAGCAGCAGGTTCCGGTCCACCGCGTCGTAGGTCTGGCCGTGCGGGTCGTAGATCTTCGCGGTCGGGAACAGCGAGTCCATGCCGAAGGTACGCGCCTCGTCCGGGATGATCGGGGCGAACCGCGCGCCGATCTCCGGGTCCTTCATCAGGTCCTTGAGCAGCCGGACGAAGGCCATCGTGGTGGCGACCTGCTGCTTGCCGGATCCGTGCCGGAACTCGTCGTAGACGGGGTCGGCGGGCAGGGCCATCGGCTTGGCCCGGACGATCCGGCGCGGCAGGTAGCCGCCGAGCGCGGCCCGCCGCTCCTTCATGTACTGGATCTCGTCGGACTGCTCGCCGGGGTGGTAGTACGGCGGCAGTTCGGCTTCCAGCGCGGCGTCCGGGATCTCCAGGTACAGCCGGTCGCGGAACTCCTTCAGCTCGGCCACCGTGAGCTTCTTCATCTGGTGGGTGGCGTTCCTGGCTTCGAAGTCCGGGCCGAGGGTCCAGCCCTTGATCGTGTGGGCCAGGATGACGGTCGGCTGGCCGACGTGCTCGGTGGCGGCCTTGAACGCAGCGTAGACCTTGCGGTAGTCGTGGCCGCCGCGGGACAGGTTGCGGATCTCGTCGTCAGACAGGTGCTCGACCATCGCCCGCAGGCGGGGGTCGCTGCCGAAGAAGCTCTCCCTGGTATAGGCGCCGGACTCCACCGAGTAGGTCTGGAACTGTCCGTCCGGCGTGGTGTTCATCTTGTTGACCAGGACGCCGTCGGTGTCCTTGGCCAGCAGCGGGTCCCAGTCGCGACCCCAGATGACCTTGATCACGTTCCAGCCGGCGCCGCGGAAGACCGCCTCCAGCTCCTGGATGATCTTGCCGTTGCCGCGGACCGGGCCGTCGAGGCGCTGCAGGTTGCAGTTGATCACGAAGGTGAGGTTGTCGAGTTCTTCCCTGGCCGCGAGGCTGATCGCGCCGCGCACCTCGGGCTCGTCGGTCTCGCCGTCGCCGAGGAACGCCCAGACGCGGGACCGGCTGGTGTCCTTGAGCTGCCGGGCCAGCAGGTAGCGGTTGAACCTGGCCTGGTAGATGGCGTTGATAGCGCCGAGGCCCATCGATACGGTCGGGAACTCCCAGAAGTCCGGCATCAGCCGCGGGTGCGGGTAGGAGGGCAGCCCGCCGCCGGGGTGGCTCAGCTCCTGCCGGAAGCCGTTGAGCTGCTGCTCGGTCAGCCTGCCCTCAAGGAACGCCCGCGCGTAGACGCCGGGTGCGGCGTGGCCCTGGAAAAATACCTGGTCGCCGGATTCACCGTGGTCCTTGCCGCGGAAGAAGTGGTTGAAGCCCACCTCGTAGAGGCTGGCCGCGGACGCATAGGTGGCGATGTGGCCGCCGACGCCCAGGCCGGGCCGGTTGGCCCGGCTGACCATGACGGCCGCGTTCCACCGGATGTAGGCGCGGATCCGGCGCTCGACGTACTCGTCCCCGGGGAACCACGGCTCCGCCTCGGGCGGGATCGTGTTGATGAAGTCCGTGCTGCGCAGGCCAGGGACTCCGACCTGCTGCTCACGGGCCCGCTCGAGCAGCCGGAGCATGACGTAGCGAGCGCGAGACCGGCCGTGCGCCCGGACGATGTCATCGAAGGACTCCAGCCATTCCCTGGTTTCATCCGGATCGATGTCCGGGAGCTGGGTGGGCAGCCCGTCGCTGATGATGGAAAAGCGCTGGCGTCCGGAAGCCACGGGTGATTCCTCGCATTCTGCGGGCAGGCACGGGTAGGTGGTCCCAGTGCCGAGTCCTAGTCGTTGCTTCCAATCCTGATGCCTGATGCCAGGTAACGCATCTCTACTGGCTGGTAACCGGCCGGGCCCGGCGGGACACCGAAGCAGGTCGCGCCCCGTTCCCGGCCTGAAGAGCCTTCCAGGATGGCCGCATAGTGAACCAGCCTAAAGACTATCGAACAACATGTTTTCGGACGACACCGGCCCCGGTGCTGGCCTGGGAATTCGCGGTGAGTGCTAATTGTGACTTGCGCGCCGCGCGGACCCAGTGTGAACTGTCCGATCAAGAGCAGCAGACAACGCCGAACTGTGTAGGCAGAACCCGAACGGGGCATTGTGCCCAGAACCGGGGACCAGCCGGCCCAGCGAGGCGGAGAGGATCAGGAGGACGTCAGTGAGCGCGACCGCGGGCCAGGCGCAGGAACAGCGTGACCTGGCCGTGCGACTTGGCATCAAGCCGGGTCACGTGGTGCAGGAGATCGGCTACGACGACGACTGCGACGAGCAGCTCCGGGAGTCAGTCGAGGCACTGGAAGGTGCCGAGCTGGTCGACGAGGACTATGACGACGTCGTGGACGGCGTCATGCTGTGGTGGCGGGACGGCGACGGCGACCTGGTCGACGCGCTCGTAGACGCGCTGACCCCTCTTGCTGACGGCGGATACATCCTGCTGCTGACGCCGAAGACAGGCCGGGACGGCCACGTCGAGCCGAGTGAGATCGGCGAAGCAGCGCCGACCGCCGGCCTATCCCAGACATCCACGGTGAGCGCGGGCCGGAACTGGTCGAGCACGAGGCTGGTCGCGCCGAAGGCGCGCCGTTGAGCACGGCGCCGAAGGCGCGGCGCTGACCTCCTGCGCGCAGCGCCCAGCCCGAGTGGCAAACTGAATCCTGCCTGGACCCGGCCGGTATCCGGCCCGGTGTCCCGGTCCGCCGCGATCCGCGCGGCGCTCTCCTCATCCCGCACGCTGAGAGGACCATTCCATGGCGGTGGAAGTCGGCGACCAGGCCCCGGACTTCGAGCTCAAGGATCAGCACGGCACCCCGGTGAAGCTGTCGGGATTCCGCGGCGAGCAAGAACGTTGTGCTCGTGTTCTACCCGCTCGCCTTCAGCGGTGTCTGCAGCGGCGAGATGTCCGCGATGCGCGACGACTTCCCGGAAGTCGACCAGGGACGACGTCGAACTGCTCGCGGTGTCAGTCGACTCCGGCCTCGTGCTGCGCACCTGGGCGGAACGGGATCATTTCAATTTCGTCATGTTGAGCGACTTCTGGCCACACGGAGCGGTCGCGAGGTCCTACGGTGTCTTCGATGAGGACAAGGGCATCGCGACTCGCGGCACCTTCATCATCGACAAATCCGGCGTCGTCCGCTGGAAAGTAGTGAACCCCATCCCACAGGCGCGTGACATCGCCGAGTACCAGAAGGCACTCGCGTCGCTCGACTAGCGGCGCTGGCTGGCTGGCAGCCCGGCAGATCGGAAACGGATGCCCTGCTATCGGTGCGGAACCCGGCAGGTAGACCCGGACCGCGGGGAGAGCCCGTGGCGCCGCGGCGTACGCCGCGACCGTCAGGTGCTGATCTGCCCGGGCTGTCAGGCGGCCTTCGACTGGTCGTCTGACCTGGACAAGCTGCGCGGTCTGCGGGAGCGTGCATCTGGTCCGTCGGCTCGGCGAGGTCGAGTGCCGGGACTGCGGTTCGGTGGGCCAGCCGGTGCTCGCGTCCGGTGCCCTTGCTGATCAGATCGAAGTGGCGGCCGGCGCCGCCGATGACGCGGACGGTGCTGGCGTGTCGAGCAGTGCGGGCCGGAGCCTGGCGGAAGAAGTCGAGCTTGCGCTGTCGCGCGTGCTTGGCACGTCGTCGCGGCCTCCGTACGCGATGTCCTGACGCACAGTGCGCGGCTAGCTCAGCGCTCCGCCATTGACGTGAATCGTCTGCGCGGTGATGTGACTCGCGGCGGCGACGCGAGGAACACGGCAGTGGCGGCGATGTCGTCGGCCGTGCCGGACCTCCCGTTGGCGGTCTGCGCGATCAGCGTCGCCCGCCGCTCATCGGTCATGCGGCCGCGGAAGAACTCGGTGTCGTCGATGAACCCTGGCGAGATCACATTCGCGCTGATCCGGTCCGCTCCGACGTCATGGGCGAGGGTGAGATTCCACGCCTCGACCGCCGCCTTCGCGGCCGAGTACGAGCCCGCGCCAGGCCGGTGCGCCGCGATCGAGCTGAAGTTGATGATCGCACCGCCGTGCGCGAGCCGGTCGCGCAGCGCCGTCGTGACCAGGACCGCGGAGATGAGGTTGGAGTCCAGGTTCGCCCGCCAGGCCGCCGCGAGCTCGTCCAGGCTGGTCGGGTTCGGCGCGCCGATGTCGGTGTTGCCACCGGCGTTGTTGACCAGGACGTTGACGATCTCCGGCAGCTCGGCCAGGGCGTCTGCGACTTCGCCGGGATCGGACGCGTCGAAGCGCACGGCGCGGACGTTATCGCCGAGCTCTTCGGCGGCCAGTTTGAGCGGCTCAGGCCGACGGCCGGTGATGACGACCTGGTCGCCTTGCCGGGCGAACGCCGCGGCAATCGCCTTGCCGATGCCGGTCCCGCCGCCGGTCACTACTACATGGCGCATTCGGTGGATCTCCTCTGTCGCGCGAGTAATGCTGTGAGCAGCCGGGGCTGCCCCAGCCACCCGCTGTCAATCCTTCCAGCCCGCGCCCTGGCGCTTCGCGCAGGCGTGGGTGACCCGCGTCACAAAGTCCCGTCGCAGGCCGGTTGCCGGGTCTGCCCGGGCGCGTCAGTGGCGGCGGCAGAAGGCGTGGGGGAGCGGTACGCTGGGGCGCGGTCATCCGCACGTACTGGCAAAAGGGCGCATAGCTCAGCGGTAGAGCACTCGCCTTACAAGCGAGGGGTTTCGTAGGTTCGAATCCTACTGCGCCCACTTCACAGGTCTTTTTCGAACACGTTCGAACAGTCGATGTGCCCCATGTGGGTCACATGTGATAACCGGAGGCTACCTCCGTTTCCCATGCTTCAGCCAGTTCCCTAAAGGAACGTTTCCAGGTTTTCGCCCGTGCTCAGGGCGGTCTCCAGCCCGTTTCCTGGTGGCCTTTGCCATCCTTTGAACCTCTATCACCCTAGTAGGGCATACCTGCTGAGCTGCGCAAACTCATGTCTACCAGCCTGGTAGGGACACAGCTCAAGCGTCGGGTGATACCTAGGTAACCCTGGTTACTTGGGAGAGCACTCGCCACATTCAGTCATCTGAGCTGGGATTCCCGGTTGACATGTGACCCAAGCGCATGGTTAGATTCAGTTGTTCGGCCAGCACGGCGGACAGGCAGATTGAGAACTCAACAGCGGCAGGGATTCCCGGCACCACCTGAGCGCCAATGCACTACGGCGCGATGACGGTATCTGAGAGGGGAGTAAAGCCCTGCACCTACCTTGCTTCCGACTAACACTCATGGTCGGGCAGGGGAGCGCTAGCCAAGCTAGGTGACAACCGCACTACGTGCGATGCATGCCCGATGCCTGGCTACCGTTAACAGTGTTAACTGTTTCCCTGCCTGGCCACGGCTGCTGGTCAGCCGGAATCCATATCTCGAATATGGAACATCCCTAGCAAGGAGGACATGTCATGTCGAACACCACCACCGAAATCGCGAAGTCCGACACCACCGCCCTGGCCCCAACTGCCGGGCAGATCAAGGCATGGGAGCAGCAGGGCGCGACTCTGCGCAAGACGGTCGCCACGTCCACCTGGAAAGTCGCGGACTGGTACCTGGCAGGCGACGGCTACGGCTTCGCCAAGCGTGCCGCAGAGATCCTTGACGGTCTCTACTCGGCTAACAGCCTCTACCAGATGGGCACCGTCGCGCGAGTGTTCACCCCCGAGCACCGCAACGCCAACGTCAGCATGGGTATCCACCAGATTCTGGTGGCCACTGCCCGCAAGGACATGGACTGCGCGCAGGCCGTCCTGGCTAAGGCGCAGGCGGAGAAGCTGACCGTAGTCATGGTAAAGCGCGAGCTTGCCGCTCTCACCGGCGGCACCGACACCAACGCTCTTGAGAGCGGAGCGGCCGACCAGGAGGGCGAGGGCGAGGGCGAGGGTAACCCCGCCACCCCGGACGCGCTGGCCAAGCTTCTGGCACTGGTTGACGCTCTGTCCGTTGGCCAGCTCGCTGAGCTGGGCGCCGCTATCAAGGCCAAGATCGCCGAGATGATGTAACACAAGGTCGAAACCGGGTGGCCCGCAAGGGCCACTTTGGTCTGCCGGGAATGGTCCCCCGGTACTGACGAGACAGACCAGGAAGGACATGCGGGCAAACGTAGGCGGGGAGCTAGGTCACGGCTAAGCAACCTAGCTCCCCTTGTCTCCCTAGCAAAGAAGACAGTCATGAGAGTAGCAGGATTCATCAGGCACGCATTGACGCCAAGGCGGCCACGCCGCAGGGTCTCACGGTGAACTTCAACGAGGTAGCCCTCGCGTTAATCACCAAGGCTTTCCCTGCCTGGAGCATCAGGCTGGTACACGGTTCCGTCTGGCAGGCCAGCCGGGACGACATCCACCTGACAACCGACTCACCGGAAGAACTGATTCAGGCCATCGGCCGTGCGGGAGAGAAGAGACAGTGACGCAGCGATACCGAAGGTTCCGGCTCAGGCTCTGGGAGTGGCAGACCGAGCTGCACGTCAGGTACTGCCGGGCCTGCAAGCGCGAGCGGCAGGCAAGCTAGCAGGATGCGGGGCTGCCAGGGCGACCTGGTGGCCCCGCACTTTATAGACGCACAAAGACTTGAAGGGAGGTCAAGCATGGCCACGCGACGTGGATACGGGACAGGCTCAGTCAGCTTCGAGCACAGGAAAGGCACCGAATGCCAGGACAAGGGACAAGCGAGCTTGTCCTCGGCTAAGCAGCACCGCAAGTGCGAAGGCAGGTGGCGCGGCGTTGCCAGCGTCCAGGTGGCCGGGAAGCGGACGTGGGCCAAGGTTGACGGACCTACTAAGGCCATCGCAGCCGAGAGGCTTAGGGCCAAGCTGGACGAGCTAAGGTCCGGGGTCAAGACATCGTCCAAGTACACGGTCGAGCATGCGGTCAATGAGTTCCTGGAGCACGGACTGGACGGCCGGTCGGAGCGGACCAAGAACATGTACCGGGACCACGCCAAGCCGTTGCTCGAGCACATCGGTGCCAAGCCGCTGGCCAAGCTGACCGCGCTGGATGTCCGCCACGCCCTGGTGGCCATCGCCGAGACGCGCAGCACCCGGACAGTCCAGATCACTCACAACGTGCTGACGCGGGCCATAGCGATGGCCATGGCGAACGACAAGGTGACCCGGAACGTGTCCGAGCTGGCACGCCGACCCCAAGGCCAGGCGCCCGGCCGCGAGTCCAAAGCCATGACGCTAGAGGTGGCCCTGCAACTGATACGGCGGTGCATGCTGGAGCTGAACCCCGAGTCCGAGCTGGACAACAGGTCACCAGTCACCGCGGCCTACACGGTGCTGAGCTGGAGCACTGGCATCAGGACCGAAGAGGCGCGGGCGCTGCTCTGGACGGAGGTTGACCTGGACGCGGCCACGGTGTCCATCATCCGGGCCGCGCGGTCACACGGTCGCACCAAGACCGAAGGCAGCCGCAGGACGCTAGAGCTGCCGGACATCACCGTGTCCGCGTTGCGGCAATGGCAGCAGTGGCAGACCAAGACCGATGGCCACGTCTTTACCACGCAGGCCGGTGGGCCGATCGACCACCACAGCATGGCGCAGATGTTCGCCCGGCTATGCCAGCGTGCGGCGATCGGTGACAAGTGGGTGCCCCGCGAGCTGCGGCACAGCTTCGTGTCGGCCATGTCCTCACAAGGCGTGCCCATCGAAGAGATCGCCTACCTGGCCGGGCACAGCAACACGCGGACCACCGAGACGGTATATCGCCGGGAGTTGCGGCCGGTGCTGCGAGCGGGCGGCAAGGCCATCGGCGAACTGACAGCAGGTATCGAGTAGCACAGCAGCAAGGTAGGTGCAGGGAGGCTCCGGCCTCCAACGCAAAGAAGCCCGCACTGGCAACCAGCCGGTGCGGGCTCTTTGTATATCCGGATATGGAACCTGGCCCAGGGTCCGCGCTGAGAGCAGTAGCCGCTAGATGGTGTCCGCGCTGTGTTTGCTTCGCAGTTTGGGGATATGCCCGTCCGTCGCCGGTATCAAGGCAGTTCCCCAGCACAGCTGATGAAGCGAGGTAACCGCTCCTACCGTTACCCCGCAGCCGGGCTTGAAAGGCATGTCTCCCAGCAGGTTTCCCAAGACGGGACGCCCCCAGTAGGCACGCACGCTGTCGTGGGGCGGCACCTCCCAGCGCAGGTCAGGAATCCTGCCTGACCCGAAGCTGCGGCATTTTCGACGCAGTCGGCGGCTGCCGCGAGGTCCTGCGCCGATCAGGACCACGAGCATCTTGACTGGGTAGTCATTGCGGTTAATGAAGGTCACTTGTAGTAGCGCCTCGTTGTGCTCCTGCCACTCTGGCCGCACTTTTATGACGAGCCTGCCGCGCCGGGAAGATCGCCAGCGCCACACTTCCCAGCCGAGGGCGACCGTCGCCACTACTGCGGCGTACACCGCCACCGGGTCGATGTCGTTGCCCATAAGCCAATCATCGTGCCGTAGCTGGTATGTCCACGCCCGGATACCAACAGCGCGTTCCTAGACGTACGGAACTATCCCCGCTCGCTCTGGGGATATCGGCCGTCCTAGCCAATCTCTTGGGCCTGGGCCGTCTGCCGGGTAGCCAGGCGGCGCGGTGTTGCGCCAGTACGGGCCAGTGCGCCACCACTCGACATGCTGGAAGCCAGGCGAGCGTGAGCGTGAGGCGTGCGGAATGTAGAAACTATTCCGCGTCCACCACGAGCCGATGCGGCTGTCACACCAGCGCACCGCCCTACGAACGGCCATCCGCTTGGCCCGGAAGTTCTGAAGCGTGAGTGTGACGAGTGCGGTACTCGCACCACCGACCAGTGCGGGCACCAACGACGAGTTGAGGAACACAGCGTGCCTTCTCCTAGAACGACTGCGCCGCCACGGAGGGCTGGCGCCGCAGAACGCCCTCATACCTTCGCAATGCGTAGACGTGACGACGGTATGAATCGAGAGCCCAGCCCGGATGCCGCAGCCACGTAGTAAGCGAGATGCACGACACGGCGAACAGGCGCGGGCGGGCGAAAACTGAGTCGTCGTCCCAGCCCAGACGCAGCTGGGCGCCAAGCCAGAAGTAAAAGCAATCAGCCACTTCCGCTAGCCGCCCGTCGCGTATGAAGCGCACCAACTTACGGGGACTCCTGGCCAGCCAGAGCGTCAGTGCGCACAGTCTGGGCCAAGCGTCAATGACGCCAACCACCAGCGCAGCGATACCTACCCACACAAAGAGTGACGTTACCGGGTAGCCAGGCCGTCCACCGGATGACGCGCCGCCTCCAACGCAAAGAAAGGGCCACCCGGCGTCCTTGGTCGCTATGACCGGGGAGGCTGGGTGGCCCCATTCTTTGTTCGTCTATGAAGTTATGGCTTGCGCCGGAATACGACCATGCCTATGCCGCTGAGGTTGACCAGTGATCCGCCAGACTTGGCAACTTCCTTACGGGCAGCCTCAGCCTGCTCTCGCAGATCCTCGACCGCAGCGAGCTGCTGCTCGTCATCGTCGGCCCCGTCATCCTCCTCGGCCCAGCCTTCGCGCTGGTCGGCCAGGCGATCAAGGGCATCGGCGCTAGCCTCGCCTCGCGCCTTGGCAGCCAGTTGCTCTGGCGACAAGGTGAACCAGGACACTAGTTCGCGCCGATACCCGTGACCACGCCCTGGAGGAACGGAGCGTAGTGAACCATGGTGGTCATCGCGTAGGTGCTGGCCGCGTACTGGAAGTCGATGCTCGGCCACTCGAACAGCGAGTAGTCCTGCACCGTGCGGACCTCGGCGGTAGCGCCGACGCCGGTCGCCTGGTAGCTGGAGGGCACGACCTTGGACCGCACCAGGGCAACGCCGACCGGCATGAAGGGGTGAACACGGATGTCCACCAGCTTCTGGGTCGGGCTCGCGGAGTTGCGGATGCCGGTGACAATCTCACCGATGACCTGGTCGCCGCCAGCCTGCGCGTTGAAGCGGTAGCCGGTCGCCTGGCCAGAGCCAGCTCGGAGGAAGGTCGCCAGGCCCTGAGCCTGCGCGACGTTCAGCCACACCTCATCTGGATCGGCTTCGAACTGCTGGAACATTTGGGCGAATATGGCCTGCAAATCGGCGTCGCCCTTGGTGGTGAACGTGCCCGACGCGGTCAGGTTGGAGCCCTGGTTCTGGGCAACAGTCAGGAGACCGTCGTAGCCGTTGTTCGCCGTGGTGTTACTCGACCACGAGGAAGCGTTCAGGGTCGCCTCAGTGGCCACCTTGGCGCCCAGCGCGGTGAAGGTCACCGTGGTGCCCGACATCCCTGACGGAATGAAGCCCAGGAAGTAGGTGCTGGTGGTGTCGTTCGCGTAGACGTTGACGCCGTAGCAGCCTGCCGGGATGGCCGGGATGGTTACCAGCGCGTTCAGCGAGTTGGACAGGGCGACACCAGTGGTCAGCGGGGTGCCGATGGCAGTCTCGCCAACACCCGTGCGAACGGTGAACCCGATCTTGTAGGTGGCCGAAGGAATGGTGCCGGTACCCGCAGACGTGGCCAGCGAGGTAGCCGCAGACGGGCTGGCAGCGCCGGACGGGCCAGAGAAGCCGCCAGCAGTCGGGCCACGACCGAGCAGCATCGTCGCTTCCTCGCCACGCATGTGGGCGCGCAAGAGAGCCAGCGCCGAGAGCTGCCTCGGGTCTTCAAAGCCCAGGGACGAGTACACGGCCCGGTAGCTGATGTTGTCCGACACCGACTGCTCGGTGTAGGGCACCCACTTCTGAGCGCTCGCGTAGGTGATGATCGGGCCACGCCGCAGCCCGGAGAGCCCGCCGAAGGTGTTGCTCAGGGTCTCGCTGTTCGAATTGATGTTTAGGTCAGCGACTCCCGCGCCGCCGCCACCGCGCTGCGATGAGTTGTTGACGCCCAGGATCTGCCTGTACTCAAACGCGCCACCGACTCCCTTGTCACGCGGGACGCTGTTGCGCAGCGGCGTGTCGGCCGGGGTGATGAGCTGGGCGGGGCGCTCCAGGTCGTACGGGCGGAGGCTCACCGGGGAGCCGCCGGTGCCGCCGCCTGGGGCGTTCGTGAACTGGCCGCCCAGCACGTCCTTCGAAATCGAGGCCGGTGCGGACAGGGCCTTGCTCAGGGACTGCTTCAGTTCCTCAAGGCGATTGGCCTGGGCAGGAACGTTGCCTGCCTCGTAGGAGAAGATCTGGTCAAGCTCGTTACTCATTGGTTTGATTACCTTCCAGGTAACAGAAGGTCGCGTGCTTGGCGTTGGACTTCACTTCCGGCTGCCACTTAGCCCGTTCTCGGGGCTCTCTGGGCGCCTTGGTGCTCTGCCGGTGCGGTCGCTTAGCAACCTGGATGTGCGGCAATCCATATTGCGAATATGGGGTTGCCAGAACCCGCCCCGTTGGGCGGGAAGTCTTTGTGAGGTGCTCCTTAAGGAGCAGCCGCCGGGTTAGCTGCGGAAGTCGAGCAGGACGGGCGCGAACATCTTCTCTAGCGCCTCGTCGTAGGCGCTCAGCTCATTCCGCGGACCCTTCTTGCGGGCCACTTCGGCGAACGGGTTGAAGGAGGCGCCGTGGTTCCAGCCGCGAGGATTACGCGATGATCTGTCGGCCAGTCGCTGACCGAACGCGGACAGGTTCGACCAGACGAACGAGCCATCCTCGTCTCTAACCGCTTCGACCCGCATGTTCACGTCGCCGAAGTCGAGCCCCAGCTTGCTGATCTCGTCGGCGCGGGGCGACCCGTCAGTCATAGCTGTAGTCCGGGTTACGGAAGAAGCTGACCGTGCCGTCAGCGTTGCGGGCGACCCCGAACCAGGTATCCATAGCCGCGCAGCCTTCGCGCACCAGCTCGTCGCGGGCGGCTGTCTGGGCTGCCACGGTGGCGGGCGCGTACACGGCCAGGGGGATGGTGGTGTCCAGCTCGGCCACTTGCTCCAGCAGCGGAGCCAGGCGCTCGTTCAGCTCGTCCTCGGTCATCGTCGGTTACTCCAGTCGCCTGGTGGCATTGGTGAGTTGGCGCGGTGCCTGCGGGAGTAGCCGACCGCATCGGGGTGCCGGTGGAACGGCCCCTCGAACCAGCCACAAACGCAACTGGCGAAGTAGGCGTCCCGGCCTTCGTTGTCAAAGTCTTCGACAACTTCCGTCCAGTGGGGGAGCAGTGCCATCAGGCTTCCTCGTTGCTCAGGGTGGCCAGCAGCTTGTCGCAGCAGTCGAGCATCAATGCCATCCCAGGCAGCGACTCGTCGCTCATGATCTGGGTGGCAGACGACAGACCAGCTTTGACCAGCAGCAGCCCCACCGAGATGGCCCCGAACGTCGGCAGAGCGATGCTCTGGCCGTCGATGGACAGGGCGACAAGCTGCTCGCCGGGAATGACGCCCACGCCGAACTCAGTGTTCAAGCTCAAGTCCTTACGGGAAGGTGGCCCCCCTCGGCGCTTGGCATCGAAACCGAGGGGAAGTTTTGGGGGGGACCACATGGGCACGAAGGAAAAGACCGTCGTCTTTCCGTTCGAGGACGAATCCCATGTGGCCCCCGAGTACCAGGTGCTGCGGCGAGTCGAGGCACCGCGACACCTGGCGTTCATCCAGCTCGTTCAGTTCGGGCTGCCGGATGCGTTCGCCCGAAGGAGTCCCGCGTGTTTCATGGACCGGAGGGGGTCGTCCCGGCATCTCGCCGGGCACCATGCACGGGGCCGCACTGAACTTGCGGCGTATGGCCCCGGATGGCTGCACAATCCGGGGAGTCTTGGTCCTACTGGAAGAACGAGCCGAGCCCTTGCGCCGTTCGTATCGCCTTAGCGGTAACCCTGGCGGCGCGCTTCAGGCAGACTGACGAGCAGTACACCTTAGGGCGCCCGGTACGGGGGCGATCGAACAGCTTGCCGCAGTGCAGGCAATTGAACGTGGGGGTCATGAGAACCGGCGCCTGGCTGGTTCGATCCCGGCCACCAGCTCCAGGCCCATGACGTAGTCGCGCTGGCGTGCCCTGTAGGCCCGCATTCGGCAAGCGTGCCCGCAGTAGGTCTTGTCCGAGCGGCCCGTGAGCGGGGCCTTGCAGGAAATACACCGCATGTGATCCCCGTTTCTTAGGTATGCCTAGGGAAAGGCGTCACGGGGGGCTTAGCGAACGACGGCATGGCTAAGCTGCGATTGCTTCCTCGCCCGAGTCGTAGTCGTAACGCAACTCGGCCTCCTTAAGCATCCGGTAGAGTGTCCACCGCAGTTGCTTCATAGCCCGAGCCATTCGCTGCCGTTCAGCATCGGTGGCCGGTAGCCGACGTTCTCCGTAGTATTCGGCGATGATTTCCCGGCGATTAACGTCTAGGGCGCTGTACGCCACGCTGACGTTGTCCAGCATCTCCCTAAGGTGATCTACCCTCCCGCCGTTCCTGTCGCCTCTAAACCGGTCTACAGCGCCGTCTAGGGCCATTCCTGCCTGGACAAGGGATCGCATCAGGAGATTAAGCATCTGGCCGTGGTACGGATTCTCGTACGCCTCGCCGTTAATCTCGCGGACTGCCTTCTCGTAGCCGTTGTCGGACTTGGCCTGAACGCGCACCAGGTGCTTATCCAACTCGAAGCTAAGGATGCGCTCACCATCCAGGCCACGGGTCAGCAGGGCCTCGCAGTGGTCCCGGCTGATGAGGGCGTACAGCCACATCTCCTGTTCGATGTCGTCGCGGTCAGCGAAGGGCCAGCGGCGGTGCGCCTTGGCCGCGAGCCGGGGTATCCACTCGGTCAGCCAGGCTTCCAGCTCGGGGGTCACGCCGCTTCCTCTCGGGGTGTATTCAGTTGCTCTATAGAAGGGGCCAGGCCCCTCCTGCACCAGTTGACGATGGTGGAACGGGGTACCCCGTACTCGGCCGCGAGCGTTGCGTACGACTCGCCAGCCTCGTGGCGCGCTATCGCCTGCCTGCGCTGACTGATCGAGTGGGCGGGACGGGTTGACTTCTGCGTCGGCCTGCGTGGCTTCGCTTCCACCCGTACAGCTCCGCTGGCACCGGGCAGGTATAGGGCGACTACGCGACGGGCTCGTTCCTGCTCCGAGAGGGAGTCAAGGTCACCTGGTTTCAGTTCCGGTGCGACGAGGGTGTCCGACTCGGCGGGCCACCAGGTGAACGGGTGCTCCGCGTTGTCGGCCGCATAGTCGAACCGCGTGCAGCCCATCGGCTTGTCAGGTTCGCAGCCCGACCAGTCCACTCGGGCGCCGCGAGATACCCTGCGCCGCCTGACGGCGTCGGCCCGGTCCTGCCATGAATCCGCGGTCACTTCTCTCACTCTCGCAATAGAGGCAGCCATTCCGGCAGCCACAAGCTCCGTCGTCTGAACGCATCGGGGGATCTCCCAAACATTCGCATCGGGAAGGGGTAAGGATTGTTACCAAGGTTTCGCCCGCCCTAGCGGGCGTTGGCAACAAGGTGAGTCCGGTTATCGTTGTCCAGAGACTGGTTCGCTCGCTAGGGCTCGCTCACCAGTTACACGGACCCGGATAACAGGAGACTCGGATAACAAGTCTCCGCTGTAGAGCTGGGCCGTTACGTACGTACTGGCGGCCTCCGGAGTCTCGCGGCTAGCTGGAACCGGCCAGCCCGGCCGTCTTCGTCCCGACCCAAGAACGTTCCGTAACCGATCTCGACTAGGCCCTTGTCGGCCAGCGAGTGAACTGCCCTGCGCACCGATTCCTGATGGCTGGCACTGTAAGTGTTGGACTTACCCTTGGCGTAGTTCCAACAGTTAGCGGTCTCCTCGGCTATCCAGCACACGGGGTTCCAGGAGTCCGGCTGGTCACTCAGCACCTCCAGCACCGTTCGCTGCGCGATACCTAGTCCGCGACTCACGCTGCCAGCCCTTCCTCTTCCCCGATGAACCGCAGCAGGGCTGCGTGGGTAACCACGGTTCGCCCGGCGACCTTGCGGTACTCCAGCTCGCCCGACTCGAATAGCCGGTAGATGGTGGCCCTGGAGACCGAGAGCTGGTTAGCCGCTTCCGGTATTGAGTAGGTGAGTTGCACGCATTCTCCAAGCTAGGAAATTGGTGGGGGAGTAACTCCAACTATGACGCTGGCCGTATTCCCGACCTGCTATTCCTATTCTATTTCGTGCAACCACCAGGGCGACTCCTGGCGTGTCAGGGTGTGTCCTTCACTCTTATCCGCACACCCTGCCGACAGTCTTGCCAGGACTCGAACGACTATTCGATGATGTCCCCATGCCTACCTTGCCGAGCTGGTGGAGTTACCCGGCCGCATGCGGCCACGGTCACCCGTGGGGCCAGGGCTAGCCGTGGCTGATCAACTGGCGGGCAACCGAGACGACAGTGTTGCTAGGGATCGCGAAGCCGATGCCCGGAATGGCACCAAGCTGCGGGTCCACCAGGTCTAGCGTCGGGATTCCGAGCACCGCGCCGTTGAGGTCAACGAGCCCGCCACCGCTATTGCCCGGGTTTATGTCGGCACTGGTCTGGATGGCATTGGGGATGATCACGAGAGGCTTCGTCCCCGACTCCTGGACGCTTCGGGTGGTCGCCGAGACGATGCCTTGCGTCACGGTGTCAGCCAGCCCGAACGGGGTGCCCATCGCCAGCACCCATTCGCCGACTTGTGCGTTGGCGGAGTCGGCCCAGGTGACTGGCTTGAGGCGGTTGGCGTCGGTGGTGACGCGGATGACGGCGAGGTCGTGGGCGGGAGATACGCCTATCAGCCGGGCAGGCAAGGGCGCGGTACCGGCCGTCTGCGTCACCTCGAACCTGGTGGACGTCCCGACCACATGCGCGTTGGTGACGATGTCGCCCTTGTCATCAAACACGACACCCGAGCCGAGCGAGCCGTCAGGCACCTGGATCTCAACGACCTTCGCCAGGTCCATGCGGACGACCTGCTCGCCAACGTCCTGAATCGGTAGTGAGCTGCCCTCGCACGCGGTGACCGCAGCAGCAGCCAACGCCAGTGCTAGCTTGTGTACCCCCGTCCACATGATCGCAGGGTACCCATCAGCCGCCGCCATGATGCGGCCAGGGCTACATGGCAAGCGGGGCAACGGCCTTAGCGCCTGTGCTTCCGCCGCTTCTTGATCGTCTTGCGAACCTTCCTGATGATCGGCCAGTAGGCCGGGAAGATCTCGATGATCGGCAGCCACCAGTTCCCTCTGGGGAGCTTCCTCTGGTCAGGCATTCGGCGCACTCCGAGTCGTGTGTGCTGGCCCGCCTTTGGAGCCGCTCTCACAGTCTCGCGCACCGATTTCAAGATCAACTGCCTTAGTGGCAATCGGGAAAAAAGTTTGCGCTAGACCACCGCGAGCATTCCGGCCATCGTTTCGAGCAAACCCGGCAACTGCTTACACCGTTAACTAAGTGAACACCGTTCCAGCTCTGACTGTGCAGCTCTGTGCAGCCCTCTGCCGTATGCGGCATGCCATCACCCGTGGCCATGGCTGCCAGGCGCTTAGCGTGGCCTACAGCGCCGCCTGGGTGGGTCACATCGTGGGTCACGTTGCGTTGAATGTCAGTGCGTCTCACTGATGCTCGCACCGTGTCTGACCTGCGGGGGCACCTCTTGTGACCTGGTGTCCTACTCGCCTTACAAGCGAGGGGTTCGTAGGTTCGAATCCTACTGCGCCCACAATTTTCGAATACTCCTTCGGGGTGTTGCAGGTGTTGCGAGGTAAGCTCAATGCCTCGGCGCCGGGCCCACCCACCGCAAGATCAGGTTGCGGGCTCGCACCCAGTTGCGTCCACCTGACAACGCCCAAGACCACGCCTGCTGCCGGGGGAAACTGCGAACGTGGCCGTGCGCCCGCTGGGAGGCAACTGATGTCAACCGACGTGACGGGGACGCTGGACGAGGCTTATGAGCGGCTGCACGCAACGGGACCCGAGTTTGACGGTTGGCTGTCCAATCATGGCCCGATGGCAGCTGAGGCCATGGTGCGCCACGGTCACGCCGACATCGTGAATCGGTGGCTTGACGGGTACATGCGGCGGCTGGAGGAGTTCCCGCGCGGCACCGCGGCGATCGGCGAGGACTGGCGGGATGCGCTGGGCGATCCGCGGCGGGTAGCGGACTGGACCGCCTACTTCCGGCGCGAGCTGACCGGGCAGCCCTGGCGCCGGGTGCTAGGGACCTGGTGGCCGCGGCTGCTGCCGGGCGTCGCGGCGGCCGCTACTCACGGCGTGATCCGGGTCGGCCACGCTGTGCGGGCTCTGCTGGCGGACGGCCATGACAGCGTTCATGTCGCGGAGCTGGCCCATGGCCTGGCCTACTGGGCGGCCCGCTGGCAGCCGGTACCCGGCGCGGACCCCATGATCGCCCTTCCGGCTGCGGGCGGCGCGCCCGCGCCCTCGGCGCGAGATGCGCTGGCCGACGTTCCGCGGATTGCCGGCCAGTCCGGCGGTGTCCGCGAACGTCTCGGTCGCCTGGCCGACCTGCCGGGCTGGGCGGCCGCCCTGGCCGCGCCTGGCATCCCCGCATCCGCCGCGGAGATCGAATCCGCCCTGGCCGGACTGGCCGACGTCGCCGTCATCAGATACCTGCGTTACGGGCACGGCAACGGCATCATGCTCGTGCACTCGGCGACCGCTCCGGGCGCGGTCCTGCGCACGCTTCCGGCCCTGGACACCGACCTTTGGGCACCCAGCCTGGCCGCATCGTGGGCGGCAACGGCGGCGCTGACCGCGGTCTACGCGCCCGCCGCCCCGGCCGCCGCTACCGATCTGCCCGGCCCGCCACTCGGCCCGGATGCGGCGGCAGACACGTTCGCCCGCGCCGTTGACCACGGCGATGAGCATGTGATCAAGTTCGCCGACGCCGCAGTTGACGCATACGCGCGCACCGGCAACCCTGCTGCCCTCGCCGCGGCAGTCCGTGCGGCGGATCTAATCGAGCGCTGACCCCCCGCTCGCGGGGAAGGTGGGGAAGCCCGGGCGCCTCAGCCGGGCTTGGACGCGACGAGAAGGAACCGGTGCCCGCTGGTCATGACCGGCCAGGCGCTGGCGTCCTCGTACAGGGCGCGGAGGCGATCCCGGTATTTCTCGAGGCTGTACCCCGGGATTGACCAGCTGACAGCCTTCAGATAGAAGACAATCGCCGCGATGTCGTCGAAGCGGATGCGCTGGTCAGCCCTAGCGGCTTCCTGGATGACTAGTCCCGCTTCGGTGACCTGCTCCTCGGCCAGCCCGATCCAGCTGTCCGGCTCGTCCGGCGTCTCGATTCCAAGTAGCTGGGCGAGGTCGTCGTTGTCGTGGTAATCGACCTGCTGGGTCACGAAGGTGCCGCCCGGCGCGAGAACACGACTGACCTCCAGAGCATTAAATGACTCGTGCCGGTCGCATATCAGGTCCAACGACCCGTCGCGGAACGGCAGGCGCCCGCCGTCGTTAGCACCGTTCTGATCCATGTTGTCGCGAGCTGCCTCGTCCTGGATCACGGGGATGCCCAGCGGCAGCAGGCGCTGCCCGGCCACCCGCACGTTGGGCAGCCACGACTCGGTCGCAATGCAGCGCGGCGCGCGGTCCGGAAGCCTGCAGAGGGCCTCGCCGCCGCCCGTGCCCATGTCCAGCATCGTCCGGGCGCTGCGGGCCAGGGCCGCCACGCGGGCGCTGTAGTCCCACGGAAGCGGCTCAGTCCACGAGCGGCGGTCCAGCCAGGAGAAATCCCAGCCGGAGAACGGCACGGTAAGCGCTTCGGTCACTAGCTCGTCAAAGCCCGCCACGTTGCCAGCCTGCCAGAACACTTACTAAGCGGCTATCGCCGGCACAGTCCTGCATCCCCGGCCCAGTCTCGGTAATCTGGTTTGCTCACTGCGTAATCAGCGGACGGAAATGTGATCGTGGCTGAGAATGCGTGTGCCATTGTTCTTCCCCGGCCGGGCCTACCGCCTCGCGATGCGTGCGCTCTCGCTGCTGCTCCGCAAACTGTCCCGCCGGAAAGGCAGGTACAGACATGAGAATCAGCCGTCTGATCCTCAGCGGCGCGGCCGTCGGCACGATCATCGGTACCGGGCGTGCCGATCTCAACTCCACTCATGTGTTCAATCCGGCCTGGCCTCCGCATGCCCGGTTCCACAACGCCACCGGGTGGGGAACGGTGACCGGATCCCAGCTCCTTGCCCTATGGCTGCTGTGGCGACCCGGCCAGCAAGCAAAAGACCACGACACGGCTGTGACCACCGCCGCGCTGCTCTCCACGATCGCGTGGGTGCCGTTCTTCCCCGCTCTGGCCATCTCCGGCGCCGACGTCGAAGACGAGCCAGGCCACCTGCCCCGCGTCGCCGGGGTGCCCCTCAACCTGCTGCCCGCCGGGCTGATTCCCGCCAGCTGTGCGGTCAGCTACCTCCTGCACCGTCACGGACGATAGCGCGCACTCTCACGGTGGTCATGATCATGTCCGCCAAAGCGGGCAAGCCGCGACATCGGGCAGCTCCACGCCGTACGCTGCCACGGTGCCGATCACCGGATACCAGGCAATGGGATGGCTGAGGGGTGCCGTTGGTGTCGCGCTCCTCGTGGCGCCGGGAGTGCCGATGCGGCTGGCCCGCCGCACCGAGCCGACCGCCGCCGAGGTGCTGCTCATGCGAACAGTAGGGATCAGAGATCTCGCGCTGGGCCTAGGCACGGTCGCCGCGGCCAGATCGGGGGATGAAAGCGACATCCGCCGCTGGCTGACCGCCGGTCTGGCCAGCGATTCGCTCGATGCCGCCGCCAGTGTCGCTGGTATGCGTGCCATCGGGAAGCGCGACTCCTTCGGCGCCGCGATACTGGCGCTCGCCTTCGTCTGCGGAGACCTCTACGCACGCCGAAGTATTCTGCGCCCCTTGGATAACTAACGTCCGTCCGCTCGCCGCAGTGAGCAAGGTCGTAATTTCGTGTCGAGAAGCTCTGATCGGCTCCGCTCACCGGGTGAAGGGCCACGACAGGCGCGGTCCACGACATCAGGAGACCACCATGCCGAAGTACCTGCTTCTCAAGCACTACCGCGGCGGCCCGGAGCCGCACCATCCCTTGCCCCCGATGGATCAGTGGGCGCCTGAGGACGTCGAGGCGCACATGGCGTTCCTGCGGCACGTCGGCGAGCTGCTCGAGAAGAACGGCGAACTTGTCGACGCGCAGGCGCTCACGCCGGCCCGCACCTGGGTGCGTTACGGCGGCCCGGACGCCGCGCCGGTAACTACCGACGGCCCGCTGCCAGAGACCAGCGATCTGGTGGCGGGGTGGTACATGATCGACGTCGAGACGCACGAGCGCGCGGTCGAACTCGCTGCATACGTCTCCTCCGAGCCCGGCCCCGGCGGGGAGCCGCTGTACGAGTGGATCGACGTCCGGGAGGTCATGTCCGATGCGGCGGCGGGCGACTGACCCGGCGTGACCGACGAGCACGCACCCCAGCTGGACGAGGGCGCGCTGCGCGCCCTCGTCCCGCAGGTGCTCGCGGGCCTGATCCGAGCGGGCGAGGACTTCGATGCCGCCGAGGACGCGCTGCAGGAAGCGCTGCTGGAGGCGCTGCGAGTATGGCCCGGGCACCCGCCGCGCGACCCGCGCGCATGGCTGACAACGGTCGCGACCCGGCGGCTCATCGACGCCCGCCGCAGCGAGGCCGCCCGGCACCGCCGCGAGGACGCTACGTACGCCGAGCCGCGGCCCGCCGCCACCGAGGACGGCGACGACACCCTCTTCCTGCTCTTCTGCTGCTGCCATCCCGACCTCGCGCCCGCCTCCCAGGTAGCACTGACCCTGCGCGCCGTCGGCGGCCTCACCACTCGCGAGATCGCTAACGCCTTCTACGTGCCGGAGGCGACGATGGCGCAGCGGATCAGCCGGGCCAAGCGCGCCCTGCAAGGACGCCGCCTGGATCAGCCGGGCGACCTCGCCGTCGTGCTGCGCGTGCTCTACCTCGTCTACACGGCCGGCCACGCGGGCCGGGTCGACCTGGCCTCCGAAGCGATCCGGCTCGCCCGCCAGCTCAGCCTCGCCACCGAGGAACCGGAGGCGCGCGGGCTGCTCGCGCTGATGCTCCTCAGCCACGCCCGCCTTCCTGCCCGGCGCGACTCGGAGGGCCGCATCGTCACGCTCGACCGGCAGAACCGCGCTCTGTGGGACACCCGCGAGATCGCCGAGGGCGTGCGCGTCCTGCAGTCGGCGCTGGCCGGTCAGCGCCCCGGCCGCTACCAGATCGAGGCTGCCATCGCCGCCCTGCACGACGACGCGGCCACCGCCGCGGAGACGGACTGGCCGCAGATCCTCGCCTGGTACGACGATCTGGTCGCCCTGACCGGCGACCCGGTGCACCAGGACCCGGCCGCGGTGCTCGGGCGCGCCGTCGCGGTCGGCCACGTCGTCGGCGCCGCCGCCGGGCTGCGCGAGACCGACCGGCTGCGCGAAATGCTCGGCCAGCGTCACCGGTGGCACGCCGTCCGCGCTTACCTGCACGAGCTGGGCGGCGACCGGCAGGCTGCCGCCGCTGCGTACGCGGCCGCCGCGGCTCGGGCTACCGATATCGCCGAGCGCGACCATCTGATCCGTCAGGCCGCTCGCGCGCGGACCGCCGGATAGCAGGAACGGCCGGCGCCGCCATTGTGGTGGCGGGTGCGCTGATCCTGGCTAGGGCGGAACGTCGCGGTCACGGCCGGTCAGGTGGACGCGGCCGACCCGGTGATCCGCAGGTCATGGAAGGTTACCTCGAAGCCGCTGCCCTCAGGCGCAGCGCACATGGCGCCGGCCAGCACCTGCTCGCCGGACGGCAAGTACGCAAGCGCGGCCAGTTCGCGGTCTCCGCCGTCAAGGCGGTAGCGGACCTCGATGGCGTCGCCGCGGCGAGTGACCAGCAAGCTCACCTCGCCGGCGTAGCTGGGCAGGTCGGCTACCGCCCAGCTGGAGTGCTCGAGGGTGATCACTGTGCTGAACCGCGGCCGGCCGTCGAAATACTCGATGCCGGTCTTGAGCCAGCGGCGATCGTCGACCCGGACCATGGCCCCGGCCTGGTCGTATTGCGCAGCGTAGGAACCGCGGACTCGCATCGACAGATCGAAGTCGCCGCTGAGCTGCTCCCCGTACAGGTGGCCGTTGTCGCGGATGTACCCGTACCCAGTGATTCGCCAGAAATCGGTGCCCGCGTCGGCGGTGACCAGCAGCGCGTCCGCCCGCTCAGACCACTGAGCCGGCTCGTTCAGCCACTGCACGGGACCTCCAAGGCAATTGAGCTCAGGCCGCGAAATCTATCAGCGCGAAAGGCAAGTCCGGCGTGCTAACGTCTTGGCGATCGTGATCTACCGGCCGGAGGTGAGACCCGTGAACGCAGTATCCGCAGTGGGTGCTCCGCTGCTGTCCACGATCGCGCGACTGAGGTAGTCGCTATCGGGAGCGCCCGCCAGGCACTCGCGAAAGGCGACTCCCATGAACACAACACCTTTCTCAACCCTGTACTTCACCTCGACGCCAGCCTCGGACCGGCCGGGGTCCGACCAGGATCAGCTGCAGGTCGGCGCCACCAAGCGGGCGCGCGCCACGGGTGACCGAGCGCTGGTCCTCGGTGGTGGCGGGTCGGCCGGTAATGCGTGGCTGATCGGCGTCATCGGCGGCCTGTTTGATGCCGGGCTGGATGTGACCGAGGCCGATCTGATCATCGGGACGTCAGCCGGATCGACGGCCGCGGTCCAGATAACCAGCGCGAGCCCGACCCAACTGCTAGCCGACATCCGTTCCGCCGCGCCTCCGCAACAGACTGGTCCGGCCAGCT
Source organism: uncultured Actinomycetota bacterium (assembly GCA_963726425.1). Lineage (GTDB taxonomy): Bacteria > Actinomycetota > Actinomycetes > Streptosporangiales > Streptosporangiaceae > JAJYUU01. Next base: position 63,216 of record CAVSCN010000034.1, on the reverse strand, counting down.
CCGACGGCCGACGCGTTCCCATCGGGCCGGTGGCCGACCACATGCGGAGGACCAGCGAGATCATCGGCGCGGCTGCGGGCGCGGCCGACATGCGCCGCAGACTGGGTGCGGCGGCGCTCGAGCTGGATGCCGCGTCGGATGGCTCCGGGCAAACACGGTGGCGCGCTACGGTCGCCGCCCGGCTGCCCAGTCAGCACTGGCCGGACCGTACGGTGCTGATCACGGCGGTCGATGCCCATACCGGTGACCCGGTCGTGTTCGGCCGCCACAGCGGAGTCGGCCTGGTGGACGCCGTCGCCGCCAGCACTGCCAACGGCTTCGGCGTCCCTCCCTACGGTATTCGCGACAGCCGGTACATCGACGGCGGCTACCGCCGATCCAGCGAGAATGCCGATCTTGCCGCCGGCGACGGGCGGGTGCTGGTGCTGTCGCCACTTGGCGGCAGAACGCGGGCGCCGCTCGAGTGGGGCATGCACCTGGCGGCGCAGGTCGACGAACTGCGCGCCGGCGGCAGCAGAGTCGAAACCGTCCTCCCGGACAGCGAGTCCCGCAGCGCGTTCGGCAGCAATCTGATGGATCTGTCGGCTCGTCCGGCTGCCGCCCGAGCCGGTTACGACCAAGGCAGCGCCCGGGCCGAGCAGCTCTCCGAGTTCTGGCGCTGACGCCCTCGAAATTGCGATGAGCCTCAGTTCGCGCCGCGCTTCACCCGTCCCCGGAGGGCAGCGAAGCACATGGTCATGCTGATCACTCCGACGATGGCGATTGCCGCGAGCGACTGGCCGAGCTGGCCCCACTGCCACGTGTTGCCGAGCACGAGCGACCGCAGGCCGCCAAGCAGGTAGGTGACGGGGTTGTAGCCCGCGACCGTGTTCAGCCAGCCCGCTAGCTGGCTGCGCGGAACGTAAGAGGACGTCAGGAACAGGAACGGGAAGAACAGCAGGAACATGGAGTTCACCGCGGCCGGGTTTCCGGTCTTCAGCGCGATGGCATAGCCGAATCCGGCAAAGGCCAGGCTCCACAGCGCCGCCAGGAGCACGAACGCGGCCACGCCGAGCAGGCCGCCGTGGAACCGGACGCCGAGGATGACCCCGAGGATCAGGATCGGCGCGGTCAGAATCGCCGCCACCGCGACGTCGGCGGCCATGTGGCCGACCAGGATGGCGGTTCGCCGCACCGGCGTGAGGAGCAACCGATCGAGATAGTGGGATTGCACGTCGAGGACGAGAGCCGGGGCCCTGGATACCCCGGTGACGCCGAGCAGGATTGCGGTCGCCATCTCGAAGGCCGTGTAGCTGAAGCCCGGATGCTGGCCGGTCAGCTTCTTGAGCGTGGCGATGTTGACGATGAAGAAGAACAGCGCGATGAATATCGGTGGTGTCACCGCAGCGGGATCGCGGGGGACAGCGCGCAGCGCCCGCCCGGCGATCGCAGCCAGGTCATGCAGGAAGCCCTGCGGGGCGCGCCAGGCTCGCCGCGCGGGCGACGGGACGGGCGGCGTCGGTTACGGCAGTCATGACGGGTTCTCCTCGGTGTGGTTGGTGACTTCCATGTGGGTGCCGGTCAGCTCCAGGAACACGTCGTCGAGCGTTGGCGTGCGCAGGGTCAGGTCACGGACGACCGCACCGCTTCCGGCCAGCGCGACGGCGACTGGACTGATGACGGCCGCGCCGTCGCCGGTGGCGATGACCAGCTCGTTGCGGTGCGCCTCGACGCCGCGCACACCGGGGACCGCCGCGACCAGCGGCCGTACGCGCGCAGCGTCGCGGTCGAGGCGGGCGACGATGACATCAGATCCGACTGACCGCTTCAGCTCGGCCGGCGTGCCTTCGGCCACGATGCTGCCGTTGTCGATGATGCCGACCCGGTGCGCCAGCTCATCGGCCTCTTCGAGGTACTGGGTGGTCAGGAAGATGGTCATGCCGAGCTGCTGGTTGAGCCGGCGGATCTCGGCCCACACGCGGGCCCGGCTGGCCGGGTCGAGCCCGGTGGTCGGTTCGTCCAGGAACACGACCTCGGGATCGTGCACCAGCGCCGCCGCCAGATCGAGCCGGCGCTTCATCCCGCCCGAATAGGTGCCGATCGGGCGGCCGAGGGCATCGCCCAGGTCTATGAGCTCGCCCAGCTCGCCCATCCGCCGCGCCAGCGCCCGGCTTGACAGTCCGTACAGCCGGCCCTGCAGCCGCAGCAGCTCGGTGCCGGTCTGCTTGGGGTCCAGCGCGACGTCCTGAAGTGCGACACCGATGCGAAGCCGCACCTGGTCCGGCTGGGTAGCGACGTCATAACCGGCTACCCTGGCCCGGCCGCCGGTGGGTGCCATCAGCGTGCACAGCATGCGGACCGTCGTCGACTTGCCGGCGCCGTTGGGGCCGAGGAAGCCATAGATCTCGCCGGCCGGGATCCGCAGGTCAACCTCGTCGACTGCGCGCAGCCCATCGAAGTCGCGGACCAGAGCCTCGGCGCAGACGGCGTAACTGGTGTTAACCGGAAGCCGCTGGCCTGATCGGCCGGCCAGTGGCGTCGCCGACGCCACCTCCGGGGTGACTGTTCCCATCTAATGTCTCCTTGGAGTTGACCGGATGGCGGGCCGGGAGCTGGCCGCCCGGCCGGGTCTTCACAGGGACGTCGAACGGAACCCCGCCAGATAGACACGACCGCCGAAAGTTTTCCGCCAGGTACCGTGAGAGCCGGAATACCGCAGATCCCGAGGATGGAGCCGAGATGGCGCGCGTTCTTTACACGGCGGAGGCAACGGTCACCGGCGGCCGGGCGAACGGACACGGGCGCACGACTGACGGAGCCCTGGATGTGCAGCTCCGCTCGCCGACGGAGATGGGTGGCCAGGGCGGTGGCACGAACCCTGAACAGCTCTTCGCCGTGGGCTATGCGGCCTGCTTCGAAGGTGCCCTGGGCGTGGTCGGCCGTCGCGAGCGCGCGGAGGTGGGCGATGTCTCGATCGACAGCCGCGTGAGCCTGCTGCCCACCGAGGAGCGTGGTTTCAAGCTCGCGGTGGAACTCGATGTAACCCTGCCGCAGGTCCAGGACCCGGAGCTGGCGGCGCGGATCGTGGCCGCAGCTCATCAGGTGTGCCCGTACTCCAACGCCACCCGGGGCAACATCGACGTGACGCTGACCGTGAACGGCCAGGCTGTCCTGAGCTAAAAGGGCAGCGCGCGCGCCCAGCCGGCTCGGCGATTTGCTGCTGTCCAGCCACCTAGCGGGATCACCGCGACGACTACGAGAGCAGCGACTAGCCCCGCTATGACCAGCGGGTTGGCAGCGATGATGGCGTGCAGCAGCAGCCAGCCGCCCGGCATGCCCATGAACGGGGCGATCGCGGCCAGGACGAGGCAGGTGCGCCTGGCGGGGGTGGCGGCCACGCAGGCGAGCAGCGCGAGGCCCCAGATCAGGTACCAAGGCTGCACGACGGGGCTGAGGATCGCCAGGGCCACCAGGATCAGGCCGAGCGAGTACACGAAACCGAGCTTGCCGCTGCGCAGTATCAGGTAGCCGCAGATGAGCACGAGCACACCGGCGCACACGATGCGCGCCCCGGTGTGCCAGGCGGCCGCGCCGCCAGGCAGGCCAAGCCAGTGGCTGACGTGGGCGAGACCCGACCCGAGCCACGTGGCCGGAGCCGCCCAGCTGCTGACCTGCCCGTTGCTGGTCAGGTTCCGGACCCAGCCGAAACCGAAGCCAGATGCCAGGCTCAACCCGGCGAGGATGGCGCCGACAAGGGTCAGCCCGCCCGCCAGCGCGGCCGTCCGCACTCTGGCCGACGTGCTGGGCCCGTGCCAGGTCCAGGCCAGTGGCACGACCGCCAGCGCGGCCGGGGCTTTGATCGCGGCCGCGAACGCGATGACCACAACGGCCAGCACGCGCCGGCCCGTCAGCGCGCACGCCACCCCGGCGGCGAGCAGGCCAGCCATCAGCGCGTCGTTGTGCCCGCCAGCTATTAGCGTGAACGTGACCAGCGGGCTGGCGACGCCGACCGCGAAGGCGAGTGCGGGGTCGTAGCCGAGCCGCCGGGCGATCGCTGGCACGAAGATCGCGAGCAGCACGACGCCGCCGAGCGCGGTCAGTCGCAACAGGATCAGGCTCGTCAGCAGGTCAGGCCCGGCGATCCGGGTCATGAGTCCGGCCAGCATCACGAACAACGGGCCGTACGGTGTCGGTGCCCGGAACCAACGGCCGTCGACGAGCCCGGCGAACCGGGTACCGAGGACCGCCGGGCCGTGCAGGTACGGATCGATGTGCCGGGCAACGAGCGCGCCTTGCGCCGCGTAGCTGTAGAGATCCCGGCTGAACAGCGGGGCGACGACCAGCATCGGCGCGCACCAGCATGCGAGCAGCACGGCGAGCCGCCAGAGCGGAGCCCCGGGCTGCCGGCGGAGCGCACGGACCAGGTACAGCCAGATCCGGACCATGGCGATAAGGCCGGCGAAACCGACGAAGCTGGCCGCGATCGTGCCGCTGACCCTGGCGGACATGGTGGCGGGCGATTCGCCGAAATACCAGCCGCCTGCGGCGGCGAGCTTGAACGGCGAGTCGGGCAGTGACCCGGCGATGGCGACGATTTCCGAGGCCACGCTGCCGAGCACGGTCGGCCACCAGAGCCAGGTCCAGTCGCGATCCGGGAACTCCGAGGCCCTGGACCGGGTATCGGTTGCGGCCAGGTCAGGAGCGATCGTCGCCAGGCCCGGACCGGGGGCACCGGTCGAGGACGTGTCTGGCGCTTCGCTCACGGCTCCAGACTAAAGGTACCGCCCGGCGCCGGACATCAGGAATATCCCCGATCACGACCCCTAGCCGCGTGTGACCGGGGAGCCCGGAGGACTGGGTCACGCGCGGCGCCCTTGCTCGCGGCGTAGCCCCACCGGGCCGCGGCGCCGTGCGTGCCGTGGCGGCCCGGCCCTGCTCTGCCGATGGCCGGCGGGCGGGCACATGGGCGACTATGTAGGTGCACATACGGGCGAGATGGTCGTGGCTGGAGCAGGAAACATGCGTTTCGCGGTCCGAGTCTTGCTGTTCGCCGGGGCGATTGCAGGCGCCGCGGCCGAGGTGTGGGCGGTGCGCTCTGGATGGTCGTGGACGTCCGCGGCGATCGACTTGCTCGCAGGCTGGTCCCTGCTCGCCGCCGGTGGCCTGGCCCGGCACGTGTCCGCAGCCTGCCGGACCATGCTGGCTCTGTCGGGAGCGTGCTGGTTCCTGGCCACGCCGGAAGTTGTCGGCGGGCAGCCGGGCCACGACGCGGCGCTGCTTGCCGCGATATGGGTCGCGCCGTTAGCAACCGCGCTGCTCGGAGCTCCTGATGCCGTGCCAGTTCGGGTGTCCCAGCGTGCAGTTGCTATCACCATGTGGGTGCGGGCCGTGCCGCCGCTGGCCGCGGTCGGGTGGCTGACCGCCGCGCTGGGCGCCTGCCTGGCCGCGGTGGCGCTGCTCGACGTGCGGTGCTACGCCGTCAGGGCCCCGCGGGCGGGTGCTGTCGTCATCGGGGCCGTGCTCGGATCGGCAGGTTTCCTGCAGGCGGCGTCCGGACGCGGCGCCGCGCTGGAGTCGCTGATGGCGGTGAGCGTGGTCGGCTGTGCAGTCGCGATGCTGGTCATCCGCCCGGTCCCGGCGCGCACCCGCAGCGGCCTGGCCGGCCTCGTGGTCGAGCTTGGCCGGACGAAGGACGCGCTGTCGCTGGAGCGGCGGCTGGGACGTGCTATCGGCGACCCGCGGCTCCGGCTGCTGTATCAGCTGACGCCCGGGCTGCCGTTCATAGCCGCCTCGGGACTGCCAGCGGGAGCCACGCCCCCGGGCCGGACCGTGACAGTCCTCGGCGAGTTCGGTTCCGTTGTAGCGGCTCTTGAGCACGAGCGCACAGCCATGGATGATCACCAGGTACACCAGGTGGTGCAGTCTGTAGGCCGGCTCGCGGTCAGACGGCTGATTCGCGCATCGGATGCCGCGCGCCAGTCGGTCGAGCTGGCCGAGTCTCGCCGCCGCCTCGTCCAGGCGGAGTATTCCGTCCTGCGGCAGTTCGCCAGCGACGTGGCAACCGGACCAGGCCAGTCATTGGCACAGTGTCTCGCCGCGTTGGACAAAGCCATGTCGGCGGCACCGGCCAGCCTGCACCCAGATGTCGCCGCAGCGTATAGCGCGGGGCTGGCCGCGCGTGCGGACCTGGCGAGGACGGCCGCGGGCCAGGCCGGGGTGCTGTCTGCTGGCGCACTCCCGGCGGCTCTCCTCGACCTTGGCCGGTCGGTTGGCGCACGCATCGATCTGCGTATCGACAGTGACCTTGGCGACGAGATCGCGTCGGCGGCCTGGTTCGCCGCCTCAGAAGCGATCGCCAACGCGCTCAAGCACGCGGGTCCGGCCAGGATCTGGCTGACCGCTGCGATCAAGGACTGGCACCTGGTCATTCAGGTAGCCGACGACGGAGTCGGCGGCGCCGATCCCGATGGCCGCGGGCTGCGCTCTCTGGCCGACAGGCTTGCTGCGCTCGGTGGCCGTCTGCAGGTGCTCGGTGATATGCGTGGCGGTACCCGGGTGATCGCTGACTTGCCGCTTACCGCGGGTCAGCCCGTCCCGGCGGCTCGCGCGTGACCCGCAGGTCACGCGCGAGCCGGGCCGTCACCCGGTCAGCCGGCAGCGGTCAGAACGAACAGTGAGCCGGCCTGGAACAGGCTGGTCACGTAGACGGTTCGGGTGGCGGGATTGACAGCTACGCCAAAAGGCTGAGATCCGACCGCCTGCTCCGTCGTTGCCGTGGCGCATCCGACGGTGACGTTCGCGTCGCAGCGGACCGTGTTCAGAATCGAGACCTCGGCGCTGGCGAAGTCGCTGACATACAGCCGGCCAGTTGTGGCATCCAGGGCGATCAGTTGCGGCGACACCCCCGTGGCCATCACGGCGAAGTGGCGGCAGCCGGCCGTGCGCGTGGCGTTGCAGGTAGCGCTGTTGATCACCGACACTGTGCCAGGGGCGTCTCCGTCGGCGTTGTTGGCGACATAGACGGTGTGGGTGTGATCATCGACCGCCACGCCCACCGGCCCGGCCCCGACGCGGACCTTCCCGGCGAGGTGACTGCAGCCAGCACGGCTGGTGCCGTTGCACGTCGCACCGTTAATCAGCGCCATCGTGTGACCGTCAAACTGGCCTGGTCCCGAGGCCGGCGCATAGACGGTGTCGGTGGCGACGCTGACGGCCAAGCTCGAGGTGCCCGCGCCCACAGTCACAACCGCCGGGGTCTGCGCGCATCCGCTGGCACTGATCGCATTGCAATGGACGGTGCTGAGGACGGCGACCTGGTTCGCTGTCGTCCCGTAGCTTACGTACAGGGTGTGAGTGGCCGGGTTCAGCGCGGGCGGCCCGGGGAATGCGCCGATGCTGATCTCTGGCGGCGCCACCCCGCAGCCGCTCGTGTCAGCCGCGTTGCAGGTGCCGGTGCTGATCACGGCCACAGTGCCAGCAGCAGCTTCGTCCGATGCGTAGAGCGTGTGGGTGGACGAGTCGATCGCGCCGACGTTCGCGTCCGGGTCTGGCATCGGGATCATCGCGACCGGCGTGCAGCTGGTCACGTGCGTGGCCCGGCAGGTAGCTCCGTTGATCACGTCGATCCCGGACCGGTTCAGATCGCCGGCATAGATCGTGTCGGTGGCCGGGTCCACGGCGGTCAGCAGAGCTCCTACTGGCGCGCGCGGCGCCGGGCGGCGGCACCCGGCCGTGTCGGTGGCGTTGCACCGGCTCACGCCAGTTACTGACATCACGCCGGCGCCCCCGACTGTCAGCACGTACGCAGTGCCTGTCTTCGGCATCAGCGCGACGGCGCCGGGGAACGGGTCATAGCCAGGTGCGCGGTCCGGAGCTGCACGCTGGTTCCGCGCGAGGCGGCGGCAGCCGGACGTCACCCTGGCATCGCACGTTCTGGTGTTGATCACGGACAGCGTGTCGTCATTCTGGTTCACGGCAAACAGCGTGTGCAGCCGGCGATCGACCGCGACGAACGCAGCTCCAGCGCCAGTTGTAACGGTGGGCGGCGGCGCGCCGCAGCCGATGCTGACCGTGGCGTTGCACCGGGCGCCGTTGATCACCGACAGGGTGCCGTCGTTGTAATTCGCGACGTACACCGTGTCCGTGGACTGGTCCACAGTGCCCCAGAAGGCTCCGTTGCCGACTGTGATGGTGCGTGCCGGTCGGCCGCAACCACGTCCGGTGGTTCCATTGCACGCGGCTCCGTCGAGCACGGAAACCGTGTCGCCGTTGCCGGTTCCGTCGTTCACGGCGTAGACCGTGTCGGTGGCCACGTCAACGTCGACTGACTGCGGCCCGAGGCTGTCTTTGACCGTGCGAACATGCCGCTTGCAGCCGCGCGTCGTGACGGCATTGCAGTTGGCCGCGTTGATCACGAAGATGTGGCCGTCGGGGCTCACTACGTACAGCGTGCGCGTCCTCGGATCGAGCGCGGCGGCGACCGGGAACTTCCCGACCCGGATGGTGGCCACGGGCCGGCCGCAGCCGCGCGTCACCCTCGCGTTACAACGGGCGCCGCTCAGCACGGAGACATCGTTGCTGCCGCCGTTGATCACATAGATGGTGTCGGTCTTCTGGTCGATGGTGGCGGCGAGGGGGCTGGTGCCGACCCTCGCCCGGGCGACCACGCGGCAGTCAGACCTAGTCCTGCTGTTGCACTTCGCCGCGTTGACGATGTCGACAAAATGAGTGGCAGTCGTGCACTGACTGGTTGTGCACTGGATCGGAACGTAGACCGTGTCCGTCCTGGGGTTCGCCGCGGGCACGCCGGGGCTTCCGCCGAGCGGCACCGAGCCAGCACCGGTCCGCCCGGTGACGATCCGGGCGCCTGGGTGCTCCAGGGCTACCCGGCCGGCCGGACCGGGACCTACCGCCGACGCGGCTGCCCCGGCCGCCCCCGCGAGCGAAAGGCAGGCAGCGCTGAGCGCTGCTGAGGCGAGCAAGGCGACGGCGCGGTGCCAGGCCGCGGTCGCGATCATCGCCGGTGGATGTCTCATTTCTTCCTCCTTAACTGATGCCTCGGTCGAGGCGGGCTCGCTGAACTCCTGGCTCGGAAGAGGGCGTGCGGACGAACGCGCATGGCGCTGAGCTGGAGAGGATGCGCCTTAGTGCGACTCGGGCCCCTGGTCGCCTATTGCCGTCGCGGCTGAACTTCCGGCCGGGCTAGCCCTGCTTCTGCCACGGATGGCTCGTGTCCAGATCAGCCTGACCGCTGATCAGGTGCAGGCTGAATGTGCCGCGGAACAGGTCGAAGGTGTAGGTCGCCGGACCGGACCCGTTTTGCTGATTCACCTCGGGCACCTGCGTCACCCGGTTTCCGGCGATCCAGATGACCCCGACTTCGACTGGGTCGGCTGGCCGCCAGCCGGCGAAGAAGGCCACGCTGGGCTCGTCCGGACTGGCATTGATCTGGACTGGGTGATAGAGCGCGTAGCGCCCGTCGCTCACGACTAGGCGAAAGGAGCCAGCGTTTCCGCAATCGGTGCAGTCGCCAGACGCGACGACGTCGGCCTGCGTGACCTCGTCGGTATAGCTACCGTCGAGCAGCCCTGTGCTCGAGGCGCTGACCCCGATTCCGTGACAGGTGGCCCAGGAGTCCATGCGCGGCTCGGTGACCGCCAGCGCGCCGATCCGGTCGATGGCCAGAGTGGTCTGCGCGTCGGCCGCCAGAGCGGCGTAGGTGGGTCCTTCGGCACTGTGGAGTGCCAGGAACTGCCGTTCGGTGAGGGCCAGCGGCCGCAGGCCTTCGCCGCAGGCCAGCGCCCATCTCGTCCGGTCGGTCGCGCTGCTGTCCTGGGTGGCCGCGGCTTGCCGGGCCGCGAGCCGCAGAGCACTCGCGTCGGCCGCGGGCAGCGCGGCCAGCACGGCCGAGTTGATCGCGAACGTGTCGGTCTTGGCGAACAGCGGAACGTTGGCCACCACGTAGGGCGCGGCCGCGATGTATCCGTTCTCGATCGCGTTCTGCGGATTCGACTCAACGGCGGTCAGGCTGCCGTCCCGCAGCGCCTGCAAAGCGTCCGGGCCTGACGCTACGTTCGTCACGGGCACAGCCCCGAGGGCGGAGATCACCTCGCTGCTGGTGGCAGACGCGTTGATCCGGATTTTCGCACCGCTGAACTGGGCCAGCGTTGTCAGCGGCCGAGTCGAGTACAGATACCTGATGCTGTCCGGGACGATGGCGAGCCCGGTAATGCCTACCGACCTGAGCGTGCCCAGCAGGCTGGTAGCGACAATTCCGGTGCTGGACTCGTCAAGCACTTCGCGGCTGGTCACGAGGAACGGGGCCTGATAGGCGCTGAACGCCGGCAAGCCGAGGCTTTCCCAGGCCCGCGAGCCGACGTCGCCAACGTCGATTTTCCGGCTGCGGATGTCACCGGCGATCGTCTGATCGACATCGGGCGATCGAGCGTCCAGGAACAGAGTGCGAAGCCTCAGGTGCCCGTCGGAATCGTGATTCACCTTCGTGACGAATGTCGTGTCTACGGCCAGCGGGTCCGCGCTGGCGAATGTCAGGGTGACCGTCCCGTGCGCTACGCTCACCGGCGCGCCGCCCGCCTTGCTCGTGCCGGGTGCACAGCCCGCCAGCAGCAGCGCCGCGGCCATGGCCAGGGCCGCCAGCGGGCCGCGCGCGGAGCAGCCGGCCCGGGAACAGATCCAGTCGCTCGCCATGGCTCGCCCTCCCGTCGCCGATCGTGTAGCTAACGGCGACTGTGCACTACTGGCTGGCGGGGTCGCTAGAGTGCTAGCCCTCTTCCGGCCCGCCACCGGCACTGCGATTGTTGGCGTGTGGGGCGACTAGTGCCGTGGGCTGTCGCTGCGGCATTGCTATCGGCCGTGACGGTCAACGTGCTGCGCTTGCGCGGTGACGTGTCCCTCGCAGGCCCCTCCGTCCCGGCAGCAGTGCTCGAAGTCGCGGCCGGCATCGCGCTGCTCGTCGCGGCCGGCGTCGCTTACCGTGGCGAGCGGCGATGGCTGCTCGCGGCGGCCGGTGCGGCCTGGCTCAGCGCCGAGTGGGCCAGCCCGGCAGCTCCTGGCGCGGCTGCGCTGACTGTCGGCCTCATCGTGGTGCTAGCGCCGCTCCCGCTGGTGCTCGCCAGCCGGATGACCCAGTTGCGCGATGGCACCAGGGTCGAGCTGGCGTTCGCTTCGCTGGCGCTCGTGCTGGCCGCCGCCGCCGCGCTCCTGGCCGGGCCGGCCGCAGCAGCCGCGGCCGCCCCCCGCGACGGCGGGTGTGCCGACTGCGCCGCAGACCTGGTCGCCGTGCGGCATGACGTGGCGCTTAGTTCACTGCTGGCCGAGCGCGGCGAGCAACTCAGCATCGCCGCCGGGGTAATGGCGGCGGCGTGGCTAGCAGCCCGAATCAGCCGGACGCGGCCGCGCCTGGCGATATCCGTGCAGCCTGAGATCGCCGCCGACGGGGCGGCCGTCGCCTTCGCCGCGGCGGTCGCAGCCGGCTCAGCGGCCAGCCTGCTCGGCGGCCCCGCAGACTCTGCTGTCTCCGCGTGGCATGCCGCGTCTAGCGGACTGCTGCTCGTCCTAGCGGCGGCCTTTGCCTGGCCGGCCGTGCGGGCGGCGAGAGCCAGGCGCGAGGTCGCTGCGGCCGTCGCAGCGGCGGCCGATCCGCAGGCCCGGGCGGTGGATGCGATCGCCGGGACGCTGACGGATCCGGCGCTGCGCATCGCCTATGCCACGTCCGACGGAGCCTGGCGAAACCAGGACGGGCAGCAGATCACCCTGCCCGCGGAGCACGTCACCATCATCACCGACGCCGGCGAGCCGGTGGCCGCGCTCATCCATGGCAGTACCGCGCGGATCGACCATGCCGCCATCACCGGCGCGGTGGCCGCCGCCCGGCTGCTGCTTGACTCGGAGCGGCTCGCGGCCGGGGCGCTCGCCCGGGTCAATGATCTGATCGTCGCGCGCCAGCATGTAGTCGAGGCCGCGGACGCGGCTCGCGCCAGCCTCGAACGGGACCTGCATGACGGCGTTCAGCAGCGCCTGGTCGCCCTGCGCTATGCGCTGGGCCTGGCCACCGCCCGGGCGACGCGTCTGCCGGACCAGCGGGTAGCGGCGAAGCTGGCCGACGCCGACAACGCCGCCGAGCAGGCACTCGCCGACCTGCGGATGCTCGCGCACGGGATCGGCCCGGGCCCGCTGCCCGGTGGCGGCCTCAGTAACGCGGTGCGGACCGCCGTCGAGAATGCCGACTGGCCAGTCACGATCGTCGAGCTTCCGGGTGAGCGGCTCGGCGCTAGCATCGAGCAGGCCATCTACCGCTTCATCGTCGACTGCGTTAAGTCGGCCGGCGGGGTAACCGGGTCCGGCATGTCGATCGCGGTCCGGTGCCACGCGGCGGACGTCGTGGTCGAGTTCGAATCTGGCTGTGGCCTAGCTGGCACGGACTGGCCGCCAGCCCATGTGGCCGACCGCATCGCTGCCGTCGGCGGACACCTGCAGCACGCGACGGCCGACGGGCGAGTGCGGCTCGTGGTGGTGCTGCCGTGCGAGTAGCAATCGTGGACGACCAGGTATTGCTGCGCGAAGGCCTGGCCCGCTTGCTAGCTGAGGCCGACATGGAAGTGGTCGCGTCGGCAGGAGACGTTGACGCATTCCTGACCGCGGCCGATGTTCTGCGACCCGACGTCGCGATCATCGATATCCGGCTTCCGCCGACCTTCACCGATGAGGGATTGCGAGCCGCCAAGATGCTCCGTGCCCGGCAGCCTGGGATTGCGGCGCTGATCTTGTCGCAGTATCTCGACGTCGGCTACGCGTTGCAGCTGCTCGAGTCGTTTCCTACCGGGATCGGGTACCTGCTCAAGGACAGGGTGTCCCAGGTTGCGCTGCTGGTCGATGCGATCAACCGGGTCGTCGCAGGTGAGTGCGTCGTCGATCCGAGCATCGTGGCCCGGCTGGTGGACCGGACCGGGCTGGTTGAGCCGCTCAGCATTCTCACGGCCAGGGAGCGAGAAGTGCTGCGACTCATGGCTGAGGGGCGGACAAACGTCGCCATCGGCAAGCACCTGTTCCTCAGTGAGCGGACCGTCGAGGGTAACGTCCGCCGGATCTTCGGCAAGCTCGGCTTCGCTGAGGCACCGGACGACAACCGCCGGGTGCTCGCGGTCCTGGCGTTTCTGCGTGCATGAGACCCGGCAAGCCGGGTGGTTCAGAGCCATCCGCACTGATGGATCGGCGGGTGGAATAGGAATTACAGGCTTGACGTGACCTGGCAACGGGACTAGGTGTGTGTCTGATGCGGTGAAGGTGCGGTCGGTAGCTTCATCGCGCGGGCCAGAGGGGGGCCGGTGCCAACGCACGATGAGCTGATGGCGGCAAAAGACCGCGCGGCCACAGTGCTGCTGCGGCTGCCGAACGTGACGTCGGTGGGGATCGGCGGCCGGGTCCGGGCCGGTCAGCGGATCCCTGAGCTGGTACTCAAGGTCTATGTCGACGCGAAGGTGCCGGCCGATCGGTTAGCGGCGGCCGACCGCATCCCGGCCGAAATCGAGGGACTGCCGACCGACGTAGTGCAGATGCCCACGGTCGGCACCGGCGCGGTGGCCACGCCCGCGCCGCCGGGTCAGCCTGGCCATCCCGTTCGCGCACCGCGACCAGGATAAGAAGCGGCCCCTCCTCGGTGGCACGCACATGGAGGGCGGCCTGTCGGAGAACGACTACATGGGCACCCTCGGCTGCATCATGATCTCGACGACGGACGCTACGAAGGCCTATGCGTTCACCAACTGGCACGTGATGCAGGGTCAGAATCACAAGGACCCGACGATCGGTCAGACCAAAGCAGGCCAGCCCACCAATAAGGAGAGCAGCACCAAGTGCTGCTCGCACATCATCGGCACGCTGACCGCCGGGGAGCGTACTGCGAGTACCGACGCCGCGCTGATCGCGCTCCAGCCCGGCATGCAATGGCAGGCCGACGTGGTGGACATCGGCCCGCTGGCCGATGAGCATCCCGTCGATGGCACTGAGGCAGGAACTCACCCGGCGGTGCGCAAGCGCGGCGCCCGCTCCCGGCTGTCCGGCGGCGTGATCGACTCCATCGGCACGCCCGTGACGGTGGACGGCATCTCGTACTCGAACGCCATGATCATCATGCCGAACCTGAACCCGGCTATTGACGCCACCGACCCCGTCTTCTTCGGCCAGCACGGCGACTCCGGGTCGGTCGTGGTTAACGACAGCAACCACGTCGTCGGGATCTTCTTCGCGCTGCCAAACGGGCCGTACGCCGGCTCCGTCGCCGGCTGGGCGCTGCCGATTGCTGATGTCGAGAGCGGCCTGACGGCGCAGTCGGTACCGGTCAAGGTGGCCGTCGCCCCCCTTACTGCCGCCGGCACCCCGGCCGCAGGCGTCGTCAACACTGTGCCGGGCGCGGCGATGGTGGCGGTGCCGGCGGAACTGGCTCCTGACCTCATCGGGGCCGGGGCCGGCGCGGCCGCCAGGGACCGCCTGGTCGCGGCCGGGCTGCCGCTGGGTGACGAGCCGCCCGCCGCCGCGCTGCGCCAGCTTGAGGGTGACCTGGAAGAGTCCGCTCGCGGGCGTGGCCTGGTCATGTTCTGGCTCCGGCACCAGTACGAGCTGCTGGACCTGATCAACACCAACCGGCGGGTCGTGGTCACGTGGTACCGCAGCGGCGCGTCCGGGCTTTTCCAGCTGCTTACCCGCATGCTCAGCCAGCCCGACCTGACCGTCCCGCAGACAATCAACGGCCAGCCGGTGAGCCAGTGCCTCGATGCTGTCTTCGCCGTCCTCGACCGGTTCGCCAGCCCGCAGCTGCGCGCTGACCTGGCCGCCGCCCGGACGGCGCTGCCGGAGCTGGGCGGCCTGACCTACCCGGGGATCTGCTCGGCATTGGCGGCGGGCTGATGGTCACCGAGAACGAGGCACTGGCGATCAAGACGCGGGTCGCGCCGCAGCTGCTGGCGCTGCCGGGCGTCACCGCGGTCGGCCTGGGCAGCAAGGAGACCGGCGGCCAGCCGACCGGCGAGCTGGCGCTGAAGGTCTTCGTCACCAGGAAACGCCCGGCTGGGGAACTAGCTGCCGCCGAGCTCATCCCGGCGGAGATCGACGGTCTCCGTACCGATGTAATCCAGAGCGGCCAGCGGCACCTCGTGGCCGACCCGGCAGGCGCGATCGTCAGCGAATTCCGGGACGAGACCCGGTCCCGGCCGCTGACCGGCGGACGGCGCATCCGCCGAGAGGGCAGCAACGCGGCCGCGACGATGGGCTGCTTCCTGCTGGACCTGACCCACGCGGGCACGGCCTACGGGCTCACGAACTTCCACAACATGGCCCCTCCAGACGCCCCCGCGCCCGTCGCCGGCACCTCAGCGGTAGGTCAGCCGGGCCACAAGCCGGGCGCGAGCGGGTGCTGCACCGATCTGTTCGGCAAGTACGCCGGCGGCGAGATCGCCGATGACGGCAAGGACGAGGCCGCGATCAAGCTCGATCCGGGCATGCAGTGGCTCGCCGAGATCGCCGACATCGGCATCGTCACCGGATCGCACGAGATCACCGTCGCCGAGGCGACGCCGCAGACCTACAAGGTACGCAAGCGCGGCGCCCGCACCCTGCTCACCGGCGGCGTCGTGACCGCCGTCAACACCTCGGACGGGCACTCCGACAACGACATCGTCATCAAGCCCAACCCCAACCCGGCCGCCGGCACCAGCACCGTCTTCTTCGCCTATGAGGGTGACTCCGGATCGGCGCTGGTCAACGACACCGGGGCGATCGTCGGCCTGGTTTACTCCCGGGACGACAGCGGCAATGGCTACGCCTACGCGATCGATCACGTCCTCGAGCGGCTCGGTACCGCCCTGAGCGTGCCACTGACCGTGGCTGTCGCGGTCCAGGCCGGCTTCGTGAACACCGTTCCTGGCGCCGCGATGGTGGCCACGCCGGCGGAGCTGCACGCGCAGCTCGGCCCCGCGCCCCGGCCCGCGGCGCGGCCGGTCCCGGTTCATGCGAGCCCGGTCCCGGCCGTCGTGATGCCAGCCTCCTTGCAGGACGACCTGGACCAGTCGGACACCGGGCGGCTGCTCATCACCACCTGGCTCACCCATCAGCGCGAGCTGCTCGGGCTGATCAACTCCAACCGCCGGGTCGCGCTCGCCTGGCACCGGACCGGGCTCTCGGCGCTGGTTCAGGTCCTCGCGCGAATGCCCGCCGACCCTGACCTGGTCCTGCCCGCCACCCTGCACGGCCAGCCGGTGCGCACCGTGCTGACCCGGATGCGCGCGACGCTGGACCGCTTCGCCAGCCCTGCCCTGTCGGCCGACCTGGCCCGGCTGGACGGCGTCCTGCCGGAACTCGGCGGCCTCACCTACCCGCGGATCATCGCCGCGCTCGGGACGGACTGAGCCGTGGCTGACCAGCCGGGAACGTTCGAGGTCCTCGCCCTGGAGATCGGGCGGGCCATCGCGGCGGCCGCCAGCAGCCTCGGCGACGACCGGGTGCTGGACACATTCGCAGAGTTCGGCATCCAGTTCCCGCCGCAGCTGCTGGCCGACGCCGGCGTGACCGCCGCTCGCGGCACCATCGTCACGGCCGGCAGCCGTCTGGGCGACCAGCTGCAGGCGCTGGAGACCGCGATCGAGTCCGGCTCCGGCTCCGACATCGTGGCGGCCGCGCTCGCCCTGGCCAGCACCGTCGGTCAGCTCGTCGACGCGTTCGGCCAATTGCCGGGCGCGTTGCAGGCAGCGGTGCCGGGGCTGCCCGGCATCGCCGCCGCGCAGGTCGGCGCGCTGGTCGCGGATCTGCCCGCCCGGCTGCTCGACCTGCTGATATTCGACGCGATCGACGCGGTCCCCGCGGTCGGCGCGATCCTGCAAATGTTCGGTGTGGTCGAGCGCACCTTCGTGCCCGGCGACCCGAACGACCCGACCAAGCCGGACTCGGAGAAGATCGAGCTGCACCTCGACCAGCTCTTCCCGGCGATCACCAACCCCGTCGCGCACCTGCAGACGCTCTACGGCTGGGGCGAGGCCGGCTTCGACGCCGCGACGCTGCTCACGGTTCTGGACAGTGCGCTCGGCTTGCTCGGGCTGCCGGTCCTGCTGCAGCCGGCCTCGGGAACCGATCCCATCACGCTGCAGGCCTGGGCCGTGGACCTGCGCCCGACCAGCAGCGGGCCGGCCGGGCTCGAAGTCGACCTCGCGCTGCCCGCGCAGCTGGATCAGACCAGCACGTTCCCGCTGTCGCCGCCGACCTGGCTGGTGACGATCACCAACCATGTCGCCATCATGGCCAGGGCGAGCGGCTCGATCCGGCCGCCGTTCTCGATCGAGCTCGCGCTGCCGGGCAGCCAGATCACGGCCAGCACCGAACTCGCGCTGACCGCTCAGCCGCCCGACCCGATGATCCTGCTCGGCGACGCCGCCGGCTCCCGGCTGCAGCTGTCCTCGGTCACCCTCGGCGCCGGGCTGGAGCTCAGCTGGGACAGCGGGAGCGGCACGGCGACCGGCGGCCCGACTGCGCAGGGCGCGATCACCGGCGGCAAGGTCGTCATCGACACCTCGCAGGGCGACGGGTTCATCGCCACGCTGCTCTCCGGCGTGAACGTCGAGTCGGACTTCGCGATCCAGTTCACGTTCGCGCCCGATGTGGGCGTCCGGTTCGAGGGCAGCGGCTCGCTGCAGATCCAGCTGCCCACCCATGTGACCCTGGGCCCCGTCGACATCGAGTCGCTCTACATCGTGGCCGGCATCGACAACGGCGCCTTCCCGGTCGAGCTGTCGGCTGCGATCTCCGGCCAGCTGGGGCCGCTGGCCGCCAGTGTGGACCGGCTCGGCGCGGTAGTCACGCTCAGCTTCCCGCCGGGCGGTGGCAACATCGGGCCCGGCCAGGTCGATGTGGCGTTCAAGCCGCCCACCGGTGTCGGCCTGTCCATCGACCTCGCGGTGATCACCGGTGGCGGCTTCCTGTCGATCGACGCCGCCCGCGGCGAGTACAGCGGCGCGCTCCAGTTCGAGCTCGCCGGGTTTGTCGGCGTCACCGCGATCGGCCTGCTGAATACGAAGAACCCGGACGGCACTCCCGGCTTCTCGCTGCTGGTCATCCTGACCGCCGACTTCGGGCCTGGCATCCAGCTCGGCTTCGGCTTCACCCTCAACGCCGTCGGCGGGCTGCTCGGGCTCAACCGGACCATGCTCTTCCAGCCGCTGATGGACGCGGTCCGATCCGGTGCGATCGACTCCATCATGTTCCCGCAGGACGTTATCGCGAACGCGCCGAAGATCATCAGCGACCTGCGCGCGATCTTCCCGCCGCAGCAGGGCACCTTCCTCATCGGCCCGATGGCCAAGCTCGGCTGGGGTGAGCCGACGCTTGTCAGCGTCTCGCTCGGCGTGATCATCGTCATCCCGCCCGGCGACATCGCCATCCTCGGAGTGCTGCGCCTCGCGCTGCCCGCCGACGACGTTGCCATCCTGGAACTGCAGGTCAACTTCGCCGGCGCGCTGGAGTTCAGCAAGTCGCGGCTGTACTTCTTCGCCTCCCTCTACGACTCGCACCTCCTGTTCATCACGATCCAGGGCGAGATGGGCCTGCTGGTCGCCTGGGGTGACGACGCCAACTTCGTCGTTTCCGTCGGGGGCTTCCATCCCCGGTTCAGCCCTCCGCCGCTGCCGTTCCCCACCCCGCAGCGCATCGAAGTCGACCTCATCAACGAGTCCTACG
Source organism: uncultured Actinomycetota bacterium (assembly GCA_963726425.1). Classification (GTDB taxonomy): domain Bacteria; phylum Actinomycetota; class Actinomycetes; order Streptosporangiales; family Streptosporangiaceae; genus JAJYUU01. The sequence goes on along the minus strand of CAVSCN010000034.1, from coordinate 44,502 downwards.
CGCGGATCCGGGCCACCGGGTACTTCGCCGTGACCACCAACACGGTGCAGTTCGGCTCGACCAGCGACATGTTCTTCGGCTTCTCGGCACTGTCGGTCCAGGGGCACAGCAGCTTCGACGCGCTCATCCAGTTCTCGCCGTTCCACTTCACCGTCGAGATCTCTACGTCGTTCTCCGTGAACGTCTTTGGCGTGGGCGTCTGGGGCCTCGGCATCGACCTCACCCTCGAGGGCCCGACGCCGTGGCACGCGCACGGCACCGCGTCGATCTCGCTGCTCTTCTTCTCCATCGGCGTCGACATCGACGTGACCTGGGGCGACGACCGCGATACGTCGCTGCCGCCGGTCGCAGTCCTGCCGATCCTCTCGGCTGAGTTCGGGAAGCGGACCAACTGGAAAGCGGTGCCGCCGAGCAGCTCCGGCCTGCTGGTGTCGCTGCGCCAGCTCGACCCCGGCGACACCGACCTGGTCCTGCACCCGGTCGGCTCCCTGCAGGTCAGCCAGCGGCTGGTGCCGCTCGACCTGACCCTGAACCACGTCGGCAGCCAGACGCCGAGCGACGGCAACCGGTGGGCGCTGGCCGTCTCCTCCGCCGCCCTGGCCAAGGTGCGGGACTTGCAGGAACCGTTCGCACCGGCCCAGTTCCAGGACACCGACGACGCCACGAAGCTGTCCGAGCCGGCCTTCTCGCCGCAAGACAGCGGCATCGAGCTCGCACCGTCCGGGCAGGCCATCGGCACCGCCACGGCCCTCACCCGGACCGTTCGCTACGACCTCACCATCGTGGACACGCGCCTGCAGCCGCCGAAACGGACCCGGTTCTTCGGCTATCCCGGTGGCCTGTTCAACCACTGGCTGGGCGGCAACGCGATCACTCGCAGCGACCTCTCACAGGCCCAGACGACGCTGCGCCGCCCCTATGACACGTCGGTCAGCGTCGCGGCCGAGACCTACGCGGTCGCCAGCCAGTCCGACAACACAGTGCTGGCCGCCGCGGCCGGTGCGTTCACCAGCCGCGCCGCCGCCCTGGATCACCTGAACCAGGCGGTCGCCGCCGACCCGGGCCTCGCCGGGACGCTGCACGTGCTGCCGAGCTTCGAGGTGGTGAGCGCGTGAGCGCGCAGTTGCCGACGTACTCGTTCCTGCCGTGGCTGCGCCGCGGAATCGCCAACACCCTGACCGCGGCCGACGGCGACACATCCGTGCACACGCGGGCGGGCCTGCACGTCGACCTGCAGCTCACCGGCAACCCCATCGGCGCCGGGCCGGCGCCGAGCGCCACTTTCGGCCAGGACATCGCGCTCTACGGGCCGGGCGATCTGGTCGGCGTTGACGGCCGGGTCGTGGTCCGGACTGAGCCGCGCAACTGGATCACCAACTTCGAGTCGAACTACCTGCCGGCGATCGACTTCTACGACGAGGACTTCCCGTGGCGGTACACACCGGCCGCGCCGTCCGGCGACCAGCTGCGGCTGCGGCCGTGGATCGCGCTGGTGGTGCTCACCGAGCAGGAGTTCGCGGAGGCACAGGACATCTCCGGGCGGCCGCTGCCCTACGTCACCGTCCCGGACGCGAGCGTGTTCCCGCCGCCGGTGACCTGTGGGCCTGGGCGCACGTCCACCTCAACCAGAGCGTCGCCGGCGCGCCCGGCGAGATCGTCTCGACCGACGTGCCCGGCGTGACCGGCCGGGTCCAGACGCTGCTGAGCCAGAATCCGGACCTGGGCTACGCCCGGCTGCTGTGCCCGCGGCGGCTGGCAGACGACACGGCCTACCACGCGTTTCTCATGCCGACGTTCGAAACCGGCCGGCTAGCCGGTCTCGGGTTCGACCCCACCGCCGCGCCGTTCGCGACGGCGTCGGCATGGGCGGACTACGCCGGCCGGCAGGCCGCCACCCAGTTCCCGTTCTACCTGCGCTGGTATTTCCGCACCGGGACGCACGGCGACTTCGAGTACCTGGTGCGGCTGCTCAGCCCGCAGCCGGTCGACCCGCGGGTGGGAACCAGGGACATGGATGTGCTGTCGCCGGGCGCGAACCTGCCCGGCATCACCAACCTCGGTGGCATCCTGCGCCTCGGCGGCGCGCTGCAGGTGCCCGACACCGACCTCGACGCCGCGCAACTGGCGCAGCGGCAGGGGTTCGAGAACTGGGATCAGCCGTTCCCGCATCCGTTCGAGCGCGCCCTGGCAGCGTTCGTCGACCTGCCCGACGACTACTCCGTGCAGGCCGCCGCCGACGCCAACTCCGCCTCCGGTCTCGGCGCGGGCGTCGAGGATGACCCGGATCCGCTGATCACCGCGCCGCTGTACGGGCAGTGGCACGCGCTGACCCAGCGGCTGCTCACCAACCGGGACGGGACGCCCGCGGCCAACCCGCAGAACTGGGTGCACCGGGTGAACCTGGACCCGCGGTTCCGGGTCGCGGCCGGATTCGGCGCCGACGTGGTGCGGGCGAACCAGGAGGCGTACGTCGACGACGCCTGGCAGCAGATCGGCGACGTCCTGGCCGCGAACAGCCGCATCCGCTTCCTGCACCTGGCCACCGAGGTCGCCGCGCGCTGGTTCACCGCCCAGGTGCAGCCGCTGGCAACCGCGCAGCCGGAGCGCGCGTTCGCCCTCACCGCGCCGGTACACGCGCGCATCCTCGGCAGCCCGACGACGATCGCCGCGCAGCGGCGGGCGAGCCTGGTGCCGCCGGTACTGACCTCGGCGCCGCTGCGCCGCTTGACCCGGCCAGGCGCGCGCCTCATGCGGTCGCTGCCGTTCACCGCGGCCATCTCGGCCGGCAACCTGCTAGCCCGGGTCAACGCCGGCGACGTCAGCGCCGCGCCGCCCAAGGTGGTCCCGCCCGGCGTCGTCACGATCGGCAGCGTCGCGGGCGCCGCGCCGGCCGAGCCGGGCGGCTGGTGGCGCCGGCTGGTCACGCTCGCCCCGTGGCTGCCGTGGTTGCTCATCGCGCTAGGTGTCGCCGGCTGCGTGCTGCTGAGCCTGCTCGGCCCGGCCGGGATCGCGGCTGGACTGGTCGTGCTCATCGTGCTGGTCGGGCTGGCGCTGCGCCTGCTGGCCGCGGCGCGCCAGCCCGAGCCGCCAGCGACCGGGATCGGTGAGAGCGGCCAGAATCCAGGTGCGGTCGCCAGCCTGCCGGATAACCCCGGGTTCGTGCTCACCGTCCCCGGCGCCGGCACGGCCACGCCGGCCGGAGCCAGCGACAGCGCCACCGCGGTGCGGTTCAAGACGGCGCTGCGCGCCTCGTACGCGCTCGTCGACGCCAGCCGCCCGGCCGGGGCAGTGCCGGTGCTCGCGAGCCTGGATCTGGCTGCGCTGACCAGCACCGCCGTCGCGGGCGTGAACCCGCGCGTCACGGTGCTGAACCGGGGGTTCAGCACCGTGACGCTCGCACCCTGGATCATCGGCCAGCGCACCGACGACTTCGGCGAGGTGATGGCCTACCCGCGCATCGACTTGCCCATGTACGCGCCGCTCAAGGAGATCTCGGCGGAGCTGTTCCTGCCCAACATCAACCTGATCCCGCCCAACAGCATCACCCTGGTCGAGACGAACCAGCGCTTCATCGAGGCCTACATGGTCGGCCTCAACCACGAGTTCGCCCGCGAGCTGCTGTGGCAGGAGTTCCCGACCGATCAGCGCGGTTCGTACTTCCGCCAGTTCTGGGATGTCCGCAGCGTCATCAACACCGCCGGGCTGAGCGAGGATGCGCTGCGCGAGCAGCTCTACGACATCCCCGAACTGCACCGCTGGTCGCTGACGTCTTCGCTGGGGACGCACAACAACCGCGACCCCGGCGGAACCGAGCCGGCCCAGGCCGTGCTCGTCATCCGCGGCGAGCTGCTGAAGAAGTACCCGACCGCGGTGATCTACGCGCACCGGGCCGACTGGGAGTACCTCGCCGACGGCCGGACCCCGGACCTGACCAAGCCCCGGATCCTGGTGCCACTGCTGCCGGCCGAGGAGACGACCCCGCCGCCGAGCACGGTCCGGATGCCGCTGTATGAAGCCAAGGCCGATCCCGATATCTACTTCTTCGGATTCGACCTCACCGTTCCCGAAGCCAAGGGCGGGACCGGACATCCGCCCGATACGGACCCTGGCTGGTTCTTCGTGATCAAGGAACGTCCCGGCGAGCCGAGATTCGGGCTGGAGATCGACCCGGTCGCGAGCCCCGAGATAATCGACGAGCTCAGCTGGCCAGACGCGGTGCCGGGAATTCACGACGGCGACTTCCTGCCTGCGGCGGCGCTGGCATCGGTCACCCTCACCCACCCGCCCGCCGGCGACCCGGAGGGAAAGCTGCCGCAGTACACCGATGACGAGCAGGCCCTGAGCGCCGCCGTCAGCTCCGCCCGGTGGGCCTACGAGCTGTTCCGCCCGCCGGTCATGGTCGCCGTGCACGCCGACGAGATGCTCCGGTGAGCGCGCCGGAGGGGCGCGCCTTCAGCGACGCGCGGGCGCAGCTCGCCCGGGCGCAGGCCGCCGCGGCCGCCGCGCGAGCGGCGGTTTCGAGGGCGCGCAACGCGGGCCGGGGCGACCCCGCGCTGGGCCCGAGCCTGACCCGCGCGAACGCTGAGCTCGCCCAGGCCGTCGCCGGCTTCGGCGCGGTGAACGACCCGCGGGCGGCCGCGCAGCAGCTGGCCGACTCCGCGCCGTTCGTGCTGTTCCCGGTGCGGCTGGAGACCCGGTTCGGCTCCGGCCGGCCGAGCAAGGACCCGGCGCCCCCGGCTGGAGTGCCCGACCGCGCCGCGGCGCAGAGCTCCCCGCAGCTGTGGGTGCGCATCTATCCCGACGACTGCTCGATCGACACCTTCGAGGCCGACCTGACGGCCACCGAACTGAGCAACGTCAAGAAGTACTGGCAGGCTGTCTGGCGCGCGGCCGGGGACAGCGGCATGGAGCAGGCGGCCTGGGCCGACCTGGTGGCGGCGCACGGTTCGGGCCGGGCCGGCTACCTGGCCGATACATTCCAGCCGAGCAACCCCGCCGACCGGCCCGTCCGGGTGGCGGCGACCGATGAGTTCCTGGTCATCCCGACCCAGACCGAGCTCTCCGCCGCGGAGACGACCGCCGTCGCGCAGTACTGGAGCGCGGTCTGGGTGGCCAGCACCCAGGGTGACCTCGACGCGGCCCTCGCCGCGCTCGCCGCGGCCGTCGGGGCGGCGCGGGCGACGGAGCTCGTCGCCGGGTACGTGCCGGGCAACCTGGCCGACACGCCGGTGCCGCCCGCGACCAAGACCGGCGTCACGGTCGCGACCGTTTTCGTGGTCTTCCCGCCTGACCCGCCCGCCAAGCCCGCGTCGTGGACCGAGGCGCCGCACGTCGCGGCGTTCCCGGACCGCTTCGTCGTGCTCGGGTACCGCGGCGGCGAGCAGGTGCTCGAGGCTCTGGGCGGCCCGATCACGCTGCCGCTCTACGTGGGACCCGATCCGTCGGCCGACCCGGACGACGCGATCCATCCGGAAGGCGCCGACCTGGTGATCCCGGACGAGCTGAGCTGGCTGGTCGACTTCGACGCCGCCGTCGCCGCCGGCATGGGAGTTGCCGTCGATCTCACGGCGGCCGACGCCGAGCTCGGCTTCGACCGGCTGCTCGTGCTCGGGGTCAGTCTCGCCGCGGACGCCACGGACTCCGCGGCGGCGCTCGGCGAGCTGCTCACCCATCACAGCATCGGCCGGGCCGGGCTGTCGCTGATCCCGCAGGGCACACCCGCCCACAACGTGGCCGGCGCGGCGACCGGCTATACCCGCCTCGACGACGCAACGCAGAGCTTCGCCGACCGCCAGGCCGCACCGTTGTTCACGGCCGGCACCGACCCGGACCAGGCCGCCGACGGGCAGTGGCTGGCGACGGCCCTGGGCGTCGACCCGGGCGTGCTGCAGGCCGTGCACGCCGCGGGCGGTATGGACCAGGCCCGGGCCCGGGCGATGCAGCGCGCCCTGTGGCCGGCCACCCTCGGCTACTGGCTGGACAAGCTGCTCGCGCCGACCTTCGCTGACCAGACGGTGGCGGAGCTGCGCGCCTACTTCAGCAGCTATGTCCGCGGCCGCGGGGCGCTGCCGGCGATCCGGATCGGCGGCCAGGCCTACGGAGTGCTGCCGACGACGGCGTTCTCCCGGATCGGCTGGCTCGGGCAGTCGCGCGAAGGATCCGGGCAGGCGTTCCTGGCCGGCCTGCTGGGCGTGCTGCGGCTCGTGCAGGCCGACTGGACCGATCTCGCGCAGGGCGTGTCCAGAGTCGGCAGCACCGGGGACGCGCATCAGATCCTGCTGGACATCCTCGGCCTGCACCCGGATTCGGCCGAGTACTACTGGCGCTACTCGCAGAGCCTGACCGAGCTGTACAACGTGGTGAACCTGTGGGGACTGGGCCCGCAGTTCTGGGCCGCCCTGGTGGAACTGGGCTTGCAGGCGTCCGGTTCAGCTCTGCTGAGCCGTCTCGGCGACCCGAACCCCGGCCCGGACTTGCTGCAGCACGCGTTCTTCACCGAGTCCGGGCTGATCGGGATGATCGTCGATGACCGGCCCGCGTCGGAGACCGATCCGGTGCGCTTCTACACCGACGACCACCGCAACTACCTGCAGTGGCTGGCCGACACCGCGGCGACGTCCCTGGACGACGTCGTCGCCGAGCGCGGCTTCTCCGGCGACGTCTCCCCGCAGGCCCTGCTCTACCTCTACCTGCGCCACGCCATCCTGCTCGGCTACTACGACGCGAGCTACAACCTGCACCGCTCGGCCGGCTTCCTGACCGCACAGCAGCTCGCCGCCATGAAACCGGAGGCGCCGTTCATCCACGTCGACGCCACGGCCAGCGCCAGCGAGAGCCGGTACGCCGCGCTGTACAAGACCGAGGCGCGCATCACCAGCAGCCCGACCGAGCTTGTGGCCGACTACATCACGAGCCACCTCGCCGGCCAGAGCGAAGCGGCCGGCCTGACGGACCAGATCGCTGCGCTGCGGCAGCTGGCCGGGGTGCCGACGGCGGAGCTGGAGCGGCTGTTCGCCGAGCATGTCGACACCGCGACCTACCGGCTGGACTCGTGGCTGCTCGGCCTGCCAGCGCTGCAGCTGGACCGGATGCGGGCGGGCGGCCAGCCGGGCTCGCAGGGCAAGGGCGGCGGGACTGGCTGTTATCTCGGCGCCTACGCGTGGCTGGAAGACCTGCACCCATCCGGGTCGGCGCTGACGCCCGCCCAGCCGCCCGCGGACGTGGCGGCCGACTTCGCCGGGGACGCGCCGCTGCTGGCCGACCCGGCAAACGGCGGCTACATCCACGCGCCGTCGCTCCCGCACGCGCGCAGCGCCGCCGTCCTGCGCAGCGGCTATCTCGCGAACGCGAGCAGCGCCAACCCGGACACGCTGGCGGTCAACCTGTCGTCGGACCGGGTCCGGCTGGCGCTGGAGGCGCTGGAGGGAATGCGCAACGGGCAGAGCATCGGCGCCCTGCTGGGCTACCGGTTCGAGCGCGGCCTGCACGACAGCTACGACCTAGCCGAGGTGGACAAGTTCATCTTCCCGCTCCGCAAGACGTTCCCGCTCGTCGCCGACTCGATCGCCGGGACACAGACCCCGCCGGACGTGCCGATCGAGGCGATCGAGGCCAGCAACGTGCTTGACGGCCGCAAGCTGATCGCGCGCATCGATTCCGCGGGCGTGAGCACGTATCCGTTCGGCCTGACCGATCTGCCGGCCGCTACCGCCGCGGAAGCCGCCGCGATCAACGCGCAGGTGCAGGCGGTGCTGGATGTCAATGACGCGATCGCGGACGTCGCGCTCGCCGAGGGCGTGCATCAGGCCGTGCAGGGCAACTTCGACCGGGTGGCGGCGACCCTCGACGCGTACGGCGTGGGTTCGTTCCCGCCCGATCCCGAGGTCGTCCAGACCCCGGCGCCGGGGATCGGGCTGACCCACCGGGTGGCGGTGCACCTCCAGCCGGGCCTGACCGCGCCCGCGACCGCCAGCCCCCGGTCGGTGGCAGAGCCCGCGCTGGACAGCTGGCTGGCCGGCGTGCTGCCCGACCCGGCGCAGGTCGGCGCCACGGTCACCTGGACCGATCCGCTCGACGGCGTCACTGTCCGGTCCGCGCCGGTCACGCTCGCCGAGCTGGACCTCGGCCCGCTTGACGTCGTTGACCTGGTTCGCCCGGACGACGTGCAGGCGATGACCGGGCTCGATGACCGGATGCTGCGGTACGTGCTGACCACGGTGCACCCGCGCCCCGACGCGGAGCTGCAGATCCAGTACCGGCAGGCGCGGCCGGCGGGTACAGCGTGTTCGAGGCCGGCGCGCTGGTCCGCGCGGTTCGCGCGCTGTTCACCGCCGGCCGCTGCGCGCGACTGACCTGGCCCTGTCGGCCGCGGCCCGGCCCGACCAGAACGACGCCCAGTTCGCCGACCGCACGCGCATCGACCGGCCCAAGGCGGACCTGGACGCGCTGCTCACCGACCTGGGCGGCTTCCTGACGCCGCTGCGGGGGCAGCTGGCCGACCCGGTCGCGAACCGCAGCGCCCTCATCGCGGGCACGGACGCGGCGCTGGATGCCGCCGCCGAGCTGCTCCAGCGCGCGTCTCTGCTCGGCGTCCCGCAAGCCGGCTGGGGGTTCTGCTACGACTGGCGGCAGCAGGCGATGCGCGACCTGTACGCGCTGGTCCGCGGCTTCGTCGCGCGCTGTGACAGCCGGCTAGCCGCGTTCGACGCCGCGATTGCCGACTACGACGCGCTGCCCGCGGCCACGCCTGACGGCGCGCGGTTCCAGGCCCTGCAGGCGGCCGAAGCGCAGGTCGTCGCCCATCTCGACCCGCTGCCGGTCACGCCGGCCGGCATGCGGGCCGCGCTGCCGGCCAAGCGCGCCCTGCTGGCGGCCAAGCGCACCGCGGCGGCGGCAGTGCTGGCTACCGATCACCCGACGTTCGGCGCCGCGCTGACCGCGGCGGGCACGCTGCTGCCAGTCGACGACGTCGACCCGCAGCCGCTCGACTTCACCGCGTTCGGGGACCGCGCGGTCACGGTCTGCGCGGACATCGTGCGAGCGGTCGCGGCGGTCGCAGCCGCCGGCACCGCTGCCGCCGCGGCGGTCAGCAGCCAGCTGACGGCGTACGACGCGGCGGCTACCGACGCGGACCGCGGCACCGCGCTCACCGCCGCGGCCCAGGCTCTGTTCGGGCCGAGCTTCCTGTTCCTGCCGGAGTTCGTGCTCCCGGCCGATCAGGTCCCGGCCTGGACCGACGCCGTCGCCGCGGGCTCCGGCGGTGTGCTCACCCAGTACCTCACCACGACGGCGGGCATCCCGGACCCGGTGCCGGAGTGGGCCGCCGGCGCAGCCCGGGTCCGGCCGGCGCTGCACGCGTGGGAGTCGGCCGGGTTGCTAGCGCCCGCCTTCGGCCGGCCCGAGCCCGCGCTCACCCCGGCCCAGCTGCCGTACACGGCCGGGGACCCGTGGCTGGCGATGCAGTTTCCGGACAGCTTCGCGATCAGCAGCGACCGGCTGCTGTACACCGCGTGTTACGCGCAGGCCTTTGACGCGACCGCGCATCAGTGCGGCCTGCTCCTCGACGAGTGGACCGAGGTCATCCCCGCCGCGACCAAGGACACCGGCCTGACGTTCCAGTTCAGCCGGCCCGATAATGAGCCACCGCAAGCCATCCTGGTCGTGACCCCGGCCACCGGTGACGGGGTGTGGCACTGGGAAGACCTGGTCGCGGCCGTGACCGAGACGCTGGACCTGGCCAAGCTCCGGGCGGTGGAACCAGCTGACACCGATCCGACGCCTTACGCTCGGCTGCTGCCGGCGACGGTCATGGCGGTCACAGTGCACGGCATCTCCATCACCACGGCGCTGGCGGCGGCGAACGGCGTGATGACGGCCCGGGAGGTCATCGACAATGCCTAGCTCTATCCGGGTCGGCGACATGCAGGCGGCGCTGACCGAGCGGCTGTTCCCGTCGGTGACGATGTGGAACCGGCTGGAGGGCCGGCCGCGCACCCAGGACTTCCAGCGCGCGCTGCAGGCCGAGGTCCGCGACGCGCTGTGGATGCTCAGCCGGCAGTGGCAGCTCGGCGAGTTCCGGGGCAGCGACGCGGGCTCCCCGGTCTTCGCGAAGGTCCGAGTCGACAGCTCGGCGCTGACCCGATACCGGCCGGGTGACAGCGGAACTGCCGTTCCCTTCGATGACGCCGCGCCGTTCGAGGCCCAGGTGGAACGGCGGCCGGTGCCGCTGCGGATCGGCGGGCAGCTCGCGTCGCTGGACCTGCGGCTGGCGATGGGACGCCAGTGGCAGCGGCTAATCGCGCCGATCGGCGTGTACGCGCAGGCGTTCACCGATGCCTACCCGGTCACCGCCCCCGACCCGGCCCTCGCGGCCGACGCGCAGCTGTGCTCCGAGCCGCCGGTCTTCGCGCTGTTCGCAGCAGCAGCCGGCCGGCTCATGGACGGCGGCCTGCTGTACGAGCACCTCATCGCCGCGCCCGGCAACCACGCGTACGACGGGGTGACCGGCTTCCCGAACGGCGACGGGCCCGCCATCGATCTCGCCGCGGACGCCTTCCTGGCCTGGTTCGCCCGGCTGATCATGCAACCGGACGCGGGTGGCAACGACGCCTGGACGCCGGCCCACCTCGAATACCGGTTCGCCGTCTCGGCGCCGGAGCCGGGCGGCGCGAAGGTCTACACGGCCGAGGAGTACTACCAGGGCCGGCTGGACTGGTACAGCGTGGATGTCAGCGCGGACCCGATCGAGCCACCCGCGGCGGCGGTGCCCGCACCGACCCCGGCGCCCGATCCGACCACCCATGACGTGCGGACGACGCTGCCCGTGCCGGTGACCTTCACTGGCATGCCGAACACGCGCTGGTGGTCGTTCGAGGAACGTAAGACCAACTACGGTGACGTGGACGCGAGCACCACCGACCTGGCCAAGCTGATGTTCCTCGAGTTCGCGCTCGTCTACGCCAACGACTGGTTCGTGATCCCGTTCACGCTCGCCGCTGGCTCGCTGGCGAACGTGCGCGGCCTCGCGGTCACGAACACCTTCGGCGAGCGGTTCTGGATCGACGCGGCTGGCTCCGGCGCCGAGGACAACTGGCAGCGCTGGAGCATGTTCACCGTCGACCAGACCGGGCCGCCGGGTACACCGGCCGATCTCACGCTGCTGCTCCTGCCGACGGTGGCCAAGCTGGACTCCAGCCCGCCGGCCGAGGACGTGTGGCTGATCCGGGACGAGGTCGCCGACATGGTGTGGGGTGTCGAGACGTCGATCCCGCTGGCCAGCGGGGAGACGGCGCCGGGCATCGAGGCCGGCAGCCTGCTGCGCGCGTTCCTGGCCGCACAGCTGCCACCGCCCGCGGCGCCGTCGGCTCCGGTCGCACCGATCCGGTACGAGGTGATGAGCAGCGTGCCGGAGAACTGGATCCCGTTCCTCCCCGTGCACGTCGACGGCAGCAACCGGGAGATCCAGCTCCAGCGGGCAGCGCTGCCGCGGATCCTGGCGGGCGATCCGAACCCGCCGGTGAAGGTGCAGCCGCGGACCGTGCTGCTCCGCCAGGGCCTCGACGAGAGCCCGGCGCAGACTTACTTTGTGGCCGAGGAAGAAGTGCCGCGCGCCGGCACTCGCGTGCTGCAGAGCTACCAGCGGACCCGGTGGACCGACGGCCGCGTCGTCACCTGGCTGCGGGTCCGCCGGCAGACCGGCCGGGGGGAAGGGAGCAGCGGACTGCGGTTCGACTTCCTCGTGAACCAGGGCCAGCAGACTCAGTGACCTGGGCCGGCTCACCGGGCGGACAAGCCCCGGCCGGAATCTCGTGCTGGCCGCCCATAGTTCATGCAGGATGCAGTTGAGACTGTGGGTGCGGGCGTCCGAAGGGATACGGAGATGAGCGTGCATTCGCCAGCAGGACGCGGCCCCCGGGGCCGGGTCGAGGCGCTGATGGGTCAGCTGGCCGGGCCGTGGTGGCTGCTCCTCGTCACCGGGATCGTCTGGCTGGTCATCGCGCTGGTCGTGTTGCGGTTCCGGCTAGCCTCCGTGGTCGCCGTGGGCGCGCTCATGGGCGTGGTCTTTCTCGGCGGCTGGTTCAGTGAGCTGCTCATCGCCTCGATGCGGGCGCAGTGGCGCTGGGCGCACGTGCTGATGGCGATCCTCTTCCTGTTCGCGGCCTGCTGGTCGTTCGCGAGCCCGTTCAGCGCGTTCTGGGCGCTGGCCGCGATTTTCGGGCTGCTGCTGGTCTTCCGCGGCAGCCTCGACCTGGTCACCTCGATCTCCGCGCGGGAGATCAACCCCGCCTGGTGGCTGGGCATGGTCGCCGGCGTGCTGGAAATCCTGCTCGGCTTCTGGGTCTCCCAGCAGGAGTTCCCCGCGCGGGCGCTGCTGTTGCTGATCTGGGTCGGGTTCTTCGCGTTGTTCCGGGGCTTCTCCGACATCCTGCTGGCGTTCGAGCTGCGCAGCGTCCAGCGGGCGTAGCCAGCGGCAGCTGGACGGCGCTATCGGGTCGATAACCGGTTCCGCGCCGGTGGGCCTCGTCCTACAGTGCCGAGGTGGAGATCACCTACCGGCGGGTCGAGCCGGGTGCCGCCGAGCGGCTGGCCGCCTTCCTTACCGGCGACACCTGGCCCTATCACGGCTCACCCGTTGTGACCCCCGACCTGGCCCGCCGGTGGATCGCGGCTGGGCGTTACTACAGCGATGAGAGCAGGGCGTTCTGGATCACCGTGGACGGAGCGGACGCGGGGCTGATCCGGCTGATGGATCTGGGGGACAGCACGCCGGTGTTCGACCTGCGGTTGCGCGCCCGGTACCGCGGCCAGGGCATCGGCGGACAAGCACTGCGCTGGCTGACGGCGTACCTGTTTGCCGAGTTCCCGGCGATCCGGCGGGTCGAGGGCACTACCCGGCAGGACAACCGCGCGATGCGGCGTGCCTTCCAGCGGGCCGGGTACGTCAAGGAGGCGCACTACCGGGAGGCGTGGCCGGTCGACGGCGGAGAGGTGTACGACGCGGTCGGATACGCGATGCTCAGGCGCGACTGGCGGGATGGCACGACCACCTCTCCCGAGTGGCACGATGAGTACATTCTGACCAGCGCTACCCGAACCTCAGCCGAGCCCGGCCGGAAGTCCGGAGCCTGATGAGCATCGCGGTTGTTGCTAGTGGTGATCCGGACCTGACGCTGGGCCAGGCCGGTGACTTGCTCAGCAGTGACCCGGTAGGGCATAACGTTGTCGGCACCAAGCTGGCGGACGCGATCGGCTATCGCGAGGCCGGCCGGTACTGGGTAGGGCTGCGGGCCGGGATTCCGGCGGGCCTTGCCGTGCAGCAGCCGGCCGGCGCGCCGCTGGCCGTGGCTCCGATGCCCGCGGACCTTGTCGTGGCCCTGGCCGATGCCATCGCCGCTGACGGCGTCGCGCTGCCCGGCGTGTCCGGTCCGGCCGGGACCGCTGCCCACTTCGCCCGAATGCTGGCCAGCCAGCGCGAGATCACCGCGACGCCCACGGCCGCGGAGCGGCTGTATGAGGTCCGGGATCTGCGGTTCCCGACAGGCGTGCGTGGCACGCGGCGCCGGGCGGCGGCGGCCGACCGGGAGCTGCTCCTGTCGTGGCTGCCGGGGTTTGAGGCCGGGGCCAGCTGGGCCGGTTCCCACCCGGCGGCAATCTTCGTTACGCGCCGGCTGGCCGCCGGCGATGTCTGGATCTGGGACGACGACGGTCCGGTGTCGATGGCGGCGCGCACCCATGCCGTGGCCGGGGTGGCGCGGATCCAGGCCGTCAACACCCCGCCGGAACAGCGGGGCCGCGGCTACGCCACCGCGGGCGTGGCGGCACTATCGGCCAGCGTGCTCGGGCAGGGCTTGCGGTGCGTGCTCACCGCTAACGTCAACAACGCGGCCGCCAACTCGGTCTACGAGCGGCTCGGATACCAGGCCGTCAGCGACCTGCGCCGCTACCAGTTCAGCTGACGGCAGCGTCGGACCTGAGCGGCCGGGCCGCAGCCCTCGACTGCCGTCCCGGAGTGTCCCGAGGCCGGCGGCATCATTGATAACGGCCCCTCGGTAGGCTGGCGGGCGTGTCCGCTCACTACCGCGCGCCTGGCTGGTTCACGCGCAATGTCTTTAATCGGCTGGTCGCGTTCCTGACCCAGCGGGGCGTCAGCGTGCTCGGGTCCAGGGTCCTGGCGGTGAAGGGCCGGACGAGCGGGCAGTGGCGCACCACTCCGGTGAACCTGCTCAGCCACGACGGCCGCCGGTACCTGGTGGCACCCCGCGGCGAGACCCAGTGGGTGCGCAACCTGCGCGTCGTCGGCACGGGCGAGCTGCGGCTGGGCAAGCGGGCCGAACCGTTCCGGGGCCGGGAGCTCAGCGAGGACGAGAAGATTCCGGTGCTGCGCGCCTACCTCAAGCGGTGGAAGGCGGAGGTCGGGGTCTTTTTCGACGGCACCGGGCCGGACTCCACCGATGAGCAGCTCCGCGCAATCGCGCCCAAGCATCCTGCGTTCGAGGTGCTCGCGGCGGAGTAGGCGGCCGGTCAGCCCGATTCGCCATGCTGGGCATAGATCACCTTGGCCGGGTGCGTGATCGTCCCCGGCGGGCAGGAAAGGGTGAACGCCGCGTCACGTCCTCGTCGGAATGCAGGCGGGCCCGCTGACCGCCCTATGACTTCCTGTGGCCTGAGTTGCTCACGATCATGGACTTGCGGCGAGCTGAACGCGCTGACCTACGGGTTCTTCGCGCTAAGTGAGCGGAAGTGCGCACTAATACCGGCTCGTGGGCAAGCCGGCATTACGGCGGCTGGCACGGGTAGACCCCGTTGGGATTGACCGGTCCGTCGCCTCCGCGAGCATGCCGTCTTCGGGCCACTTTCATGAAGGCCGGAAAAGCGTACAGTCGGGATACGTAGTGGGGAGCCAGAAGGGCGGAGGCTGCGATGAGCCCGCAGAGGCGTCGGCGGCATCTGGTGGTGTGGAGCTCATCTGCCGGACCAGCTGATAGATACGGCACGGCGGCGTCAGTCCGGACCAGACGCAAGGGCCGAGTGCGAAGACTGGTCCGCATCGGCGGGCTGCTGACGGTTCTCAGCCTGATGGGCGCTTTCCGGGTCGCACGATCCCGACGGCTGCTGCTTACGGGGCTGGTACTCGCGGCGCTCACCGCCATCCTGCGCGACAGCATGTGGGGAGTGCCTTTCTGGATCGCGTTCTTGCTCTACATGCCGCCGTGGTCTCCAAAGACGGCCTAGCGCGCGAGCCGGCCCTCGCGGTGCGGGACTCGGCCTGGCGGCAGCCCGGCCCTACTTCCTGACGCTTCTCGAACCCTCGCAGGACGACCGGACCGTGGCTCTTACCGCAACGGCTCGGGCGGCCCGAACATGTGGTTCGTCCGGGTGCCGGAGGGGAAGACGGCCAAGAACCCGCATCCACTTTGATCTGTGGCCGACCTCGGCCACGCGAGACGAGCAGGGCCAGCGCGCGATCGATCTGGGCGCGGTGGTGCTGGACGACCGGCGCCGGGCGGACGGCGCCGGGTGGGTGGTGTTCGCTGACCCTGAGGGCAACGAATTCTGTATCGGACGCAGTTCCGCTGCAGCCGGCAGCAGGTGCGCACTAATCTGAGCCAACTCGGGGCAGGAAAGGGTGAACGCCGCGTCACGTTCTCGTCGGAATGCAGGCGGGCCCGCTGACCGCCCTATGACTTCCTGTGGTCAGATCTGAGTGGGCGTGTACGCCGGTTCCCCGAACTGGCTGGCTAGCGGATTCCAGAGCGCGAGGAACTCCTTCTTAGCCGTATCGGCGCGCCTCGACTCGCGCAGGCCGGCTTGGTACGAGACGTCGGTCGCGGTGCTTGCCGGGCAGGTCGACGAAGCCTGGATGTCCTGCATCCATCCGATGAAGTCCCGATCGGCGCTCGTCGACAGTGCGAGCACATCGCTGAAGTCGGTCAGCAGTTGCTGGCCGTTGGTCACGGCCGCCATGGGAAGCGCCCCGACCTGGCTGGCGATTGCCCGCCGCTGCCTGACGGCCTGGTTCATCATGGTGATGCCGCGGGCGGCGGCGATCGTGCAGTTCCCGACGCCTTCGGTGGCCGCGATCACTGTTGCCCGGGCAGCGACGCTTCGGCTGATCTCTGTCGCCAGCCCCGACACCTGGACTTGCTCCGCGCTGGCGCTCAGGCTCGGGCTGCTCGCGGTGCTGGTCGTGGTTGTCGGTGTCGTCGGTCTGCTTAGGCTGGTGGCGGAGTTGTGGTTGTCTTTGCGGTGAATCAGCAGCGCCGCGCTCGCGCCTCCGCCCGCCAGGACGACGAGCGCCAGGATGATCAGGACAATGGTGATCCGGGGCCGCCGGTGCGGCCGATTCTGCTGGCGCTGGTAAGACCGCGGTTGCGGTTGCTGGTGCTGGGGCCCCTGGTAATAGTCCGCTGGCGCTGGTGCCTGGGACTGGCTCGGGCCGCGGCGGGCTGGCGGCTGCTCGTCGGCGGTCACGTCGTGGCCGCAATGAATGCAGAAGCGGACGGCCTGCTGCGAGAGCTCCAGGCCGCAGGATGGGCATAGCGGATTCATGGTTTCTCCCCACCGGACCAGCGCCGCTACAACAGGATGCTGACTGCGTGCTGGATGGCCGCAACCGCATTCGCCAGGGTCGTCACGGTGCCGACGCCAGCTAGCAGGGCTTGCAGCAGGCCGCCCAGGATGTGCTTGTTTGGCCGCTCCTTCGAGGTCTCGGCCAGGACTGTCTCGGCTACCTGCGCCAGCGCGGCGGGATCCTCGACCCCGACCGGAGCCGACCGCAGCTCGGCGACGAGACTCTCAAGCGCGGCCCTCAGCCCGGCCAGATCGGCCGGGGCCGGCAGCGACGAGTCGTAGTTGCCGTGAGCTACCGCCATCGGGCCGGCTGCCATTGCCCCGGCGTTGACGGTCGCTTCGCCACCGATCCAGATTCCCTCGTTGGTGCTGTCTGGTGACACCTAATGCCCCCCTTCCGCGCCGCGTGGTCCGCCCTCCTGGCCGCGCAAACGGGAAAGCAGACCGGTCGCATGCGCGCCGGCTCCGGCCGCGACCTGCTGGGCGTTGAACGTTGCGCTATCGGTCACCATGACCCCGTTGTTGACGACAGTCTCAGTTCGGTTGGCGAGTGCGGAGGTGTCGATGTCGTGGTCTTCGAGAAACTCGAGCAGGGCGCGGAAGATCCGTTGCTCGATCACCTTGCGGTAGCGGGCATCATCGAACTTCTGGAAATACCGGTGCCAACGGGTGTCGGCTGCAGCCTCACGCAGACTGAAGCGCGGTCCGTAGTCCGCGGCGTCCGTGGTGCGGCGCCGCTTCCGGTCTCGCCTGGCTTCCGAGAACAATTCGTGCCCGACACCCGGCACGCTGCCAAACAACCGCGGGATTGTCGCCAGCGCACTCTCCGCGACCAGTGCGAAGAACTCGCGCCCGGTCGGCGCCGGATCGCGTTCGTCGATAGCGCGGAAGGCAGGACGCAGCGGCGGCACGACGGTGTGGGCGGACTCCACGAACAGGTCGGACTGAGACAACAAGAAGCGGACGAAGGTAGTGACCACCAGGTCGCCCTGCCAGCCGGTCATGCTGACGCAGAGATACGGACGAGCTCGCTCTTCTGGCACCGCCATCAGGTCGCGCAGCATTTCAGGCGGTACTGATGTCACCGGCGTCTTGCCTGGCCCGGGCAGGAACCGCGCGTCGCCGTCGATATCCCGGCCGTCCACAAAGAGCTGGTCGGAGATCTCGACGCCGGGCAGGTCCAATTCAAGAAGTCCGGCCTTGACGTGGTCATAGACCTCTTGCACGGCGAAGGTTCTGGGTACGCCGTTCCGCCGTGGCCGGGTGACGTCGATCGCGAATGACCAGCTGGTCTGAACACCTCCGCGGCCAACGAAGGGCGGGAAGTCCCGGTACAAGGTGACGTTGCCGGTCCTGCTGGTGGCAGCGATGCGTTCCAGCTGCCGGTATTCGTACGAGTTCCGCCTGGGGGTATAGACCTTGTCCGGATCGAAGCTGTCGGCGCGCAGGCCGCGCACCACCGAGCCGTAGCGGCCGGTGTATCGCTCAGTGAAAACGGCAGCATAGGCGACGATCAGCAGGAGCAGGAAGAGCCAGCCGGAACCAACGGCAAATACCTCGATCACTAGAGCGAGGAGAGCGGCGAGCAGGACACCGTCTCGTACCAGCCGCCTGCGCTGCGCTGATAAGGCGTATTTGGTGATGGTCACCAGATCGGCGCCGGGCGTGGTGACGACGGCCCGGTGCTCTTCTTCGAGAATGTCATCTATCACGCGGCGCTCGAGCGCCGGATTCATCGTGACCGCGGCGCACAGGTAGCGGGTGATCGCGCTTCCGGTACTGTCGCGCGCCTGCCTGCGGTCCGGCGGCGGCGCGAGGCTCGGTATCTCCTCCGACACCCAGGCCTGCTGGGCTGGCGAGGCCGGCCAGGTCCGGACAGCTGCGACCGCCGATGGGGACGGGCAGGCCGGCACCGGGGGCGGCTGTCCGCATAAACCGCAGTATCTATATCCCGGCGGGTTATCGTGGTTGCATTCTGGACATAGCATAAATTGAATAAGCCTTTCTTGGCGAAACTGGCCATTAACGCGCGAAGGCGCCTGCGCTCCCTGGTTCGAGGGCGAATGTAGCGGACACTTCCGTTGGCTGCGTTGAGAATTGCCGGAATTCAGCACCGGGATTGGCACTTACTGACACTTTAGGTGGCGAAACATACCGCACGGCGCTACAAGGACAGGTCAGCCAGATGCGCGCGGCGTGACCAGGCCGGTCTGGTAAGCAAAGACGACAAGCTGGGCCCGGTCCCTGGCGCCTAGCTTGATCATCGCGCGACTGACGTGAGTCTTGGCTGTGGCCGGGCTGACGACCATCGACTCGGCGATCTCGTCGTTGGACAGGCCATGCGCGACCAGCGCCACGACTTCCCGTTCCCTGTTGGTGAGGGTTTCCATCCCGGCGGCGGCGACGGCGTCCGGCGGCCTGGCGACGAACTCGCTGATGAGGCGGCGGGTGACCGCTGGAGAGAGCAGGGCATCCCCGCGCGTGACCACGCGCAGCGCCTGCAGCAGCTCGGCCGGCTGGGTGTCCTTGAGCAAGAACCCGCTCGCGCCCGCCCGCAGGGCCTGGAAAATGTACTCGTCCAGCCCGAAATTGGTGAGCACGACGACCCGTACGTCGTCCAGCCGCGCGTCGGCGACGATCTGCCTGGTGGCTTCCAGCCCGTCCAGGACCGGCATCTGGATGTCCATCAGCACGATGTCCGGGTGGTGCTCGGCCGCTAGCGCGACTGCCTCCCGCCCGTCGGCGGCCTCGGCGACGACCTCGATGTCGTCCTCCGCCTCGAGCAGCCAGCGGATGCCGCTGCGGATCAGCACCTGATCGTCGGCCAGCAGGATCCTGATCAAGCCAGCGGCCGTCAAAGCCGGGCCCGGGCCGGGAGTTCGGCGCGCACCTGGAAGCCGCCGTGATCCCGCGGCCCGGCCTGCAGCCAGCCACCAAGCGCCGACACCCGTTCCCGCATCCCGACGAGGCCAAGGCCGGGACCCGATGACCGGGCCCCGGTCGCGGCTCCGGCGCCGTCGTTGTCGATCTGGACAGAAAGGGAGCCCGGGCCGAAGTGCACGTGCACCGTCGCGCGGGCGAGTCCGGCATGGCGGCTCACGTTGGTGAGCGCCTCCTGCACGATCCGGTAGGCGGCCTGGTCCACCTCTGGCGGGAGCGGTCGCTGCGGGCCGGTCACGGTCGCGGTCACCGGGAGGCCAGCTGACTGGGCACGGGCCACCAGGCGGTCGAGCTGGCCGAGGCCGCTGCCGTCGCCGTCCTCGTCGGCCCGCAGTACGCCTAGCGTCGCGCGCAGCTCGCGTACCGCGTCTGCGCCTGCCTCCTGGATGGCCAGCAGTGCCGGCGGGATGTCCTCGCCGCGCTTGCGGGCCAGGTGCACCGCCACGCCAGCCTGAACCTGGATCACCGAGATGCTGTGCGTGAGCGAATCGTGCAGTTCACGCGCGATGCGCAGGCGCTCCTCCACGGCCCGCCGCCGGGCCGCCTCGTCCCTGGTCCGCTCCGCCTCTTCCGCGCGCTGCTCGACCTCGCGAAGGTGCAGCTGCCAGATGCGGAACGTCGCGACCATGACGCCCGCCGAGATGATCCACCCGGCCGCGTAGAACCTCTGCCGACCCTGTGCCGTGCGCATTCTCCGAGCGTACGCGTCCGGTCCGCGCGCGCATCCGTCCGCAGTAGCTATTGCCGGCGACTCCGCGCGCGGTATCCGGCCGCCCGGCCGCCGCCCCGCTGACCAGGCAGAAATGACCTCCTGTGCGCGACGACGGGAGGCCATGCGGCCGGAAGTATCAGGGCCATGAGAATGCACTACGTCCAGGCAGGTGACAGTGATGAATAGCACCAGGGCAACCACTGACGAGATGGCCGGCGGGTCCCGCCCCCAGGCGAGCGCGAGCCCGGACCGCCGCCGGTGGCTGATCCTCGGCACCGTGAGTCTCGCCCAGCTCATGGTTGTGCTGGATGCCACGATCGTGAATATCGCGCTGCCATCGGCGCAGCGAGACCTCGGCTTCAGCATCGTGGACCGGCAGTGGGTCGTGACCGCCTACGCGCTCGCCTTCGGCAGCCTGCTGCTGTTCGGCGGGCGGCTGGGAGACCTGATCGGGCGCAAGATCACTTTCCTGGCCGGGGCGGTCGGCTTTGCCGCCGCGTCGGCTGTCGGCGGCGCCGCTACCAGCTTCGGCATGCTGGTCACGGCGCGGGCTGCCCAGGGCGCGTTCGGCGCGCTGCTCGCGCCCGCGGCGTTGTCGATCCTGTCGACGACGTTCAGCGAGCCGAAGGAGCGCGGCAAGGCGTTCGGCGTCTACGGCGCGATCGTCGGCGCGGGCGGCGCGATCGGCCTCGTGCTTGGCGGCGTGCTGACCGAGTACCTGTCCTGGCGCTGGTGCCTGTATGTCAACCTGATCTTCGCGGCCCTCGCGGTGGCTGGCGCGGTGACGCTGCTGCGGCACCAGGCAGAGCGCAGCCGGTCCCGGCTGGACCTGCTCGGCGTCGTGCTCGTGTCGGCCTCGATGTTCAGCCTCGTCTACGGGTTCTCCAACGCCGCGTCGCACAGCTGGCGCACGCCGTCCACCTACGGCTTCCTGACCGCAGGCGTCCTGCTCCTCGGCGCGTTCGTGTACTGGCAGGCGCGGGCGGCCAGTCCGCTGCTGCCGGCCAGGGTGGTGCTCGATCGCAATCGCGGCGCCGCCTACCTGGCGGTGCTGATTGTCGGCGCTGGCATGTTCGGCATCTTCCTGTTCCTCATCTATTACCTGCAGCAGAGCCTGGGCTACTCGGCCGTGGTCTGCGGGCTGGCCTTCCTGCCGCTGATCGCGATGGTGGTCGTGAGCGCCAACCTGTCCAACGTCGTGCTGCTGGCCAGGGTCGGCCCGCGGCCGCTGGTGCTCGGCGGGATGCTGCTGTCCGCCGCGAGCCTGGTGTGGCTGACGAGGATCGGGGTGCACTCGGGGTACGCGTCCTCAGTGCTCGGCCCGCTGCTGGCCGCCGGTCTCGGCTTCGGCTTCACGATCGCGCCGGCGATGAACACGGGCACGTTCGGGGTGGCGCCGCAGGACGCGGGCGTAGCGTCCGCCACGCTCAACACCGGCCAGCAGATTGGCGGCTCGATCGGCACCTCGCTGCTCAACACGATCTTCGCTGGCGCGGTGACGAACTACCTGATCAGCCACCAGAGCGCGGCCGCGCTGCTGCACCAGCACCCGGCGCCAGCCCTGACCGCCCTCGCGCTGATCCACGGCTACACCACCGGGTTCTGGGTCGCCGCGGCCATCTTCGCCGCCGGGGCGGTGGTCTGCGGGTCACTGTTCCGGTCGGGGCCGCTGGCGACGACCCAGTCGGCGGCCGAATCCCCGGTCGCCAGCCTGGCCGGGGGCGCCGGACCGCAGCCCAGCCCGGCGCCGTCGCTGCGGCACTGAGCGCAGACCGGAAAGGCGAGGCAGCGGCAGCGCACCGCTGCCTTGCCTGCCGCCCGTCCGGGCTGGCCGGCCGGGTTGAGGCCGCGAGCGTGCGGGCGAGGATCTCGTCCACCACCTCGTCGACGGGCCGCCTCGCGTCGACCGGAATGGCTCCCGACGCGCGCAGCCGGGCCTGATAACCAGGCAGGAAGCCGCGCAGGTACTCGCGGGTGTCCCCGATCTGGCCCCAGTCATTGTTCTCGCGTGCGTCTATCCGCGCCAGCATGGTGGGCTCGTCGATCTCCAGCAAGAACACGTGCGCGAACCGGCCGGCCAGTTCGATCTCGTTGGCCGCCCCGCCGCAGAGATACAGCGTCCCGCTCGCGGCCGCGATCAAGGCGTCCAGGCGGGCCGGGTCCCAGGCCCAGCTGTGCCGGGACAGCCACTCGAGGTCCGGCGCCTCCGGCTCCGCCACCACCACGTTGCCCGCGCCGTCCACGGTCCGGGCGAGCAACGGGTCGTCGTCGGAGTCGATCGCGGCCAGGCCCCGGCTGGCGAGCACGGTGGCGACCGTGGTCTTCCCGGCGCCGGAGCAGCCGGTGATCTGGACGGCGCTCATTTGTGCCTATGGTGCGGTGAGCGATGAAGCCTGCGCAAGCGAGTTTCCTGCTCAGGCGGTGGAAGTAACAATTAGGTACTAACTGCGTCACGCGTGCCAGCTCAGGGCTTCAGCGCGGGAAGCCTGTAGGCATGCGGGGCGAAGACATCGATCTAGATCAGTCCGTCCAGCGCCGGTTCCCGGCGCTGGACGCGGAGCTCTCCCGGTCGAAGATGACCCGGCGCCGGCTGCGGAACGTCGCGGCGGTGGCGGCCGCGGTCGTGGTCCTCGCCGGTCTGGGCGGCCTGACCGCCTACCTGGTACGCGGGCACCCGGGCCACGACGGCGTTCATCCGGCCGCCGCGCCGAAGGTCAGGACGCTGCCGGCCGCGTCGGCGCCCGCCGCCAACGTCCTGTCGCAGACGCCGCGCGGCGCGCTGGCGCTCTCGGGTCTGCGCGGGCACGCCCCGACGGTGCTGATGTCGCTGCCCGGCCAGGTGTACGTGAGCTCGACCCTCGACGGCCGCTATTTCGTCACCACGAACGGGCAGTTGCTGTCGCTGGGGGCGCGGGGCCACCTGACCGCGACCCGGCTGCGGAACGTGAGCCAGACGACCTGGAGCGCGGCCGGCCCGGAGCCGCTGGCGGATCATGACAAGTACCTCGCCCTGGAGAACTTCAACGCCAACGGCTCGCCTGCCGACGGCAGCCCGATCACCATCAGATCACTCGCGACTCAGCAGGCGCAGAGCCTGGGGACCGGCGACCAGATGTCGGGTGATCCGGCCGCGCCCGGCGTGATCATCTCGGTGCCCGCGCCGATCGTGGCGACATCGACGCCGACTACGACCGGGGCGAACGGCATGTGGCCCGACGGCAAGGTGGTGATCAGGGACGCGGGCCGCAAAGACGTACTGCTCGGCACCGCGGCCCAGTTCAACGCCGCCGCGGGCCTGCCGGCCAGTACGCCGGACTACCTGTTTCCGGTGCCGGACCCGGCCGGCGACAAGATCGCCGTCGAGGTCGAGCCGCAGTCCGGCCGGCTGCCGTCCGGAGTCGTGGTCGTCTCCAGGTCCGGGCACAAGCTGTTCGCTCTCGGCCGGGCCGGGCGCTACGTCGGGGTGTCCTGGTCGCTGTCCGGGCGGTCGCTGGCGATGCCCGCGCAAGTCGCGCACGGGTCCGTCCTGCACATCTGGAACGCCAGCGGGAGCACGTCAGCTCAGCCGTTCCCCGGCCGGGCTGACTACGCGGGCTGCTCGTGGTCGCCCGACGCTGCGTGGATTCTGTGCGAGGTCAGCGGTCCCCATGCCAGCGGCGAGCAGTGGGCCGTGGCGTCCGCCTCGGGCGGCCCGATGGTCGTAACCAAGGGACCGGGCTACCCGATCGCCTGGCTGCCCGCCGCGACCGGCGGCTGACCGCCGGCCCCGGCGCTAGCCGTCTCAGTGGCCGTCGTACTCGTCGTGCCGGCGCCACCACATGCCGGACTCGTTGCGGCCCAGCGGCGCGCGGTCGAGCCACTGGTACATGCCCCACAGGATGTCGAGGCCGCGGCCGTAGGTGGAGTAGGTGTGATAGACGGTGCCGTCCTCCAGCGCGAAGGCGCTCATGCCAGGACCCTCGCGCCGGTAGGTCTCCCAGTCCGTGCCGACGATCGACTGGCTGAACTCGTCCACGGAACTCTGCTGGTCGGCGGCCGGACGCAGGTCCACCGCGCGGAAGTTGTAGGCGACGGCCCCGGCTTCCCACTCCTGCTTGGTATGCGCGACCCCGAAGTCGGAATTGAAGTCGCTGCCGTGCGAGGACGCCCACGGGAAAGTCCAGCCCATCCGCTGCTGATATCCGCGGATCTTCGCGATCGGGGCCCGTGACACCGCCGTGAGCGTGACGTCGTGGCCGGCCAGATGGACCGCGGAGCCGTTGAAGCCGTCGGCGATCGCCGAGCACGACGGGCAGCCCGCGGCGTAGTCCGGCCCGAACATGAAGTGGTACACGAGCAGCTGTGACCGGCCCGCGAACAGGTCAGCCAGCGACGCCGGGCCTTCGGCGGTCTCGAATCGGTAGTTCTTGCTGACCTGAACCCACGGCAGCTCTTGCCGGCGCCGGGTCAGCTCGTCGCCGCGCCGGGTCAGCTCTTTCTCCGCGTTGAGCAGGTCCAGGCGCGCGGCGACCCACTCGTCTCGCGTCCCGGTCTTGTGACTGGTCATTGCCTTACTCCTCGGGTTGATTCCTGTCGGTTACATGACTGCGGGCATGAGGCCCGGCACGTGAGCGGGCGCGATAATGATCGCCAGCCCGAGGCCGACGAGCGCCAGCGCGACCGGCACGTCGACGGTGGCCCTGGGCGGCAGCAGCTTCTGGGCGAAGGCGAGAACGGCGACGACCGCCATCCAGAACAGGCTCATCACATCGAGCGCGACCAGCATCGCCATCAGCGCCGGCGGTCGAGCCGATGCAGCACAGCCCGAAGCCCAGCCCGGAGCCGGTCTCCTCCCGGCAGCGCCGGCGGAAATGCCGCTTGACCGGGGTGAGTTCGTAGCCGCCCGCGGCGATCACCACCACGCCCGCGGCCAGAGGCCCGTGCGGCCGGTCGAGCGCGTAAGCCGCCAGGCCGGCGACCGCCCAGACAGCCAGATAGGCGGCGGTGAACGTCAGCGCGGCCCGCGCCGTGCCGCGCACCCGGAAGTGCCGGGCGATAGCGGGTGCCGCGCCCGGCAGCATCATCGCCGCCATCATCGTGACCCAGGCCGCGGCGAAGAACCCGAACGCCCCGGCCGGCGTCGCGAGCCCCATGTCCATGCCGTGCATGAGCCAGGCCGCGACTGCCCAGCAGGCCGCGGCGAGCACGAGCACCGCCGCCGCCGAGATCGCTGGCCCGGAGTTGCGCCGGGCTTGCACAGTCACCATCACGTCTCCTGTTCCCCGGGCACGCTCACGCGGATCCGCGTGCGTGCCGGTCGAGGTGGTCCTTCAGCGCGTCCAGCCGGCCGTCCCAGTCACGGGCCAGCGCGGCCAGGAACTGCTGGGCCATCTGCATCGGCGCCGAGTCCAGCCGGTACCGGACCCGGCGCCGCTCACCCGGCTCGGCCGTCACCAGGCCGGCGACGGCGAGCAGTGCCAGATGCTTCGCGATTGCCTGCCGGCTGATCGGCAGCCGGCTGGCCAGGTCGGTAGCGGTGGCCGGCCCGCCGGCGGCGAGCTCGGACAGGATCGCGCGCCTGGTGGGGTCGGCGAGGGCGACGAAGACCTGCTCGGCGATCGCCTCGCCGTCACGCGGCGGCATTGAGGTAGTCGATGAGCTCGCCCAGCTCGCTCGCCCACCCGCCGGCGTTGCCGTCGTACGCGGTCTTGTGCGCGTCCGCGGAGAGCTGCGCGAAGCCGGATTCGACCATGGTCAGCCGGGTACCCGGGCCGGCCGGCTCGAGCGTGAACTCGACGTAGGTGCGCCGCGGATCGTCGTCGGGGAGCCCGTAGACGGGCCAGGTGAAGCCGAACACGGTCGGCTCCTCGACCCGCTCCACCCGGATCTTGGCGGTGTGCCCGCTGTCCCATTTCATCCACGCCGCGCCACCGGGGCGCAGGTCGATCGCGGCCTGGTTGCCGAACCAGGCGCTCAGCCCGTCGGCCGTGGTGAGCGCCGCCCACACGGTGGCCGGGGGGTGCGCGATGTCGACCGTCCGCTGGATTCGATCAGGGAACGCCATGCCCGCCTCCATTGAGTAGCAACTGAATGATTGCGATATTATGGCAACCAGTCGGTTGCGTCAACTCGACGCACGGACGGCAGGCCGGACGGGCGCACACGCCGTGGGCGGCCTCCGCGGAGGCCGCCCACGTGTGACTCTGCTAGCTGACCGGGCTAGCTGCCCGGGGCTGGCTGACCCGGGGCTGGCTGACCCGGGTCAGCCGGTCCGGGGTGGCGGCAGCGGGAACGGACCCGTCACCGCGTCCGGATTGGCGCCGTAGCTGAGCCAGCTGGCGATCGGCGCCTGCACGCCCACGCCGCGCCGGTTGTAGTCGCAGACGCCGGTCGGGAACGCCTGCTGCAGCTCCGTCTGCTCGGCCGCGGTGAACGTCACCGCGTAGTCGCGGAAGTTCAGCGGCTTCAGGCTGCACTTCAGCGCCGGCATTGCCAGCGGTTCGCCGGCCACCAGCCGCGGGTTTTCCGCCACCGGGTAGGTGGCCCCGCACTGCCCGGTGCCGGGGTCGGTGAGCGTCTGGTGCACCAGGTCGGTGCCTGACAGGAAGCAGCCGTCGGTCAGCGCGGCCGGCTTGTCGGCCAGTACCTTTCGCTGCGCGCCGTGGTGCGAGTGGTCGTTCTCGATGTTCGTCAGCCAGGCGTCCATCTCGGCCAGCTCGTAGGTGCCGGCCGCGGCGATCTCGGCCGCCGTCGGCGCGTTCTCGATGATGACCTGGTTGCCGTCGGTCCCGTTCGCGGCGAGCATCCGCGCGCGGATGATGAACGACCAGTCGGTGGTGTGGATGTCGTTCCCGAAGCCGATCGAGTCGAGATCGAGCCGCTGGTCGATGACCGGCGTCGTGCGCAGCCCGAGCGAGCCGCTGTTGACCAGGTCATCGGCGTAAACGGCGCGCAACGCCCGCAGGCTCGCCGCGGTCCGCTGCGGGACCGGGACGCCGGCGAAGTTCTGCCCGCCGATATCCGCGTTGAGGGTCGCGAACTGGGCCGGCGTGATGGCACCGGAGTCCAGCGCGCCGAGCCCGTACTGCACGCCGACGTTGTCGAGCGGGCTGTTGGGGAAGCCGGTAGCGGGATCCACGCCGAGCTGGTTGACGATCTGCTCGTCGGAGTTGCAGATGATCCCGCCGGGATTGGTCAGGCTCCACTGCTGCGCGGGCGGGATGACCGTCGGGTCACAGCTCCCGGTGGCGGTCGACCGGTTCGCGAACGTGACATCCCACGACTGGCACGTCGTGTAGTCGTTGTAGCCGGCGATCGCGGTCTTCTGCGCGGTCGTGAACGACGACCCGCCGGCCGAGCCGAAGAACGAGTCCATCAGCCTGCAGTCGGTGACCGGCCCCGCCGTGGTCAGCGGGTCGGGGAACGAGATGCTGGGGATGATGCCGCTCAGGATGCCGGGGTAGGAGTCGGCGATCTCGTACTGCTGGATGGCGCCGCCAGAGCCGCCCCAGCCGATCGTGAACTGCAGCGGCCCGTAGGTGTCGATGAAGTGCTCCTTCACCATCATCGCCGCCTCGGCCGAGATGATCGTAGAGCAGTTGTTGTCGAGCACGTTCAGCGTCGAGGACGCGACCGCGTACCCGAGCGACAGGAACTGATCGTCCAGCACGCCGCCAGTGCTGGTGCCCTGGTGATAGCCGGAGTTGCAGCCGCCTCCGAAGGTGTAGATGAGCTTGCCGTTCCAGCTCGTGTCGGGTCGCAGCGGCGCCGGTGCCTGCCCGTCGTACAGCGCCGCGATCTGGTAGACGGCCCGGTCGATGACGCCGGTCTCGACCCGCACGACGTAGGGCACGCTGCGCCCGTTGACGGTGGCCGTCGCGGCGTCCGCCGGGATCGCGGCCGGGTTGGCCAGCGGCACGAACGCGCCCGCGGCGTTCTTGTACACGTACGTGACCACGGTCGGTGCAACGCAGTCGGGCGGGCTGGCGGCAGCCAGCCCGAATGAGGTCGTCTGGCAGAGGAACGGCAACTGCTGCTTGCCGGAGAACACGGGACCGTCGATGGAGTGGTCGATCACGTCGAGGGACGCGAACTGCCCGCGGGCGACGGCGATGAGCCGGTTCCGGCCGACTGCGAGGCCGGTGACGAGGCCGAGCAGGCTCCCGTCCGACTGCGCCTGGAAGGCGGACGTCACGTCATGGCCGTCGGCGATGATCCGCACATCGGCCGCGCGCACCTGCCTCGGGACATCCACCCGGACCAGCACCTCGCCGCCGCTGACCAGCTCCGGGCGGGGGTTGGACAGGGTCACCGAGGTGAGCCGGCCCGGGTCCGGCCCGTGAATCTGGGCCTGGCTGGGTGCGGCGGCCTGGGCAACGGCCGGCGCGAGCATGAGCGCGAGCGCCGAGATCGCAGCGAGCCACCCGAGCGGCCGGCCTCGCAGTAGGCGTGATCTCACAGAGAAACCTCCTTGACCGGCCCCGGGGCCGCCATCAGATACACGACCCGTACATAGGCATATCACCGGAGCAATCGCCCGAATAGGGTTCAGTCCAAGGCGGCGTGCGGGTTACCCCGGGGAGAGGGGCGCGGCCAGCCGGCTGGCCGGCATCCGGAGGTGGCGCCACGGCGGCACAGGCGCGCGGCGACCGGCCGCGATGGCGGCCACCGCCTCGACCGCCGTGTCGACGTCGTCGGTGGTGTTGTAGAGGTAGAAGCTGCCGGCAGCTGCGCCGGCGGGTTCAGTCCGAGCGCGTGATGCGCGAGCGTCGCGCAGTGGCAGCCGGCTCTCGACTCGACCCCGGCCCGGTTCAGCGCCGCGGCCACGCTGATGGGGTCGCGGCCCGCGACGTTGAACGCGACCAGCGACGTCCGCCGGGCGGCATCGCGCGGGCCGTAGATGATCAGCCCCGGAATGCGGCCGAGGCCATCGAGCGCCCGGCCGGTCAGCTGGGTGTTCCAGGCGCAGACGCGATCCATCGCGGCCCGCACGACGGCTCCGGGCAGCGGCTTCGCGGTGCCGAAGTAGGCAGGCCGCTCCGGGCTCAGCGCCAGGTCGAGCAGCATGCGCAGGGCCTGGGCGGAAATGATCGCGCCGAGGATATTCGGCGTGCCCGCGGCGTACTTCCAGGGCAGGCCGTTGTACTCGACCCGGTCCGGGAAGACGCGCCCTT
This sequence comes from uncultured Actinomycetota bacterium, assembly GCA_963726425.1. GTDB lineage: Bacteria > Actinomycetota > Actinomycetes > Streptosporangiales > Streptosporangiaceae > JAJYUU01. Next base: position 15,129 of record CAVSCN010000034.1, on the reverse strand, counting down.
CGGCGATCATGTCGCCGCCGTACAGGAACGGCAGCGCCGTCTGGAGCAAGGTCTCCCTGGCGTACAGCACTCCCACGCCGAACGGCGCGAGCATCTTGTGAAAGGAGAACGCCAGGTAGTCGACGTCCAGGGCGCTCACGTCCGTGCCCGAGCCTGGTACCAGCTGGGCGGCGTCTACGAGCAGGTAAGACCGCCGCTCACCGTTGGGCTGGCGGTAGCCGCTCGCGCCGGCGATGGCCCGCACCGTCGCCAGCGGAGTTCGGCTGCCGAGGAAGTTCGAAGCGCCGGTGCAGCAGACCAGCTTGGTGCGGGCATCGATCAGCGACGCGAGGTGCGCGATGTCCAGCTCGCCGGTGACCGGGTCGAACCGCGCCAGCCGGCACTCAACCCGCCGTCCCAGCCGCGGCAGGATCTCCCGGCACAGCCCGTGCCACGGGACGTAGTTGGAGTTGTGCTCCAGCAGCGTCGTGACGACGTTGTCGCCGTCCCGGAACTCGGTCAGCAGCGAGTACATGACCGCGTTGATGGCCTCGGTCGTGTTCCGGTAGAGCGCGATGCTGGCCCGGCCGGGGGCGCCGATGAACTGGGCGATCGTGTCGTAGGACGCCTCGAACAGCTCGGTCATGCGGACCGATGCAGCGGACTGCCCGCGGTGCACGTTCTCGTAGCCGGGCGCGAGCGACAGGTACAAGTCGACCAGCTCTCGCGGTGGCTGGGTGCTCGCCGCGTTGTTCGTGACGATGCGGCCGGCCTGCGGGAACGTGAAGTGGCCGCGGATGCGCCGGCACGTCCAGCGGGAACGTCATGCCGGCTCCTTGCGCTTCCAGGCGCCGATGAGCAGCGGCCACAGCATCGGCCGGTCCGGGAACGCGGTGGCGTCGCGGTCGATCGCGGCCAGCATCGCGGCGGCATCGTCTCGGGTGGTGACGCCGTGCGCGAGGGCGGTCGGCAGCAGGCTGCGGAAGGCACCCTCCAGCATCAGCCGGCCGGTGGCGAGCGGCTCGAGCGGCCCGCCACGTCGGTGCCGTCCGGGACCCCGGCTCCCGCCCTGGCGAACAGCTCCGGCAGCTGGGTGCCGGTGCACGCGTCCGCGCCCGCCGCGCCGAACGCGCCGGTGAAGTACCGCAGTACGGCGACACCCCAGTCCGCGTCGGGGGTCGTGCGGACGGCGCGCAGGTCATAGTCCTGCACCAGCAGCTGCCCGCCGGGAGCGACGGCATCCCACAGCCGGGCCAGCACCGCGACCCGCTCGGGCAGATGGAACAGCAGCAGCCGGGCGTACACGAGGTCGAACGGGCCAGCCGGGATCGGGTCGGCCGCGGTGAGATCGCGGGCCACGACGGCGCACTGGCCGTGCCCGGCCGCGCGCAGCATCGCCTGCGTCATGGCGCCCAGCTCGGGGTCGGCGTCGATGCCGAGGACGCGGCCGTCAGGGCCGACCCGCTCGGCCATCGCCCGCATCGTCTCACCTGGCCCGCAGCCAGCGTCCAGGCAGCTCGCGCCCGGCTGCAGGCCGACCTTGTCCAGCAGCCGGCCGGTCGACTCGGCCCAGCCGCGGGCCTGCATCCGCAGTCGTTCGTATTCCGCTGGCGTACGGCCCAGCGAGTAGTCAGCTCGTTGCCGCTCGGTCTGCGTGGTGCTCAACGTCGCTATCCCTGTCTGCTCGTCCATGCCGGCTAAGGCCAGCATCGGCGGCCGGGACCGAAATGTCGTTGGGCTAGCGTGCAGAGACCTTCACACCGCGCGCAGACATGCGGTACTCGGCGGGCGGCAGTCCGTGCACGGCCCGGAACGCCCGGCTGAAATCGCCAGGACTGGCGAAGCCCCACCCGGCCGCGATCGCGGCGACCGGGCGCTCGCCCTGGGCAGGATCGGAGAGATCCCGCAGGCAGCACTCCAGGCGGCGCCGCCGGATCCACCCGGCCACGGTGAGCCCTTCGTCGTGGAAGAGCTGATGCAGCGAGCGCAGCGAGATGTGATGGGCCGCGGCGATCTCGGCCGGGCATAGGGCAGGATCGGCGAGGCGCTGCTGGATGAACGCCTGAATGGTCGTCAGCAGCGCGTGCCGCCGTGCCTCCGGCGTGCCCCAGCCGCGGACGTCCTGCTCGCGCGCCAGCCGGGTCGCGAGGACCTCCAGCGCCGCGGCCGAGAGCCGCGCCGCCTCCGCCGGGCTGTAGTGATCGGCATTGCGCGCCAGCTGGCGCAGGAACTGCGAGGTTACGTCGCCGAGGCCGGCGCTCGCCGTGAACCGCACGGCGGCCAGCTGCCCGACGGCGTTCCGCGACAGCGGTAACAGGCCGGGCGGGAACATGAACGTCATCATCCGCAGTCGCCAGTCGCCGCTGTTCCCGCACGAGACCTCGTAGGGGCGCCGGGTGTCGTAAAGAGCGAAGTCACCGGCGGACAAGACAGCCTGCCGGCCACCCTGGCTGACGACGCAGGTGTTGCCGCCGCAGACCAGGACGATCTTCAGCAGGTCCGGGTCCGCCTGGGAGATCAGCGGCGGGGTGCGCCGCACGGTGACCGGCATGATGTCCATGACGACCACCTGCATCGGGCCCAGGCCGGTGGCGCGGAACTCGCCGCGGAGGTCGTCAGAGTCAGGACAGCACTCCATCGGTACCCACGTCGTCGCCGTCAGCTCCCGGAGGAAGTCGAGCCGGTCAGCGGCGGGGACTTGATCGGTCCGGATCAGTGTGCTCATCGTTCTCACACCAGACGACGTTCGGTGGGCATTCTTGGCGGTCAGACCAGGTAATCGGCAGCCTACCTAAAAGCAAAGGGACGGTAAAGGCCTTTCTAGAGCAATGCTCTAGACTGGTACTCGGCCGACGTCGGCCGCCGACCTGAGCCGGACGGAGCCCGCGCGCGCATGCCCTGGACAGAGGACGCACCACGGATCACGGCGCCGGCAGTGGGCCGCCGCGGGCCGGCGAGCACAGAGGACGGGCAGCGCAGCCGTGAACGCGTCCTGCAGGCGGCCGAAGAGCTGATCGTTGAGGCCGGCATAGACCAGCTCCGGATCGCGGAGATCGCGCGCCGGGCCGGCATGAGCTCTGGCCAGGTGATGTACTACTTTTCCAGCAAGGAGCACATCCTGCTGGAGACCCTCGCCTGGCGGGATCACCAGGACATCGTGCGGACCCGGGCCGCGCTGGCGAAGACGGCCGGCGCGTGGCAGCAGCTGGAGCGCTTCATCGTGTTGTACCTGCCGTCGGGCCCGGCGCACGCGAGCTGGATCCTCTGGCTCGAGGCGTGGGCCCGGGCGCCGCATAACCGTCAGGTGACCCAGTTCCTGGAGGAGCTCCTCGCCCCCTGGCGGGAGACCCTCGCCGCGATCGTCACCGACGGGCTGGCGGCCGGAGCCTTCGTGCCGCCGGCTGCCATCGACGACTTCACCCTGCGGTTCTCGGCCATGCTCGACGGGCTCGCGATCCTGCGGATGCGGCAGATGCACCAGCCGACCCGCAAGCGCCTTGTGCAGCTCGCCATGACGACGGCTAGGGCCGAGCTGGCACCGCCAGCGGGCTGAGGACCCGCCGGTCCAGGGGGTCTAGCACACGTGCCATCTCCACCCGGCCGAAAGACGGCCGGGCCGACCCGGATCAGGACTGACCGGGCCGGCCCAGGGCTTGGCGTCCGTGGCTACCCGACGGTGATGACCCCCGCCGCCAGGAAGGTCGCGACCGCGCCCTTGGCCAGTGGCACCGAGTTGTTGCTGGTGTTGCACTGGCCCTTGTGCTTGCCCGACTTGTACCGGGGCGCGTAGGCGGCGAACCTGATCTGGTAGGCGCCCGGCCCGGTCGCGCCAGCGAACTTGCCCGTGCTCTTGCCTGGCACGAACGTGAACTGCTGGCGCGAGGTGAAGCTGAAGCGGCACGTCCGCGGGTTCATGGTCTGCGTGTTGTGCTGCCTGCCCTCGGGCTTGACCGTCAGCTTGCCGGCCCTGGTTATGAGCGTGTGCTCGGCGTTGCTCGGGCCGCCGCCGAGCACGAAGCCGCGGTCGGTGGTCGCCACGACGCCGGACAGGCGCAGCGGAATGTGCGTGGTCTGGGCGATGGCCGCCTTGCCGTGCACCGCGCCGGACACGACCTCGGGTCCGGTCACCGACGTGTGCGCGGCGGAGCTGGCTATCGCCATGCCGCCGCCGGCCACCAGCAAGATCGCGCCCGCTGCTCCGGCGAGGCCCCCGGCTCGGACGATAACGTTCCGCATGTTCCCTCCCATAGTTCTGGTCCGCGGTCTGCGTGGCTTCACCCTCGCGCGCCCGCGTCACACGAGCGGCACACGAGCGCAGCGGAGAGAAAAGCCACGCGGCGGCACCCGGCGCGGCCGGGCGTTCCACGAGAGGAAGGCATGCGATGGCACTGCGAGTCGGGAACATCGCTTTCGACTGCGACGACGTGCTCGGCGTCGCGCAGTTCTGGTCCGCGGCGCTGGACCGTCCGCTAGATCCGCACAGCAGCGGCGAGTTCGCGTCCATCGGGGGCAGCGATGCCAGTCGCGGCGAGGCCGCCTGGTACTTCGAGAAGGTGCCCGAGCCGAAGACAGCCAAGAACCGGGTGCACCTGGACCTGGTCGACCCGGACCCCGCGGCCGTTGCGCGGCTGGTGTCGCTCGGCGCGTCGATCGTGGCCGAGCACGAACTGCCGGGCGTCAGTCACAGCTGGACGGTCATGCACGACCCGGAAGGCAACGAGTTCTGCGTCGCGAGCAAGAGCTTCACCGGCGCTTAGCGGGAGTTCCGGGCCGTCGGGAACCCCGCCAGCGGGTCGGGTCAGCCGAGCGGCTTCGTCGTCCAGTGCGTCTGGCTGGCGCCGAGCAGCCGCACGTGGTGCTCGAACAGGCTCACCATCGAGCTGTTCGCGTGCCCGGTGAACACCAGCAGGACGCCGTCAGCGTCCGGGATGCACAGCGAGCGCCCGAATGCGGCCCCCTGCCCGACGCCGAGCGTCAGCAGCACGGGGAAGCCCTTGATGGTCTGGTGACTGGCCTGATAGTCGCTGGCCGGGTAGTCGACGAGACGCTCGCACGTCTGCATCGTGCAGGCCGGCTGCACGGTGACTTGCGGGACATCATGGTTGTGGCCAGCCGGGCCGGAGATGCCGATGGTCCGGCTGGGGACGTGCTTACTCACGGTCCAGCTGTCGTAGTAAATAGTCCAGCTGGCTGGCTCGCCGGTGAGCTGGAACGGGAAGCGCACCGGGGCGGCCACATCGGGGCCGAACCGAGCGCCCCGGGCCATGCGCAAGGCGGTACGCTCGGCGGCCGGCGTGGCCAGGCTGTCCAGCTGCGCCCAGCCGCCGGGCGCGTACTGCCAGGCCACTTCGCCGAAGTTGGTCCCCGCCTGGAGGAAATAGACCGGCTGCCCGCCGGCCCGGCCGATGACGCGCCCGATCGGGTACTTCGACCGGCCGCAGATTAGGTTCGCGCCGCTGCGGTGGCACTGACCGGCCGCGGCGACATTGAGGTCGTGCCGGTCGGGGCCCGAGTTCGACAGGTAATCGCCGCTCGGCCACAGGATGTACTTCCAGATCACGGACCCGCGCGGCAGCCAGGTGAGGCGGACGTAGGGACGGAGGGTACTGAAGAGCCGCGGCGCTCGCGGCCGGTGGCCGGTAGCGGCCGGTGCGGCGCCGGTGCTCGCGAACAGCGATCCGGACAGCAGGATCGCGACCACGGCGGCCGCCGCCACCACGGGCGTGACCGCGGCCGCCGCCCGGCGCAGCCGCAGCCGGACCCGGCCGGTGCGATGGGCATCGGCAATGCTGACGCGGCCAGGGCAACTCGGGCGCGACCTGGCGCTCGAAGAGCTCCCGGATCTCGGTCTCAAGCATTGCTGGCTGCCTCTCCGTGCGGCCTGACGCTCGTGGCGTCGTGGAAGTAAGCGGGCCCGGTACCCAGCGCGGCGCGCAGGCTGGCGAGTGCCTTGGCGGTCTGGCTCTTGACCGTGCCGCTGCTGCACTGCAACGCGGCCGCGGTCTGGTCGATGTTGAGATCGCAGTAATACCGCAGCACCAGGACGGCGCGCTGGCGTGGTGGCAGCCCGGCGACGGCGGCTTGCAGATCCAGCGTCCGGTCCGGGTCCTTGCTGGCCGCGGGCGCGTCCGGCACGTCGGCCGTCACGCTCACCCGCCGGGCCCAGCTGCTGCGCCGCTCGTGCAGGAACTCGCGGACCACGATCGCGTGGACGTACGCGTCGATACTGTCGGCCGCGGCTGCCTTCGGCCAGTGCAGGTATACCTTGATGATGGCTTGTTGCACCAGGTCGTCGGCACGGTGCAGGTCCTGGCACAGCAGCAGGGCCAGCCGGCGCAAGGCCGGGAGCCGCAGCGTCACGTACTCGACGTAGTCGTGGTCACGCTGCGTGGTCATGGCGCGGCCCCCGATGCGAAAACCTGCTCATATCCTGCAGAGGCTCGCAGCCTACGGTTAAGTTGCCCGCCGCGGCGAAGTCCCGGTGACCGAATCGGGCCCGCCCGTGGACCGAACCAGCAGTCCAGGCTATTAGTTCGCATCAGACAATAAACCTCTTGACGGTCTCGTCCCCGCTGCCTAGCCTGAAATTCTGATCTTGACTTTGACCTGTCGGCAAGTAAGTAGCCGCGGGTCGACCGGACGGAGGGGATGCGGGCCATGACGCGGGCGTCCACGTCGGCCGTCGCCGAACCGCGCGGGCCCGCCGTCACTGGCCGCCCGGCGCCGGGCAGGCGGCGGCAGCTCGTTACCTGGTGGCTCTGCGCAGCCGGGCTGCTCAGCTACAACTGGTGGCTGCTGGTCCCGCTCAAACCCGGCCTGATGACGTCACCGGACGAGCTTTTCAGCAATCTCGAGGTATCCGGTCAGCCGTACGCCACGGCCATGCAGCACGCCGACCTGCTCGCGGGCCTCCTGCTGGCCGCCGCCTTCTTCGCGGCCGGCTGGCGCAGCATCCCCGGTAGCCGGAAGGACTGGCTGTGCATGCTGGGATTCGCCGCCGCCGGCGCGCTCGGCGGACTGTTTCCCGAGGCGTGCGCGGACGGGATAAGTGCCGGGTGCAGACGGCAAGAATGGCATTTCCAGCTCGCCGCGAGCCAGTACGTGCACGACATTGCCGGCATCGCCGAGTTCGCTGCCATTACGGTCGCCCTTTTTCTCGCCTTGCGGCGGACCCGCGGCGGCCGATCGATAGCACGTACTGCCTACCGCTGGCTCTGGCGCGGCGCGCTGGTGTGCTATCCGCTGCTGGGCGCCGCCTATCTCACCGACCGGATGGGCGGCGTCATGGAGGCCGTCTTCTTCGCCGGCTTCTCCGTGATGGTGCTGACGCAGATCGCCGAGCGGCTGCACCCGCCGCGGCGGCACGGGGCTGGCGGGGAGCCGTCCCGCGCCGGGGTCAGCTCATGGTGAGGCCGCCGCTGACGCTCACGGTCTGGCCGGTCACGTAGGACGCCTCGTCCGACGCGAGGAACGTCACGACGTTGGCGACGTCGGCGGGCTGACCAAGGCGGCGGAACGGGATCGCCTTGGTGAGCGCGTCCCGCAGGCCGGGCCCGGCGAACGAGGCGAACAGGGCCGTGTCGGTGGGTCCAGGGCACACGCAGTTCACCCTGACCTGGTGCCGCGCCATCTCCCTGGCCAGTGACTTCGTGAAGGCGATGACGCCGCCCTTGGCCGCGGAGTAGACGGCCTCGCCAGAGGAGCCGACCCGGCCCGCGTCTGAGCCCAGGTTCACGATCGCTCCGCCGCCCTGCCCGGCCATGACCGGCAGCACGGCCTTGCACGTGTGCAGCACGCCGTAGAGGTTCACCCGGATGGCCCGGTCCCAGTCGGCCGGGTCTGACTCGGCGAACGGGCTCGCCTTATCCCAGCCCGCGTTGTTGACGAGCACGTCCACCCGGCCGAACTCGCGCACAACGCCGTCCACCAGCGCCTGGACCGCGTCCCGGTCGGTGACGTCGGCGCGCCGTGCGACGGCGTCCGGCAGGGCGGCGGCGGTCCCGGCGGCGGTGTCCGCATCCAGGTCCGTGACCACGACGGTCGCGCCCTCCGCGGCGAGTTTCGCCGCGATCGCCTGGCCGATGCCCTGGCCCGCGCCCGTCACGATCGCGATCTTGCCAGCTAGCCTGCCCACTGCCGGGTTCCCTCCGCTTGACCTGGCCCCGGCCGGTAGCCGGGACCGCCCTCCTCGCGCGCAGACAGCCTGCCGCGCCTGGCGGAAACACTGGCGCGACAGGCTGCATGCTGGCAAGAGCCCCCGCGGGTGCCCGGCAGGCCGCCGGCCGGGCACCCGCGCTAGCGGACCGCGTCCGCCGCCTGGCTAGGCCACGGCGACGGGGAACGCGACCGGACTGCGGTGTCCGGCCGTGTCGACGGCCCGCACGCCGAACTGCACGTTGTCCTTGGAGACGTTCAGCGTGACCGTGGTGACGTTGCCGACGCTGGTCGACTCCGTCCAGTCCGGCGACGTGGTCTCCCGCATCACCACTTCGTACCCGGCCAGGTTGGACTCGGGGTTGGCGGTCCAGGTGAGCGTCGTGAGGTTGGTGCCGGCGAAGGTAGCGCGGCGGCGTGGTGTGGATCTGCGTGCCCTTCGGCGTGCCCGGCGCGGTGGCGAGCGCCCACAACGTGGCGCCGTTGACCTTCGCCACCCGGGCGACGTAGTCGAAGTCGACGAACTCCACCAGGTCGCCGAACTGCACGCCGTTGATCACCTCGACGTTGCGGTGCTCGTGGTCGAAGTTCTCCCGCGGCTCGGTGAATCGCGCCGCCGGATAGCCCTGGCCCTGGAACGAGAGGTGGTCGCTGCCGCGCAGGTACCGGTCGCGGCGCCAGATGATCCGGATGTTCATGCCGGTCAGCTCGAACGGGGCGGAGTCCTGGGCGAACCGGCCGAGCTGGCGGGACAGCCCGTCGTTCTCGCCGCCGACCGACTTGCATGGTCGAGATCTGGTCTGGCCGTCGCGGCGGTCGGGATGCCCTCCAGGAACAGCCGCACCGTGTGCGGGTCGGGCTTGGTGCCGTCCCAGGCCTGGCTGGCGCCGACGATGTCGTTGCTGAACATGCCCTGGACGTCATTGCCTGCGGCCTCCATCTGCGCGGCCATGAACGTCGAGCCGAACAGCCCTGCTCCTCGCCGTCGACGGCGGCGAACACGATCGTGCCGGGGAACTGCCGGGTCGCGAAGATACGGGCCAGTTCCAGCATCACGGCGACACCGGAGCCGTCGTCGTCGGCGCCGGGCGCGTCGCTGGTGAAGTCGAGTACGTCCGTGCAGCGGGAGTCGAGGTGCCCGGTCACCACGTAGAACCGCTGCGGGGTCGCGGTGCCCTGCAGGGTGGCGATCACGTTGGTGATCGAGGTCGGCACCGGGATAGTGGCAGCGTCACCGGCTGGGTGAAGGTCTGCTGCTGAACGGTCATGCGGCCGTCCGACGTGGCCGCGATCGCATTCATCTGACCGGTGACGTACGTGATGGCCGCGCCGATACCGCGGTTCGGGGTCGGTCTGGCTCGACGCGGTGTGCCTGGTGCCGAACCCGGCGAGGGTCGTGATGATGGTCTTGATCCGGTTCGGGTCGATCTGCCTTGAGCATCTTGCGCAGGTCAGGATCGATCTTCCGCGGGCCGCTCGCAGACCGGGCCGAGGTCGACTGCTGCATGGGCCGTCGTCTGCCTGGGAGACGATGGGCGCGACGACTGCGGTGGCTGCTGACGCAGACAGGAACGTACGGCGGCTGGGGCTCTTGCGGGCAGGAACGTCATTGTTGTCCATGCCCTCGAATCAACAGAGGATCCATTTCGAAGTCAAGCCGCTATCGGCATTTAGGCGAAATTAAGGGCGTCCTTATTGTGCGCGCTAATTGCGACATTAGGCGCCAGCCGCCGTCCCGTTGCCGCTCCGGCTACACACGATCTCCACACCGATGGCGTGTACTGGGGCGACGAGCTGAAGCATCGCGCCGGGAGCGCCGGGGGACTAGCGGCCCGCGGCCGGGGGTCCTGGCCCGCCGCGAGCCTGCCCGCTGACAGGGGACCAGCCCGTGTCCAGATTTAGGGGGAGATCTGCACCATGCCTGGCCTCTTTGACCTGGCGGTCTCGTCTCCGCTGTCCTACCTGGCGGCGTTCCTGCTGCCGTGCCTGGATGCCATCCTGCCGCTGCTGCCCAGCGAGACGGTCGTGATCGGCCTCGGCGTAGCCACCGCGGGCAGCACGGATCCGCGGATTGCCCTGCTCGTGGCGCTGGCCGCGTTCGGCGCGTTCGCGGGCGACAATCTCGCGTACCTGATCGGCCGTCGGTTCGGCCCGTTCGCCGAGCGGCGATTCTTCTCCGGTGAGCGGGGCGTCCGCAGCCGGGCCTGGGCCGAGCGGACGCTGAACCGCTTCGGCGGCCGGCTGATCCTGCTGTGCCGGTTCATCCCCGGCGGGCGCACCGCGGTGACCCTGACCTGCGGCATCGTGGGATACAGCCGCCGCAGCTTCGTCCTCGCCACCGCGTGCTCCGCGGTGATCTGGGCCAGCTACGCCTTCTGGCTCGGGCGCATCGGCGGCAAGGCGTTCGAGGACAAGCCGTGGGTGGGGTTCGTCCTCGCGTTCGCGGTCGCCATCGGGCTGAGCGCGCTGATCGAGATCAGCCGGCGGCTGGCCGGGCGCTACCGGGCCCGGCGGCCCCGCCCGCCGGATCCCGGCCGGACGATCCCGGCACCGCCGGCCCAGCCGGGAAGCTTCCGGACCGGAGGCTCCACGCCAGCGTCACGCCGGCTGCACCGATTTCGCACGCCGGTGAGGTGAACTGCCTGTATCCGTAGACCGCAGCAAGGGATGGCGGACGTGACAGTGAGCGACTTGATGGTTGTCGTGCCGTGGGCGGTGTTCGCAGTCGCCGCGATCACGGCCGGCATCATGCTGACGCGTCCTCGCCACGCGTCCCGGCGGCATGAGGCTGGCATGGGGGGGCAGCCTCGCCGGCCGGGTACCGACCCGCGCGGTCCCTCCGGCTCCGGTCCGCAGCGTCAGCAGCGAGCAGAGCAGGAGGACCGGCCTACGGCGCGGGCGCCGTGACGGCGGCATCCACCGCTGTCGCGGTGCTCGGGGCGCTGGGCGCGGCCGCGGCCTTCGGGGTCGGGGTCGCGCTGCAGCATCATCAGGCCCGGCAGCAGCCCAGCCGGGCGCCGCTGCGGCTGCTGTCCCGGCTGGTCCGCAACCGGCAGTGGCTGGCCGGGATCGGGCTCGCGGTGGCGGCCTACGGCCTGCAGGGCCTGGCGCTCGCCTTCGGGCCGCTCGCGCTGGTCGCCCCGCTGGTCGCGACCGATCTGCTGTTCGCGCTGCCCGTGGCCGCGTGGCTGGGAACGGCGGCGCATGGGCCGGCAGCGAGTGGACCGGTTGCGCCCTCGTGGCCGCCGGCGTCGGGGTGTTCGTCGCGAGCGTGCCGCCGCCGCCGGGCGCTCGGATGCGCCGCCCGCAGACTGGCTGACGGCGTTCGTGGTCGTGGGCGCTGGTCGCGGGGTGGCCGCGATCCTCGCGGTGCTGCGCGGCGGGGCACCGGGCGGCGCTGCTGGCCGTCGCGGCCGGAGTCGTGTTCGGGATGACGGCGGCGGTGACGCTGAGCTTCAGCCGGAGCTGCGATCCGGCGGGTTTGCCTCGATCCTCGCGCACTGGCAGCCGTGGGCGCTGCTCGGGCTCGGCGTCGGCCGGCGTGCTGCTGGCGGTCAGCGCGTATCAGGCCGGCGCGCTGCGCACGAGCCTGCCGATCATGGACACCCTCGAGCCAGTGTCCGGCGTGCTGATCGGCACGGCCGTGTTCGGCGAGCGGCTCGCCGGCTCGCCCGGCGGACTGGCGGTGCAGCTATGCGCGGCCGCGATGGCGGTCGCCGGCATCGTCGTGCTCGGCCGCTCGCAATTCGGCGCGGCAGTCACTGTGCCCGCGCAGCGGCCGCCCTCCGTCAACCGCGCCGCCGACCGGGACCTACTTATCATTCATTCCGGCGGTACAAATGCCGCGAAGTCCCAGTGGAAACCCCCGGAATGAATGAAGCGTCGCATCGTCGGCCCCGCCGGGTGACGCGGCGCGGGTTGCGCGGTGCGGGTTAGGTGCCCATGTACTCGGCGTCGGTGACTTGCTCGCCCCAGTCCGCTTCCGGGCGCGGATCCTCGGGATCGGGGGCTTCGGTAATCGACAGGTGGGTCATGAAGTGCTCCGGCGCGGCCCCGTGCCAGTGCGCCTCGTCAGCCGGCGTGTACACGATGTCGCCCGGCCGGATCTCGGTGATATCGCCGCCCAGGGACTGCACCAGGCCGCGTCCCTCGGTGACATACAACGTCTGGCCGACGGCGTGCGAGTGCCAGGCGGTGCGGGCGGACGGGCTGAAGTGCACGGCGCTGACCCGGATCCGGGAAGGTTCTTCGCCGCGGGCGATGCTATCGATCCAGACGTCTCCGGTGAACCACTCGGCCGGACCCTTGGCGGTGGGTGGCTTGGGCAGCGCAGGCATGGTCATCTCCTCGATCGCGGACGGCGGGCCGGGTTGCCCTCCATCATGCGCGAGCCACGACCGGCGTGCGGTCAGACTGACGGCTTGCGGCCCCACGCGACGACCATCAGGTGCGGAATCATGACGGTCCGCGGGTCGGCCAGGTGCGCGCGCACGGCTGTGTCGAGGTCGGCGAGCTCACGCTCGTCCGACAGCCCGAGCTCGAGGATCGCGGGGTGCAGGCTCCGGACCAGGTCCGGCATCAGGGTCCGGCGCGAGTGCCCGGCCGGGTAGCTGCCCGCGTGCACGGTCAGCTGGACGTCCTCCAGTCCGGCGTCCCGCAGTAGCTCGGTCAGCCGGCGCCCGATCCGCAAGTCGGCACCCGACCGGCCGAAGCTCGCCTGGAACAGGTCGAGCATCCGGTCCCACGCGAGCAGCGCGGGGTAGCACAGCGAGCAGCCGGCGTCCGGCTCCTGGCTGGCGACCCAGCCGCCCGGCCTGCCGATCCGGACCATCTCGCGGACCACGGCGGCCGGCTGAGGCACAGTGACCAGGAGCGTCCGGGTGTGCACCAGGTCGAACGCATCGGACTCCAGGCCAGTGCTCCGCGCGTCGGCGACGATGACCTCAACGTTCCGCAGGTCCTGCGAGCCCGCGAGCTGCCTGGCCACGACGACGTGGCCGGGGTCGGCGTCCACGCCGACGACGCGCCCGCCGGGCGACACCGCGCGGGAGAGCAGGTCGAGGATCCCGCTCGGCCCGCAGCCCAGGTCGGCGGCAGACTGGCCCGGCCGCAGCCCGAGCCGGTCCAGCAGCGCGAGGGCCTCGGGCGTCAGCTCCTCCGATTGCCGACGTAGTCGCGCCGTCTCGGCGGGATTGATGCCGAGCGCATACACCTTCGTCGCATGAGAAGTCAGCGCAGGATCACGGCGGACGGCTGCTCGCGAACTCCGGTCCCGGCATCCTCGCCACCTTCGGCACTCCCGGCCAGGCAATCCGCTGCGCGGCGGCCGCCGGCGGACTGCGCGGCTGCGGTATACACACCGGGGAGGTGACCCTCGGCGGTGACGAGACAGCCGCTGCCGCGGTCCGGATCGCGCAAGAGGTGGCCGCGCTGGCGAAGCCGGGGGAGATCCTGGTGTCCCGCACGGTCAAGGACCTGCTGGCCGGATCCGGATACGACTTCTCCGACCGGGCCAGCCACCGGCTAACCGGAGCCGCCGAGAGCTGGCACCTGTACGCGGTGACCACCGCGATGTGAGCGACGCGAACGGTATTGCGCTCAGCGTCGCGCTGGCTTTCACTGGCATCTGATCGCGGTCGCGAGATGGTCAGTTAACCGAGGGAGTCCGATGTCTGACGCCAGTCGTTTCGTGCAGGGTTCGTTCGCGCCCGTCACCGAGGAGGTCACCGCGTTCGATCTGCCGGTCAGCGGGACGGTGCCGGCCGGGCTGGCGGGACGGTATCTGCGCAACGGCCCGAACCCGATGGGGCTGGATGACCCGAACTATCACTGGTTCCTGGGCGCGGGCATGGTGCACGGCGTGCGGCTGCGGGACGGGAAGGCGGAGTGGTACCGCAACCGGTGGGTGCGGTCGAAGGCGGTGGCGGCGGCCCGCGGCGTGGACTGGCCGGGCGGCCCGGTGCACGAGAACATGGACTTCGCCGCGAACACGCACATCATCGGGCACGGCGGCCGGACGCTGGCGACGGTCGAGGCGGGGCCGCTGCCGTACGAGCTGTCCTATGAGCTGGACACGGTAGGGCCGTGTGATTTCGGCGGCACGCTGCCGGGCGGGTTCGCGGCGCACACCAAGCTCGATCACCAGACGGGGGAGTTGCACGCGATCGCGTATTACTGGGCCTGGGGCCACGTCCAGCACGTGATCGTGGACCCGGCCGGGCAGGTCCGCCAGACCACTGACATCCCGGTCACGGACGGGCCGATGATGCATGACTTCGCGCTGACCGCGACCTATGTGGTGCTGCTGGACCTACCGGTCACATTCAGCCTGACCGCGGTCGCGGCGGGCCGGGAGCTGCCCTACGTGTGGAACCCGGACCATCCCGCGCGGGTGGGGCTGCTGCCCCGCGACGGCTCCGGGCCGGCGCGCTGGTTCGGGGTCGACCCGTGCTGGGTATTCCACTGCCTCAACGCCTACGACGACGACCAGGGCCGGGTCGTCGTCGACCTGTGCCAGTACAACGAGTCGTTCGACGTGTCCACCCTGTGGGCCGCGCACGGGCCAGTCACCCTGGACCGGTGGACCATCGACCCGGCCGCCGCGACGGTGACCCAGCAGCGCCTCGACGACCGCGGGCAGGAGTTCCCGCGGGTCGACGACCGGATCATCTCCCGCCCGCACCGCTACGGGTATAGCGCCGTGATCGGCGACGTCAACCGCGCGATCACCGTGTCCGGTGACTTCTCCGACGACGCGTTCGCCAACGCGATCTTGCGCCACGACCTGACCGCCGGTGCCGTCCAGGCCCGCGAGTTCGGCCGCGACCACACCGTCGGCGAGGCCGTGTTCGCCCCCGCCGCCCCCGACGCGGCCGAAGACGACGGCTACGTCCTGACCTTCGTCCAAAACCCCGACCGCGGCGCTACCGACCTGGTCATCCTCGCCGCCCGGGACTTCCTCGGCGACCCCGTCGCCACCATCCAGCTCCTGCATCG